>NZ_CP089095.1:0-1200000 GCF_021172145.1 Flavobacterium cyclinae
ACTCTCCCCACATCCACATGTTCTTTGTGCATTTGGATTATTAAAAACAAATCCTTTTCCGTTTAAACCACCTGAAAACTCTAATACAGTTCCTGCCAAGTAAAGAAAACTCTTCTTTTCAACAGCAATTCTTACATTATTATCTTCAAATATTTTATCGTTTTCTCCTATTTGGTTGTCAAATTTTAACTCATATGACAAACCCGAGCAACCTCCACTCTTTACGCCCACTCTAACGTAATCTTTGGCTGCATCAAAACCATCATCTTGCATCATTTCGATGATTTTTTTACTTGCTGTATCTGACACTTTAATCATAGCTATTTTGATTTTGTCTAAATTAACGACAAAGATACATCATAAAAAACTTTTTACAAGAAATGCTAACATTTTTATAACTTATAGGTAGATAGTTTCTGTTTATAGTATTTTTTGTAATTTGGCAAAAAATTGAACCAATTATGAAACTTTATCCAATAGAAGCGGGAAATTTTAAATTAGATGGCGGGGCTATGTTTGGTGTGGTACCCAAAACCATTTGGAATAAAACCAATCCTGCTGACGAAAACAATTTAATTGATATTGCTGCTAGATGCTTATTAATTGAAGATGGTAATCGATTAACGTTGATTGATACTGGAATGGGAAACAAACAATCGGATAAATTCTTTGGATATTATTCGTTATGGGGCGACCATTCATTAGATAAATCATTAAAAAATGCTGGTTTTCATCGCGATGATATAACGGATGTTTTTATGACGCATTTACATTTCGACCATTGTGGTGGAAGTGTAAATTGGAACAAAGACAAAACCGGTTACGAAGTCGCATTTAAAAATGCAAAATTTTGGACCAATGAAAACCATTGGAAATGGGCAACAGAACCAAATGCGCGTGAAAAAGCCTCTTTCTTACACGAGAATTTATTTCCAATGCAAGAAAGTGGCCAATTGCATTTCATAAATCGTCCTGATAGTGATTTTGGGTTTTCAACTGAATTAGGTTTTGACATTTTTTACGCTGATGGTCATACCGAAAAACAAATGTTACCTCATATCAACTACAACGGAAAAACCATCATTTTTTGTGCCGATTTATTAGCTACTGCTGGTCATATTCCTATTCCTTACGTAATGGGTTACGACACAAGACCTTTGTTAACATTAGACGAAAAAGCAAAATTCATGAATGCTGCAGCTGATAATAATTATTATTTATTCTTAGAACACGATGCACACAATGAAATAATAACGGTTGAAAGAACAGAAAAAGGAGTTCGTTTAAAAGAAGTTTTTAAATGCGAAGACATTCTAAAATAATGTTAAATAGGTTTCCTTGTTGTAACAAATAATACGTGTTTGAGTCAAATACCTGAAAAATAATAATTTGAAAAATGAAGAGAATTTTTAGACCACTCTATCTTAGTTTGGCACTAGCTTTTGTATTAGCAAGCTGTGGATCACAAAAAATGGTTTCAACTCCAGTTGAAAATATAGATAACCTGCCTTTAAAAACAACTCCCATTGCGGAAAATGATTTAATACGTTGGAGTCATTTAGATTTAGTTAAAGACACTATACCAGGTATGAGTGTTGATAAAGCGTATAAGGAATTAATAAAAGGTAAAAAGGGTAAAAAAGTAATTGTTGGAATCGTAGATTCTGGAGTAGATATTAATCACGAAGATTTAAAAGGTGTTATTTGGACTAATCCAAAAGAAATTGCGGGTAACGGAATTGACGACGACAAAAATGGATATATTGATGATGTTCATGGATGGAACTTTTTAGGAGATGCCGTTCATGAGCAATTAGAAATGACCCGAATTGTTAAAAAAGGTCCTGGAACTCCAGATTATGATAAAGCAAAAGCACAATTAGAGGAAGAATTAAAAGGGATTCAGCCTAAAAAACAACAATTAGACTTTTTCTTAAACGCAGAAAAAACAATAGTAAATCACCTTAAAAAGAATGATTTTACGATAGAAGAAGTAAAAGCAATTCAATCGGATGATACTTCAGTTAGACAAGCAAAAGCTTTGTTTAGTCAAATTTTAAGCAAATCATCAAAAGCTGAATTTGATAAACAAATTGAAGAATTTAAAGATTATATCTACGGACAGGTTAATTACAACTTAAACGTTGAATTTGATGGTAGAAAAATCGTAGGAGATAATCCAGATGATTTAAACGATACCAAATATGGAAATAACAATGTAATAGGACCTGAACCAAATGAAGCAAAACACGGAACGCATGTAGCAGGAATTGTAGCGCAAGTAAGAGGAAATGGTTTAGGAGGTGATGGTGTTACTAACAATGCGCAAATCATGACCTTAAGAGCTGTTCCAAATGGAGATGAATACGACAAAGATATTGCATTAGCGATTCGATATGCAGTAGATAACGGTGCAAAAGTTATCAATGGTTCTTTTGGAAAATACTATTCACAACACAAAGAATGGGTTATGGATGCCATCAAATATGCTGAATCTAAAGATGTTTTGGTAGTTATTGCGGCAGGAAATGAATCGTATGATTTAGATGTTACCAATAAATATCCAAATGACACATACGATGGAAGTCCAGAATATGCTAAAAATGTTTTAATCATTGGGGCACTTTCGCCAAGTTATGGATCAAAAGTAATCGCTGATTTTTCAAATTACGGAAAAAACAATGTTGATATTTATGCTCCTGGTGATGAAATTTATGCAACTACTCCTTTAAATTCTTATGAATATTTACAAGGAACTTCAATGGCATCTCCTAATGTGGCGGGTGTTGCAACCTTGATTCGTTCTTACTATCCAAAATTAACTGCGGTCCAAGTAAAACAAATTATTATGGAAAGCGGAACACCATTAAAAAACCAAGTGGTAATTGGAGAAGACAAACACAAAGCTAATTTTGCAGACGCATCTAAATCGGGAAGAATTGTTAACGCTTACAATGCTTTACTTTTAGCAGCGAAAATGTCTAAAAAATAATTTTAAACTCTTATTAATCTAAATAATTCCTACAAGGTCGCAAACGCCTTGTAGGTTTTCTTTTAAAAGCAACTATGAAAAAATTTCTTTTTTTAAATCTATTTCCAATCTTAGCATTGGCACAAAACAATCCAAATCCAGGTTATTGGCAACAACATGTTGACTATAAAATGGAGGTAAGTATGGATGTGAAAAAATTCCAATATACCGGAAAACAAGAAATTGTGTACACCAATAATTCACCAGATACTTTACATAGGGTATTTTATCATTTGTATAACAATGCTTTTCAACCGGGAAGCGAAATGGATGCGAGGTTACAAGCTATTTCTGACCCAGATAAAAGAATGGTAAAAACCTTTAAGAAAGAAGGAAAAGACGTAAAAGAAAGCAGAATTAGTACATTAAAACCAAATGAAATTGGGTATTTAAACATCACAAATTTCAAACAAGATGGAGTATTGGCTACTACTAAAGTGGTTGGAACCATTTTAGAAGTAACATTAGCAAATCCTATTTTACCAAAACAAAAAACAACACTTTCATTAGATTTTGATGGTCAAGTACCATTGCAGATTCGTCGTTCAGGTCGAATGTCTGAAGAAGGCGTTGCTTTATCGATGACCCAATGGTATCCAAAATTATGCGAATATGATTTTGAAGGATGGCATGCCAATCCATATATCGCAAGAGAATTTCATGGGGTTTGGGGAAATTTTGATGTAAAAATAACTATCGATAAAAACTACACTATTGGTGGAACGGGTTATTTACAAAACAAAAACGAAATTGGGCATGGTTACCAAGATCCTGGAATACTAGTTAAGCACAAAAGAAAAACGAAGACATTAACTTGGCATTTTTATGCGCCAAATGTACATGATTTTGCTTGGGGTGCCGATAACGAATTCATTCATGACATGATTTTAGGTCCAAATAATGTGGAATTGCATTTCTTGTACAAAAACAAGAAAGAAAATTTAGAAAATTGGAAAAAAATGCAACCTAAAACGGCTGAATTATTGGCTTTCTTCAATGAAAATGTTGGACCTTATCCATACAAACAATATTCTGTTATTCAAGGTGGCGATGGTGGAATGGAATATGGCATGTGTACGTTGATTACGGGAAATAGAGCTTTTGGAAGTTTAGTTGGTGTAACCGCTCACGAAATGGCGCATTCTTGGTTTCAATTTGTATTAGCCACTAACGAAACCAAACACGAATGGATGGATGAAGGATTTACTTCTTACATTTCCAACTTGGCAATGAACAAAATATTACCGCCAAAAAAACCCGAAAATCCATTTGAAGATGCTTATAAAAATTACATTTATTTAGCAAAATCTGGAAAAGAACAACCGCTTTCTACACACGCTGACCGTTACGATATCAATATGGCGTATGGAATTTCGGCTTATAGCAAAGGTGAAGTGTTTTTAGTACAATTGGGATATTTAATTGGACAAGAAAACCTCAACAAAACCATCAAACGTTATTACAACGAATATAAATTTACGCACCCAACTCCAAACGATATCAAACGTGTGGCGGAAAAAGTTTCGGGTGCTAATTTGGATTGGTATTTGTTAGATTGGACACTTACTACAAACACCATTGATTATAGCATAAAAGAAGTTTCGGAAGCTAATGCTGCTAATACAAAAGTGGTTTTTGAAAGAAAAGGAAGAATGCCAATGCCATTAGATGTTATGGTAGAATATACCGATGGAACCAAAGAATTTTTCTACATTCCAAATACCTTAATGCGTTGGGAAAAACCAAATCCATATGCCGGAATTAAAGGAAATGTTTTAAAAGGTTGGGATTGGGCTTACCCTACTTTCACTTTTGAAATTGCAAAACCAAAAGATAAAATCAAATCCATCACCATTGACCCCGATAGTCTAATGGCGGATATAAATAGAGAGGACAATATCTTTCCAAAAAAATAAAAAAAAGCGACTTTAGGGTCGCTTTTTTGTGTTCATTTTAAGATGACAAATATCATGATTTAGCTGTTTTAGCTTTCGTAATTTTAATGTGCTAAAAATGCAAATTAAAATTAGTTATTCATTTAAAAACATAAAGTCATGAGCATTGCAACAAAAGACATTAGAAACGTGGTATTTCTTGGGCATTCGGGATCAGGAAAGACCACCTTTATCGAGACCATGTTATTTGAAAGTGGCGTTATTCCACGCCGTGGTTCAGTAGAAAATCACAACACCATTTCGGATTTTACTGATTTAGAACACGAAAGAGAAAATACCTTATACAGCCACTTAATGCACGTTAAATGGCACAACAACAAAATCAACATCATTGACACTCCTGGTTTTGACGATTTTATAGGCGAAGTAGTTTCTTCCCTTAAAGTGGCCGATACCGCTGTAATTCTTTTAAATGCAGCTTCTGGTGTAGAAGTGGGAACAGAAATCGTTTGGGAATACGTTCAAAATTATCAAACACCTGCTTTTTTTGTCATCAATCAAATGGATCATCCAAAAGCAGATTTTGAAACAACATTAGAACAAGCTGTAAATCGTTTTGGAAATAAAGTAATTCCGATTCAATATCCATTCAATTCAGGTGAAAAATTCAATAGTATTATCGATGTACTTCGCATGACGATGTATGTTTTTCCAGAAAATGGTGGAAAACCAGAAAAAATGCCAATTCCAGAATCTGAATTAGAGAAAGCCAACGCGCTTCATAATGCCTTAGTAGAAGCAGCTGCTGAAAACGAAGAAGGTTTGATGGAAAAATACTTCGAAAAAGGCAATTTAGATGAAGAAGAATTAGCAAAAGGATTAACAATAGCCTTAGCACATCAACAAATATTTCCTGTTTTCTGTGCATCAGGATTAAAAGATATGGGAAGCGGAAGAATTATGGGATTCATTGATGATATTGCACCATCTCCAGCAGACAGACCAGCAAAAAAACTAGAAAATGGTGCGGAACTAAAATGCGATGCTTCTGACAAAACCACAATTTTCATTTACAAAACGCTTTCAGAACCACAAGTGGGAATGGTTTCCTATTTCAAAGTACTTTCGGGCGAATTGAATGCTGGTGATGAATTGGTAAATGCTGATAATGGAGAAACCGAACGCCTAACTCAATTATTCGTAGCAGAAGGTAAACAAAGAACTGCCGTTGATAAATTAACTGCTGGAGATTTAGGTGTTACCGTTCGATTGAAATACGGACATTCTAACAACACATTAAATGCTAAAGGGGTTGAAAGAAAAGTAAGAAAAATGCAGTTTCCAGAAAATCGCATTAGAAAAGCGGTTGCAACAGCCAATCTAGCCGATATGGAAAAAATGATTAAAGCTTTACATCAAATTGAAGAAGAAGATTTAACTTTCAAAGTAGAGCAATCTTCGGAGCTTAAACAAACCATAGTGTATGGTCAAGGGCAATTGCATTTGGATTTAATCAAACATCGTATCGAAAGTGAAAATAACATCGAAATTATCTTTGAAGAACCAAAAGTTCCCTATCGCGAAACGATAACAAAAGCAGCAAAAGCAGAATATCGTCATAAAAAACAAAGTGGTGGTGCTGGACAATTTGGTGAAGTTCATTTAACCATAGAGCCTTATTACGATGATATGCCTGAACCACAAGGCGTAAACGTTCGCAACAAAGAAATTGAAGAATTACCTTGGGGCGGAAAATTTGCCTTTTATTGGTGTATTGTGGGTGGTGCTATCGACAATCGTTATGCCACAGCCATTAAAAAAGGAATCATGCAATCCATGACCGAAGGTCCGTTAACGGGTTCTAATTGTCAAAACATTCGCGTTTGTATTTACGATGGTAAAATGCATGCGGTAGACAGTAATGATATTTCATTTCAATTGGCGGCTTCACACGCATTCAAAGATGCCTTTAATGAAGCTAGACCTCAACTTTTAGAACCGTATTACCAACTTGAGGTGCTTTGCGAAGATGCTTACACCGGCGACGTTATGGGCGATTTACAAACCCGAAGAGCCATCATTCAAGGCATGGATACGGATGATCATTATCAAAAAATTATTTCCGAAGTGCCTCTTGCCGAACTCAAAGATTACGGTTCTACTCTTCGTTCATTAACACAAGGAAAAGCAAAATTCAAATTGGAATTTAGCAATTATCAACTAGTTCCTCCTCATGTTCAGGAAAGTTTAGTTATAAGCAATGCGGTTTTATCTGAATAAGGATTGAATTTTGATTTTAGAAAAGCTTCTTCAAATTGAGGAAGCTTTTTTTATACCTTTGCTTTATGAAATTTAATTATCCCAAATACGAAAAATTAAAAAGCAAAACCACCATAGACCTTTTGTTTACTGAAGGAAAATCGGTTTCAAAATATCCGTTGCGCTTGGTGTATGTTGAAAATTCTGAACCTAATGCAGAATTAATAAAAATGGGAGTTTCTGTTTCTAAAAAATATTTTAAAAAAGCAGTTGACCGCAATTATTTTAAACGTGTTTTGCGCGAAACCTATCGTTTAAACAAACATCTTTTAATCGATAAGTTAGATAAACCGCATGCTTTTATGTTTTTTTATCAATCAAAAGAGCGACTTTCTTATCAAGAAATTGAAGAGAAAACCATTCAACTTTTTCAAAAATTCAACGACAGACAGAAGTAAATCGCACTTTTGGTTTAATTTTTGCTCGATATTCTTTACTTTCGTAAACTAGTATAATTCAAGACTTCAACATGAAAAAATATATCAGTGGAAAAATAATCCTTCCTGTTCTTGCAGCAGGTTTCTTATTTGTAGGTGTTAGTTTCAAGAACGACTTTTTTGAAATTGCGAAACAAATTGAAATCTTCACTGGACTTTTCAAAACGGTTAACCAAAATTACGTGGACGAAACCAATCCGGGTGAAATGATGGATAATGCTATAAAAAGTATGTTGAAAGAATTGGACCCTTATACAGTTTTCTTTAACGAACAAGACGTTTTAAAGTTCAAAATCAACAATACGGGTGAGTACACAGGAATTGGTGCTATGGTAAGTCGCAAAGAAGGAAAAGTTTTTTTAAAAGAGATTTACAAAGGGTTTCCAGCTGATAAAGCCGGATTGAAAGCTGGTGATGAAATCATTCAAATTGGCGACATAAACTTAAAAGAATATAAGGAAGATGCTTCGCAATTGTTTCGTGGCGCTAAAAATACGAAAGTTGAAATTCAGTATATTAGACAAGGGAAAACGCAAAATGCAACTATTATTTTAGATGATGTTGAAATAAAAGCCGTTCCTTTTTTCTCCCTCTTAAAAGACAACACAGGTTATATCGTTTTAACAAAATTTACTGAAAAAGCGAGTTCTGAAACCAAAGCGGCATTATTAGAATTGAAAAAACAAGGTGCTACCAAAATCATTTTAGATTTGAGAGGAAATCCTGGTGGTTTATTGCATGAAGCAGTAAACATTTGCAATCTTTTTGTTCCTAAAAACGAATTGATTGTAACCACAAAATCGAAAAATCCAAAACATAATTTAGAATATCGCACTAAAAACGAACCTATTGATTCTGAAATTCCACTTGTTGTAATAGTAGATGGGAAAAGTGCTTCTGCTTCGGAAATTGTATCTGGAGCTATTCAAGATTTGGATAGAGGTGTAGTTTTAGGAACTAGAAGTTTTGGGAAAGGATTGGTACAACGTCCACTTGATTTATCTTATGGAACACAAGTAAAAGTTACGATTTCAAGATATTATACCCCTTCTGGAAGATGTATTCAAGCCTTAGATTATTCAAAAAAAGATGAAAACGGAAAAGCAATAAAAAAATCACAAAATGAGTTCACCGCTTTTAAAACTAAAGCCGGAAGAACTGTTTATGATGGTGGCGGAGTTTTACCAGATGTTGAAATTGAAGAAACCAAAATTTCAAGTATTACAGATGCTGTTTTAAAAAATGATGCTATTTTCAACTTTGCCACACAATGGTATTACAAAAACCCAACCGTTTCAGGAATTCCAACAATTTCCGATGCTGATTATATGGCTTTTAAAGCGTATTTAAAACAAGAGAAAATAACTTTAGACACCGAAACTAACAAAGCACTAAAAAACGTTCTAGAAACCGCTAAAAAAGAAAAAATGGATACTCAAATAGCTGCGGAATACAAACAATTAGAATTGGCCATAGAACGAAATCAAGAATTAGAATTGGATAAAAACAAAAATCAAATCAAAAAACAAATTCTCGAAGAGTTAATTACGCGTTATCAATATCGTGAAGGTTTATATCAATTTTACACACAAGATAATGTAGAAATTGAAAGAGCCATTGCATTATTAAACAACCTAAATCAATACAAATCGATATTAAAAAAATAAGATGAACCGTTTATTTTTCCTATTATTTTCACTTTTTTCATTTGTTACTTTTGCTCAAGAAGATGAAGAAGTACACTCTATTTTCTTTGAGTTTGACAAATATGATTTAAAAGAAGAACAAGCTAATGCAGTTGTTGCGTTTGTTAGTAAAATAGATACTGCACGAATTGAATCGGTTCAAATTTTTGGTTATTGTGATGATCGTGGAAAAGATGCTTATAATTACACCTTATCAACAAATAGAGCCAATACGGTTAAAGATAAATTAATTGAAAAAGGAATTAAAAGTAAAATTATTATCACGCTAGAAGGAAAAGGTCGTATTATGCTTGACGAAGACATGCAAACCAATATTCCAGAAGCGCGTTCCAAAAACCGAAGAGTTGACGTAGTGGTCAATTTTAAACCAGTGGTTATTGAAGATTTGAAAATTCCTGGAGTTTACAGCTCCATAAAAAAAGACCGAATTGTAGGCGATAGAATTTACCTTGACCATGTTTTATTTGAAAGAGGAAGCAGTCAATTAACCTACAAAGCCAAAAAAGAATTGGACCGAATAGCAGCTGAATTACACAAATACAAAAACATTCATTTTGAAATTCAAGGTCATGTTTGTTGTACTCCTACATTCCAAAAAGAAGCGGTAGATCGCGACACAAAAAAACGAGAATTATCAATCAATCGTGCAAAACGAGTGTACAACTACTTTTTAATGAAACGCATTAGTAAAACAAGAATGACTTTTAAAGGATATGGTAATACGCAATCTTTGAAAAAAGGAAGCGCCTTAGACAGAAGAGTAGAACTTTTGATTACTAAAAATGATGTGGTTCCTGTAGAACAACCGAAGAAGTAAATATAAACTTAACCATTCTTATGAAATACACCTATATATTCATATTATCTTTTATTACATTAATTGCATTTTCTCAGAAAAGCGGAACCATAACCTATAATTTTAAAATATTAGAAGATGAAAAATTCATTAAAAATGAAGTTCTTGGAAAATTCTTCTTACAAGCAATTGAAGGGGCAAAACATCTAAAGTTTGAACTAACTTTTAATGATTCTATTTCGGAATTTAAACTCTTAAATAACATGTCTTTAGATGGCCAAGACTTAGAAATGGCGATAATAAACAGCAGAACAAAAAAAGAAATTTATATTTTTAAGAATAAAATTTATCATAATAATTCTAATGGCCTTTTTAAAGAAAATGAGTTTTTAATAATAGAACCTTTAAATCAAAAATGGAAACTAACAAATGAATCTAAAACCATAGACGGTTACACCTGTTATAAAGCTACTAACGAATACATTGTAGTTAATTCTAAAGGTACTTTCAAACACCCAGTTATAGCCTGGTTTTGTCCTCAAATTCCTATTCCAATTGGACCCAGAGGATATGGAGGTCTTCCAGGTTTAATATTAGAACTACAAGAATGGAATAGTGTATTTGGTGTTGAAAAAATAGCATTTTCAAATGATATTAAAGAAATTGTATTGCCAAAAGAAGGAAAGATAATTTCTAATCAAGAATATCAAAATAAAGTTGGTGCTGCAGCAAAGGGTGAATTTAATAACAATTAATATTATAACAGTTTTTTAGTTTATAATTTCATTTATACTTTAAAAACTAACCTTAAAACACCGTAACAAATTAGCACAAAACACCGTAAAATCATTGTTTTGAATAGTATTAATTTGCGCTTGGTTAACCAAAAACAAATTATTAATTTTAAAATTCAAAAAAAATGAAAAAAGTATTTTTTAGTGCAGTTGCACTAGTAACGTTTTCTTTTGCTGGTATGGCAAATGAAATTGAAGAGAAAAAAGATGTGTTAATTGTAAGAAACAATTGTGATGTTTTTGCAGATGGTGTATATAATAATCAAATAAATGATGGTT
The DNA here is from genome assembly GCF_021172145.1 of Flavobacterium cyclinae. Taxonomy (NCBI): domain Bacteria; kingdom Pseudomonadati; phylum Bacteroidota; class Flavobacteriia; order Flavobacteriales; family Flavobacteriaceae; genus Flavobacterium; species Flavobacterium cyclinae. The sequence goes on from NZ_CP089095.1 coordinate 11,258, forward strand.
GTTCTGTTGAAGAGGCACATGAAGCATCAGTTGGTGCTTATAATGACTGTATAGATTTACATAACAAATATAATATTTCTCTAACTGAAGCATAATAAACAAACCCCTTACAAAAATGTAAGGGGTACTTTTAAAAAAATTATGAAAAATATAATTATTTATTTGCTATTTTTTTTAGTGAATCTTTCATTTTCACAAAATTACAGTATTACATATGAATTAAAAATCTTTGAAAATAAAAAATCTCTCGAAAATGAATATTTAAAAGATTATTACTTAAAAGCCATGGAAGGGGCAAAAAATTTAACCTTTGTACTTAGATGTGAAAAAGATAAATCATTTTTTGATTATAGAAACATTTTAAGTATTAATTCAAGCGAAACAAAAGCTGCTATTATAAAATCTGAAACAAAAAGACCATATTATATAGAAAAAAACTGGGTATATAAAATCGATAAAAAAAAATATATCGAAAAGAAATATATAATAAAAGATTCTCTATTAACCAATTGGGAAATAACAAACGAAACAAAAAAGATAAATAACTACACTTGTTATAAAGCAACAGCAAAATATAAAATTATTAATCCTAAAGGAGTCTTTTATCATCCAGTAATAGCTTGGTTTTGTCCTGAAATTCCTTTACAACATGGTCCAAGAGGATTTGGTGGTTTACCTGGTTTAATCTTAGAATTGCAATATCGAGAAATTGTTTTTGGTGCAACTTTAATTGAAAAGACTAACGAACCTGTTATTTTTAATTTTGAAGAAGAAATTATTGATCAATCCGAGTACGATAAAAAACTACTTGAATTAAGAAAAAATTAATTGCCAAAATACCTAATCCTAATCTTATTTTTCAACACACAAAAATTTCTAAAAATAAAATAGTAAAAAACATTTGATTATCAATATTATAACATTTTACGTGTTAAATTATTGTTAAAACACAATATTTCATGCGAAAAATCGTTTTTTTTTTTTTCAACTTTGTTTTCGGTTAACCAAAAACAAAATACTAATTTTAAAAATTTAAAGAATGAAAAAAATGATTTTTAGTGCCGTAGCACTAGTAGCGTTTTCTTTTGCTAGTATGGCAAATGAAATTGAGGAAAAGAAGGTTGAACTTAAATCAGAAAAAAACATTACTAAAGATTGCTGTGAAATTTCAGATGCAACTTTTGATGGTGCTGTAAAAGCTGGTATTCACTGGTCACAAGCACAATATATTGCTTTGGCTGCCTATAATGAATGTAATAAATTAAATAAATAGTTTATGAAAAGTAAAATAATAATTTATAGTTTAATTCTATTACCAATAATGGGATTTAGTGGTGAAAAAAAGAGTACAATTAAAAATGCCGATGCTTGTACAGACGTTTATCGCGCAACAAGAGATGCCGCACTTGCAGAGGGTTTTAATTATACTAAAGCACAACAAATAGGGGCGGCTGCATATTATTCATGTAGAGCACAACTTACAAAAAATTAACAATAAATGCCCATAAATATTTTTTTGGGCATTTAAAAAAAAATATCATGAAAAAACTTATTTACATCATACCATTTTTAATTATTTGTTGTAATATCATTGGACAAAATACATTGATAAAATATTCATATGAATCAAAATTTACAAAAGAACAACTTGAAAATAATGAAATTGCTGCTGTTTTAAAAGATGTCGTTGCAAACGACAAAAATATTAATCTCGAACTAGTATTTAATGACACCATTTCCATATTTAGATATATTGATGGTTTAAATGTAGATGATTTTAGCAATATTGCTAAAAGTATTTGCGGATGTGGGCAACCTTATATACAACACAAAAATTTCTACTACACAAATAATGATGAATTAATGATGGAAAAAAATAGTTATGTAATTAAAGATACCATTAAAAAAAATTGGCAAATTACTAACGAAACAAAAAATATAGATGGTTTAATATGTTATAAAGCAACTCTTAATGAAATTGAGATTCAACCTAACGGTATGCCTTATGAACATAATATAATTGCTTGGTTTTGTCCATCTATTCCAAGTAGTTTTGGCCCAATTGGTTTTGGTGGTCTTCCAGGAACAATTTTGATTTTAGAAACTAATTCTTCTATCTTTAAAGTTAAAGAAATAATAAAAAACAATAGTGAAAGAATAGTAAATAACCTGAAAGGTAAAATAGTAACAAAAAAAGAATTTGATGCCATTTCTTACAAGTCTTTTGAAGAAGGTATGTTTAAAGAATAAATAATCTAAATGCTAAAACACCTAATCCTATTCTTATTTTTCAACACACAAAAGTTTCTAAAAATAAAATAGTAAAAAAATATTTGATTATCAATATTATAAGATTTTACGTGTTAAATTATTGTTAAAACATAATATTTCATGCGAAAAATCGTTTTTTTTTCAACTTTGTTTTCGGTTAACCAAAAACAAAATACTAATTTTAAAAATTTAAAGAATGAAAAAAATGATTTTTAGTGCAGTTGCACTTCTGGCAATATCTGTTTCAGGATTTGCAAATAACAAATTAGAAGATTTATTATTAGATCCTAGTTGCGATGATGCTGCTTTTGATGCTATGGAATGGGCTTTTGAAGAGGGATTTGACGATCAAACAGTTGCTAACATAGGTAATTGGGCATATGCTAACTGTTGGTTAAGACAAAAATCTGTAAATAATCCTTCATTTTAATAATTATGAAAAAAACAATTTATACAATAGCTCTATCACTATTTATTTTGAACGTTAATGCCGATAATTTTTGCGATGATGCTGCTTTTAATGCAATGGAATGGGCGGCAGAAGCAGGCCTAGATGACCAAGAAATAGCAAATGCTGGAAATTATGCCTATGCTGTTTGTTGGTTAATGAATAGGAACTTGATCAGAGATTCTGGTTCTGGTTTATAGTATAACCTGAAAGCTGATTCAATCAGCTTTCATTATTTAAATAAGTATGAAAAATATAATTATATTAAGTTTTGTTTTAATCCCATTTTATGTACTGTCGCAAAAAAACATTGCTACATATGAGGTATTGTTTAAAGTTGAAAATCAAAAAAGAAGTTCAGAATTTTTTGACCAAATAACAGAAGCATCTAAAAATCTAGAATATCAATTGCTTTTTAATTCAAATATTTCGCAATTTTCAATTTCAAGAAAACTTCAGCTAGAAGGTATGTACTTAGCCGCATCAAAAATTATTTCAAAAGGTATATATTATTACAATAAAAGTGAAAATAAAAATTACATAATAAATGATGGTGTTTATTACAAACAAAAAACAACAAGTAATTGGAAATTACACGATGAACAAAAAATTATAAACAATTATAAATGTTTTAAAGCTACAACAGTAAAAACAATTGTTAATTCTAAAGGAACTTTTAATCATACAATAACAGCGTGGTACTGTCCTGAAATACCATATAGCTATGGTCCAAATGGTTATCAAGGATTACCAGGATTAATTTTTGAATTAATAGAATTACCAGCAAATCACTTTGTGCTAAAAAAACTAATTCTTAATCATTCCACTGAAAATTTTATAGACTTAAGTAATTTTAAAGAAATATCAGAAGAAAGTTATATAGAAAGTATAAAATCAAATTTACCCTTTAAAAAATAAATTAAAAATTAGTAAAAGACACTCTGAAAACTCTCTATAAAACGATAATGTAATTGCAAAACCTTAAGATAATAACATAAAACCGATAATAAATTAAATTAATTAACGTTTTAAAAACCGTAAAAATTTGCCCAAAAAACCGTAAAATCATTGTTTTCAATAGTATTAATTTGCACTTGGTTAACCAAAAACAAAATACTAATTTTAAAAATTTAAAGAATGAAAAAAATGATTTTTAGTGCTGTAGCACTAATAGCTTTTTCTTTTGCTGGTATGGCAAATGAAATTGAAGAGAAAAAAGTTGAAAATGCAGTAGTTATAACTGATTGTTTCTCTGATGCAATTGATTATTTAAACAGAATTGATCCTAATTATGAATTATCTAACATAGAAGGAGCAAGAATTATGAATGCTTATATTGCCGGATGTGAAAAAGCAAAAAAAATAACATCTGCTAATTAAGATTATTAAGGCTGGTTGATAAAATTTGGTTTTATAAAAATATTTAATTTTTCAATCAGCCATAAAAAAGTATGATATGAGACAAATATTTATTATTAGTTTTATGTTCGGATTTAATTTTTTGTTTTCACAAAGTGGACAAGTTTTTTACGAAGCTATTTCGAAAAAATATCCTGAAACTAAGGAAAAAAAAGTAGATTCATATATTGATGATCTTGAAAAAACAAGAATTACATTTGAATTAAAATTTAATAACCAAAATAGTTTTTTTTATAAATTAAGTTTAAACAAAGAAGATGGGTATAGTTTAGCTGAGGAAACTTTGTTGATTATGCTTGGATTTAAAGAAGTTTATTTTGAATTAAAAGAAAAGGTATTACGCGAAGATTATGGTGAATTTCTGATTAAAACTCCATCAAATCATAATTGGAATATTTCCAGCGAATCTAAAAAAATAGACAACTACTTATGCTACAAAGCTACATGTTCAGAAAGTTATACAGCAAGGGATGGTAAAACCAAAAAAAGAGTAATTACAGCATGGTTTTGTCCTGAATTACCTTATTCATTTGGCCCTTTAGATTTCAATGGTTTACCGGGATTAATTTTAGAACTAGAAAAAAGCGGTAATAAAATTGTAGCAAAATCTATTGTGCTGTCAGATAAGACAATTGAAATAAAAATCCCTAATAAAAAAACAATTACAAAAGAACAATACGACAAAAAAATTAAGGAAAATTCTGAATTTTAAATGCCAAAATACCTAATCCTATTCTTATTTTTCCCAATATTCTCTGTTTCCCAAACCTTAACCGGCACGGTAAAAGATTCGCTTGGAAACCCATTACAAAATGCTAATGTAATTGCTAAATGTTAATTAGATAATAAAAAAAACACCGTAACAAAATAGCACAAAACACCGTAAAATCATTGTTTTGAATAGTATTAATTTGCGCTTGGTTAACCAAAAACAAATTATTAATTTTAAAATTCAAAAAAAATGAAAAAAGTATTTTTTAGTGCAGTAGCACTTGTAGCATTTTCTTTTGCTGGTATGGCAAATGAGATTGAAGAGAAAAAGGTTGAAGAAGCATCAACCGAAAGAGATTGTTTCTTGGAAGCTGATATGACATTAAGAGTGTGGGATGCACTTTATGGCGGTAGTGGTTTGACGGAACAAGAAGAAATTAGATTTATGAACATTTATATTGCAATATGTGAAGGTTATCCTGCGTCAAGTATAATTAACTAAAATTAAATGGGCTCTAAGAGCCCATTAAAAACATGAAAAATATAATATTTTTTTTAATTTTTAACTTTGTGAACAATAGTTTTAACTCTGGTGAAGTTATTTATAAAATAGTTTTACCAGAAGCTAAAGAAATTGATGAATCAAAATATCCAAAACATATTATTGATCAGGTAAAAAAAATTAATGAAGAAAGAAGTCGGTTTGAATTTATATTAACATTTAATAAAAATATTTCAAAATATAAAAAGAAAGAATCTTTAAATCAAAGTGAAAATAATGAATATAAAATAGCATTAAACACCTTTGGAAGTGAAGAAATATATTACAATTCATCAGAAAAGATTTTTATAAAAAAAACTAATTCATCAGAATTAGTAAAATCATATAACAACTCACATTGGATTACACATTCTGAAAATAAAAAAATTCAAAACTTTCTAGTCTACAAGGCAACAAAAGAAGTTAAATATAATTCAAGAGGCAAAGAAAAAAAGAAAACAATAATCGCTTGGTACTGCCCAGAAATTCCGTTTAATTTTGGTCCATTAGATAATGCTGGTTTACCAGGTTTAATTTTAGAAATCAACGATGGAGAAATGTCATATGTTGCAAACAAAATAAAATTAAACAAAACAAAAACAAACATTGTAATTCCTAAAGGCAAAACAATATCTGAAGAAGAGTATTTAACTAAAATAAGAAAAAGATTTGGTGGATATTAAGTATTAAAAAAAATGATTTTTAGTGCAATCGCACTTATAGGGCTTTCTTTTGCTGGGATGGCAAATGAAATTGAAGAGAAAAAAGTTTAAGTAGAAACTATTCAAATTGAAAAATTTGAAAATACGTTTGAAGAATCATCAAACTCAAATGAAACTGGATCGCTTAAGTGTTGGGCTTTTGGAAAATGGTTAAGAGCAAAATTAAATGCAATTTCAGATAATGATGCCTTAATTGATCAAACCGTTGATGCAGCAGTAGATTTATGTAACATTCTAGATGATGCAGGTTTAATCTAATATAAATTTTTACTGCTCTGATTACAAAAATTAGGGCAGTATTTAAAAAAAGAATATGAGAAAAATAATTTTTCTAGTTTTTATTCTATTAAAAATCCCAGTATTTTCTCAAAGTGGGCAAATAGAGTATGTTTCTTTCTTTAAAAGTGATGCTAATAACTACATAATTAAAGAATTAGAAAATATCGTGGAAGAAAATGACTCAAAATTATCATACTCATTAATTGTAAATGGTAATAAAAGTATATTTTTTTCATCAAAAACACTTTCTAGTAAAACAGATAAAATTAATTTGCAAGAAATTAATTCTAAACTAATTGGCACTATTTTTTTAGATCTTAATCAAAGAATATTGGTACAAAAGAAAATTGTTTATGGTGAGGAATTAACTATTAAAGATTCTATTAAAAAATTCAACTGGGAACTAATTAATAATGAAACTAAAATTATAGATAATATGCTTTGTTATAAAGCAATTCATAAAGAAATTATTGAAAAAAAAATTGAAAACGAGAAAAACGAAATTCAGGTTGTTAAAAAAGAAAAAATCATAACGGCTTGGTATTGTCCAACAATCAATATAAATGTTGGACCATTGGGTTTTTATGGACTACCAGGATTAATAATACTTCTTGAGGATGATATTTTTGTTTATCAAGCAAAAAAAATAATACTTAATCTAAATTTTAATCAAAAATCACTTATTGAACCTCCTAAAGCAACAAAATATTTAAATTATGATGAGTATTTAAAAGAATATAATAGATTAAAATCGATTAGAGAAAATATGATGAAATACTAAATTAAATATATCTATTTAATGCCAAAATACCTAATCCTATTCTTATTTTTCCCAATATTCTCTCTTTCCCAAACCTTAACCGGCACGGTAAAATATTCTTTAGAAAAACCAATTTAAAATGCCATTGAAATTACAAAATCTTTAGTTTAAATGTTAATTCGAAAATAAATTTAAAAAATTAACGTTTAAAACCGTAATAATTAGTCTAAAAAACCGTAAAATCAATATTTCTAATAGTATTAATTTGCATTTGGTTAACCAAAACATAATACTAATTTTAAAAATTTAAAGAATGAAAAAAGTATTTTTTAGTGCAGTTGCGCTAGTAGCTTTTTCGTTTGCTGGTATGGCAAATGAGATTGTAGAGAAAAAGGTTGAAGAAGCATCAACCGAAAGAGATTGTATTGCTGAAGCAAAAGCAGCTATCAAATATATGCAGTTTTTAGGTGCTGATGAAGCGGATGTCTTATATGTTGCACAAATAGTAAGAGCAAGTTGTGAGGCTTCAAAATAACAAAAACTAACCAAGCCAAAATTTGGCTTGGTTTATTAAAAGTTTAAAATGAATAAAATATTCCTTTTTTTCGTACTGATTTTCTTTATGTTTTTTCTGTGTCCTCTTTATTCACAAATAAATAAAGCTATATATTCCGTTTCAATAAACAATAAAGAAGATATCGACAAGACATCGCCTTTCAATTCCTATTATAAAATTGCACAAGAAAACAGTAACCAATTTACATTTCATTTGATTTTTTCTAAAGACAGCAGTGATTTTTTTATTAATGATAATCTAGAAATTGAATATCATTCATTTAGAATGGTTAAAGCATTTTCTAGGTATCAAGGTTTTGTTAGAAAAACTAAAAATAAAACTTTTATTGAAAAAGAGATTGATAATAAAACCTATATTTTAGAAGAAAAAACAGTATATAATTGGACTTTAACCACCGAAACTAAAAAAATAGGTAGTTATAATTGTTACAAAGCAACAGCCGAAAAAACAATTAAAAACAAAATAATAGTTCCTATAACGGCTTGGTATTGTCCTGAAATAGCTTATCAATTTGGGCCTAATGGTTACGGGAATTTACCTGGATTAATTGTAGAACTTCAAATTGATAATGTAATTTATGGATTGAAATCCATTAATTTTGATGATAATACTATTAAATTTAAAGAAATTGATTTTGAAAAAATTATTTCTCAAGATAAATACGACGAAATAATCAAAGAAAAAATGAAGTTTATTTTAGATGAATAATTACAAATGCCAAAATACCTAATCCTATTTTTATTTTTCCCAATATTCTCTCTTTGCCAAACCCTAACCGGCACGGTAAAAGATTCGCTTGGAAACCCATTACAAAATGCTAATGTAATTGCTAAACCATAGTTTATGTTATAAATTAGATAATAAATAAAAAAACTAACGTTAAAACACCGTAATAAAATAGCACAAAAAACCGTAAAATCATTGTTTTAAATAGTATTAATTTGCGCTTGGTTAACCAAAAACAAAATACTAATTTTAAAAATTTAAACAAAATGAAAAAAATGATTTTTAGTGCCGTAGCACTTGTAGCATTTTCTTTTGCTGGTATGGCAAATGAGATTGAGGAAAAGAAGGTTGAAGAAATCAATAAAAATGCTGAAACAACTATTGGTTGTGACCATTGTTATGATTATGCTGATTCATTAGATGATGGGACAGATAGAACAAATAAAAAATGGATGAGAAATGTTGACAATTGTAAAGTTGCAAATGGCTGTGAAGCTGTATTTACTGAATTATTAAATCCATAAAAGCAGAATATTCCGCCGAATTTGATTCGGCGGAATTAATTAAAAGAATATGAAACACAGAATAATTGCACTACTTTTTTTTTACATTAATACATTTAGCCAAGAAAGTGGAATAATCACTTACAAATCCTTTTTTAGTGTAAAGCAAGCAACAGAAGAACTTAAACAACAAAACAGAATGTGGTATCAAGAAGAATTAGACCATGAAATGATGGCAAAACAGCTTCGATTCACACTCCAATTCAACACTGAAGCTTCTATTTTTACAATGTCTGAAAACATGATTTCTGATATAGAAAATCAATTAAGTAAGAAATATACTATTGGTCGGTTTTATGGTAGTGATACTTTTTTTATTAACAGAAAAAAAGACACCTTAATTGAGCAACTTACCTATTCATTTGCTACATTATTAAGGAAAAAAAAAGCAAGTTTTATTAATTGGAATTTAACGACTGAAACAAAAGAAATTCAAGGTTATAAATGTTACAAAGCTACTTATACCTATGTACAAAAATGGAAGGGACGAGAATTTTTATGGCCTGTGGTGGCTTGGTATTGTCCCGAAATTCCTATCTCACTAGGACCTACAAGATACTCAGGATTACCCGGTTTGATATTAGAATTACATGAAAACGAAATTGGATATATTGTTGACAAAATTGATTTTGTAAGCCTTCCAAAAAAAATAGTCGAACCCAAGATAGGTGAAATTTTGGACGATGAAGAAATTAATTTGAGGGATCAAAATGTAAAAAATGAAATGTTAAATAGTAAATAATTCTAAATGCCAAAATCCCTAATTCTATTACTACTTTTTCCAATTATTTCTCTTTCCCAAACCTTAACCGGCACGGTAAAAGATTCGCTTGGAAACCCATTACAAAATGCTAATGTAATTGCTAAACCTTTAGTTGAAAAACAAGGGTTAAAATTCTCTATTGCTGATCATTTAGGGAGATATAAATTAGAATTAGAAAAAGATGTTCCTTATGAGGTACGTGTATCGTATTTAGGTTTTACAGAAGAAATCTTAAATCTTCCAGCTAATTTTACTCAAAAAGAGCATCATTTTAAATTAAAAGAAAATGGGCAAGAATTAAAAGAAATTACCATAACCTATGACTACAAACCTGTTGTAGTAAAAAAAGACACTTTAATTTACGATGTCAAAGCTTTTACTAGCGGTAACGAACGTAAACTGAAAGAACAATTAGAAAAGTTACCTGGAGTTGAAGTAGATAAAAACGGCGGTGTTACGGTTCAAGGCAAAAAAGTAACCAAGTTTTTAGTAGAAAATAATTCATTTTTTGGCGGTGGCACTAAATTAGGTGTAGAAAATATTCCTGCCGATGCAGTGGATAAAGTAGAAGTAATTGACAACTTCAACGAAGTAGGCTTTCTAAAACAAGTTTCCGATTCTGAAGACTTGGCCATGAACATCAAACTGAAAGAAGATAAAAAGAAATTCATTTTTGGCGATGTCGATGCAGGTGTTGAAGTTGCAAACGATAACGGATTCTATCTAGGTCATGCTGCTTTATTTTATTATGAACCTAAAACGAATGTAAGTTTCATTGGCGACCTCAACAACATAGGTAAACGCACTTTTTCTTTTCAAGACATGATGCGTTTTCAAGGAGGTGCTAGCAGCTTTATTTCGGGAAGAAAACAATTAACTGATTTGTATTCCTTTGCTAGCGATAACACCGATGTCATTGAAAATAAATCACAATTTAGCGCATTAAACTTTCGTCAAGAAATTAATTCAAAATTAGATGTAGAAGGTTTTGCTATTTTTTCTAAGTTATTTACCCGCACATTAACCGAAAGTACTATTGAATATCTTCAAAACACAACAGCAACTTTAGAAGAACGCATCAATAAAGGTGAAAATAAATCAATTTTAGGCATCGGAAACGTAAAACTTAACTTCACACCTAATACAAAAGAGAAATGGTTTTACAATGGTCAATTTCAATCTAGTGCCAATGATATAAATTCGATTCTAAATTCAAGACTCGATGGACAACAAACTTCGTTTGAAACTTTAAACTCGGCTGATAATATTCAAATCAAGCAGTTTTTAGAATGGCACAAACAAATAAATTTAAAACATACGACAACATTAGTAATAAACCAAAGTTACGACAATCAAAAACCCATTAATACTTGGTTAACCGATACCGAATTCTTAACGGGTTTAATTCCGTTAGAAAATGATTCGTTTTACAACATTCAACAAGTAAAAAAAGTGAAGAACAACAGTGTTGATGCTTTGTTTAAACATTATTGGATTGTCAATAACTACAATCATTTATATACTAATGTTGGTAATAATTTAGGAACTACACAGCTCCAAATCTCAGAAAAACAATACTTAACCGATGGTACAATCAATGATTTTGCAAGCGACGGTTTTGGGAACGACATGGATTATTTACTAAACGATTTGTATTTGGGTTTAGAATATAAGTTCAAAATAGGAAAATGGGTGAATAAACCTGCCATTTATGCCCATTACTATCATTTGAAAACAAAACAAATTGCAGCTGATTACACCTTAAACAATACATTTTTACAACCCAGTTGGTTAAGTGAATATGAATTCAATCAATCAGAAAACTTAAAATTCAATTATCGTTTGGTGAATGAATTTCCAGAAGCGAATCGTTTGTTAGAACGCTATACGTTACAAAGTTATAATTCAGTATTTAAAGGAAATGCGTTATTACGAAACGAACGTTTTCACAACGCAACTTTGAATTATACCAAAACCAGTATGTATCGTGGTTTGATGCTTTTTGCCAATGCAAGTTTCACTAAAAAAGTGAGAACGATCCGTAATGAAATTGGTTTAGACGGCATCAATCAATTTACAACGCCAACCATTACCGATAATCCAGAAACAACTTATCGGGTTTATGGAAATATTGATAAAAAAATTCACAAATTTAGGTTGAGTTTTAATGCTAATTTGTCGTGGTTCAATTATACACAAACGGTAAATAGTCAAACAGTTATTAACGACAGAAACAATCAAAATTTTGGTCTAAGATTACGAACAGCTAATAAAAAATGGCCAAGTGTAAGTGTGAGTTATAATAAAACCTTTAGTCAATTTTCGGGATTAACGAATTCAAAATTAACATCTGACCGATTCGGTTTTGATTTAGACATCGATTTTTGGAAACATTTTAATTTTAAAACCGATTACGAGGTAACCTTAAACGAAAACAGTAATAACATCGCAACTGATTTTAGAATTGCCAATGCGTATTTGAGTTATCAAAAGAAAAACAATCCATTTCGTTTTGAGCTATCGGCTCAGAATTACTTGAATAACGGCACTAAAATCAACAATTCGTTTTCTGATTTTATGATTTCGAGTTCAACAACATACACATTGCCAAGAGTTGTAATGTTGACGATTAGTTATAAGCTCTAAGAAAGTTTTTAGTCGAGGTTTTCAGTCGCACTATAACTACATTTGTGAACTTGGAATTTCCTAGTTCGTATTTGATTATAATTACCTATAATCTGTGTTACTAGCGGTTGAGCTGAGACTGAAAACTAACCCCTTTTCATCTGAATATGCGGAATATCGTCTTCTAAGTACGTTTCGCTAGTTTGAATAAATCCGTGTGATTCATAGAATTTTTTCAGGTACTCTTGAGCTGAAATAGTAATAGCCGTTTCGTTGAAATTTTCTTTAATTGCCTCAATAGAAACGCGCATTAAATCGTGACCGAATTTTTTATCGCGGTATTTTGGGCTAACTACAACACGTCCGATAGATGTTTCTTCAAAATAATAGCCTTTGTTGAACAAACGAGAATAAGCCGCTAAATCGCCATTGTAATACCCTAAAACGTGAAGCGCTTTCTCGTCTTTGCTATCTATGTCTTGATAAACGCAATTTTGCTCCACCACAAACACTTCTGAACGAAGTTGTAGTAATGAATATAGTTCGGGCGTAGAAAGTTCGTTAAATCGCTTTATTTTGAATGTTATCATAATTTAGTGACGGGTGTTGGGTGATGGGTGTTGGAAAAAGATTGTTTTAAAACCTATTACCAATTACCTTTAACCCATTACCAAAAAATTATTTTAAAAAGGTAACGGATTGAATAATTGCTTCTAATTCGAAAACCAAATCACGTTTTGATTTTGATGGGTTATAAGTAAATCCTTCTAAAATTAAATAACGATTGTTTTTAGTGTCTTTGATAGCGTAATTTACAAAAGGACCTGCCATGAAATCGTTTTTCAATTCCCAAGTTCCTTTAGTTAAATAGGTTTTTTTATTGGCAATTTTTTCTTCAAATAGGTAAGGGGCATAAGCGGCTTCAGTAATCATCCAAGTATTGGGTAATGTTCCATGAATGTTAGCTTTTCCTATTTCATCACGCATTTGCGTTATATTAGCAATTATATTGTTGTCTTTTTCAACGGTTTCAATTGGCACTTCATAAATTAAAACACTATTATATCCAGAAGCAAATTCTTTTCTTAACCAAATAAATTTGTCTCTCACCATGTCATATTTATAACCAAAACCAATTTTTAAACTTACCCCAAACATTTTTTGAACTTGAGCATCAGAAACCAAAGATTTTTTCATTCGTACCTGATTTTCAATAATTTCAGAAGCCTTAATGGTTTTTATAATTTCTGAATACTTACTTTCTAAAATGTTTAAAATATCTTCGGTATCAACACCCGAAATAAAGAAAACATTTTGAGGTTTGGCGTATTTATTAGTGGTAGAAGCATAACCCGCTTCATTTCCTTTTTTAAAGATAATGACGTTTCTACTTTTTCGAACAAAGCCTTCAAAAACTTTTGTAGGATATTGATTTAAAGTAAACAAGGGTTCTTCTTGTGGTAAACCATCAACAGGAGCGGCAAATTTTTTACGAATACTATCTCCTATTTCTCCGTTCCATAAGTTATCATCAATAATAATTGAAACATTATTGATTTTTCCATTAGATTCTGATAAGACAGCTTGTGCCTCTTCTTTAGAAGTTTCTTTACAAGCTAAAATCGAAAGAGCAAAAAATGTTAGAATTACTATTTTTTTCATGGTGTTGTAAAATTTATCCGTTAATTTTTAATTTCATTCCTGGTTGTATGTTATCACCACTAATATCGTTCCATTTTTTAATATCTTCTATCGATACCCCTGGAAATTGTCTTGAAATTGAAAATAAAGAATCGCCACTTTTAACCGTGTAAGTTCCGTCATTGTTGGTTTTAGTCTCCACTTTAGCTAGAGCTTTTTTGTCGGAATAAATTTTTAATTTTTTTCCAGCATGAATTGTATTTCCTTTAATGTTATTCCAAGATCTTAAATGTGAAATGGAAACATTATAGCGTTGTGCAATTTTACCCAAACTTTCCCCACTTTTTATGGTGTGATAATGAAGTTTCTTTTGCGATCCTTCATGAAATGATTCATTTTCAGAGGTGGTTGCCACATAAACTTGCTTTTCTTTTTGAGTATCAAGGTAAGTAAGATAGGCGTACACTTTTTCTTCATTTGAAACAAATAATCCCATTTTTTCTTTAGGTAAACGCAAATAGTGAGGCTTATCCGTTTCAAAAGGAATTACTTTTAATTTATAAATCGGATTTAAAAACTCTAATTGCTCTTCAGAAATATCCAACAATTCCGAAATATGTTTGAAAGACATTTGTTTTTTTATCATAATCGTATCCGTTTCAAAATACGTTAATGGTGCTTTATTAGGAATTATTCCATGTTCTTTTTTGAACTCGTAAATGTAAAATGTAGCTAAAAATGCAGGTACATAATTTGCTGTTTCTCTAGGTAAATTTTTACGAATGTTCCAATAATTTTGGCTTCCACCCGAACGACGAATTGCTTTAGAAACATTACCTGGTCCACAATTGTACGCTGCTAATACCATACTCCAATCTCCAAAAATTCCATATAAACTTGATAAATATTGACATGCAGCTTCTGTGGCTTTTAAAGGATCGTATCGTTCATCAACATACGATGTAACTTCTAAGTTATATTGTTTTCCTGTTGGATACATAAATTGCCACAAACCAGAAGCTCCAACACGAGATTTTGCTTTTGGATTTAAAGCAGATTCAACAATAGCTAAATACTTTAATTCTAAAGGAATGTTATATTTTGCTAAATTCTCTTCAAACATAGGAAAATAATATTCCGAAATTGCCATTAAACGCTCAAATGCTTTAGGACGATTTTTTAAAAAGGCTTTAATCGTGTTTTCTAATGCTGGATGATATTCAATATTAAATGGCGATTTAGCATCCATTTTTGCTAAACGTTTCTTTAAAATTTCAGTAGAAAGGTTATAGCTTACTTCGGCATCAATATCAAATGTTTCAATGTCGTTATACATATCATTTGACAATTCAAAATTAGCCAATTCTGAAAGCCATCTTTCATCTATACAATTACTTGTAGTATGATTTACAAACGTTGTTTTCAAAGAATCCAAATAGGACATTTTAGGCAACGGAAGTAAATTTTCTTTTTCTGCCGATTCTTGCGCATAGCTAAAAAAGGTCAATAAAAAAGAGGATATTATAATGGTTTTTTTCATTCTGTAATGGTTTATTGGTTTTAGGTTAATTTTTAATAACCTAATAACCAACATTTTATTGTGTATTATTCTAAAATTGCAGCTATTCCAGGTAATGTTCTACCTTCTAGCATTTCTAACATCGCTCCACCACCGGTAGAAACGTAACTCATCTTTGGTTCTAATCCAAATTGTTTTACAGCCGCAACGCTATCTCCACCACCTACAAGTGAAAAAGCTCCATTAGCAGTAGATTCGGCAATAAATTCACCCAATGAAATGGTACCTTTTGCAAAACTTTCCATTTCAAAAACGCCTAATGGACCGTTCCATAAAATAGTTTTCGAATCTAAAATAATTTGTTTGAAAATAGCTAATGATTTTGGACCAGCATCTAAACCTTGCCATCCATCAGGAATATTTTTCACATCTACTTCTTGCGTATTAGCATCATTTGAAAATGCATCGGCAGCAATAACATCAACCGGTAAATGAATTTGAACGCCTTTTTCTTTGGCTTGTTTTAAAATTTCGATGGCCAATTCTAATTTGTCGTCTTCACAAATTGAATTTCCGATTTTTCCACCTAAAGCTTTGATGAATGTAAACGTCATACCTCCACCAATAATCATGTGGTTTACTTTGTCTAAAATATTTTCAATCACCGTGATTTTTGAAGAAACTTTACTTCCTCCTAAAATGGCAACCACTGGTTTTTCTGAATTTTTTAATACTTTTTCGATGCTTTCAATTTCTTTAGCTAACAAATATCCGAAGCATTTTGCATCTTGATAAAACTGCGCAATAATAGTTGTTGAAGCGTGTGCTCTGTGAGCTGTTCCAAAAGCATCGTTCACATAAATATCACCTAAAGAAGCTAGTTTTTTAGAGAATTCTACATCTCCTTTTTCTTCTTCAGCATAAAAACGTAAATTTTCTAATAATAGGATTTCGCCTGGTTGAAGATTTTTAGCTGCATTTTCAGCAATTTCTCCAATACAATCCAAAGCAAAATGAACTTTTTGACCTAAAATTTCTTCTGTTTTTGCAACGATATGTTGTAAAGAATATTTTGCTTCAACACCTTTTGGTCTTCCTAAGTGGCTCATCAAAATTACACTTCCGCCATCTTTCAAAATTTTATCAATTGTTGGTTTAGCCGCCTCGATTCTTGTAGCATCAGTTACCTTAAAATTTTCATCTAAAGGCACGTTAAAATCTACTCGGATAATTGCTTTTTTGTTATTGAAATTGAAATCGTTAAGTGTTTTCATTTGTTTAGTGTTTTTATTTGAGCGAATGCAAATATAATTTATTGTATTTTAAAATTTTATATCAATTATCATTATTTGCATTTTTTTAAAATATTTTAAAACCAACTTTTTAATTTCTTTTCTACCAATTTTGCTAAAATTTGATTAGGTTTGTTCCATGCTTTTCAAAGATATTTTAGGTCAGGAACATATTAAAAATCACTTAACTAAGAGTGCTGAAGCCGGAAGAATTCCGCATGCACAGTTATTTGTAGGTCCCGAAGGTTGTGGAACACTTCCTATGGCAATTGCGTATGCACAATATATTTTGTGTGGGAATGTTGGCGGAGAAAATATAGGCGAAAACACCACTTGTAACTTAAAATTCGAACATTTTTCGCATCCTGATTTGCATTTTGTTTTTCCTGTTGCGGGAACTGATTCCGTTAAAAGTCATGCAGTTAGTGATAATTTTATGGTAGAATGGCGCCAATTTTTAACTGAAAATCCGTACGGAAGTTTGTTTGATTGGTTGAAAAACCTTGGAATTCAGAATAAACAAGGTTTAATTGGCGTAGATGAAGCTACCGAAATCAACAAAAAATTATCTTTAAAAGCCTATGAAGGTGGTTATAAAGTCATGATCATTTGGATGGCGGATAAAATGAATGGTCCGGCTGCCAATAAATTATTGAAATTATTAGAAGAACCACCAACGAAAACCGTTTTCATTTTAATTACTGAAAACACAGGGGATATGTTACAAACCATTTTATCGCGTTGTCAAGTGATTGATTTTATTGGTTTGAGCGAAAGTGTAATTGCAGACGCTTTGGTTTCACGTGAAAATTGCGAGCCAACAGTTGCGAAAAAAATCGCGCATCAAAGCGAAGGAAATTATAACAAAGCCTTGCATATTTTACGAAAAGAAGACGATGAATTTCCTTTTGATGAATGGTTTGTGGAATGGGTGAGAAGTGCTTTTCGTGCCAAAGGAAATGCAGCCGCTATTAACGATTTAATTGCTTGGAGCGAAAACATCGCTTCTACCGGAAGAGAAACGCAAAAACAATTTTTACACTATTGCATTCACTTTTTCAGACAAGCTTTATTGCTTAATTATCAAGCGAATGAATTGGTTTTCTTAGAAACAAAAGTTCCGAAATTTGAATTGGAAAAATTTGCTCCGTTTGTAAATGGCGCCAATATTTCTGATATTTACAAAGAATTAGAAGATGCTATTTACCACATTGAAAGAAACGGAAATAGCAAAATCATACTAACCGATTTATCTATAAAACTAACACGATTAATCCATAAAAACGCATAATTATGATACAAGTTGCTCCTCTTTTAGTCTTAGCTTTTTTAGCCATCACTTTTTTACAATCTGGATATGATAAAATTAAAGATTGGAAAGGCAATGTAGAATGGTTAACCGGTCATTTTGCGAATACCATTTTAGCAAAACAAGTTCCAATGGCATTAGGAATTGTTTTAGTATTAGAAGTAGTTTCGGGAATTTTATGTGTTTCTGGAATTATCCAACATTTAGTTCAAGACGTAGTGATTAGAGGTTTAGGATTTTATGGTGCTATTTTGTCTTGTATTACTTTACTTTTCCTTTTATTCGGTCAACGTTTAGCAAAAGATTACGATGGCGCTAGAACGATTGTAATTTACTTTATTCCAGCCGTTTTAGTGGTTTTTTGGTTGAATTAGTTTTTATATCAACGAAATTTCAATTATACAAGAGACGCTTAACAGCGTGACAACTTTACGGATAATTAAACGTAATAAATCTACACAACGTTTGTCATGCTGTCAAGCATCTCTTTTAATTCTTATGAAAAATGATTATTCAGGAATTCCATGTTGGGGTTGAATTCTTTTATTAACTCCAATTTCAAATCTCTCCTTAAAAGTTTAATTTCCTTTTCTCTAGCAATTGCTTGTTGGATCCAACCGTATTTTTCGTAATAAATCAAATAATTAAGATTGTATTTTGCTGTAAAACAGTTTGGATTTAGTTTTTCGTTATGTTCTTGTAATCTTCTTTTTAGATTATTTGTAACACCAGTGTAAAGGACGTTTTTGGCTTTGTTTGTTAGGATGTAAACGTAAAAGTTATAAATTCCTTCTGTGAATTCGATCATGATTTTGGCTTTTAAAGTATTAATTGTATTGAAATGTTTTGAGTGGGATGCTTGACAGCATGACAACTTTGAGGTTAAAAATTCTATTTAACCCAAACTCGCTTTATACAATCGAAGCTCATCCCAAGAGAATTGATCGCCGTGAATTTCTTTTAATTCGCCTAAGCTTTCGCCTTTAAAATCTTTGAAAGCAGTTCTTAAATCGGAAATTTTATCTTCTGGTAAAATGTCGGAAAGTTGCACGATTTCCATTTGGATTAACTTGGCAAAATGATTGTAAATCGTTTGTGGTGTTAGCTTTCGGTGTTTTGCGATTTCGTAAATGGATAAGTTTTGTTTCCACAGTTCCAAAGTGTCTTCATAAGTAGATTTCTTTGGTTCTTTTGTTTTTTTCTTTTTGGTATCGGTGTAATAGGAAACGTCTTCGTCGTCTTCCACTAAAGCAGCGTGTGAAGTTCTAAATCGTTCAGCAACAATGACTAACTTATTAATTTTGTAAGTACTCATGTCTTCCGAAATTAAATTTTTCTTCGAAATTTCTTTTCCATCGACAATAATATTGGTTAGTAATTTTGCTTTTTTAAGTTGTAGAATCGCTTTGATTTGAAGTTCTTCTAAAACTAATAATTCGTCATAAAAAGCTTTTACTTTTTTAATGCGTTTTACTTCTTCGATTTTCAACAACAATTCTTCTACAACTATATCTAACGTTTTGAAAAAGTACTGATAAGCTGCATCACATCGCTCTTTCACGAAATTCACATCTAGATTTTGATCGGAAAAAATTTTATGCAATTGCGACATAAATTTCCCAGATGGTTCGAGAATTTCGGCGATTTTATCGTGTTGGTTTTTTGCCCAATCTTTATGCTTGGTTTTTGGTGATTTTGGTCCCGAAGTTTCGGGATTCGAATTATAACTGAACAAATGATTGCGCCATTCTTGACCTAATTCTTTGAAATCAAATGAATTAAGTAACGTATTTAACCAGAAAATCAAGGTTTCTTTAGCTAATGAATGTTGTAAGATTTCTTCAGAGGCTTTGTTTTCGGCATAATTCAGTACTTCTTCATCACTCGAAATGCCATTCATTCGCAACGGAGAAAGCAAAATAAGCCCTTTTAACGAACGTAAACGCGATAAAGCCACATACGCTTGTCCAGGCGCAAAAACTTGCGATACATCCAGCGCTGCTTTGTCAAAAGTTAAGCCTTGACTTTTATGCACCGTAATTGCCCAAGCTAATTTGATAGGGTAGTGGACAAAAGTTCCAATGACTTCTTCCTCAATTTCTTTAGTGTTTTCGTTGACTTTGTAGCGAATATTTTGCCATTCGTAGCGTTCTACTTCAATTGTTTTGTTTTCTTCGGGAAAATGGACAAAGATTTCTTTTTCGGTTAACGAGCTAATAACGCCCATTTTTCCGTTGAAAAATTGTTTTTCGAAATTCAAATCGTTTTTAATAAACATTACTTGCGATCCGACTTTTAGCTGCAATTGTTCTTCTAACGGATAAATTTTTTCAGGAAAATCTCCGGTAATTTCTGGTATATAAGTGAATTGTTTTCCTTCTAAATCTTTTAAAGACTGAGCATTTATGGTATCAGCTTTAGCATTATGAGTCGTTAAAATGATAAAACCTTTGTTTTTCTTTAGATCAAAATTAGGTTGTACAAATTGATTGAGAAGTTGCACATCTTCTGGAGTGATTTTATTATGCCGTAAATGGTTCAGAACATCGATAAATTCAGCATCGGTTTGACGAAAAATCTTATCTAATTCGATATACAAAGGCGGAAATTGTTGTATTACGTGCGAATGAAAAAAGAACATGCCTCGGTAATAATTCTTAAGCATTTCCCATTCTTCATTCTTTACAACAGGTGGTAATTGTAATAAATCTCCTATAAAAAGAACTTGAACACCACCGAAAGGACGTTCGTTTTTACGTACTTTTCGCATCATAAAATCCATCGCATCCAACACATCGGCACGGAGCATGGAAACTTCATCTATAACCAACAATTCCATATTTCGAATTACGGAACGTTTCATATTATTCATCTTAAAATGACGACCTAACGAATCCCGATTTTCGAATTTTACAGTGTCAGAAAAATGTGGAAGTTGCTTATTATCAGGTATAAAGGCAGCAAAAGGTAACTGAAACATCGAGTGAATCGTAACACCATTTGCATTTAATGCGGCAATTCCAGTAGGCGCAACCACAACCGTATTTTTATGAGTTGTGGCAATAATTTCTTTTAAAAGGGTGGTTTTTCCGGTTCCTGCTTTTCCGGTAAGGAAGATGGATTTATTGGTTTGATTAATAAATCGAAGGGTGTAATTGGCTGCGGCTGATATTGATTCCATATGGCGTAAAATTTTATAACACAAATATATAGAAACGAATAGAAATAAAAAAGTCCTGATTTCTCAGGACTTTCAATTATTTTTTCTCTTCTTCTTTAGTAGCTACTTTATCGTCTTTCTTAGTAGCTTTGTAAGTATCATTAAGCTCTTTCAAAACTTCTTTAGTAATGTCATATTGATCTTTCGCATAAAGAACTGTAGCAGCATCACCTGTACCATAGATATAATCATATCCTTTTTTCTTTCCGTAATCTTTTATGAATTTTTTTACTTCGCTAATTAAAGTATCTTTCAATACATTTCCTTCTTGTTGTAATTGTTGAAGTAATGCATTTTGCTCCATGCCTAATTCTTGCTCTCTTTGAGTTAATTCGGCACCTTTTTGTTGTGCCCATTGTGGTCCTTTAACTTGTGCGTTTTTTTGGAAGTTTTGTGCTTCAGCTTGAAATGCTCTCACTTTAGCTTCTAAAGGTCGACCCAATTCTTGAGATTTAACTTTAAATTTATCGTCTTCGTCTTTAAACTTCTCATATTTCTCAATAATTTCAGAAGTGTTGATATATGCTGTTTTAAATTCTTTTGAATTTGTTTCTGTTTTGTTACATGCTAAAACGCCTAATGCAACTCCTAAAATCAATACTATTTTTTTCATTGTTGAATGTTGGTAATTAATAATTTTTCGTAAAAGTAATAATAAGTTATAAAGTAACAAATTTGTTGCTTTTTAATTTAATTTCGTCACATAAGAAATTCTTATTGTAATTTTAATATTCGATAAGATTTAACTATAAAAAATAGCTTTCATAATTGAATTTAAAACAATTTTCTGTTTTTTTGGAACAAATCATATCAAATATGATGAAAAGTTGTCTAAAATCGTTTTAAAATAAATTTTATTTGTTTTTTAAGACATAAATATGCGATGAAAACTCTTTTTTAAAGAAACCCGATACATTTGATATAAAACCAATAAAAAATCCTGAAATGAAATTCATTTTTCCAGTTTTGTATTTTTCTGATAAAAGTGACACATAAAAACTATCAAACCACATGGGTTTAATATCTTCAAGATTCATATTTTGTTTGTCGAATAATTTTTCAATTGCTGTTTTTGAGAAATGCCATAAATGTCTTGGCACATCATAAGCTGCCCAAAACTCTTTATAATATTTTGCGTCGTACGATTTGAAATTGGGAACTGCAATAATAATGGTTCCAGAAGGTTTTAACAATCGCTTTAATTCTGCTATCTGATATTCTACATCTGGAACGTGTTCTAAAACATGCCACATAGTAATCACATCAAAAGAATTACTTTCTAACTTTTCTATTGATTCAGCAAATTTGATTCCTTTACCTACAGCAATTCCTTTTGCTTTATCATTTGGTTCTACACCTAAAATTTCCCAATTTTGATTTTTACATTCCAAAAGAAAATCTCCTGTTCCAGCTCCGATGTCTAAAATTCTTCCTTTCAAAGGTTGGTAAGAA
This sequence comes from Flavobacterium cyclinae, assembly GCF_021172145.1. Taxonomy (NCBI): domain Bacteria; kingdom Pseudomonadati; phylum Bacteroidota; class Flavobacteriia; order Flavobacteriales; family Flavobacteriaceae; genus Flavobacterium; species Flavobacterium cyclinae. The sequence goes on from NZ_CP089095.1 coordinate 34,096, forward strand.
GTAATTAAACTTACTTTATCGCGAATGGCTTTTCTTTTGATGAAATGATACATTTTTTCAAACATAGTTCGTTTTCCATCCGTATGAGAAATATAATCTTCAAATTCGTAATACGAACCTAATTTATCTAAAGTAGGTTGGGGATGCGTTTTTAAAATTTGGTATTCCTCGTTTAACAACAAAGAAAAAGATTCTCCAGAAACTGAAAAATCATTAACAGTAATAAAACTTTTATCTTCTAAAAAATTCATTTTTTTATTTTTATGCGAAAGCTATATTTTGTAGGGGTTTACAAAGTTGTTTCACGTGAAACATACTCAGTTGGCAGTCGCAGTGTTCAGTCGCGGTTAAAAAAATGGAAACTAAGACTGAAAACTGAGACTATCTACCCATATATATTAACAAGACCGAAATATCACTTGGCGAAACTCCACTAATACGAGAAGCTTGTGCGATAGTTCTTGGTCGAATTTTATTTAATTTTTGTTTGGCTTCAATTGAAATGGATTTGATTTTATCAAAATCGAAATTCTCTGGAATGATTACATCTTCTAAACGTGTTAATTTATCAGCATGATTTTTTTCCTTTTCAATATAACCCGAATATTTAACTTGGATTTCGGCTTGCTCTACAATTTCTTCATCTAAATCATGTTCGGCAATATAATCAGCTACTTTTTTGAACTTTTTAAAATCTTCTAGATCCAATTGAGGACGAGAAAACACTTTAAACATTTTGTCTGGCTGACTCATAGGAGATGATCCTTTTTCTTCTAAAATAGGATTGGCCTCATTTGGTTTCAAACTTGTTTCTTTGAAGAAATTCACCATGGCATCCGATTTAGAGAATTTCTCTTCCATGCGACGAAGACGTTCTTCTTTCGCAAGTCCAATTTCATAACCTTTTGGTGTTAATCTAAAATCAGCATTATCCTGACGCAATAATGTTCTGTATTCAGCACGAGAAGTAAACATACGATATGGTTCTTCTGTACCTTTAGTAATTAAGTCATCAATTAAAACGCCAATATACGCCTCATCACGTTTTAAAATAAAAGGTTCTTTTTCTTGAACTTTTAATGCTGCATTAATTCCCGCCATTAAACCTTGAGAAGCCGCTTCTTCATAACCAGTAGTTCCATTTATTTGTCCTGCAAAATACAAACCTTCAACTAACTTTGTTTCTAAAGTATGTTGCAATTGTGTAGGAGGGAAGTAATCGTATTCAATAGCATAACCTGGTCTAAAAAACTTTACATTCTCAAAACCTGCTACTGAACGCAATGCTTTGAACTGAACATCCTCTGGAAGCGAAGTTGAGAACCCGTTAATATAATATTCACATGTTGTCCAACCTTCTGGTTCTACAAACAACTGATGTCTTTCTTTATCTGCAAAACGATTAATCTTATCTTCAATAGAAGGACAATATCTTGGGCCAATACTTTTAATTCGACCGTTGAACATTGGACTTCTATCAAAACCTTCACGTAAAATATCGTGCACTTCTAAAGAAGTATACGACATCCAACAAGAACGTTGTGTTTTTAAAGGAGCAGTTAAATTTGAATAGGAGAATTTTTCCGGACGTTCATCACCAGGTTGTTCCACCATTTTAGAAAAATCCAAAGAACGACCATCTACACGAGGAGGCGTTCCTGTTTTCATTCTTCCAGATTCAAATCCTAATTTCACTAAATCTTCCGTGATACCGAAAGAAGCGCTTTCGCCAGCACGACCACCACCGAATTGTTTATCACCAATATGAATCAAACCGTTCAAGAAAGTTCCGTTTGTCAACACAACAGTCTTTGCTTTAATTTCAATTCCAAGAGAGGTTTTCACTCCAACAATTTTTCCATTTTCAGCTAAAATCCCAGCAACCATTTCTTGATAAAAATCCAAATTTGGAGTATTCTCCAACATCGATCTCCATTCATCAGAAAAACGCATTCTGTCCGACTGTACTCTTGGCGACCACATTGCTGGTCCTTTTGATTTATTCAACATCTTGAATTGAATTGCGGTTTTGTCTGAAACAATTCCAGAGTATCCACCCAACGCATCAATCTCGCGCACAATTTGCCCTTTTGCAATTCCACCCATGGCAGGATTACACGACATCTGTGCAATATTTTGAAGGTTCATTGTCACCAACAAAGTAGAGCAACCCATGTTGGCAGCAGCAGCAGCAGCTTCACAACCGGCATGACCAGCACCAACAACAATTACATCATATTGATTTAAAAACATCTTTATAAAAATTATGTTTCACGTGAAACATTTAAAAAATTTTCTAGTTTATAAGCTTAATGTTCCACGTGAAACATTTGCATTTTTTCTTCTTCTTTAGCGCGCATTAAAGCTTCGTCTTCTATTGATTTATCTTTGTAACCACAATAGTGTAAAACACCGTGTGACAAAACGCGTTTCAATTCCTCCTCAAAAGAGACGTTAAAATCATTAGCATTATCTTGAACACGTTCCACAGAAATGAAAATATCACCTTGTAATACATTTCCTACTGTGTAATCAAAGCTAATAATATCGGTTAAAGTATCATGATCAAGGTATTCCACATTAATTTTATGAAGGTATTCATCATCACAAAAAATGTAATTGATTTCCCCTTCATCGAATCCTTCTGATTCTATAATACGTGAAATCCAATCCTCGTATTGCGCTTCGTTATCTAGTTCGAAATCTGTTTCGTAATTAAAACTAATCATTGCCTTTAAAATAGTTTTGAACCTTTTGGTTAAAATTGGGTTGCAAAGGTAAGCTTTGTCTGTTTAATATTTCAACACTATTAAGATATTCTTTTAATTCCTTAGAAAGTGGAGTAGTAGAACCATTATAGTTTTTGTCATTCGTTTTAGACTGACGCTTGGTGTCTTCTCCTTGTTGTTGTATAGCTTTTTCTAATTTTAAAAGTTCGTGTTTCAAATTCAACATCTTTTGCAAGGTTTCATTCTTAAAACCTTTATTGATTAATTGCTTTTCAATATCTTTCATTTGATTCAAAGCATTCTGACCTTGACCAGTCATTCCCTCTTTTTCTAATGCTTTCTGTAAAGCATCGCGGAGTTGTTTTTGTTCTTTTAAAATTTCTAATACTTTACCAGCATCACCTTCAGAACCATTTTCCCCATCTTCACCATTCTCACCAGATTGTCCTTTTTGTTTTCCTTCACCAGGTTTTACACCTGGCTTTTGACCAGGTTTCATACCTTCTTTCATTATTTCTCCTAAACCTTCTTGTTGTTTAATAATATCTGGAAGTTGCATTCCACCTTTACCTTTGCCAGGTTTTGGATTTCCTTTACCTGCAACTTGTCCTTGCATTTCCATATTCATTTCGCTCTGAACATTACTTAAGTAATCCGCCAAACGGTTAGCAGAAGTTAAAACATACTGTTGATGTGAAGCTCCTTTTGTAATATTATTATCTGCCAAATTTTCTAATGTCTTATCTAAATTATAATGGATTTCGCCAACTTCATTTAAGATAGTTTCCGTTATTTTAGGATTGCGCAAAGCAACAGCAAACAAACTATCATCAACATGTTTGAACTGAAGTTTTAAGTCTTGCTGCTTTTTTAAAACTTTATTTAATTGTAAAGAACGAACTTCAGTTGAATTAGTAGTTTTAATTAATCGTTCTTCATCAAAAGAAAAAGCCAATAAATTATCTAAAATTTGACGTAACAATTTGGCATCTTCTTGCATTTGTTCCATATCACCCGACATCATAGATTGCGCCATTTTTTGACTCATCTTTTTCATTTTAGAAGCAGCCGACTTTTGTTTAGGTTTAGCTTTGGATTGCTTTTGTTTTTGTAAATCATCTGAAGCTTTCTCCATGTCTTCTTTTACAGATTCTTGCTCATTCTTATCATTCGGAATATCCATAGGAGCTTTTAACTCTTTATTTTCTTTGTCCAAATCTTGAAGCTCTTTTTGAATATCTTCGAATTCTTTATTAATCGCATCTTGATTTTCTTTATTGTTCTCTTTAGCGTTGTCTGCTAATTTTTCTTCTTTATCAGCAAGCTTGTCTAATTTATCTGCGATTTGTTCTGCTTTCTTTTCAACATAGAAACGCTTAGTTAACTCAACTAATTGTTCTAAATTTTGTTGTTGATTTTTTGCATTTTGTTTCAGCTTATCAGCTTTGTCGAACAATTCATCTTTTTGAAGTTTCTTAGAAAGCTCTTCTAATTCTTTCAATAATTTTTCGTTTTTTTCAGCTTGCTTTTCTGCTTCTTCTAATCTTCGAAGTAATTCTTCTTTGTTTTTATCTTGTGTTTTTGGATCAAACTCTTCTAAATTTTCTGAAAGCTTTTTAGTAAATTCTTTCATCATTTCGTCTTGTTGTTTTTGACGATTGATAAAGTCTTCTACTTTCTTTTGATCTTTGAAATCTAAAGTCGATTTCTCCTTATTCATTTTTTGTAACTTGTCTAATTCAGAAATTTGCTTCTCTTGATTTTGAAGCGATTTTTCTAAACTATTGATGTTTTCATTCTGTTCTTGCAACTGATTGTCCTCTTTTTGAACATCCGTAAGTTCATAATGAAGAAAAACAGATGATTTTGCACTTTTAAAATTGTTAACTAAATCATTATCAAATACTTCAAAGTAATATTCATAGTTTACACCTTGCTCAATTGATAAACCGTTAGGAAAAGAATAAATGAATTGATCAACAGCTTGATTTTTGATTGGTAAATTAGCTTTTCGAACTGCATTTGGATTTCCTTTAGGATAAAAAACAACTTGCAGTTTAGATAAACCATAATCATCAGAAACTTGACCAATCATCATTTTAGATTTTAACTTTAATGAATCCGGAGCAATTTGAACTGAAATACTTGGATATTGATCTTTAATAATTGCAATATGATAAGCTAACTTTTCAAATTCAGCAATACTTCTGTTTGAAGTAATAACTTCATAATTCAAATTGTCAACAATTCTTCTTGATAATGAAAACGTATTTTCTTTAGATGAAAAAGGACTAACTTGATTATTCGATTTAAAACTAACTTTATCTGTAGCTAATGCATTAATTTTCCAACTCACAACAGTTCCTTCGGGAACAACTGCATTTCCAGTTCCTTGAATCGTTTCCGATTTCTTACCTAAATAAGAAGGATACTGCAACACCATTTCGAAATTAGCAATCGTAGGAACATCAACAACATCAAGTTGGTATTCTTTAGAATTCAATCCGTTTGCTTGAAAAGAAAACGAAATGTCTTTTATTACTTTAGAGAATGTATATTCAAAAATTCCAGGTTTTGTATTTTGAAGAAAGTATTCTTCATCTCCAATTTGAATAGCAACATTTTCAGGAATAACTTTTCCTTCTGTTTTTACTTGAATTGTAAAATCAGAATTCTGTTGTGCAATTAACGATTTATTCAAAACCACAAATTCAAAAGGAGCAGGAGGAGCAAATTTGGTTTCATAATTCACCACACGAGCGAAACTCTTAGAAATGATTTCAGAATTTCCGGTTACGAAAAACAGTATCAACAATACAATTGGTAAAATTGCATAAGGTAAAAACTTCTTATTCTTAGCAAAATTGACTGCATTTGAAAAAGGAATTGGTTGTAATGAAGACGCTTTTTGTTCGATGGAAGCCGCTAATAATTCCGATGTTTGACTTTGATTTGCCAATTGCAGAAAGTTCAACAACTTGTCTTGCACTTCAGAAAAATGATTTCCGATGATTTCTGATGCTTGTTCATAATTGATTCCTTGTTGTAATTTGAACAATTTAAACAATGGAAAAGCAATAAAACGAATCAATAAAAAGGATTCAACACCTACAAACAACCAAAACAAAATGGTTCTTCCGGATGTTGATAACCATAAAAAGTATTCAATCAATAAGGTAAAAATGAAATACAACAAGCCCAATCCGATGAAAAGAATAACTCCTTTTATCAGTTCGTTGGTGTAAAACTTCTTGATAAACGCTTCTAGTTTATCGAAAATAATGCTTTTTGCTTCCAAGATTGTTGATATACTGTTTATAACCGATAAAAATACAACATCTTACTAGATTAGTCAATAGGTTTTGGTGAATAGTTAATATTTTGAGAGTCGAAGTGTTGATAACCACAATATTTTCTAAATTCTGAATTCTTACTTCTAAATTGTAATTGTATCTTTGCCACAAAATTTAATGAAATGTCAGTAAGAGTAAGATTTGCACCAAGTCCAACAGGACCTTTGCATATTGGTGGTGTTCGAACCGCTTTATTCAATTATTTATTTGCCAAAAAACATGGTGGTACTTTCTATTTACGTATTGAAGATACCGATCAAACTCGTTTTGTTCCTGGAGCCGAAGCGTATATTTTTGAAGCTTTAGAATGGTTAGGAATTGCTCCTGATGAAACGGTAGAAAAGAATGAAAAGTTTGGACCTTATCGTCAAAGCGAACGTAAAGCGATGTACCAACAATATGCAGACCAACTGATTAATTCGGGTTGGGCATATTATGCTTTTGATACGGCTGAGAGTTTAGATGCGATGCGTAAAGAAGCTGAAGCGAATGGAAAAACATTCATTTACAATCATTCGGTAAGAGAGCAATTGGATAACTCGTTGACGGTTTCACGTGAAAAAGTGGAAGAAAGAATTGCAAATGGTGAGCATTATGTTATCCGTTTTAAAACACCTGTGAATGAAATTTTAGAATTAAAAGATATTATTCGTGGCGATATTAAATTTGATACAAATTTATTAGATGATAAAGTATTGTTCAAATCAGATGGTATGCCAACGTATCATTTAGCAAATATTGTGGATGACCATTTAATGGAGACTTCACATGTAATTCGTGGTGAAGAATGGTTGCCAAGTTTACCTTTACATCATTTATTATACAAAGCTTTTGGTTGGAACGCTCCAGAATTTGCGCATTTACCATTGATTTTAAAACCAATTGGAAACGGAAAATTATCAAAACGTGATGGTGATAAAATGGGATTCCCAGTATTTCCTTTAGAATGGAAAACAGAAGAAGGCGTTTCTTCAGGCTATAGAGAAAACGGATTTTTCCCTGAAGCTGTTATCAACTTTTTAGCATTATTAGGTTGGAATGACGGAACGGAGCAAGAGATTTTCTCATTAGAAGAATTGGTAGAAAAATTTGATTTGAACCGAATTCACAAAGCAGGAGCGAAGTTTGATCCTGAGAAAAACAAATGGTTCAATCATCAGTATTTACAAAAACAAAGCGATGCAAGTTTAGCAGAAAGCTTTAAAACTATCCTAGATAAAAAAGGAATCACGACTTCGCTTGATTTGACAAAAATAGTATCGATGATTAAAGAAAGAGCTAATTTCGTAACCGAATTTTGGGATTTAGCTGATTATTTCTTTGAAGCGCCAACATCTTATGATGAAAAAGCAGCTAAAAACTGGAAAGAAGATACACCAGGTTTAATGCAACAAGTGATTTCGGAATTAGAAAAGATAGAAGATTTTACATCAGTTAACATCGAAACCTTATTAAAAGAATGGATGGCAGCTAACGAAATAGGAATGGGGAAAGTAATGCAACCGTTACGATTGAGTTTAGTTGGAGCTTTAAAAGGCCCACATTTATTCGATATTATTGAAATGATAGGAAAAGCCGAAACGGTGAAAAGAATCGAAAAAGCGATTGCTAGTTTATAAGCATTTCCACTTTCAAAATAAACCGCAGATTAGTGATAAAAACTAATTCTGCGGTTTTTTTATGATTAATGTAACTTTTTACTTATATAAGCGTATAACTACAATAACAAAAACTACAAACTATGGACTTTATTTTATTCCCATTTATTTTTATTGGATTAATCATTTTTTTATCATCATTTTTTACTGTGAAACAACAAACGGTTGTTGTTGTAGAACGATTTGGAAAATTTCAAAGCTTAAGAAATTCTGGTTTACAACTTAAAATTCCGGTTGTTGATAGAATTGCAGGACGTGTTAATTTAAGAATTCAACAATTAGATGTAATCATTGAAACTAAAACTAAAGATAACGTATTCGTTAAAATGAAAGTTTCGGTTCAGTTTAAAGTATTACAAGAAAAAGCATACGAAGCTTTTTATAAATTAGAGTATCCACACGATCAAATTACGTCTTATGTATTTGACGTAGTACGTGCTGAAGTTCCAAAATTAAAATTAGACGACGTTTTTGAAAGAAAAGATGATATTGCAATTGCGGTAAAACGTGAGTTAAACGAAGCGATGACAACTTATGGTTACGATATTATCAATACTTTAATTACTGATATTGACCCAGATATTCAAGTTAAAAATGCGATGAACCGAATTAACGCGGCTGACCGTGAAAAAACAGCTGCAGAATATGAAGCAGAAGCTGGAAGAATCAGAATTGTAGCTAAAGCTAAAGCTGAAGCAGAAAGTAAAAGACTTCAAGGTCAAGGTATTGCAGACCAAAGAAGAGAAATTGCTCGTGGATTAGTTGAATCTGTTGATGTTTTAAATAGAGTAGGTATTAACTCTCAAGAAGCATCTGCTCTTATCGTAGTTACACAACATTATGATACATTACAAGCAATTGGTGCTGATACAAACAGTAATTTAATATTATTACCAAATTCACCACAAGCAGGTAGTGACATGTTGAACAACATGGTAGCAAGTTTTACAGCAAGTAACCAAGTGGGTGAAGCCATGAAAAATGCATCTAAAAATAAAAAAGCGAATAAGAAAAATTCAACCGATGAAAATTTCGGAATCGAAGATTCGGAAGAAGTATAATTAAATTATCAGAATAAATTTTAAAACCATCAATTTTTAATTGGTGGTTTTTTTATGCTTACTTGTTAAAAAAGAATCCTGACAGGTTTTTGAAACCTGTTAGGATTAAAAACAAGCGATTTTTTAGCCAAAATCGAAATAAAGCGATTTCTGACACTTTCAATAGTAAAGATGTGAAAACAGTTTACCTAAAAAAGTTTTTTTCTTACAATTAATTTATGAAAGTCACTTTTTTAAGCTTTTATTTATTAAAAAATAAATTTTAATAGTTTTTATTAATGATAATAAAAATAGATTAAAAATATAAATATAATTGGTTTTAATAATATAAATAAAATGAAAATAAAAAAACCTGCAAAGAAAATTTTGCAGGTTTAAATTATTAAAAAAATCGACTTAGATCGATTTGACAAAAATTCTGAAATTTTTATTGTTCTGAAATTTTTGCCCAAGTATCTCTTAGACCAACAGTTTTGTTGAAAACTAATTTTCCTCCCGAAGCTTCGGGATTTGAATCTCTATCTACACAAAAATATCCTAAACGTTGGAATTGGAAATGATCTAATTCTTTTGATGTTACCAAACTTGGTTCTACATAGCCAGTAATTACTTTTAATGAATTTGGATTGATGTATTCTTTAAAATCAACTTCTTTGTCTTTATCTGGACTTTCGTTGGTGAATAATCTATCATAAATTCGAACTTCCGCTTCTTTTGCATGAGCAATTGAAACCCAGTGAATGGTGCCTTTTACTTTTCTTTGACTCGCTTCTGTTCCGCTGCCAGATTTTGAATCCACGTCATAAGTAGCGTGAATTTCGGTAATATTTCCATTTTCGTCTTTTACAACTGATTCTCCTTTAATGATATACGCATTTTTCAAACGCACTTCAGTTCCTAAAGTTAAACGGAAAAATTTCTTGTGGGCTTCTTCTTGAAAATCTTCTCTTTCAATATATAATTCTTTAGAAAACGGCACTTTTCTGTAAGTCATTACTTCTTCTTCCGGATTGTTTTCAGCATCTAACCACTCTTCTTGACCATCAGGATAATTCGTAATTACTAATTTCACAGGATCTAAAACTGCCATTACACGAGGTGCAATTTTGTTCAAATCTTCACGAACGCAGAACTCTAAAAGTGATACATCAATCAAATTATCACGTTTTGCAATTCCGATAGTTTTAGCAAAATTTCGGATAGATGCCGGAGTAAAACCACGTCTTCTCATTCCAGAAATGGTTGACATTCTTGGGTCATCCCAACCCGTAACATGCTTTTCTTCAACTAATTGCAATAATTTACGTTTCGAAACAACCGTATGCGATAAATTTCTACGAGCAAACTCTCTTTGTTTTGGTCGTACTTTTGAAGTATCGTATAAATTATCTAAAAACCAATCATACAATTCACGATGAGGCAAAAATTCTAACGTACACAACGAATGTGAAATTTGTTCTAAATAATCACTTTCTCCATGTGCCCAATCATACATTGGATAAATACACCAATCGTTTCCAGTTCTATGGTGATGAGCATGCATAATTCGGTACATAATTGGATCACGCATCAACATATTTGGAGAAGCCATATCTATTTTTGCACGTAAAACATAGCTTCCATTAGGAAATTCTCCTTTTCTCATTCTTTCGAATAAATCTAAATTTTCTTCTACAGAACGATCTCTATTTGGACTATTCGTTCCAGGTTGCGTTGGCGTTCCTTTTTGTTTTGCCATCTCTTCAGACGACTGATTATCCACGTAAGCTTTTCCTTTTTGGATTAAAACTACCGCCCAATCATACAATTGTTGGAAATAATCAGAAGCATAACATTCTTTGTCCCATTTAAAACCTAACCATTCTACATCGCGCTTGATAGCATCTACATATTCTTGCTCTTCTTTAGATGGATTGGTATCGTCGAAACGAAGGTTAACTGGAGCATTGTAATCAATTCCTAAACCAAAATTTAAACAAATAGCACTTGCATGACCTACATGCAAATATCCATTTGGTTCTGGTGGAAAACGAAAACGTAATTTATCTGCTGACAAACCATTTTTTAAATCTTCTTCAATGATTTGTTCTATAAAATTCAATGATTTTTCTTCTGTTGACATTGTTTTTTTTACTTTTGACAAAGATAAAAAAAGTTTATGGTTTATGGTTTATGGTTGAACCAAGTTTTCAAAACAATAAACAATAATCTACAAACAATAAACAAGCTTGTTATGGGAACAATAAAATTAAATAATATAAGAACCTTTTCGTACCACGGATGCTTAGCAGAAGAAGCAAAAATTGGTTCAGATTACCGCGTAGATTTAGAAATAAAAACCGATTTACGAAAATCAGCTCAAACAGATGATTTAGCAGATACTGTTGATTATGTTCATTTAAATAAAATTGTGGTTGAAGAAATGGCAATTCGATCAAAATTATTAGAACATGTTGCACAACGTATTATTGTTCGCACTTTTTCAGAAATTCCATCTGTTTCTCGAATAAAATTAGCGGTTTCTAAATTAAATCCGCCAATAGGTGGCGATGTAGAAGCGGTTACGATTGAAATGGAAGAGTTTAGAAATTAAAAAAAAAGAATCGGAATTAACATCCGATTCTTTTTTTTAGGTAATGAAACGAGCTCCATTTAACTTAAAATTTTAGTCGATATTATAAACTCTTTTCTTGTATAAATTACTTGATGCTACAATATGAGCAAGTGCATCTTTAGCTAATTCTTCATCTAAAGCAACTGGAATTAACTCGGTATCACTTTTAACTTTAAACTGTAATGGTTTTGCATTCGGATTTAAGATAACAATATCATCATCCACTCTAAATGCATAGGTTTCATGGAATAACATAATAGTTCTTCCTTTCGTTCCTTTAGGTAATTTTAATAAATTTCTTCCCACCATAGGTGTTTTTGTAGTAATTCCTGATAAGGCTAAAACTGTTGAAGGAATATCCATTTGACTTGCTAAATTATCATAAGTCTTTCCTTTTTCAACATTTGGAGCAATGATTAAAGCTGGAATATGGAATTTATTTACCGGAACTAAATTTTTACCATACGTTCTGGTGTTGTGATCGGCAATAACTACAAAAATAGTATTCTTAAAATAGGACTCTTTCTTGGCTAATTCGAAAAATTTACCAATTGAAAAATCAGCATATTTCATAGCGTTGTGAACAGAATTTTTTTGTTGTTCATAAAGTTGAATTCGTCCATCAGGAAATTCAAATGGCTCGTGATTTGAAGTAGAAAACATCAAAGAAAAGAAAGGTTTATTCCCTAAACTTTTGAAATATTCATTGGCTTTAACCACTAAATCTTCATCAGAATAACCCCAAGTTCCTTTCAAGGCATATTTTTTTCCATCTTTATCAAAATCCGTTTCATCGATAATGTTTTTAAATCCGTTTCCATTGAAAAAAGACGCCATATTATCAAAATTTGCCATTCCGCCATAAATAAAACTGGTGTCGTAATTTTGACGACCAAAAGCATCTGCAAGAGTAAAAAAACCTTGTTGGGAACCACTTAATTTTACAATACTTTCCGATGGATTAGGTAAAAATCCAGCCGTAACTTGCTCAATTCCTCTTACACTTCGAGTTCCGGTACAATACAAATTAGTAAACAATAATCCTTCTTTTGATAATTTATCTAATTCAGGGGTTAAGGGTAAACCATTTAAACAACCTACATATTCAGCACCTAAACTTTCTTGTAAAAAGATGACTACATTATATTTTGGTTGTGTAGTATCTGGTTTTTGAAGATGTAAAAACGGAACTTCGCTTGGAATAAATTCGGTAACATCCATGTATTTTTTTACACGAGAATACGCTTCTAATTCATCCATTTTACCGTACTTTTTAACATCCCCTTCATGTTTCATTGCGTAAGCAGCAAAAGCAACAGTATAAAGCGAATTTAATCCTAATGAATTCGTCATTTGATCTGAACAAAATATAGCATTACTTCCGTTAATAGGACGTTTTGAAGTTAAACTTCCTCGAGCACCCCAAAACAAGAAAAATGCAACAAAAAGAAACAAAAGTAATTTGGTTTTATAGTTACTTTCTTGAGGATAAAATAATTTTTTACCGTGCTTAAAAGCTAAGAATAATGCAATTCCAAGTAAGATAGTAGTAATAATTAAGGAAGGTAAATAACTTTTTATAAGTGTTCCTACTACTTCTTTAGGGTAAATTAGATAATCTAAAAACAAACGATTTGGACGTGTATCGTATTGATTAATGAAATCTAATGTAGATAATTCCATTAAAAGAAATAAGAAAAGGAAAAATATAAAGTAAAAGTTTAAAAACTTTTTAAAATAATGTAAGACAGAATCGGGTAACAGAGATATTAAAACGGCTGGTAAAAAAGCTAAATAACAAATAAGAATTAAATCGAAACGAAGTCCGATTAAGAAAATAGATCCATAATCTTCGTTTTCAACAACACGTTCTTTAAAAACCAAAAAAAGGAAAATTCTACTTAAGGTTGTAATACATAAACCGATTACGAAAAAACTAAATATAGGTTTTAAATAACGTAAATTCTTCATAATTAATTAACTATTTGTTTTGCACAAAATTAAACTTAAAAACTCAATATTTGTACTTAATAAATGCTTAATATTTTTGGAAAAGAGGAAATAAAATGTAAATTTGCAGTCCGTTCAACTAATGGCGTCGTGGCCGAGCGGCTAGGCAGCGGTCTGCAAAACCGTCTACCCCGGTTCGAATCCGGGCGATGCCTCTAAACCTTCAAGGAAACTTGGAGGTTTTTTTTATGAAAAAAAACTTAATAAAGAAATTCCGTTCCGAAGCTTAGGAAGATGCCTCTAAAGAGTTACTAGAAATAGTAGCTCTTTTTTTGTTTTAATTTTTAGAAAAAATTAATTAAAGATATTCCGGGCGATGCCTCAAAAACCTTCTGAGAAATTAGGAGGTTTTTTATTTAATAATTTTAAAGACAATTGGCGAAGACTTAAAACATCCACTTATGCCAAAATTTTTGAATTTTATTTCTGAAATTAAAATTACATCTTTTTTTCTAGACTTTTTTAATAATTCATAAACTTCATTTGTAAAACTATTTCCAATAATTGTTAATGTTTTATAACCTGGGACTTTAATATTGAAACTCGTAACCTCAAAATCTATTGGAAATAAAAAATTTTCAATTTCAAAACCAATTTTTGCATTTACTAAATCTTCAATATAAAACACTAAATTACCATTATCTCTAAAATCATTTATAGTAAAATAATGCGGTCCAAATGGTAAAACTCTGAAAAGATGCTCCTCAACTTCTTTTGAACCATCAAAATTTTCTATTTCGACAAATACTATAGTCTCATTTCCAGAACCTGGACGAAGAACATAACTGCCATCCTCATTTTTTGAAACTCCTTTTCCTGAAATAACATACGATTTAGCATTATTTACTGCAATTGAAATAGGGTTTTCAACACCACGATACACCACGTTCATTTTATCTAAAGCAACTACACTTTTTGAAGCTGTAATAGTATCTTGAGGATAAATAGATATTGAAAATAAAAGGAATAAAATGTATTTCATAAGTTTAAAAAATAGACCTGAAACTAGTTCAGGATGACAAACAATTGAATATTTTACTCTGTAACCGAAGTATCAGGTAATAACTTATTGGTAATCATTTCTTTTTCTTTTGGGAAGAAACCTTGAAGAATAAAAAACAATCCGAAAATTAAAATTACTACACTAATTACACGTTTGATTTTGTAGATATTTACAGGTGTTAATCTGTGTTTTAATTGTTTTGCTAATAGAATTTTTGCTACATCAAAAGCTAAATAAAAGAATAAAATAGCAGCAAAAAAGATGGAAATTCGAGATGTATTCATTTCCATTTGTGGTCCGTAAGTAATGATAATCATCATCCAAAAACCTAACACTCCAATATTAATGAAATTCAATAAAAAACCCTTGAAGAATAAAGCGAAATAATTCTTTTTTGGAATAGTGTCTTCTTCTTGTTCGACTTCTTGTTGCTTTTGGAAATTTCGTTTAAGCATAATAAATGAAATTAATCCGTAGGCCAACATAATAATTCCGCCAATAATAAATAAAGTAGGATTATCTTTTAATTGTTCTAAAAGCTGATTGGTACTTAAATAGGCAATCAAAATAAAAATAATGTCACCAAAAACAATTCCTAAATCAAAAACAAAAGCTGCTCTAAAACCTTTTGTAATACTGGTTTCAAGTAAAACAAAAAAACCAGGACCAATTGAAAAAGCTAACAAAAGTCCCCAAGGAATTGCGGTAAGTATATCGTGTAAATGCAAGTTTTAGTCTCAGTCTCGGTTCTCAGTCGCAGTAGTGCAAACTAAAAATTGTTAATAGTACGAAATTACAAAAAAAACTGAAAACTGTCACTGAAAACTGTGACTAACTTTATTTCGCTTGTTCGATAGTTCCTCCAGCGATTTTCTTTTCGTTGATTTGTTTTGGTTTACCATAAATTTTAATTTGACCTCCAGCTCTTGTTTTAGCATCCACAAAATCAGTTGCATATACATTTGCCATTCCGCCAGCATTTACAGTAACTACAGTCTGTTGTGTTACACAATCTTCACCATCGTATTTTCCACCAGAATTGGATACAATATCTTGATTTTTTACCGTTCCTTTTGTAGTTACAATACTTCCTTGTGAAACACGAACTTGTAATCTATCCGACTGTAAATTAGTAAGTTTAATTTCAGAACCTTCTTTACAAATGATATCAAAATTAATGGCTGATATTTCATCTTTTGAAGCAACTCTACTTCCTTCATTTGCTTCAACTGCATCAATTTTTTTAAAATAAACCGTTGCTGAAACATCGTCACCACTTAACATTTTTGTTAAAAGCATTCTGATTTTTAATTCGCCATTTTTGTTTACTACTTCAACTTCTTGCGAATTTGCTCCTGTTAAAACTATTTTGTTTTCAGTTGAAGCCACCAAGTTGACATCAATTTTATCAAAAGCAGTTACTTTAGTAAAATCACCAACGCTTTTTTCGGTTTGGGCTATTCCAAATGAAAAGATGGAACCGATTATAAAGGTTAAAAATGTGTTTTTCATTGAATAAAAATTTTAAAAAAATATATTAAAATGAATATAAGCAAAACAACTTCAAAAAAATTTAAATTAAATTTATCTTTAATTAGTTGTTTTAAAATAAAATCTATAATAAAAAGAAATAAGCCAAGAGTAAAAATTATTATTGTAAAACCTCTAGCATATCCATGATAATCAGGCTCATTTATACTTGTTAAAAATATAAAACAAGATAATAAAACAAAGAAAACTCCAAATATTAAAAATATAGAAATATTACTTTTTACAAATTCAACTATCTTCATCTTATTATGAGATTTAGCTTCACTAAACTAACGTTTCTCCTAACGTCGAAATAATAATTTCGTACGTAACTAATCACTAATTACTTTTCACTAATCACTTAATTACTCTCTCTTTCTCAAATAATGAAAATCCAATTGTTTTTTCACTAAATCGGCATTTTTTACTTTAACGTATACTTCGTCACCTAATTGTATAATATTTTTAGAAACTTCACCTACTAATGCATATTGTTTGTCATCAAAGGTGTAATAATCATCTCTAATTTCTCTGATTCTAACCATTCCTTCGCATTTATTTTCGATGATTTCTACATAAATTCCCCATTCAGTTACACCAGAAATTACTCCTAAAAACTCTTGATCTTTATGGTCTTGCATGTATTTTACTTGCATGTATTTTACAGAATCGCGTTCGGCATTAGCCGCTAAACTTTCCATATTAGAAGAGTGCTGACATTTTTCTTCATACAAATCAGCATCAACACTTTTTCCACCATCTAAATAATGTTGTAACAAACGATGTGCCATCACATCAGGATAACGACGAATTGGCGATGTAAAATGACTGTAATAATCAAATGCTAATCCGTAGTGACCAATATTTTCTGTAGAATACGCTGCTTTACTCATACTTCGAATAGCTAAAGTATCCACTAAATTTTGTTCTTTTTTACCTTGAACTTCGTTTAATAAATTGTTTAACGAATTAGAAATATCCTTTTTTGATTTAAAATTGATTGAATATCCAAACTTAGAAATAACCGATTGTAGTCCGATTAATTTATCTTCATTTGGTTCATCATGAATACGATACACAAAGGTTTTCTTTTGTTTCCCAATGAATTCCGCTACTTTTCTATTCGCTAACAACATGAATTCTTCAATCAAATGATTGGCATCTTTACTTTGTTTGAAGTAAACACCAACCGGTTCTGCGTTTTCATTTAAATTAAATTTCACTTCTACTTTATCAAATGAAATTGCTCCAGCTGCCATTCTTTTTCTTCGAAGAATTTTAGCTAATTCATCCATTTTAAGAGTTGCATCAACAATCGGTTTTGGAACGATATATTCGCTTGCAGTTAATGAAATTTCAGCTGGAATTTTATCCGATTTTGTTTCTATAATACTTTGTGCTTCTTCATACGCAAAACGTTGGTCAGAATAAATTACTGTTCGTCCAAACCATGCATCTACAACTTCCGCTTTATTATTCAATTGAAAAACAGCTGAAAAGGTATATTTTTCTTCGTGAGGACGAAGCGAACAAGCAAAGTTAGATAATACTTCTGGAAGCATTGGAACAACTCTATCAACTAAATAAACCGAAGTTGCTCTTTTATACGCTTCATCATCTAAAATAGTTCCTTCTTGTACATAATGCGAAACATCAGCAATATGAACTCCGATTTCGTAATTTCCATTTTCTAAAACTTGAAATGATAAAGCATCATCAAAATCTTTAGCATCTTTTGGATCAATTGTAAACGTTAAAACATCACGCATATCGCGACGTTTAGCAATTTCTTCTTCGGTTATTGAAGTGTCCATTTTGTTTGCAAACGCTTCTACTTCAATTGGAAAATCATATGGTAAACCATATTCGGCTAATATGGCGTGAATTTCGGTGTTGTGTTCGCCTGGTTTTCCTAACACTTTTATAACAGAACCAAAAGGAGAATCGGCTTTTTTTGGCCAATCTTCCATTTTTACTAAAACAACATCACCGTGTTCCGCTTCACCTATTTTATTTTTTGGAATAAAAATATCGGTATACATTTTAGCATTAGCTGTAGTTACAAAAGCAAAGTTTTTTTGAATATCAATTACACCTACAAATTCAATTTTATCGCGTTCTAAAATCTCTAAAATTTCGGCTTCTGGTCTACGTGAGCTTCTTCTGTTGTAGATATAAGCTTTTACTTTATCTCCATCTAACGCATGATTTAAGTTGATAAACGGAATAAAAACATCGTCTTCTAATTCGTCACAAATAAAATAACCTGTTTTACGAGACGTCATATCAACTATACCTTCATAATATTCTGCTTTGGAAATTATTTGATATTTTCCAATTTCCGTTTCATGAATTTTATCTTGTGCTTTTAGAATTTTTAAATCTCGTATTATTTCATTGCGACTTTTAGTATCGCTTAACTCTAAAACTGCAGCTATTTGTTTGTAATTAAAAGATTTAGAAGGTTCTCTTGAAAGTATTTTAAATATTTGTGCGGTAAAATCTTTTGGTTTCTTTCCTAATTTTTTTGGTTTCTTACTCATTGTATCATTTTCAATTATTGCTGAAAGTTACGAAATTGTTATAAGTTATTGATGAAGGAGGCTCAGTTTTAATGAAAAAATAACTTTTCGTATATTTGTGAAATAACGAAAAATGTAAAAGATATGAATGATTTTGTAGTAGTTGCTATTTTCAACAACCAAAGAGAAACCATGAAAATTAGAAGTATTTTGGAACGAAAAAAAATTCCATATATAATTCAAGATGAAACGGTAGTATCAGTTGATCCATTACAAAGTATAGGTTTTGGAAACATTAGTTTAAAAATAGAAGAACAAAATATTGATAAGGTTAAAAATATCCTTATCGAAAATAAAAAAGAAAAATTTATTGTTTAATAAAAAGCTAGGGTTCTATAATCAAAAGAACCCTTTTTTATTTTATGGAAAACTTCATTACCATTGCCGTGTTTACTTACCAACACGAGACTTTAATTATTAAAAATTTATTAGAGCAAGAAGGAATTGCTTATTTTTTTGAAAACGAAACTATTGTAGGAATCGATCCTTTTGCCACAATTGCTTACGGCGGAATCAAATTAAAAGTGCATCCAAACGACGAAGCAACCGTAAAAGAAATTCTAAAAAAACTAAATGAAGACGATCATTTAAAAATTGTTTAATTTTTTAAAGTTGAAAGTTTTCAACATATATTAAAAACAACAAAAAATATTTTTAATTAAATTTAAATTTATGATGGTTATTATAGCGTGTTAATATGTGGAATAAGTTTTTTAAGAAATCCATTTTTATAAAGTTATCCTAAGTTATACAACGTAATTAACATTTTTAATTTTAATTAAATATTTGAAAATCTGATGCTTTTTATTTTTTATTTTTGAGTTATTAACTACTGTTGAAATACAGAATTTGAATTAAATTGTAAATAAGTTTACTTTTAATTTTATGTTAATAACCTGTGAATTTGTATTGATAATTTTTCAACAAAAAATAATAACTCTGCTTGATTTTTTCATTTCAATTTTTGATTACAAATTTTTTTAATACAACCTAAAAAAACTTCTAAATTTCTATCCAAAGTTGTTAACAATGAGTGTTAATTTAATATTAACTGATTTTCAACGATTTACATTTAGAAGTTAACAAAGTGTATTTTTAAGGTTAGTTTATTGTATAATTCTCTGATTTTAAAAGAAATAATTAAAAAAATATCAAAACCAGAATCATATTATTATTACTTCTTTTTCTTTAGTACTTTTGCATATACAAAACACACAACAACTTATGAAAATTTCAATTGGAAATGACCACGCTGGTCCAGATTATAAAAAAGCGATTGTTCAATATTTAGAAGAAAAAGGACATACGGTTTTTAATCATGGAACCGATACTTTTGATAGCGTAGATTATCCGGATTTTGGTCACCCAGTAGCCTACGATGTAGAAAGTAAAAAAGCCGATTTAGGAATAGTAATTTGTGGTTCAGGAAACGGAATTGCTATGACGGTTAACAAGCACCAAGATATTCGTGCCGCTTTATGTTGGACAAAAGAAATTGCTGCTTTAGCGCGTCAACATAATGATGCTAATATTATAAGTATTCCAGCTCGTTACACTTCTATTCAACAAGCTGTTGAAATGGTAGATACCTTTTTAAATACTCCATTTGAAGGCGGAAGACACGCTAATCGCGTGAAAAAAATCGCTTGTAAATAACCAATAATCTTAAAATCAATTCAAATGAAACTCATAAAATTAGATTTGAATTGTATTAAAAACATTTATAAAAAGCGACCATGTGATTCTCACAAAGGAACACTTGGTCATGCTTTGTTAATTGCAGGAAGCTCAGATAAAATGGGCGCAGCAATAATTGCTTCTAAAGCTTGTCTGCGTTCAGGTGTTGGGTTGTTAACTGTTGTATTTTCTCCAGAAAACAAAAATGTTCTTTTTAATTCGGTTCCCGAAGCTATGTATGCCAATTCTTGTGTGATGAACGATTTATCACCTTATCAAACCATTGGAATTGGTCCCGGAATTGGCGTTGATGAAATCAGTCTACAATACATTTACGAATTATACGAAAACAATCTTCCCGTTGTTTTTGATGCCGATGCATTGAATTTGATTGCAAAATATAAAATAGATTGGAAAAACTTTAATTTTCCATTTGTTTTAACGCCACATCCAAAAGAATTTGACCGATTATTTGGCGAACATGATTCTGAATCTGAAAGAAGAAATACAGCCATCCAAAAAGCTAAAGAATTAAATTGCGTCATTGTTTTAAAAGGACACAAAACGTTTATCACTAACGGAATTCACTCTTTTGAAAATACTACTGGAAATTCAGGTTTAGCAAAAGGTGGTTCAGGTGATGCATTAACCGGAATGATTACTTCATTTTTAGCACAAGGTTATACTACTTTAGAAGCTGTTAAATTAGGTGTTTATCTTCACGGATTAGCAGCTGATATTACACTTCAAACACAAAGCGAAGAAAGTATGTTAATAACAGATGTTATTGAAAATATAGGTTTAGCTTTTAAACATTTGAATACCGAAATACAATAAAACAACCTGAAGTATCACAATAGTGTAGAAACTCAAAATAAAAGAAAACTTATTGGTTTTGTGTTTGAAAAAATTCATTCCTAATAAACCTCCAATAGTTCCACCAATTCCAGCCAATAAAAGCAAATGGAATTCTGAAATGCGTTTTTTATTGTTTTTAGCTTGCCATTTATCGTAGCCAAATACTAAAAATGTTATAATATTAATAACAATACAAAAGTACATTAAGGCTTCATTCATTTTAATATATTTTTATAAAATTAAAAAATTGAATTAACGAATCAATTAAATACTTTGTAAACTTTGCGAAAACCTTTGCATCTTTGTGTTAAATAAAAATAAAATGACCCACATTCAATTCATTCAAAACCAAATCAACATTGCTCCAAAAAGCATTGAAGCTACTATAAAATTACTTTCTGAAGATTGTACGATTCCGTTTATTTCGCGTTACCGAAAAGATCAAACTGGAAATTTAGATGAGGTTCAAATCGAAGCTATTTCGAAATTAAACAAGCAATTTGATGAAATCATTAAGCGAAAAGAAAGCATTATAAAATCGATTGAAGAGCAAAATGCACTTTCGCCAGAATTGAAAGCTAAAATTGAAAATAGTTTTGATTTACAAGAATTGGAAGATTTCTATTTACCTTATAAAAAGAAGAAAAAAACCAAAGCTGATGTCGCTCGTGAAAATGGATTAGAACCGTTGGCAAAAATCATTATGAGTCAATCCCGAAGTGTCGGGACTGATGATATTGAGTTTTTAGCATCGAAATATTTGAATGCAAACGTTAAAAATGAAGACGAAGCCTTACAAGGCGCTCGCGATATCATTGCGGAATGGATTAACGAAAACATATTTATTCGTAAAAATTTACGTCGCTTATTCCAACGAAAAGCTGAAATCACAACTAAAGTCGTTAAAACTAAAAAAGATGACGAAGCGGCTCAAAAATTCTCCCAATATTTCGATTGGTCAGAACCGATTTCCAAAGCACCATCGCATCGTTTATTAGCTATGTTGCGAGCTGAAGCGGAAGGTTTTGTGAAATTAAATGTCGCAATCGAAAAAGAAGAAGCCTTAAATTTTATCGAAGAAAATATTATCAAAAATAAAAATTCGGATGCAACCGAACATTTAGAATTAGCGATAAAAGACAGCTACAAACGTTTGTTGGAACCAGCAATTTCAAACGAAACCTTGCAAGAAGCAAAAGCAAAAGCCGACATAAAAGCGATTGATGTGTTTTCCGAAAATTTACGTCAGTTACTATTAGCACCACCATTAGGCGAAAAACGAATTTTAGCTATCGACCCTGGTTATAGAACTGGTTGTAAAGTAGTGTGTTTAGATGAAAAAGGAGATTTATTAAATAACGAAACCATTTATCCACATGCACCACAAAACGATACCGCTATGGCGATGAAAAAAATTCGTTCCATGGTGAATGCGTACAATATTGAAGCCATTTCTATTGGAAATGGAACAGCTTCTCGTGAAACGGAGTTTTTTATCAAAAAAATTGCTTTTGATAAACCGGTTCAAGTTTTTGTGGTTTCGGAAGCGGGAGCATCGGTATATTCTGCGAGTAAAATTGCGAGAGAAGAATTTCCAAATTACGATGTAACCGTTCGTGGTTCTGTTTCGATTGGAAGAAGACTTTCTGACCCATTGGCAGAATTGGTAAAAATTGATCCAAAATCTATCGGTGTTGGACAATATCAGCACGATGTAGATCAAACTAAGTTACAATCAGCATTAGATAGCACGGTGATGAGTTGCGTGAATTCTGTTGGGATTAACATCAATACTGCTAGTAAATCATTATTGAGTTATGTTTCAGGAATTGGTGAAAAAATGGCGGAAAATATTGTGGCTTATCGTTCAGAGAACGGGCCTTTTGAAGATAGAAAGCAACTGAAAAAAGTGCCACGTTTGGGAGAAAAAGCTTATCAACAAGCCGCAGCTTTCATTAGAATTCGCGATGGGAAAAATCCATTGGATAATTCAGCTGTTCACCCTGAAGCGTATCCTATTGTGGAAAAAATGGCAAAAGATTTAGGCATCAAAACCAATGAATTAATCGCTAATAAAGAAAAAATCGCTCAAATAAAACCTGAAAATTATATCACAACTGAAATAGGGATTTTAACTTTAAAAGATATTCTAAAAGAGTTAGAAAAACCAGGTTTAGATCCAAGAAAAGCAGCAAAAATTTTCGAATTCGATCCAAATGTTCGCTCTATTTCTGATTTAAAAACCGGCATGATTTTACCAGGAATTGTGAATAATATTACGGCTTTTGGATGTTTTGTAGATTTAGGTATCAAAGAAAGTGGTTTGGTGCACATTTCGCAATTGAAAGAAGGCTATGTTTCGGATGTAAACGAAGTGGTAAAAATGCACCAACACGTGCAAGTAAAAGTCGTTGAGGTGGACGAAGCAAGAAAACGCATTCAGTTGACGATGATTTTGTAAATCATAATACAACGAATTTTTCAAAAATTTATTTATTTTAATTTACTAGAATTGAAGTAAACTCACCATCTGCACCACTAATTTGAATTGAATTCGTGTTATTAATATCTAAATAAAAATTTACAGTTGATGAATCCTCAATACTAATTATATAACTATTATTATTAACAATTTTAAAATCTATTATTCCCATTCCATTATAAAAAAATGAAGCAGGATTATTGTTCGTATAAAAATTTAAACTATCATTAAAATATATATTATTATTATATCCATTTAAATTTCTAACATACTCAACATTTGATAAATAGGTAGCAATATCTGTTGTTAAGTTTTTATAGTATCCTTGATAATTTGAGCCTGTCAAGGAGCTATCTTTTGTTCCATAAAGGTATACATCATTATTTATCTTACTCAATCCATATATTCCACAATAATATGTTTCATCATTAAATATTCCATTTTTGAAGTAACCTCTTCCTAAGCTGCTTTGAGCAGTAACATATATATCATTGTTAGAAACTACTATTGAATTAGCACTACCATTGTCATTGTGACTTAAAGTAGTTTTCACTCCATTTTTCCAAAAACAAACTTCTTTAGTAGTATAATTTCCAATACTACCACAGAAATAAACATCATTTCCTTCAACAAACATGTCATTTATTTGTAAAAAGGGTTCATTATTGGGATTTAATAAAGAATTTAAATCAATTAATATTCCATTTTTCCAATATAAAGTATTAAGATATCCAGTTCCTTGACCTAAAACATACACATCTAAACCTGAAACCATAATTTTTTGAGCAACCCCATTAGTTAGCCCACCATTATCAAGTAATACTAATTGTGTGTTTTTCCAATAACACGGATTGTTGTTATATTTTCCTGTGACATAAACATCAACTACTGAAGAGTTTGCCAAATTAGAATCATAATCATTATTCTTATCACAACTAAATAATGCAGTAATAGCTAAAATTAAAAAACCAAAATTTTTCATGAGAATGTTTTTATATTTTAAAGATGATGAAATGATAATTTGGTTGCGTTCTATAAAAAAAATCCCAAATTCCTTTTGAAATAACTGGAATTTGGGATTTTAAATATTGAAAAGAAAAATTATTCTTTTTCTTTAGTTTCTTCTTCTTTTTTAGAGTTTTTAGGCTCATCGTCTTTCATGGCGTTTTTAAATTCTTTAACACCTCCACCAAGACCTTTCATTAATTCTGGAATTTTTTTACCTCCAAATAATAATAAAACAATTGCTATGATTAAAATTGCTTGTGGAACTCCTACAATTCCTAAAGATATAGTTAATGCATTCATTTTTTCTATGATTTAAAGCACAAAGATATAAAGAAATTAACAAATGATTATTTTTTAACGATTAATTATACTATTAGAAATTAGAAACCCGTTGTATTTAGTATATTTGTGTAATTAATAGAACTAATAAGATGGCTAATAAAAGGCTAAAAAGACAACTTTTATTAAGAAAATTATTCAATAAGAGAAGGTTAGTTATTCTAAACGAGGACACTTTTGAAGAAACTTTTTCATTAAAATTAAATTTAATGAACGTCTTTGTTGTGGGGACATTAGGAGCAATAATAATCATTTTTGTTACCACCTATATTATTGCTTTTACGCCACTTCGCGAATATATTCCAGGTTATGCTTCTTCTAAATTAAAGCAGGAAGCAATGGATATGGCTATAAAATCAGATTCTTTAGAAAAGTCGGTAAAAATCAATAATGCTTATATTGCTTCTATCAAAAAAGTACTTACAGGTGATTTAGAATATGCCAAATTAAATAAAGATTCTATTAAAGCCTTAGATGCTGCAGATTTAGATTTATCAGGACTTACCGCAACTGAAAAAGAAGAAGAATTAAGAGATCAAGTTATAAAAGAAGATAAGTACAATGTTTTTGAATCTTCTAAACCAAAGGTTAGTTTTGTGTTATTTCCTCCAGCACAAGGAGCTATTTTACAAAAATATAATGTTGCTAATAAACATTTAGCAGTGAAAATTGCATTAACCAATAACACTCCAATTAAAGCCGTTGCAACAGGAACTATTATTTTTTCTGATTGGACTCCTAGTTCGGGTTATGTGGTGATTGTACGCCATAAAGATGATATTTTATCTGTTTATAAAAACGCGGCTTCAGTAACAAAAACTCAAGGAAATATAGTAAAATCTGGAGAAGTAATCGCTTTAGCTGGAAATACAAATTCCGTTCTTAATTCGGGTGCTACATTGCATTTTGAATTATGGAAAGATGGTTTCCCAATTGATCCAACGCAATTTATCAATTTCAATTAACATGTCAGTAAAAGCTTTTGCGGCTAAGTTATTTGCCAAAAGAATTCACGCCAAAACCCAAAAATGGGCTAATAATCCTATTGAAACCCAACAAAAAGTTTTTGAAGAATTAATCAGAGAAGCAACTCAAACTCAATTTGGAAAAGACCACGATTTTGATTCTATAAAATCCCATTCCGATTTTGTTCAAAAAGTTCCCGTTCGCGATTACGAAGGTTTGAAACATTATGTTGATAAAGTCGTAAAAGGCGAAGAAAATGTACTTTGGAAAGGAAAACCGCTTTATTTTGCTAAAACTTCAGGAACTACTTCGGGAGCTAAATACATTCCATTGACAAAAGAATCGATGCCCTTTCATATTCAAGCGGCTCGAAATGCTATTTTAAGTTACATTTATGAAACTGGAAAAGCGGATTTTGTATCTGGAAAAATGATTTTCTTACAAGGAAGTCCCATTTTAGAAGAAAAAAACGGAATTAAATTGGGAAGATTATCCGGAATTGTAGCGCATTTTGTTCCGAAATATTTGCAAAAAAACCGCATGCCAAGTTGGGAAACCAATTGTATCGAAGATTGGGAAACTAAAGTCAATGCGATTGTAGAGGAAACCATCAAGGAAAATATGTCTGTGATTTCTGGAATTCCGTCTTGGGTGCAAATGTATTTTGAGAAGTTAAAGGAAAAAGCAAACAAACCGGTTGGCGAAATCTTCAAAAACTTCAATTTGTTTATTTATGGTGGTGTCAATTATGAACCCTATAGAGCAAAATTTGAAAATTTAATCGGAAGAAAAGTTGATTCTATTGAATTGTTTCCCGCTTCAGAAGGATTTTTTGCCTACCAAGATTCACAAAAAGAAAAAGGCATGTTACTGTTATTGAATTCCGGAATTTTCTATGAATTCATTAAAGCCGACGAATTTTTCACTGAAAATCCAAAACGCTTTACAATTGGCGAAGTGGAATTAGGCGTTAATTACGTTTTAATAATTTCAACAAATGCCGGACTTTGGGCTTACAATATTGGCGATACGATTCAGTTTACGAGTTTAAAACCGTATCGAGTAATCGTTTCAGGAAGAATCAAACATTATATTTCCGCTTTTGGCGAACACGTTATCGGAAAAGAAGTGGAATCAGCACTAAAAGAAGCAATGGAAGGAACTGATGTTCGCGTAAATGAATTTACAGTTGCGCCACAAATCACACCAAATGAAGGATTGCCATATCACGAATGGTTCATCGAATTTGAAAATGAACCAACCAATTTAGAAGATTTTGCTTTAAAAATCGACGCTGCTATGCGCAAACAAAACGTGTATTATGACGATTTGATTGTTGGGAATGTACTGCGAACATTAGTCATCACAAAAGTTCCAAAAAACGGTTTCCAAGACTACATGAAATCAATAGGCAAATTAGGTGGACAAAATAAATTACCTAGATTAAGTAACGATAGAAAAATTGCACAGTTTTTTGAGATAAAAGAATAAAGATGAAAGAGAAAAGACTGATTTGGATTTTTTTGATTGTTGCACAGTTTGCGTTTTCACAAATTCGCGGCGTGGTCAAAGACAGTATTTCTGGCGAACCAATTTCGTATGTGAATATTTCGGTGGAGAATGAAACTGTTGGAACCACTTCGGAAGCAGATGGAAGTTTTTCATTGGATATAAAAGACGAGAAAGTATTGATTTTTTCTGCTTTGGGTTTTGAAACAAAGAAATTATCTTCTAAAAGCGAAGTAATTCTACTAAAACCAAAAGTTTTTGAGTTGAAGGAAGTGGTTATTGAACAACCAAAATTTAAAAAAGAAATTGAAATTGGAAATTTTAATAAACCTTTAGGCTATCATATTTCGGGAGATTTAGAATGGTCTAACGCAAAATTCTTTAAATATGAAACCACTTATGAACAAACAAAGTTTGTAAAAAAAATAAAAATTACAACTCGAAGTAAAGTTAATAATGCCAAATTTAAAATTAGAATTTTTAGTGTAAATAAGGAAGGTTCTCCTGAAGATGATTTACTTTATGAGGATATTATTGTAACGGTTAAAAAAGGAAAAAGGAAGAATATAATTGATATTTCAAATTTCAAATTAGTTTTCCCAGAAGAAGGTTTATTTATTGCTTATGAAGTTTTAAAAATTGAAAGCAATAAATATGAATTTAAATATACTGAAAACAAAAGTAAAAAATTAATCAAAAAAATATATTATGCACCTGATTTTGAATGCAATTTAGTTGAAGAACAAAACACATATCATAATAGATTTGGAAAATGGATTAAGTTACAAAGATGGCATAACAATGAAATAGGCTCAAAAGAAAAATACAATAATAAAGTTTTTGAACCGGCAATAAATCTTATACTAACAAATTAATGAAATCATTACTCTTTTTCTTTTTAACAATATCCCTTTCCGCACAAATTCGCGGCGTAGTAAAAGACAGTATTTCTAGCGAACCCATTCCGTTTGTGAATATTTGGGTGGAGAATGAAACGATTGGCACTACTTCTGAACCCAACGGTAGTTTTTCATTAGATATAAAAGAAGAAAAAGTCTTAGTTTTTTCGGCATTGGGGTATGAAGTAAAAAAAGCATCTTCAAGGACAGATATAATTTTATTGAAACCAAAAGTTTTTGAGTTGAAGGAAGTGGTTATTGAACAACCAAAATTTAAGAATGAAATTGAAGTAGGTAACTATGAAACAAGCGGTTTTAGAATTGGATTAGGAAATATAAATTCTGCGGTTTATTTTAAACCTTATGATGAAATGATAACACATCCATTTTTAAAAGAAATAAAATTTTTAACCAAATCAGATATTGATAATGCAAAAATTAGAATAAAAATTTTAAGTGTAAATACTGATAATTCTCCTGGAGAAAGCTTAATAGACGAAGAAATTATTGTCTCTGTAAAAAAAGGCAAAAGTAAAAATAAAGTTGATTTAACAGAGTACAGACTTAAGATTCCTTTAGTTGGGTTTTTTATTTCTTTTGAAAAATTACTTATCGAAGATAATAAGCATTATAGTGAATATACTTATAAAGATAATCAAGGGAATAAAGTAACACGTAAATCAATGTCAATTGAACCTGAATTATGTTTTATTCCTATTGAACATGATATTATTTGGCAATCAACAATAAACGGAAATTGGACAAAATCTAAAAAACACATTTTAAAAAATCCAAAGAGTTATGAAAATTTATTAATGAGAAAATATCATGATAAATATTTAGCTCCTTCTATGACTATAACTCTAACCAACTAATGAAATATCTCTTCTTTTTTTACTTACTATCTATTTCTCTTACAGCCCAAATCCGTGGCGTAGTTAAAGACAGTATTTCTGGCGAACCCATTCCGTTTGTGAATATTTGGGTGGAAAATGAAACGATTGGCACTATGTCAGATGCAGATGGAACGTTTTATTTAGAAGCTTCAAACCAAAAAAACATTGTAATTTCAGTATTAGGTTATGAAAGAAAAGTGCTTAAAGGAACCGAAGTATCGGAAGTGTTGTTAAGACCAATGACGTACGATTTAAGAGAAGTGGTTATATTGAATAAAAAACAGTCGAAACAAATTGAAATTGGTGAAATCAAAGATGCTATTTTTCAATCTTTTGATAACGGACCTAAAATCGAAGCAAAGTTTTTTCCTTATAAAGCTTCTTATAATAAAACAAAATTTTTAAAAGAAGTAACCATTTTTACAGATAGTAGAATTGAGGATGCCACTATAAAATTACATTTTTATAGCGTAGACGAAAACGGATTTCCTGGTGAAGAATTACTAACAAAAGACTTTGTTGTAACGCTAAAAAAAGGAGTTCTCAAACACCGTTATTCTATTTCGCAATTTGATTTGGTTTTTCCCGAAAACGGTATGTTTGTTGCATATGAGAAATTGTTGATAGAAAGCAATAAAACAGGCAACAAATATCAACCATATGTGCTTTATAATTATGTAGATAGAGATTTCTTTTATACGTATGCTTACGGAAAATGGAGCAAGCAATCAAGTGAAAATTCAGAAAAAATCAGCGTATATGAACCCTCAATAAACCTGATTTTAACGAACTAAAATAAAAAACACTACATTTGTAGGTTAGAAAATAAAAAAATTAATGAAAGACATTAAAAACATTTCGCGTTCTAGAGCGCAAGAGTCCTCAGCAGCTATTGAGCGACTGTACATTACCATGAGACATTTATTCAACAGAGGTTTCTATAAGCCAATGGGTGTTTCAGGGGAAACCTTAAGAGAAGCATTATTATCGCTTCGACCAGAAATTTACGGTTCTATAGCCGAAGAAAAAGTAGAACTAAACGGACTTTTATACGTAATTGAACGTTTACCAATTGGAATTGAAGAATGCCGTTACATCAATTTAACTTCAGATGAAGGCTATTCGAATTCGCATTTTAAAGCAATTGTTCCTCCAAAAAGAAGAAGAAATTGTTACCGTATAGATGACGAACAAATGAATGTGGAAATCACAAGAGGACGTTCGGATATTTATGATATTTTGACACATTTAACGTTCATCTTTATCGAATCGCACAAAATTAAAGACCGTGTTTTAATCGATGACGAAGGTTCAGTTTCAAGAGATTGGCAAAAATTAGAAATAGCGGTAAAACAAACTAAAAAATTAAGTCTAATTGACCGTGAAAAAGCAATTTCTCATGCGGCTAATGTCTTAGGAAGAACGTTTGCAGAAGTACAAGATATTTACGATGATTTTGCTACTGCCGAAGCTCCAGATCGATTCTTACACGTTGTGTATTGGTTAGGAAAATTAGCTATAGAAGAAGTTGTTGATAACAATAAAAGAACCATTACTTTTAGTCCCATTTTAAGAGAACGATTAGGTCATCACATTTATGGTGACATTTGGGCAACCACAATTAAAGAAGTATTACTTCAAAACGATTTAATTGATAGACCAATTCATATCATTAGTGCCAATATGCACAGTGTGATGAACTCATTATTTGCAGAACCAGTTTTAGGAAAAAAATACAAAAACACACCTGAATTTCAGATATTTGAGGATTTAAGTAGTTCGGCAAACAAAGAGTTACGCAAGAAAGTGGAAGATTTTGCGTTATCACAAGGAATGATTTCGTTGCCAGATGCATCAGGAACCAATATCGACGTTCAAATTTTTGATACTGCTAAAATTGATTTCAAGAAAACCATTTTTGCAGATGCAAAATTAGCCAAAGAAAAACCGGTTATTATTGTAATGGATTATGCCTTTGGAGAACAAGCTTTTGAGACAATTGATGAGTTATTGAAACCGTATAAAACAGAAAAGAAAAACAAAATATTCTTGAATCTTGAATCAGTTTCTATTATGGGTAAAGCTGGAATTTTAGAAGGAGGAAAAGGCGATATTATGATTCCGTGCGCACATGTAAACGAAGGAACAGCGGATAATTATCCTTTTGAAAATGAATTAACCAAAGAGATGTTTGAGGGGAACGGAATTCCTGTTTTTGCAGGTCCAATGATAACGGTTTTAGGTACATCGCTTCAAAACAGAGATTTATTGAAGTTTTTCCATGAATCAACTTGGCAAGCGATTGGTTTAGAAATGGAAGGCGCGTATTATCAAAAAGCGATTCAATCGGCTTCTAAAATTAGAAAAAGTATTAATCCAGATGTAAAAGTAAGATACGCTTATTATGCATCGGATAATCCATTAGAAACAGGAAGCACTCTAGCATCGGGAGGATTAGGAACAACCGGTGTAAAACCTACGTATTTGATTACGATTAAAATATTAGAACAAATCTTTAACGTAAAATAGGCATTAATGAGCACAAATTCTCAAGATCAAGAAATCGATTTAGGCCAAATCGGAACTGGAATTAAGAACTTTTTTAATAATAGTTTAAATACCATTTTTGATTTTATTTTCTTCATTAAAAAGAAAATCATAATCATAATTATATTGTTTATAGCTGGTGTTGCTGCCGGTGTTGTTCTAGATAGCAGACATAGTTATATTCAAAAATTGGTTCTAATTCCAAATTTTGGAAGTAATGAATATCTATACAATAAGATAAGTTTATTGGAGTCTAAATTAAAAGAGAAAGATGTTGCTTTTTTTAAACAAATTGGTATAAAGGATATCGATGAAATTGGTAAAATTGAAATTAAGCCAATCAACGGAATTTATAGTTTTATTAATTCAAAAGACAATGCTTTAAATTTTGAGTTTATCAAATTAATGGCAGAAGACGGCAATATTGAGAAAATAATTAAGGAGGATATAACGAGTAAAAATTATTATCAACATCAATTAGTAATAAATACTTCTAAACCATTTAAAAGAAACGAACTTATTGATCCAATATTAAACTTCCTTCAAGATTCAGAGCATTTTAATAAATTAAAAACTATTTATCAAAATAACGTAAAAACGAAAATTGAAATTAACAATCAATTAATAAATCAAATTGATGGATTGATACTTTCGTTTTCTGAAAACAAGCCATCGGGTAGTGTTACTATTTCTGAAAATAGCGGAATAAACGACATTATTAATAAGAAAGACGAATTAATAAAAGAAAATCAATACAAACTTTTAAATAGTGTTGAATACGATAAGATTGTAAAAGATCAAAGTATTGTTGCCAACCAAATTAATACTTCAGGATTAAGTAATAAAATGAAATTTATTGTACCTATTTTGTTTGTATTCTTATATTTAATAGGGTATTGGTTTATAAAATTATATAAAAATCAAGTAGCAAGAATTAACTAATGAAATATATTTTAGTAACTGGCGGTGCCGGATTTATTGGAGCAAATTTTGTTCCGTATTTTATAGAGAACAATTCAGATTATCATTTAGTAAACTTAGATTTGCTTACCTATGCTGGTAATTTAGAAAATGTATCAGAAGTAGAAAATCATGCTCGATATACATTTGTTCAAGGTGATATTTGCGATCGAAATTTTGTAGAAGAATTATTTCAAAAATATCAGTTTCACGATGTAATTCATTTTGCAGCAGAAAGTCATGTTGATAATTCGATTTCAGGTCCAGAAGCGTTCATTAAAACCAATGTGTTAGGAACGTTTAATTTGTTAGATACAGCAAGAAAACTTTGGATGTCGGCTCCTAATCAATACAACATTGGATTTGAAAATTCACGCTTTCACCATGTTTCTACTGATGAGGTATATGGAACTTTAGGCGAAACGGGTTTGTTTGAAGAAACAACACCATATGCGCCAAATAGCCCATATTCGGCTTCAAAAGCGGGTTCTGATATGATTGTGAGAAGTTATTTTCATACCTATGGAATGAACGTTGTAACCACAAATTGCTCTAACAATTATGGTCCAAAACAACATAATGAAAAGTTGATTCCTACTATTATTCGTAAAGCGGTAACTGGAGAGAATATTCCGATTTATGGCGATGGAAAAAACGTGCGCGATTGGTTATATGTTTTAGATCACTGTAAAGGAATTGAATTGGCTTTCAAAAAAGGAAAAGCTGGTGAAACGTATAATATTGGTGGCAGAAATGAGAGAAACAATTTATATATTGTTGATAAAGTTTGTTCAATTTTAGACGAAATGAAGCCAAAAGCATCAGGAAGTTATAAAGAACAAATCACTTTTGTAAAAGACAGACCAGGACACGATTTAAGATACGCCATCGATGCTACAAAAATCGAAACCGAATTAGGTTGGAAAGCCGATGAAAACTTTGAAACCGGAATTGTAAAAACAATAGAATGGTATTTAAAAAAGTTTAGTGTTAACGAGTTATAGTTTTTTTTCGAAACTATAAACAATCAACCACAAACTATAAACGCATTAAAAATGAAAGGAATTATATTAGCAGGAGGCTCAGGAACCCGTTTACATCCGTTAACATTAGCGGTGAGCAAACAATTGATGCCTATTTATGATAAACCCATGATTTACTATCCATTATCAACTTTGATGTGGGCAGGAATAAACGAAATTTTAATTATTTCTACACCTCACGATTTACCATTATTTCGTCAATTGTTAGGCGATGGAAGTAAATTAGGTTGCCGATTTGAATACGCTGTTCAAGAACATCCAAACGGATTAGCTGAAGCTTTTATCATTGGTAAAGAGTTTGTAGGGAACGACAAAGTAGCTTTGATTCTAGGAGATAATATTTTCTACGGAACTGGTTTAGCAGAATTACTTCAAGCGAATAACAATCCAAATGGAGGAATTATTTACGCGTATCATGTACACGATCCAGAGCGTTATGGTGTGGTAGATTTTGATAAGGATGGAAAAGTTTTATCTATAGAAGAAAAACCAGCCCAACCAAAATCAAACTATGCTGTTCCTGGAATTTATTTCTATGATAATGATGTTTTAGAAATTGCGGCAAACATAAAACCAAGCCACAGAGGCGAATTAGAAATTACCGATGTAAATAAAGAATATTTAAATCGAGGCAAATTACAAGTAAGTATTTTAGATAGAGGAACCGCTTGGCTAGACACAGGAACATTCCAGTCCTTAATGCAAGCTGGTCAATTTGTTGAGGTTATTGAAGAACGTCAAGGATTGAAAATTGGAGCAATTGAAGAAGCCGCTTATAAAATGGGCTTCATTGATGCAAATCAGTTAAAAGCATTAGCAGAGCCATTATTAAAAAGTGGCTACGGAAAACATTTGATGAGCCTTATTTAATTAGTCAGTTTGTCAATGTGACAATATGCCAATGAAAAAAATAGACTCATTAACATATTGAAAATTGGCACATTATGTAGAATATGAGATTTATAGAAACCCAACTAAAAGGATGTTTTATCCTAGAACCTAAAATAATCAATGACGAAAGAGGTTACTTCATGGAAAGTTTTAATGCAAAAACATTTCAAGAAGGAATTGGACAAAATGTAACGTTTGTTCAAGATAACCAATCTTTCTCTACTCGAGGTGTTTTAAGAGGATTACATTATCAATGTGGCGAACACGCCCAAGCCAAGTTAGTTCGTGTTTTACAAGGTGAAGTTTTAGATGTTGCCGTTGATTTACGTCCTGAATCAGAAACATTTGGTCAATATGAAGCCGTTTTACTTTCGAGTGAAAATCAAAAACAGTTTTTTGTACCTAGAGGTTTTGCACACGGATTTTTAGTGCTATCAGAAACGGCAACCTTCTTTTATAAATGTGATAATTTTTACAACAAAGAAAGTGAAGGAGGATTAATTTATAATGACGAAACCCTGAAAATCAATTGGGATTTTCCTTCTCAAGACTTGATTATTTCAGAAAAAGACCAAGTATTACCTAATCTACAAAATGCTAAGAAAGTATGGTAGTATTAGTTACAGGAGCCAACGGTCAATTAGGACAATCCATTCAATTTATTGCTCATAAATATCCAAATATTCAGTTTGTTTATACTGATTATCAAGAAATGGATATTACTAATTTTGAAAATTGCCAATCTGTTTTTGCAGTTCATAAACCACAATTTTGTATTAATACCGCTGCTTATACCGCAGTTGATAAAGCAGAAAGTGAAGTTGAAAAAGCGCATTTAATTAATGCTGTTGGTCCAGAAAATTTAGCTAAAGTTTGTAAAGAATTCGACACTGTTTTACTTCATATTTCTACCGATTTTATTTTTGATGGTACTTCGACTTCGCTCAGTATGACAAATGGGTACAAAGAAACCGACATCCCAAATCCGCAAAGCGTTTACGGACAAACGAAGTTGGATGGCGAATTAGCAATTCAGAATAATTGGGAAAAATATTTCATCGTAAGAACTTCTTGGGTGTATTCGCAATTTGCAAATAATTTCATGAAAACCATGTTACGATTAGCTTCGGAGCGTGATACTTTGTCTGTTGTACATGATCAGATTGGAACGCCAACAAATGCAGTAGATTTAGCTGAGGTTTTGTTGAAAATCATACAGTCTTGTCATGCTGAACTCGTTTCAGTATCACCCAACAACTTCGGAGTTTACAATTTCAGTAACGAAGGGATTTGCTCTTGGTATGATTTTGCAAAAGAAATATTTCAACAAAACGCTATTTCAATTAACCTAAATCCTATTCCAACAGAAGCTTATCCAACACCTGCTTCAAGACCTGCATATAGTGTTTTAGATAAAACAAAAATTAAAAAGGTATTTCACATTGAAATTAAGGAATGGAAGGATAGTTTAAAAGAATGTTTAACACAACTGAAAAGATGAAAAAAGCCCTACTTTTTTTCTGTTTTTCTGTTTCGTTTGTTTTCTCACAAGAAAATAATCCAGCCTATATTGATGTTCAACTTTTCAGAGGTAATATCATCAAACATACTGATGATATTGGACATTTAATTACAGGCCATCCCGATGGTTTTATGTTAAGTTACAATTGGAAAACATTTGGTAAAAAAGAATGGGAACAAGTTTATAATTATCCAGATTATGGTATTTCATTCCATTATTTAGACTTCCAAAATCAATATTTAGGCTATAATATTGCCCTAGGATTACATTACAATTTTTACTTTTTGAATCGAAATTTAATGTTTCGAATTTCACAAGGTATTGGTGTTACTTCAAATCCATACGATAAGGAATCCAATAATAAGAACAATGCTTTTGGAACAAGACTAATGGATAATAATTATGTACTGTTGCAATATAAAAAGGAAAATATTTTTAATAGGTTTGGTTTTCAAGCGGGTTTTATGTTAACTCATTTTTCTAATGGAAGACTTAAAGCACCAAATAGCGGAATTAATACTTTTGCATTAAATGTTGGGTTAAATTATAACCTAACAAGCAAAAAACAAGAATTTATTGTTGATTCATTACCATCAAAAGCTTCTTACAGAGAGAGAATCAAATATAATATAGCATTTAGAACAGGAATTTCAGAAGGACCTGTTCCTCATTTAGGTCAACGTCAGTTTTATCATTTTGGTTTTTATGCAGATAAAAGAATTGGAAGAAAAAGTGCAATACAAATTGGAACCGATATTTTCTTTTCAAGATATTTAATTGATTACATCGAGTTTACATCGGTAGCTTTTCCTGAAAAAAATAGTGATCCTAATACTGATTATAAAAGAATAGGACTTGTTTTAGGACATGAATTGTTTATAAATAAACTATCAATAGAAACACAATTAGGGTATTATGTTTATAAGCCATTTGATTATGAAACAAACCTTTATCAAAGACTCGGAGTAAAATATTATATTTACAAAAATATTTTTACGGGTGTAGGTTTAAAAGCGCATGGAGGAAGAGCAGAGGCAGGGGAATTTTCAATAGGAATAAGATTGTAAATCACAGAAAATCGCTTAAAACTAGATTAGGTTATTATAAAAATTAAATAAAACAGATGAAAAAATACTTCATATATCTTCTATTACTTATAATGGCAAGCTGCGGTATTTCTGAAGATTGTTTTAAAGGGAATGGCAATCAAATTACCAAAACATATCCATTAGAAGGATTTACAAAAATCAAAGTATATAGTGGTGTAGGATTAGTGGTTAAAGAAGGTATTAATTATGAAGTTAAAATTAATACATCCGATAATATTATTGATGATATAGATGTACGATTAAATGGCGATATGTTAGTCATAAAAGACAATTCAACTTGTAATATTGCTAGAGATTACGGGCAAACAAAAGTAGTTGTTACTATTCCAGATGGAACGGTTTTTCCTGCTATTGTCGAGTTAGAATTGCACAGTAAAACGGAACAAAAAATAGAATCGGATGGTGTATTACATTCTAGAGTAGTTCGATTGTTTTCGTTAGGTGATGATGGAGATGAAGCAGGAACAGGAGATTTTAATGTTCAGGTCAATAATGAGCAATTAGTAGTAGAGAGTAATACGGTTTCCAATTATTATGTTAATGGAAATACAAATCAAATGTTGTTAAATTTTTATTTTGGAAACGGTCGTTTTTACGGTGACGCATTTTATGCCCAAACTATTAAAGTTTTTCATAGAGGTTCTAACGACATGTTTGTTTATCCCGTTAATCAAATAGAAGGAACTATTTTCGCAACCGGAAATGTGGTATTGAAAAATGTACCTCCAATTGTGGATGTAGAAGAAGTGTTTAGAGGTAGAGTAATATATTAGTTTATGAAATTATCAGTTGTTTCTCCAGTTTATAGAGCTGAGTTAGTTTTAGAAGAGTTAGTAGAAAGAATTTCAAATAGTATTCCATCAGCTTTTAATTCTTTTGAAATTATACTAGTGGATGATTTTAGTCCAGATAAATCATGGCAAAAAATTGAAGAGATTTCAAAAAGAAACAACAATGTAAGAGGTTTTAAATTAAGTAGAAATTTTGGTCAACATTATGCAATTACAGCGGGTTTAAATCAAGTAAAAGGAGATTATATTGTAGTTTTAGATTGCGATTTACAAGATCAACCTGAAGAAATTAATAAATTATTTGTTGAATCTCAGAAAGGATACGATATTGTTTTAGCCAGAAGATATGAAAGAAAAGATTCTCTTTACAAAAAAACAGTTTCAAAATTATTTTACAAAACTCTATCCTATTTAACAGGAACAAAACAAGATGCAACAGTTGCAAATTTTGGAATTTATTCTAAACAAGTTATAGATGAGGTTGTAAAATTAGAAGAGAAAATCAAATACTTTCCCACTATGGTGAAATGGGTTGGGTTTTCAACAAGTTTTGTAAATGTTGAACACGCATCAAGATCAGAAGGAAAATCAAATTATAATTTAAAAAAATTACTCAATTTAGCCTTAGATATTATTTTAGCCTATTCAGACAAGCCTTTGCGATTAATAATTAAATTTGGATTATCCATTGCATTGATATCTTTTATAATGGTTATTTATGTTTTATTTGAAAAGATGACAGGAAAAGTTTCAGTTAGTGGGTATGCAAGTTTAATTATTAGTATTTGGTTTTTGAGCGGGTGTTTATTAACCACACTTGGAGTAGTAGGTTTATACATAGGTAAAATCTTTGAAGGTGTTAAAAACAGACCAAGTTATATTATAGAAAAATCAACAGAATGATAAATCAACTTGATTGGGATTCAAATTTTTTTGAATTGCAAATAGCAGAATGTTTTATAGATAATCAATCCGTTATTAATGTTGAAAAAACGTATGATTTGATTTATGTTTTTTGTAATTCTGATAAAGATATTAATCTACCTGGATATAGTGAATCATATAAAGAAAATAAGATTGTCTATATTAAAGATTTAGTTAAAAATCAATTAGATTCTGAGAATATTTTAAGTTTTTCTAGTAAAAATTTTTCAAGAGAGCAATTATATGAATTGTCTTTTGAAAGTGGAAAATATAGTCGTTTTAAAAAAGATAAAAAATTTTCAATTCAACAGTTTGAAAATCTTTATAAAAGATGGATAGATAATTCTCTTGATTTTGGTTTTTCAGATGATATTTTAGTCTATGTTGAAGAAAAAAAAATAATTGGCTTTATAAGTTACAAAATTAAAAAAAACGAAGCAACAATTGGTTTAGTTGCAGTTCTACCTAATCATCAAGGAAAAGGAATAGGAAAAAAATTATTACAAGTTGTTGAAAATGAATTAATTAAAAACGATATAAAAATTCTTAATATTCCTACACAAAAAGAGAATTTTGAGGCGTGTTCATTTTATGAAAAACAAGGTTATAAAGTTAAGCAAAGTATAATTATTAAACATTTTTGGAGAAATGATTCCATTTAATAAACCCTATTTAACAGGTAAAGAAACCCAATATATAGAAGAAGCAGTGAAATCAGGTAAAATTTCAGGTAATGGAATTTTTACTCAAAAGTGCCAACAATTTTTTGAATCTAATTATGGTTTCAAAAAATCGTTGTTAACCACTTCTTGTACTGATGCTTTAGAAATGGCTGCTATTTTAATAAATATTAAAGAGGGTGATGAAGTAATTATACCATCTTATACTTTTGTTTCAACAGCAAATGCATTTGTTTTAAGAGGAGCAAAAATTGTGTTTGCTGATAGTATGCCAAACCATCCAAATATCGATGCTTCTAAAATAGAATCTTTAATTACTTCTAAAACAAAAGCTATTGTTCCAGTTCATTATGCAGGTGTAGCATGTGATATGGATACGATTATGGATCTAGCAAAAAAGTATAAATTATTTGTGGTGGAAGATGCCGCTCAAGCTATAGATAGTTATTATACAGGAAAAGATGGAATTAAAAAAGCATTAGGATCTATTGGTCATTTAGCTGCTTTTTCATTCCATGAAACCAAGAATATTATTTCTGGAGAAGGCGGAATGTTAGCCATTAACGATGAACAATTTATCAATCGAGCTGAAATAATATGGGAAAAAGGTACAAATCGTTCTTCATTTTTCAGAGGAGAAGTAGATAAATATGGTTGGGTTGATGTGGGAAGTTCATTTTTACCTTCTGAAATTGTTGCAGCTTTTTTATGGGCACAATTAGAAAATCTTGAAAATATTCAAAATACAAGAAAGGCACATTGGGAAAATTATAATTTGGAATTAAATGAATGGGCAAAAAAACATGAAATTAGTTTACCTGAATTACCTAGTTATGCCAAAAATAATGCTCATATGTTTTATTTAGTGTGTAAAAATTTAGAACAAAGAACCGCTTTAATTCAACATTTAAAACAAAATGGAATAATGGCAGTTTTTCATTATATTAGTTTGCATAAAAGCCCATTTTATGAAAGCAAACACGATGGTAGAATTTTACCTGAAACGGATAATTTTACAGATTGTTTACTTCGTTTACCATTATTTTTAGAATTAGAAACAGATTTGGTAATTAATTGTTTAAAAAAATATTAAAAAAAGGCTGGTTTTAATTTATTAAAACCAGCCTTTTTTATTTTGAGTAAATTTTGTCTTTTATTCAAAATAAAGTTTAGCTCCTTTTTTATCTCCAAGTTTTACAATTACTACACCGTTAATCATTTTTATAGATTCTTCATTTGGCCATACTGCCATATTACTTATTGAATCTTTAACAGAATCGTATTGTTCTTTATTTATCATATTAAAATCGCCAATATTTGAAAGTTTAAAGAAATTATTTACTCTGTAATTATCTGCTTCTCCCCAGTGGAATATTGAACCACCAAAAATTTCACTTTTATCCAATCTGAATTTTTGATGATATTCAAAATCGAAGAAACCATAAAAATATACAACTTTTTCAGTAGTTTCAAAATTAGGATATTTCTTCAAAATTAAATCATACATCTTTTCAGAGTTACGTTTATCGTAAAGATAAATTTTGTTACAAGTATAAAACAGATTGGTAATAAAATAAATATTACAGATAATAATTAAGGATATAAATGTTGAAGTAATGTAATTGTATTTATTAATATTAAAAGATTTAATAAAAAACACAATTAAAAATGCAAAGATAATACCCGTAGTAACATAAATTCTAGGTGGATGATAACCATTAGAGATAAATAATGAAACTAAAAATGGACTTAATATTAAAAAGAATAGAACTAATAATTTTAAAATAAAATATTTTTTTTCAATAAA
Source organism: Flavobacterium cyclinae (assembly GCF_021172145.1). NCBI lineage: Bacteria > Pseudomonadati > Bacteroidota > Flavobacteriia > Flavobacteriales > Flavobacteriaceae > Flavobacterium > Flavobacterium cyclinae. The sequence continues at coordinate 75,544 of NZ_CP089095.1, forward strand.
AAAGCGAATAAGAAGAATAACTGAAATTAGGGGAACAATTATAAATAATTTTTCACCATAGTAAAAACTACCTTTTAGATTATTAATCCAAATATCAAAAAACATTGAAATCATGTTGTTTGAGTTTCCAGAAGTAAAGGATAATAAATACCCGCTATCTTTAATAGGTGGACAAATAATTTTAACGGATATAGAATAAAGAACAATAGAAAACAAAATTAATCCTGCAAAAACAAATAAATTTTTTATTTCTTTTTTTTGATTAAAGTCTTCATTGTGTAATTTTTGAAAAAAGTGAATTACATAAATAGTCACAGGAAATAATATTAGAATTTGATACATTGAAGTAGCAAACATTATTATTAAACTAGCAAGTAACAAATAAAAAAACAATTTGATTTTTGAACTATTTTCAATGTTTTTTATAAAAATTTCAACACTAATTACAGATAAAAGAACACCTAAACCAGCAATATCTGACATCATATAAAATACAACCTGATATGATATTTGAGGAATAGTGATAAATAGACCACAAAAGAAATAGGCATAAATATTTTCAAACTTAAAAAGTTTAGAAAGTCTAACAGCAGAAACACTAAAGAAAAATAACCCCAGAATTAAAGTAAAATATTGTAAATGACCATTAAAGAGGTGATATCTAATTAAATTTTGACCCCATCTCCCCATATCTAATGCAAAATCAGATAAAATAGGAATTTCATTATCTACACTTAATGTATAATTTGAAAGTGCAAAACCATAAGCGACTAGTGATAAAAAAAATGTAAAAAAATACATTTTTATATCTTTTTCAAACCCTTTGTTTAATAAATTATTCATGTGAAAAATGATGTTTTTAAATTTCAGTAAAAATAAATAAATTAACTTGCACGATAATAAGATAATTCTTTAATTTGTCAAAAAAATTAAACCTTAAAAAGATGAAAAATTATTATTTTTCTTTATTGATAGTTTGTTTGTTTTCTTTTGTAGGATGCAAAAATGAAAACACAGATGCTACTACTCCTGCAACTGAAGTTGAAGAGACGGTTAAACAATTTAAAGTTACAGTAAATTTTATAGCAGCTAAAAAAGACGATTTTTGTCTATTATACACAGAAGACAACACAGTTAATTTTGGTGAAAATGGAGTTTGGAAATCAATTGAAGGAAGCGAAAATGAACAACAAGTAGAGTTTCAATTACCAGCAGATGTATTTCCAACACACCTTAGATTGGATTTAGGTATTAAACCAGATCAGTCTGATGTTACATTAAAATCTGTTATTTTAGAATATAACGGTAATAAAAAAGAAATTGTAGGTCAAGAACTTGGAATGTATTTTAGAGCTGATGAAAACACTTGTACTTTTGATCCATCAACAGGAGTGGTGAAATCAAATATTGAAAACGGTGTTAGACAAAACCCATCATTGTACCCTCAAGAGCCTACATTAAAGCAAGAAATTGAAAAATTAGCAAAATAAAAATATTTTTATAGTATATTTAAAAAAGTGAACTGCGGTTCACTTTTTTTTATTTAATAAATCAGTTATATTTACTTTAAATTAGTTTAAAATGGTAAAGAATTTATTTCTTATTTGTTTATCAATTTTCATTTTCAGTTGTGAAAATGAATCTGCATCTAATTCTTTAAAAATGTCGCTAGATGCTGTTATTCAAAAATCGGATTCAATAGCTGTATATTATACAACGAGTAATTCAGTTGCATTTCATAAAGAAGCATCCTATTGGATAAAAGTAAAAGGAAGTAAAAAAAATCAAACCATTAATTTTACATTTCCAGATACCATTCAACCGAAACAAATTAGAATAGATTTTGGTCGTAATAAAAAACAACCCGAAATCATATTAAATGAAATAGCCTTTTATTATAAAAAAGAAAAAATTACAGCTAAAGGAGAAGAAGTATATTTTTTATTTAGGGTAGATGAATCAAATACAGTAATTGATAAATTAGTTGGAAGTTTAAAAAGAAAAGAACCTAATCAAGCAACAGGTCCATCACTATATCCTAAAGGCGATAAATTATATAACAAATTAAGCCAATTGTATACTGAAAAGTAAATGCTAAAAATCTTTAATAAAATACTATTTCATCCTCAATTTCATAAACTTAGTATTTATGGTTTTGGTCAACTTTTCAATTTGGTTACACCCCTGTTGGTTGTTCCCTATATTGTATCAGTTTGTGGTGAAGAAAATTTTGGGAAAACAGCTGTGGGAATGGCGATTGCTTTTTTCTTAATTGTATTTATCGATTTTGGTTCAGATATTATTGGAGTCAGAGAAGTTTCAGTTAACAGAGATAATCCAGAAGTATTAAATAAAATTTTTACAACAACATATGCTGTAAAAGGAATTATTTTGTTGATTGTTTTAACTTTTGCATCTTTTATTTTCTTTACTTTTCCTTTTTTCAAATCCGAAAAAATAATGTTTACCTTAGGGCTTTCGGTATTAATAGGGCAATTTCTTAATCCCACATGGTTCTTACAAGGAATTGAAAATGTAAAATGGATTACATTAGTTAACATTATATCAAAAGGTATATATCTATTAGGGATATTCTTTACTATAAAAAAAGAAACAGATTATATATACGTCAATTTATGGTGGGGTTTAGGAATGATTTTCTCAAACTTTTTGATTCTTATATGGATTATTAAAAAACATCGATTCTCTTTTTTAATGGTAAATAAAGAAGAAGTTTTTAAACATATTAAAAATGACTTCTCTATGTTTTCATCTCAAATTTTTGTTTCATTACAATTATACGCACCGGTTGTTTTAATTAGTTATTTTGGAAATAATTTAATGGCAGGTCAATATCGAATAGTAGAACAAATTATTGTAATATTCAAAACATATATCTTTCTATTTTTTAATTATGTTTTCCCAAGAGTTTGTTATTTAATTGAAACAGATTTTAAAAGAGGATTAAAAAATTGGATAATTTATAACGGGTTTAATTTTGTTTTTGTATTAATAAGCATGGCACTTTTTCATCTTTTCTCATACGAAATTGTAGCTTATTTTAATCCAACTAACAGATATGTTTTAAGTAATTTGCTAGAGGTAGCTGTATTTATTCCCTTAATATTAGCTATTTCGGTTCCTTTAAAACAATTAATACTAGCTTTAAATTATAAAAAATTTTATGTTCGATTGACGTCAATTATGGTGCTAATTAACTTATTGGCTATCGTATTTTTACTTCCTTTATTTAAAGTTTATGGTGTTTTTTATTCTTTAATTGCAACAGATTTAATAGTTATAATTTTTTATATTTACCAATTAAAGAAAAACAACAAATTTCATGATTAAGTTAATATTTCAAAAATTACTTAATAGAGCAGGAAAAAACTATAAAATCGATCCCAATATCCCATCTAGTTTATTCATATCAAGCATGTTTTCTAGATTCATAATGGTGTGTAGAGGATATTTTTGGTTGTATAAGAAGATTTTTTTAGGAAAAAATTGTAAAATTTCGAATAAACGTAATATTATTTTTGGAAGCAATATTACAATAGAAAACAACGTTAGTATTGATGGATATTCCAAAAATAAATTATCATTTGGCAATAACGTTAAAATAGGTGCATATTCGTGGATATCTTGCACCAGTCATTTTTCCAAATATGGTGAAGGAATTACTATTGGGAACAATTCCGCTTTTGGAAAGTTTACCGAGTTTGGTGCGGCAGGAGGTATCCAAATTGGAAGTGATGTTATTGCAGGATCATATATTAGTTTTCATTCAGAAAATCATGTTTTTCAGGACCCTTCCAGATTAATAAGAGAGCAAGGCGTTACATCAAAAGGTATCTTGATTGGAAACAATGTTTGGATTGGCGCCAAAGTTACTTTTTTAGATGGCTCAAAAATTGGAAATAATTGTGTGATTGCCGCTGGAGCTGTAGTAAATGGCGAGTTTCCTGATAACACAGTAATTGGTGGTGTACCAGCAAAAATTTTAAAAACAATAACTCAATGAAATTATCTTTAAATAAAGAGTTTTTTTATCAATTGTTCTTTACTTTTTGCGTAGTTATTCCTTTTTTTAATAATTACGAATTATCATTTATTTCTTGGTTATTAGCTTTAGTATTAACATTTAAAAAATCATATTCTACCTCCTTTTTACGATATGTATCGTATTTCATTTTTATTTTCATATTAGCTTTTATAGTTGGGGTTTTTTATCAATACCGATTATATTTTGTTATTAGAGATATAACCTATTTATTAAAACCAATTTTAGGGCTTTTTATTGGGTATCAATTTTTTAATAGTACAATTAAAAATCCTTTTAAGTTTTTATTATACTCAGGGCTGGCAATGGCAATAATTCATTTAGCCTTAGTGGGTTATGGAATTGTTTTTCAAGGAGCAAAAAGTGTGGCAAGCATTAGAGAATATGGTGGCTATTTTAATGATTACGAAATTTATACTTTTATTATTTTATTATTTCATAAGAAGTTTCAAGTTGATTTGTCTACTAAAAGATACAGATTGTTTTTTATCATTATGGGGCTTTCAACCTTTTTTTATTTAGCACGAACAAATTTTATTCAGCTGGTAATACTATTCATGGCGATGAAAGGTTGGTTGATACTTGATAAAAAATCATTAACCATCATTGGAACTCTTATAATAGCATCAGTATTATCTTATACAGCTATTTATTTGTATAACCCTAAGCGAAATGGAGATAGCGTTAATGAATTTCTATACAAAATAAAATTAATTCCCTTAGAAGCTTTTGCAACTAAAATTAACAGAAATGATTGGAAAGATTTTCATGACCATTATCGTTCGTATGAAAATGTTAGAACTATAGAACAATTAACTTATAATGATTCTTATATTTTAGGTGAAGGAATTGGTTCACAAGTTGATTTAAAACAAAAAGTTAGATTAGGTGATATGGATTTAAGACATATTTCTATATTACATAATGGTTATATGACGGTTTATTTAAAAGCCGGAATCCCAGGATTATTATTACTTTTTGGCTCTATTTTTTATTTTTTTAGAAAACAATCAAGTGTAAACGATTTAGATCATAACATAAACTTATTATTTATTGGGACAGGTTTATTTCTCATTATTTCTTATTGGGTTTTTATGGGTTTTTACAACTTATTAGATTCTAAATCATTATTAATTGGATTTTTATTTTCTTATAAAAACCATTTGAGAAAAATTACTTATTAATGAAAAAAATTCTTTTTATTCATCAATCGGCAGAACTTTATGGTTCAGACAAAACATTATTATTGTTGTTAAAAAATTTAGACAAAACTAAATTTAAGCCTATTGTAATTTTACCTTTTGATGGTCCTTTAAAAGAGGCATTGGAATCCGAAAAAATTGAAGTAGTAATTGCTCCGGTATTAAAATTATATAGAAAATTATTTACACCTAAAAACATTTTAGGTTTTTTTGGCGATATTAAAAAAGCGTTTAAAATAATAAATGAGCTACATAAAAAACATCAATTTGAGCTTATTTATTCTAATACACTTGCTGTTTTATTGGGTATTATGTATGCTTGGAAAAACAACATCCAACATTTATGGCATGTACATGAAATTATTGAGAAACCCACTTTGTTTAAAAAAGGTTTCATGGCTTTATTAATTTTAAAGTGCAATAATTTTATTGTGTATAATTCAAAAGCAACTCAGACATTTTGGGAAGCTAATGAAAAGATTTCCAAAAAAGGAATAGTAATTTGGAACGGAATAGAAACGAATTCTATCGAAATTAATCACAATGATGTTTTAGATATACGGACCAATAAATTCAAGCTAAATTCCGATGAAATTGTAATTGCTTTAGTAGGAAGAATAAGTAGATGGAAAGGCCAAATGATTTTGTTAGAAGCTTTTCAAAAATTAATTCAAAGCAGAACAGACATTAAGTTAGTATTCGTTGGTGCACCACCACCAAATCAAGAAAACTTTCAAGAAGATTTAGAAAAAAAAATAGCGGAATATCAATTAGAAAATAATGTAATGATTTTGCCTTTTCAAAATGAAATTCAAAAGATATGGCAATCAATTGATATTGCTGTTGTTCCTTCAACAGAACCAGAGCCTTTTGGCATGGTAGCCATTGAAGCTATGTTAGCTCAAAAACCTGTTGTTGCATCGAATCATGGAGGATTATCTGAAATAGTTGAAGACAATAAAACAGGCTTTTTAGTTCAACCAAATGACCAACAAGAATTGGTTTTCGCTCTTGAAAAATTACTACAAAATCAAGAATTGAGAACACAAATGGGTAAAAATGGTTTTCATAGAGTGATCCATCAGTTTTCGGTTGAACAGTATGTACAATCTTTTGAAAAATTATTTGAAAACATTGTTGTTTAACTTTCTTTTAATAATAATTCTAAAATAGTTACATTTGAAAAAATATTATTTTTTTAATGAAGATTGCTATTTTAGGAACGCGTGGTGTTCCCAATTATTACGGAGGATTTGAACAATTTGCAGAATTTTTTTCTGTGTATTTAGCAAATAAAGGTCACGAAGTTTATTGTTATAATTCACATAATCACCCATTTCAAGAAAAAACCTTTAATGGTGTTCATATAATACATCAACATGATCCAGAGTACAAGTATGGTACTTTTGGGCAATTCATTTATGATTATAATTGTATAATAGATGCGCGTAAACGAAATTTTGATATCATCTTACAATTAGGGTACACTAGTAATTCTATTTGGTTCTTTTTAATGCCAAAAAAAGCTATTAACATAATTAACATGGATGGTTTAGAGTGGAAACGTTCTAAATATTCTTGGCCTGTGCAACAATTTTTGAAAGTTGCAGAATGGTTAGCAGCAAAATCAGGGGATTATCTGGTGGCAGATTCGTTAGGAATTCAATCATTTTTAAAGAAGAAATATAAAAAAGAGTCTACTTATATAGCTTATGGCGCCCATTTATTTGATTCACCAAATGATGATGTTTTAAAGCAATACCAAGTCGAACCAGGTAACTACAACATGATTATGGCGCGATTTGAACCCGAAAACAACTTAGATATGGTGTTAGAAGGGGTTGCTTTAAACAATGAAGACCAAACTCCAATTTTAGTTATTGGAAAACACGAAACAAAATACGGCGCTTATCTAAAAGATAAATTTAAAAATAATTCTAATATTCGATTTATCGGCGGTGTTTACAATTTAGAACATTTAAATAATTTAAGATATTATAGTAATCTTTATTTTCACGGACATAGTGTAGGGGGAACCAACCCATCACTTTTAGAGGCAATGGCATCACAAGCATTGATAATTGCTCATAACAACGATTTTAATAAAGGGGTTCTTAAAGAAAATGCATATTATTTTTCAAATCCTTCCGAAGTTAAAAAAATCTTAAATACTATTAAAAAAAGTGATAACTTGCACTTTATAAAAAACAATTATCAGGCAATAGCAAACGATTTTAATTGGGAAAAAATAAATGGCGATTATTTACAACTTTTTGAAAAATGTATGGAACAATCTTCTAAACGAAAGTAAAACGAACATTTCTTTTTTACCATTCGTTTTATTAATGGTAACTATTCCTTTGCCATTAGGAATAAATAATTTCTTTTTAGCATTATTTGTTCTATCAGTACTTTTCAATAAAAACAAATCCAAAATTTATTTTTCATTAGCATTAAGCTTGCCCATTATCCTCTTTATGTGGATGGGTTTTTCTTATTTTTGGTCAATTGATAGCGCAAGAACACTTAAGGCAATTCCAAGAGAAATAGGTTTTTTGATTTTACCTATTGTTTTTTTGTTTGTCCCTTTTACACTCCAACAGAAACTTAAGGCTATCAGTATTTACAGTTATTCTATAACTTTATTAGTCGCTTATTATTTAGTTAGAGCTATAATTAGATATGCTATTACTCAAGATGCTCAAGTATTTTTTTATCACGGCGAATATGATAATGATTATGGGTTAGTGCCCAAACTATTAAATGCTATCCATTTTTCAGTATTTGTTGCGATTGCATTTTTTTATTTTTTAACTCAAGAAGTAAAAACTAAAGTTACGTTATTTATCTCTGTATTGTTATTTAGTTTTATCATTTTATTATCATCAAAAAACATCATTTTAGTTGTAATAACCTTAATTGTCATTTACTTCCTTTTTTATTCAAAAATTGCAAATAAGATGCGATTAAGAAACCTGATTGTAATGATAGTCATATTGGGTTTAATGTTTTCTTTTGGAAAAATAAAGGAACGATTTCAAATCGAGTTTCAATCAAATACGAATAAAAGTTTAAGCAGTAATGTAATAAAAGGAATTCCACAAGGGGTTCACAATATTAGTATTTATGAAGCTTGGTTTAATGAAAAATTTACACCAAACGATTTTTTTCCAGGAACAGCATTCAGAGTATATCAAGCTCGAATATTTTTAGAATTTCTTCAAGAAGAGCCTATTTTTTGGAAAGGATTTGGATTAAATGCCGCTTTAAAGAAAACAGAAGAAAAAGGAAAAAAATATAATGTTTTTCTAGGTGATGAAATTACCGAAGGCTACCAAAAAAAGAATTTCCACAACCAATACATTCAAAATTTTGTTGATTTAGGTATTGTGGGATTTTTATTGTTGTTTGCAATGATAGTTTTAAATATAAAAAACGCATTAAAAAGTAAAGATTTTATTCATATTGCTTTTTCAATTCTAATGATAAGCTTATTTTTGACAGAATCTTTTTTATGGAGACAAAGAGGTGTTATCTTTTTTATGGTATTTTATTGCCTTTTTAACATTTCAGCACAATTTAAAATTGAGAGAAAATAAATGAAAAGAATATTAATAACAGGTGCAGCAGGTTTTTTAGGTTCGCACCTTTGCGATAGATTTATTAAAGAAGGTTATTTTGTTATTGGAATGGATAACCTAATTACTGGGGATTTAAAAAACATTGAACACTTATTCAAAGATAAAAATTTTGAGTTTTATCATCATGATATCACCAAGTTTGTTCATGTGCCCGGAAAACTTGATTATATTTTACACTTTGCTTCACCTGCAAGTCCTATTGATTACTTAAAAATTCCAATCCAAACTTTAAAGGTAGGATCTTTAGGAACTCATAATTTATTAGGCTTAGCTCGAGTAAAAAAAGCAAGAATACTTATCGCATCTACTTCAGAAGTATATGGAGATCCATTAGTTCATCCACAAACTGAAGAATATTATGGAAATGTAAACACCATTGGTCCAAGAGGGGTTTATGACGAAGCTAAACGTTTTCAAGAATCTATTACAATGGCATATCACACTTTTCATGGTGTAGAAACTAGAATCGTTAGAATATTTAATACTTACGGACCTCGAATGCGATTAAATGACGGTCGAGTTATTCCAGCATTTATTGGACAAGCATTAAGAGGTGAAGATTTAACTATTTTTGGTGATGGTAGCCAAACACGTTCGTTTTGTTATGTAGATGATCAAGTGGAGGGTATTTTTAGATTGCTTCATTCTGATTATCATCTTCCAGTAAATATTGGTAATCCTGATGAAATTACAATTAAAGAGTTCGCAGAAGAAATCATTAAATTAACTGGAACTAATCAAAAAGTGGTGTATCATCCATTACCAATTAATGATCCTATGCAAAGACAACCTGATACAACAAAAGCTAGAGAAATATTAGGTTGGGAAGCAAAAGTATCAAGAGCTGAAGGAATGAAAATTACATACGAATATTTTAAAACGCTTTCATCAGAAGAGTTGTTAAAAGAGGAGCATAAAGATTTTTCTAAATATATCTACTAATTTATGCAAAAAGGACGATATTCCAAATACATCCGACCATTAAGTATTTTAATAGATTTAATTTTAGTACTTGGTTTATTGCCTTTGTTTTTTAAAGGCCTGGATATTAATTTTACAATTTTTGGAATTTATCTTGCGATAACATGGGTTATTGTTGCCTTTTTTTCATCTTTTTATAATGTTTACCGATTTACAACTCCAGTTGAAATCCTTAGTAAAATAGCCAAACAGAGTGTTTTTTTTATTTTACTAATTATTGCTTTTTTTCCATTTAATAAAGAAACAATTTTTAGTGGTAAAGCAATAGCTTTGTACTCCATTACCTTGTTTTCAATTATTATTGTTATAAAAAGTTTACTTTTTTATTATTTAAAAAAATACAGAATTGTAACTGGAAATAACTTTAGAAATGCAATTATTATAGGATATACAACAGAAGCTATTGATTTAAAAAAAATATTTGAAGAAAGACCAGATTATGGATATCGATTCAAAGGATATTTCTCTGATAAAAAAACAAATGAAAATATCATTGGAAAGGTAGATCTTATCAAATCGTATTGTTTGGAAAATAAGATAGATGAGATTTATTGTTCTTTAAATGAACTTTCTAATGAAAAACTAAAAGATTTAGTTGAATTTGGAGATGAAAACAACATTGTCGTTAAGTTTATTCCAGATTCAAAAGCTATTTTTTCCAAAAATTTAAAAATTGACTATTACGAACTTTTTCCTGTTTTATCACTTCAAAAAACAGCACTTCACGATCCGTTAATTAAAAATTTTAAAAGAGCTTTTGATTTTGTTTTTTCTTTATTAGTTGTCATTTTTATTCTTTCTTGGTTAACCCCATTAATGGCATTATTAATCAAAATCGAATCGAGAGGTCCTGTATTTTTTAAACAAAGTAGACCAGGTTTAGACGAAAAAGAATTTTTATGTTATAAGTTTAGATCAATGAAGTTAAATGTAACTACTGAAAAAGAAGCTTCTAGAAATGATCCAAGAGTTACAAAAATCGGTCGATTTATAAGAAAAACCAGTATTGATGAATTGCCACAATTTTTCAATGTTTTATTAGGTGATATGTCGGTTGTAGGTCCAAGACCTCATTTATGGTCACAAAATAAAACCTATGGAAATAAAGTAAAGAAATACATGGTGCGTCATTATGTAAAACCTGGAATCACAGGATTAGCACAGGTTAAAGGGTATAGAGGTGAAATTGAAACTGAAAATGACATGGTAAACCGTATTAAATTTGATGTATATTATATTGAAAATTGGTCATTATTAATGGATATTAAAATCATTATTCAAACGGTAGTCAATATTTTTAAAGGAGAAGAAAAAGCTTATTAATGAACGCTTTAGTTTCAATAATTACACCAACTTATAATTCTGCAAAATTTGTTGCCGAAACCATACAATCCGTACAAAATCAAACGTATCAAAACTGGGAAATGATTATTGTGGATGATGGTTCTTCTGATGAAACGGAAAGTGTAGTTTTATCCATAATCCAAAACGACAACCGTATCCAATTTCACAAATTAAGTCAAAATTCAGGTCCAGCTGTAGCTCGAAATACCGGAATTGAAAAGGCATCAGGAGCTTACATGACGTTTATTGATGCCGATGATATTTGGTTCCCAACTTTCATCGAAAACAACATAAAAACGATTCAAGAAACCGGAATTCCATTCGTATTTTCATCTTATAGAAGAGCCAATGAACAATTAGAATTTATCTATTCTGATTTTATTGTTCCGCATAAAGTTTCGTATACCGATATTTTAAAATCCAATTCGATTAGCTGTTTAACTGCTTTTCTAGATATTAATAAACTAGGCAAAAAATATATGCCATTAATCCGAAAACGTCAAGACATGGGATTGTGGTTGAACTATTTAAAAGTAATTCCTTTCGCTTACGGCATTCAAGAAACGCAAGCGATTTACCGAATCAGAGAAAATTCACTTTCCAGAAAAAAATCAGATTTAATTAAATACCAATGGCAATTTTATAGAGAAGTTGAAAAGTTGAATGTTTTTCAAGCCACTTATTATATGTTGCATTGGATGTTTCGTGGTTTTATGAAGTATAGAAATTAATTCCTATTTTACCACAAAGAACACAAGGAAGGCTCAAGGAACACAAGGTTTTTAACCGCAAATTCTCAAATTTTAAAAATACTTTGTGGAACTTTGTGCTTGACTTTGTGAAACTCTGTGTAATTGATTCAAAGCATCGACTGAAATTGCTTCAATTTTCCTCTTTTTGTTCTTTCCAAAACTGCTTTTCGGTTGTAAGTAAAATGCAAACCAGGTTCTAAATATTTTGCAATTGCTTTTTCTATTTCCAGAATTTGTTCCAAAGTTAATTCCTCCGAACTCACGTAATCAATTTCAAAACTATCCAATTTTGTCTGTCGAACAATAAATTCTTTCACGTTTCCATCGTCTTCAATGATACTTTTAGTCACATAGTAAAAAGTCAATCCGGGCGATTTTTTTCCACTTGGTAAAATGGCAATATCACTTGTTCTTCCAATTAATTTTTTTAGAATGGGTTTTTTCAATGTGCTTTTTTCATCCAATATTCCAACATCGCCAATTTCATAACGAATAAACGGATGTGCTTTGTTGTATAACGAAGTGATTACCACTTTTCCTTCTTTTCCATACGGAACCGGTTGGTTATTTTCATCTAAAATTTCCACAAACAAAGTTTCAGAATTTACTTGCCATTCGTAATTTGTCCCGTCACTTCGGGATTGAAAAGCAATCAAATCTAATTCCGAAGCACCATATTCATTCACAACAGGAATTCCTAAATGTTTTTCCAGCAAGATTTTATCTTCCTCAAACAACATTTCCGAAGTCACCATGCAAACTTTCAAGGTTGGACAAACATCGGTTAAAATGATATTTCGCGCTTGTAAATATTTTCCAAAAAGCACAATCGAACTTGTGTAACCATTTATGTAATCGAACTTTTTGGTTTTAAAATGTTCCAAAACACCATCTAAAACTTTGTCGGATAAATCAAAAATCGGAAAACGATATCGTTTGCTTAAAAAATCTTTTAAACGTTCTTTTCGATATCCAATAAAATCTAATGGAATACCATAAAATCGCGCTTGATAGGATGAATTAAAATCAACATCATACCAACCAAAACGATGTATTATAGAAGCCCAAGTTATAGCATGTGCTTCTTTATCTTTCGCAAAAACAAAAGGATCACCACTCGAACCTGAAGTTTTATTCACAAAAACAGTTTTTTCAGAATAACCATTGGAAAGTCTATCTTTTAAAGGTTTTTGCAAGTCTTTTTTGGTTAGAACGGGTAAATCGTTCCATCCCGAATTTTCGGGATCGAAAGTTTCTTTTCCAACTAAATTTTGATAAAAAGTATTGTTTTTTAAATGAAATTCCACAATTTCTCTCTTTTTAGTTTCGAGATAATCGGGATAATCTGCCTCTGAAATTTGTAGAATTTTCTCAAAATCAGCCTGAGCTTTCGCAATAGGAAAACCGCTTAATTGTAAAGAAAGATGAAACAAGTTGAACATTCGTGGGAATTTATTCAAAAGTAATAAATCTGAAAATAATCTTTCTTCTTTTTTCTTTTTTCTTTCTTCTTAAGAAATAGTACTTTTGCCAAACAACATAACAACACTCAAAATGACTATTTTACTTCTTGGTTCTGGCGGTCGCGAACACGCACTGGCTTGGAAAATGTTACAAAGTTCAAAATGTACTTCTCTTTTTGTTGCTCCTGGAAATGCCGGAACTGCAGAAATAGCTAAAAATATAGCGTTAAATCCAAATGATTTTGCAGCTGTTAAAACTTTTGTTTTAGAAGAAAAAGTGGAAATGGTTGTCGTAGGTCCAGAAGATCCATTAGTTTTAGGAATTTATGATTTCTTCAAGAATGACGCTGAAATTAACCATATTCCAGTAATTGGTCCATCAAAAGTGGGAGCGCAATTAGAAGGTAGTAAAGAATTTGCAAAAGAATTTTTGGTAAAACACAATATTCCAACTGCTCGCTATGAAAGTTTTACAAAAGAAACAGTTGAACAAGGTTGTCAATTTTTAGAAACTTTAGAAGCTCCATACGTTTTAAAAGCTGACGGATTAGCCGCTGGAAAAGGCGTTTTAATCTTATCGGATTTAGAAGAAGCGAAAACCGAATTACGAAACATGTTAGTGGGAGCTAAATTTGGGCAAGCAAGTTCAAAAGTAGTGATTGAAGAATTTTTAGATGGAATCGAATTAAGTTGTTTCGTTTTAACGGATGGAAAGTCGTATAAAATATTACCAACAGCAAAAGATTACAAACGTATTGGTGAAGGTGATACAGGTTTAAATACTGGTGGAATGGGAGCAGTATCACCAGTGCCATTTGCAGATGCTGTTTTATTAGAAAAAATTGAAACTCGAATTGTAAAACCTACTATTTCAGGTTTACAAAAAGACGGAATTGAATACAAAGGATTTGTTTTCATCGGATTAATCAACGTGAAAGGCGAACCAATGGTTATCGAATACAATGTTCGTATGGGCGACCCTGAAACTGAAGTAGTAATGCCAAGATTAAAAAGTGATTTAGTTGAAATTTTTGAAGCCATTTCGAATCAAGAATTAGATAAAATTACTTTGGAAATCGATGAAAGAGCAGCTACAACTATTATGGTGGTTTCGGGCGGATATCCAGAAGATTATGAAAAAGGAAAAGAGATTTTTGGTTTAGAAAACATTACAGATTCTATTCCATTTCATGCCGGAACAAAATTAGAAAATGGAAAAGTTGTTACAAATGGAGGTCGCGTTATTGCGGTAACTTCTTACGGAAACGACTTTCAAGAAGCCATAAAAAAATCTTATCAAAGTATAGCAAAACTACAATTTGATAAGATGTATTTTAGAACTGATATTGGTAAGGATTTGTAAAGTCCTTACCAATAAAAGTTTTTAATTATTTTAAAAATGAGTGTGCAGTTGTATCTTGGTCATCTTCATTGTTTGCTTTGAAGATGTTCAATTGTTTAATCCAATACGTCATAGCAACACAACAAATAATAATAAAAATCCAATTTAAGATATTTGCAGTCCACCAATTAGTTAACTCTAATGCTCTTAACCAATCAAGCGGTTTGAATAAAAAATCTACAAAAAGTGATTGTATTCCTTCAAAAAATGATTTCATTTTGATAAAGTATTATATTTACACCACAAAAATATAAAATATTCTAATGTTAGCAAGCATTTTTAGTAAAACAAGACCATTTAATTACTTATTAGTTGGAGTTTTATCGCTTTTTTTCTTTTCAGCGAGGATTTTTGCTTTAGCACAACCTAATACTTCTTGGTTTTATTACATAGAAGAGTTAGGTTTATATTTACTACTTTTTGCTTCTTTATTCATCTTAAATTTCATTACGCTTAAGAATGGATTAACGAAAGGGAATAATTATGCTTTATTGTTGTTTTTCATTTTTTTACTATTTTTTTCCTCCATTTTCCAAAATAAAAACATTATTATTTCTAATTTTTTATTGCTTTTAGCTTTAAGAAGATTGGTTTCATTAAAATCGTTATTACTTACAAAAGAGAAAATTTTTGATGCTTCTTTTTGGATATTTCTTGCTGCTTTGTTTCACTTTTGGAGTATTTTTTATATTGTTTTGGTATTCATTGCCATTATTTTACACGTTTCAAAAGATTATCGAAATTGGATAATACCATTCATTGCTTTGTTTGCTGTAACTATTTTGTTTTTCCTTGCGAATAGTATTTTAGACAATACATTAATGAGTACATTATTGGACAAGACCTATATAAGTTTTGATTTTTATTACTTTGATAATATTTACCAAAGAATTGCTTTGGCTTTATTTACATCAATAAGTTTATTCTTTTTTGTATCTCATTTGTTTGATTTACCAAATAAAGCATTGAATATGCAATCGTCACACAAAACAATAATCTTCTCATTTATATTAGGTGTTGGCATTTATGTACTTTCGGCAAATAAAAACAACGGAAGTTTGGCATTTTGTTTTGGACCATTAGCTATTATTGGAGCTAATTTTATCGAGAAAATCGAAAATAATTGGTTAAAAGAAATTGTAGTTTATGCTCTTTTGGCGTTGGGAATTTTCTTCTTTGTAATGCAATTATAATTTAATTCCGTAAGCCAAATCACCTGCATCGCCTAATCCAGGAACAATGTAGTTGTGTTCGTTTAACTTATCATCTAAAGCTGCTACCCATAAATGACAATTTGAAGGAACATTTTCTTCCAAATATTGAATTCCTTCTGGAGTTGCAATTACGACAGCTATATGAATTTCTTTTGGTTTTTGTTCTAAATGTAATTTCTGTAAAACAGCCACTAATGATTGTCCGGTTGCTAACATAGGGTCAATTAAAATTAAATTTTTTCCTTCAAAAGAGGGCGCTGCTTGATATTCTACTAAAATTTCAAATTTATCATCGTTGTTATAATGATGACGATAAGCCGAAACAAATCCGTTTTCTGCATTATCAAAAAAACTCATAAAACCCTGATGCAAAGCCAATCCTGCGCGTAAAATAGAACATAACACCACAGGTTCTGCAATAGTTGTAGTGTGTTTGATACCAAGAGGTGTTTGGACATCGATATTTTTGTAATCCAATGTTTTACTTAATTCATATGCCATTATTTCTCCAATACGTTCAATATTTTTTCTAAAACGCATACTGTCTTTTTGGATATGGATATCACGAATTTGGGCTAAGAAATGATTTAAAATACTGTTCTGTTCCGAGATATAATGAATGTGCATTGGATTTTCTTTTAAATTTCAGGATAAAAGTACAAAAAAACCTTATTTTTGTAATCACTTAAAAACGATTATTATGTTTGCTGAATTTGCATTTCCAATTTTTGAACAAAGTATCAAAACGTACCACATTATTGATGATGTGTATCAACCTGTTGTAAATCCTTATGAAAAAGGAACTATTGAATATTTGTTGTTTGCAAAAAATTGGGTAGACACAGTGCAATGGCATTACGAAGACATCGTTCGTGACCCAAATATTGACCCTGTTGCAGCTTTAGATTTGAAACGTAAAATTGATGCTTCTAACCAAGTTCGTACGGATATGGTGGAATATATCGATAGTTATTTCTTAAACAAATATAAAGATGTTCAAGTAAAACCAAATGCAAAAATTAATACAGAAAGTCCGGCTTGGGCAATTGATCGTTTGTCAATTTTAGCTTTGAAAATTTATCACATGAACGAAGAAGCAACTCGTGTAGAAGCAACGGCTGAACATAGAGCAAAATGTCAAGAAAAGTTAAATGTATTATTAGACCAAAAAAATGACATGTTTACTTCAATTAGTCAACTAATTGAAGATATTGAAGCGGGTGACAAATACATGAAAGTGTACAAACAAATGAAAATGTACAACGATGAGGAGTTAAACCCGGTGTTGTATCAAAATAAAAAATAGTCATCATTTGATGTCTAAACCAAAACACATATTGGTAATAAGGCTCTCAGCCATGGGTGATGTTGCAATGACAGTTCCTGTGTTGAGAGCCTTAGTTTTGCAATATCCAGAAGTAAAAATTACGGTAGTTTCTCGACCTTTTTTTCAACCTTTTTTTGATGGAATTCCGAATGTGAATTTCTTTGGTGTTGATTTGAAAGAACGCCACAAAGGTTTCTTAGGTTTACTTCGTTTGTTTTCCGATTTACGAAAGTTGAAAATAGATGTGGTTGCCGATTTACACAATGTTCTTCGCTCTAAAGTTGTTCGAACTTTATTCTTGTTAAGCGGAAAAAAAGTCGCTGCAACGGATAAAGGTAGAGCCGAAAAGAAAGCATTAACAAGTTTAACCAATAAAGTTTTTGCTCTGGTTAAACCAATGGTAGAAAGACATGTTGAAACCCTGAAACAACTTGGTTTTTCAGTTGACTTAATGAATCCTCAGTTTCCAGATAAAGCAATTTTATCAGATGAAATTCTTTCTATAACAGGAATAAAAAACCAGAAATGGATAGGAATTGCACCTTTTGCGCAGTACGAAAGTAAAGTCTATCCCATTGATTTAATGCAACAAGTTATTGATGGTTTGGCCAAAAATAAAAACCAAAAAATATTTTTATTTGGTGGAGGCGAGAAAGAAATTCTGATGCTAAATCAATTACAAAACCAACACGAAAATGTAATTGTATTGGCTGGTAAACTAAGATTTAATGAAGAATTAAAGGTGATTTCTAATTTAGATGTTATGCTTTCAATGGATTCAGGAAATTCTCATATAGCAGCAATGTTCGGTGTTAAAGTGATAACACTTTGGGGAGCAACACATCCTTTTGCAGGTTTTAAACCATTTAATCAACCCGATGATTTTTGCGTAACAGCTGATAGAAGTAAATATCCGTTACTACCAACTTCCATTTATGGAAACAAGAAGGTTGAGGGCTATGAGGATGTAATGCGAACTATTTTACCTAAAGAAATTATTGATAAAATTGAAAAGTCGCAACAAAATTAATTGTCACGACTTTACTAAAAATCAAACTATAAACTATTTTTTTAATTCTTTGATCAATAATTTTAATTCATCAATTTCTTTTTTCAACTCTTCAATTTGTGCTTGTTGTTCTTGAATTGCTTTTACAGTAACTGGAATAATATCACTGTAATTAACACCTAAATGTTCGTTTTTAACCTCTTTGTAATCTCCATTTTCGTTAACAGGAACCCAACTATGAGTTTGAACTACTTCTGGTAAGATTTCCAATAATTGTTGAGCTGAAAATCCAATTTTCTTTTCTTGTTTCTCTAGGGGGATTGTGGTTTTTCCTAATTTATAGTTTTTCCAATTATATGTTATTGTATTTAATTTTAATAATTCTTTTAAACCGTATGTTAAGGGTTGTACATTTGTTTTCAAATTCATATCAGAAGTTGTAATAACACCATTTGTTGCATATACTGCACCCCATCTTCTGTTTGTTTTTCCTAATGTGTTTCCAAATGAGCTTGTTTCATCTGTCATTGGATTAAAACCAGAACCTTCAAAAAATAGTTCATTGGTTCCATCAACAAAATATTCAATAGATCCTATAGCAACTGCAGAACCTCCCGAATTTGAATTACTAAATCCTGCAACGAAATCTTTTGTAAATGTTGTACTACCTGTATCATTAAATGTAGTTCCATCATCTGAATCTAAAAATGCATCATCTCCAAAATGAATATAGTTGTCGTCAAATCGAGTATCCATTATTTTTCTATCGGTACCTTGAATAATCATTTCGCCTGGAAATGCTGCCGATGTACTACTACTAAAAGTTAAATCATTTGTATCTAAATTTAAAGTAGTTCCTTGTGTTAAAGTACCTCCTAATCTTACAGTTGAACTTGTTAATGTTAAACCGTTTGTAAAAGTGTAACTTCCACTTCCACCAGAAGGCAAGGTAACTGTATTTCCATTTGAAATAGTTAAGTCGTTCCCCACAATGCTTAATGTTTGGCTATCTGTACCAGATCCACCGCCTGTTGGAGTTTGCCAATATCCATTTCCATCCGCATCAGAAGTTAATACTTTGCCCACACCTTGCGTTCCATCTTCAAGTCTAAAACTATAGGTGCCAGGAGAAGCTGTAGCCGTTTCGGTTACCAATACATTATCTACAGAAGCACCATAATCGTAATTTCCTTGATATTCAAATCTTAAAGAATAACTATTACCTGGAACAACTGTAGCAGTTCCAGAATAAGTAGTATTTGCATCTGCAGTTAAATTAAAAAAGTTTGCTCCAACTTGTGAAGAAGTAGTATTGTTATATAAATACGCTCTAAAAGAATCAGGTGCAGCTCCAAAGTTGTTATATCGGTAAGCAAAACTAATTGAGATGCTTGTAGTTGTAGGTGCAGTTGTAAAATTCATAATTGCAGTTGAATTAAGCCCACAGTTTAAGGCATCTGAACTAATAAACAACCAAGTTCCAGTACATGAAGTACAATTAACATTTGTGTTTCCAGTACCGGTTACCCATCCTTGAGTAGCATTTCCTGTACAATCACTGTCTGTAGTGTGATTTTGAGTTACAGTATAACTGCTAAAATCTTCATTGATTAAGTTTACTGTACCACCGCTACTTCCTGGAGTAGTTGAACCAAAAATATGTAATGTAGCTGTTGGATTAGTAGTGTTAATTCCTACTTGGGAAAAACTAATCATTGTTGATACTAAACAAGTAAACAATAAAATCTTTTTCATAATAATAGATTTAGGTTATCTTAACGTGGTGCAAATGTATTTTTATTATATAGTATAATATAAAAAACGATGTACAGAATTACGGAAAACGTACAAATTTCAGTATCTTTGGAAGATATTTTCTGAAGATTATGGATTTTGTAGTAGGCTTATCAATTACATCATTTTTATCATTTTTGATAACATTTTACTTTTTTGTAGTTAAAAAAGTACAATCTATGGTGTTTGCATTTTATTTAATTTGGTTTTTGGTTTTTATAAGTTTTTTTATTTCGACTACGCCATCGTTAAGCCTAAGTGAATCATTAATTAGTACTTTTGCTTTATTGTTTTTTGTATGGCTTATATTATTACCGCCTTTATTATTTGGTGTAATACTTCAAATTAAAAAGAAAAGTCAATTACCATTTACTCATTTTTATCTTCCAGTTGCTGTTTTTATAATAAACATTTTTTCTATTGTATTTTTTAGTTTAAATCCTAAAAAAGATTCTTCATTTACCTATGAAGTAGTAGAAAATGTAATGACTTATGTAAACTATATCGTAATTCTTTTTTTGTTTCCAATTGTAACGGTTTATTACAGTTATTTGAGTTATAAATTATTGTTTCAATTAAACGAATTAAAAGGTTTGAAAAACGCTTTCCAATCTAATTTATTTCTATTTACTTTATTTTATAATTTATTTATTTTTTTATGGTTTTTAAATTATCTTTTTGATTCTTACACTATTAAATTTTTAATAAAAACTTATTTTTATGTTTACTTCCCTATTAGCATGTTTGTTCTTCAAAAAAATAGATTTAATCCAATTGAAGAAGTAAATCTATACGAGAAAATAAATGCTCTTTTTTTAGAAAAATTACAAGAAGAAAAGTTGTTTTTAGATAATTCACTCACTATTAGAAAAGCAGCAAAAATGATTGGAACAAATGAGAAATATCTTTCCAATGCGATAAATAAAATTCAAAACGAATCTTTTTCTACTTTGATAAATAAATTTAGAGTTGATCATGCACAAGAGTTATTATTAAATGTAGCGTATGAAAATTATACCATTGAAAGTATTGGAAATATTTCAGGTTTTAATTCTAAATCAAACTTTAATAGTGTTTTTAAGAAAGAGACTGGTTTAACACCTTCAGAGTTTAAGATGAGCAAAGGAGCAAAATAGCTCCTTCTCACCATTAGTAATTAGCATTTTTGCATCAAAATCCTAAATGAACTAAAATATAATTTTTTAATAGATTATGGAAAAATTTTTCTTGATCAGTATTTATGGTTATGGTTGTAAAATTTGTTGTATTTCTTAAAAACCCATCATCACATATAAAAATAGCTCTGTTTCCTTCTCCACAGGTCCAAATGGCGGGTTTTCCATTAGTGAATCTAGCGAGAACTTGTGCGCCAATTGGCAATGTATAAGCTGTACCACTAAATTCAGCACTTACTCCTGTTCCTTCTATTGCCACTCCCGCATTTGCAGTGCCCCAATAACTGCTACTTAAAGCAATAGTTGAGTTTACGGTTGTTGGATTTGATCCTGCTACAAAAGTTCCTGTACCACCAAAAACGGCATGGTAATTATTTGAAGTTGTAATCGCATTTGCATTATTAGCATCTAATGTAATAATTGCAATACCTCCTAATGCAACATAATCTCTTATTCTTTGACAGTCTGATAATGATCTTGAACCTACAGTTTTATTAGGACCACATGCGATTATTTCTCTAGTGTTTCTCATGGTAAGAGGAGAAACTCCTGAATTAAAACTTGAAGTGTAATCATCATGCAGAATTCCACCAATGGTATTAAAAATTCCAGAAGGACCATAATTTTGAGGAACTGTTTGTTGTCCAAATTGTGAAGTAGAGAAAAAAGCACTTCCATCTAAATATGCAATTGAAATTACGCGTCCGTTAACAGGAATTGAAAACACACAAGTTTGTCCTCCAAAATTTACTTCAAAACTTGCTAAACCAGAAGAGTTAGGTATACCCGATATCGAATATGTTAATATTCCACCACTCCCAGATGTCAAAGTTCCGGCAGATAATGTGGCAATTAATCCGGTAACCCCAGTTGAATTAATAGTATGACTTGTATATCCAACTCCATTTCCTCCTGTATAAGGCAAAGTCGTTGTTCCTGTATAAGGACTCCCTTGAGTTGCAGATGATGGAGAATGTGTAGCACCACTACAGTTTAAACTACTTACGATTGGAGGTCCACTAATAACAATTTGAACATTTGATCCAGAACAATTAAGTCCATTGATAAAGTTACTTAAGTTAAATTGTGCATTTCCAGTTGAATTTGGCGTTCCTGTTACAGTAAATACTAATGTGCCTCCAGAAGCATTTACAAAACCTGCAGGTAATGAAGCGGTTAAACCTGTTACTCCTGTTGAATTTATGTTTTGAGAAGCATATGCTCCTCCATTTGTTAGTATACTCAAAGAATAAGTTACTGTAATAGTTCCATTATAAGGAATTCCATTGCTACCAGAAGAAGGGTTTTCTACAACAGCAGTAGAACAATTAATGGTTGAACCAATGCGTGCTTTATCTATAGTTACAGAAAAACTACAAATTTTTCCGTCAAAACTAAAATTAAATATTGCTGATGCAGTATTTGAAATAGATACAAAAGGGTCTGGAGTTCCAGAAATTGTAAAAACGAAGTTTCCAGATCCTGTGGCTAATGTTCCGGCATTTAATGTAGCAGTTAAACCTGTTACACCTGTTGAAGCAATTGGAGTACCTTCAGAATAAGATGCGCCATTTCCTCCTAAATATGGTATTGATACAGTTTTGTTATAAGGTAAACCAGCAACTCCATTTCCAGAAGGTGTTACAGTAAAAGGTGCATTACAAGGAATTGAACTAATTGTAGGTTCTACACTTGTATTACAAAGGGATTGCCATGTTATACCATTAAAAAATTCGAAACAAGAAATGGTGGTGTTGTAAATCATTAATCCATTTGCAGGAGCACTGATAGCGTTACGTTCTATAGTCGTAAGTCTTGGAACTAATAGTCCTTGTGTTGCACTATTAATGTCTAAAATAGAACTTGGATGCGGATTTGTAGTTCCAATACCCACTTGAGAATAAGATTGCAAAATGCAAAATGTGATAATTGTTAAAAATATTTTTTTCATATTCATTTGTGTTTTGATGCAGGTCAAAACTACTTCTGTTGAACATGATAATAAAATACTATATGTTTGTATTCCCTGTATTTAAACAAATTCCTTATATTTAAACAAAAAAATATAGATTAATGACTTTATTAATTCCAATATTAACGGCTTTTGTTTTGGGCTTGCTTTTATTATTAAAGGGAAATAAATTGGCCAATAAAGCTGTTCGTTTTTTAGGATTGTATTTGTTGCTTTGGGCATTTGCTATATTGTTTTTTTTATTATCGACCGAAAAAATTTCATGGCTTTCAGAACAAGTATCGAATATTATAATGTTGCTTTTCTTTGTTTTTTTATTAGCAATACCTCCTACCTTTTATTTATATAGTGCTTTTTTAATTGGAATTAAAAAAAATAAATTACTATCACACTACTATATTGTATTTTTACTATTATTTATCAATATATTTTCATTGTTATATATGGATTCAAATAAGAATCCTTTTATGAGAGAATTAAGTGAAAAATTAGTTACATATTCTAATTATCTGGCTTTACTTTTTGTTTTTCCATTATTAAGTATTTATTATTTGTTTTTATCTATATCTGTTTTTAGAATTTACAAAAGGGACAAACAAATGGATGCAACTTTACCAGGGATTCATCCACAAAAATTACTACATTTTATTTTTGGGTACATTATTTTTATGATTTTGTTACTGATAAGTTTAACAGGTATTGTTCCTAGATTTTTTAAATTATCATTTGAATTATATTCTGCTATTTATTTTATATATGTTGGTTATATTAGTTGGAAACAAGATCAACTTGATTTTGTAGCACAGCAAGAACAATTAGAAGCTAAAGAATCTGAAAAATATGCTCCCTTTTTTGAAGGTTTAGAAGAAAAATTAATAGCGATAATGAATACTGAAAAGCCATTTTTAGATGCTAAACTTACATTAAATCAATTGGCTAAGAAAATAGGAAGTAATGAAAAATATTTGTCACTTTTCTTAAATTCTAAGTACGAAATGAATTTTGCCACTTACATCAACTCTTTTCGAATTGAAGAAGCAAAACAACTTTTAGTACAAAAAGAAACCGCCAATTTCACAATTGAAACAATAGCAAATATGGCGGGATTTCATTCTAAATCTTCTTTTAATACTGCCTTTAAGAAAGCAACAGGAAAAACTCCATCAGAGTTTAAAAACAATTAAACATCATCAAAATCAATTTTAATAGTAGCGGTTGTTGGATGTGCTTGACAAGCCAATGTTAATCCTTCTGCTAATTCTGCATCGGATAAAATTTGGTTCTTTTTCAAGACCGCTTCACCTTCTGTAATTCTACAAATACAACTGCTGCAAATTCCACCTTGACAAGAATATGGAACATCTAAACCTTGTTTCAACGCCGCTTCTAATAAAGTTTGCTTTTGACTCATTTCGAAAGTCGTTTCTTCATCATCAACTAAAATCGAAATTTTAGTGTGACCATCAGCGCTAGCAACGGTTTCTCCTTCGCTTGATGAAGTAGAAAACAATTCGAATTTAATATCAGAACTTGAAACGTTATTTTCTTTCAATGTATCCGAAACCAAATTAATCATCTCTTCTGGGCCACATAAATAGAATTTTGAAAACTCCATTTCAGCATGTTTGTTTTTCAAGATGAAATTTACGGTTGATTTATCAATTCTACCAAACAAAGCATTATCAGCAGTAGATTGACTGTAAACATATTGCACAAACAAACGACCCACATATTGCAATTGTAAATCGTGTATTTGATTGTGGAAAATGGTGTCTTTTTCTGTTTTGTTTCCGTAAACTAATACAAAAGTACTATTTGGCTCTTCTTCTAAAACCGATTTTAAAATCGAATAAACAGGCGTAATTCCGCTTCCCGCTACAAATGCAGCATAATTTTTCTGACGTTCTGCTTTAGGTTCGAAAGTGAATTTTCCTTCTGGAGTTCCTACTTCAATAACGTTTCCAACCGCCAATTTATCATTAGCAAATTTAGAAAAGAAGCCGTTTTTTATTGCTTTAACGGCTATTCGTAATTCGCCACTTTTTGGAGCAGAACAAATAGAATAGGCTCTTCTAATTTCTTGTCCGTCTAATGTTATTTTTAAGTTTACATATTGACCAGCTACGAATTGATAATGTGATTTTAATTCTTCTGGTACATTAAATAGAATCGAAACCGCATCGGCCGTTTCTTTAATGATTTCTTTAATGCTTAATTTATAAAATGATGACATGTGATTTTATTTTTTACAAAAATACTATTTATCAAGAAAATAGAAGATAGATTATAGAAAATAGAGGTCAAAAAAATATACTTAAGAATGTTATGCATAAGAAAATTATGCATACATTTGTTTTGAAAATATAATTTTATGAAAAACTCTCAATTATACAAAGGCAGTTTAAACACCATTATAATGAAGCTTTTAGAAGAGCAAGGCAGAATGTATGGCTATGAAATTACACAGAAAGTAAAAGAAATTACCAAAGGCGAATTGAATATTACCGAAGGCGCCTTGTATCCTGCTTTGCATAAATTAGAAGCCGATGGTTTATTAGATGTTGAGGTGGAAAAAGTAGATAATCGCTTAAGAAAGTACTACAAACTTACCGAAAAAGGCACCACAGAAACCGTAAACCGTTTAGCCGAATTAGAAGAATTCATCAAAAACATGCAAACGATTGTAAATCCTAAATTGAGTTATTAAGATGAAGTTGACAGCAAAACAAATCTCCTACATTGAAAACTACATCAAAAGTTTCGACATCAAGTATTATGAAGTCTATATGGAAATACTTGACCACATGATTTTAAGTGTAGAAGCTATTTTGGAAGAAAATAATGAAATTTCTTTTGAAGATGCGGTTTTGAAAGCAAAAGTTGAAGGCTTTGGCAAAAAAGGTTTTAAAGGGATGATGAATGAAAAACAAAAACAAGCTCAAATTCAAGCCAGAAAGCTAAACAACAAAATGATTAAGGAATATTTTACATTTCCTAAAATTGTGATGACTTTGTCTGTTTTTGTTGGTTATTTATTGTTTTTGGAGTGTTTTGAAGACCCAAGGAAAGTTCATGCAATTATTTCTACAGCTCTTATGTTTTTTGGGTTTTCCCAGTATTTATACTTCAAAAAATTTCAAAAAATCAAAAATTTTTACATTTTAAAAACTCACATGTTGAATTTTGCTTCAATGCTGTTATTTCCTATTTATCAATTATCTAATACAATTTTAATTTTCGGGAAAGAGTCAATAGACTTTGATCATATTTTAACACGATTATTTATGACAATTGTTTTCACTTTTTTATGGATTTCGCTATTCGTTTACATTGAAATTAGAAAGAGAACAATAGAGGAATTAAAAACTCAAATTTTTGTTTAAGATGAAGTTGACAGCAGAAAATATAAAATTCATAGACAATTACCTTAAAAACAGCGAAGTCATTTATTACGACATTCGCATGGAAATGCTTGACCATGTTGCAACCGCTGTGGAACAAAAAATGGAAGCTGAAAATATAGATTTTTACGATGCTTTCAAAAGTTATATGGTGGTGAATAAAAGAGAAATTTTAAAAGGGAATAAAGAGGAAGGGTTGTATTTTAAAGAACCATTAAAGAAGTTTGGCTTATTTGTAATTCAACCATTTCAATTGTTTTTGGCAGTTTGTACCTATCTAATGGTGTATTTTTTTACTCAATATTTCGGGATTAATGATTTCACAAATTATTTTTATGTAATTGTAATATTTACTTATTTGATCTTGGGAATACTTCATTATTTGATAACTTGGAAGAAGAAGTTTTATTATATAGATAAGAACTTCTCCATCATTTTTTTATTATATCAAATAGCAAATCCATTACATATAACAGCAAATGAAAGATTTATATCGTCTGTTATTTTCAATTCCATACTCTTGTTTGTCTTCTTTGCTTTTCTCCGATTTTATTATTTAGAAATGAAGTCTTTTAAACAGAAAAACCAATTTTTATTCCAATGAAACTCACACCAGAACAAATAGACCGTCTTTACAAATTCACCCGCCAACATTACGTAGAATGGTACGATTTGCAAACCGAGTTAGTAGATCATTTAGCCAATTCAATTGAAGTGCAATGGCAAGAAAACCCAAAAGTTTCTTTTGAAGATGCGTTGCAAATGGAGTTTAAAAAGTTTGGCATTTTTGGGTTCATGGATGTAGTAGAAAAACGGCAAGAAGCTTTAAATAAAAGATATAACAAAATTGTTTGGCAGCATTTTAAAGCCTTTTTTACGATTCCTAAGATTGTTATAACCCTTTTTTCATTTTTCTTGATGTTTTTCGTTTTTAGAAATTATGCTAATTCTGAAAATCTAATCTTAATTTTGTTTTTTGGAATATTAACTTTGTTTTGGATAAGCCTATTTTTACAATCTAGAAAAAACAAAAAGCAATACCAAAAAACAGGAAAAAAATGGTTGCTTAAAGAAATTATTTTCGGTCATAGTTCTTTTGCAGGATTAAGTTATCTACCAGTTCAAATTTTAATTAACACTGATTTTACTGATAATATTGGAATACTAAAAGCTACATTATTTAGTTTACTTTTTGTTTCCATGGCATTATGCGAATATATTATTTTGGTAATCATCCCATCCAAAGCAGAAGACTATTTAAAAGAAACGTATCCCGAATATGCTTTAGAAAATGAAAGTATATAAAATTGATAAAGTTTGGAGAATCATTACATGTGTATTAACTCCAGTAGCAATGATTCCGTTTGGGGTTTTATTACTATTCCCAATTATTCCAGATTTTAATTTTGATATTAATAAAGATGTTTATTATTGGTTTCTTCTGCCTTTATCAGTCACTATGTTATTTGTGATAATCGTTGCTTTTGTAAACACTATTATTGGAAAATTTGTTATTGATAAAAATAAAATTTACACAACAGGATTGTTTAATAACAAACAAATTTATTTTAATGATATAAAAGGTTATCGAATTACCGAACATTTCACTTTCATAGAATCAATAAGTAATAAAACAAGAATAAAACTTAGTAATTATTATGAAAACAGAAATGAGCTTCATGATTGGCTTATTTGGAATTATAAAAATCTCAATGAGCTTGAAATAATACAAGAGAAACAGGAGATTTTAAGTAAACAAGATCTTGGATGGACCATTGAGGAAAGAGAATCTAAATTTTTGAAATATAAAAGATTAGCTAAAATTTTGAATTGGTCGGGAGGTATTATAGCCATTGGAACTACTCTACTTTTAAAGACATCAGATTACATAATTTTGCTGTGTATTGTTTATCCAATTTTTTGCTTGTTAGCAATTTTATTCTCAAAAGGATTGTTAACATTAGATGAAAGGAATGAAGCAGTTTATCCAAGCGTTTTTTGGGCATTTTTTGCCCCAACTTCAGTTATTTTTTTGAGAGCTTTAATGTATTTCAAAATTTATAATTACGACAATGTTTGGCTTTTAACCGCTGTAATTGCTTTTAGCTTTTTTTTCACATTAATAATTAATAACCGAGGGTTTGTATTTAATAAATTTGAAAGAACATCAACCATTTTAATATTTTCTGTTTTTATTGTTTTTGGCTACAGTTTTGGTACTGTGATAAATTTAAATTATGCTTTAGATGATTCTCAACCTAAGAAATTTAAAACAATTGTGTTGGATAAAAGAATTACGAAAGGAAAATCTACAAATTATTATCTTACAGTATCACCATGGAATAATCAAAAAGAGCCAAAAGAAGAAAACACGAACGAATCGGATTATGAAATAATAAAAAAAGGAGATACAATCACTATAAATTTTTATGAAGGAAAGTTGAATATTCCTTGGTATGAAATAAAATTAGAATAATAAAAAAGCCTACTTTATGAGTAGGCTTTCGTTTGTTACTCCATAAACAACGCTTTTAATTCCGTTGCTTCGCTTGGTTTCATTTTTCCAGCTAAGACTAAGCTTAGTTGTTTTCTTCTTAATGCTGCGGCATAGCGTTCTTTTTCTAAATCTGTTTCTGGAACAATTGGTGGAACTGGAATTGGTCTTCCGGTTTCATCAACGGCAACAAAAGTATAAATCGCTTCGTTTGCTTTATTTTTAATTCCCGATTCACGGTCTTCAATCCAAACATCAATAAAAATTTCCATTGACGAGTTGAAAGTTCTGGAAACCTTAGATTCTACAGTCACCACACTTCCTAACGGAATAGCTCTGTTAAACGCCACGTGATTCACAGATGCCGTTACACAAATTCTACGGGAATGTCTTCTAGCGGTAATACTCGCTGCTCGGTCCATTCGCGCTAGCAATTCACCACCAAATAAGTTGTTCAATGGATTCGTTTCACCTGGTAAAACTAAGTCGGTTAAAGTCGTTATCGACTCTGAAGGAAATTTTGGTTGCATTGTTTTTTTTGCAAAGATAATGAGGAATTTTAAAATTAAATTCATAAAAAAATCCCAAAAAAGGGATTTTAATAATTATTACGCAAAGTGTTAAATAGTTATTCAATTAACAACCAAGCCTCAGCATTATGTGTTTTTTGAATTGTTTTTCTTTCAGATTGAGCTTCATCTAAAGTTTTAAAACTTGAATAAACTACAGGATATAAGTTGTGTTTATTTAATGGAAGCATTTTTGCATTCTCAAAACCATCCGCTTTTAATTCGGCAACAGCTTTGTTGGCATTTTCTTCACTTCTATAAGCACCAGCCACTAAATGATAGGGCATTTTTTCTTCAACAGTTGGAGCTACATTTAATTCAACAGCTTCAACCGGAGCGCTAATTACAAAAGTTGCTTCTTGAATTTG
The DNA here is from genome assembly GCF_021172145.1 of Flavobacterium cyclinae. Lineage (NCBI taxonomy): Bacteria > Pseudomonadati > Bacteroidota > Flavobacteriia > Flavobacteriales > Flavobacteriaceae > Flavobacterium > Flavobacterium cyclinae. Next base: position 105,715 of record NZ_CP089095.1, read on the forward strand.
TTGTTGTACTTTCTCTTGTACGTTTTTCTGAACCGCTAAAGTTTTGGTTTCAATTTGTTGATCATAATATGTTTTATATCCAAAACCACCAACGCCCAACATTACCACAAAAATAGCAGCATATTTCAAATACGAGTAATCTCTTTTTCTTTCAGGAGTAAAAATAATAGGTGCTTTTTCTTCTAAAGTTGCTACCTCTTGTTTTAAAACTTCTCTTGTAATTTCTGGAGAAACAAATGGAGATAAACCAAAAGATTCTGTTAAATAATTTACGGTATTCGCTGGTTCAAAAACCCAATTCATTTCGTTATTAACCGAAATTTCGCCAATGTTTTTCAACACTACACGATTACGGTTTTGCAACAAATACGTCCATTCGTTCACCACATCACCAATCTTGATTACCGCTAATTCGTAGGACATTTTTTCTTGTAATGCCACATGATTCGCTAATAAACCATCATTGTTTTTTACATTCGCATTAAACGAAACCACTTTTTTAGGTGGAAAAAACGAACTTGCGCTTCCAGTAACATGAGCGGATACAGTTTCAGTTAAAAACGCACCAAAACCAGGAACAGTAACGCACTGATAACGATATAATAAGTCGGATATGTGTTTTTCTATCTGCATAACAACAAAGTTAGATAATCAATAGCAATATCAAAATTTTATCAACAAAAATTATTAACAATTGCGATTTTTACTGTAAATAATTGGAAGCGAATGGCTTGGGATTTCTTGGTTTCCATGTTCCTGCTTTACGTTGCAATCTTTTATTTGTTGCCTTCGAGAACCTCAGGCAACAAATAAAAAAGGATTTCCACTGCAATCAGGGCTAATTAGCTTTCCATTTTCTTTTTTGGATTATTCCTAAAAAGAACTATTTTTGTTTTTCAATTATACACCAAATAAATTTTATACACGCCATGACACAATCAGAATTATACCACACGCTTGCGTTGATGCAAGTGGAAGGAGTAGGAGATGTAATCGCCAAAAAACTCATCCAAAATTGCGGAAACGCAACAGAAGTCTTCGCTTCAAAAAAATCCCAACTTCAAAAAATTGACGGCATTGGTTCGGTTGTAATTAAAAATTTACAAGATAAATCCGTTTTCAAAAAAGCGGAAGCTGAACTCCAATTCATCGCACAAGAAAATATTTCCACTACTTATTTTCAAGAAGAAAACTATCCCGAACGATTAAAAAATTGCTACGACAGCCCTGTACTTTTGTTCCAAGCGGGAAATATCGATTCACAAAACCAAAGAATCATTAGTATCGTCGGCACACGCCAAATCACGACATATGGTATGGAATTTACTAAGAAATTGATTGAAGAAATTTCACCATTAAATCCAATAATTGTTAGCGGTTTTGCTTATGGAGTTGATATTTATGCGCATCAAATGGCAATGGAATTCGGATTGCAAACGATAGGTGTTTTAGCACATGGATTAAATCAAATTTATCCCAAAGTTCACAAAAAATACATGGCTAAAATAGAACAAAACGGCGGTTTTTTGACGGAATTTTGGAGCACCAGCAATCCCGATAAAGAAAATTTCATCAAGCGAAATCGTATTGTGGCTGGGATAAGCGAAGCTACTATCGTAATTGAAAGTGCTGAAAGAGGTGGTTCATTAGTCACCGCTAATTTGGCTAACGATTACAACCGAGATGTTTTCGCAGTTCCAGGAAGAACAACTGATAAATACAGTCAAGGGTGTAATAATTTGATAAAAACACAACGGGCAAATTTACTTTCTTCGGCGGCAGATTTGGTTTATATTTTGAATTGGGAATTGAAACGTGAATCTCAAAAAGCAGTGCAAAAACAATTGTTCGTAACCTTAACCGATGAGGAGCAAATCATCTATGATTACCTTCAAAAAAACGGAAAAGAAATGATGGATATCATCGCTTTAGAATGCGATTTTCCAATTTATCGAATTTCATCAATTTTGTTAAATATGGAACTTAAAGGCGTAATCCGACCTTTGCCGGGTAAAATGTTTGAGGTGGTTTAATTTAAATCTCGTAAATTAGTACAAATTTAAATTCCATGTACACACTTCCAAAAATTGAAAGATTTGAGCAAAATGTTGCTTCAAAATACAACATATATAATAGTGTTTTTATTACTTTACCCTTTGATGAAATAAACAACACAGGGGTATTATTGCCTTTATTTGCTGAGGTTTGCGAAAATGGATTTAAAAATCACAATAGCCCAACTGAAATTTTTGACACTTTTGTTTCTAAATATTTAGACCATCCAACTCAGCATGAAAAGGAAACGTTGATGTTTCGTTTTATTCAATATATTGAAAGACAAGTTGTGCTTTTTGACGCAATTGAAGATGCTGCATTTCCGGTTGTGAATAATTTGGAAGGAAGAGGTTCGCTTCGTGATATGAAAGAAAATGCCGAACAAAAAAACAAACATGAAGAACTTAAAGAGTTTTTAAATAGTTTCAAAATTCGAACGGTTTTAACAGCGCATCCTACCCAATTTTATCCGGGTTCTGTTTTGGGAATTATTACCGATTTAACAGAAGCTATTCGGTTAAACGATTTGAATACAATTAAACAATTATTGGCGCAATTAGGAAAAACTCCTTTTATTAAAAAAGAAAAACCAACCCCTTTTGACGAGGCAGTAAGTTTAATTTGGTACTTGGAAAATGTATTTTATGAAACCGCTGGTGCGATGATGCAATATATCCAAAAGAATATTTTAAATGGCGAATTTCCTAAAAACGACATTTTAAATCTTGGTTTTTGGCCTGGTGGAGATAGAGATGGGAATCCATTTGTTACCACTGAAATCACCTTAAAAGTTGCTGACCGTTTACGAACTTCTATCTTAAAAAGTTACTATACTGATATTAGAAAATTAAAACGAAAACTTACTTTCTTAGGAGTTGATACCATCATCGCGGAAATTGAAAACAAGTTGTATCGTTCGGTTTTTTATTCTCAAGGTGAATTATTTATTTCATTAGAAGAATTGAACCAAAAGTTATTAGAAGTAAAGCAATTGGTAACCGAGAAACATCAATCGTTATATATTGATGAAATCGATTTGTTATTGAACAAATTAAATTTATTTGGATTCCATTTTGCAACATTAGATATTCGTCAAAACAGTAAAATTCATAAAAAAGTTTTTGATGCTATAATTACTAACAAAAAATCAAATTTCCCTGAAAATTATAAGAGTTTAACTGAAAACGAAAAAATACAATTTTTATCAGGAGTTTCATCTAATTTAGAAGTAAATGACTTTGATGACGAAATAGTAAAATCAACAATTGGCTCAATTCGAGCAATGAAAACCATACAGGAAAACAATGGAGAAAGAGCTTGTAATCGATACATCATTAGTAATAACGAAAGTGCTTTACATGTTTTCGAAACTCTGAGTATGTTCCATTTATGTGGCTGGCAAAATCCTACAGTTGATATTGTGCCACTTTTTGAATCGGTAGACGATTTAGAAAAGGCCGATCAAGTAATGGAAAAATTATATATCAATCCCACTTATGCCAAACACTTACAACTACGCGGAAATGAACAAACCATAATGCTTGGTTTTTCTGACGGAACAAAAGATGGCGGCTATTTAATGGCCAATTGGGGTATATACAAAGCAAAAGAAGCACTAACGGCAATTTCAAGAAAATACGATATTAAAGTGGTGTTTTTTGATGGTCGTGGTGGACCTCCAGCGCGTGGTGGTGGTAAAACCAATAAGTTTTATGCGTCTTTAGGTCCAACAATTGAAAACCAACAAATTCAACTTACGGTTCAAGGGCAAACCATAAGTTCTAATTTTGGAACCTTAGATTCTTGTCGTTATAATTTAGAGAATTTATTAAGTGCAGGAGCAAGTAATCAGGTATTTACTAAAACCGAAAACGAGTTAACGGCTGAAGAAAAAGCGGTTTTACAAAACTTATCAGAAATCAGCTATCAGAAATATGTTGATTTTAAAAATCACGAAATGTTTGTGCCTTATTTGGAACGAATGAGTACATTAAATTATTATGCTAAAACCAATATAGGAAGTCGCCCTTCAAAAAGAAATGCTTCTGACAAATTGAATTTTGCCGATTTAAGAGCGATTCCTTTTGTGGGTTCGTGGAGTCAATTGAAGCAAAATGTTCCTGGTTTTTATGGCGTAGGAACAGCTTTAAAAACGTATGAAGAAAACAACGAATGGCAAAAAGTTTCCGATTTATATAACAATTCGTTATTCTTTAAAACCCTTATCGAAAACAGTATGATGGCATTGAGCAAATCGTTTTTCCCGTTAACTGCTTATATGAAAAATGACAAAGAGTTTGGCGAATTTTGGCAATTGATTTACACCGAATTTTTAGAAACCAAACGTTTGTTATTGAAACTTTCGGGATATAAAGAGTTAATGGAAAACTATCCTGACGGGAAAGCTTCCGTTGAACTTCGTGAGAAAATCGTGTTACCACTTTTAACTATTCAGCAATATGCATTATTAAAAATTAAAGAATTAAAAGAGAGTGAAAACCCAGATGAAAAGCAAATTGAGGTGTACGAAAAAATAGTAACGCGTTCGTTGTTTGGAAATATTAATGCGAGTAGAAATTCGGCTTAGTTTTTGTTGTTGATTTATAAATTCAGGTTTATGCAAAAACTAATCTTACTTACATTTTTTTCTTTCTTTATACTTTCTTGCACTGAGAAAGAAAAAACCTATGAAGAATTAGAAGCGGAAGTTTTGTGTGATGTGTTGCCGGAGGTTATATATCCATTTATTAAAATTAATTTGCCGCCCCCACCTCCTCCAAGTTCGGATTCATTAGAAATTAATTTAAATATTGATTCTATTACTAAGGATATAAAGAGACAAACGGATGAAATCAAAAAATTAGCTCTAGACAAACATAAATTACATATTGGTTTAAATTCTCTTATGTTTTCTATCAACAAATCAGAATTTAATACTATCAATATAAATAATATTTTTATTGATAGTTTAATGGAAAGAAAATTTCGACCAAATGAATTATTAGACTCAACACTCAAAGTTAAATTTTTTGAAAATGACACTATTGCTATCTGGGGTGAATTTATAAAGGATCATGAAGTTAAAGCGTTATCAAGCGTTACTCGAGTTTTGTTTGATGATAAAAATACAAAAGCTTTTTTTAAACTTTATCCTTTTGGTTGTTTGCCTTATTCAATTGAAATAGTTTCAGAGAAAGTGAATAATAAATGGGTAGTTAAAGAAATCATTAAAGAATAATTTTATGAGATATATCTTTTTATTAATTTCTTTAATGTTGTTTTCTTGCACTGAGAAAGAAAAAACCTATGAAGAATTAGAAGCGGAAGTTTTGTGCGATGTGTTGCCGGGAATTGCAAAATATGAATTAAATCAAAGTCAAAACAATTTTCTTCCTCCACCTTTAGAAACTGATAGTTTAAAATTTTCTAAAGAAGAAATTCAACAATTGAATAAGAAACGTGATGAAGATTGGATGACTTTTAAGTTAGAACTAAACCAAAGCATTGAAATTGCAATCAAAAATATAGATCAATTCAAAAAATATAAATACGCAGTTATTGACACTTTACTTTCAGTAAATAAACCAATTAGTGAATATTTAAAGTATGAATTTGATTCATTACCAGCGCGAAAATTAAATGTAAAGGAATTTGAAAAATCAAATGTAGATGTTGTTTTAGTATCTTACAAAAACACTTTTGAAGGTGGCGTTAGAAATGATGAACATCTTCCACTTTCTGGGTTGAGTAGAGTTTTAATTCACAAAAACGGAAAAGCTTATTTCCAATGTAATAAAATGTATTATCACTATAACGTATTTTGTAATTTCTCACAAAAGCAGAAAAAATGGAAAATCGAAAAAATCATTAAAGAATAAAAAAACCTCAAAGTTTAGAAATCTAAATTTTGAGGTTTTTAATTTATAGGAATTAGTTCTTAATATCCCAACTTCTTTCTAACTCTTTTCAAAACGCCATTTGCAACAGCACTTGCTTTTGCAGCACCTTCTAACAACAAACGATCTACTTCTTCTAGGTTATTGATGTAGTAATTGTATTTTTCTCTTTCAGTTTTGAATTTCTCAACGATTAATTCGAATAATTCCTGTTTCGCGTGACCGTAGCCGTAATTTCCACCTAAATAGTTGGCTTTCATTACTTCCGTTTGTTCTGGTGTTGCTAACAATTTGTATAAAGCAAAACAATTACAAGTATCTGGGTTTTTTGGATCTTCTAAAGGTGTACTATCGGTTTGAATTCCCATAATTTGTTTGCGAAGCGCTTTGTCATCCACAAAAATATTAATGAAATTGTTTCTCGATTTACTCATTTTTTGTCCGTCTGTTCCCGGAACATACATGGTTTCTTCACTTGTTTTTCCTTCAGGTAAAACAAAGGTTTCTCCCATTTGATGATTAAATCTTGAAGCAACGTCTCTTGTAATTTCTATATGTTGTAATTGGTCTTTTCCAACTGGAACTATATTGGCGTCGTACAATAAAATATCCGCAGCCATTAGCATTGGATAGGTGAACAATCCAGCATTTACATCTTCTAGTCTATCTGCTTTATCTTTGAACGAATGCGCTAATGTTAAACGTTGGAACGGAAAAAAACAGCTTAAATACCAAGACAATTCTGCTGTTTGAGGCACATCTGATTGACGATAGAAAATTACTTTATCAGTATTTAATCCACAAGCTAGCCAAGTTGCCGCCGTACTGTAGGTGTTTTGTCTTAATTCTGCACCATTTTTGATTTGCGTAATCGAATGCAAATCGGCAATAAAAAGAAATGATTGATTATCAGGATTTTCAGCCATTTTAATTGCTGGTAAAATTGCTCCCAATAAATTACCTAAGTGAGGCGTTCCTGTACTTTGAACTCCGGTTAAAATTTTTGCCATTTTCTACTGTTTTTTGCAAAGGTAAAGGATAATGTAAAAAGGCAAAACTAAAAAGTAGAAGTTTTACGAAAATCATTACTTTTGGGAATATTATTTGCTGAAGAAAATGAAATTTTTAAAATATCCGCTTACCCTTTTATATCGTATTTGGTTTTACATCTTGGTTTTAGTTCCCATTATTGTACTATTTCCTTTCATTTTTGCTACGATTTTAAGTGAAAAAACCTATCCGCTATTTTTTAAAATTGCTCGTATTTGGGCCAAATTCATTTTAATTGGAATGGGATTCCATTACAAAATTGAAGGTGATGAAGTTTTTGAAGATGGAAAAAGTTATATGTTAGTAGCCAATCATACTTCGATGACGGATATTATGTTGATGTTGATAGCGGTTAAAAATCATCCTTTTGTATTTGTAGGAAAAAAAGAATTGGCGAAGATTCCAATTTTTGGATTTATCTATAAACGTGTTTGTATTTTAGTAGATAGAAGTAATAGCAAAAGCCGATATGCAGTTTTTGAAAGAGCTCAAAAAAGAATTCATCAAGGGTTGAGTATTTGTATTTTTCCAGAAGGAGGCGTTCCAGAAGAACATATTGTGTTAGATGAATTTAAAGATGGCGCTTTTAGAATTGCTATTGAGCATGGTTTAGCCATTGTTCCTATGGTGTTTTTCGATAATAAAAAACGTTTTTCCTATACATTCTTTAGTGGAAGTCCAGGAAAAATGAGAGCTAAAATTTTTCCAATTATTGAAACAAAAGGGAAAACATTAGAAGACAAAAATGAATTAAAACAACAAGTAAGAGAAATAATAGTACAACCGTTACTTGAGGATTTAAAATAAAAAAGTCCAAACGCATTTGGACTTTTTCAGTTTCATTTAAGCAAATAATGAAACTACTTAACTAAAAATTTAAGCTTAACCAACAAAGCTTAAAAACTAAAACTAATTCCAGAGTATAAACCAATGAAATAAGGTTTGAAATTTCCAGAATTCTGATTAAAGGTATTGATCTGGTATTTAAACATAGGTTGGAAATTGGCATTAAAGCTTTTCCAGAACGAGTATTTAAAACCCAAACCGACGTTACTACTAAAATGTATATTGTTTAAATTATTAGCACTACCAACTTCCATTTCTAAGCCATTTGTAACTAAAGAAATGTTGTTTTGATTTAAAAATAAAGTACTCATACCTCCGATGATTTCTACTCCAAATTTTTTGTCAATTAATTTATAACTCAGTTCTAGAGGAACTTCAATATATGAGATGTTTTGTTTTAATGAACCAATGTTATTGTCAATGATAACGTTTTCAACATCACCTGATATTTCATTTATAGTACCATTTTTTGAACTAAAAACCATATTAGATGCATTTGCATTTCTTGATATTGTTGGAATATTGTTATCAACTTCTCTCATTCTAGATTCAAAAAGAACATCGTTAGTGTTGTAACTAAGATTAATACTGTTAACTCCTGTTTTTAAACTTAATTTATCATTAATAGCATAACTACCTGCTATTCCATAACTTAATGTTGTAGTATAATTTTTGCTATTTGAATTGAATTGATCATCAATTGAAGATCCTTCTGCTAAGGAATTGAAATAAACAGGCGACGCGTTTGTGCTAATCGCCCATTTACTTCTTTTTTCTTCTTTTTCATCTTCATTTTTCCCATCCTCTTTTTCTTTTAGCAATTCCTCAAGCGGATTTGGTTCAACTGCAACCTCAGCCACTAAAGTACTATCTTGAGTAATGATTTCATTTTCAACAACTCCATTTGAAAGAATTGTTTTATTAGCAATAGAATCATTATGGTTATTGTTTACAATGGTAGAATTAGATAATTCTTTTTCAAAGAAAGCATCAATGTTTTCTTTATTTACAGAAGTTTTTCCCTTCTTATCATCATTAACAATTAAATTGTTTTCCAATAAGATTTCATTTTCTGTAACAGAAGAATTTTTCTTATTCGTTTTATATTTTGATTTTCTTTTTGAATTATTTTTTTGAGCGATATCAACTACTCCATCATTAGAATTCTTAAATACGTTAAGTTGGTTATTGTAATTTTTGTTAGATTTTCTTTTAGAAACAACTTTTGGGTCAGTATATTTTTGAATCGTGTTATTGTTCACAACAGCATTTGTTTTACTAGATTTTTTTTGGATTTTTGAATCAATAGAATTCTTGTAAAAGGTTGATGCGTTTTCTAGTTGGTTTTCGTTTTTAGTTGAATTTTCTAAGTTAGCATCCGATTTCTGTTGGTTCAATTTTGCATCATAAACTACAGCATTATCAATTGAAGAATTTGCATCTTTTTTATTAATAATGTTTCCATCCTTATCTACAATAGTGTTTTCAGGATTTGTTAAATGTTCGTTTGGATTATTAGTAAAGCTATAATTCCAAATTAATGTTCCAATTAAGAACAAAGAAGCAGCTATTCCTGAATAACGGAACCATATAGGAATGACACGTTTCTTTTTCTTTTTTTCTTGTAAACGACTAGCAATCAAATCCCAAGATTCCTGAGGCGGTATTGCTTCAAAATCTTTGAATTTCTCCTGAAATAATCGTTCTATATTTTTATTTTCTTTCATTTACTTTTTTTTACATCAAAACAAGTATTTGACTCAATTTTATTCTTCAAAATAGCTTTGGCTCTAGCTAAATTTGATTTTGATGTTCCAATATTAATTTCTAGCATTTCAGAAATTTCTTTATGAGAATATCCATCTAAAACATAAAGATTAAATACCAATCGATACCTGTCGGGTAACTCTTGTATTATTTTGGTTAGAAATTCTAAACTTATATTCTCATCATCAATTTCAATTTCTTCTTCAGCCGGAATTTTCTCTGAAACAATTTCAAATATATTTTGCTTGCGATATTGTTGTAAAACATAATTGATTACAATTCGCTTTGCCCAACCTTCAAATGAACCAGAACTTTTATATTGTTTTATTTTATCAAATATGATTAAAAAACTTTCTTGTAAATTATCTTGAGCTTCTTCATAATTGCGCGAATACTTTAAACACACAGCAAATAATTTTGGCGCTAATAAGCGATAAACTTGCTCTTGTGCTTTAGTATTGTTATTACCACACTCATGTATAAGTTGCTCTATTATCAATTTGTTTACTATTAATTTACTGGAATATCATAAATTAAAAAAGTATCCTCTCCATTGTCATCAGTACCTGTCCAAAATTTAAACACATAATTCCCTGTATTGGTTACATGAAAATTAAAAGTTTCTTCAACTAATATATTTTCAAGAGGAAGACAATTTCCCCTTTCTTCAATTATATTTTGTACTGCACATCGTCTAACGTTCAAATCTTTTTCATAATAAATGCCATAAGGTGAATGACAACTTGATGGCCTGTAATATTGCATTGAGATTTGATAAGTACGACCAAGTTCAAATTCCGTAGGTATTTCTACATTATGTACAGGTAAAATTTCAACACGATAGTTAAATTCATCTGATTGACATGAATTAAATAAAAAAAGAATACTTACTAATAATATTAATTTTTTCATTTGTAATGATTTATTATATTTTGTAGATGTAATTTTAGGTAAAAGGTTGCGTTAAGTTACAAAAAAAAAATCCCGAAAAAATCGGGATAATTTGTTAACCATTGTTTTCTTTAATGGTTTCTTTTATTTTTTGTTCTAATTCATCCATTAATTCCGGATTGTCTTTAATTAAAACTTTAACAGCATCTCTACCTTGACCTAGTTTTGTTTCACCATAACTAAACCAAGAACCACTTTTCTTAATGATTTCAAAATCAACAGCTAAATCTAAAATTTCTCCTACTTTAGAAATTCCTTCTCCGTACATGACATCAAATTCAGCAGTTCTAAAAGGTGGTGCTACTTTATTCTTAACGATTTTAACTTTGGTTCTGTTACCAATTACGTTTTCACCATCTTTAATTTGAGTTGATTTACGAATATCAATACGAACCGAAGCATAGAACTTTAATGCATTTCCTCCTGTAGTAGTTTCAGGATTTCCAAACATTACTCCAATTTTATCACGTAATTGGTTAATGAAAAACACTGTACAATTGGTTTTGTGAATCGTTCCTGTTAACTTTCTCAACGCTTGCGACATTAAACGAGCATGTAATCCCATTTTAGAGTCTCCCATGTCACCTTCAATTTCGCTTTTTGGTGTTAAAGCGGCAACCGAGTCAACTACTACAATATCAACAGCTCCAGAACGAATTAAACTTTCGGCAATTTCTAATGCTTGCTCACCATTATCGGGTTGCGAAATAATTAAATTGTCAATATCAACCCCTAATTTCTCAGCATAAAAACGGTCAAATGCGTGCTCAGCATCAATAAATGCTGCAATTCCACCCGCTTTTTGAGCTTCTGCAATGGCGTGTAATGTTAACGTGGTTTTACCTGACGATTCTGGTCCGTAGATTTCTATGATTCTTCCTCTTGGGTATCCATTTACTCCAAGAGCTAAATCAACCCCTAATGAACCTGACGGAATAGCTTCTACTTCTTCAACAGCGCTATCACCTAATTTCATTACGGTTCCTTTTCCGTACGTCTTGTCAAGTTTGTCTAATGTTAGTTGTAAGGCTTTTAATTTTGCGTCTTTATCTGAGCTCATAATAAAATATTTTTCGTAAAAATACATCTTTTTTTATTCGATACAAAAATTGTTAATATGTTTTGATGGGCTATTAAAGATTTGATTTTTAATCTATTTTATTACCTTTGTGCCCGAATTCTTCCATTTAGAATTCTATTTCGTACAGACGTGATTTATAACGTCTCTAATTTTCTAATCTTAAAACGTTTATAGCATGCAACTGTATAACACTTTAAGCGCAGAAGAAAGAAAAGAGCTAATTGATTTAGCCGGTAAGCAACGATTAACGTTGTCTTTCTATGCGTATGCCAAAATTGAAGATCCCAAAAAATTTCGTAATGATTTATTTGTAGCTTGGAATGCACTCGATGCACTAGGCCGAATTTACGTTGCTCACGAAGGAATTAACGCTCAAATGAGTGTGCCAGCAGAAAATTTTGAAGCTTTTCGCGAAACGTTAGAAGTCTATGATTTCATGCGTGGCATCCGATTGAATGTAGCTGTTGAACAAGATGATCATTCTTTCTTAAAATTAACCATTAAAGTGCGTCATAAAATTGTAGCTGATGGCTTAAATGACGAAACTTTTGATGTTACCAATAAAGGGGTTCACTTAAACGCCAAATCTTTCAATGAAATTTTAGAAGACCCAAATACTATCGTAGTGGACTTCAGAAATCATTACGAAAGTGAAGTAGGACATTTTAAAGGAGCAATTACACCAGATGTGGAAACTTTTAGAGAGTCTTTACCCATCATCAACGAACAATTAAAAGATTTTAAAGAAGATAAAAACTTGGTGATGTATTGCACAGGTGGAATTCGTTGCGAGAAAGCATCTGCCTATTTCAAACATCAAGGTTTTAAAAATGTATTTCAGCTGGAAGGTGGAATCATCAATTACGCCAAACAAATCAAAGAAGAAGGTTTGGAAAGCAAATTCATTGGAAAGAATTTCGTATTTGATAATCGTTTAGGAGAACGAATCACTGAAGATATTATTTCGCAATGTCACCAATGTGGGAAACCTTGTGACAATCATACCAATTGCGCTAATGATGGTTGTCATTTATTGTTCATTCAATGTGACGAATGTAAAGCAGCTATGGAAAATTGCTGTTCAACTGAATGTTTGGAAATCACACATTTACCATTAGCTGAACAAGTAAAATTGAGAAGTGGTAAACAAGTTGGAAATAAAGTGTTCCGTAAAGGAAAATCAGAAGCTTTGAAGTTTAAAAAATCGGGAGAGTTACCTGATGCACCAATTGCAACTGTAAATCCGGTTAAAGACATTCGCCAAAAAATCAAAGAGAAAAAAGTGATTTTAGGGAAAGCACAACACTACTATGTAAAAGCTCAAGTAGGTCTATTTGAAATTGAAAACAACGAATTGAATTTAGGAGATAAGATTTTAATTTCAGGACCAACCACTGGAAATGAGGAATTGGTTGTAGAAAAAATGTTCGTTAATGGAACCGAAGCCAATCAAGCAAAACCCGGCGACAAAGTAACATTTGCCTTGCCATTTAGAGTGCGATTATCAGATAAACTATTTAAAATCTTAAACTAATGACAACTACAGGAAGAATTGAATTAATGGCGCCTGCCGGTAATTTCGAATCGCTTCAGGCGGCATTAGATAATGGTTGTGATTCTGTTTATTTTGGTGTCGAACAATTAAATATGCGCGCTCGAGCAACAGTAAATTTCGTTTTAGATGATTTACCAGAAATTGCGCGTCGTTGTAACGAAAAAAATGTTAGGACGTATCTAACTTTAAATACGATTATTTACGATCATGATTTATCGATTGTAAAAACACTTTTAACCAAAGCCAAAGAAGCAGGAATTACAGCCGTAATTGCCTCAGACCAAGCCGTTATTATGACGGCTCGCACTATGGGGATGGAAGTACACATTTCCACTCAATTGAATGTAACGAACATCGAAACTGTAAAATTCTATGCGATGTTTGCCGATACAATTGTATTATCTCGCGAGTTGAGTTTACGTCAAGTAAAGAAAATCACAGATGATATCGAAAAAGAACAAATCAAAGGGCCAAGCGGCAATTTAGTTGAGATTGAAATCTTTGGTCACGGCGCTTTGTGTATGGCCGTTTCTGGAAAATGTTATTTGAGTTTGCATTCGCATAATTCATCGGCAAATCGTGGTGCTTGCAAACAAAATTGTCGTAAAAAATACACGGTAATCGACCAAGAAAGTGGTTTTGAAATCGAAATCGATAACGAATACATGATGTCGCCAAAAGATTTATGTACGTTAGATTTTCTGGATCAAGTTATCGATTCTGGAATAAAAGTATTGAAAATTGAAGGTCGAGGAAGAGCCGCTGATTATGTGGCAACCGTTATCAAAACCTATCGCGAAGCAATTGATTCCTATTACGAAGGAACCTTCACTAAAGAAAAAATTCAAACTTGGATGGAAGCTTTGGCAACGGTTTACAATCGTGGCTTTTGGAGCGGTTATTATTTGGGACAAAAATTAGGCGAATGGTCTGATAATCCAGGTTCTAATGCGACTCAGAAAAAAGTGTACGTTGGAAAAGGTATGCATTATTTCCCAAAATCAAGCATCGCCGAATTCAAAATTGAAGCTTACGATATTAAAAAAGGCGATAAAATTTTAATTACAGGTCCATCAACAGGAGCGCAAGAATTAATTTTAGAAGATTTCTTTGTGAATGACGTAACTTCTGAAAAAGCAACCAAAGGCGATAGTTGCACTTTGAAAGTGCCGTTCCGCATTCGTTTGTCAGACAAAATGTATAAAATTGTAGAAAACTAATGGTTGTTGTTACGCTTCAAAGAGACAAATGTATTGGTTGTAATTATTGTGTAGAAATGGCACCTGCTCAATTCCAAATGTCTAAAAAAGACGGAAAATCAGTATTAATTAAATCGGTTGATTCAAAAGGATTTCACTCCTTAAAATCACCTGATCATACCATTGTTGAAAATTGTGAATTAGCAGCAAAAGCTTGTCCAGTCCATATTATTACTGTAAAGGAAACATAATTTTGTGTTTTACAATACTATATGAAAACCTATTTCGTTTAACTATGAGATGGGTTTTTTCTTTTTGGGGAACTTCAAGATTGATTTTTGAAAGTTTCCATAAAAATTCAATATCTTTACGCTCAAAAACATTTTAGAAACGTAGTCCAAAAACGGACAATCAATATATATTTCAATTATGGCATGTACAAACTGTTCCACGGGTGCTAAAGACGGCACACCAAAAGGATGTAATAATAACGGGACTTGCGGCACCGATAGCTGCAACAAACTTTCGGTTTTCGATTGGTTGTCAAATATGACGTTGCCGGGTGGTCAAGAACCATTTGATGCAGCTGAAATTCGTTTTAAAAACGGAAGAAAAGAATTTTTCAGAAATACTGAAAAGCTAACATTATCTATAGGAGATATTGTGGCTACTGAAGCTTCACCAGGGCACGATATCGGAATTGTGACTTTGACTGGCGAATTGGTAAAAATTCAAATGAAAAAGAAAGGCGAAAATCCGGATAAGGAATTGGCAAAAATCTACAGAAAAGCATCACAACGCGACATTGATATTTGGACAGAAGCTCGAAACAAAGAAGAATCGGTACGTATGCGTGCTAGAGAAATTGCAATTGATTTGAAATTGGAAATGAAAATTTCGGATGTAGAATTTCAAGGTGATGGTTCTAAAGCAACGTTTTATTACACTGCAAATGATCGAGTAGATTTCCGTCAATTGATTAAAGAATTTGCTCAAGAATTCAAGATTAGAATTGAAATGAAGCAAGTAGGATTTCGCCAAGAAGCCGCTCGTTTAGGAGGAATTGGTTCTTGTGGAAGAGAATTATGTTGTTCTACTTGGTTAACCGATTTTAGAAGTGTAAATACTTCGGCAGCGCGTTACCAACAATTATCATTAAATCCACAAAAACTAGCAGGTCAATGTGGAAAATTAAAATGCTGTTTAAATTATGAGTTAGATACTTATTTGGATGCTTTAAAAGGATTTCCCGATATGGATACAAAATTGTATACAGAAAAAGGAGATGCTTATTGCCAAAAAGTAGATATTTTTAAAGAAATTATGTGGTTTGCGTATGCTAATGCTCCCGCTCAATGGTTAGTATTACCTGTAGCAAAAGTTAAAGAAATAGTAGCTCTTAATAAAAAGAAAGAAAAAGTAGCAGCTTTAGAAGATTATGTAGTGGAGAGTACGCGCGAAGTTGAGAAAAAATTTGAAAACGTTGTGGGTCAAGATAGTTTAACACGTTTTGATCAACCTAAAAAGAAATCGAACAATAGAAATAAAAAAAGGAAACCAACAAATTTTAAAAATGCACCTAAAAAAGATTAATTTTATCATTACACTTTTTGTCATCATGTTTTTTGTTTCTTGTGACAAAAAGCAATTTTTTAGCGAATATAAAGAACTTGATGGTACATGGAAAAAAGCGGATACATTACGATTTACTTTTGATCAAAATGATACAGTAAATCCATATCATTTGTTTCTAAATGTTAGAAATAATAATGATTATCCTTTTAGCAATATGTACTTGATTGTAACTATGAAAGAACCGGGGAAAAACCCAACAATTAAAGTAGATACATTAGAATATCTTATGGCAAATCCAGATGGAACTTTGTTAGGTGAAGGTTTTTCAGACATTAAAGAAAGTAAATTGTGGTATTTAGAAAATTTCAAGTTCAAGAAAGCTGGAAAGTATAATGTGGAAGTAGTTCAGGCTGTAAGGGAACTAGGAAAAGTAGAGGGTGTAGCAGAATTAAAAGGGATTACAGAATTAGGATTAAGAATCGAAAAAATAAATTAGTATGGCTACTAAAAAAGCAAATACAGACGATTTTTCTGAGTATAAAAGAAAGTTTTGGCAACTATTTGCCTATGGTTTTTTAGGGATAATTTTATTATTCTTATTTGCTTCATGGGGATTTTTTGGAAAAATGCCTTCATTTGATGATTTAGAAAATCCAGACTCTAATGTGGCAACTGAAATCATCTCTTCTGACGGAGTTGTTATTGGAAAATTTTTCAAAGAAAATAGAACTCCAGTAAAATATGAAGAGTTACCACAACATTTAGTAAAAGCTCTTGTAGCAACTGAAGACGAACGTTTTTACGATCATTCGGGTATTGATGCAAAAGGTACATTACGTGCAGTAGTAAGACTTGGTAGAGATGGAGGAGCAAGTACATTAACCCAACAATTAGCAAAAAATCTATTTCATGGAAGTGATGGGTCAAAATTTATTCTTTTTAGGGTAATTCAAAAAGTAAAGGAATGGATTATTGCAATTCGCTTGGAACGTCAGTATACGAAACAAGAAATTATTGCACTTTATTTAAATCAAGTAGATTTTGTAAATGGTGCAGTTGGAATTCGTTCGGCAGCTAAAATCTACATGAATAAAGAACCAAAAGATTTAACAATTGAGGAATCGGCTTTGTTTGTAGGAATGTTAAAAAATCCTTCGTTATATAATCCTAATCGTAAAAAACGCGCAGAATTGGTTCTAAATCGTAGAAATACAGTTTTAGGGCAAATGGTAAAAAATGGCGTTATTTCTGAAACAAAAAAAGCAGAATTAAGCAAACTACCTATTAAATTAGATTTTAGACCTGAAAGTCACGCACAAGGAAGCGCAACTTACTTTAGAGAATATCTAAGAGATTACATGAAAAAATGGGTAAAAGACCATTTAAAATCTGACGGTACAGAATACGATTTGTATAGAGATGGTTTAAAAATTTATACTACTATCGATTCTAAGATGCAACAATATGCAGAGGAAGCGGTATACGAACATCTTAAAAATCTTCAAAAAGAATTTTTTAAAGGAAAGAAAGATCAAGAAAATGCTCCTTTTGTTGATATTACTCCAGAACAAACCCAAAACATTATGAACCAAGCAATGAAAAACTCAGAGCGTTGGCGTAAAATGGATTTGAATGGAAAAACAAAAGAAGAAATAATTAAGTCTTTTGATGTGCCTGCAAAAATGAAAATTTTTACATACGATGGTGAAAAAGATACCATTATGACACCAAAGGATTCCATTATTTACTATAAACATTTTCTACAAACTGGAATGATGGCAATGGAACCTCGTACAGGTCATATTAAGGCATGGGTTGGAGGTGTAAATTATAAATACTTCCAGTATGATCACGTAGGACAAGGTGCAAGACAAGTAGGTTCTACATTCAAACCTTTTGTTTATGCTACAGTAATTGAACAATTACAAATGTCACCATGTGATTCAATTATCGATAGTTATTTTACCATGCCAAAAGGGAGATGGGGAATTGATGCCGATTGGTCACCAAAAAATTCGGATGGCAATTATAGAGGAACCATTACATTACAAAAAGCATTAGCCAATTCGGTTAATACGGTTTCTGCAAAATTAATAGATCGAGTAGGACCACAAGCAGTAGTAGATATGGCAAAAGAATTAGGAATTACTTCAAAAATTCCAGTACAACCATCTATTGCTTTAGGGGCAGTTGATATAACTGTTGAAGAAATGGTGGGTGCCATGAGTACATTTGCCAATCAAGGGGTGTATGTTAAGCCTTCATTCATTATTAAAATTGAAGACAAAAATGGTGTAGTTTTAGATCAACCAATACCGGTTACTAAAGATGTGGTTAACAAAGATGTAGCTTTTGCAGTAGTTAAGTTAATGGAAGGGGTAACCCAATCAGGAACAGGTTCACGATTAAAATGGGGAGGAGCAGGATTCCGAAATTATGATTATAGTTTTGGTAATCCAATAGCTGGAAAAACAGGAACTTCTCAAAATAATTCTGATGGATGGTTTATAGGCATGGTTCCAAATTTAGCCACCGGAATTTGGGTAGGAAATGAAGATAGAGCCGCTCATTTTAAATCTACTCATTATGGACAAGGTGCAACAATGGCACTACCAATTTGGGGTATTTTTATGAAAAAATGTTATGCCGATAGTGATTTAGATGTATCAAAAGACCCATTTGAACGACCTGATGATTTAAAAATCAAGGTGGATTGTTGGACGCCTAAAAAAGTAGTAGATTCTACTGCTGTTCCAACAGATGAACCTGATATGAATGAATTTGGAATATAAAACAACAACAAACTAATATATGATTTCTAGAAAAGTTAACAACGTTAAAGAGGCTTTAGAAGGCATTCAAGACGGACAAACCATCATGTTAGGTGGTTTTGGTCTTTGTGGAATTCCCGAAAACAGTATTGCCGAATTAGTAAATAAAGGAGTTACCAATTTAACTTGTATTTCCAATAATGCAGGTGTTGATGATTTCGGATTGGGATTATTATTACAAAAACGCCAAATCAAAAAAATGATTTCTTCTTATGTAGGAGAAAATGCTGAATTTGAAAGACAAATGCTTTCAGGTGAATTAGAAGTAGAACTAACACCACAAGGAACTTTAGCTGAAAAATGTCGTGCTGCTCAAGCAGGAATTCCAGCATTCTTTACTCCAGCAGGTTACGGAACAGAAGTAGCTGAAGGAAAAGAAGTTCGTGAATTTAACGGAAAAATGCATGTTTTAGAACATGCTTTCAAAGCCGATTTTTCAATTGTAAAAGCTTGGAAAGGTGACGAAGCAGGAAATTTAATCTTCAAAGGAACAGCCCGAAACTTTAATGCACCGATGGCTGGCGCAGCAAAAATCACAATTGCTGAGGTTGAAGAATTGGTACCAGCTGGAACTTTAGATCCAAATGAAATTCACATTCCAGGAATTATGATTAATCGTATTTTCCAGGGTGAGAAATTTGAGAAAAGAATTGAGCAAAGAACCGTTAGACAAAAATAATTAGCCAATATGCAAATGAGCCATTTAGACGATGAGCCATTTAGTCAATAAAATTAATTGACACATTGACACATTTTCAAATTGACACATAAAAATAGGCACATTGACACATTATCACATTGACACATTATACTATGGCATTAGATAAAAATCAAATCGCAAAAAGAATAGCACAAGAAGTAAAAGACGGTTACTATGTTAATTTAGGAATCGGAATCCCAACTTTAGTTGCCAATTATGTTCGTACCGATATTTCAGTTGAATTTCAATCTGAAAATGGGGTTTTAGGAATGGGACCTTTCCCTTTTGAAGGAGAAGAAGATGCGGATATCATAAACGCAGGAAAACAAACCATCACCACTTTACCAGGAGCCAGTTTCTTTGACTCAGCATTTAGTTTCGGAATGATTCGCGCTCAAAAAGTAGATTTAACGATTTTAGGAGCTATGGAAGTTTCTGAAAATGGTGATATTGCCAACTGGAAAATCCCAGGAAAAATGGTAAAAGGAATGGGTGGTGCTATGGATTTAGTAGCTTCGGCAGAAAATATTATCGTAGCTATGATGCACGTTAATAAAGCAGGAGAATCTAAAATTCTAAAAAGATGTACACTTCCATTAACAGGTGTTGGTTGTGTGAAAAAAGTAGTTACAGAATTAGCAGTTTTAGAAATTACTCCAAGAGGTTTCAAATTGTTAGAAACAGCACCAGGCGTTTCAGTTGAAGATGTTATTAAAGCAACAGAAGCAGAATTAATCATTGAAGGAGATATTCCTGAAATGAAAATCGATTAATAATAAATTTTTTGTTTACCGCAGATTCGCAGATTACAATTTTTAACATCTGTGGATCTGCTTTTTACTTCTATTTAATCCAATAAAAAACAAATAATAATCTGCGAATCCGCGGTAATATTTTCAAGAAAAATGAGCTTACCAAAAGTAATTCTAAAATCAGGTAAAGAAAAATCTATTCAACGTCGTCATCCTTGGATTTTCAGTGGTGCGGTTTATGGCGTGAGTCGTGAAATTAATGATGGCGAAATGGTAGATGTAGTCGATTCGAAAAACAATCATTTAGGAACGGGATATTTCAGTGATAAAGGAAGTATCGTAGTTCGAATTTTGACTTTCGGCGATGAAACTTTTTCTGAGAATTTCTGGAATGAAAAATTGCAATCGGCTTGGAAGTTGCGATTGAAATTATTGAATTTAGAAGTTACGAATGCTTTTCGTGTAATTCACGGAGAAGGAGATGGAATTCCAGGATTAATCATTGACTATTACGATAAGAACTGGGTAATTCAAGCCCATTCTACTGGAATTTTTCTTCAAATGGCGGAAATTGCAAAAGCGATTCAAATCAATTTCTCAGATTTTTGCGAAACCATTTATTGTAAAAGTTCAGGAACTTTACCTAATAGAGGAACCGATTATTTCTTATTTGGAAATAAAGCAGAAGCGGTTGCGAAAGAGAACAACATTTTATTTTCGGTAAATTGGGTAGAAGGTCAAAAAACAGGTTTCTTCCTAGACCAACGTGAAAACCGAAAATTACTAGGCGAATTCTCAAAAGGTAAAAAAGTATTAAACACCTTTTGCTACACAGGCGGATTTTCAATTTACGCCATGAGCGCGGGAGCTGAGTTGGTAACTTCGGTAGATATTTCTCAAAAAGCGGTGGATTTGGCTGCTAGTAATATGGAATTGAATTTTCCAAACGCCAACCATAAAGCTGTAGCTGATGATGTATTCAACTTCATGAAAGAGAATCATCAAATTTATGATGTAATTGTCTTAGATCCACCCGCATTTGCAAAAAGCATCAAAAGTAAACACACCGCAACGCAAGCCTACAAACGTTTAAACATTGCAGGTTTAAAAGCTTTAGCTCCAAACGGAATTTTATTCACGTTCTCGTGCTCTCAAGTCATTGACGATGTTTTATTTTACAATACAGTTGCCGCAGCAGCCATAGAAACCGGAAGAAACATCAGAGTTTTACACAAATTAGAACAAGGACCCGATCACCCAACGAATATTTACCATCCCGAAGGTCATTATTTAAAAGGATTGGTGTTGTTTGTAGAGTAGACTTGAAAGTGTTCAGTGTTCAGTTTGAAGTGTTCAGTGTTTTACACATTGTTTGTCATTCCGAAGGAATCTCATAAAGTTTTTTTAAATTATGATAAGATTTTTTAGCTTCTTACTTTTTACTCTTTTTTTGTTTAGTTGTAAACAGAAAACAGAAATAGTACAAGCTGAAATGAAGTCTTTTAATATGAAAATTGACTTTAGACTTTATTCTGATAGCACTTACATTTTTAAAAGTATATATGAATTTGATTCTATAAAAAATGAAATTCTTAAAGGAAAATATAAATTAGTAAATGACACACTTGTTTGTTATGGTGATTTTAATTTTAATGGGGTTTTAAAAAATAATTTTATTGAATCTAACGATGAATATGAAAAATATGAAATCTTAAATTCGAAAATAAATTCAAATTCTAAAATTGATTTTCAAAAATTTCCAACTTATACAACTTTTACATTTAGTCAATCAAAACAAAATAATCATTTTAACGAAACAGCTATTCCTTACGAATTAACAGAAAATGATTTACTTACAATAGATTCTATTTTGCCAATTTACATGAATAAAACAAGTTATTTCAAAGGAGTGAAGAAAACAGACAACTATTCGAAACAGTTTATAGCAACAAAAAACAAGAATGGCGAAATAGAAGTTTGGGTTAATTGCACATGTTCAGGAATAGCTAAAGATTCATTCAAATATTTTATTGGAACAGTTCATGATGGTGGACCTTGTTTTTTTAGATTTAAAATTAATTTATCTACAAAAGAATGTTTTGATGTTGTAGTAAATGGAAATTAAAAAAACCTGTAAGTTGAAAGACTTACAGGTTTGTATATTTTCTAATCTCTTTATTTTAAGATTAAAGATTCATAAAGAAATCATTCCCTTTATCATCTGTAATAATAAACGCTGGGAAATCTTTTACTTCAATTTTACGCACAGCTTCCATTCCTAATTCTGGGAAATCTACAACTTCAACTGATAAGATGTTTTCTTTTGCTAAAATTGCAGCAGGACCACCAATCGAACCTAAATAGAATCCACCGTGTTTTTTACAAGCGTTCATTACGTCTTTGCTTCGGTTTCCTTTTGCCAACATGATCATGCTTCCACCAGCCGCTTGGAATTCGTCTACATAAACGTCCATTCTTCCAGCAGTCGTTGGACCAAAACTTCCTGAAGGCATTCCGTCTGGAGTTTTTGCAGGACCTGCGTAATATACTGGGTGATTTTTAAAATATTCTGGCATTGGTTTTCCAGCATCTAATAATTCTTTGATTTTGGCATGAGCAATATCGCGTGCTACAATCAAAGTTCCGTTTAATTTCAAACGTGTTTTGATTGGGTATTTTGATAATTCTCCCAATACTTCTTTCATTGGTTTGTTCAAATCAATTTCCACCGCTGGCTCTAAATGTGGAGCAGTTTCAGGTAAAAATTGACCTGGATTCGTTTCCAATTGCTCTAAGAAAATACCGTCTTTCGTGATTTTTCCTTTGATATTTCTATCTGCCGAACAAGAAACTCCCATTCCCACTGGACAAGATGCTGCGTGACGAGGTAAACGAATTACACGAACATCATGTGTTAAATATTTCCCGCCAAATTGGGCTCCAATAGAGCTTTCTTGACAAATCTGCTGAACACGTTTTTCCCATTCCAAATCACGGAAAGCTTGACCTGCCATGTTTCCAGAAGTTGGAAGATTGTCATAATAACCAGCAGAAGCTTTTTTCACGGCTGCTAAATTCGCTTCCGCAGAAGTTCCACCGATAACGATAGCTAAGTGATAGGGAGGACAAGCCGCTGTTCCTAAATCCATAATGCGCTCACGAATGAATTCATCTAGCGATTTTTCATTCAATAAGGATTTAGTTTTTTGATATAAAAACGTTTTGTTAGCAGAACCACCACCTTTAGCTAAAAATAAAAACTCATACGAATTCCCTTTTTTGGAATAAATATCAATTTGAGCTGGTAAGTTTGAACCCGAATTTTTTTCTTCAAACATCGAAATCGGCACAATTTGCGAGTAACGAAGGTTTTTATTTTGGTAGGTGTTAAAAATCCCTTTTGATAACCATTCGCCATCATCAACACCGGTGTATACACTTTCTCCTTTTTTAGCAACTACAATAGCTGTTCCAGTATCTTGACAAGAAGGCAATTTTCCTTCTACTGCCACCGCGGCATTTTGTAATAAATTATAAGCCACAAAACGATCGTTGTCTGTTGCTTCTGGGTCTTCAATAATGTTTCTTAGTTTTTGTAAATGTGCCGAACGCAACATAAATGAAACGTCGTTCATAGCTTCTTGCGCTAATAACTCTAATCCTTTTGGGTCAACCACTACGATTTCTCTGTCGCCAAGTTGCTCCACTTTTACGTAATCAGAAGTTAATTTTTTGTATTGTGTATCGTCTTTTAAAATTGGATACGGGTCTTGATATAAAAAGTCCATTGTGTGTATGTTTTGAAAGGTAAAGTTACGGATTTTTGATTATTTAGTTGTCTTGTTATTCGTATTTATTGTTTTTTATAATTGAATTTTGTTCAATAAAGTTGTAGCCTAAATCAATTGTTTTTGAAGTATTATCAGAATATACAATTTTATAATATTGCCCATCTGTTGTTATTTTTTTTATGGTATTCTTCAAAGTCCATTCATGAAATTTTAATGTATATTTTTCTCTAAATTTCCCTTCATATTTTTTACCTTTTAACAATTCAACTTCAAGTAAAAAAAATTCTGAATCTTTAAAATAAATTTTTGAATTTTCATCAAACAAAAAAGTATTCATTAATTTATTATCAAACGGAAAATTATCTTGATATTTTAAGTTTATTTTTTGATAGGCAAAACTTAACTCATTTATTGCTTTTTCTAAATTTACAGGACAATCAATATAGGTTTCAACGGTTTTAATTATTTTATTATTTTTTATGAATGATATCGTATTTGTTTGACTATCAGTTGCATTTATAGAATATCTATTTTTTAAATGATTAATATTAATTTTGTCAAAAGATTTAAATAATAATTTTGTTGTATATTCATCTAATTTAGAAAAGTAATTATCATATACAGTATTTGAACCATATGATTTAAAATATAATTCCCCATTTCTATTAATATAAGTTGAATTAAATGGACAAGAACCAAAACAAGGACTTCTATCCACAATTATTGCATCAAATTCATCTTTATTATTATTGGATTCCTTTTCTATTTTCTTTAATTGAAAAATCCTGTCATTATAATTTTTAATTTTAATTTCATTATTTGAAATACCCATAACTTTTATAGTATCCCAAATGTTTTCAGATTTATTGTAAAAAATTATATTAGAATTTTCAATTTTATATTTAGTTTCTGTTCCAAGATAATAATAAGAAAAGCGATACTCAAGAGTGCTGTCGGGAAGGGTAAATCTATCTTTTATTAAATAAAAAAAACCACTTTTAAAATCCAAAATACTATCATTAATTATTGAGAAATTTATTTTTTCATTTGGGTGAACAGGATGAGAATTTTTCAATTTCTCTGAGTAAAGTTCTTTTTCGAAATACCAATCACCAATATACTTATCATTTGAAGATTTACTCTCTTTATCACATGATAACATGAAGAGTGTGACTGAATAAAGGATTAAAAATTTTCTCATAATCTAATTAAAAAAACCAACTCGCTACAAAAATCGCTGTAATCACACAGATTAAATCCACTAAAAGCATCATTCCTAAAGTATAACGGGTGTTTTTCACGTTGATACTTCCAAAATAAACCGCAATTACGTAGAAAGTCGTTTCGGCACTACACTGGAAAATGCAGCTTAGTCTTCCGGTTAAAGAATCGGGTCCAAATTGCTTCATTGCATCAATCATAAAACCACGTGAACCACCAGAACTAAAAGGGCGCAACATCGCCACAGGAAGCGAATCCGTGATTTCTTTAGCTACCCCAAGATGTGCAAATAAAAAGGAAATCCCATTGGCTATAATTTCAAATAACCCACTATTTCTGAATAAAGAAATCGCCACTAACATTCCCATTACATAAGGGAAAATAGTCACCCCAGTTTTTAATCCGTTATTGGCTCCAGCTACAAAAGTGTCGAAAATGGTTGTTTTTTGTTCCACGAATTTCTTTTCTTGAACGAAAGAAAATATCAACGTTCCACCTATAATTAAGATTAACAATAATCCCGAAAGGTTAGAAGTAAAATAGTTTTTTCCGATTAAATCTAAACTATTAACATAAAATAATAATCCCACAATCGCACCGATAACTCCCATTAAAGCTGCTAATAAAGAAGCACTTTTGAAATTAACGCGTTGTTTAATTCCAACTAAAATAAAAGCTGCAATAGTTCCCACAAAAGACGTAATAATACATGGTAACATTACATCAGCAGGATTTGCCGCATGTTCTGCTGCACGATAACCAATAATTGATGTTGGGATTAATGTTAAACCAGCCGCATGTAAACACATAAACATGATTTGGGCATCACTAGCGCTGTCTTTATCTGGGTTTAGTTCTTGTAAACTTTGCATGGCTTTAAGTCCAAACGGAGTAGCAGCAGAATCTAATCCTAAAAAGTTAGCAGAAAAGTTTAACGTCATATAAGAAATCGATTCATGATTTTTAGGAATAGAAGGGAATACTTTTGCAAATAACGGGCTTAATTTTTTAGCCAATTTTTCAGATGCTCCAGAAATAATAAGTAATTCCATAATACCACAAAAGAATGCTAAATAGGCAATTAATGGTAAAATTAAGTCAAACAAACTGCTTTTGGTCATTGGAAGTAAACCATCGGCTTTTTGTTTTCCGCTGTAGATTTTTACGGTGTGATTGTTGTACACATAGGTCGTATCAGCATCTGCAATGTTATTATTTATTATGAAAGTTTTATCATCAGCGTTTTCTAAACTGTCTTTAACAAACTTTGGCACTTCATTTAAATACTTTTCTCCAATTAAAAGGGGTTCGCCTTGTTTGCCATTCAACACATAGTCAATAGAATAGTATTGAGATGAAAATAATCCAAAAACAATAAAAAAGATGGAGGAAATAAAAATTACCAACCAAAATCTGCTTAAAACCATAAAATTAATTTTTTGTAAATGTAATATTAAATCAACAAATATTAAATCGATATTAATTTTTAGAATTTAAGATAAATAATTTTATATTTGTTAATTAATCATTAACCAAACCTACTAATTAATATGAAAATCAAAGTTTTACTGTTTATTTCTATACTTTTTTCTGTATTGGTTTTCTCTCAAACGAAAGAAGATGTAGATAAAATTATCAAGAATTACGATTTTGAAAAAATTAAAGAATTAGAAGTTACTTATAAAAAGAAAGAGGAAGCTGAGAAAAAGGCAGCATATGAAGCTGCAAAAATTAATGGATGGCCTGTTATTATTGAAAAAGAAGATGGGACCTTTCAAGAATTAATGAAATTAACCCCAGATGGTTATCCAGTTTATTATTCTACAAATAATGTTGCTGCTGCAAGATCAACTCGAACTAATTTTTTAAATACTGGAGGAGGTTTAGGACTTTCTTTGGATGGACAAAACATGGTTGCGAGAGTTTGGGACGGTGGTACTGCAAGAAGAACTCATAATGGATTTAGTGGAAGAGTTACTACTGTTGATGATATTTCAGGAACTTCTTATAGTAGTCATGCAACCCATGTTACAGGAACTATTCTTGCATTACCTTGGGATTTAACTTCAGCAAACGTTAAAGGTATGGCTACTCAAGCAACTGCTAGAACGTTCAATTGGGACAATGATGAATCAGAAGCTTTAAGTGAAGTTTTAGAAGGAATGACAATTTCTAATCATTCATATGGAGTGCCAATTGGTAGTGGTACTTCAGTTTTACCTGCATGGTATATTGGTGCATATACGGTTTCAGCAAGAAATTGGGACGAGATTACTTATTTAGCACCTTATTATTTACCTGTTATGTCAGCAGGAAATGATGGTCTTAATAATAATAATTCAAATCCAATTTCTATAGGTTTTGATAAATTAACTGGAAATAAAACATCAAAGAATACATTAATAGTAGCTAATGCTCAAGATGCAAATATAGCAACAGATGGATCTTTGATAAGTGTTTCAATTAATTCTGGCAGTAGTCAAGGCCCAACGGATGACAGAAGAATTAAACCAGATATTACGGGTAATGGTACTGGAGTAACATCTGTAATTTCAACAAATAATACCGCAACAGATACTTATTCAGGGACATCTATGTCTAGCCCAAATGTAGCGGGAACATTATTATTATTGCAACAACATTATAAAAATTTAACAAATAGTTTTATGAAATCTGCAACTTTGCGAGGATTAGCTTGCCATACTGCTGATGATGCTGGTGTAGTAGGTCCTGATCCTAGATTTGGTTGGGGACTTTTAAATGCAAAAAAAGCAGTAGAAACAATTTCAGGAAATGGATTAAATTCTTGGATTTCAGAAAATAAATTATTGCAAGATGAAATATTTACTATGACTGTTACCTCAGAAGGGGGTGTATCAAATCCATTAATTGCTTCTATAACATGGACAGATTTACCAGGAGAAGCTAATTATGGTAATTTAGGAGATAATTATTCCGAACCAGTATTAGTCAATGATTTAGACATCAGAATCACAAAAGATGGAGTTACAACTTTTTATCCTTGGAAATTACCATCAAATCCTAGTTCTTTAGCCATAAGAAGTTCAGATAATAATGTTGATAATATTGAAATAATTAAAATTGATAATCCAACTGCTGGTGATTATGTTATTTCAGTATCACACAAGGGAACATTAGTATCAGGGTCTCAAAACTATTCATTAATTGTTACTGGAATTACATCTAATTTTGGGATTATTTCAAATTCTGATGATGTTGAATTATGTGAAAATCAGTCTGCAACTTATACTTTTGATTATATTCAAAATAGGACGACTACAACAACTAATTTTTCACCTATAGGTATTCCTGCAGGGGCAAATTATTCTATTTCGCCAACAAGTTTAAGTTCAAATGGTACTGTAACATTAACAGTTTCTAATTTACCTGCTGTTACACCTGGTGAATATAGTGTGGGTATCGTTGGAAATAATGGAATTGAAACAGAAACAAGAACTAAATTTTTGAAACTTTATAGTGGAACTTTTGCTCCAGTATCTATTTTATCACCTACTAATGGTTTTAATGGTACAGCAACTACTGTTAATCTTCGTTGGCAACCAAATTCAAATGTTGAAAATCATTTGGTTCAAGTGTCAACTAGTCCTACTTTTTCTTCATATGTAGTAAATCAATCTACATCAAATTCAAATTATATTGTTTCTGGTTTAAATCAAGATACAATGTATTATTGGAGAATTGTACCTTCTAATAGATGTGGTGCTGAAAATGAAAATTCGGCAGTTGTAAATTCATTTAGAACCGGAATATTATCTTGTGGAAATACTTTTTCTGCTACTGATTTTTCAGATGCTGTATTGGCAGATGTTGCTAATTCATCAGCAAGTGTACCTGTAACTGTTACGGGTGGTTTAACAATTGGTGAAATGAGAGTTTCATTTGATATGACACATACTTATGTTCAAGATATGACAATAACATTACAAGGACCTCCTTCTATTGGCAGCCCTATTGTAACTTTATTGCAACAACCATGTGGAGACAATGACGATATTAGTTGTAGATTTATTGATTCTGGATCACCACCAGCATGTACAGGTGTTCCTGCTATTTCTGGTGATATTGCACCATTTTCTCCTTTAAGTGATTTGAATGGTTTAAATGCAGATGGTGTATGGACACTATTGGTAGATGATCCATTTAATGGAGATGGTGGAACTATTTCTAATTTCACAATTGAAATATGTGCTGTAACTGCATCATTAAGTTCAAATGATAATGTATTTAATTCGTTAAGTGTTTTCCCTAACCCAGCAAAAGGAACTGTTAATATTGATTTAGCAGGAGCTGTTACAGGAGATACTACTTATGAATTATTTGATGTTCAAGGAAGAAAAGTTATTACTAAAGTTTCTTCAAATAATTTCGAAACATTAAACGTTGAAAATTTATCTGACGGAATTTATATGTTGAGCATTCAAAATGGAAGTGCAAAAACAACGAAAAAAGTGGTTATTAATAATTAATCATGTGTTGATATATAATAAAAAGGGAGCAATTTGCTCCCTTTTTATTTATACATGTATTATTTCTTCTTCCACCAACAAATCCTCACGTCTTAATCTTAAGAAAATTTGAGCTACAGCAATAACGTCTTTTTCGCAGTAAGTTATGATTCGGTCGATATCATTTTCAACGTAATAAACATGAGCTACTTCGCTACCATCGATATCGTCTTTTGGAGAAGGAATTCCTAAAACTTTAGTTAATAGTTTTAATGAAGTGAAATGTTTGTAATCACCAAATTTCCATAATTCTAGAGTATCTAAGTGTGGAACTTCCCATGGCTTTTTACCAAATAAATTTAGTTTGTTAGGTAAAGCAATTCCGTTTATAATCATTCTTCTTGCTATAAATGGGATATCAAACTCTTTAGCATTGTGTCCACACAAAAGGTGTTGTACTCCATTGAAATGGGTATTTAATAAATTTGAAAAATCTTGTAATATTTTTTTTTCATCACCCCAAAAACTAGTAACACGAAAGTTTCGGATATCCGCTTTGTTAACAAAATATCCTACGGAAATTGTGATGATTTTTCCAAATTCGGCCCAAATTCCAGCACGCTCATAAAAATCTTCACCAGAAACTTCATCTTTTCTTTGGTATTGAGTTTTTTGTTCCCAAAGTTGTTGGGTTTCATGATCTAATCCTCTATAATTGTGATATTCAGGAACCGTTTCAATATCCAAAAATAAAATGTTATTTAAATTTATTTTCTCTATCATTTTTTCGTATTTATGGTTAATTTCAAAAAACGTTAAATTTTATACTTAAAAGAATAAGAATTAATAAAAGAGCAAAAAAACTAAAAGCAAACATCAAGTTTTGTTTATTTTCTCTAATTTTAATTTTTAATCTTATTTGTTTTTTAATTTCATTTAATTCATTACTTGAAATTTGAACTTCTTCAACATTTGAATTGCTTTCGGTATTGTTAATCAAATTTGTTTTTTTATGGCTAATAGATGCTCTTAGAGAAGCCTTTTTTGCTTCACTAATTTTCTCCCTATTTTTCAATGCAAAAAAATGTCCGCTCATTATTTCTTTTTCTTTTTTTCAAGCATATTGTAAGCTTCTTCAACGTAAACGTATAAATCTTCACTATGAGGATCATATGTAGTTTGTATTCCTTTTAAATGGCCTAATCGCACAATAATTAATTTGTCTTCAGGTATTACAATGACAAATTGCCCTAAATGTCCTCGCATATAATATAAATCTTTACCTAAAAAGTTGTGCATCCACCAACCGTAGCCATATTCTGGGCTTTTTTCAAAACGAGGAGTAATACATTTTTTCACAAATGTACTATCTAAAATTTCCTTATCATTCCATTTACCATTGTTTAGATATAGTTTACCAAATCGTGCAAAATCTCTTGCATTACTTGCTATACAACAATAGGCTTTTTCTATTCCATCAGGTGCTTCGTCTAATTGCCATAAAGCTTCGTTTTCTGCTCCCATTGGTTGCCAAAAATGTTTCGAAACATAATCTGATAAATGTTCTCCAGTGGCTTTTTCAATGCACATTGCTAATAATTGAGTAGCACCACTTAAGTATTTAAAAGATTGCCCAGGTTTTTCGTTGATTTCTAAACCTAAAATGATTTCTTTTAAATTGTCATCAAAATAAGCACGTGTTACAATTGAAAATGGGCTATAATATTTTTCGTCCCAACTTAAACCAGATGCCATTGAAGATAAATCACCCACGGTGACTTCTTTTGCAAATTGGCCTTTTAATTCAGGAAAAAAATCAATTACTTTTTGATCTAAACTTTTAATTTTTCCTTCCATTATAGCTTTCCCCATGGCCATAGTAACAATACTTTTTGCCATTGAGAAAGAGTTGGTTTTAGCGTTTTTATCAAATCCATCAAAGTAACTTTCATGCCAAATACTATCATTTTTTATAATTAAATAAGCTATGGTTTGAAGTTCTTTATGAGTCTTTTGAAGTGTTTCAGTTGCTGGAATTGTATTATAGTCTGTTGCAATTGCCCAAGGTTGTGCAATTCCTTTTTTAATTTCTCGATTAGGAAATTCTTTATAATCTTCAAGAAATGCAGTTGTATATCCTTTAAAGTATATTGTTTTCACAGCCCTTAATAGATAATCAACATTAAAAATATACATCAATAATATGATGCTAGCTAGGACAATGATAAACCATTTGAAGAATTTTACTAAAAATTTCATGTACTTAATTATAGGATTGCGTTATAAAAATAACAAAAAGCGTTTGGATTATCAATATTCTAAAATAAACTTTCTTGTTTTAAAGGGTTTTCATGATGCAATAACCATTTTTTTCGCCATAAACCTCCTGCATAACCAGTTAAAGAACCATCGCTTCCAATAACTCGATGACAAGGTATTATTATTAATAGGGGATTTTTACCATTTGCAGCTGCAACAGCACGAATGGCTTTTACATCTCCTAATTTTTTTGATAATTCTAAATATGAACATGTTTTCCCATATGGAATATTAATTAATTCTTGCCAAACTTTTTTCTGGAATTCAGTACCAATGGGGTTAATTTGAAAAGTAAAATGTGTTCTTTTCCCTTCAAAATACTCATTAAGTTGTTGGATTGAAGAATTAAATATCTTAGGTATTTTAGTTGATATTTCTATTGCTTCATTAAGCAGGCAAATTTTTGAAATTCCACTTTCATTGCCTTGTAATTTCATTATTCCAATAGGAGTATTTATATAAATCGTTTCCATTTTAATAAAAAAACCACCTTATTTTGGTAAGGTGGTTTAATAAGATGTAAAAGCTGAATTAATAATATTATGATTTTATCTCTTCTTTTTTGTCTGAATTTGGATCTAGAACTTTACCTTTAAAAGATAAGGTTTTAACTGCATCTACACCATTTTCATTAGTTGTAATGGTAACAGATTTTTGAAATACACCAACATTTGCAGCATTAAAAGTTGCAGCAACCATTCCTTTTTCACCTGGTTTAATAGGTGTTTTAGTGTAATTAGCAGCAGTACAACCACAAGCTGGTCTTACATTTGTAATTAATACAGTTTCTTTAGTATTGTTTGTAAAAGAAAATTCATAAGTAACAGGTTTTCCTTTTTCAATTTCACCAAAATCATGCATTTCCTGATCCCACTTAATTGTTGATGGTATTGGTGTTGCTTTAACTTCAGCAGGAGTTGCTTGAACTACTTTTGCTGTTTCTGTTTTTAATTCTTTTGAAGGAGCTATCTTAGCATCTTTAACTTGTGCAAAAGAAGCAGAAGCCAAAAGAACTGCAAAAATTGATAATTTAATTGATTTCATAGAATATATGTTTTAAGATGTTTTAAATTTGTTATACAAAACTAAATAACTTTTTATTTTACATTGTTAATTATATTTTAATGATTGTTAATGACTTGTTAACAGTTAATTTATAAACTACATTTTTTTGTAATATCGAATTATATATGAAATTCACTAGATTTAATACCATTATTATCATTGGCTTTTTAGCAATTGTTGGCGTAATTGTTATGCAATTGTTTTTATTAAATCAAGCCTATATATTTGAAAAAAAGGACATGGAAGATAAAATCCATTTTGCTTTACAAGATGTGGTTGAAAAAATATACAGAGATAATAAATCAGAATTACCAATAACAAATCCTATAAAAAAAGTATCTGAGAATTATTTTATTGTAAATGTAAACGATGTTTTTGAAAATCAAATTTTAGAAGAATATTTAAAAATTGAATTTGAAAAAGTTAAATTAGAATTGGATTTTGAGTATGCTATATACGATTGTAGCTCTGATGAAATGGTTTATGGAAATTATATCTCTATAGACGGGAAACCCGAAAAATTTTGCGCCGATTGTTTTCCTAAGAATAATGAACTTACATATTATTTTGCCGTTCGATTTCCAAACTTAAAACAAACATATTTCAAAAGCATATCGCAATATTGGATATTTACAGGTGTTTTGTTTTTTGTTTTAATCATTTATGTTTATTCCGTTTTGCTCATGTTACAGCAAAAAAAATATACCGATTTACAAAAAGATTTTATTAATAATATGACGCATGAGTTTAAAACTCCTTTAGCATCTATATTAATAGCGTCTAATTATGCTAATACACAAAAAGAAATTAATGAAAACCCAAAATTGTCTAAATACATCCAAATTATTATTAATCAAAGTAATAAACTAAATCAGCATATTGAGAAAATTTTATACGTTGCTAAAACCGAAAGCAAACAAATTGTATTAAATAAAACAAAAGTCAATATTGCTTCTTTAATAGACTTGGTAAAAGACAATATCGTATTAAAGCATCAAAAAGAAATGCATATCAATATTGAATTTCAACGCGATTATTTTGTTATTGCTGATGAATTTCATTTATATAATGTAGTGTATAACATATTGGATAATGCGGTAAAATATTCCATTCAAACACCAGAAATACATATAACATCTAAAGAAAATTCTAGAGGGTTGGTATTACATTTTTCTGATAATGGTAGCGGTATTCCCGATAACGATTTACCTTTTATTTTTGATAAATTCTATAGAGTTGCAAGACAAGATAGCAAAGATATAGAAGGATTTGGAATAGGACTTTCTTATGTCAAACGTGTTTGCGAATGGCATAAATGGAAAGTAGAAGCTAAAAACAACATTGAAAAAGGAATTACAATAACCATTCAAATAAATAAAAAAGATTATGAGTAAGAAACGCATTTTATATGTTGAAGACGATGAAACCTTAGCGTTTTTAACTGCTGATAATTTAGAACAACATTTTGATGTTACTCATTGCGCTAATGGAAAAGAAGCTTTTCAATTATTTTGCAAAGAATCATTTGATTTATGTGTTTTGGATATCATGTTGCCTGAAATGGATGGTTTTGAAATTGCTACCGAAATAAGAAAGCGCAATCAAGAAATCCCAATAATTTTTCTATCTGCTAAAACAATGAAAGATGACCGAATTAAAGGTTTGAAATTGGGAGCCGACGATTATTTAGTGAAACCGTATTCGATTGAAGAATTAATATTAAAAATCGAAATTTTCTTAAACCGAAGTCAAAAATCAACTGATAATTCGCATCAAAAACAATATACTTTTGGAAGTTTTCAATTTGAACCCGAAAATTATTTGTTGAAAAATGAGAATCAAAGCATTACGTTAACCGAAAGAGAAGCATCGCTTTTAAAATTGTTTTTAGACAATCCGAATACGGTTTTAAAACGCGAAAAAATCTTGATGGAATTATGGGGAAGTGATGATTATTTCCTAGGCAGAAGTTTGGATGTATTTATTTCAAGATTGCGAAAAATCATAAAAGAAGAAACCCACGTGAGAATTGAAAACATTCCGCGCGTGGGCTTTAAATTGGTGGTCGAATAATATTATTCGAAACTCATCATATAAACTTCTAAAGCTTTACGTTCTTCAGCCGTCATGGCTTTTGTGATAGTAAAGTTAGTTTTCATAGTTTCATATTGTGATGGGTCAACTATAGGTTCGCCTTCTTCGTTGATGAAAGCAGCAATGCTAGCTCCTTTTTCTTTGTAAATTTTAGCGATATCTTTTATTGCTGGTCCAATTACTTTTGTGTCAGCTTTGTGACAAGCAGTACAAGTTCCTTTTCCTTCAAAAAGTTCTTGTCCTTTTGCAAATAATGGATCAACTGTAGTATCCGTTGTTGCCTCAGTTTTTTCTTTAACGGGATTTCCGTAAGGGTCGGTTTCTTTTTTATCGCCACAATTGGTTAACGAAATCGCTAAGGCAAAAACAGCAAAAGATTTTAAAACAAGTTTCATTTTAAGTTTATTTAGAAATATCGATAAAATTACATCATCGATTTCACTTTGTTTGTGACAAATGTCACATTACTTTTTATTTAACAAAATCGCTGCCTCTTTTGCAAAATAAGTCGAAATCAAACTCGCACCCGCTCTTTTGATACACATTAATTGCTCCATCATAATTTTGTCATGGTCTAACCAACCTCTTTCTGACGCCGCTTTAATCATGGCATATTCTCCTGAAACATGGAAAACCGTTACCGGAACATCCACAGCATTTTTCACTTCACGAACAATATCCAAATAAGCGATTCCTGGCTTAACCATCACCATATCAGCACCTTCTTCTACATCCCATAGTGCTTCTTTAACTGCTTCGATGCGATTAGCGTAATCCATTTGATAGGTTTTTTTGTCTTTCGGTACTTCAACATCAGCATCTTTTGGAGCCGAATCTAAAGCATCTCTAAACGGACCATAAAAAGCAGAAGCATATTTTGCCGAATAACTCATAATGCCAACATTGTGAAATCCTGCTGTATCTAAACCTTGACGTAAACGCAAAACACGACCATCCATCATATCACTTGGTGCAACGAAATCGGCACCAGCTTTTGCATGAGAAACCGCCATTTTTACTAAAGCATCATTGGTAGCATCGTTAGCCACATCACCTTTTTCGATAATTCCATCGTGACCATAAATTGAATATGGGTCTAACGCTACATCAGGCATTACAATCATTTCAGGACAAGCTGCTTTAATAGCACGAATGGCTCTTTGCATCAAACCATTGTCGTTCCAGGCTTCTTTACCAGTATTATCTTTTAAATCATCGCTAACTTTTACATAAATATTTACGGCACGAATTCCTAAAGCGAATAATTCTTTCACTTCTTCCACCGTTAAATCTAATGTACGACGGAAAATTCCTGGCATAGAAGGGATTTCTACTTTTGTATTTTCACCTTCCATAATAAACATTGGAAACATAAAATCAGCTGGACTCAAGCTGGTTTCGCGAACTAAACTTCTTATAGATTCGTTTACTCGTAAACGACGACCTCTGTGTATTGGAAACATAATTTGTTCTTGAAAATTAAAGTGTAAAGTTACTAATTTTTCATCGATTTCTTTCTTTTAGAAATCATGTAAATCTGTAAAAATATTCCTAATTTTGTAGAATGAAGCAGTTTTTCATTTTATTCATTTGTTTGTTGTTAACCAGTTGTTTTGAAATCACTGAAAAAATCAAACACAATAGTGACCAAAGTGGGGATTATAGTTTGGTTGTTGATTTTTCAAGTTCTTGGTTAAAAACTAAATCCGCTATTATGCTCGAAGAGGTTGATGGTGTTAGCATTCCTAATGAAGAAGATATCAAATCAAAATTGGCCCAATTTAGAATGGAAGCATCTAAAATAAAAGGGACTTCTAAAATTTCAACTTCATATGATTTTAATACCTATATCTTTAAAATCAATTTTTCATACAATTCAATAGAAACTTTAAATGCGGTATTAAACGTAATGGATAAGAATAATAATTTAGTT
Source organism: Flavobacterium cyclinae (assembly GCF_021172145.1). Taxonomy (NCBI): domain Bacteria; kingdom Pseudomonadati; phylum Bacteroidota; class Flavobacteriia; order Flavobacteriales; family Flavobacteriaceae; genus Flavobacterium; species Flavobacterium cyclinae. The sequence goes on from NZ_CP089095.1 coordinate 142,883, forward strand.
CATTTTAGGAATACTAATGGTAAGTTTGAACGAATAGCTTCCTATCCATTACCTAAAAATCTAACCAAAAATCAAGATAAAAAAGAAGATTTACTTAAAGCAAATATTATAGCCGTTTATACTTTTGATAAAAACGTTTCAACTGTACAAAATGTAAATTGCAAACTATCTAAATCTAAAAAAACAGTGTTTTTAAAACAGAATATATGGAATGTTTTAAATAACAATAAATTAATGAACAATTCCATAAGTTTCAATCCTTAACGTTATTATGAAAAAGATTTTTTATTTCTTATTAGTATTTCCGGTTTTTGTATTTAGTCAAGAAAAACAGGAACAGTATGACTATTTTGTACAATTCAACACACCACAATTTGCTAAAAAAGTAGATATTGATAGTTTGTTTAATCACAAAGTTTTTAAAAAAGTAAATCAAACAGATTCTGATTTTAAATTAAACGAATTCATTTCGTTCATTGATAAGTCTAAACCTGTTGTTATTCACGGTAATTTTACAGATAGTATACCCTATTATCAAATGACATTTTCTTTAATTGATGGAAAAAAATGTAATACTTTCATGCAAAACAAAGTAAATAACTACAATTTAAAATCGTCAGATTCAATTAAGGAAATCATAAAAGATCATGAAAAGTTTTCAGTTTATTCGCCTAAAAATAGTGATTATTCTATGGCCTGGAATGAGAACAATTTTATTATTTATGAATTGATGGAAACTAGAAACAATTTTGCTTTCAATAATTTTTCTGATGAATCAATAATTGTTGATACTGCCGCAGTAGCTATAGATGATGATTTTTATGATGATATGCCTGTAGAGGCGGTAGAAGTGGTTGAAGAAGTTCCAACAAAAGTTATTCTAGATAAAAAAATTATTGTTGAAGAAGATGCTCCAATAGAAGAATGGGAAGATAATAATATAGAAGTAGTTATTGAAGAGGAAGAAGAAGATGAGTTTGATGAAGAAGCCTACAAACAGTGGATTGCTTCTTTTGAAAAAGAACAAATGCAACAACGAATTCTACAACACGAAAAACAGGAAGCACAAATCGCTCATTTGTTTGAAAACGGATTTGTTTCACCATCAACTTCAAAAATAAATACCAATGCTGATATTTCGTGTTGGATTAATTATGAAGCCGTTTATGGCAGAATGAGTTCGATTTATTATTTAATGGGAGGTTCTATTAATTCCAACAAAGGTTCTAATAACTTGATAAAGGGAATGAATATGGATTTCTATTTTGAAAATAATAAAGCGCGAATGGAACAAAAAGTTGAATATTCAGAATCGCTTAGCAATGTAATGGAAAAAGTAGTTTCAAGAAAACCAAATAAAAATATTTTCAACTTTTTCCCAAAGCAAGAACCATTAGCCTATTTTTCGTATCATACGAATACAGAAGAACTTCTAAAAAATTATCCAAGTATTATGGAGCAATTTTTAAGTAATATGGCTATTGATAAACAAGATACGGAGATTATTACAGACTTAATTACTACGGTTGTTGATGAAGAAGCAACAGCAACTCTTTTTGATGGCGATATTTCTATGTTCTTGCATGCAATGGAAACCTATGAAAGTACTTTTATGTCTCGATCTTTTGATGAAGATTTTGAAGAGATTGAAGAAGAAAAAACCATTACAAAAACCCGCCCTATTTTTACTATGATTATGACTTCTACTCATCCTACAATGGGAAATAAATTATTGAATTTAGGCGTTAGAAAAAATATGTTGCAAAAAGTAGATGATTATTATTTGGTTAACCCATCTGAAGAGTTAGGTGATTTAGTAATTTTCAAAAAAGGAGATGTCATGATTTTTACAAATGGCATGAATTATTTAAATAATGGTTCCCCATCTGATTTTACAAAAAAAGTAAAGAAAAATTTAGCTAAGAATTATTTTTATGGAAATATTGAAATCCAACGTTTTTTCAAATCGTATGTAATGAGTTTAGATTTAGGAAGCGATACCGCAAAGATGAATCGATTAGCGAATCAATTTAAAAATATGGAATTTAAAGCATCTAATAAAATAAAGAATAATGTTATGAATTTAGAAATGGAAATGAATTCCAATTTTTCAAATGAAAATATCGTTCTTCAAACCTTAGATTTAATTGATTTTTTTGATTAAATCTAAACGATACTTTAAATAAAAATTCCGCTACAAAAAATAGCGGAATTTTTATTTATACCCATTCGATAGGTTTTGCTAATATTTTCAATAGTTTTTCTTCTTCACTTCCCTTTTCTGGATGATGGTCATATACCCATTGCACATGGGGTGGTAAACTCATCAAAATACTTTCAATTCTTCCGTTGGTTTTTAGTCCGAAAAGTGTTCCTTTATCGTGAACCAAATTAAATTCTACATAGCGACCACGACGAATTTCTTGCCAAGTTCTGTTTGCTTCTGTATACGATAAATCTTTTCTTTTTTCTACAATTGGAACATATGCTTGTAAGAACGAATTTCCAACTTCCGTCACGAAATTGTACCAATTTTCCATAGACATTTCCTCGGATGTTTTTAAATAATCGAAAAACAAACCGCCAATTCCCCTTGCTTCATTGCGATGTGCATTCCAGAAATACTCGTCACATTTCTTTTTATAGTTCGGATAAAATTCAGGATTATGTTTATCGCAAGCATTTTTGCAGGTTTGATGAAAGTGTTTGGCATCTTCTTCAAACAGATAATACGGAGTTAAATCTTGTCCGCCACCAAACCATTGGTTTATGATTTCTCCATTCTCATTGTACATTTCAAAATAACGCCAATTAGCATGAACCGTTGGCACCATAGGGTTTTTAGGATGAATCACCAAACTTAATCCGCAAGCGAAAAAATCAGCTTCTCCTACACCAAACATTTTTTGCATGGTATCGGGTAGTTTGCCATGAACAGCCGAAATATTTACACCGCCTTTTTCAAAAACCTTTCCGTTTTCAATAACGCGTGTTCGACCGCCACCGCCTTCTGGTCGTTCCCAAATATCTTCACGAAATTGGGTGCCACCATCAATATTTTCTAATCCTTTGCAGATTTGATCTTGTAGGTTTTGTATGTAGGTGTAGAATTTGTTTTTCATATTAATCAGTTTTCAGTTGCAGTTTTCAGTCGCAGTTCATTTGTAAACTGAGACTGAGACTGTCTACTTTTGATACTCTTTAACCGCTTCAACAAACGCTTTAGCATGATCAACGGGAATATTTGGTAAAATTCCGTGACCTAAGTTTACGATGTATTTGTCTTTTCCGAATTCGTCAATCATTTCGTGTACCATTTTTTTGATGGTTGGTATTGGAGAAAGTAAACGACTTGGATCAAAATTCCCTTGTAAAGTAATATCGCCACCAGTTAAATAACGGGCATTTCTTGGCGAACACGTCCAATCTACTCCTAAAGCAGATGCTTTTGATTTTGACATTTCATTTAAGGCAAACCAACACCCTTTACCAAAAACAATAACTTCTGTTAAGGGAGCTAATGCTTCTACAATTTGGTTAATGTATTTCCAAGAGAATTCTTGATAATCTACAGGAGATAACATCCCTCCCCAAGAATCAAAAATTTGAATCGCGTTACAACCGTTTTTTACTTTTTCTTTTAAGTATAAAATTGTAGTATCGGTAATTTTTTGTAATAAAGTATGAGCCGCTTCTGGTTGTGAAAAACAAAAACCTTTAGCTGTATCATAACTTTTAGATCCTTTTCCTTCAACTGCATAACAAAATATAGTCCATGGCGAACCAGCGAAACCAATTAACGGTACTTCGTTGTTCAACATTTCTTTTGTTAATTTTATAGCATCCATTACATACCCTAACGACTCATTTACATCGGGAATAAACACTTGGTTTACTTGCTCTATTGAACGAATAGGATTTGGAATAATTGGACCGATATTGTCTTTTAATTCTACGTGAATTCCCATTGCTCTTGGAACTACTAAAATATCTGAAAATAAAATAGCAGCATCTGGTTTTACAATTCGAATAGGTTGCACTGTGATTTCAGCTGCTAATTCGGGAGTTTCACAACGGGTAAAAAAATCGTATTTATCACGTAATGCTCTAAATTCTGGTAAATATCTTCCGGCTTGACGCATCATCCATACTGGTGGACGTTCAACAGTTTCTCCTTTTAGTGCTCGTAAAAATAAGTCGTTTTTAATCATTTTTTATGCTTTATGCTTTAAGCAATTGGCTATAAGCGTTTATAAAATTTTATTATTTCGGTAATTACATTTTCAACTATTGGTTGCGATGCAATTATTATCTTTTCTGTTTTGTTTTCTAATGCTTTTGCGGTGGTTTTTCCAATGCAAAAACATGTTTTATTTTCTAATGTGTTGTTTTCCAAAAAACTATTTACGCCAGACGGACTGAAAAATAAAACACCATCAAATTGTTCTTTTATTTGGTGTGGTTTCAGTTTTGTTTCATATACGACAATTTCGTTATATGTGATTTTATTTTCTTGAAAATAGTTTGGAATCGTATTTTTTCTAATGTTTCCACAGAAGAAGGTGAACGAATTGTCTTTATATTTCGAATCGATGATTTGAACTAAATCTTCAGCATAATCAGCACTTTCAATAACTTTGAATCCTTTCTTCTCAAGAAAACTTCGAGTTTTGCTTCCTACGCAAAAACATGACTTTGAATGAACGTTTTCTAAATTCAGTATGTTTTTTACCGCCTCTTTACTTGTAAAAATTAAGTAATTGTTTAGTTTAGGGGTTTCAATTTGTACCGCTTTAGTTTGTATAAAATTCTTCTCTACAAGTTCAATTCTAGCATCAGAGAGTTTGTTTTTTAATGCTTTCGAAAGTTTTTTTGTAGAGAGAATTCGGGTCATTTTAGCTTCTAATTTGGTGTTCTTCTTGTCCTAAACAATAAGTTTCAATGTCTTTGTTATTACCATAAACTACTAAAATATCTTCCTCTTGAACAACAGTCTCTGGATCAGGACGTCCAATGGTTTCTTTTACAATAGTTTTTTTACCTATAAGGTTACGTTTTTCTCTTTTTCGAATAATGGTAACTAAAGTCAAATGATACTTATCAATTGAATCTAATTCAGCAAGTGTTTTTCCAAAGAACTCAGGCTTAGCTTTTACTTCTGAGATGGTATAATTATCATCTAATTGATAATTCTCTAAAGTAGATTTAAAGTTGATTTGCTTAGTTAATCTATCCGCAGATTCTTGCTCTGGGTGAATAATGCTGTGAATTCCCATTGCTTCTAGAACGGTATCGTGAATAGGTGATAAAGCCCTACTAATGATTTTTACATCGCTTAATTTTTTAATGATAGCAGTTGTAATAATAGCAGCACCTTCATTTTCTCCAATGGCAACAACTACTTTATCGGCATCTTTTAAAGGCAATGCTTCATAAGACAATTCATTAGTAGAATCTAATGCAATAGCATGAGAAATTTTGTCTTTTACTAAATTTACTTTCTCGATGTTTTTATCAACACCTATTACTTCGTTTCCTGTTTCAGTTAGACTGATAGCAAGCGACATTCCGAAGTTTCCTAAACCAAATACGATAATTTTCATTTGGACAAGTTTAGTTAATTAAAATATTTTCTTTTGGATATTCATAGAATTGATGATTCATTCTTCTAAGTAATCCAATCATTAAGTTGAGCATTCCTATTCGACCAATAAACATCACTGCAATTATGACGTATTTACTTGGTTCGGTCAGTGTTGGGGTATAGTTTAAGCTTAAACCAACAGTACTATATGCTGAAAAACATTCAAAAGCTACTGTTAATAAAGGTGTTCCTTTAGGTTCAAAGATCAATAAAGCCACAATTGAAATTCCAATTGTAATTAATGAGATACATAAAATTGCAAAAGCACGAGAAGTAGATTCTGATGAAATTCTTCTTCCAAAAAGTTGAATTCTACTTTTACCACTTGCTACTGCAAATATATTTAATGTTGCTAATGCAAAAGTACTGGTTTTAATACCTCCGGCAGTTGAAGCAGGAGAGCCACCAATCCACATTAAAAAGATAATAAACAATAAAGAAGGCACATTCATTTGCGTGAAATCAACAGCATTGAATCCGGCAGTTCTTGGAGTAACAGCATTAAAAGATGCTGCAGTTATTTTACCAAAAATTGTATGATGTTCTAATAAAGTGTTGTTGTATTCAGATATAAATAGAAAAATAAAACCACCTATCAATAATACTAAAGTGGTATAAATTACAATTTGTGTGTTTAAAGTAATAATACGTACTTTTTTATGAATAATTGTTTTATCAAACCATTCAATAACATGGGTTTTAATTTTTTGATAAAAATTAAATACAATATTATGTCCTAATCCACCAAGTACAATCATTATGATTAAAATCCATTGTAAATAGTAATTAAAACGAATGCCTTCATCATATATTCCAGCAGATAGTATTGAAAAACCAGCATTACAAAAAGCAGAAATTGAATGAAATACAGAAAAGAATAGTTTATTGTCTATTGTACTATTATCTATAATTGAAGAATACACAAAAAAGGCCCCAAAAAGTTCTACACCAATTGTAAACATTACAACATTTAAAGCAGCTCTAAATACATCTTTTAATCCTTCTTGTGCAATAAAATCTTTTGTATTTAATCCTTCTTTAAAAGAAGAACTTCCTCTGAAAAAGAAAGCAAAGAAAGAAGTAAAAGTCAAAATTCCAATTCCTCCTAACTGAATTAAAACTAAGATTATAGATTGCCCCACAATAGTAAAAGCAGATGAAGTATCAACTACAGTAAGTCCAGTTACACAAACAGCACTAGTTGCAGTAAAAATTGCGTTTGTAAAAGTTATTCCATTTGTAGTGGCACTTGGAAGCATTAAAAGAAACCCACCTGTCAAAGCTAATATGATAAAACTTCCCACAAAAACAATTGCCGGATTGAAGTAAATATCATAAATATGTCGGACTAAAACTAAAAGGCGAAGTAAAAAATAAAAAATAAGACCGCCTTCTAAAACAGGTTTTACTTTTTGCAGAATATAATCAGTGGAAAAATTTAAGTTTAGTATCGATATTACACCACAAGCAATTAATATTCCGGTAAGTAATACCATATTGGTAAGCGCAACTTTCTTATTGCTTCTATATTTATAGATAAAAAATTTAAAAGAATTGAAAGCTAATAATCCAATTGACAAGAAAATTAAACCTATAACATGGGGCGAATTATAGTTTTCTTTAAAATCGTATCCAAAGTCAAAAACAATAAAAAGTAATACGATAATATCAAAAAAACGATATAAATAATTGAGTAACGATTCTTTCTCCATTTTGGAATAAAATTACTTTTTTAAATCACGACGAATGCTTTCCATTAATGTAGTTCCGCCGTTGTTTAAAATTGCTTCGGCACAATTTCTTCCGAAGTTTTTATAAGAATCAAAAGTACAACTTTTTTTGATTGTATGTTTTTCTTTTCCATCTAAAGAGAATAAAACACCCTCAAAATCTATATTATTATCAGTAATTTTTGCTAAAGCACCAATAGGAGCTGTACATCCTCCTTCAAGTGTTTTTAAGAATTCACGTTCAATATGCGTACAAATTTCAGTTTCTGAATGGTTTAATTTTGCTAACGCTTCTTTACAAAAATCATCATTTTCCATTGCGACTACTACCATAGCTCCTTGAGCAGGAGCTGGAATCATCCAACTTAAATCGATATAATTTTCTGGTTTTAAATTGATGCGTTCTAAACCTGCTGCTGCAAAAATAGCTCCATTCCAATCACTATCTTCTAGTTTTTGCATACGGGTATTAACGTTTCCACGTAAATCTACCACTTTGTGATTAGGGTATTTATTTAACCACTGCGCTTGTCTTCTTAAACTTCCTGTAGCTATTATTCCTTCCGAATTTAAAAAATCTAAATTACCTTTATGAACTAATATATCCACTGTATTGGCACGTTCTAAAACGGCAGCTTGCACTATCCCAATTGGTAAAGCCGTTGGCACATCTTTCATAGAATGCACCGCAATATCAACCTGACCATTTAGCATGGCAATATCTAAAGTCTTAGTGAAAATTCCAGTGATTCCTAATTCGTAAAGAGGTTTGTCAAGAATAATATCTCCTTGAGATTTTACAGCAACAATTTCAGTTTTGTAACCTAAATCGTTTAATTTTTTTTGTACGGTGTGTGCTTGCCAAAGGGCTAATTCACTATCACGAGTTCCTATTCGGATTGTTTTGCTCATTATTTTGAAACTGTTTCTAGTTGGAAAATTTTTTCAATCCATTCAATGCTTTCATCCACCATAGTTTCGTCATCTTTTAAATGATTTGCAAAGTGATTTGTGATTTTCTGAATGATTCTGGTTGTAATTAATTCGGCTTGTTCTTCGTCAAAATTAGCCAATTTTTTACGTTGAAAATTTAATTCTCCCTCTTTTATTGTATTCAGTTTTGCTTTTAAAGCATGAATAGTAGGTGCAAATTTACGCTGTTTTGTCCAAGCCATAAATTCGTCTTTAATTTCTTCAATGATGGCTTCGGCAGCAGGGATGTGTTTTTTTCTGTTTTCTAAAGTTTCATCGGTAATTTGAGATAATTCATCCATATGAACTAAAGTTACACCTTCTAAATCTCTTACATTTTCGTTCACGTTTTTCGGAATCGATAAATCTAAAATCAATAAAGGTTTTTTCAGATTTAAAATGGCTTTATCAACTGTTGGGTTTTGAGCTCCGGTTGCCACCACCACTACATCTGCTTTTTGAAGCTCTATTTGTAAATCGGCATATTCTTTAACAATAACATCTAATTTTTTTGCTAATTTTTCTGCCTTTTCTTTGGTTCTATTAATTAAAGTAATTTGCTCGTGTTTCGTATGTTTTACTAGATTTTCACAAGTATTTCTTCCAATTTTTCCAGTTCCAAAAAGTAAAATATTTTTGGAAGCAATGTCCGTTACATTTTTAAAAATATATTGAACTGATGCAAAAGAAACAGAAGTAGCTCCAGAAGAAATTTCGGTTTCGTTTTTGATTTTTCTACTGGCTTGAATAACCGCATTTACTAGTCTTTCTAAAAAAGCATTTACCAAATTTAATTCTTTACTAATAACAAATGCATTTTTTAATTGGCTAATGATTTCAAAGTCACCTAAAATTTGACTATCTAAACCAGTACCCACGCGAAACATATGGTTTACTGCATCACTATTTTTGTATACAAAAGCTACTTTTTGAAAATCTTCAACGGTACCCTGACTGTTTTCACATAACAATTTGATTAACTGAAAAGGGTGTTGAGCAAAACCATAGATTTCAGTTCTATTACAGGTTGAAGTTACAATTAGACTATCAATACCTTCTGCTTTTGCTTGTAGCAATAAGTTATTTTTAGCTTGGTCATCCAAACTAAATTTTCCCCGCATTTCAGCATCAGCTTTTTTATAGCTCAAGCCAACCGCATAAAAAGTGGGATGCTTTGCAAATGTATTGTTTTCCATATTGTTTACTCTCTACCTAAAAGTAGAACAAAATTATATTTTCCATTTTTATAAAAACAACGCTTGAAGGACTTTTTATGTCGCTTGAAGTTATTTTTATTTCATTTGTTATGTATTGTAATATTTCTTCTAAATTTGTAATAAATTCAAGCATTTACAATTGCATTATATAGAATAATTCTAAATAACACAAAATAAGTTTCAAAAACTTAGAGATAAAAAAATATCGCTATGAGTTCACAGGAAGAAATAAAAATTGAAAATGATTTTATTTTATTGCGTTTTCAAAATGATAGTAACGAAACCATTAAGATTGAAAGACCTGTTAATCAAGGCCTTATTCAGTTTCATTTTGGACTTAAAGGAAAGGGGAAATTTATTTTTAATCAAGGAAATTATGCCTTAGATTTAAAAGAAGAAAAGTCGCTTTTGTTTTATAATCCTCAAAAAGTATTGCCTATTCATTTAGAATTAGCGCCTAATACTTGGGTAATTTCTGTAATAGTTTCGATAAAAAAATTTCATGGTTTATTTTCTTCTGAAGCTGAAAACATCCCTTTTTTAAGTGAGGAAAATAAAGATAAAAAATATTATAAAGAGAATGATATTAGTCCTTCTATGTCAATTGTTTTAAGTCAGATTTTTCATTACAACTTAAATTCATTCATTAAAAATTTATACTATAAAGGGAAAGGATACGAACTATTAAGTTTGTATTTTAATCGTTCAGAAGATCCTAATGCAGAACAATGTCCGTTTTTGATAGATGAAGAAAATGTTTTAAAAATTAAGAAAGCAAAAGAAATTATCATTGCCAATATGGCCGAACCTCCTACATTAGAAACTTTATCTGAACAAGTAGGGTTGAGTCTTAAAAAGCTAAAAATGGGTTTCAAACAAATTTATGGCGATACGGTGTATGGATTTCTATTCGATTATAAAATGGATTATGCGCGCCAGCTATTAGACAGTGGATCGTATAATGTTAACGAAGTTGGACTAAAAATTGGATATAGTACCGGAAGTCATTTCATTGCGGCTTTCAAGAAAAAATTTGGAACCACCCCAAAAAAATATCTGATGAATTTGAATGCTAACTTAGAATGATTTATAGATTTTACAAATCGTATAATAGATAAAAAACGAATTTAAAATTTTCCTTAAAAACAAGATTGATTACTTTTATAAAAAAAAGAAAATGAAAAAAGGAGTATTGTTGATTAATTTAGGTTCGCCTGATAGCCCTGAACCAAAAGATGTAAAAAAATATTTAGATGAATTTTTAATGGATGAACGCGTTATCGATGTTCCCTATTTACTTAGAGCATTTTTGGTAAAAGGAATTATTTTAAATACACGTCCAAAAAAATCAGCTAAAGCGTATAAAAAAATATGGTGGGAAGAAGGTTCTCCATTAATTGTTTTGTCAAAAAGATTACAAAATAAAGTACAAGAACAAGTAAGTATTCCAGTTGCTTTAGCCATGAGATATGGAAATCCAAGTATCGAATTTGGTTTGCAACAATTGCATGATCAAGGAGTAGATGAGGTTTTATTAATTCCATTATATCCTCAGTTTGCGATGGCAACTACTGAAACGATTTTAGTTTTGGCTGAAGAAATTCGTAAAAAACAATTCCCTAATATGGAATTTACAATACTTCCAGCTTTCTATAACCAACCCGATTATGTTCGAGATTTGTCTAATTCCATAAAATTGGCTTTAAATAATTTTAAATCTGATTATTTATTGTTTTCGTATCATGGTGTTCCAGAGCGTCATATTAGAAAATCAGATGTTACTAAATCGCATTGTAAAATAGATGGAAGTTGTTGCAATACTCCATCAAAAGCACATGAATTTTGCTACCGCCATCAATGTTATGAAACCACAAAACAAGTAGCCGAATTTTTAGGTTTAGAAGAAGGAAAATACAGCACTTCTTTTCAGTCACGTTTAGGTCGCGATCCTTGGTTACAACCTTACACCGATGCTACTATTGATGGATTGGCTCAAAAAGGGATAAAAAACTTGGCAGTTGTAACTCCAGCCTTTGTTTCAGATTGCTTGGAAACTTTAGAAGAAATAGGAATGGAAGCAGCTCATAGTTTCAAAGAAAATGGTGGAGAAAATTTCTTATCTATTCCGTGTTTAAATGATAGTGAAGATTGGGTAAAAACTATGAGCCGTTGGATTGACCAATGGGCTTTTCAAAATTAATATGAAATCGCCATAAACACAAGTTTGCTTGCAAACACCAATAATTAAAAAGGCGATAACATATGTTACCGCTAAAAAATAAATTTTAAACATATGAAATGGAACTTTACAACTACATAAAATCACTGCATTTAATTTTTGTTGTTACTTGGTTTGCAGGTTTGTTTTACATTGTTCGTTTATTCGTTTATCACGCTGAAGCCAAACAAAAGCCACAACCTGAACAAGATATTTTAATTAAACAATACCAATTAATGCAGTATCGCTTGTGGTACATTATCACTTGGCCAAGTGCAATTTTGGCTAGTATTTTTGCCTTTTGGATGTTGTTTTTTACAGAAGTTGGTAAAGTTTGGTTAGCCCAACCTTGGATGCATGTTAAATTAGCTTTTGTTTTTTTATTGTACTTGTATCATATTAAATGTCATCAGATATTCAAACAATTACAAAGGGGAGAGGTTAAAAAATCATCCAATTTTTTCAGAATCTGGAACGAAGGAGCAACGATTATTCTTTTTGCAGTTGTTTTTTTAGTAATTTTAAAAAGTGCAATTAATTGGATATTTGGAGTAGTAGGTATTATTGCATTCTCATTATTAATAATGGTAGGTTTTAAATTTTATAAAAAAATACGAGAAAAAAACAACAGCTAATAGTAGCACAAACATGGACAGAATATTAAACTTTAAAAATCTATCCTTGCGTGTAAGAATATTTCTTTCCATGATATTCTTAACGTTAATTGCGTCTGTCCTAATTGCTGCGGTTTCTATTTACCAATTCAGAAAAGAAGCTCGTGAATACCATCAAGATCGATTAGAACGAAAAGAAATTGCCATTACAGAACATATTAATTATGTACTTCAAAACACTAGTTTCGAGTTAACGACTGAAAATTTAAAATATATTTTTAGAGAGAAAATAACTGAAATAGCTGATGTTCATAGCATGGAAATCAATTTATTTGATTTAAAAGGAAATTTATTAATTTCATCAAGAGCCATTTTCAAACTAGATAAAGACAACCCACAAATTAATCCATCTACATTAAAAATTATTCAATCTTCTTTAGATAAAAGATATATTGAGTTTTCAGAAGTGGACGGGCAATCGATTCGTTCTTCTTATTCTTATTTAAAAGATACGAAGTTTAAACCAATGGGTATTTTAAACTTACCTTATGAAGAGAATACAGAGTTTTACGACAATGAAGTACAAAACTTTTTAATTCGATTTGGACAAGTTTATATTTTTATGTTTTTTATTTCTATAGTTTTATCTTATTTCTTGTCGAGCTATATTACAAAATCATTAAAAATAATTAGTGATAAACTTCAAGAAACAGAACTTTATCAACGCAATGAAAAAATTGTTATCGAAGATGGAAGTAAAGAAATCAACCTTTTAATTAATTCATACAACAATATGGTGGATAAATTAGAAGAAAGTGCCACCATTTTAGCTCAAAGTGAACGAGAACAAGCTTGGCGGGAAATGGCTAAACAAGTAGCACACGAGATAAAAAACCCATTAACACCTATGCGTTTAACGGTTCAAAATTTTCAAAGAAAATTTGATTCAAATGACCCAAATATTACAAAAAAATTAGACGATTATACGAAAACAATTTTACAACAAATTGATACTATGACAGCTGTTGCTGGTGCTTTTTCAAATTTTGCAGCAATGCCAGCACAGCAAAACGAAACCTTAAATGTGGTTAAAATTGTTAAAATGGCATTGGAAATTTTTAATGAAGATTATATTCAATTTTCTGCATTAGAAGACGAGATAATTGCCAAATTAGACAGAACGCAACTTATTCGTGTCATTACAAATTTGGTAAAAAATGCCATTCAAGCCATACCTGAAGAACAAGAAAACAAATCTGTTTTTGTTACCGTTTTTAGACAAGATAACGAAGTAAAAATTGCAGTAAAAGATAACGGAAAAGGTATTTCTGTAGAGAATCAAGAACACGTTTTTGAGCCAAAGTTCACTACAAAGTCAAGTGGTATGGGACTTGGTTTAGCTATTATTAAAAATATCATTGAAAATTATAACGGAACCATTACTTTTGAAACGGAACCTAATTCGGGAACCGAATTCTTGGTTTCATTCCCAATAAATAAATAATCAAAACAACTAAAAATGGAAAACATTCTTATCGAAAAACAAGAAGCAATTGCAATTGTAACCATTAACAGACCTACAAAGTTAAATGCTTTAAACAAAGCAACTATTCAAGAATTACACGATGGATTTAAATCCTTAAACGAAGATAAATCAGTTAAAGCAATTATTGTAACCGGAAGTGGAGAAAAAGCTTTTGTAGCTGGAGCCGATATTTCAGAATTTGCTCATTTTTCTGTAGAAGAAGGAGGAAAATTAGCAGCTCAAGGACAAGAATTATTATTTGATTTTGTTCAAAATTTAGATACGCCTGTTATTGCAGCAGTTAATGGTTTTGCATTAGGTGGAGGATTAGAATTGGCAATGTCATGTCATTTTAGAGTGGCTTCTGATAATGCAAAAATGGGATTGCCAGAAGTAACATTAGGAGTAATTCCAGGTTACGGAGGAACACAACGTTTAGCGCAATTAGTTGGTAAAGGCCGTGCCATGGAAATGATAATGACAGCAGGAATGGTTGATGCTGAAACGGCAAAAAACTATGGTTTAGTAAATCATGTAGTTCCGCAAGCAGAATTATTAGAATTTGCTAAAGGAATTGCTTCAAAAATAACTAAAAATTCTAGTGTGGCTATTGCAAAAGCAATTCAAGCAGTTAATGCAAATTACACAGATGGTGTTAATGGCTACCAAGTAGAAATTGAAAATTTTGGATATTGTTTTGGTACCGAAGATTTTAAAGAAGGAACCACAGCATTTTTAGAAAAAAGAAAAGCAGAATTTCCAGGGAAGTAATTATTCTTGGTTTTTTTATTAATTTCATAATTATGTGTTGTTAAAATTATTAATTTTGAAACGAATTTTAACTTTATTAATAATTCATTAAAAACAACACAACAATTATGACCCAAAAAATTAATGATTTTGTTGCGGAAGTAGCAAAATCAAACCCTAATGAACCTGAATTCTTACAAGCTGTACAAGAAGTAGCAGAAGCTGTTATTCCATTTATTGAGAGCAACAGCAAGTATAACAACAAAATGCTCTTAGAGCGTATGGTGGAGCCTGAAAGGGTAGTTATGTTTCGTGTAGCATGGATAGACGATGCAGGAAAAACAAGAATTAATAAAGGATATCGTATTCAAATGAATTCTGCTATCGGACCTTATAAAGGAGGATTGCGTTTTCATCCATCAGTTAATTTGAGTATATTGAAGTTTTTGGCTTTTGAACAAGTATTTAAAAATAGCTTAACGACTCTACCAATGGGTGGAGGAAAAGGAGGTTCAAACTTTGATCCAAAAGGAAAATCAGATACTGAAATTATGCGTTTTTGTCAAGCGTTTATGGATGAATTATTTAGACATATTGGTTCTGATACAGATGTGCCTGCAGGAGATATTGGTGTAGGAGGAAGAGAGGTAGGTTATATGTTTGGAAAATATAAAAAGCTTAGAAATGAATTTACTGGAGTATTAACCGGAAAAGGAATTTCTTTTGGAGGTTCATTAATTCGTCCTGAAGCCACTGGTTATGGAACGGTTTATTTTGCACAAAGTATGTTAGCGACTAAAGGTAGTTCTTTTCAAGGGAAAACAGTATTAGTTTCGGGTTCTGGTAATGTTGCTCAATATGCAATTGAAAAAGCTACACAGTTAGGAGCTAAAGTGGTTACTGCTTCTGATTCTTCTGGTTATATTTATGACGCAGAAGGAATTGACGCAGAAAAACTGGCTTTTATCATGGAAATCAAAAATGTAAACTATGGTAGAATTTCTGACTATGTTGCCAAATATCCTAATGCAAAATTTGTAGCAGGTAAACGCCCTTGGGAAGTAAAAGGTGATATTGCATTACCTTGTGCAACTCAAAATGAATTAAATGGAGAAGAAGCAAATACCTTAGTAAATAACGGTTGTATTTGTGTTGCCGAAGGAGCTAATATGCCTTCAACTCCAGAAGCGATTGCAGTATTTCATAAAGCAAAAATTTTATTTGCACCAGGAAAAGCTTCAAATGCTGGAGGAGTAGCAACATCTGGTTTAGAAATGTCACAAAACTCATTACGATTAAGTTGGTCAACAGAAGAAGTAGATCAAAAATTATTCAAAATCATGAGTGATATTCATGAATCTTGTGTGAAATATGGAACAAATGAAGATGGTTATATAGATTATGTAAAAGGAGCCAATATTGCTGGTTTCGTAAAAGTTGCCGATGCTATGTTGGCACAAGGAGTAGTATAATCTGTACTTTAAAAATTAAAAGCGGTTTTCTTAAAAAAGAGAACCGCTTTTTTATTCTTCGCCATCCCATTCTGAATAAAACCGACTCAAAAAAGTCACCATAAAATCATGACGTTTTTGCGCAATTTTCTTTCCAGTTTTGGTGTTCATTTTGTCTTTTAGAAGTAAGAGTTTTTCGTAAAAGTGATTTAATGTTGGGGCTTCACTATTTTTATATTCTTCCTTACTCATGTTTATTTTGGGTGGAATATTTGGGTCGTATATAACACGATTTTTGAACCCTCCATAATTAAAAGTACGAGCAATTCCTATTGCACCAATAGCATCAAGTCGGTCGGCATCTTGTACAATATCTAATTCTTTAGAATGAAATTTTTTATCAAAAACGCCGCCTTTAAAAGAAATATTTTCAATAATTGCAATTACGTGTAAAATGATATCTTCTGAAACTTTTTGAGATTCTAAAAACTCTCGTGCTACTTTAGGACCAATACTTTCATCACCATTATGAAATTTGGAATCTGCAATATCATGAAGAAGCGCTGCTAATTTTACAATTGTTAAATTACATTCTTCTTCTTCAGCAATTAGCATAGCATTTTTGTAAACACGTTCAATATGAAACCAATCGTGTCCGCCTTCAGCATTAGCTAATTTATTTTTTACAAAAAGTATTGTATTATCAATTAATTGCATGCTTACAATTTACAAAAAAAATCCAAATTCAATTATGAATTTGGATTTGAAATTTTACTTTACCAATGCAGGTTGTACCCATTTAAAAATCTGTTCTTCCATAGGAACAACCATTCTTTCCGAAATTTTGGTCATTCTTTCAGGTAACTTCATTAAATAATCTCTTGCTTTTTCTGCTTCATCACTAAGATTCGTAATTTTATCAATTTCCCATTTAACGTTTAATTTTTTCAAAATTTCAACATAATCCATAGCTGTATAAACACCTAAACGTTGGGCTGATTCTGAAAATTTTTCAAATGCTGTTCCAATACTCTCGCCAGATTCTCTAATTAAATGAGCAGGCATCGTAATTTTTTTCTTCATCATATATTGAAATGATAACATCATTTCGCTTGGATCAATTTCAAAAATACGTTTTACAAATTCACTATAAGCAAGGTGATGACGCATTTCATCTCCAGCAATTAAATTACACATTTTATGTAATTTTTTATCACCAAATTTCTTTGCCATTTGGGCCACACGATTGTGTGAAACATAAGTAGCTAATTCTTGAAAACTTGTAAATACAAAGTTTTTATAAGGATCTCTGTCAGTTCCTGGGTCAAAACCATCGTTAATTAAATGATGTGTTGTAATTTCTACTTCACGCATATTTACTCTTCCAGAAAGGTATAAATATTTGTTTAATACATCACCATGACGATTTTCTTCACCTGTCCAGTGGCGTAACCATTTTGCCCAGCCATTATCGCCTTTTTCTCCTTTTTGTTTAACACCTTCAACATCCATTAACCAAGTTTCGTAAGTTGGTAATGCTTCTTCAGTAATAGTATCTCCAACTAAAACTACCCAAAAATCATAAGGTAAATCTTTTGCAATTTCTCTAAGTTCCTTTGCTTCTTCTAAGAAATTTTCTTTAGAAGAATCAGGTAATAAATCAGTAGGTTGCCAAATTTTTTCTACTGGAATTAAGAATTCTTCCATGAAGTGGTCAATTTTCTTTTCTAAAAATTGCATCACTTCTAAACGGACATTTTGTATCGACATTTTATTTTATTTTGATATGTTTTGTAATTATTGTTTCTGTTTTTTCGAAGATTTCTTCAAATGAATAATCAGTAACTTTTAAAGGTTTGTGAATAATAAATTTTAAAGAAGTTCCTAATCCTAGTGGAAATGTACCAAACTTGGTCATTTTCCATGAATTATTTATGGTAATAGGTAATATGTAGGCATCAGGGGCAAACTTACACAGCATTTTTAGTCCATTAACGGCAAATGGTTTAGGTTTTCCTGTTTTGCTTCGAGTTCCTTCTGGAAATATTACTACGGAGTAGTTGTTTGTGTTGATTAACTCAGCTACTTTTTTAATTTCGGGTAAGGCTTGTTTTGGATCTTTTCGGTCAATCAAAGCCGATCCTCCATGTTTTAAATTATAGGAAACACTTGGTATTCCTTTTCCTAATTCAATTTTACTGATAAATTTTGGATGTACTTTTCGTAAAAACCAAATTATGGTTGTTATGTCATGTAAGCTTTGATGATTGGCCACAATAATTAACGGTTTGTTTTCGGGAACATTTCTCATTCCTCTAATGTGATAAGTAGTCCCTAAAACATGTGCAGTTCTTACTAAAAAGAAATTTAAGTAGGCAACACTTATTCGGTGCGCATTATATCCAAAAAGATTAAAGCATACCCATTGGATAGGATGAAAAATTAATAACCAAAGAATAAAAAAAATGTAATAAACTATTGAAAGAGGATACGATACTATTTTTTCCATTTAAAAAACCATTTATGCAAAAGTAACTTATAAAATAAAAAAACCACCATAATAGGTGGTCTTTCTGTATGCTAGCATAGTAAAATAATTATTTTTAATCTATAATTGTGCAAACACCATTAACGCAATCCACTGAACGTGGTGGACCCACTATCATACAATCAGAAACTGCTCCCGTTTGTATGTTGTATTCATTGTCCATTTCGTAATATTCATTTACTAAATTTTCAAGTGTAGCTTGATTAACCGTATTTGGATAAACCAAAAATTCTCTCGGACCACCACAAGGTTTAGCACCAAAAGCAATATAATTACATCCAGAAGCTTCGGCACAAGAAAAACTATTGATATAATCAAGAATTTCTTGCTTTTTTTGAAGCAATTGTTCTGGTGTAACCGAAGTTACAGTTTCTTCTTCATTACATTGAAAACTTTGTAATAATGTTGCTAAGAATAAAAATTTAATTATAGTTTTCATAATCTTTTTTATTAAGATTGAAAAACCATGAAAAGGTTGCGTTGTTTAGCAAAATTCGTTGTATGCGTCTTTTAAATTTTCAGCAATTAATTCTGCAGGACGACCTTCAATGTGATGACGTTCTAACATGTGAACTAATTCCCCATTTTTGAATAAAGCCATACTTGGAGACGATGGTGGAAAAGGAAACATTTCTGCTCTTGCCGCATCAACAGCTTCTCTGTCTACACCTGCAAAAACGGTGATTAAATTTGCTGGTTTTTTAGCACCTTCTAAACTCATTTTTACTCCCGGACGCGCATTTCTTGCAGCACAACCACAAACAGAATTAATTACTACTAAAGTAGTTCCTTCTGATTTGATAGCATTTTTAACGTCATCAGCTGTATATAAATTTTTGAAACCTGCGTCTGTTAATTCAGCGCGCATCGGGCTAACCATTTCTTCTGGATACATAATATATTTTGTTGAAAATTATCGAATGACAAAGTTACAAGTTTTTTATTTGTTGCAAAATACCAATTCATAAAGATTTGTTATGATTTGATAAATTGAAACAATCTTTTTTATTAATATTATGGATTAGGAAAGATTCTTTTAAAAGCCCATTCCTCATATCCATAACCAGGTAATCCTATTGTTTTTCTTATCGAATCAATTTTCTTTTCATTTACTAATGGGACTTTGCCAGTAAAAGTTCCATAATATAATGAACCCTCGTCAAGATAAATTTTATCAACTATTCCGCCATATTCGTTTGGTGAAAGTTTCCCTTTAACAAGATTGTCATAAAGTAGTGGTAAATACTTTTTTTTGTTTTCAGTAGTTTGATGATAAAAAATCACATCGAAACTTACTGGCTCATAGTTCTCATTTAATAAATATCCCGTAACATTATGATTTGGATAGCCAAATTCAGAAATTATTTCATCAATTTCTTTTTCATGTTTCTTTTGGATTTCATCCATTTTGGCATGATTCAATACTGGAATTCTTACATTTTGATCTTCATCTTCCATCCTTATTATCCTATTCCTTAATTCAGTATTATATTGTTCACCATTTTTTTGACTTAACAATTTCATTTCTTCTCTTGAAACTTTTGTAATTTTAGATAAACGAGTGTAAATTGTATCTCCATCTGGATGATTTCGTATTATGCTACCATATTTTAAAATTCCAATTCTTATTTTTTCATCTAAATTTTCAATATTTCCAGTCATTACGCAGCAAGCTATATAATTAGAATACTCATTTACATTATCCATATTTGTGGGTTCATATTTTTTAAATAGACTATCTAATATTTCATAGGAACGTTGATAATTTCCAATTAAACATAAACTATCTGCTTCGTATGCTTTTAAATAGTAAGGAATATAATTTGCATTTTTATCACCAATATTAGTGTAGGAACTTTTGCAAGAAAGTATTGTTAATGTAACAATAGAAATTAGAAATAAGCTTTTTTTCATATTTTAGATAATCTTTTAACTAGTGCTTTCACAAATAGCATTTTTGGACACTTCCAAATCACTTGTAAATCTTCCCAAATTGATGTTTCTTCATCTAAAAATTTGAAAATTACAGTCGAGTCTCCTACTTTAAACATCGATGAAAATATTTTGGAACCCAATTCGTTTTTCGAATTCAAAATATCTAACAACAATAAATCATAAAACCAAAATTTATCTTTTTTATGAAATTTTGTGAAGTCTCTTTCTGATTTTAAAAACTCAACCAAAACTTTTGATTTTTTGGAAGCATTTTTAAACGTATAACCTGTGCTAGCTTTTGTCCAACCGCCAGCCGATCCAATATTGATGATATTTTTTGTATTGTGTTTCCAAAACGGATAGCACGTCATCGGAATATTTCCTTGTTCTTTTTCGATGATTTCGTATTCTGTTATTCCGAGATTTTCAATGTATTTTTGAATTTCGGATTCATATTCCTCTTTTGAAAGTAAGTCTTTTGAAAACAACGTATATTCTAACAACGCTTCAGTTGCAGAAGTTGGTAAAACATACATAAATCGCGTATTGCCTTTTTGTTCCACCGAAAAATCCATGAAAGTGGCACAATTAGGTGTAAAAACCGCTTCTTTACTTTTGATGAACCAACCAATAAAATGCTGTTGAATTAATGGAAATTTAGATTGCACTTTTGCAACTTCTGGATGGTAAATTGAATTGATAACTTTGTTGCAAGTGAAGGTTTTGTTTTCTGTTTTTACAATGCAATGATTGCCTAGTTCAGAAAAATCAATCACTTTTTGATTTAGAAAATGAATGTTTTTATGTTTGGAAATCTTCTTGAAAACCAATTCGTAAAAATCTAAACCATTTATTTTTTTGTATTGATAAGGCGTAAGTTCTAAAATTCGATTGAATTTTTCATTAGCAAAAACCGCTTGATTCCATTTTTTTGAAACGATTTCATCAAACAAATTATTTTCATCCCATAAGCACCAAGTTCTATCGTTTACTTTTTTAGCATTTTCATCAATTAATAAAATCGATTTATCTTCAAATTTTCCAGATACAAGCATTTCATAAACCGTCATTAAAGCTGACAATCCTGAACCTGTGAAAATGTACTGATAATGTTGCATTAATAAATGGTATATCGAATTCCTAAAAAACCTCTAATTCCTTGATTTGGAGCATATATGTAGGTAGCATCAAAATTGTCTCCAAAAGGATCTGCTGCTCCCGATATTAAAAATGGAGTTCCTTTATTTGGGGTCCAATTCAAAATATTTTTTACACCACCATAAAGTTCAAAACTACGAATTTTTTTATAAGTAAACTGAATGTTTTGCAAACTCCAAATAGGAGAGTACTCAGGTCTTGGATCTGAATCACTTAATAAGGGCAATCGCATGGGTCCGTATAAATTTCCTGTGTAATCGATGGATAAAAACCATTTTGGGATATCATAACTAATTGTCCAATTAGCGCTGTATTTTTCGGTTAAAATTGGGGTTGAATTTACTCCGTTTTGTACATTTTTAGGTTCCATAATTGTAAAACCAACAATTGCTTTTAATCCGAAAGGCGTAACTACATCAATATTGCCGCTTATTCCTAATGTTTGAGCATATCCGTTAAGGTTTGAATAAATAATTTGGTTCGGATTGGTGTCGTAATCTGGTATAATTTGGTTGTTAAAATAGGTATACCAAGCTGAAGTTTCAAAGCCTAAAAAAATACCGTTTTCAAATCTGATTTTTTTCAAATAATTGAAATTAATGTTATACGAAGTTTCAGGTTTTAAATCTTCGGTAATGATTACGTCTCTTGAACCGGTTAAAGCAGCGTGATCTTCGGTAAATAAATTTACGATTCGAAATCCAGTTCCCGCATTAATTCGGAATACATCATTTTCTGTTGGGTTCCATTTGTAGGCAATTCTCGGAGTAAATATAGAACCGTGATTGTTATTGTAATCGTATCGAGTGCCTAATAAGAGATGATGCTTTTCGGCCAACTTTATTTCGTCTTGAAGAAAAACACTATAGATAGAGGTTTTTTCTGCCGAAGTTGTTGCTGGTGTATTATCATTATAATATTGATAACGAAAAGCGGCACCCAATAACAAATTGTGATTTTCTAATTTTTTATCCCAAGTATATTGTCCGAAAGCTATTTTTTGATTGGCTAAATAAACTGTATTTCCATATACTGAATTTTGATCGTGAGCCGTCATCGAAAATGAAAGATACATATCTTCAGAAGTAGGTAATTGATATTTACTCAAAATTTCCACACGTTTTGTATAGATACTTTCACCATACACTTCTGAACCACCACGATGCGATTTGTTCCATTGCATTTCGCCACCCCAACGGTCTTCATAAAACAGTCTTCCTGCGACGGAAAATTCTTTATTATTTTTTCGATCAAAGTTCCATTTGTTGAAGATGGAAATTCGTTCTTGTAACGTAACATCGGTGAAATTATCATTGTTGTTATCGATAGGTTGGTTATAATTGTAATAATTGATGCCAATTAAGGTCGTTGCTTTTTTTCCAACCGAACTTTTCCAACCTAAATCAATGTTATTTTCCAACCACGAAGTTGAAAAAATATCTGCAGAAAACTTAGGTGCATTTAAAGGTTTTTTGGTAATGATGTTAATCAGTCCGCCAACGGCTTCACTTCCATATAAACTTGAAGCCGGACCTTTAACGACTTCAACTCTATCAATCAAAGAATTCGGAATTCCCGACAAACCATAAACAGTTGAAAGTGCGCTTACAATCGGCATTCCATCAATCGTAACCATTGTGTACGGACCTTCTAAACCGTTGATGTGAATGTCGCCAGTGTTGCAAATGTTGCAATTTAGTTGAGGTCGAACGCCATTCACATTTTGTAAAGCTTCAAAAATATTAGATGTAGGGTTTTTTTTCAAAAAAGCTGTTGTGTAAACTTCAACTGGTACTGGAGTTTCCATTCGAGAAACAGGTTTTAGTGTTCCAGAAACTACAACTTCTTCTAAATTACTCGCATCTTCAATCAAATTAAAATGGATTGTTACTCCAATATTTGCTAATTGAATTTTTTTCGTAACCGATTTGAAACCTATATACGAAGCAGTAATTGTATAAGAGCCACTAGGAATCTCTTTGAATTCATATAAACCATTTTCATTAGATTCTACTCCTTTACGAAGTTCCTTGATATAAATACTGGCAAAGGCTAATGGTTCATGATCAGCTGTTATTTTTCCAGAAATACTATTCTGAGAATAGGAAAATAACGAAAAAAGCAGTGTTGTGTAAATTAAAATTTTATACATATTAAAAATAAATTTAGACAAAACTAAAAATAAAATATTTATCAATCTAAAAAAAGAAACTATATTTGTCAAAATGAATTGTTTATGACCATTTCAGAAGAGAATTATATTAAGGTTATTTATCATTTGTCGTTGGTTTCACCAAAAGGCGTGAATACGAATGCAATTGCAGCAATGTTAGATACCAAAGCTTCTTCGGTTACTGATATGATGAAGAAACTTTCGGATAAAGATTTAGTGACGTATCAGAAATATCAAGGTGTTACTTTAACAGATAAAGGATTTTATTCAGCCAAAATGATAGTGAGAAAACACCGCTTGTGGGAAGTTTTTTTGGTGGATAAATTAGGTTTTTCTTGGGATGAAGTACATGAAATTGCTGAAGAATTAGAACACATCAAATCCGAACAATTGATTAATAAATTGGATGCGTTTTTAGGATTTCCAGTAGCAGATCCACACGGTGATCCCATTCCAGATGCGAAAGGTGTGATTAAGAAAATTGAGAAACAACTCTTATCAGAAGTTGAAATTAATACCTCCTTTCATTGCGTAGGCGTGAAAGATTCTTCTACTGATTTTTTAAAATATTTAGACAAACAAAAAATTGCTTTAGGTTCTGTAATTACAGTGATAGAAAAGGAAGATTTTGATGATACATTAACCGTTGAAATTGACGGAAAACGCTTAACGATTTCGAATAAGATTGCTAATAATTTATACGTACAATAATTATGTTTGATTCTATTATTCAGTTTTTTGAAAGTATCGATCCTATTTTGGCAGCATTACTAGCTACAACATTTACTTGGGCATTAACCGCTTTTGGTGCATCTTTTGTATTCTTTTTTAAAACTATGAATCGGGTTGTATTAGACGGAATGTTGGGTTTTACAGGAGGCGTAATGGTAGCGGCAAGTTTTTGGAGTTTATTAGCTCCTGCCATTGAAATGAGTAAAGGCGATGGTTTTATGAAAGTAATTCCAGCAGCAGTTGGGTTTTTATTAGGTGCAATATTTATTTTCGGATTAGATAAAGTATTGCCTCATATGCATATTAACTTCAAAGAAACCGAAGGTATAAAATCGCCTTGGCAACGTACAACACTTTTGGTTTTAGCCATTACATTGCATAATATTCCAGAAGGATTAGCAGTTGGGGTTTTATTTGGTGGAGTCGCAGCGGGAATTCCAGAAGCATCCATTGCGGGAGCGGTTACTTTGGCTATTGGAATTGGAATTCAAAATTTCCCCGAAGGAATTGCCGTTTCTATGCCGTTACGAAGAATGGGAATGAGCAGATTAAAAAGCTTTACTTTTGGACAATCTTCTGCTTTGGTTGAACCCATTTTCGGTGTTTTAGGTGCAGTTGCTGTGACTTTTTTTACTCCTATTTTACCTTATGCTTTGGCTTTTGCTGCGGGAGCTATGATTTTTGTGGTTGTGGAAGAAGTAATTCCAGAAACGCAACAAGATAAAAATACGGATATTGCCACTTTAGGTTTTATAGGTGGTTTTATTGTAATGATGACTTTAGACGTGGCATTGGGTTAATGACAAGCACAATCATCACCGCAAGGTTTTGATTTTTTAGTACGTTTTTTCCAAAAGAATTTTTTTACTAAAAAACCTACCGCAATGGCTAAAGAAAGGTAAACTAAGATTTGTTGTATATCCATAGTACAAAAATAAGAAAGCAATCTCATTTATTAATTGAGATTGCTTTTTTTATTAACTTAAAATTTACTTTAAACAATTAAAGCTTAACGCCTATTGATAAGAAAAAGGTTCTTCCTTCTCCTGGTAAAATTCCAGGACCTGGATATCCACCTGCTCTTCTAGTAGCATACATTTCGTTAGTTACATTGTTAATACCGCCTCTTAGGTTGTATTTTTTTAAGAATTTATATTCTGCAGAAATGTCTAATACATTGTATTTGTCTAATAATCCTGTTACACCATTAGCAGAAGGAGTTACAGTGTTGTTAGCATCAGTAAAAATTTTCCCAGACATTTTATATTGTAATGTAGCAGAGAAGTTGTTGTTGTTCCAGCCTAAACCAAAATTGTGAATGTAACGAGGAGCATTTTCTACTCTATTACCTTTAAGGTTACTTTCAGTAATTATTACATTGGGTGCAGTACCTGTTGCAGTATAGGTTTTGAAATCGGTATATCTCGAATCGATGAAACTAATTGTTGCAAATAAGTCGATGTTACCCATTTTTTCGTCAATTTCTAAAAATTTAGTAACACTTAAATTTACAAATCCTTCAATTCCTTTATTAATAGTTTCACCTAAGTTAGTTCTATATAAATAAGTTCCTTGAGTTGGATCGTTATTAATAAATTGTCTCACTCCTCCAATTCGATTGTTGTATGAAAGATAGAACAAACTAAAATCAAAGTTCAAATAGTTTTTGAAAATGCCTCTGTATCCTAAATCGGCGTTAAATCCTGAAGCATCTTTTAAGTTAGGGTCAATTTGGTCTGTAACTGCTGCTGGTGTAATATCTGAAAAAAGCACTGGTCTATAGGCCTGTGTAATATTAGCATATATGTTAGTTGTTCCAAGTTTATATTCCATTCCTAAACCAAATAATGGTTTGCTTCTGCTAATTTCTTTTTCTTCAAATGGAATATCATTTCCTGAGCTAACACCAAATCTTCCACTTCCATTAGATTTAATATATTCATATCTTAAACCTGGAGTTATACTTAATTTTTCTGTTAATTTAAATTGATTTTCAACAAATAAAGCTACGTTTTCAGTGTGAAAATCCAAATCTCTTGGAAATCCATTTTCTGTAGATAAGTCAAAGTCAGAACCCGTTGTTCCAGTTCCTTGTTGTTGTCTGATAGTATTTGCTTTATATAATCTAAATCCGAAAGCTAAATTATTTTCAATTTTCCCAATATTATATTGGAATAAATTTCTGTTTTCTAATCCAAAATTTTTATAGGAATCTCTATCAACTCTTCTGTTTTCGAAGTCATTAGTTATTGGGTTAATAGCATCTGGATTATTTGGAGTTGCCGTGAATCCAACACTATTTCTTTCCCCAATTAATCCAAATAATTTAGTGCTTGAACTTAATTTATTATTGATTTTTGTATCAAAGTTTAATGAAAATACATTCCAAGGAGTTCCAAACCAGTTTCTGTTTCTCAAGGATTGTCTTGGGTTACTATTAAATTGTTCATCTGTTAAACCACCCGCTTGTTGCATTTTGTAATCCATGTTGGTATATTCTGCAGACAATTTCGTTTTTGATGTAAATGCATATTCTAGAAAAACATGAGAATTTCTTACTTTATACTCGCTGTTTTCTCTCCATCCATCAGCACTTCTTGAATGATTATATGCGTAATAAGAGAATTTACCTACTTTACCTCCAATAGCATTATAAGAGCTCATTAAGTTATAGCTGCCAGCTGTGTTTTGAGTTTCAAATGAAAATTTCTTTTTAGTTTCTCTTTTTAAAACATAATTTAGCATACCTCCAAATTGTGGTCCAAATTGTAATGAAGCGCCACCACGAATTAATTCTAATGATTCAACGGCTTCTAATGGTGGATTATAATAAGCTTCTGGATATCCAAAAACATCTGATGAAATATCATACCCGTTTTGTCTAGTATTTAATTCCCAACTTCGATTAGGGCTTAAACCTCTTACACCAACATTTATTTGAATTCCAGAACCTTCATTTTCCCAAATTGTAACTCCAGGAATTCTTGAGAAAACTTCTCTAGCATTATTTGTAGTTAAGTTTGCATTGATAGCATTTAATTTAATAACTTCATTTTTCTTTCCTGAAAAAATTACATTCCCTTTAGTTTCGGGCATTCTTTCAGGACTTTGTTGAATGGGAGTTATCGTAACAGAATTTAATTTCACTATTGAATCATTAGATTCTATTTCTTGTGCTTTTAAGTTGCTTGATAATACGCAACATACGAACATTACTGCTGTAAAATACTTCATTTTTATTTAGATTAATTCTATACAGCAAAATTAAACCCTAAAATTTATTTAGACAAATTATAAATTAATTTTTTTGAATTCTATTTACGATTTGTAAAAATGCATTTATTTTATGCTTAATCTTTATAAATTGAAAAAAATAACAATAAAATCGTGACTTTATTTAATTTAAATTGACTATTTATTGAGAAATATTCAATTGTTATTGCAGGATATTATTGGGTGGTAACAATTTATTTTAAAAATTGGTAGGCTATTAAAGAAGTTATATAGGCAAATCCACTCATAAATACCAATTGAATTATCGGCCATTTCCATGAGTTGGTTTCTTTTTTAACAATAGCTAAAGTAGAAATACACTGCATTGCAAATGCATAAAATAGTAGCAATGAAATTCCTGTTGCAAAGTTGAATATTTTTTTACCTGTTATTGGATGAACTTCGGCAGCCATTCGGTTTTTAATAGTTGTTTCTTCTTCGCTGTGACTTCCCACGCTATAAATAGTAGCTAGAGTCCCCACAAATACTTCACGAGCGGCAAAAGAACTCACAACTGCAACTCCAATTTTCCAATCGTAACCTAATGGACGAATCACGGGTTCAATAGCTTTTCCCATATAACCGATATAAGAATTTTCTAATTTGAATGAGTTTACTTGGTCTTCAAATTCTTCGGTTGTAATTGTTTTGTTTTGATTTTGTTGCGTAATAATCTGCTCCGCATTGTTGAAATCATCACTTAAACCATGCGAACCCAAATACCACAATATAACCGATAAAGCTAAAATGATTTTTCCGGCACCAGTTACAAATGCTTTTGTTTTTTCTAAAACATTTATTCCAACATTCTTAAACATTGGAATTTTATAGCTTGGCATTTCAACTACGAAATACGATTTGCAGTTTAATTTTAAAAATTTGTTTAATAAATAAGCTGAAAATATTGCCATTCCAAATCCTAATAAATACAATCCCATTAAGGTTAATCCTTGTAAACTTAAGAAACCAAAGACTCTTTTATCAGGAATAATTAAGGAAATTAAGATGGAATAAACAGGCAATCTTGCTGAACAAGTGGTAAATGGCGTAACTAAAATTGTTATTAATCGTTCTTTCCAATTTTCAATATTACGAGCACTCATAATGGCCGGAATGGCACATGCCGTTCCAGAAATTAAGGGAACAATACTCTTTCCAGATAAACCAAATTTTCTCATGATTTTATCCATCAAAAATACTACGCGACTCATATAGCCGCTTTCTTCTAATACTGAAATGAACAAAAATAAAAAGGCAATTTGTGGAATAAAAATTACAATACCACCAATTCCAGGAATCAATCCTTCACTGATTAAATTGGTAAATTCTCCAGCCGGAAGATGTTGTTTTGCCAATGAACTTAAATTAGCAAATGTTTCATCAATAAAATCCATTGGAATACTACTCCAATCAAACAAAAATTGGAATATCAACATCAAAATGCTAAAGAAAATCAAATATCCAAAAATCTTATGTGTCAGTCCACGATCAATCTTAGCACGAATATCAGTAGCTTTTGAAACATCAATTTTTTGACCTAATTTCAGTGTGTCATTAATAAATTGATACCGTTTAATGGTTTCTTTTTGTTGGAGTTTTTTCAAATCGGAATGCGATTTGGTAAACGAGCTTTTGATTTCGTTTCGGTCTAAATTCAAGAAATTAACATCTTGTGTAATTACTAACCAAAGTTTGTACAATAATTGATTTGGAAAAGCTCTTCTTAAGTTATTAAAATATTCTGGATCTATTGAAGAAGCATTCAAACATGGTTCTGTTGAAAGCGATTCATAGTTCAGAATTAAGTTTTTCAAGTTTTCAATCCCTATTTTTTTTCTTGAACTAATTAATGCAATTTTTGTTTTTAGTTCTTTTTCTAAAACAGGTATGTCTAATTCAATTCCTTTCAATTCCATTCTATCAGCCATATTGATGACTAAAATGGTTGGAATTTCTAAATCTTTAATTTGAGTAAAAAGTAAAAAATTACGTTTTAAATTTTCCACTTCAGTAACTACTACAGCAACATCAGGAAAATCTTCATCGTTTTTATTTAGTAATAATTCGATTACCACATTTTCATCAATTGAACTGGCATTTAAACTGTAAGTTCCGGGTAAATCGATGATTTTTGCTTTCGTGTTGTCGTTAAGTTTACAAACCCCTTGTTTTTTTTCAACGGTAATTCCTGGGTAATTTCCCACTTGTTGATTTAATCCTGTTAATTCATTAAAAACGGATGTTTTTCCCACATTTGGGTTTCCAATTAAAGCAACTT
Organism: Flavobacterium cyclinae; assembly: GCF_021172145.1. NCBI lineage: Bacteria > Pseudomonadati > Bacteroidota > Flavobacteriia > Flavobacteriales > Flavobacteriaceae > Flavobacterium > Flavobacterium cyclinae. The sequence goes on from NZ_CP089095.1 coordinate 173,101, forward strand.
TGATAGGATTTTTACTCATGATTATTATAATTTGGCAACCGTAATTTCTTTAGCTGTTTCTAATCGAATAGCCACATGAGAATCATTTACGTTAAAATACAAAGGATCACCAAAAGGTGCAATTTGAATTAAAGTAATGGAATTTCCAGGTAAACATCCCATTTCTAATAACTTAAGCGGGATTTCATCTAGATTAATTGAAGTAATTGTAGCTACTTCTCCTATTTTAAGTTCAGAAGAACTAATTTCCATTTCCTTATTTAGATTGAATTAAAATACAAAAGTAAAAATTTAAATTGGACTAAAGCTGATAATTGTCAATTTTAGCAAATTATTTATTGAAATTATAGTTATTGATTTTCACAAAGCCACAAAATATCTTCTAAAAGTTGTTTCATGTTCTTTGTTTTTGGGTCATTTGTAGGTTGGTCTAAATTTGTACCATCATAAAAACCACGAATTCGTTTATTCTTATCGACTAGGATAAAATTTTCGGTATGAACCATATCATACATTTCTTCTGGTTTGCCAGTTTTTACTGCTAAATAAGATTTTCGAGCTAAGAAATAAATATCCTTTTTATCTCCGGTAACTAAATTCCAACGCGAATCATCAACACCTTTTTCGATGGCATATTTTTTCAAAACTTCAGGAGTATCGATATCAGGAGTAACCGAAAAGGATAACAATTTTACTTCAGGATTATTTTTTAATTGATTTTGTAACCAAACCATGTTATCAGTCATTTTAGGACAAATTGTGGGGCAAGTGGTAAAAAAGAAATCGGCTACATAAATGCTGTTTTCATAATCTTTTTGTGTGATTATTTTTCCATTTTGATTGGTGAAAGCAAAATTTTCAATTTTATGATCATTGCCAATATGCTGAACGGTAGAATCTACTAACTCAGGATTAATATCTCTTGGTGAGTATATTGGAAGCATTTTTTCTGGAGATAATAAATTGTAAATTCCAAAATATATAATGATGGAAAGTATTCCAAAAATGATAAAAAATTTCTTATAAGGAGCTAAAAAATTAAGCATGATTATTTTTTTGCAAAAATAGTCAATATTCAAAAGAGTTTTGTTAATTCGCCAATAGACATTTGTTAAAATTCTAATTTCTTGATTTTCTTCATTATATTTGTGAGATTATACCCAAAAAACTACTAAAAAATGACTAAAAATTACCTTATTATCTGTCTATTGTGTTCCTTTTTAGGGTTTTCACAATTTAATCCTGCAGCTCCTTGGATGGACGAAATTAATGCTTCAAAGAAAGGAGAAGTTACTATTGATGAATTAGTTGTGGCGTTTAATCAGTATTGGTTAACTCATGATAAAAACGTCAAAGGATCAGGATATAAGCCCTTTATGCGTTCTGAATTTCATTGGAGAAGTTTCACAAACGAACAAGGTTTTATTCAATCTTCAGAAGAATTTTGGAATGCTTGGAAACAAAAGAAACAATCAAAAATAACTAGTAGAAATGCGGTTTTGTCATTACCGATAAGTAATTGGCAGGCTGTTGGACCTTTTACACATACCAATACCGGTTCTTGGTCTTCTGGTCAAGGAAGAGTTAATATTGTTCATGTAGATCCTTCAAATTCAAACACAATATATTTAGGCGCACCTGCTGGTGGAATCTGGAAATCAACAGATAATGGTTCAACTTGGACGCCTTTAACAGATGAGCTACCTCAAATTGGAGTTTCAGGAATTGCGGTTGATTATTCTGATTCAAATACAATTTATATTGCAACCGGTGATAAAGATGCAGGAGATTCTTACTCTGTAGGGGTTTATAAATCCACTGATGGAGGCGCTACTTGGAATCCAACTGGAATAATGGGAACTACTTCAAATCCTTCAAGAGCAGGAGATATATTAATTCATCCAACCAATAATCAAATTCTTTGGTGTGCAACCAATTCTGGAATTTATAGAACGACAAACGCTGGAGCAACTTGGTCTAGAGTAAGACTTGGAGATTTTTCTCAAGGAAGTATTCGATTAAAACCTGGAAGTCCAGATATTGTTTATGCAGTTTCTGATAATGCATTTTATCGTTCAACTAATACAGGTTCTAGTTTTTCTCAAATAACTTCAGGTTTACCAACTGCTTCAAGTAGATTATTGTTAGACGTTACTCCGGCCAATGTAGATTATGTTTATGTTTTAAGTGCTGCAAGTGGAGGGGAATTTCAAGGAATTTATCGATCTACTGATGGAGGAACAACATTTACGGCAAGAAACACTACAACTGATGTTTTTGAATCTAATCAATCTTGGTATGATTTAGCTTTGGCAGTTTCTTCAACTAATGCAGAGGAAATTTATACAGGTTGTTTGAATGTTTGGAAATCAGTAAGTGGAGGTACAAGTATAACAAAAATAAACAGTTGGAGTAATCCAAGCGGACCATCATATACACATGCCGATATCCATTACTTAGGATTTCACGGCACAAGATTATTTGCAGGAACGGATGGAGGAATTTACGTTTCAGATAATAATGGAAGTAATTTCACTGATTTAACAGCCGGTGTACAAATTAGTCAGTTTTATAGAATTGCAGTATCAAAACAATCTTCTGCCAATATGGTAGGAGGATTGCAAGATAATGGTGGTCATGCGTACAGCGGAGGAATTTGGAAAAATTATTATGGCGCTGACGGAATGGATACTGCAATTAATCCAAACAATCAAAATCAATATTATGGTTTTATTCAAAACGGTAGTACTTTGTACATAAGTGATTCTGCTGGTAATGGAATTACAGGTTCTGTTTCATCACCTGGGGTTAGTGGCAACTGGGTTACTCCTTTAATTGCTAACAATAGTGGTGAATTATTTTCGGGTTTTGATGGATTATATAAGTTAAATGGAACAAGTTGGACATTACAAAATGCAGATCCATTAGGGTCGGGTAATGTAGACATCATTGAAGTTGATCCATCTAATGATGATATTATGTATGTGGCAAATGGTTTTGCTTTATATAAAAGTACTAACCGAGGTGTGAATTTTACAAATGTGTATAATTTACCAAGTGGTAACATACAATCAGTTGAGGTTCATTCAACAGATAGTAACATAGTTTATTTAGTTTCAAGCGGTTCTTCGGGAGCAGTTTTAAAATCAACAGATGGTGGAATTAATTTTACAGATATTTCTAATGGATTGCCTTCTATTGGGAAAAATTGCATTGTTCATCAAGGAAGAAATACAGATAATCCTCTTTATTTAGGAACAACTTTAGGTGTTTATTACAGAGATGATTCAATGGCACAATGGGAGCCATTTGATACGAATTTACCAAATGTTTCAGTTCGTGATTTAGAAATTAATTTAGAAGATGCAAAACTAATTGCGGCTACATATGGTAGAGGAGTTTGGGAAACTCCAATTACAGTTCAATTAGCTAATGTAGATGTAAAGTTTATTGCCATTCAAAATCCAGGAATCAATATTAATTGTAATGATAATGTAGTGCCACAAATTCAAGTTAAGAATAACGGATTAACAACATTAAATACCATTTCGGTTGATTATACAATTGATGCTACTCCATATACGTATAACTGGTCAGGTACAATTTTATCAAATGAAGTAACTTCAATTGATTTACCTGCAGTAACATTATCTCGTGGAATGCATTCTATGAATGTAACAACTACTACAACTAATGATGCTTTCTCAGATAATAATCAAGGAAGTGCAACTTTTTATGTTAATGATTCAGGAACAATTGGATTGACCAATACATTTACAAATACTACTGACCAATTAATTTCTTATAAAGAAGGCGCTACTGGAGCTCAATGGGTTAGAACTGTTAGGACAGATGGTTTGTCCTCTTCAAGTAATATAGTATATTCGACTAATACAAACGGAAACTATCCAAATAATACAAAAGCATATTTAGTTTCTCAATGTTATAATTTATCTAATGTGATAAATCCGCAAATTAGCTTTTCAATGAAATATGAGCTTGAAGAAAATTGGGATGTTGCATATGTAGAATACTCAACAAATTTTGGTGCTTCATGGTCGGTTTTAGGAACTATGGGTGCTACATGGTATAATAGTGATCGAACTTCTGCAACTACAGGAAATGATTGTTATAATTGTCCAGGAGCTCAATGGACAGGTTCAAATGTTAATTTAACTACTTATAGTTATCCATTAAATGCTTTAAATTCTGAAACAAATATTATTTTCAGAATTGTATTCCACTCAGATTCATCAGTTGTAGGATTAGGTGTTAATATTGATGATTTTTTAATTGACGGAACACTTTCAAATGAAAATTTAGAAATCCAAAACATAGTTCTTTATCCAAATCCATCTGAAGGGAATTTCTACATTAATTGGGGAGATGTGAAACCAAATGCAATTGAAGTTTATGATTTAACAGGAAAAATAGTTTGGTCAAATTACAATGTAAGTAACTCTTCATCAGAGAAGAATTTAAATTTATCTTCTGTACAGCAAGGCGTTTATTTTGTTAAAATTTCAACTGAAAATTCCTCTGTTGTGAAACGTGTAATTAAAAAATAAATATATATATAGGTATGAAAATAAAACTAACAATCTTTTTTTTGTTTTCTATATCTTTTTTAACAAGTCAAAATAAATTGATAGTTTGTTTAGATATTGAGAAAAATGAAGTTGTTAGTTTTATTGATAATAATGGTTTTTTAATTGAACCTCTATATAAAATATCTGAAGAAAATTACAAGTTTTTAGAGCAAGATGCTTTGAGAATTTCTGGGACTGACTTTAGTGTAAAAAAATTAAAAAACTATTTTATCATATCTAATTTTAATCAATTTCTTATAGATTTTTTATCAACAAGTAAAATTCCTTTTTTTGCTTATACAGAAAGAATAGTTCCACCACCCGGGGATATTTTACCAATTACACCGGCATATGTTTCCCAACAAACTTATTTGCAATCAAACCCAGGTTTAAATGTTCAAGCTGTATGGAATTTAGGATATTCAGGACAAAATATTACGATTCATAATATTGAATATGGTTTTAATAAAAATCATGAAGAGTTTAATGAAACAAATTGTCATATAGCAACAGGAATGGATGTTAATTCTAGTGCTACAGCTAGTTATACAGAACATGGAACAGCTACTATGGGAGTTCTATTTGGACATAATGGTACTTATGGTATTACTGGAATTGCCCATGGGGCTCAACAAGTTTGGTTGTATCCTGAATGGCAGCAAAGCGGGTATAGTAGAATTAATGCTATTACTCAAGCATTAAATAATTCAACTGTTGGAGACGTAATTGTTTTTGAAATGCAAGCTTACGGTTTTAATGGAACTGTTTCAAATCCTCGTTTTGTTCCAGCAGAATATGACATTCTAGTTTGGAATCTTACAAAAGCACTAACAGATTCTGGGAGAATTGTAGTCGCAGCTGCAGGAAATGGATTCCAAAATTTAGATAGTTTAGATTATGAAAACTATATGAACTATGGAGATAGTGGGGCTATTATTGTTGGAGGCGGAACAGCCAATACAACTCATGCCATTTTTCCTCCTTATGTGGTTAGTGGAATAACTTATTCAAGTACATTTGGAAATAGAGTTGATGTTCAAGGTTGGTTTGAAAATGTAAGAACAACCGGAGCTATTCCAAATTCTGGATTTACTTTAATAGGTAATGATTTTAATCAATCTTACATGACTTTCACAGGTACTAGTTCAGCAACAGCTCAAATAGGTGGTGTAGTTACCGTATTACAATCCTATTATAAAAGTCAAACCAACAATACACTAACATCTCAACAGATGAGGGCAATTCTAAAAAATACCGGAATTCCTCAAGGAGGTGATGTTTCTAAGCCTATAGGTCCATTTCCTAATATGTTAGCGGCTATTAATTTAATACAGCAAACATTGAATAATGAAACATTTTTAGAAAATTCTGTTTATATTTACCCTAACCCTACAAATGATATTATTAATATCGCAATTGGTTTTAATGAAATTTCTACTATTGAAGTATATGATATAATGGGGAAAGCAGTAGTGACCGAAAATGATTTTAGTACTTCAAATGGTGAGATTCAATTAAATTTATCTGAACTATCTGAAGGAATCTACTTTTTAAAAATAACAGCAAATAATCAATCAATAATTAAAAGAATCATTAAAAACTAAACTATGAATAAATTTATTTTAAAAGGAAGTTTAGGTTTTCTTATTTTGTCTGCTGCTTTATCATCTTGTAAATCCACACAAGAAGCAACTGCACAAAAAAAAGAACCAGTAGGAATTAATATTGGATATATGGACAAATCCGTAAATCCTGCAGATGATTTTAATCGTTATGTTAATGGAACTTGGTTAGATAAAACCGAAATCCCAGCCGATAGAACACGTTGGGGAAGTTTTGACGAACTTCGTAAAAATACCGATGACGATGTTATGGCCATATTAAAAGAAGCCATAAATGACAAAACAATAGATCCAAATTCTGACCAAGCAAAAGCTATCAATTTATACAAAACGGTTTTAGATACCGTAACTAGAAACAAACAAGGGATTGAACCATTGAAGCCTTATATTGCTAAAATTAATGCCGTTCAAAATGCTGAACAATTAGTTGCACTATTAGCAGAAATGGAACCAGAAATGGGATTAGGTTTCTTTGGAAGTTATATAGGAGCTGATGCTAAAAATAGTAATAAAAATGTTATTTATTTAGGAACAGGAAGTCTTGGTTTACCAGATAGAGATTATTATGTTTCTGAAGCGCCTGATAATCAAGAAAAAAGAGAAAAGTATGTGTCTCACATAACAAGAATGTTACAATTTCTTGGAGAAACTGAAGCGACAGCTAATGCAAATGCAAAGAAAATTTTAGCATTAGAAACTAAAATGTCAACCGCTACTTTAGACCGTGTACAAAGAAGAGATAGAAGAAACACTTATAATCCAATGTCTTTTGCTGATTTACAAAAATTAGCACCAACAGTAAAATGGGATTCTTATTTCCAAAGTGTTGGAATTGGTAAAGTAGATTCGTTAGTGGTTTCACAACCAAAATACATTCAAACAGTTGAAAGTATTTTAAACGAAAATCAAGTTGAAGATTGGAAAGCATACATGAGATGGACTGCGTTAAGAGGAACATCGGGCTTATTATCAACTGAAATTGAAAATGCAAATTGGGAATTTTACGGAAAAACCTTAACGGGAGCCGTAAAACAACGTCCAGCTGAGGAAAGAGCTTTAGCAACCGTTAACGGAAGATTAGGAGAGGCATTAGGAAAACTATATGTAGCAAAAAAATTCCCACCAGAAGCTAAAGAAAAAGCACAAGCAATGATTGCAAACGTAATGAAAGCGTTTGACAATAGAATTGATAATTTACCTTGGATGACAAAAGCTACTAAGGAAAATGCAAAAATTAAATTGAATAAATTCCGTGTTAAAATTGGATATCCTGATAAATGGAAAGATTATTCAGCATTACAAGTAAAATCTCCTGAACAAGGTGGAACCTATTTTGAAAATTCAAGAATGTATGCAAAATGGAGTCATATTAAAAATATTGAAAAATTAGGAAAACCAGTTGACAAAGAAGAGTGGGGAATGTCGCCTCAAACGGTTAATGCGTATTTCAGTCCAACAAACAACGAAATTGTATTCCCAGCTGCTATTTTACAACCACCTTTCTATGATTACAAAGCGGATGAAGCAGTAAACTACGGAGGAATTGGAGCAGTTATTGGTCACGAAATTTCTCACGGATTTGATGATTCAGGTTCAAGATATAATGCGGATGGAAACTTAGTAAATTGGTGGAGTGAAGAAGATTTGAAACAATTCACTACTTTAGGAAGTGAATTAGCAGATCAATATTCAGCATTGGAGCCATTACCGGGAATTTTTGTTGATGGAAAATTCACTTTAGGTGAAAACATCGGAGATTTAGGCGGGGTTAATGCTGCATTTGATGGTTTACAAATCTATTTGAAAGAAAATGGAAATCCAGGTTTAATCGACGGATTCACTCCAGAGCAACGTTTCTTTATTTCATGGGCAACCATTTGGAGAAGTAAAATGCGTGATGAAGCGATTAAAAATCAAGTAAAAACTGATCCACATTCACCAGGAATGTATCGTGCTTATGTGCCGTTACAAAATGTGGAAGCGTTTTATAAAGCGTTCAATATTTTACCACACAACGGTATGTATTTGCCTTTTGAGAAACGCGTGAAAATTTGGTAATCAAGCTCAAAATACAATCAAATCCCATCTTTTTAGGTGGGATTTTTTTGTTTGATGAAACTATTATGATTTCAGCCACGGATTAATAGATTAGAAGGATTACAATCCGTGAAAATCCTTTAATCTGTGGCTAAAACTATTTCTTCTTAATCGCTCGATTTACAATATAAAGTCCAATAATCGTGATTGTTCCGCCAATGATAATCGCAGTAGTTAAAGGTTCATTAAATAACAAATAGCCAAAAAACAACGCTACCATTGGATTGATATAGGCATACAAACTACTAATTTCAGTTGGTAGATTTTCCAAAGCATATATATAAGCTATAAATGTCAAAACAGAACCAAAAACCACTAAATACCCAATCGACCACCAAGAAATAGCCGGGATTTCAGTCAACGGAACCGAAGTGCCATTAAATCCAATCACACTCGAAATCACAACACTCGAAATCAACATTTGTAATCCCAAACTAAAATACGGATTGAAATTCGTCTTGTTTTCTTTGATATAAATTGAAGATAATGCCCAAGTAAACGTTGCAATAACCGAAAGTAAAATCCCAAAACGGAACTCAGGTTCTAAGAAATCGTTGAGGTAATCGTAGAAAATCACACAAATACCACCAAAAGAAATAATCATTCCTAAAACAGCTTTCCAAGATGTTTTTTGTCCGCGAAACAAACTGATTATTACAATCCAAAGTGGAAAAATAGAACCAATAATCGCACCCAAACCACTCGAAATATATTTAACACCCCAAGTACTTAATCCGTTACTTAGCATAAAATTTAGCGCACTCAAAACAAGAATATTGCGCCATTGTCTTTTGTTTGGCCAAGGATGTTTTTTGATTAAGAAGTACAGCAAATACAACAATCCACCAAAAAGTTGACGCAGCGCAACCAATTGCATCGGAGGCATGTGTTTTACGCCTTCTTTGGAAGCAATCCATGTAGTTCCCCAAAAAAAGCTAATCCAAATTAATGCTAAAATGGGCAAGCCAATAGCATTTTTCTTTTGCTGGATGTAATTGTGAAATACGCTAAAATAAGCCATTATTAAATTTCTTTTTGGAACGAATACCCTAAAATCGTTTCCACTTTTTTACTAGAAATAATTTTTCCTTTCGATGCTGAATCTTCGGCAAAGGTAGGCAATGGCAAATTCAAAATTTCAGCTTTTTTGTGATAATATGCTTTGCGTGTTGGATGCTGAGGTGCGACAGCGTTGAAGGTTTGATTCCATTCCCAATTGTCATCTCGAGCGAAGTCGAGAGTCTTTTCTATAATTCCAATGCAATCTTCTCTTTGAATCATATTCACAGGCGCTTCTGGATTTTCAACATTGGTTCTTCCTGCCAAAAAATTTATAGGATGACGATCATCACCAAGCAAACCACCAAAACGAATTACAGTAGTTTTAAAATGCTCGTTTGATTGTAAAAGAGTTTCGGCAATAACTAATTGGTTACCACTTTCGATGTCAGGATTTGGAGTTGTCTCTTCAGTAATTTCTTTAATTGGAAAACTATCACCATAAACCGAAGTAGAACTCACAAAAATAACTTTCTGAATCCCTGATTTTTCGATATACGGAATTAGATTTTTGATTTTATTTACAAACGTCATTTCGTTTGAAGTCGAAGTTTCTCTTCTCAATCCTGGTGGAATATCAATAATCAAAACATCGGTTTCTTTCAGAAAATCTTCCATATTTCCAATGATTTGATGTTCTTCCAATTGAATTTGGAAAGGCGATATCCCAGCATTTTTCAAAACTTCTAACTTACTTTCCGAAGTCGTAGAGCCTTTTACTTCGTACCCTTTTGAAAGCAATGATTTGGCTAACGGTAATCCGAGCCAACCGCAGCCGAGTATGGAGATTTTATTCATTGTATTTTTGTCATGCTGAACTTGTTTCAGCATCTAGTTTATGATTAAATTATGAAAATGAGATACTGAAACAAGTTCAGTATGACAAACGAGTGTTAACTATCTTTCTTTACCAACATATAAAAATCGTCTTCTAAAGCACGATAGCCTTGGTCGTACAAAAAGAAATACGTGTTCCCAGTTTTGGTTTGTAACATGCTGGTAAAAAACTCAAAATCGAAACCTTTACTTAGCAATTTAGTTTTGGTAGTTTTTGCTTTGTCTTCTGGGTTGAGTTCACACAAAATACGATAATTTTTACGCAATTTGTTGTTAATGTTGCGCATCAGATTGTTCTGATCTTTGTTCATTTTGTTGTTGTACGCATTGCGGCAACCATCAGAACAAAACTTTTTGTCTTCGCGACCAATGATTTTATCGCCACATTCTAAACAGGTTTTACTCATAGTAGTATTTTTTATATTCGATTAGAATTGCATTCAAATAGGTTTTCTGTTCAATTAAGAGTCCTTTTTTATTGAATAAATGTTCTTCAACGGTTATTCCGTTTTTAAATCTATTTGTTGTTTTTTTGATTGAACTTTCAGAGTATGTGTAAGTAGTTTCAACATTGTATTCAGTATATTCAGCCTCTAAAAATTCATAAACTAATTGATTATTGTCAAATTTTCTAGTTTCATTTTTGAAATAGGAACCATCGTTAAATTTTGTCAGAATTTCGATTTTGATATTATCATCAAATCTAATTTCTTTAATTGAGGATAAAGAAGGTTTGCCTAGATACCATCCTGTTGAATCAATTTGTTTTACTAGATTTTTATTTTCATCATAAAAATAATTTTTCTTAGTATGCTTTTCTTTTTTATGAGTATATGTTGTCCATTCTAAAAGTTTATTTTCGTCATATTTCCATTCTTGTTGTAAATATTTTTCTTCACAATAATAGCAACTTTTTGAAGATGTAATTTTTTTGTCTTTGTAACTATTAATATGATATTCTGAACTATCTCTTGTGAAGTATTCTTTAATTACTCGGTTTTTAGAATCATATTTATATTCTGTTATTTTGGGATATGAAACACTTCTGTAATGTGCTGTAGTGTCTTTTTTTGACAAATCATATTCGTTCTCTTCAGAATATTTTTTATCAGAGATAAGTCTTTTTAAATTGTCATATTTATATAATTCTACAAAAGAATTATTTACAATTTTATCTTTGGTAACCTTTGGAATTTCTTTGTTTTCTTTTTTTTCAATTAATGAATCTGAGAAATATTGATTTTTAAAATTATAAAACTTTAGCTGACTTTCACCTCCATGAAGCATAATAATTGAATGATGATTTATTCCTTTTATTATGAAATTATTTTTATCGAATTCGTATTTAGCAAGAAGCAAACTATCTTTTTTAATTTTCCCATTCTTTTTGACATCTTTCGAAAAAACGGTTACTTTTTTTAAATTAAATTTTTCAAAGTTTTTGGGGTTTTCCCAATCCATATAAATTTGATTCAAATTTTCATTTTGACTGAATGAAAATAGTGAATGGATTAGAATTAGTATTAAGATGACTTTTTTCAAGTTTTACTTCTTAAAATTAAACTTCATTTCTTTACCGCTATCTTCAAAAACCACGTAAATATTAATTTCGTTATCCGAAATTTTCTCAAACGTAAATTTATCGAAATACACATGTGTTGGGGTGATTTTTACTAATCTGAAATTCTCGCTTACTTCCGCTTTTTCCCAACCTTTTAATTCGCCATCAAAGTGTTTGAGTTGTAATAAAAGGGTTTTGTCTGTTTCAATAATGTGTCCCAATTCATAAAAAGCGACTTTTCCATCTACTACTAATTTGAAGCTAAACATCATCGAATTTCCAATCGGTTCGCTCCACGTTTCTTGACAAATGCCACCTAAAGCTTCGCCTGTCCAATTGCCAACAATCCATTTTATATCTTGTAAAGTAGCTTTTGGCGAACCTTTTTCATCGTTATAATTCAGAGTGTTTTGGGCAAAACCTAAAGTTGTGAATAATAAAAATAGAACTAACTTTTTCATAATTATTTTCTGGATAAATGAGATTCTGAACCGAGTTCAGAATGACAAAATTTAATTATTTATTTTTTTTAAGTTGGTACAAATCAACTCGGCGATCTTTCATGGTTCTCACGCTTCCATGTTCATGGAGTTCTTTTAATAAATCGATGTCAACATCCACAATTAAAGTCATTTCAGTATTTGGTGTGGCTTCTGCTTTAATTCCGTTACTTGGAAAAGCAAAATCAGAAGGTGTAAATACCGCTGCTTGTGCATACTGAATATCCATGTTGTTTACCTTTGGTAAGTTTCCAACACAACCGGCAATAGCAACATAGCATTCGTTTTCAATTGCACGTGCTTGGGCACAATGTTTTACTCGCGTATAACCGTTTTGCGTATCGGTTAAAAAAGGGACAAACAAAATATTCATTCCTTCATCAGCCATCAATCTTGATAACTCTGGAAATTCCACATCATAACAAATCATGATTCCAATTTTACCACAATCGGTATCAAAAGTCTGAATGGTATCGCCACCTGTAATTCCCCAATGAAACACCTCGTTTGGTGTAATATGGATTTTGCGATACATTTCGCTTGTTCCATCTCGTTTACACAAAAAACCTACATTATATACATGTCCGTTTTCGATAAAAGGCATGCTTCCTGTAATGATGTTGATGTTATATGAAATTGCAAATTCTTGAAATTTTGAACGAACAGCTTCAGTATGGCGAGCCAGTTCTCGAATTGCTTCTGCTTCTGACAAATGATTGTAATCGGCCATTAAAGGTGCGGTAAAAAATTCCGGGAAAAGCGCAAAGTCGCTACCATAACCCGAAACGGCGTCTATAAAAAATTCGGCTTGCTCAAACAATGCATCTAAATTTCCTAGCGAACGCATTTGCCATTGAATTAGACCCAAACGAACAATACTTTTTTCTGTATTTATCAATTTTGGACTATCGTCATAATAAATATTATTCCATTCTAATAAAACAGCATATTCTTGCGATTCTACATCGCCTTCTAAATAATTTTTAAGCACTCGAACTTCGTGGAAATCATTACTCAATTGGAAGGATAAAACCGGGTCGTAAATTTCTTTCTTCTTTACTTTTTCAATATAAACTTTTGGTGTTATTTCGTCTTTATATTTTCCATAGTTTGGAATTCTTCCAGCAAAAATGATGGATTTTAAGTTCAATTGCTCACACAATTCTTTTCTTACATCGTATAATCGTCTTCCTAATCGTAATCCACGATATTGCGGATTTATAAAAACATCTATTCCGTATAAAACTTCTCCGTCTGGGTTATGTGATTTGAAAGTATAATTTGCAGTAATCGCTTTGTAGGTTCTTGTTTTAAAAGCAAAATCTTCTGTTACTAAAAGCGATAAGGCGGAGCCTACTACAACTCCGTCAACAACAATAACTAGTTGTCCTTCTGGAAATTTTTCTAGTAAAAGTTCAATTTGATCTTCTTTCCAAAATGAATCCATCATATCAGGATACGATTCAATCATGGATTTTTTTAATTCTTTGTAATCTTCTATTTTAAGATTACGTAATTCGATAGACTTAATATTTGTTGGCATATATAATTGATTTTCAACAAATATAATAAAAATAATTTCCATTTACAAACGCTTACAAATATTTACAACCGAAATTAAGTGGCTAAATACCGAATAACGTTTTTTTCTTGCCACATCTTTGCACTGTCGAAATGAACGAATTATTAGTCGCAGTTTTCAGTCACAGTTTTCAGAAAAATTAACAGAATGGATTTTAAAGAATTATTAGCCTATCAAAAAGCTTTTTCATTAGCTATGGAAATTAAAAAAGTATCTGATTCATTTCCAAAAGAAGAAAATATGCATTAACAGATCAAGTTAGAAGATCATCAAGAAGTGTATGTGCCAATATTGCGGAAGCTTACAGAAAGAGAAGATATATAAATCATTTTATAAGTAAGCTTACTGATTCAGATGGTGAAAATTCTGAAACTTCCGTTTGGTTAGATTTTGCTTTAGAATGTAATTATTTATCAAAGGAACAGCATATTGATATGGTTGAAAATCCGAAGAAATTGGTAAATTAATTAATTAGATGATTTTAAATCCAACAAGATTTGGTTGTAAATCATAAAATTAAACACCTGTGACTGAACACTGCGACTGCGACTAAAAAGTAACATAATTATTAATATTTACACGCCATGAAAAACAGAGTACAATTAATCGGACATGTAGGTCAAGAACCAGAAATCAAAAACTTAGAATCTGGAAGAGTAGCTAACTTCACTATCGCTACGAATGAAAATTACACCAACGCCAAAGGTGAAAAAGTAGAACAAACCGAATGGCACCGCGTTTCCGCTTGGGGAAAAACAGTTGACATTATTGAAAAATTGTTAACTAAAGGAAGCTACGTTGCCATCGAAGGAAAATTAACCCACAGAAACTACGACGATAAAGACGGAAACAAACGTTATATCACAGAAGTGGTTGCGAATGAATTGGTTTTATTAAGTAAATAATCAAGTTCAATCCCGAAGCTTCGGGACAAATTCAATTAACACAAACATTTAATATTTATACGCCATGAAGAATTCAGTACAATTAATCGGACACGTTGGTCAAGAACCAGAAATCAAAAACCTTGAAGGAGGAAAAAAATTAGCAAACATCAGCATCGCCACAAACGAAGTGTATTATCGTGAAAACGGTGACAAAGTGGAACAAACGCAATGGCACCGAGTAACCGCTTGGGGAAAAACTGCCGACATTATCGAAAGATTTGTAACCAAAGGTAAAGAAATCGGAATTGAAGGTAAATTAACCCACAGAAGTTATGACGACAAAGACGGAAACAAACGCTATGTTACAGAAGTTGTTGCAAACGAAATTCTGTTAATCGGTAAATAAGGATGTTATGCAAGTTAAAGTATTTTCCATCCGATTGGATAACGCATTTTTGGAGTACGATCAACAACAATTGAATGCTTTTTTGAATTCGGTTACGTTTAAAAAATCGAGCACGCAATTTGTTGAAAGTGAAGAAGCACATTGGTCGGTAATTGTTCATTATGAATCAAAAGAACAAGAAGAACAAGAGAAACCAGAACGGTTAGAACGAAAATCTTATGAAGATTTGAATCCGAAAGACAAACAAGTTTACGGTTATTTGAATCAGTGGAGAACCGAAAAATCAGAAGCTTTGAAACTGAAAAAGTTCATGATTTGCCACAATTCAGAATTAATCGATCTAGCGATGTACAAGCCAAGCAACTTAGATGAATTACAACAAATCAAAGGTTTCGGGAAACAAAAATCGGAACGATTCGGGGAAGATATTTTAGCTATTTTGAATGCAGTTTGAGATGAAAAGCGACCAAATAAGGTCGCTTTTTTGTTCAAAATCAGGAATTTATCAACACTAAAACGTTTTCGTAAACACCTGTATTTTTTTATTTATTATCAAAAAGATAACTTTAAATTATTAATTTGAAAATTATGAAGTTGAAATTATATTCATTTTACATTTTTTTGGCTTTTATATTCGTTACTAACTTGAGTTTTTCACAAGTTGGGATTAATACAACAACTCCGTTGAGTACATTAGATATTAATGGCAATTTGTCTGTTAAAACAGTAACATTAAATGGCTCAAATTCTGGTGGCGGAGGTACTGCTACACTAATCAATGATGGCGTTTATATTTCGGTTCGTCCATTAGCAACAGATGATAAATTTCAATTGCCAAATCCTTCATTATTTCCAGGACGCATTTATATCATAAGAAACATTCAAAATTCAGTTACAGCTCAGTTAACAACTACTTCGGGTATGTTTTTTCCTAAAAATTCAACTACTGGAAGTTCTAATTTATATATGTATGAAGGAAATCTAAGAACAGTTATTGTGATTAGCGACGGAGTCAATTGGACATACATTAATTAAAAAATAACTTGTGCTACACGATACGTATTCGTATGTGCCTCAATGATCGTTTTGATTTCTGGAGAATAACCTCCACCCATACTTACTTGAACTGGGATTTCGTATTGGTTACAATTTTTGAAAACTATTTCATCTCTTCTTTTGCAACCTTCGATTGTGCAACCTAATTTCCCTAATTTATCGGAAGCTAGAATATCAACTCCAGCCAAATAGAAAATGAAATCGGGTTTTTGTTGTTCTATTAATTTGGGAATAATTGTTGAAATGGTTTGCAAAAACTCCTCATCAGAAGTGTTGTCTTCAAAGGCAATATCTAAATCAGAAGTTTCTTTTTTGAAGGGATAATTCGATTTTCCGTGGGTTGAAAAAGTAAAGACTTTATCGTTTTTTTGAAAAATTTCAGCCGTTCCGTTTCCTTGATGAACATCTAAATCAATGATTAATACTTTTTTTGCCAATCTTGTGTCTAACAAATATTGAGCAGCAATTGCTTGGTCATTCAATAAACAAAAAGCTTCACCTCTATTAGAATAGGCATGATGTGTTCCACCAGCAATATTGAATGCTACTTTGGTTTCAAATGCTTTTTCAGCGCCTAAAATAGTTCCTTGTGCGATTCGTAATTCTCTTTCTACTAGTTCTTTGGAAAGTGGAAAACCAATTTTTCGAGCTGCTCGAGCATCTAATGTTAAATTCAATAAATCGGTAACATATTCTTTTGTGTGAACGGTTAAGATGTTTTCAATTGAAGCCACTTCGGGTTTAAAGAAATCCTCTTTTTGAGCAATGCCTTCGTGCAATAATTGTTGAGGTAGTAATTCATATTTTATCATCGGAAAGCGATGTCCTTCAGGTAAAGGATGTTTAAAAATAGGATGAAATGCAATAGGAATCATTTACGAATTTAGTAAGTTTTGTAAACCATCTACAAACAATCCCATGTGGTAGCCGTCTACTAAACCATGATGAGCTAAAACAGTCATTGCCATAGTTTTTTTACCGTTATCGGTCATTAACTTTCCATAGGAAACTTTTGGACAACTATCTTTTAAAGTGAATTTTCTGGAGTGCGTTAATCCCGTAAAATTAATCCATGGAACGGCAGAAAAATGAATAATATTTTCAGGAAATTCTCTTGTAAAAAGTCCTTGAGTTGTTTGAATTCTTTCGATTTCCGTTTGTGCTATTTTAGCAAAATCCTGAATATCAGAATGAAATTTCATAAACGAAAAACCAAATGTTTTATCTTCACGCATGATAGTTGCAGAAGCATCAATTTCGTCATAAAGTACCACTTCATTTTCTTCAATTCGATATCTGAAATTTTCCACTTGATTTATTGCAGCAATCGTTTTGTGTAAATAATAAACAAAAAACGGAATTTGCAATTTTTTCGCCTTTTCAAGTGCAATAGTCATATCAATTTGAGTGGTAATTCCAAAAAAGGGTTCTTCGAAAGTATTGAAAAATTCAAAATGTTCTTTTCTGTTCCAAGATGATATGTCTATTTTTTGTTTCATTGTAGTAAAGCTAAGATTTCGGTAATACTTGCAAATGATTTGAAATTTTCGTGCTTGATTTCGAAATCAATTTTTTCGTATTCCCAAGTCGTGTGATATGGAATGTGAATCGCATGTCCGCCAATGTTTAAAACTGGTAACACATCCGATTTTAATGAATTGCCAATCATTAAAAAATCTTCTGGTTTGCAATCTAAACGACCTAACATTTTTTCGTAGTCTAATTCGGCTTTGTCACTCAATACTTCAATATGATGAAAATAATGTCCAATTCCCGAATCGTGTAATTTTCTGTGCTGGTCTTTTAAATCGCCTTTTGTGGCTACAACCAATTTATATTTTCCTTTCAATTGTTCCAAAACGGATTCAACGTTAGGTAACAATTCGACAGGTTTTTGCAATAAATCTTTCCCAATAGCTAAAATTTGCTCAATTCCTTTTCCCGAAATTTGATGATTGGTCAATTGCAAAGCGGTTTCAATCATCGACAAAGTGAATGCTTTAATCCCAAAACCGTACAAAGGCAAATTTTTTACCTGATGATTCAGAATCAATCCCAAAATTTCTTGACTCGAAGCATAATCTTGAAACAACACACAAAAGCGTTCTTGCGCCTCATCGAAATAAGGTTCGTTGTGCCATAAAGTGTCGTCTGCGTCGAAAGCGATTATTTTTGGATTCATAGTTGTAGTTTTTTACCACAGATTCGCAGATTTTTTTAAATTTTTTTAATCTGAGAATCTGCGGTTATTTCATTAAGATATCATCGCACCATTAATCACGCCTTCCGCATCTGGATTTACGAAAACCAATTTCCCTTCGGCGTTGTTCGTTAATAACAACATACCTTCGCTTTCTACACCACGTAAAGCTCTTGATGCTAAGTTGACTAAAACCGTTACGCGTTTTCCAACAACTTCTTCCGGTGTAAAATGCTCTGCAATTCCAGAAACGATGGTTCTTACATCAATTCCTGTATCTACTTTTAAAACTAACAATTTGTTAGCTTTTGGCATTTTTTCAGCTTCTATAATGGTTCCAATTCGTAAATCTACTTTAGCAAAATCTTCGAAAGTGATGATGTCTTTTTGAGGTTCAGCTTTTGCGTTTTCCACTTTATTGGCGGTTTTAGTTGCTTCTAATTTGTCTAATTGTTTTTGGATTTCGGCATCTTCAATTTGGGCAAACAAGATTTCGGCTTGACCAATTTGATGTCCTGCTGGTAACAAGTCTGTTTTAGTAGTAACATCGTTCCAACCTAACGCATCGATTTTTAAAATATTTGATAATTTTTTAGCTGTAAAAGGTAAAAATGGTTCCGATAAAACCGCTAAAGCAGAAGCGATTTGCAATGCTACATACATTTGCGTTTGTACTCTTGCCGGATTTTCTTTTACCATTTTCCATGGTTCTTCATCGGCTAAATATTTATTTCCTAAACGAGCTACATTCATTAATTCGCCTAATGCTTCTCTAAATCTGTAACGCTCAATCGAACTTGAAATTACAGCTGGATACGCTTTTAATTCGGCTAATGTTTGTTCGTCAACTTCCGAAAATTCGTTTGGAGTTGGAACAATTCCGTTGTAATATTTATTGGTTAACACCACGACACGGTTGATGAAATTTCCAAAAATCGCCGCTAATTCATTATTGTTTCTCGCTTGAAAATCTTTCCAAGTAAAATCGTTGTCTTTTGTTTCTGGAGCATTTGCCGTTAACGCATAACGTAATGCGTCTTGTTTTTCTGGGAAATCTTGTAAATATTCGTGCAACCAAACCGCCCAGTTTTTAGAAGTTGATAATTTGTTTCCTTCTAAATTTAAAAATTCATTTGCCGGAACATTATCAGGTAAAATATAACTTCCTTCTGCTTTTAACATCGCTGGAAAAATAATACAATGGAACACGATATTATCTTTTCCAATGAAGTGAACCAATTTTGTATCAGCATCTTTCCAATAAGGTTCCCAATCTTTTCCTTCGCGAGCTGCCCATTCTTTGGTAGATGAAATATAACCAATTGGCGCATCAAACCAAACATATAATTTTTTTCCTTCAGCACCTTCAACCGGAACGTCAATTCCCCAATCCAAATCACGTGTTACCGCTCTTGGTTCTAAACCGCCATCAACCCATGATTTTACTTGTCCGTACACATTCGGTTTCCAATCGTTTTTATGACCTTCTAAAACCCATTCTTTTAGGAATGATTCGTAACGATTTAAAGGTAAAAACCAGTGTTTTGTAGATTTTAAAATTGGAGTTTCGCCTGTAATAGTTGATTTCGGATTAATTAAATCGGTTGCATTTAAAGTCGAACCACATTTTTCACATTGATCTCCGTAAGCTTCAGGATTGTCGCACTTTGGACAAGTTCCGGTTACGAAACGATCTGCTAAGAATTGGTCCGCTTTCGCGTCGTATAATTGTTCGGTAGTTTCTTCGATGAAATCTCCGTTATCGTATAATTTTTTGAAAAATTCTGATGCAGTTTTATGATGAATCTCAGAAGAAGTTCTCGAATAATTATCAAAAGAAATCCCGAAATCTAAAAATGATTGACGAATAATTCCGTCATATTTATCAATTACTTGTTGGGGCGTAATGCCTTCTTTTTTAGCTTTCATTGAAATCGCCACACCGTGCTCATCGCTTCCGCAAATGAAAGCCACATCTTTTCCTTGCAAACGCAAATATCTTGCATAAATATCAGAAGGAACATAAACACCTGCTAAATGTCCAATGTGAATCGGACCATTTGTGTAAGGTAAAGCCGCTGTAATCGTATATCTTTTCGGATTTTCTAACATATCATCATAAAATTTGTTGCAAAAATAATCGATTAGTGATGAAATCCCGAATTTTAATTGGATTTTGTTTACTTTTGAGTTAATAAAATCTGACGATGTATAGATTTATTTTAGTACTTATTTTAATTTCAAACTTTTCTCATTCGCAAAAGAAAATGAAAATTCCACCTTATCTAAAAAAAGACGACACAGTTGCTATTGTTTGTACGGCTCGTAAATTTTTTCCAGAAGATGCAAAACCTGCTATTGAATTATTAGAATCTTGGGGATTAAAGGTCAAATTAGGCAGAACCATAGGTTTAGATAGTTGCCAACTTGGCGGAACTGACGCTGAAAGAATTGCCGATTTTCAAGAAATGATGGATGATGACAACATCAAAGCGATTTGGTGTGCTCGTGGTGGTTATGGTACTGTTCGAATTATTGATTCATTAGATTTCACCAAATTCAAAAAGCATCCCAAATGGATTATGGGATTTTCTGATGTAACGGTTTTACACAGTCAATTGAACGTGGAACGCGTGGCTACATTGCATTCAATTATGCCATTTACGGTTCCAAAAGCTCCAGAAGAAGTGAAAGAAACCTTGCGAAAAGCGCTTTTTGGAGAAGCTATTTCATATACAATTCCATCAAAATCGTATGATATAAAAGGAAAAGCTTCTGGCGAATTAGTGGGCGGAAATATTTCAATTTTATATAGTTTATTGGGTTCAAAATCTTCTATTGATACGAAAGGTAAAATCCTCTTTATTGAAGATTTGGACGAATATTTGTATCACATCGATAGAATGATGTACAACTTAAAACGCAATGGTTATTTCGAAAATGTAAAAGGAATTATTGTGGGAAGCATGTCTGATATGCACGATAACGAAATTCCGTTCGGACAAAATGAAGTCCAAATTATTACTGCAATTGCTAAGGAATACAACATTCCAATTGCTTTCGAATTTCCAGCGGGACATCAAAAAGACAACCGCACTTTGATTCTTGGGAAACAAGTAGATTTTGAAGTTAACGAAAAAGAAGTAAAACTTCAATTTCATTAAAATTGGCATATCGACACATTGATAATTGACACATTGAAAAATGGCAGAACACAACGATTTAGGAAAACTTGGAGAAGAATTAGCAGTTGATTTCTTAGAAAAAAACGGCTACGAAATCTTGGAAACGAATTGGGTTTTTGACAAAGCCGAAATCGATATTATTTCTCAAAAAGATAATATTCTGGCAGTTGTAGAAGTAAAAACGCGTTCGAGCATTGATTTTGGTTTACCTCAAGATTTTGTAAAACCCAAAAAGATTCAATTATTGTTAAAAGCTGTAAATGAATATGTTATTCAAAATGACTTAGATGTTGAAGTTCGATTTGACATTGTTGCAATTCATAAAGAAAACACAGAATTTGTTATAGAACATATTGAAGAAGCGTTTTATTATTTTTAATGTTAAATTTATAACAATTTGTTTTTTATTTTTATCTTTGCCCCAAACAAACTATAAAAAAATGAAAACAATATCTTCAGTAGTAGAACAATACATTAAATCTAAGCCTTTTTTATTGAGTTCACTTTCTCAAGGAATTATCAACTTAACCTCGCTAGCCCGAATAATGATGCCTGAATTAGAGGCACATTTAGGGAAAGATGTTAAACAAGGAGCAGTGGTAATGTCTTTAAAAAGACTTTCTGAGGAATTAGATTTTAAAATCAATTATAAAATTTCAAAAGTATTAAAGAATATTGGTGAAATTACAGTTCGTTCTTCACTTACAGATTTCACTTACATCATTTCAGATACTCTTTTAGATAATCAAGCCAAATTGATTTCTGAGATTAATAAAAACCAAGATATTTTCTATACCTCTTCTCGAGGTGTAAACGAAACAAATATTGTAATTAGCGCTTCTGTTGAGCAACTCATAGAAACTATTTTTAAGAATGAGAAATTAACGCATAAGATTGAAAATCTTTCTTCTATTACCGTTAAGTTGCCTCAAGAAAATATTTCAACACCAGGAGTTTATTATTATATCTTTCAAAGATTAGCATGGGAAGGAATTATCATTCATGAGGTAATTTCAACAACTAATGAATTTACAATAATTGTTAGTGATGATCAAATAGATGTTGCCTTTAAGGTAATTAAAGACTTAAAAAATGTCTTTGATTAATAAAAAATCGCCTATTTTTTTTCACATCAAAAAATAAATGTATTTTTACCATTCTATACATACTAAAATACCGTTTTAGTAGTTTAGAGTACAAATACCTTTAACATTGAAAAGCAATTTATTTAAATACTCTTTTGCGGTTGGTTTCTTGTTTTTTTTGATAGCTTGTTCTGTCAAAAAAGATAAATTTATCAATCGAAATTTTCATGCAGTTACTACAGAATATAACGTTTTATATAATGGTAATATCGCCTTAGAAAAAGGAATTGAAGAATTAAAACTTACGTATCGAGATAATTTCTGGGAACTATTACCAGTAGAAAGAACTTCTGATGCTGAAGAAGCTATTTTACCAGGACAAACTAAAAATCAAAATTTTGAACGTGCTGAAGAAAAAGCAGTTAAAGCTATTCAAAAGCATTCTATGAATATTGCGGGTACTGAAAGAAATCCACAAATGGATGAAGCGTATCTCTTATTAGCCAAAGCACGTTATTACGAAAATCGATTTATTCCATCTCTTGAAGCTTTAAATTACATTCTTTATAAATACCCATTAAGTGATAGAATTTATCATGCTAAAGTGTGGAGAGAAAAAGTAAATATTCGTTTAGATAATGAAGATTTAGCAATAAAAAATCTAAAATTACTTTTAAAAGATAAAAAAATAAAAGGTCAGGATTTAGCTGATGCTAATGCCATGTTGGCACAAGCTTATATTAATTTAAAAATTAATGATACCGCAATTGTAGCCTTAAAAATTGCAAAAGAAGCAACAAATAATAACGACGAAAAAGCACGGTATACATTTATTCTAGGGCAACTTTATGAAAGTTATGAATATAACGACAGTGCTTATTTTGCTTTTCAGGAGGTTATAGATATGAATAGAAAATCTCCGAGAAGATATGTTATTCAAGCTCATGCAAAACAAGCCAGTCAGTTTGATTATTCTAAAGGAGATACATTAGTTTTTACTGAAAAATTTAACAAACTTATTGAAGATAGAGAGAACAGAGCGTATCTAGATATTTTACATCATCAAATGGGAATATTTTATGATAAGTTAGGGTTAAATGAAAAAGCAAAAAAATACTATAATAAATCAGTAAAATCACTATCAAGAGATAAGTATTTAGTGGCTTCAAATTACAGAAATTTAGGTGAAATTTTCTTTAAAGAAGCAGCTTATAAAACAGCCGGTAAGTACTATGATAGTACATTAATTCAACTTAATGATAGAACTAGAGAATATCGAAAAATCAAGAAAAAAAGAGATAATCTAGAAGATGTAATTAAGTATGAAACTATTGCTCAACAAAATGATAGTATTTTAAAAGTTGTGGCAATGAGTGATTTAGAAAGAACATCCTATTTTGAGGGTCACATTGCAAAATTAAAAATAGAAGACGAGAAGAAAGCAAAACTTGCTGCAGAAAAAGCAGAAAAAGAAGCGAATATTCAAGCAAATAATGCAATTTCTCCTGATAAAATAAATCCATCTGGAAAAAAAGATTTAAATGTTGATGTTGGCGGACCTTCTATGATGCCTCCTGGTATGATGGTGGACAACAACACAAGTAGTTTTTATTTTTATAATCCGGTAGCAGTTGAATTTGGAAAGAAAGAATTTCAAGCTATTTGGGGAAAAAGAACATTACAAGATAATTGGAGGCTTTCCGTAAATAATTCCAATACTAATTTTAGCCAAACAGTTAATGATACTTTGGTAGATGGTGACCAAATAAATGGAGGTGCTAAAGGTGAAATAAATCCAAAATACGACATTCAGTTTTATTTGTCCCAAATTCCTACAGACCAAAAGTTATTAGATAGTTTAGCTAAAGACCGAAATTTTGCCTACTACCAACTTGGAGTAATTTACAAAGAGAAATTTAAAGAATTACATTTAGCAGCATCACGTTTAGAACAACTATTAAAAAACAATCCAGAAGAACGTTTAGTGCTGCCTTCAATGTATAATTTATATAAAATTTATCAGCAGATATCGCCCGAAAAAGCGGCAGATATGAAAAATCAAATTTTAGCTAAATATCCAAATAGTAGATATGCTCAAATTATAAACAATCCTGAAAATGAAGTTACAGATAATGATAATCCAGAAATGGTGTTCAATGCTTTATACAAACAATTTGAGAACAATCAATTAAGGGAAATTTATACCGAATTAGAAGAAGCCATTTTCAAATTTACAGGAGAAGAATCACTTCCAAAATTTGAAATGTTAAAGGCAAAAGTTCTAGGACGTTTAAAAGGAGTAGAAGAATATAAAAAAGCCTTAAACTTTGTTGCATTAACTTATCCTAATTCATTAGAAGGAAAACAAGCTGAAAAAATTCTGCAAATGGAAGTACCTTTAATTGAAGCGCTAGACTTTGGTTTGCAAGAGCCAACAAGTTATAAGATAATTTTCCCTAAGAAGTTTCCTTATGATAAAGATGCTAAAAATGTAATAGAAAAGATTACTAAATATATAAAAGATACGAATGCAGTAGCTTTAAAATCATCTGAAGATATTTATACTTTATCAGATAATTTTATTGTAATTCATGGTTTTGATAATAAAGATGCTGCAATTTCAGTATTAGCTGTTTTACAATTGCATAAAAATTACAAATTAACAGATAAAGTATACATAATTTCAACGGAAGATTATAAAATTGTTCAAATGAAAAAGAAGTTGGAAGAATGGATATTGATGAATAAATAATAATCCTAAAACCTTAATATAATGTTTGATAAAGTAAAAAACCAGGATCATTTGTTAGGAAAAACAAACAGAATTGTTGAAGGCACAACAATCAATGGTAATATATCTACATTGGCTGATTTAAGATTAGACGGAAAGTTAACGGGGAATATTTCATCTGAAGGAAAAATTGTAATTGGTCCAACGGGTGAAGTGGTAGGAGATATTGAATGCAAAAATATTGATGTTGAAGGCAAATTTTCCGGAAAATTAGTAATAGAAGAAA
Source organism: Flavobacterium cyclinae (assembly GCF_021172145.1). Lineage (NCBI taxonomy): Bacteria > Pseudomonadati > Bacteroidota > Flavobacteriia > Flavobacteriales > Flavobacteriaceae > Flavobacterium > Flavobacterium cyclinae. Next base: position 198,784 of record NZ_CP089095.1, read on the forward strand.
TGCTCAATATAAAGTCTAAAGCACATATAGTAGGAGAAGTAATTGTAGGAAAGCTAGCAGTAGAGCCAGGAGCTCGATTTGAAGCTAGTTGCGTAATGAGAAACTCCTAATCATAACAACTAGTAAAAGTAAATACTTTTGAGTTAACTAAAAACTCAAGCCAAATATGGATTCTAAAAAGAAACAAGCTAACAAATGGTTGGTTTTTATGAATATTCCATTTCAAATGGGATTGATTATTTTTGGCTTTTCGTACCTTGGTGGTTGGCTTGATGAAAAATATCCTAATCCAGATAATTATTTTTTAAAGGGTATAACATTACTTGGAGTTTTTGTAGCGCTCTATAATGTAATTAAACAAGTAAATCAATTAAATAGTAAAAAAGATGTTTAAAAAACTACCTATTGTCGTTCAAATTCTATTAATTTCCACTGTTTTTTTTCTAGTTCATTTTGGAATAGCAACTTCTTTTAATCATATTGATGTATCTAGATTTATCACGTCGTATGCAATTCAGTTAGTAATGACATTGTCCATTATTATGGCTTTGATTAAAATAAATGAACAAGCTAAACAACAACTAGGATTTGCTTTTCTTGGACTATCAACATTAAAAGTAGGAATCAGTTATTTTTTTGCAACTGGATATTTGTTTCAAAATAAAGAAATGCTTCAAATTAATAAAACTAATTTTTTCGTTATTTTTCTGTTTTTTTTAAGTCTAGATGTCTATTTTACAATAAGATTGCTAAACAAAAAGTAATTTAAGGCAAAAAAATCAATAAAAATTCAAAAAAATATATTTTTCAAACTTGGAATATTAATTAAAGTTGTACTTTTGCAAAAATTTTTAAGACCAAAATTTTAGAATATAATCATTATGGTGATTTTAAGAAAACCACTTCATGTAATAGCAGCTATCGCAATTGCGATGTTGCCTTTATTTAGTTTCGCAAACGTTTCCAATGATTCAGTAAAAAATGAATCTCATGAAGTTCATGCATCAGCAGAAGTTCATCATGAAGCAGCTGCAGAACCTCAAGATAAAAAAGCTAAAGTTGATGCTTACATTCAACATCACTTACAAGATTCATATGATTTTACTTTTTTCTCGGATGAAAAAGAAGGAAAACATTATGGGTTTTCATTGCCAGTTATTTTGATTGATAATGGTTTAAAAGTGTTTTCTTCTTCTAAATTTCACCATGGTGAAACTGTAGCTGAGGTTGATGGAAATTTCTACAAATTATACCACGGAAAAATTTACAAAACAGATGCTGCTGGAACAATTAGTTATGACGAGCACCATCATCCAACAAATGCAAAGCCGCTAGATTTTTCAATAACAAAAAATGTAGTTTCAATGTTATTTGCTTCGGCGTTGTTATTATTAATGTTCGTTGGTTTGGCTAAATCATACAAAAAAGGACCAATCCCAACAGGTTTTGGAAGAATTTTAGAACCACTTATTTTGTTCATCAGAGACGAAATCGCTATTCCAAACATCGGAGAGAAAAAATATAGAAAATTCATGGGGTATTTATTAACTGTGTTTTTCTTAATTTGGTTATTAAATTTACTTGGAATGACTCCGCTAGGAATCAACGTAACAGGTAATATTGCAGTAACTATTTGTTTGGCTTTATTTACATACTTTATTACACAATTTAGTGCAAATAAAGATTATTGGATGCACATCTTCTGGATGCCAGGTGTTCCGGTTCCAATGAAGATTATCTTAATGCCAATCGAAATTTTAGGAACATTAACAAAACCATTCGCATTATTAATTCGTTTGTTTGCAAACATTACAGCGGGTCACGTTGTAATCATGAGTTTAATTGCAATGATTTTTGTTGGAAAAAATTTAGCAGCTGATTTACCTATATCATTAGGATTAACATTGTTCATTTCTATTATTGAAGTATTAGTAGCATTCCTACAAGCTTTCATCTTTACAATGTTGTCATCATTGTTTATTGGTATGGCAGTTCAAGATCATCATCACGACGATCATCATTAAAATTGAGTATTGTTTAATTTAATAAATTAATTATCATGGAGGGAACTCTTAATTTAATCGGAGCAGGTCTAGTTGTTATTGGAGCTGGTTTAGGTTTAGGAAAAATCGGTGGTTCTGCAATGGACGCTATTGCACGTCAACCAGAAGCTGCAGGTAAAATTCAAACAGCGATGATTATTATCGCTGCTTTATTAGAAGGTTTAGCATTCGCTGCTTTAATCTTAGGAAAATAATAAAGAAAGAAAAAACAGTATCTGTAACGGTTGGTTACAGGTACTGCTTTTAAAAAGAAAGTACTATTTAAACATATATTTTTCAAAACATGGAGAAATTAATTAACGATTTTTCATTCGGACTATTTTTCTGGCAAGCAATTATCTTATTAGTATTAATTTTACTAATGGTTAAATTTGCTTGGAAACCTATCATGAATTCAATTGTAGCTCGTGAAGAAGGAATTTCTAACGCTTTATTAGCAGCTGAAAATGCTAAGAAAGAAATGCAAAACTTGAAGTCGGATAATGAAAAATTATTAGCTGAAGCTAGAGCTGAAAGAGACTTGATGATTAAAGAAGCAAGAGAAATCAAAGAAAAAATGATTGCTGATGCTAAATCTGAAGCGCAAGCACAAGGCGAAAAAATGATTGAGGCTGCTAAAGCTTCTATCGAAAGTGAGAAAAATGCAGCTATGGCAGAATTGAAAAATCAAGTTTCTTCTTTGTCATTAGAAATTGCTGAGACATTATTAAAAGAAGAATTATCTAACAAGGAAGCTCAAACTAAATTAGTTGAGAAAATGTTAGGTGACGCTAAATTAAACTAATATCATGGCAGGAACTAGAGCAGCAATTCGATACGCTAAAGCTATTTTGGATATTGCCAAAGTAAATAATTCTGTAGATGCAGTTAATGCAGATATGATTGCTATTGCAAAAGCAATTAAAGAAAGTGCAGAATTAAAAGACTTCTTGCAAAGTCCAATTGTTAAAGGGGAAATTAAATTTTCATCTTTAAATGAAATTTTTGCTTCTGCTCAAAAAGAGACAAAAGGATTATTTCAATTGCTTTTAGCAAACAAAAGATTTGAATTATTAAACGATGTTGCTTTACAGTTCAATGCTTTATACGATGAACTTAACGGAATTGAGATAGCTAAAGTAACAACAGCTGTTCCAATGACTGCTGAGTTAGAAGCTAAAGTATTGGCAAAAATTGCATCGTTTTCAAATAAAAAAATAACTATTCAAAATATTGTAGATCCGGCTATCATTGGTGGATTTATTTTAAGAATGGGCGACAAACAATACAATGCATCTGTGGCAAGCAGACTGCAAAATTTAAAAAGAGAGTTTAGTAATTAATATACCATTAAAGATATATCAAAATGGCGGAAATTAAACCTGCTGAAATTTCAGCAATATTAAAACAACAATTATCAGGTTTTGAATCTGGTGCATCGTTAGAAGAAGTTGGAACAGTACTTCAAGTTGGAGACGGTATCGCTCGTGTTTACGGATTATCAAACGCTCAATACGGAGAGTTAGTACAATTCGAAAACGGATTAGAGGCTATCGTATTGAACTTAGAAGAAGACAATGTTGGGGTGGTACTTTTAGGACCATCAACAGGAATCAAAGAAGGTTCTACAGTAAAAAGAACACAACGTATTGCTTCTCTTAAAGTAGGAGAGCAAATGGTAGGTCGTGTTGTGGATACTTTAGGTAACCCAATTGACGGTAAAGGTCCAATAGGTGGTGAGTTATATGAGATGCCATTAGAAAGAAAAGCACCTGGAGTTATTTTCCGTCAGCCAGTAACTGAGCCATTACAAACAGGAGTAAAAGCTGTTGATGCTATGATTCCAGTAGGTCGTGGACAACGTGAGTTAGTTATTGGTGACCGTCAAACTGGTAAATCAACAGTTTGTATCGATACCATCTTAAATCAAAAAGAATTTTATGATGCAGGTCAACCTGTATTCTGTATCTATGTTGCTGTAGGTCAAAAAGCTTCAACTGTTGCTGCTTTAGCAAAAACATTAGAAGAAAAAGGAGCTATGGCATATACAATCATCGTAGCGGCTAACGCTTCAGATCCTGCTCCAATGCAAGTTTACGCTCCTATGGCGGGTGCTGCAATCGGAGAATATTTCAGAGATTCTGGTCGTCCAGCTTTAATTGTTTATGATGATTTATCTAAACAAGCAGTAGCGTACCGTGAGGTATCTTTATTATTAAGAAGACCACCAGGACGTGAGGCTTATCCTGGAGACGTTTTCTACTTACACTCTCGTTTATTAGAAAGAGCTTGTAAAGTTATCGCTAACGACGAAATCGCTAAAAACATGAACGATTTACCAGATTCTATCAAAGGAATCGTTAAAGGTGGTGGTTCGTTAACAGCGTTACCAATTATCGAAACACAAGCAGGTGACGTTTCTGCATATATCCCAACAAACGTAATTTCGATTACTGATGGTCAGATCTTCTTAGATGGTGATTTATTCAACTCTGGAGTTCGTCCTGCTATCAACGTAGGTATTTCGGTATCTCGTGTTGGAGGTAATGCACAAATCAAATCAATGAAAAAAGTTGCTGGTACATTAAAATTAGACCAAGCACAATTCCGTGAATTAGAAGCTTTCGCGAAATTTGGTTCTGACTTAGATGCTGTAACTTTAAACGTTATCGAAAAAGGTAAGAGAAACGTTGAAATCTTAAAACAAGGTTTAAACTCTCCATTTAACGTAGAAAGTCAAGTTGCAATTATCTATGCTGGTTCTAAAAACTTATTAAGAAATGTACCAGTTGATAAAGTAAAAGAATTCGAAAAAGATTATTTAGAGTTCTTAAATGCAAAACACAGAGATACATTAGACTCGTTAAAAGCAGGTAAATTTGATGACAAAATTACTGACGTTTTAGAAAACGTAGCTAAAGAAATTTCAGCAAAATATAATTAATTAGTCAATTAGACAATGTGTCAATTAGACAATTAATTGACACATTGATAAATTGGCACATTGACAAATTAACAAAATGGCAAACTTAAAGGAAATACGTAATAGAATTACTTCTGTTTCATCTACGATGCAAATTACATCGGCGATGAAAATGGTTTCTGCTGCAAAATTAAAAAAAGCGCAAGATGCCATTACGGCTATGCGTCCGTATGCAGAAAAACTTACTGAACTATTACAAAACTTAAGTGCAACTCTTGAAGGAGAAGTAGGTGGTGCTTTTACAGCTCAAAGAGAAGTAAAAAAAGTGCTTATCGTTGCAATCACTTCTAATAGAGGTTTGTGTGGTGCGTTTAATTCAAACGTTATCAAACAAGTAAAAGTAGTAGCTGATTCTTACCAAGGAAAACAAGTGGATGTTCTTGCTATCGGTAAAAAAGGAAACGACGTTTTACGTAAAACACATAATGTAGTTGACGTTCAAAATGGTGTTTTTGACCAATTAACTTTTGACAATGCAGCTGCTATTGCGCAACAGTTAATGGATAAATTCGTAGCAGGTGAGTATGATAAAATTGAAATCGTGTATAACGAATTCAAAAATGCAGCGACTCAAATTGTTAGAACCCAACAGTTTTTACCTTTGGCTCCAATTGTTGGAGGTGAAGTTGTAGCTTCTGATTATATTTTTGAACCTTCTAAAGAAGAAATTGTGTTGACTTTGATTCCAAAATCATTAAAAACACAATTATACAAGTCTATTAGAGATTCATTTGCAGCAGAACACGGAGCTCGTATGACCGCAATGCACAAAGCAACTGATAACGCTACAGAATTAAGAAACCAATTAAAATTAACTTACAACAAAGCACGTCAAGCTGCAATTACTGGAGAAATCCTTGAAATTGTTGGTGGAGCTGAAGCTTTGAATAATTAAAAATCTGAAAGATTTTAAATTCAAAAATGCGAAGCTTTGAACAACTAATGTTAATTTAGATATTATAAAGAGTCCCGATTTATTCGGGACTTTTTTGTTTTATATTTGTAAATACAATGAACCAGATTAATTAGAAATAAGTTCTTAGATTAACTAAGGAGTAAGATTTATAAATTGATTCATTCTCGGCCTCATCTTAACTTTTATATCAATGGGAAATATTTTTAAAATTATTGTATTACTATTTTTCTTTTCATTTAGTGGATTTTGTCAGGAAAATCATAATATTAATTTTGAACACATTTTTAAGAATTGGATTTATTTAGAAAAAACTTCTGATTATTTAAAAGACATAAATAAATTAGAAACAATTACAATAAAAAACGATTCGATTTACAGAGTTTTTATGTCAAATGTAAGATTAATAATATCGGATGTTAGCTCTAATTTACCAAAAAAATTTGTTGTTAAATCTTTAGAATTGAATGATAAAAATATTATTGATAATGATAAAAATCTCGACCCAAATAATGTTGGCATAGTAAGTTTTTTTTATTCAATTCAATGTAATGGTAAAATGGTTTTAGTTTTTGATTTAGAAACAGGAATGTCTTATCGAGTTGCTGGATTTAATGGGAATGATTTATTAAGTTTAATCGATAGTTTAAAAGATTATCACTTTAAAAAAGAAGATAAAGTTTTAAAAAGAAAAATAATTATCAAGAAGTATTTTGTTGAAGATGTTGATTTAATGTGTACATACAAAGGTTTGATTAGTGAAGATTCATTCAATCATATTAAATATCCATGTTTAAAGTCTTGTTTAGATGCAATAGTTGTAGAATAAATCCGTTAGCGCTGAATTGCATTCCGTGCCCACAAAAATTTTCCACAAACAACAAACTCATTTAACAAAACCTTTTTTTCCCGATTTATTCGAGACTTTTTTGTTTTATATTTGTGAGAGTTGTAAAAATTTACATTAATATATTGAATTGATTAATTTCATTCTATGAAAATAATAAGATATTTCTATAAAAGTTTATACACTTTTTTTTATGATAGACTAGGTTCAGATAAGCATACATCTGATTCAGCTTCAATTAGTATTTTGACAATGGTATTAGTAATTATTGTGTTAATTCTAATTAATATAATATTTATCACAGCATTCAATTTTGATATTTTAAAGGAATCAAATCAGTGGGTTATATTTATTTCTATTCTTATATTATATTTAGCAATTAGATTTTCTTTGATAAAAATTATTAAAAATTAAACATAATAAATTACTGATACCTTAGAATTACATTCCGTGACAACAAAGAAATATTCACCACACAGCATATTCATTTAACAAAACCTTTTTTCCCTCATTTACTTTTATTGGTATATTTGTAAGAACAACAATTTTTACCAATGAAAAAACTCTCTTATTTCGTTTTAGTACTTTTTACGTGTTTAGTTTCGGCACAAAATCTTCGTTTAGAAGACATCATGAAAGGAAATGAATTCATCGGGCACCAACCTGATAATCACCGTTGGTCCATCGATGGGCAAACCGTTTTATTCGATTGGAATCCGAATAACGAAATTGGAAATAGTACTTATTTCTGGAATGCTTCCTTAAAAACACCACAAAAAGTAACGACTTCAAATCCGATTTACGATTTGGATTTCATGGCAACTCAAAAAGAGTATGATGTGGTGTATTATACAAATCAAGGTGTTTTATATTCGTATACCAAATCCACTAAAAAGACGAAAAAAGTCATTCAATTAGCCGATAGAATTAACTCAGTTGAACGAAGCACGAATGCCCATATAATTTTTTTTCAGCAAAATAGAAATGTATATCAATTCAATGCCAAAGATTTTTCGATAGTTCAATTGACCAATTTTAAATCGGGAAGAGAAAATAAAGCGTTAAAAGAAGAAGAATCATTCTTAAAAAACCAACAAGAAGAGTTGTTTCAATTTGTTCGCGATGAAGAAGCATCTTCCAAATGGTATGAAGAAAAATCTAAAAACAAGAAAGAAAAATTCCCAAAAGAAATCTATTACGACAAATCCTCTTTAGAGCAAATTAAACCCTCGCCAGACGGGAAATTTGTAACCTTCCGACTTTCAGATTATCCAAGTCAAACTTCCACAAATGTTGAAAATTTCATTACGGCTGATGGATTTACACGTCAAGAAAAAGCAAGAGCCAAAGTTTCGACTTCTAATTTCAGCAAACATAAATTTGGAATTTTTAATGTTGAAAAAGATACAACCTATTACGTTTCGTTTTCTAATTTATCGGGAATAAAAGAAGCACCAAAATACTATCAAGAATACGATAATTTAAAAGATAAATCGGATTACGAAACCGCTATTGTAATGATGAGTCCTGTGTATAGTCCAGACGGGAAAAATGCCGTTTTGGAAATGAGAAGTCAAGACAACAAACACCGTTGGATTGTGCAATTGGATTTGGTTTCAGGAAAAATCAACGAATTAGACCACCAACACGACGAAGCTTGGATTGGCGGACCAGGAATTCCAGGTTACAGTTTCAGTGGCGGAACTTTAGGTTTTATTGATAATTCGACTTTTTATTTTCAATCGGAAGCTACTGGTTTTTCACACTTGTACACCTATAATTTGAAAACCAAGAAAAAAGAAGCGTTAACAAAAGGGAATTGGGAAGTTCGTGAAGTGAAATTATCAAACGATAAAAATTCATTTTACATCACCACAACGACAACACATCCAGGAAACAGAAGTTTTTACAAATTAGACATCGCCTCTAAAAAAATGACCGGAATTTTAACGAATGATGGCAACTACGAAGTAGAAGTATCTCCTGACGAAAAGTCGCTTTTAGTGCGTTATTCTTATAAAAATAAACCTTGGGAATTGTATTTAGGAGCTAATAAACCAAACTCGGATTTGAAACAAATTACGTTTTCAACTACACCAGAATTTAAAAAATACAATTGGAAAACTCCTGAAGTTATAACGTTTAAAGCCGAGGACGGAACCAATGTTTACGCTCGATTATACCAACCAAAAGCAGAAAACAAGAACAAAGCCGCTGTTATTTTTGTTCATGGTGCTGGCTATTTGCAAAACGCACACAATTATTGGAGCACGTATCACAGGGAATACATGTTTCACAATATGTTAACTGATTTAGGTTACACGGTTTTAGACATCGATTACAGAGCTAGTGATGGTTACGGTCGTGATTTCAGAACGGGAATTTACCGTCACATGGGTGGAAAAGATTTATCGGATCAGTTAGATGGTAAAAAATATTTGGTTCAAAATTTAGGAATTGATGCCAACCGAGTGGGAATTTACGGAGGTTCGTATGGTGGATTTATCACATTGATGGCATTGCTAACAGAACCAGGCGAATTCAAAGCTGGTGCTGCATTACGTTCGGTGACCGATTGGGCGCATTACAATCATGGGTATACGTCAAACATTTTGAACTTCCCTGAAACCGATCCAGAAGCGTACAAAAAAAGTTCGCCAATTTATTTTGCCAATAATTTACAAGATAAATTATTAATGTTACACGGAATGGTGGATAACAATGTACAATTTCAAGATATCGTACGATTAACGCAGCGTTTCATAGAATTAGGAAAGAAAGACTGGGATTTAGCGGTTTTTCCAGTTGAATCTCATGGGTTTACGGAAACCTATTCTTGGGTAGACGAATACAGAAGGATTTTAAATTTATTCAACGAAAATCTAGTACAAAAATAAAATGCCACAGTTAATTGAATTAGGAACAAAAGCCGAAATGTTGGAACAATTATCCATTATCCAACAATTATATCCCGATTATACACTTGAAATTTATGGCAACTTACTAGACAAAATGATTCCGCACAATTACAAACAATTAATTGTAGTGGAAAACGGAATCACGATGGGTTTAGCAGGTTTTTGGATTGCAACTAAACTATGGAGTGGCAAATATCTAGAAATGGATAATGTTGTAGTGCATGAAGATTTTCGTTCCAAAGGAATTGGCAGCATTATGACTGAATATCTCAATCAAAAAGCCATCGATGAAGATTGTAATATGATTACTTTAGATGCGTATACTACAAATTTTGGAGCACAAAAATTCTATATGAATCACGGATTTGTTCCCAAAGGGTTTCACTTTGTGAAATATTTGAAGGATTAATTTGTGTAATCCGTGGCTTTTAAAAAGAATATTGTTGTTTACTTGCAAACTTATTGCAGCTGACCCTAATTATTCAAGTATTCCCAAATAAAACTGAAAAATTCACTTTCTTTTTTTACTCTGTTCTCATAACTTGAAATATTGCCATAATGACCAGCATTTTTATTTACTTTTAAATAAATTGGATTTTTTTGTGCAGTTCTATTTTGGAGTTTTGCAACAAATTTATAAGAATGAAAAGGCGGAACTCTGTCATCATTTTCAGAAGTAATAATTAAACAAGTAGGATAATTTACATCGTCTTTAATGTTGTGTAACGGAGAATAATTTAATAAAGACTGAAACTCTTCTTTAATATCGGCATTTCCGTATTCATCAAGATGAAATTTCCCTACCGTATATTTTTGAGCATTTATCATATCAAAAACACCAACATTTGCCACTACAACTTTGAACAAATCTGGTCGTTGTGTCATTGCAGCACCAACTACTAATCCACCATTTGAACCACCACTAATGGCTAGTTTATTTGGATTGGTATAATTTTCAGCAATTAAAAACTCGGCAGCATCAACAAAATCGTTTATTGAATTAATTTTTTTCAAACCTTTTCCTTCTTTGTGCCAGTTTTTACCTTTTTCGCCACCACCTCTAATTTGAGCGAAAGCATAAACACCTCCTTTTTCCATAAAATGCAATAATCCAGTATCGTAACTTGGACTACTAACACTACCAAAACCACCATAAGCTTGTAATAAAGTGGGGTTATTACCGTTCAGTTCAAGGCCTTTTTTATGAATAATTACTATTGGAATATCTTTATTATCTCTGCTTTTGTATGTAATTGTTTTGGTTTCAAAATAATTAAAAGGGAATAATGTTGGTTTTGGTTGAATGAAATCATTAAAATAGATGTCATTTGCTCCAGTTGTGATATTTAATTTATAATTAAGTGATGAAATGGTATAAGAATAAAACACAACAAAAAGATCATCGGTTTTTTCATCCCAATAATTAATATCAAAATCCATGTTATGAGGCGCTTCAAATTTTCGAATAAACTTGCCTGTATAATCATAAATAGACATATAATATTTACCCATGTTCTTATATTTACAAATAATATATTTGTCCAAAAAAGTAGCTCCAATAAGTAAATGCGTATATACTTGAGGGATTAAGATATGTTTTTCTTCTGGATTGTTAATATCGAAATAACTCACATTTCCCCATGGATATTTTTCATCAGAGTAGTAAAAATTATTGTTCTTTATATTGAAAAAATCAATGTTGTTTTTGTCATTTATTAAGAAATTATTGAATTGAAGCGACTCTGTATTTAAATCAGAAAAATAATAATTAACTGTAGTTTCGTCTTCACTTGCTTCAATAATAAACAGTTTATTTTCTTTTGTAAAAAAACTAAAATTCGATTTTTTATTAGTGGTGTCAAATACTAATTTGTCTTTACTTTGAATATCTCCAATTTTATGATAATACAATTGATAAGTTGAATCTTTTTCAAAAAACGCTTTATTAGAATTTTTTTTGTAGAAAATTCCTTTATCATCATTCCAAGCTACATTTGAAAATTTAATATCGGTTAATGCATCATCAAGGTATTTTTTGTTAGCAAAGTCTTTGAATTTAATTTCATGTCGATCACTTCCGTTAGGACTAATTTTAAAGGCTAAATATTTAGAGTTTTTTGAAGGATAGTAGCCTAATAAAACCACATTTTCGTCTTTATAAACTTCATAAGGGTCTACTAATGGTTTACCTAAATCATTTAAACTTTCTTTGTAATACAATACACTTGGTTTCTTTTTATCTACTCTGTAAGATATGTAAAAATATTTTCCCTTTTTTTTCGGCATCGAATAGGTAGATAAATAATCATAATCTTTAATTTTAAATGGGAAATTATAATTTTTAACTACTTCATTAAGTTTTTGTTCGCTGATATTATTTTGCAATTCAACCCAATCAATTACTTCTTTATCCGTTGTATTTTCTAACCAATTGTAATCATCTTGAAGTGTAATTCCGTGTTTAGATGAAGTTGTTGGAAGTTTTTTAGTGTCAACTTTTTGTTGCGAAAAAGCCAAATTAAAACATGTGAAAACTAAATAGAAAGAGGCGAAAAAGTATGATTTCATATAATGTAAGTGAGAAAATAATTGAGCACGAAAATATTCAAATAAATTTGGATTTACTTTCATTTGGACTTTTTTTTGTTATAAATTAGTAATTAATTTCAAAAGCATTGAAAATGAAAAATATTGCAATTTTTTTGATGAGTATTTTAGTAATTTCCTGTAACACTTCAAAAATTATTGCTCAAGATAATATTGAATCTGCAACCTATCAAACCTGGATAGCCGGTGTTCGTGGCGGTGGAAGCGGAATTAATTTTTCTTTAGAACTTAAATCAGAATTGCCTAGCAATATTCAATTAAAAAAGTTGATTTTTAGAGGTTATGAAGTGCCTTTTGAAAAACAAGACGCCTTACATTTTATGGCAAGAATAAAAACAGAAGGCAATCAACAAAAGTATGATGGAGATGATTCTCAAATTTATTCCAGTCCAAAAAACGCTATAACTTTAGCTGAAAATGAAGCTATTTTAATCTTTTCTAAAAACGGTAAAGAATACCAACAAAAAATAACAAAAGTTATTGAAAAACCAGCTTTAGAATATCCTTCGGCAAAACCAAAGTTTTAATTACATTTGTTAAACTAAAATATACGGAATTGAGTCTCTACAAAAGTCTTTTTAAACAAACAGCAATCTATGGCATCGCAACAGTCTTGCCAAGGATTATGAGTTTTATTCTAAATCCAATTTTTGTTTATTATCTATCGGATAAAGAAAAAATGGGAGAAGTTTCCGTTATTTTTTCCTATTTGGTGTTCTTCAATGTTATTTTATCGTACGGAATGGAGACTGCTTTTTTTCGTTTTTACAGCAAAGTAGAAGACAAAAGTAAAGTAATTTCAACATCAACTATTTCGCTTTTTTGGTCAACATTAGGATTCTTAGCCATTTTTCTTTTATTCCGAAAAAACTTGGCAAATTGGTCAAATATCAATGTGGAATATATCGTTTTTGCAATTTGGATTTTAACATTGGATGCTTTAGCCATAATTCCGTTTTCTAAAATAAGAGCGGAAGGACGTCCCATAAAATATGCAATAATAAAAATAACCAATGTGTTAATTTATCTATTATTGAATATTTTCTTTTTAGTCTATTTACCTGATTTAGCCAATGAATCATCAAATCCGTTATTACAAACTATCTATCATAATGACTTTCAAATAGGTTATATTTTCGTTTCAAATTTAATTGCTAGTTTGGTAACACTTCTTTTTGTTTTACCCGATTATTTCAAAATTAAATGGCAATTTGATGCGGATTTATGGAAAAAAATGATGCATTATGGATTGCCTATTTTAATAGCCGGAATTGCCTTTGCTATCAACGAACATTTCGATAAAATCTTATTAGATTGGATGCAAGTCGATATGGCAGATATTGGAGCCTATTCCGCTTGTTATAAAATCGGGATGTTTATGGTGTTATTTCGTACGGCTTACACTCTTGGAATTGAACCTTTTTTCTTTAGTCATGCTAAAGATGAAAACGCTCCTCAAACCTATGCCATGATAACTAAATATTTTGTTATTTTCGGTTCGTTTATTTGCTTAGGCGTTATTGTTTTTGCTGATATTTTGAAATTAATTTTAGTACCAAACCCCATATACTGGAATGCTATGGAAGTTGTGCCATTAATTGTATTGGCTAATTTCTTTTTAGGGATTTACACCAATTTATCCGTTTGGTACAAATTGATTGACAAAACTAAAATTGGTGCCTATATTTCAATTGTTGGTGCCATAGTAACATTAGCTTTCAACTTGATTTTAATCCCAATGATAAGCTATATGGGGTCAGCAATTGCCACAATTTTTGCATACGGAGCAATGATGTTGATTTCGTATTATATGGGACAAAAGAAATATCCAATTCCTTACGATAAAAAATCAATATTTACCTATTTAAGTTTAGCAATTGTACTTTCTGGAATTTCGTTTTATGTGAAAATTTTACGTGAAACCTATGTGTTTGGAATTGTAGCTATCTTGTTTTTTGCTTACTTTGTATACCGAAACGAAAAAGAAACCATTTTAACAATTATCAGAAGAAAATAATAACTTTGGATTGTAGATTAAGTAAGGATTTTCCCATTTCTAAAATCTGTGTTCCAAAAAATAGAATTAAAAATGCAAATCAAAATCATCAATAAATCCAATCACGAGTTGCCAAATTATGAAACTATTGCTTCGGCAGGAATGGATTTACGTGCGAATATTTCAGACCCCATCACTTTAAAATCACTAGAAAGAACCATAGTAAAAACCGGACTTTTCATAGAATTACCCATCGGTTACGAAGCGCAAGTACGTCCAAGAAGCGGTTTAGCAGCAAAAAAAGGAATCACCGTGTTAAACTCGCCAGGAACAGTAGATGCAGATTATCGTGGAGAGATCGGTGTGATTTTAGTAAATTTATCCAATGAAGATTTTGTCATCGAAAACGGAGAAAGAATCGCCCAATTAATCATCGCTAAACACGAAAGAGCAGAATGGGTTGAAGTAACAGAATTATCTGAAACTTCAAGAGGAGAAGGTGGTTTTGGCAGCACAGGAGTGAAGTAAAGTCTTCAGTGTTCAGTCGCAGTCTTCAGTATAAAGTGTTCCGAATAAAATAAAAATAAATCTAAGCGAACTTTGCGAAAAACCTTTGCGAGCTTTGCGTTTAAAATAAAAAACATGAAAATAATTGTACCTATGGCAGGTCGTGGTTCACGCCTTCGCCCACATACTTTAACAGTTCCAAAACCATTAATTCCAGTAGCGGGAAAACCAATCGTTCATAGATTAGTAGAAGATATTGCTGGCGTTTTAAATCAGAAAATAGACGAAGTAGCGTTTATTATACATGAGAGTTTTGGAAAACAAGTAGAAGCAGATTTAATTGCGATTGCCCAAAAATTAGGAGCAAAAGGAACTATCTATTATCAAAATGAAGCTTTAGGAACAGGTCATGCCATTATGTGCGCAAAGGATTCTTTAAGTGGACCAGCAGTTATTGCTTATGCTGATACGTTAATTCGAGCCGATTTTGATTTGGACACTACTGCTGATAGCGTTATTTGGGTAAAACAAGTGGATCAGCCAGAAGCTTTCGGTGTGGTAAACTTAAATGCTAATGGAGAAATCATCGAATTGGTAGAAAAACCAAAAGAATTCGTATCGGATTTAGCGGTTATAGGAATTTACTATTTCAAAGACATTGCGGTGTTGAAAAACGAATTGCAATCGGTGTTAGATAACAACATTATTCATGGTGGTGAATACCAAATCAACGATGGTATCAAACAAATGATGGCAAAAGGCATGAAATTTGTACCAGGTCAAGTAGACGAATGGATGGATTGTGGAAATAAAAACGTTACGGTTGAAACCAACACCAGAATGTTAGGCTTTTTACATAACGATGGTGAAAATTTAGTAGCATCAGATGTAAAATTGGAAAATGCAACGATTATTCCGCCTTGTTCTATTGCAGAAGATGTGGTGTTGATTAATGCAACAGTAGGTCCAAATGTATCTTTAGGAAAAGGGTGTCACGTTATCAATTCAACCATTAAAAATAGTTTGATTCAAACACATGCTCATATCAAAAATGCCAATTTAGATAATGCAATGATAGGAAATCACGCTAGTTTTGATGGCAATTTTACAAGTATTAGTATCGGAGATTATTCGGTTTTAGAATAGATGATAAAGAAAGAACACATAGCTTTATTCACATTCCTGCTTTTTAGTTTTGGGAATCACTTGTTGGCGCAAGAAAATCCCGATGCGATTGCTTTGGTGGATGACCAATTGGAAAATAATTTTTACGAAGCCATGAAACAACGTGGTATCGAAAATTACGATAAAGCGATTGTGGCGATTCAAAAATGTATTGAAAAAGACCCAAAAAATGCGGCATTTCAATATGAATTAGGCAAAAATTATTTGAGCCAAAAAAATTATGTTGAGGCGGAAAATGCTTTCAAAAAAGCGGTTGAGTTAGATAACAAACAACGATGGTATTGGAACGGATTGTATGATGTATATTATCAAACCCGAGATTTTCAAAAATCAATTCCCATTGTAGAAAAGTTAATTGAGTTTGATGCTAATTTGAAAGAAGATTTGGTTTCACTTTACATGAATACCAATCAGCACGCAAAAGCACTTGAATTATTGACAGAAATGGAAGCTTCATCAAAATTAACCAGTAGAATGGAGTTTTATAAGTTAAAAATTCAAGAAGCCAATGGATTTGCAAAACCTCAAAAAGAACAACTAGAAGAAGCAATTAAAAAGCATCCAAAAGTTGAACAAAATTACATTGATTTAATTGTTTTATACACGAGCTTTAATCAAGAAGATAAAGCGTTTGAAGTAGCCAAACAATTGGAAAAAGAAATCCCTAATTCCGATTGGGCGCATGTTAGTTTGGTGAAGTTTCACTTGAATAATAATGATGGTGAAAATGCATCAAAATCCATGTTCAAAGTAATAGAAAATGATCAGGTAGATTTAAAAATAAAGCATCGTGTTTTTAATGAATTCCTGATTTTTGCAGTAAAAAACCCAACCTATTTAAAAAACATCGATAAAGCCATTCCGTATTTTGATGATGATAGAGAAATTAATGTAGCAAAAGAAGTGGCAAAATTTTTCTGGAAAAAGAACGATTTGGAAAAAACAGCGTATTATTTTGAAAAAGGTCTAAAGAAGAATCCTGATGATGTAGAAGCAATGGAATTGTACTTAGAAGTGTTAATTCAAAAGCAAGATTTTCAATTGCTTACTCAAAAGGCAGAAGATTTCTTAGAATCATTTCCTACGCAAGTTGGCTTTTATTTTTATGCAGGTTTAGGATACAACCAACTTAAAGAATACAAGAAAGCAAAAACCATTTTAGAAAATGGCTTAGATTTTGTTGTTGAATTTAGCCCATCTGAATCTGGAATTTACACCAATCGATTCAATGCCAATTTTTACAAGCAGTTAATCATTTGTTATGAAAATTTAAATGATACTGCAAAAGTGCAATTGTACACCAACAAATTAAAGCAATTACAAAACTAAATGAAATCAATCCTATCAGCAATTTTAATCGTTTTTTTAATCGGATGTAAGTCAAAGCAAACGGTTGCTACAGCAGCTGCCAATGAGAATACAGATGTTTCTAAAGTTATCAAAGGACATTATAAAAACGAACACGATTTCTCTACTTTAAACATTAGAGCGAATGCTAAATACGAAGATGAGAAACAATCCCATTCTATGAATGCTGATATTCGTATTAAAAAAGATGAAATCATTTGGATCAATATTAAGTTTTTAGGAATTCCTATGGCAAAAGCATTGATAACTCCTACAAAAGTGAGTTATTACGAAAAGATAAATAACACTTATTTTGAAGGAGATTTTAGTTTATTAAGCAATTGGTTAGGAACTGATTTGGATTTTCAAAAAGTTCAAAATTTATTCCTTGGAAAAGCTATAGACGATTTAACAAAAGATAAATGGGTTTCTGAAATTGTAGAAAAAATGTTCAAATTGTCGTTACCTAAAAATACAGATGTTACCAAAGAATTTTATTTTGAAGGAGCCAATTATTTAATCAAAAAAGAAACCCTATCTCAGGCAAGTCAAAATAGAAATTTAGAAATTCAGTATCCTTCTTTTAAAGAAGAAAAAGGAATGTTTTTACCTAACGAAATTAATATCAAAGCTGAACAAAAAGATAAAGTAACTATTGATATCGAATATAAGCACACAACATTTAATGAAAATTTGAGTTATCCATTTTCAATTCCTAGCGGTTATACAGCAGTTGAAATCAATTAATGTTTTCATTGAAAGAAATAAATTACCTTTGTAAAAATTTAAAATTGCATGAACTATTTTTTTAAAATATTATTTTTCTTTTTTTTAACCTCTTTGTCATTTGCTCAACCTTCTGAACAGCAAAAATTAGAGGCGCGAAAAGCCCAAATTTTAAAAGAAATTTCGGAAAATAAAACGCGTTTAGAATCTGAAAAAAAGAAAGAAAAATCGGTTTTAAGACAAATTGATCAACAAAAAGAATTAATTCAACTAAGACAACAATTGTTGTCTACTACTGCTAAGCAAAGTCGTTTATTGAGTGATGAAATTTATCTAACTCAATTAGAAATGAACAAGTTGAACAGAGAACTAAAAGTGTTGAAAGAAGACTATCAAAAAATGATAGTAAAATCATATAAAAGCAGAAACGAACAAAGTAGAATCATGTTTATTTTGTCTTCTCAAAGTTTTTTACAAGCCTATAAACGAATTCAGTATATGAAACAATATGCAGGATTTAGAAAAATGCAAGGAGAAGAAATCAAAGAAAAGCAAGAAAAATTAGCCGTTGCAGAAAAGCGTTTGACTGAGAGTAAAAAGGAAAAAGAAATTATTTTAGTTGAAACTGAAAAAGAAAAGCAAGAATTAGAAAAAGAAAAGCAAGAACAAGAACGTTTAGTAAAAGCAATTCAAAAAGATAAAAAGAAATTAGCTGCCGAAATTGATAAAAAGCAAAAAGAAGCAAAAGCTTTAGAAAAGAAAATTAAGCAGATTATTGCTGCCGAAATTGCTGCCGAAAATAAAAGAAATGCAGCCAAAACAGGAAAAACGGCTCCTAAATCTAGTTCAGCTAGTACAGCCAAATTCATGTTAACTCCTGAAGGGAAGATTGAATCTAACAATTTCAAAGCAAACAAAGGGAAATTGCCTTGGCCTGTAGAAAAAGGATATATTTTTCAAAAATATGGCGATCAACCGCATCCTATTTATAAAAACCTTACGGTTCATAATAGTAGTATAGAAATATCTACAGAAAAAGGAGCTTCGGCAAGAGCTGTATTTGCTGGTGAAGTTTTCCAAATCCAAGTGAATGAAAATAATAGAAATTGGAAAGCCGTTTATGTAAGACACGGAGATTTTATTACCATTTACATGAATTTATCTTCGGTTAATGTGGTAAAAGGTCAAAAAGTAAGTATCAAACAAAAGCTAGGAACTATTCATACCGATTCTTCTGGAAGTACTACTATGAAATTTGCCGTTTTACAAAACACTACTTATTTAAATCCTGAATTGTGGTTGAATTAAAATGAAAGTAAAAGACATCAAAATTCTTCATATCGATAGCAATCATCCTTTGCTTTGGGATCAATTAGAACAAGCTGGTTTCACTAACGAAGCTGATTTTACGTCTACAAAGCAAGAAGTGGAAAACAAGATTGAAAATTACCACGGAATTGTCATTAGAAGCCGTTTTAAAATTGATAAAGTCTTTTTAGATAAAGCCACAAATTTGCAATTCATTGCCCGAGTTGGTGCTGGATTGGAAAGTATTGATTGTGATTATGCAACTCAAAAGGGGATTCATCTAATCGCTGCTCCAGAAGGAAATGCCAACGCTGTAGGCGAACACGCACTCGGAATGTTATTATCCCTTTTCAATAATTTAAATAAAGCGAATAACGAAGTTAAATCAGGTCATTGGAAAAGAGAAGCCAATAGAGGACATGAATTAGAAGGTAAAACGGTTGGAATTATTGGATATGGCAACATGGGGAAATCATTCGCCAAGAAACTTCGTGGATTTGATGTAACCGTTTTATGTCATGATATTTTACCGAATATGGGTGATATCAATGCAACGCAAGTTTCATTATCCGAACTTCAAGAAAGAGCCGATGTTTTGAGTTTGCACACACCATGGACACCTGAAACGGATAAAATGATTAATTCGGATTTCATTAATCAGTTCAAAAAATCATTTTGGTTGATAAATACGGCTAGAGGAAATTCAGTAGTAACCGCTGATTTGGTTGAAGGGTTGAAATCAGGAAAAATAATAGGTGCTGGTTTAGATGTTTTGGAATACGAAAAACTATCTTTTGAAACGTTGTTTGAAGGTGAAAAACCAGCCGCTTTTGAATATCTTTTACAAGCTGAAAATGTACTGTTAACACCCCATATAGCGGGCTGGACTTTTGAAAGTCATGAAAAACTTGCCCAAACCATAGTAGATAAAATTAAAAACTTGTTTTAACCCTATTGTAACTTTTTAACAAGTGTTCGACTAATAAGGAAAATATTTTTATATTAGCACTTTATGGCGAATTCCGAAAAGCCTTACGAGTAGGAGACAACTAAAACAATCAATTTTACAATGGAAGCACAAAAAGTAGACATGTTCATGATGTCAAATGCAAAATTTTTCGAAGGTCATCAGTTAAATGCCATCAGAGAACGTTTATTACAAATGGATGATAATAAATGGCCAATGGTTCAAACCTTACAATTTAAAGATCCAACAACTGCTTTATTAATTTCTATTTTTGCAGGTGCTTACGGAATTGACCGTTTCTATATCGGTGATACAGGTATGGGAGTTGGAAAACTACTTACTTGTGGTGGTTTAGGAGTTTGGGCTATCGTAGATTGGTTCTTAATTCAAGGTGCTACCAAAGAGAAAAACATGGAATTATTCAACAGAACTTTCATGTTCTAATAATGAATAAAAACAAGCTATATCTTTTTATTTTATTCGCTTGTTTTGTAGGGTATAGTTGGTTGCTTTTTTCGTTGCAACACGAACACGAAATTCAAAGTCAAGAATTCACCGTTTGTTTGTTTAAAAAAGTAACCACTGTTCCTTGTCCTTCTTGCGGAACCACACGTTCTGTTATGCAACTTTTGCGCGGAAATAGTATCTCAGCAATTTTAATTAATCCTTTTGGTATTATTGTTGGACTAATAATGGTGATAGCTCCACTTTGGATAAGTTATGATCTTATTCAAAAAAAACAATCTTTTTATACAACCTATTTAAAAATCGAATCCACTTTAAGAAAACGAAAAGTTGCAATTGTTCTTATTGTTTTGGTACTTGCCAATTGGATTTGGAATATTAAAAAAAATCTATGATCACAACAACAAAATTTAATTATCAACCTCACGATTCAGAACTGGAACGTGCATCGAATAGCTATTTGATGTCGTTAGTTGCTGTAATTGGTGGTTTGCCTTTGCCCATCTTAAACTTAATGGCAAGTGTGTTCTTTTATTTAGGAAACAGAAAAAGTACCGCTTTTGTAAAATGGCATTGTACTCAAGCTTTGGTTTCTCAGTTAGGATTGTTTTTCTTTAACAGCGCTGGTTTTTGGTGGACAGTTTCTATTTTGTTCTATGATGAAACGGCTACTAATTATTATTTTGCTTATATTTTAACTTTAATTGTTTTTAACTTAATTGAGTTTTTTTCAACCTTAATTATAGCAACTAAAGTTAGAAAAGGACAACACACGGAATTTTTCTTTTTTGGAGATGTTACGAATTTAATTTGCAGAACAAATGAAGGTATTAAGTAAAGGATTAATTGTAGTAGCACTATTTTTTGGTGTTTGGATGTTGTTATCGCAAATTGATTTTGTGAAACATTTTAAAGTAAAAGAAGCCAAAACAGGAACCGAAAAAACGCTTGGTGATGTTATTTGGGATGAAATTGAAAATACCGAAACCATCATTTTAGATGATTCGATTGTAAATACATTAGATTCTTTATTATTGCCTATTTGCAAAGAAAACGGTATTGAAAGAGACAGTTTAAAAGTGCATATCATTGATAAAGACGAAGTAAATGCTTTTGCTATGCCCGATAATCATTTGGTAGTGTATACGGGATTAATTAAAGAATGTAAAAACGAGCAAGCCTTATTAGGTGTTTTAGGTCATGAAATTGCACATATTGAAGGCAATCATGTGATGAAAAAATTATCGAAAGAAATTGGACTTTCCGTTTTATTATCGATTACAACAGGTTCAAATGGTACTGTTTTAAGAGAAATTTTAAAAACGCTTTCTTCATCAGCTTACGATAGGAGTTTAGAAACCGAAGCCGATATGCAAAGTGTAAAATACATGTTAAATGCTAATGTTGACCCGAGGCCATTTGCTGATTTTCTTTATGAATTATCCTTAGATAATGAAATACACAAATACACGTATTGGGTTTCTACACACCCTGAATCAGAAGCAAGAGCTAAAACCATTCTGAATTATTTAAAAACTAAAAAAATAAAATCAAAGCCAATTTTAACTAAAGAAGCTTGGGAAGAGTTTAAGGAAAAGGTTGAGGATTTTGAGTAAAAAATTTGAGGTTTAAATGGAGATAATTTTATTGATTATTGTATTTGTATTTTTTTTCGCGCTAGTTTTTTTGATGATTAAATATTTATTTATTCCTTTTTTATTTGCACCAAAGTTAAGTTCAGATGATGTTATTGAATTTTTGGAAAATCAAGAGCTTGTATTTGTTGGTGAAAGAGGATTGAATAAAGAAGAGAGTAAGTTAAATCCTTTTGAATACAAAAAAGGTATTTCATTCAGAAAAATGTATTCTGTGCGAAAAGAGTTTATTGTTGTTGGATATTCGGTTTCAAAGAAAAAATATACTTTTTATTGGGCAGAATTAACACGATGGTATGTGTTTTATATGAAGTATATTTTTGAAATTTTGAGTTCACAAGCGATAGGCAGTAGTGAGAATCTTATTTTTAAAAAAATTGAAGATTCCAATTTAATAGATAAATTAACAAATGAATTTAAATCCCCAATTAAATTAATTAAGGATAATTGCCCAGGTTGTGATTGTTCAATTGATGAAAAAACTTTAGAATGTCCGAATTGTGGACTAAATTTAATAATAAAAGGCTAATCAATCGATTAGCCTTTTTCTTTTCTTTCCAATTCCGCTTGAAATTCTTCCATAACGGGTTTTACGGTGCTTTCTGGTAAATCGGCAATTTTAATGTACATTAAGCCGTCAACCGAGTTGTTAAATAATGGGTCAACATTAAATGCTACAACTCTAGCGTTTTGTTTGATGTATTTTTTAATTAAAACTGGCAAACGTAAATTTCCTGGTTCTACTTCGTCAATTATTTTGTCAAATTTATTCAAATCGGCTTCTGTTTCGTTAAATACAAAATCTTTGTCGGCGTCTTTTAGTTTTACTTTGTATTCTTTTTTCGGGTGAACGTATTGCGCAATATACGGATCGTAATAGTGCGATTTCATAAATTCAATCATTAACGATTTTGAAAAATCCGAAAATTGATTGCTAATACTTACACCACCAATCAAATATTTATGTTCAGGATAATGCAAAGTTGTATGCACAATTCCTTTCCATAATAAGAACAAAGGCATTGGTTTTTGTTGGTATTCTTTAATAATGAACGCTCTACCCATTTCGATAGATTTGCTCATCATATCATACAACTCGGGTTCAAAACGGAATAATTCATGCAAATAAAAACCATCAATTCCGTGTTGTGGATAAATGCGTGAACCTAATCCCATTCTATAAGCACCGGCAATGCATTGAGCATCATCATCCCATAGAAACATATGGTGATAATATTTATCGTAATCATCAAGGTCTAACGATTCGTTTGTTCCTTCTCCAACTTCTCTAAATGTAATTTCACGTAAGCGTCCAATCTCATGTAAGATATTCGGAATTTTATCAGCAGTTACAAAATACACTTCATAATTCTTGCTTTGTAATAAACGATAATCACCTTTTTTCAAACAAGCCATTTCTTCCAAAATTTGATCATGATTAGCCGGTTTGGCAATCTGTTTTGGTGGTTTTGGAATCGTTAATTTTGGCAAATTAATTTTACTTTCATCTTCAAAAGCATTTGAGAGCATATAGGTTTTCTTACGTAAGAAATCGCCATAACTTTCAATGTCTTGATATTCGTTTTGTTCGTTTACCGATATAGGTTTACCAATACGAACTTTAATTACACGATCTTTTTGTGTTAGTAGTTCGCTTGGTAATTTTGCAGTTCTTAAAGTGTCATCAATTTTTGACAAGAAGTAAAATAACTTACTGTTCTTTGCGTGAAAATATATAGGAACTACAGGAACTTGTGCTTTTCGAATAACTTTGATAGCGCCTTCTTCCCAAGGTTTGTCAACGACTAATTTACCATCTTTATAAGTAGAAACTTCTCCAGCAGGAAACATCCCTAAAGGTTTTCCATCACTTAAATGGCGCAAGGTTTCTTTAATTCCAACAACACTAGACTTAGCATCTTTATGATTCTCAAACGGATTTACCGGCATAATATAAGGTTTCATCGGTTCGATTCGATGTAATAAAAAGTTGGCAATAATTTTGAAATTAGGTTCTCTTTCCAGCATTAATTTCAAAAGTAAAATACCGTCAATTCCGCCAAGTGGATGATTTGAAATGGTAATATAAGCGCCGTCTTTTGGCAAACGTTTTAAATCTTCTTCTGGGATTTCAAATTTGATTTGGAATTCATCTAAAATAGCATTTAAAAATTCCAATTCGCTCAAATGTTTGTTTCTATCGTAAATCTTGTTTAATGTAGAAATCTTAAGCACTTTCATGAGTAACCAACCCGAGAAAGTCCCGAAAACCCCATATTTATCAGCATTGATTGCTTTTGCAACTTCTTTAGCAGTAACTAAACCCATTTAATTTTGTTTATTGAGCAAGAAACAAAGATAGTAATTCTGCTGAATTGAGTGCTATTAGATTTTGTATTTAAAACTACAAATTTGTTATATTTTTTAGTAATCTGATTTCGAATTGATTACAAATTGAACCCTTTTTGAGTTTTAATATTAGAAAGCTTTTCCTTATATTTGGTCAAAAGCTACAAGAGTAAATGAAAATCATATCTTACAACGTTAACGGAATTCGTGCCGCAATTACCAAAGGTTTTTTAGAATGGTTACAACAAGCGAATCCCGATGTCATTTGTCTCCAGGAAATTAAAGCTACTGAAGACCAAATCCCAAAACTAGAAATTGAAGCAGCCGGTTATCCGTACCAATATTATTTTCCTGCTCAAAAAAAAGGATATAGTGGTGTTGCCGTTTTGTCGAAAATGGAACCAAAAAATGTAGTTTTTGGAACTGGAATTCAACATATGGATTTTGAGGGTCGAAATTTACGTGTCGATTTTGATGACGTATCTGTTATGAGTTTGTATCTTCCATCTGGCACAAATATTGATAGATTAGAACATAAATTTATGTTTATGGATGACTTTCAAAACTATATTAATGAGTTAAAGAAAGAAGTTCCAAATTTAGTAATTTGTGGTGATTATAATATATGTCACGAAGCCATTGATATTCATGATCCTATTCGAAATGCAAAAATTTCAGGGTTTTTACCAGAAGAACGTGCTTGGTTAGATGGTTTTATGAAAAGTGGTTTCATCGATACGTTTCGTCATTTAAACAAGGAACCACACAATTACAGTTGGTGGAGTTACAGAGCCAATGCTCGAAATAATAATAAAGGTTGGAGAATTGATTATTGTTTGGCAGCCGAACCTTTGAAAGATAAAATTCAAAGAGCATTAATTTTGCCAGAAGCTAAACATTCTGATCATTGTCCGGTTTTAGTAGAAATAAAATAAGTAAAAATTCAATCTCAAATATAAAATTCAATCACAAAAATATGAT
This sequence comes from Flavobacterium cyclinae, assembly GCF_021172145.1. Taxonomy (NCBI): domain Bacteria; kingdom Pseudomonadati; phylum Bacteroidota; class Flavobacteriia; order Flavobacteriales; family Flavobacteriaceae; genus Flavobacterium; species Flavobacterium cyclinae. Next base: position 224,580 of record NZ_CP089095.1, read on the forward strand.
AAGAAAAATTGCCCTAGCCTGTGTAGTTTTAAGTTTAACTACTTCATGTGTTTCTAAAAAAATCTATCAAGATTTAGAAAACAAATACGCAGATTTAAAGAAAGAAAATAATGCGTTATCTGATGAGAATACAACTCTTAAAACAGATAAAAACCAATTAGAATTAGATAAAAATAGCTTGCAAACTGAACTAGATAAGGTAAAAGCAGAGCGCGATAAATTAGCTTCTGATTATGCGGCTACTAAAAAGAATTTAGACAATTTAAAAGCGTCTTATGCGGCTCTTGAAAAAGATAGTAACGATGCTTTAGAAGCTAATATTAATAAAAACAGACAGTTATTAGCGCAGTTAGAAGCTAAAGAAAAAGCATTAGCTGCAGAGCAAGACCGTTTAAATAAATTGAAAAAAGATTTAGAAGCGTCTTCTAGCAGATTAGCAGATTTAGAAAAAATGATTGCTGATAAAGAAGCATTAATGAACAAGTTAAAAGAAACTTTATCTAAATCGTTAAAAGCATTTGAAGGTAAAGGTTTAACAGTTGAAAACAGAAACGGAAAAGTTTATGTTTCTATGGAAAACAAATTACTTTTCGAATCGGGAAGTTGGACAGTAGGTGTTGAAGGAAAAAAAGCGGTTAAATTAGTTGGAGATGTTTTAGGTCAAAATCCAGATATTTCTGTATTGATTGAAGGACATACTGATAATGATAAAATTACAGGAACTATTGGTGGTGGAGTAGAAAATAACTGGGATTTATCTACAAAACGTGCAACTGCTATTGTAAATATTTTATCTGAAAACAAAGCAATCGATAAGAAGAATTTAACTGCTGCAGGGCGTGGTGAATATGCACCATTAATGAGTAACGAAACGGCAGAAGGAAAAGCTAGAAACAGAAGAATTGAAATCATCTTAACACCTAAGTTAGATGAGATTTCAAAATTGATGAATGAACTATAACATTTCATAAAAGATTGATAAAAAGGCTTGAGTTTTAAGTTCAAGCCTTTTTCTTTGGTTGAAACTTTGTAAATTTGTCTTTTAAGATTTTTAAACTCAAAAATGAACTACACAACACTACCTCATACCGAACTAAAAGTCAGTGAAATCTGTTTAGGAACCATGACTTTTGGAAATCAAAATACTGAAAGTGAAGCGCATTCTCAATTGGATTACGCCATTGAAAAAGGAATTAACTTTATCGATACGGCTGAGATGTACCCAATTGGTGGCAACGCTCAAATCTTTGGAAGTACTGAACGTCACATTGGAACATGGATTAAGAAAATTGGGGCTACGGAACGTGAAAAATTAGTTTTAGCTACCAAAATTGCTGGACCCAATAGAGGAATGGAATACATTCGTCAGCCATTAGATTTTTCTAAGAAAAGTATTCACGAAGCGGTAGAATTGAGTTTAAAAAATCTCCAAACGGATTATATTGATTTGTATCAAATGCATTGGCCAGAACGTGTGATGAACATGTTTCAAAAGCGCGGTGTTCAAGAAATTGATACCAAATGGCAAGACAATATTTTTGATGTTTTAACAGTGTATGACGGATTAATCAAAGAAGGAAAAATCAAACACATTGGGGTTTCTAATGAAAATCCGTGGGGTGTTATGCGCTTTTTAATGGAAAGTGAAAAACACGGTTTGCCAAGAATTTCCACAATACAAAATCCTTTTTCGTTATTGAATCGTTTATATGAAGTTGGTTTGTCAGAAATTGGAATGCGTGAAAATGTTGGTTTGTTAGCGTATTCGCCATTAGGTTTCGGATTTTTAACTGGGAAGCATTTGAATGGGATTCAAAAAAATTCAAGATTGGATTTGTTTAGAAATTTCGTTCGTTATACCAATGAAAATTGCTTCAAAGCAACCAAATTATACAAAGAATTAGCGGAAACCAACGGATTAACGTTAACGCAAATGGCGATTGCTTTTGTACACCGCCAAAAATTTGTGACTTCAACTATTATCGGTGCTACTACGATGGAACAATTGCAAGAAAACATTCAAGCTTTTGACACCATTTTATCAGATGAAATTATAGCTGAAATTGAGAAAATTCAAGAATTAATCCCGAATCCAGCGCCTTAATAGTGAACAGTTTTCAGTCTCAGTTAGCAGTATTGCACTGAAAACTGAGACCGTCAACTGTGACTATTTTATAAATTGTCTATATACTTATCTTTTGGATATTTTATTTTATAACTGATTCTGAATTTCTTGGTTTCTCCTGCTCCAAGTTTCAAATCCCAAGTTAAGATTCCCGTTTCTGGGTTTACTTTTGCTTTTCCGTTTTCTAATAATTCAATCGTAATTTCTTTATCTGTGCTAATTGGATATTGATCTTTTAGCAACATTTCAACCGCTTCTTTTTTGTTGTTTTTCACGGTGATATCGTAAGTAAACGTTTGTTCTTTATATCCTGATAAGAATTTAGTTCCCGATTTATCTGCAATTTTTTCACGTTTGATAGCGATTTTTTTATCTCTTCCCATACTCAAATTCAAAGTATCTGAAGTTTGATTTGGGTTAATCATCGTTTTACCAACATACATTCCTTCAAAGATAATATTCGCTTCACCTGGCAATAAATTGAATTTTGAATATTCGCTAATTTCAGCTAACAAGAAAGCTTCTTTTTCTACTTTTGGTACTGCGTAATATTTATATGTTGCAGGTAATTTCAAATCTTTCAAAGCAACACTGTGTGCTTTTCCATTAGATAATATATCATAAGGGATATCAATGTCAAATGAAATGTTCAATTGGTTTTCGTTGATAGTAGTATAGTTGGAGATTGATGACTCGTCTAATTCTGCTTTGTCTTTTTTCAAGTAGCCAGCTGAAATAACAACTGTGTTTAACTTTGCATTGGAATTATCGTATTGATAAACTCTTGGATAGCCAAATCGTAAAAACCAAGCTTGTAAAATAGGGGCTGTGTTGTTTTGGTTTGGATTGCCACTAGAAAGGGTTAGTTTAACTTTTTTCCAGTCGATTCCTGTGTTTTGTACCACTTTAGCTTTGTACATTAAATTGATTGGCGAATTGATATTGTCGGCACGTAAATCATAAAATGGTGACCAAGAAGCGTTATTCGTTAAATAATTGATGTCTAAATTCACTGAACTTGCTACATTTGTCATAACTTGTAAAACTAGTTTTCCTTGTGACGTTTTTTCTTGCTTTTGGGTATTCAATTCTAATTTAGAATTTAGTTTAGCTAATTTGTCTTTTAGTTTGTTTTCTTTTTCATAAAGCAAATCAATTAAATTACTTAATTCATTTCTTTTCGCTCTATAATAATCTACAAGTTTCATTAATTCGGTTACATTTAAACCTGAATTTTGTCCAGCCACCGTTTGATTTTTATCTAATAAATCAATCGTTTTGGAATAAGAAACTTTTTCATTGGTGATTTTGCCCATTTCTTTTTCAATGATGGCAATGCTATCACGAACTTTTTTGATTGCAGGATTACTTTCGTCAATTTCATATTCCGAAATAAAATTCCGTGTAAACTGAACCGACAAAACGGTAACATTAGCTGGAGCGCCAATTTGAATGGTGTTTTCATTTACGTAATCGGCTACGTTTTTAATAACAATTTCGCTTGTTCCTGATGGAAGTGTAACGGAAGCTGATTGTAATAATTCAGCCGAATTGCTATAAACTGTAGCGCTTTTAATTTTTGCTGAAGTAAAAATTGGTTTTTGAGCAAATACCATTGCTGAAAAACAGAACAAGGTTAAAACGAATATTTTTTTCATCTCTATAAATTTTAGTATTTCTACTATAGAGTGAAATAAAATGGAAAAGGTTGGGAAGGAAGTGAAATTAAATCCCCAAAATAATCTTAGCAATCGTGAAATAGGTCAAGATTCCTAAAATATCGTTACTAGTTGTGATAAACGGACCAGTAGCTAATGCAGGGTCAACTCCGTACTTATTTAAAATAATTGGTATAAAAGTTCCAATTAAAGACGCCATAATAATTACAGAAAGTAAGGCAATTGAAACGGTATAGCCAACATGAATTTCGTATCCTAATAAAAAGTAACTACCTAAAAGTAATATGGCAGAAAGTATAATTCCGTTAAGTAAACTTAAGGAAAGCTCTTTTAATAAACGCTCCACTACTGGACCTATTATAGTATTGTTTGCCAAACCCTGTACAATAATCGCAGAGGATTGAACTCCCACATTACCTGCCATCGCAGCAATTAGCGGGGTGAAGAAAAACAATTCAGGATGTAAATCCATCACCGGTTCGAAAATTCCTAAAACGTGTACCGAAATAAAGCCACCAAATAAAGCTAAAACCAACCAAGGCAAACGCGCTTTTGTTAATTCTAAAACACTATCATCCGCTTCAACGTCTTGTGAAATCCCGGCTGCTAACTGGTAATCTTTGTCGGCTTCTTCCTTGATGACGTCAATAATATCATCAATGGTAATTCGTCCAACTAAACGGCCTAGTTCATCTACAACGGGAATGGCTTCCAAGTCGTACTTTTGCATGATGCGCGCTACTTCTACATCTTTGGTATCTACTTTTACGTAATCTACTTTTTTGATGTAAACTTCGCTAATAGGAGTTTTCGTTGAGGTTGTCAATAAATCTTTTAACGATAAACGACCTTTTAATCGTTCTTCATCATCTACTACATATATCGAATGTACTTTTGAAACATTTTCTGCTTGAGCTCGCATTTCTTTCACGCAAGTTAAAACATTCCAATTCTCGTTTACTTTTACCAACTCTTTTCCCATCAAACCACCGGCAGAATCTTCATCGTAGCGTAATAAGTCAACAATGTCTTTTGCGTGTTCAACGTCTTCTAACTCCGAAATTACTTGCTCTTTTTTGTCTTGAGGTAACTCGGCAATAATGTCGGCAGCGTCGTCTGTACTTAATTCGTCAAGCTCTTCTGCAATTTCTTTTGGAGATAAATTGCGCAAGATTTTTTCACGAACTTCTTCATCTAATTCCAGAAGAATTTCGGCTGTTTTTTCAGAATCTAAAGTGTTAAATATATAGGAAGCGCCGTAATCATCGAGTTCTTCCATGATTTCTGCAATATCAGCAAAGTGAATATCTTCAAGAAGCAAAAGTAATTCTTGCGACTTGTTTTCACTTATAAGTTGTTCTATTTCAGATAGAAAATCTCTGCTGATTTTAAACTCCATCGGCTGCTATTTTTTGGGTAATTTCGATAAATTGTTCCACCGAAAGTTGCTCCGGACGCAGGTCAAAGATACTATCTTCTTTTAAATTATCAGAGAAATTGAACGATTTTAAACTGTTTCGCAATGTTTTTCTTCTTTGATTAAAAGCCGTTTTTACCACATTGAAGAATAATTTTTCATCACATGGTAACGAATAATCTGCTTTTCGTCGTAAACGCATTACACCTGAATCTACTTTTGGTGGTGGATTAAAAACGCCTGGCGGAACTGTAAATAGATATTCCGCTTCATAAAAAGCTTGGGTTAAAACGGATAAAATTCCGTAGGTTTTGCTACCTTTTTTCTCGCAAATTCTTTCGGCAACTTCTTTTTGAAACATTCCAGCAAATTCGGGAATTTGATCACGCATTTCTAAGGTTTTGAATACAATTTGTGTTGAAATATTATACGGAAAATTTCCAATGATAGCAAAAGGTTCGCCATTGAAAACTTCGTTTAAATTGTATTTTAAGAAGTCTTTTGAAATGATATGATTGTCTAATTTTGGATAGTGAACACCCAAAAATTCCACCGACTCCTTATCTATTTCAATTACATAGGTTTCGGTTGGTTTGTCTAATAAATATTTGGTTAAAACACCCATTCCTGGACCAATTTCCAAAATTTTAGAATAGCCTTCTAGCGAAAGTGTATCAGCAATATCTTTTGCTATGCTTTCGTCTTTTAGGAAATGTTGTCCTAAGTGTTTTTTTGCGGTTACTTTTTCCATGTGTCTTCCTTTTTTTTCATTCCCGAGAAATCGGGAATCTTTCAATTAGAATGATTGTACCAATCAAGTGATAAATCTTCCCAATCTTTATTTTCTTTTTCAATTAAATCGATTTTCCATTTACGATTCCATTTTTTTAAACGTTTTTCCCTCAGAATTGCGTCTTCAATGTAACCATGTACCTCAAAGTAAACCAATTTATCTACATTGTATCGATATGTAAATCCTTTATTTATTCTGCCTTTATGTTCTGCAACTCTTCTAATTATATCATTTGTAACTCCAATATAAAGAACAGAGTTGTTTTTATTAGCTAAAATGTAAACATAATAAATATGTGCTTTCATATAAAGTTTTTCCGTTTTCACGGAAAGGACAAAATAGGTTAATTTCCTGCGCTATAAAATTCCTCCATCACTTCCAATTCCGTTCTAAAAGCTAACATTTTATCCGCGAAAAGTTGTAAGCCTTCTTGGCGTAATCTTGGAGCGTGATTTTTGTAATAATCTTCTAATTTCGCTCTAGAATCGGTAAAATATTGAACGGCATAGGTAGTTCCTCCCATTTCTTCTTCTACTAAAACCTTCACCATTTTAGCATTGGTAAACAATCCGGTTGCTAAAACATCGTTAATATGTTTGTTCTGCATCCACTTTAACCAAGCGGAATGAATGCTTTCATCTACGTTTATGGTTACGTTGTATATAATCATTATTCTTATTTAATCGTTTAACTAAAGTATCTTTCTCTTGCTTCTTTTTTCTTTTCTCTAAATCGTTGTATCACCTCGTAACGTTCTATATTGTTTTCTGCTTTCTGTGTAATACAAACTATCAGGGTGTTCTAATACTACTTTTTCGTATAATGCTTTTGCTTTTTCGTTGTCTAATAGATGTTTTCTATAAATCTCTGCCGAAAAATACAAGGCTTCATCTTTATAAATTCCGTCTTTATGGTTGTCTAAAATATTTTGATAATATGTTAAGGCTTTGTTGAAATCACCTTTTTCTTCATAAATTTTCCCCACTTTAAACAAAGTTCCTTCTTCAATACTTTCTCCTTTGTGTTTTTGTAAAATGGTTAAAAAGAGTTGAAGTGCTTCCTCTTTTTTGTTTTGGTACAATTTAAAATCAGCATTGGCATAGGATTGAAGCGCTGTTTTTAAACTGTCTTCAACTGAATTGTCTTGGATAAGTAAGAACAATTCAACTGCATCGTTTGCAATTAACAAACTCGGTGACTGCTTCAAAACTTTTACTTGTTGTAACGTCCAATCGAAATCTTTTTTATAGAAGTTGGCTTTGGCTAATTTGAGACTGGCTTCGTGAGCCAAAACATCGTTTTTCAAATTGTCTTCCACTTGTGCGTAATACAAAATAGCTTGATTGAATTTTTCATCGTACACCATAATATCCGCCAATTCCATTTTAACTTTTGATTGTTCTCTGATGTTTAAAGTATTGTTTAAATAATCATTAAGCCTTTTTTTTGCAGCTTCAGAATTATTTAAATAAAATGCTTCAAATCTAGCAGTTAGTAAAACAATTTTTGTTAGATAAGGATTTTGATGATACTTTCCTAAAACGTTATTCAAACTATTATATATTTCTTGATATTCATTAGGAAGAGCATTTTCTATACGAGAAGATAAAAGAAAATCATAAGCTTCAAGATGAAGTTGCGGGTCGGTTGAATTATCTAAGATAAATTGAAAAATAGTTTTAGCATCTTCGTGCTGATTTTCTTCGACAGCTAATTTTCCTAAAATTATTATATTATAAATGGTTTCAGGATTTCTCTTATAAACCGCTTTCTCTTGAATAAAGGCTTTTCCGTATTCTTTTTGTTGGACGAAAAACCAACTCAAGAATTGGTTCCAATATACATCTTGCGATTTTTGTGTTCTAAGCAATAAGTTTTTTCGAATAGTAGAAGCAAAAGAACCATCTGTATCGTCCATTAAAAAACGAGTTAAATGATTTTGAACCATTGGCGTTCCTTCTGGAGTTTTGAAGCCATAATCTAAAAGTTTATTTAACATGACTTCTAAATTACCTAGTTGCCCTTCAATCATCGCAGTTTGGTAGTCAAAATTGAGATTTGGGATTTTCTTTTGAGCCGTTTCATATGCCTTTAATGCCCAAGTTAACAATACTTTTTTCTCAAAGGAATTCGCAACTTGATAGGCATGATTGGGTTCTTTTTCAACTTCTTGAATGGCTAATTCGTAATTATTATCAGCTTTATCCGTGTTTTTTTGAAGTTGGTAATTGTAGCCTAATTCAATGAATAATATAGGTTGATTGTATTTGCTTTTTCGATTTGTTATAATAGATTCTGCTTTGTCGTATTGTTGCATTTGTTGGTAACATTCTACCACTTTTTGAAAAAAGAAATAGTTAGAAGGTTGTTTTTTTGAAATCTCCTCAAATAATGTAAGCGCCTTTTGAAATTCACCTCTCTCAAAATAATCCAAAGCCAATTCCTCGTTCTGTGCCGAAACCCAAAAAGAGAACAAAAAGAGTATAAAAAAAGCTATTTTTTGTAACATAAATAAAACAAACAATGTACTAAAGTAACACTTTTTAGCGTCAAATTAGTACATTATTTAGTAAAGATTAACGTTTAGTTAATGATATCGAATCCAGTATATTTTCTTAAAACTTCAGGAACTACGATGCCTTCTGGTGTTTGGTAGTTTTCTAAAATTCCAGCTAATACTCTTGGTAATGCTAATGAACTTCCGTTCAAAGTGTGTGCCAATTGGTTTTTACCTTCTTTGTCTTTGAAACGTAATTTTAAACGATTCGCTTGGAAGGTTTCGAAATTAGATACCGAACTAATTTCTAACCAACGCTCTTGAGCTGTTGAATACACTTCGAAATCATACGTTAAGGCAGAAGCAAAGCTCATATCGCCACCGCATAATCTTAAAATACGGTAAGGTAATTTCAATTCTTGTAAAATTCCTTTTACGTGTTCTACCATTCCATCTAAAGCTTCGTAAGATTTATCAGGATGTTCAATACGAACGATTTCAACTTTATCAAATTGGTGTAAACGATTTAAACCACGAACGTGTGCACCATATGAACCAGCTTCTCTACGGAAACAAGGTGTATATCCAGTACAAAGAATTGGTAAATCATTTTCGTTTAATAAAACATCTCTAAAGATATTCGTTACTGGAACTTCAGCTGTAGGAATTAAATACAAATCATCAACACCTACATGGTACATTTGTCCTTCTTTGTCTGGTAATTGACCAGTTCCAAAACCAGAAGCTTCGTTAACCATGTGTGGAACTTGGTATTCTAAGTAGCCAGCATCGGTATTTTTATCTAAGAAATACGTGATTAAAGCACGTTGTAATTTGGCACATTTTCCTTTGTAAACTGGGAAACCTGCTCCTGTGATTTTAACGCCTAATTCGAAATCAATTAAATCGTATTTTTTTGCTAATTCCCAGTGAGGTAAAGCACCTTCGTGTAATTTTGGAATTTCACCTTCTTGATAAACATTTAAGTTTTCTTCAGGTGTTTTCCCTTCAGGAACTATGTCGGCTGGTAAATTTGGTAATTTGTATAATTCTTCTTGTAATTTAGCGGCATATGTATTCAATACTTCGGTCAATTCTTTGTCTTTTTCACGAAGTTGAACTGATTTTTCTTTTAAGATTTCAGCTTTTGCTTTTTCGCCACTTTTCATTAAATCACCTATGTCTTTGGATAGCTTGTTCGACTCGGATTTGATAGTGTCTAATTCAACTTGAGTTGCTCTTCTTTTTTCGTCTAATGCAATAACTTCCTCAATTGCACTTTTAGCATCTAAGTTTTTCTTAGCTAATCTTTTTACTACTTCGTCTTTGTTTTCTCTAATGTACGCTATCTGTAACATAATATATAGGATTTTAAGGATGCAAATTTAAGAAATTGGATTTAGATTATCGATAAAAATCAAAAATGCTATAAAGATTATATACTTCATTGGTTTTTAATATAAAAACTATAAAAATTAAAGATTTTTAGTATATTCGTTTTAGATTAATTAAATGCTGCATTTAAATTTTGTGGTATTTATTAGTTAAAGCCCCTTAAAACCTACAAAAAATGAAAAAAATTACTTTTAATTTACTTCTATTATTTGGCGTTTTTTGTTTTGCCCAAACAGACAATAACGAATTTGATAGAATGGTGGAAGCTGAAATGAAATCAGCATCTTCTTTACAAAACCTTCGAGTAAATCCCAATACTCAAAATTATGACATAACCTATCATGAGTTGCGATTTACAGTTAACCCAAATAATACAACGCCTTACATAAATGGTATTGTAAAAACTACTTTTACAGCTTTATCTGATATGAATACCGTTACATTTGATATGGCAACGGCCTTAGTGGTAAGTTCTGTTACAATGAATAGTTCTAATCTTACATTTAATCAGAGTAATTATGAACTCAATATAAATTTGCCTTCTACACTTACTACAGGGACAAGTGCAACAGTTGAAATTACGTACGCAGGTTCTCCGCCTCAAGCAGAAGGTGGATTTACTAGAAGCACACATAGTGGAACGCCTGTTATTTATACACTTTCTGAGCCATTTGGAGCAAGAGATTGGTGGCCGTGTAAACAAGATTTAACAGACAAAATAGATAGTTTTGATATTTACATTACCTGTCCTGATACTTACATTGGAGTTTCGAATGGTTTGCTTCAAAGTTCAACAACTTCTGGAGGAAATACAACTCGTCATTTTAAACATAACTTTCCAATTCCAGCGTATTTAATATCATTAAATGTTACAAATTATACAACGTATAACATTCAAGCGGGATTAGGAACTTTAGAAAATCCATACTTTCCTATTAATAATTATTTGTATCCTGAAAGCAATACAGCAACCACTAGAAGTGCCATTGATGTAACGGTTCCAATTATGAATGTTTTTGAAGAGAAAGTTGGGTTTTATCCGTATCGTTCTGAGCAATATGGTCACGTCCAATTTGGATGGGGAGGAGGAATGGAACATACTACAATGTCTTCAATGGGAGGTTGGAGTAGAAGTTTAATTGCGCATGAATTAGGTCATCAATGGTTTGGCGACAAGATTACTTGTGGTACTTGGAAAGATATTTGGTTAAATGAAGGTTTAACAGAATATATGGCAGGAATAGTAGTAGAAGCTTTGGATGGTGATGCTGCTTTTGTGTCTTGGAAAAATTCAAAAATTTCAAATATAACTTCACAAACTAGTGGAGCGGTGTATTTAACAGATGCAGAAGCTTTAGATGTTAATCGAATTTTCAGCAGTAGACTGTCATACAATAAAGGTTCAATGGTGACTCACATGTTACGTTGGGTTATGGGTGACGCTAATTTCTTTCAAGCTTTACGAAATTACCTTTCAGATAGTAATTTGGCTTTTGGTTATGCTATAACTAATGATTTAAAAGGACATTTAGAAGCTGTTCATGGCAATAGTTTATCAGAATTTTTTAATGATTGGATTTACATGCAAGGATATCCAACATACACTATCATAGCTCAAAATTGGGGAGCGGGACAAGCAAAAATCACAGTTAATCAAGTGCAATCTCATGCATCGGTAACCTTTTTTGAAATGCCGTTAGAAATTCGACTTACTGGCGCTGGAGGTTTGGTTCATGATGTGGTAGTAAATAATAATACTAATAATGAAGAATTTATTGTTTCAGTTCCATTTGAAGTAACGGGAGTTCAGTTTGATCCAAACAAGCATATTATTTCTAAAAACAATGTAGCAACATTGACAAATGAAGCGTTTGAGTTAGAACAAACTATTTCGGTTTACCCAAATCCTGCCAATGATGAAATTCACATTATGATGCCGACAACTACACAATTAGAAAAAGTTGAAATTTACAATACTTTAGGTCAGTTAATGGCAACACATCAAACAGCTGATTTTAGAATTGATAATTTGAGTTCAGGTATGCATGTGTTGAAAATCGTAACTTCTGAAGGAGCAATTCATAAAAATTTTATAAAAAAATAGTTCTGAATTAAAATTATGATGAAAAGTAAGGTGAAAACCTTACTTTTGTTGTTTAAATAAAAGCGTAAAAATGATTCAAGTAGCACAAATTTTATTCATATTATCAGTTTTAGTAATTCTTCACGAGTTTGGTCATTACATCACAGCTAAGATGTTCAAAGTTAGAGTTGAGAAATTTTACTTATTCATGGATGCTGGTTTTTCTTTAATTAAAAAGAAAATTGGAGAAACTGAATGGGGAATCGGATGGTTACCATTAGGAGGATATGTAAAACTTTCTGGAATGATTGATGAAAGCATGGATACTGAGCAAATGAATCAAGAACCACAACCATGGGAATTTCGTTCTAAACCAGCTTGGCAACGTTTAATTATTATGCTTGGTGGGATTATTGTGAATGTAATCTTAGCTTGGTTGATTTTCACTATAATGTATGCTACTGTAGGTCAAAAATATATTGCCACTGATAAAATTCAAGAAAATGGTTTAGCTTTTGGTGAAGTTGGTCAGAAAGCAGGATTTAAAAATGGAGATAAAATTTTAGCTGTTGATGGGCAATTTCAACCTAGTTTTAATAGAATGACATTAGATGTTTTATTAGGTGATAAAATTGAGGTTGAACGTAATGGTGAAAAAGTAGAAGTGATTATTTCTGATGAAATGAAAGGAGAAATCATCAGTAAAGAAGGAAAAGAGTTTGTTGGACCTCGTTTTTCAAATACAGTTGTAGATTCTGTTGTTCCAAAATCGGCAGCAGATATTGCCGGTTTAAAGAAGGGTGATAAGATCAAAGCTTTAAATGGAACTGCATTTACTTATTATGATGAGTTTAAAGATAAAATTTCAAAACATAAAAATGATAGCATTTCTTTATCAGTTTTGAGAGGAGCTGAAATGGTGCAGTTAAAAGCTAAAGTTGATAAAGAAGGAAAATTAGGTTTTATAAACAAAGCTTTAGATAAATTAGATTACGAGGTAAATAATCAGTTGTCTTTAGGTCAAGCTATTCCTGCTGCTGTTAAAGAATCATGGGCATTGTTAGTTTATAATGTGAAACAGTTTAAATTAATTTTGCGACCAAAAACTGAAGCGTATAAACATGTTCAAAGTCCAATTGGAATTGCGCGTCGTTTGCCAGATACTTGGAATTGGGAATTCATATGGAATTTTACAGCTTTATTTTCAATAGGATTAGCTTTTATGAATTTATTGCCAATTCCAGGATTAGATGGTGGGCATGCTTTATTTACTATTGCTGAAATGATAACAGGAAGAAAATTATCAGACAAAGCTGCAGGTTATGTTCAAACCGCTGGAATGATTATCTTGTTGACCTTAATGGCTTTAACTTTTGGAAAAGACATCTATCAATTAGTGGTAGATAAACTTTTGTAATTTTTTCAATAAAATAATTTGCGATAATAAAAAATCAGTTTATATTTGCACTCGCTAAAAAGATAAATACTTTCCTCCTTAGCTCAGTTGGTTAGAGCATCTGACTGTTAATCAGAGGGTCCTTGGTTCGAGCCCAAGAGGGGGAGCAACTTTTTAGCAAAATATAAACCTTTAGGTTATTCCTCCTTAGCTCAGTTGGTTAGAGCATCTGACTGTTAATCAGAGGGTCCTTGGTTCGAGCCCAAGAGGGGGAGCAAAAATCCTAATCAGAAATGGTTAGGATTTTTTTATTTTTGTAAAATGAATAACTCGGTTTACATCCTTTACTCCAAAAAGTTAGATAAGCATTACATTGGCTTTACAGAAAATCTAAATCAAAGATTAGATTTTCATCTTAACGATTCTCAAACAAGAAAATTTACTTACAAGGCTGATGATTGGGAATTAATTTTCACTATTGAATGTGAATCAAAAAATCAAGGATTGTCGATTGAGAAACATATAAAATCAATGAAGAGTAGGATTTATATTCAAAATTTACTTCAATATCCTGAGATGAAATTTAAATTACTTGAAAAATATAAATGAGCATCTGACTGTTAATCAGAGTCCCGATAGCTATCGGGATTGGTTCGAGCCCATTGCTTGTACCGATTGCTATCGGGAGGGGGAGCAAAATCCTAATCAGAAATGGTTAGGATTTTTTATTTATATAAAATGAGCAACACGGTTTTTATTCTTTTACTCAAAAATTGATAAGGCTATATCGGTTTTTTTATTTTAATCCCTTCTTAACCAACCCGTAACGCTCAAGCGAGGTTTGTGACTTTCTAAAACTTCGTGAACCAATTCATTACTCTTAAAGAAAACGGTTTTTCTATTCGTTGGCGCTATTTTTTGAGTTTCATCGCCATCATAAATACACAATTCGCCACCATCTTCAGGTTGCCAATTTTCGTTCAAATACGTAATCATCGAAAACTGTCGGCTCGAATTATCTTGAAACTGGTCCAAGTGTTTTCTGTAAAAACTTCCTTTGTCAAACAAAGCAAAATGGAATTCATAACCTGTAATTCCGGTATAACAACTTCTATTTAAATACGTAACAAAAGCATCAACTTGATCTAAAAACGCATTTTCATGTTCGTTGTTGTTGGCTCTGTCTAACCAATAAATAGCATCGCTTCTAATTTCGGTATTCTTGGTTAGTTTGGCTGCATTTCCTATTCCTGCTGCTTTAAGTAGATTTTGTTCTTTAAGTTCAAGTAGTCGTTTAACTAAATGCTGCGCCAATTCTTCCGATACAAAATGCTCCACAATTCCTACTTTCGAATCCAAATAACTTGAAATCAAAGTTTCAAAACAATCTTCCATTTTTATTAAAATTGAAATATGTTACAAAGATATTATTTCCTTTCGAATTTAAATTTGATGTTTTAGCCACAAAGGATTTTTCATTGAATCTGTGTTTTCAATTTTAATGCGTAATTTTACATAAATACTTTTGTTATGCAATCACAATTAGAATTTTCAGCCCATACACAACTTTCTTGGAAACAATTATCTATTAAAAATAGAATATCTTTTTTACCACAATTGGCTAAACTACTTTTAGAAAATAAACAAGAATATGCAACTTGTATTGTGACAGAAATGCATAAGCCTATTTCGCAAGCTATTGCTGAGGTTGAAAAATGTTCACTTTTATGCAATTACTATTACGAAAATGCCGAAACCTTTTTAGCAACAAAAAACATAAAAACCGAAGCTTTTGAAAGTTTTGTCACCAATGAACCTTTGGGTGTGATTTTGGGCGTAATGCCTTGGAATTTTCCATTTTGGCAAGTATATCGATTTGCAGTTCCAACAATTATCGCTGGAAATACAGTTGTTGTAAAACATGCGAGTAATGTTCCAAAATCAGCCGAATTAATTCAGGAAATATTTGAACAAGCTGGTTTTCCAAAAGGTTGTTATCAAGATTTACCTATTCCTAGTAGTGAAGTGGCTGCTGTTATCGCAAATCCAATTGTTAAAGCGGTTTCGCTAACCGGAAGTGAGCAAGCTGGAATTGCAGTTACTACTGAAGCAGGCAAACATTTAAAAAAGTGTGTTTTAGAATTGGGTGGAAGCAATGCCTTCATCATTTTAGAAGATGCAAATCTAGAAAAAGCAGTTGCAATAGCTGTTAACGCTAGAATGCAAAATGCTGGACAAAGTTGTATTGCAGCTAAGCGATTTTTAGTACATGAAAATATTGCAACTGATTTTATTTCTCGTTTTACAAAAGCGGTTCAGGAATTAAAAACAGGCGATGCTTTAGATTTAAACACTCAAATCGGTTCGCTTGCGAGAGTTGATTTGGCAGAAGAGTTAGAGCTTCAAGTTCAAAAATCGATTCAAATGGGAGCAAAACTAATTTTAGGCGGAAACAGAAAAGGGGCTTTTTACGAACCTACTATTTTGACTAAAGTAACTGCAGAAATGCCTGTTTTTAATGAAGAAACTTTTGGTCCAGTCGCTGCGATTGTGACTTTTAAAAGTGTTGAAGAAGCAATTAAATTAAGTAATCAATCGGATTTTGGTTTAGGTGTTTCTATTTTTACTCAAGATATTGATTTTATTAAAACCAAGATTTCAGATTTTAATGAAGGGGCAGTTTTCTTCAATGAAATGGTGAAATCAGATCCTAGACTGCCTTTTGGCGGTGTTAAAAAATCTGGTTATGGAAGAGAATTGTCTGAAGATGGTATTAAAGAGTTTGTAAATGTGAAAACGGTTGTAATTAATAAACTTTAATTTTTACCCCATATTTTATGGGGTTAATAATAAAAATACGTATAAATTTTAAAAATTACCCCTATATTTTTTTAAAATATTTATAAATATAATTCTTTTTATTAAATTTACCCTATAAAAAATAGGGGTATGAAAGTAAAAAAAAGATGGTTGGTTTCTTTTGTGATTATTTCGATAGTATCGATAATTAGTTTGTTTTGGGAAAATAAGAACGAATTACAATCACAATTTTCAACGGTTGAAGCTATAAATTTTGCTGATGTTGCTTGGTTGTTAACATCATCATCATTCGTATTATTAATGACGCCAGGATTGTCTTTTTTCTATGGTGGAATGGTGGGAAAGAAAAATGTAATTTCTACAATGTTACAAAGTTTTATATCACTTGGTGTGGTGAGTTTACTATGGGTGGTTGTAGGATTTAGTCTTTCTTTTGGAGATAGTCTAGGTTTTGAAATTGGAGGTAAACATTACGGAATAATTGGAAACCCATTTGATTTTATGTTTTTTGATAATGTAGGTTCGTTGCCTCACAAACAATTAGCAGGAACAATTCCTTTTGTTTTGTTTGCATTATTTCAAATGAAGTTTGCAGTAATTACACCGGCAATTATTACAGGTTCATTTGCAGAACGTGTACGTTTTATAGGTTACTTGTTCTTTATCTGTTTGTTTACTTTATTTATTTATACTCCATTATGTCACATGGTTTGGCATCCTAGCGGATTATTAGGTTCTTATTTTGGAGTTAAAGATTTTGCAGGAGGA
This sequence comes from Flavobacterium cyclinae, assembly GCF_021172145.1. Classification (NCBI taxonomy): domain Bacteria; kingdom Pseudomonadati; phylum Bacteroidota; class Flavobacteriia; order Flavobacteriales; family Flavobacteriaceae; genus Flavobacterium; species Flavobacterium cyclinae. The sequence continues at coordinate 241,553 of NZ_CP089095.1, forward strand.
ACAGTAGTTCACATGAGCGCAGGATTTGCTGCTTTAGCAGGTGTTTTAGTGCTTGGTAAACGTAAAAATAGCGAACATATCCCAACGAATATTCCTTTTGTACTACTTGGAACCGGAATGTTATGGTTTGGTTGGTTTGGTTTTAATGCGGGTTCGGCTTTGGCTGCTAATGGAACTGCAGCAATGGCTTTTGCAACAACTACTGTAGCTTCTGCTTCAGCCATGTTGACTTGGGTGTTTTTCGATAGAATTAATGGTCGTAAAGCTTCTGCTCTGGGAGCTTGTATTGGTGCGGTTGTAGGTTTGGTTGCAATTACTCCAGCTGCTGGATTTGTATCCATTCCAAAAAGTATTTTCTTTGGATTTATTACCGCAATAGTGTCAAATAAAATGTTGTATTGGAACAAACTAAAAGAAATTGATGATACACTTGATGTTTTTGCTTGTCATGGTGTTGGCGGTATTATGGGAATGATTTTAACTGCCATTTTTGCTGAAGGTGAAAATGCTAGTTTATTACATGGAGGTTGGTCGGTTTTTGGACATCACATGATGGCATTGGTGTTGGTTGCTTTCTTTACTTTTTTTGGATCTATTTTATTATACAAAGTGGCAAATTGGTTCATTCCATTGCGAGTTTCAGAAGATTCCGAAAGAATAGGATTAGATTTATCTCAACATAACGAAAAGTTTTAATTTTTTGCCGTATTTTTATATTTAGATAATTAAATCCGATTTATGAAATTATACTATTTGTTACTTTTGGTAGTAACGGCTTGCGCACCAATAAAAAATATGGAAAATCAAAAAAATGAAATAAATAGTATTTTAGATAACTGGCACAAAGCTGCAGCCGAAGCCAATTATGAGAAATATTTTGGTGCTATGTCCGAAGAATCCATTTTCATTGGAACTGATGCTACTGAAAATTGGAATAAAAAAGAGTTTCAAGCATTTGCAAAACCTTACTTTGATAAGGGCAAAGCTTGGAGTTTTACTGCTATCGAACGAAATATTTATTTTAGTTCAGACGGGAAAATAGTTTGGTTTGACGAATTGTTAAATACCCAAATGAAAATATGCAGAGGTTCAGGTATTTTGGTTCAAGAAAAGGGACAATGGAAAATAAAACACTATGTGCTTTCAATGACTATTCCTAATGAGAATGTGGATGAAGTGGTAAAAATAAAAGCGCCTATTGAAGACGCTTTTATAAAAAATAGTAAATAAATTATTTGTTGTAGATATGTTCTTTTAAATTTTTGAACATGTCAACAGTCATATTTTCTAAATCGAAATCGTTTTTCCAACCCCAATCTTCTCTTGCCGAAGTATCGTCAATGCTCGCTGGCCAACTATCGGCAATTTTCTGACGGAAATCAGGTTCGTAGTTTAATTCGAAATTAGGATAGTGTTTTTTGATTTCTTCCCCAATTTGCTTTGGAGTAAAACTCATTGCAGCTAAATTGTAAGACGAACGGATTTTTATTTGTTCTTTTGGAGCCTCCATAATTCCAATAGTGGCTTTTATGGCATCGTCCATATACATCATAGGTAATTCTGAATTTTCAGATAAGAAACTTGTGAATTTACCCTCTGTAATTGCTTTGTGATAGATATCAACTGCATAATCTGTAGTTCCTCCTCCAGGTTCTGTACTCCAACTAATCAAACCTGGATAACGAATACTTCTAACATCTACACCATATTGATTGTGGTAATATTCACACCATCTTTCTCCTGTTTGCTTTGAAATTCCGTAAACAGTTGATGGTTCCATTACAGTATATTGCGGTGTATTTTGTCTAGGTGTTGTAGGTCCAAAAACGGCAATACTTGAAGGCCAAAATATTTTTTTAATTTTTCCTGCTTTGGCTAAATTCAAAACATGGAATAGTGAATTCATATTCAAATCCCACGCAAAAGCCGGATTTTTCTCAGCCGTAGCAGAAAGTAATGCTGCCATTAAATACACATCTGTAATATGGTATTGCTCAATTAAATGTTCTATCTGATTGTAGTCTAACGCATTTATTACTTCAAAAATACCATTATTTACAACATCATTGTTTAGTTTTCTAATATCTGAGGCAATAACATTATTTACACCATAAGTTGCTCTAAGTTTGGCAGTAAGTTCGGTACCAATTTGTCCACAAGCACCAATAATCAAAATTTTTGTTTCCATTGTTAGTATAAAATAGGCAACAAATATACTATTTAGATCCATTTTTTGAATTGATTTTTTGAGATATTTTTATTAAACAATAGCTAATTTTAGATATTTCATAATAATTAAAGCTTATACACATTCATTTTATTCAATTGGTAAAATTAGGCTCGTCAAAATCTAAGATATTCATTTAAATGTAGCTACGTATTGTAAACATTTGTACATTTGTTTTTTAAATAAATAAAATGAAAATTTTTAGATATATTTTTTTGTTGGTATTGTTTGCACTTTTTTCATGTAAAAATGAGAATCAACAGATTGAATCCGAAAAAGTAGCTCAAAAAAACGAAGCTGTTTTTAAGAATATTTCGAAAATGTGGGAATTTAAATTTCCAACACCAAGGCCAGAAGTAGCAGTAACTTTAGATAAATGGAACGAATGGCGTCAGTTTGAAATTGAAATGCTTCAAAAGCCAAAATCTACACTATCTGCTTTTCAAATGAAAACTAAAAATTTATCAAAAAAGGCAGACACTTTAGCTATTACAGTTCCTATTGAGTATAATAAACCTCAAATATTAAGTAGAATAACAACGTTAAATACCAAGTTAAAATCACTTGAAACCTTCATTAATTTACGAGTTATTCCAGAAGAACGAATTGCTAAATTAATTCCTGAGATCAATGATGAGATTGTGGGATTGTATAAACAGTGGGATGAAATTATTATAAAAAAAGCGATACCTAAAGAAATTGGTGAGGATTTAATGCTGCAAGCTTTAGATACAAGTAGAAACGCCAACACTAAAGGGATGAAAAAAATGGTAGAAGAATCCAATAAAATGAAGTAATTTTATTGTTTTATTGCATATGAAAACAAGTTATAAACATAAAATAAAATGGATAATTGCTTTATTGTTTTTACAATTTAGTATTGCTCAATCTACTCTATTTTTAGATGAGGCTTCTAATTACAGTTCTTGGGTAAACGCTAGTAATTTGGGAACCGGATTTTCTAGTTGGGATTTATGGACTCAAAATACAGATGCATCTCATTTTGCTGGACATTTTATAGGAAACTCAACTGCTCAAGGTTTTGGAGATGTCAATACTGCAGGAAGTTCGTTTTCCATGTATGCAAATCCGGTAGGAACATTTGTACAAGCTAATGCACAACGTTTTTTAACTAATACAGGTTCACCAGCAGTAGGAGGACGTCAGTATTTATTACCAGGACAATCTTTTAAAATTGATTTAGCAATTGCCTACAGAAATGGATACAAAGGAATTGATTTAATGGATCAAAATTTTGGATTACTATTTAATTTTAATGTTGGTTCCGATGTGTATTCTACATCTACAATTGCTGATTTAGGTTGGAATTATGACCAAGCATCTGTTTTTATTCTTCAAGTAAATCAAATAGATACTAATTCATATGAAGTTATAATAAATAGAGGTACTGATTTGTATACTTCAGGGGTTAGAGTTGGTCAATTTTCTGGTTTTAAATTATACGTAGGGAATACAGATTCTAATAACGATTTAAATAATTTACATTTTAATAATATTCGAGTTCAAAAATGCGCCATGACAACCACTTGGGATGGTTCTTCATGGGATAAAGGTGAGCCAAACAGTAATAAAAATGTGGTATTTAGTGGAAATTATTCTTCTGTATCAAATATAACGGCTTGTTCAGTTACGGTATTAAATAATGCTAGTGTAACCATCAATTCCAATCACAATTTAATAATAGAGAATAATGTAGAAGTAACTACAGGATCCAATTTAATTTTTGAGAATAATGCTTCATTAATTCAAAATAATGCAACAGCAGTCAATTTAGGAAATATTACCTACAAGAGAAATGCTACACCAATGATTCAATACCAATACACCTATTGGGGAGCACCCGTTTTGGGACAAAAATTAAATTTATTTTCACCACTTACTTCAACTGCAAGATTTTATTCTTTTAATGCAAATCCTACTGTGAATAATTGGGTAACAGAAAATCCAAATAGTACAATGCTTCCAGGAAAGGGATATGCCATCATGGCTCCTCAAAATTATAATACAACACCCACTGTTTTTAATGGAGTTTTCAATGGTGTTCCCAATAATGGTAATTATACAGTTAGTGTGTATGAAAAAACGGTACTAAATTATAATTTATTGGCAAATCCATATCCATCAGCAATAAATGTTCAAACATTAATAGCAAATACAACTTTAAATACGTTGTATTATTGGACTCATAATACGGCTATTTCTGCTAATGTTTTTTCATCAAATGATTACGCTGTACGAACAAGTTTAGCAGGAACAGCTGCGAATTCAGGAGGGGCAATTCCTTCAAAGTATATGGCAGCCGGACAAGGTTTTTTTGCTTCTAGTACAGCAACAGGAAGCGTAACATTTACGAATAGTATGAGAGTTACAGGTACTAATACTGGGTTTTTTAGAAATACAAGTTCGCAAAATGAAACTTTTGATGAAGCAGATGATAATTTAATTCGTTTGGATTTGTCAAATTCAGGAGGTGCTTTTAAACAGCAAGTAATTTTATATGTTACAGGAGCTACAAATGATTATGATTCAGGGATTGATGGAGATCAAATTGATGGACAATATGTGAGTTTTTATTCTATTATTCCAGGACATAATTTAGCAATTCAAGCAAAAGCAATGCCTTGGGAAGTTACAGATCAAGTGCCATTAGGATTTAAATCTACAATTTCGGCAGTAACAAATTTTGATATTACCATTTCTGAATTAGGAATTTATTTCTCTGATAAAGAGGTGTTTTTAGAGGATAAAGCCCTTAATATTTTCCACGATTTAAAAGCAGCACCTTATACTTTTTCAAGTGCAGCAGGTGTATTTGATAATCGTTTTGTAATTCATTATCAAGATGCTTCACTTTCAAATAATCCTTTTACTTCTATTGAAAGTTCGGTTTACATCTTTAATTACCAAAATCAACCTAAGATTGTTTCTTCAAAATCAAATATTCAAAGTTTAAAAGTTTATGATTTACAAGGGAGAATCATTTTATCTAAAGATAACCTAAATGCATCACAGGTAATTTTATCAGAATTAAATGCTCACAATCAAGCTTTATTGGTTGATATAAAATTAGATAACGCTGTTTCTGTAGTTAAGAAGTTTGTATTTTAAATTATTACAACCTAAATATAACCATTACTTTTCTATTGAAAACGTAGTGGTTTTTTTATTTTTGTAAATCATAAAAAGAATCATTTTGAGCAAGTCCGACATTATATCCATTTACGATAAGTCACCAAAGATTGCCGTTTTAGAAAGTACATTCGCAGCGCGCCAAAAGTCTCAGATGACGGGTTTGGTTGGTTCGTCGTTGTCTTTTGTGGCAAATTCGTTATTTTCGAAATCTGAACTTCCTTTCCTGATTTTATTCAGTAATAAAGAAGAAGCGGCTTATTATTTGAACGATTTAGAACAACTAATTAATGCCGAAGACGTTCTTTTTTACCCAAGTTCGTACCGAAGACCCTACCAAATTGAAGAAACCGACAACGCTAATGTGCTGCTTCGTGCTGAAGTTTTAAATCGAATCAATTCACGCAAAAAACCAGCAATTATTGTTTCGTATGCAGAAGCCATTTTTGAAAAAGTAGTTACTCGAAAAGAGTTAGAAAAAAACACGTTAAAACTTTCGGTTGGAGATAATTTATCAATTGATTTTATCAACGAAACTTTATTTGAATACAATTTCAAACGTGTCGATTTTGTTACCGAACCAGGCGAATTTTCCGTTCGTGGTGGAATCATCGACGTGTTTTCGTTTTCCAATGATAATCCGTACCGAATTGAATTTTTCGGAAACGAAGTCGATAGCATCCGAAGTTTTGATGTGGAAACTCAATTGTCAGTTGAAAAGCTGAAAAAGATTTCCATCATTCCAAATGTAGAAAATAAATTACTGCAAGAAAATCGTGAAAGTTTCTTAAATTATATCAACGAAAAAACGGTTTTAGTTATTCAAAATACCGAATTATTAGGCCAACAATTGGATAAATTATTCGACAAAGCCAATGAAGCTTTCGAGAAATTATCTAAAGATATCCAACACGCAAAACCCGAAGAATTATTCCTAAATCAAAAGCAATTTTTAAAACGAGCACTTGATTTTTCAGTTATTGAATTGCATACGAACGCTGTTTTTAAAACCGATAAAAAAGTTGAATTTCTTATTCAGCCGCAACCTTCGTTCAATAAGCAATTTGATTTGTTGTTGAACAATTTGAGTGAGAATCATTTCAACGGTTACAAAAATTATTTGTGTTGTTCCAATGAAAATCAAGCGAGTCGTTTTCATGCTATTTTTGAAGATATTGATGAAGCCAATCATGAAAGCATTCGCAAGCAATACAAAACCATGGTGTTGCCTTTATTTGAGGGTTTTATAGACGAAGAAAATCAAATAGCGTGTTACACCGACCATCAAATTTTTGAGCGTTACCATAAGTTTTCCATCAAAAATGGGTATTCGAAAAAGCAAACGATTACCTTAAAAGAACTGACTTCGTTATCGGTTGGCGATTATGTAACGCACATCGATCACGGCATTGGAAAATTTGGTGGCTTGCAGAAAATTCAAGTAGAAGGCAAAACGCAAGAAGCCATAAAATTGGTTTATGCTGATAACGATATTGTGTATGTGAGCATTCATTCGCTACATAAAATCTCAAAATACAATGGGAAAGATGGCGCGCCTCCTAAGATATACAAATTAGGAAGCACCGCTTGGAAAGCCTTAAAACAAAAGACAAAAGCACGTGTAAAACACATTGCGTTCAACCTAATTCAGTTGTATGCGAAGCGAAGATTAGATAAAGGTTTTCAGTTTGCACCCGATAGTTATTTGCAAAAAGAATTAGAAAGTTCTTTCATTTACGAAGATACGCCTGACCAAGTTACCGCAACAGCCGATGTAAAAGCCGACATGGAAAGCGAACGTCCGATGGATCGATTGGTTTGTGGTGACGTTGGTTTTGGAAAAACAGAAGTTGCCATTCGTGCAGCTTTTAAAGCGGTAGATAATGGAAAACAAGTCGCGGTTTTGGTTCCAACAACCATTTTAGCCTATCAACATTACCGAACATTTTCGGAACGTTTGAAAGATATGCCAGTTACCGTGAGTTATTTGAACCGATTTAGAACTACGAAACAAAAAGCCGATACGCTTCAAAAATTGCAAGAAGGAAAAGTCGATATTTTGATTGGAACACACCAATTGGTGAATAAAAATGTCCTGTTTAAAGATTTAGGTTTGTTGATTATCGACGAAGAACAAAAATTCGGAGTAAACGTAAAAGACAAATTGAAAACCATAGCTACGAATGTCGATACCTTGACTTTAACGGCAACTCCGATTCCGAGAACGTTACAGTTTTCGTTGATGGCGGCTCGAGATTTATCGGTAATTACAACGCCTCCACCCAATCGTTATCCGATTGAAACGCAAGTGATTCGTTTTAATGAAGAAGTCATTCGCGATGCAGTTTCCTACGAAATTCAACGTGGTGGCCAAGTTTATTTCATCAATAACCGAATTGAAAACATCAAAGAAGTTGCCGGAATGATTCAGCGATTGGTGCCAGGAGCAAAAGTGGGCATCGGTCACGGTCAAATGGATGGAAAAAAATTAGAAGAATTGATGTTGGCTTTTATGGAAGGCGAATTTGACGTTTTGGTCGCAACTACCATTATCGAAAGCGGTTTAGATGTACCAAATGCCAATACTATTTTCATCAATAATGCAAATAATTTCGGATTGTCTGATTTGCATCAAATGCGTGGTCGCGTGGGAAGAAGTAATAAAAAAGCGTTTTGTTATTTCATTACGCCACCGTATTCGATGATGACGGGAGAAGCGCAAAAACGTATTACGGCTTTGGAACAATTCAGCGAATTAGGAAGCGGTTTCAATATTGCAATGAAGGATTTGGAAATTCGTGGTGCAGGAGATTTATTAGGTGGTGAACAAAGTGGTTTTATCAATGAAATTGGTTTTGATACCTATCAAAAAATCATGAACGAAGCCATTGACGAGTTGAAAGAAAACGAATTCAAAGACTTGTACCAAGAAGAAAACGATATCGAAACCAAAGAGTTTGTCAAAGACATTCAAATTGATACCGATTTTGAATTGCTGTTCCCAGATGAGTACATCAACAACATTACTGAACGTTTGAATTTATACAACGAATTAAGCCAAATTAAAGACGAAGCAGCTTTACAACAATTTGAACAAAAACTAATCGACCGTTTTGGAGCGTTACCAAAACCAGCGATTGCGTTACTAAACAGCGTGCGCATCAAATGGAAAGCCACAGCGATGGGAATTGAACGTTTGATGATGAAACAAGGTAAAATGGTGGGTTATTTCATTGGCGACCAACAAAGCGATTTCTACCAAAGTAACCGTTTTATGAAAGTGCTACAATTTGCCCAACGCAATAGCAATGTTTGTAAAATAAAAGAAAAAGAAACCAAAAACGGCTTACGTTTATTACTGACTTTTGATAATGTGAAATCAGTGAATAAGGTGCTGGAGTTGTTGGAGGGGATTTAAATTATTTATCTATTCAATTCCTTTAAAAAATTCTTCTGGTGTAACTTTAAGAGCTTTCAGTATTTTATAAAGAGTATTTAGTTGAATGTTGGCGCCAGCTTCATATTTTCCATACTGAGGTCTGCTAATATTATTCTCATAAGCAAAGTATTCATAATTAGAATAACCAGCTTTTTTACGATAAAATTTTAGCTTTTCTCCAATTTTTTTTAAAAATATTTCTTCATCCATTTCCTCAATATCTATTGCTATTTAATATATGCAAATGAATAAAAAGACATGTTTTATTGTTACTCTTAAAAAGCAACCTCTTTATTAAGAGTTTTTTGTATATTTGCCTAAAAATTATGTTTAATCTTATTTAATTAAAATGAAAAAAATAATATTTATTTTGGTATGTATTCAAATACTTACTATTTCGTGCTCTAATGATGATGATAACTCTAATGACCAAAGAATAATTGGTAAATGGAATTATTACCAAGAAATAAATGAAATTAACGGAATTGATATTGGGACTTATGATTGGCCTCATTCATGTTCTAATATCAAAGATAATGTAGAGTTTGTTAATGATGGCAACTATATTGAATCTTCCTATTTAAACAATTGTCAAATTGATATAAGTAATTCTGGGAATGGTACGTGGAATTTAAATGGAAACAACCTGACAATTAATATTTGGGGCGATGTTTTTACATACCAAGTTGTATCAGTTACAGATGAATATTTAAAACTTAAGGCAACAGACGATATTCAGCCAGGAGATCCTGATTATTTTGTGATATTCTCAAGAAATTAATTATAATAAAACAACAAAAAACAAATATTTAGAAATACATTATTTAAAAATCAACACATTATGAAGAAATTTATACTTATAACATTCATTTTTTTTATTTTTTCATGCTCAAATGATGAAAATTCAAATTCAATTGACTCAGAAAGATTGGTTGGTACATGGTTTTTACAAAATACAACTATAAATGGAGAGGAAATAAGTACTCACGATATTGAAATTGAATTTACATCAAGTCAAAGAGCTTTTTTTACCCATTATAATTTAGGTTCAAATGGTCAAGATATTACTGAAAATGCAGATTATACTATAAACGGTAATAATATAGTTTTTACCTGGGATGATCCTGAGCCAGGAAATGAAACATTTACTTATGAAATTTTAGAATTGACTTCAACAATGCTTAAAGTCAAAAGTTATGATGCAGGTGATGTAGTAATTGAAATTTATATTAAGTAATTTATATTATAGGACCTAACACTCGTATATCTCACCACAACGATAGAGTATTTTCAGACCTGACAGGTTTCAAAAACCTGTCAGGTCTAATTTATCTCCTAAACAAATCAACCATCTCTCTATCTTCTTTTAATTTCTTAATTTTTTTCTTGTCTTGAATTTTAAAAGTAACTAGCATAATAATGCAAAGTACAATATAAGATAATGCTATAACCGAATAGCACAAAGGATAATCGTAGTTAAAATAATAGATTAAATTTTTTGAACCTCTTGTAGTGTATTCAGGAGTAATAATAGTAATAGGTATTCCAATTAAAAGTAATCGTAACCCATATTTTTTAAAATAATCGGGTTGATTTTCTAACTCTTGAATTCGATAATCAAGGCTTTTTAATCTTCTTTCTTTTAAATCATCCATTATCCAAACAACTCACTCACCACATCTTCAATTTTAGCCACTAAAACAATTTTGATTCCTGTGTTTTTCAATGAAATTTTGTTGTGTTTGGAAACAAAAATCGTGGTAAATCCTAATTTTTCGGCTTCTTGAATGCGTTGTTCAATACGGTTAACGGGTCTGATTTCGCCTGAAAGTCCTACTTCTCCTGCAAAGCAAAAACCTTCAGCAATAGCAATGTCTTCGTTTGAGGATAAAATAGCAGCCACAACTGCTAAATCAATTGCAGTGTCTTCTACAGAAATTCCGCCTGTAACGTTAAGGAAAACGTCTTTGGTTCCCAATCGAAATCCAGCACGTTTTTCTAAAACCGCTAAAATCATGTTTAAGCGTTTTGCGTTGTAACCTGTGGTGCTGCGTTGTGGCGTTCCATAAACTGCAGTACTTACTAAGGCTTGAATTTCAATCATCAACGGACGCATGCCTTCTAAAGTAGTAGCAATAGCAGTTCCTGAAAGTTGTTCGTCTTTATGCGAAATCAAAATTTCAGATGGATTATCTACTTCGCGTAAGCCAGAACCTTGCATTTCGTAAATCCCTAACTCAGCAGTAGACCCAAAACGGTTTTTTAACGAACGTAAAATTCGATACACGTGATTTCTGTCGCCTTCAAATTGCAAAACGGTATCGACCATGTGTTCCAAAATCTTGGGTCCGGCTATGGTGCCGTCTTTGGTAATGTGCCCGATTAAAAGTACGGGTGTATTGGTTTCTTTGGCAAATTTTATCAACTCGGCTGTACATTCTCTAATCTGTGAAATACTTCCGGCTGACGATTCAATGTAATCGGTATGTAAAGTTTGAATCGAATCGATAATGACAATATCGGGTTCAATTTCCAAAATTTGACGGAAGATATTTTGGGTTTTGGTTTCGGTTAAAATGTAGCAATTATCGCCATTCGAAGTAATACGTTCGGCACGCATTTTAATCTGTTTTTGGCTTTCTTCTCCCGAAACATAAAGGGTTTTATAAGGTAATTTTAAAGCAATTTGCAAGAGTAACGTACTTTTTCCTATTCCTGGTTCGCCGCCTAATAACGTTAAGGAACCTGGTACTAATCCACCACCCAAAACCCGATTCAACTCGTTGTCTGTCGTGTTTAATCGGATTTCTTGTGCAGTGTCTATTTCTTTTACGAGTAAAGGTTTTGTAACGGCTTTAGAAGTTGCGGTTGTAGTTTTCCAAGCGACTTTTTCTTCCTTTTGAACCAATTCTTCAACTATAGTATTCCATTCTTTACAGGCATTACATTGTCCTTGCCATTTCGAATATTGGGTGCCACAGTTTTGGCAAAAAAAAGCCGTTTTTACTTTACTCATAAGGTTTTATTCTTGTTTTTGTTCTTCTGTTGGTGTTTCTTCTGCAGGAGCTTCTGCCGGAACATCTTCAGTTGGTTTATCATCTTTACCTTTTAATGCTTCGGCTCTGTTTAACATGAAATCTTTAGTCAATTCGCGAATTGGCTCAAGAGTAAAAGCTCGTTGGTACGTTTTAACTGCTTTTTTATAATTTCCAGTTTTTTCAAAATACAAAGCTTGATGATAAGTTCCTAAAATAGTTTTAGGATAATGTTTATCAGCAAAATCCGCTAATGGTTGTAATTCGTTATATGCTTTGTTTTTTAAAATAGCAGCTTCAATAGCTTTAAAATCAGATAATCTAGGTTTCATTTTAAATCCAAAACGCTTTTCTAATTCGTCATATTTTGCAATTAAATAATCAGTATAACCCGAATCTAATTTTAAAATTTTATCTTGGAATTCTACCATTGAAATGGGTTGGTAACCATCAAAAATAAAATAGATAGCATTAGGAACTGCTTTAGCCACTAACGAATAATGTGAAGCGCCTTTGAAAGCATCGTTTTGATATTTAAAAGAAGCATTTGGAATCGCTTTGATATTGGCATCTAATTCTCCTGCTTTTTCGTTAATTTCTTTTAAATCCCCTTCGCCAGTAGCTTGATAATAGAAAATAGGTTTCGTTATTTTAGTCAATCGTTCAGCAATACGTTTTTCCATTTCAGGAGCCATTTCAGGAGCTAATGAAATATAGGCGTTGAAAATGGGATTGTCTTTGTACAAATAAAAGTTCAAGAAACCAGCAGTAGTGTCATGGCCTGCAATCATTCTAAATGGGATTGTACGATATTTTTTATCTACATATGGATAAAGTTCTTGACCAATAAATTCAAAGAAATTGGCTCCATTTCCTGAAGGAAATCCTGCGTCATCAAATTCGCTATCGGCAAATCGTGTTTCGCCATAATTTTGATTTACTGCGATGATAATCATTTCAGGTAAATCGTCCCAGTATGCACCATATTTTAGAATTCCTTCAAAAGGATCTAATAAATATTCTCCATCTAAAACTAATAAAGTAGGATAGCTTTTTTCAGGATTGGTTTCGTAAGACGGAGGAGTAACAACTGTAAATGTTCTTGTTCCAAGTTTTTTAGTTTCTAAAGTTTCAGTGTTTTTTTGGGCAAAAAGGAAAAAACTAAATAGAAAGATAATTAATGTAATAGGGGTTTTCATTTTAAATAGTTTGATTAAAAATAGATTAGCAATTTAGCAATTTATTTTTTATTTAAAATAGGTAATAGTAAATATGATAATAATCCCAATAAAATAGTTAATAATGTTTGAGAAACCCATACTAGCCAACCAAAAGCAACTCCTACTTCATTGGGAATACCGTATAGCGAATAAATCATTGCAATTGCTAATGGGTATGCGCCAAGCCCACCATTAGTAAAACCAACGGCTAGGCTTCCAAAAATAAACCCCATAATTACTACATCAAAGCTAATATTTGAAGTTTCAGGAAGCGCAAAAATGGTAACATAAAACATAATTAGGTAAGAGAACCAAATAAAAAATGAATGAAAAATGTAGTTCCATTTGTCTTTCATTTTTAAGATACTCGTCATGCCTTCAATTAAACCCGATAATTTGGTTTTTAATTTCTGAATAATTTTCCATTCAGCATAAATCCAAACTACTATAAAAAGAATAAAAATGATTATTCCACCAGCTAATAAGTATAAAATTTTTTCTACCGGTAGTTTTTCAATTAAAAATTGATAAAGTTTTTCAAATTGTAATAGGAAGGCAACAATTACAAATAAAAAGAAAATCATTAAATCTACGATTCGTTCTGCAACGATTGTTCCAAATCCCTTGTCGAATGGAACGTTTTCATATTTTTTTAGTAAAGCAGCTCTAGAAATTTCACCTGATCTAGGTATGGTAAGGTTTACAAAATAGGAAACACAAACGGTAAGTAAATCGTTGTGAAACTTTGTTTGATATCCTAAGTGATTAAGAGCAAATTTCCAACGATAAGCACGAGACCAAAATCCGAAAAGTGCTATAAAAAGGGATAAATAAATGTAAAAATAATCGGCTTTTATGAAGCTGACTTTAATTTTTTCTAATTCATCTGGTGAAAGGGTAGTATACTGATAATAAATAATTCCTAACCCAATCAACAAAGGGATAGTTAGACTTAAAAATTTTCGTATACTAGCTTTCAAACTATGTTAAAGAGTTATCTTTCTCGTTAGGAAAAACTAAAGTAGGTTTGAATTTTTTAGCTTCTTCAAAGTCCATAATTCCATAAGAAATTATAATTACGATATCACCACGATGCACTTTGCGAGCGGCTGGTCCGTTTAAAGTAATTTCACCGGTATTTCTTGGTCCTTTGATGGCATACGTTTCTAATCGTTCTCCATTATTAATGTTAACGATTTGTACTTTTTCACCTTCAATAATGTTAGATGCTTCCATTAAAGCTTCATCTATGGTGATACTCCCAATATAATTCAAATCGGCACCTGTTACGGTTACTCGATGAATTTTCGATTTTACTACTTGAATTTGCATGATGCAAAGGTAATTAATTTAGTGAAATATTATCTATTAATCGAATATTCTCAATAAAAATTGCAATAAAGCCTCGGTATTTTTTATCTGCTTCTTTGGTATTGACAGGTAAAAGCGTTGTTTCGTCAGCAATTTCAAAATACTCTAGTTGAAAATCAGGATGTTTTTGGAATTCGTTTTCAACCCATTTTACAGTTGCTTCAGCTGAATTTGTTGCAAATATTTCTTTTGCCGAATTCAGAATTTGATAAATGATAGCTGCATTTTTTCTTGCCGTTTCTGATAACCGCTCATTTCTTGAACTCATAGCCAATCCGCTGTCTTCTCTATGAATAGGACAACCAATTACAGCAACCGGAATGTTATTTTTTTCAACTAATTTTTTTACAATTTGTAATTGTTGAAAATCTTTTTCGCCAAAATATGCTTTGTTTGGTTGAACAATTTCAAATAATCTTTTAACTATAGTTCCAACGCCATCAAAATGTCCTGGGCGATGTTTTCCTTCCATTTGGTTTTCTAAACCATCGTAATCAAAAGATTGAGAAACGGTCTTACCTTCATAGATATCTTCAACTTCTGGGGCATAAACAATAATAGTATTGCTTACTTCTTGCATAATTTGAATATCACGTTCAAGAGTTCTAGGATATTTATCTAGGTCTTCAGAGTTGTTAAATTGCGTGGGATTTACAAAAATACTCATCACAGTAATTTCGTTTTCAGAAAGCGATTTTTCTAATAAAGACAAGTGTCCTTTGTGAAGTGCACCCATCGTAGGAACAAATCCAATCGATTTATTTTGTTGAATTAAGGGGCTTAAAAAAGCGCTTAAATCAGACTTTTTATTAAAAATGAGCATTTTTATATGGATTAAATCAGTTGCAAACTTACTATTTTAGTAGATAAATCCATAAAATTTTGTAATTTTGCAAGGTTTTTTAAACCAATAATAAACTAGAATACATTATGGAAGATAAGAGGATATTGTATGTATCATCTGAAGTGGTGCCTTATTTAGCCGAAAATGAAGTTTCGTTACAGTCGTATGAAATGCCAAAAATGATTAATGACTTAGGGGGACAAATACGAATTTTTATGCCTAGATATGGTAATATTAACGAAAGAAGACATCAATTGCATGAAGTTATTCGTTTATCAGGTATGAATTTAGTGGTAAATGATATGGATATGCCTCTTATTATCAAAGTTGCTTCAATTCCTAAAGAAAGAATCCAAGTATATTTTATTGATAACGATGAATATTTCAAAAGAAAAGCTACTTTTTCAGACGAAGATGGAATTTTATATTCAGATAATGATGAAAGAGCTATTTTCTTTGCTAAAGGAGTTGTTGAAACGGTAAAAAAATTAAATTGGGTTCCTGATGTTATTCACGTACATGGATGGATGGCAGCACTTTTACCTGTTTATTTAAAACACTACTATAAAGATGAAGGTATTTTTGCTGAAACAAAAATAGTTACTTCTGTTTATGAACAAGGTTTTGAAGGGGAACTGAACAGTGAATTTTTAAACAAAATTTTATTTGATAATATTGATGCAAATTCTGTAGCTGATTTAAGTAGTCCAACTTATGAAAATTTGATGAAAGTTTGTATTGCTCATTCTGATGCTTTGGTTTCAGGTTCTCAAGTGTTATCTCCAACTTTAACAAAATTTATAGAAAGTACAAAAAAACCTTTTTTACCTTTCGCCTCTAAAGATACCATTAAAGAAGAATATACTTCGTTTATAAAGAATCACTTACTATAAAAAGGGTTTTACCACTATGAAAAATAATTTATTAAAAATAGCTACACTTTTATTTCTTTTTCTCTCTTTATTGTCATGTGACAAGGATTTTAATACTTTAGAATCGGATGTAATTGGAGATAATCATTTTGATTTAGAGAAATATGAAGCTGAAAATTTAATTGCCTATACAAAAGCAACAGGTCCTGTTCAAGCAAATAATTTACCTCTAAATGCATTGGGGATTTATAACAATCCTAAATTTGGAATAACAAAAGCTCATTTTGTTACTCAAGTTGAATTAAGTACAGAAAATCCGTCTTTTGGATATGACCCTGTAATTGATTCTGTTTACTTGTATGTTCCTTATTTCAGTACTCTAGAGTCCACTGAAACTTCAGGTGAAAGAATTTATGAATTGGATTCAATTTATGGAAATCCTGAAACAGGAAAATTTAAATTATCAGTTTTAGAAAATGGGTATTACTTAAGAGATTTTGATCCTTCTGATAATTTACAAAGTGCTCAAAAATACTACAGTGATGATAAAAATTTAATTGACCCATTTAAAGGTTCAGAATTGTTGAATAACAGTTCAAATGTAGATCAAAATAATGAGTTTTATTTTAGTAAAAAAGAATTGTATATCTATAAAACGGATGGTGCAGGATTGTATCTAGATAGTAACGGAGCTGTGCTTTCTGATCAAAACGATGCATCACTTAGGGTTATTAAAGACAGAAAAACACCAGGGATTTGGTTGGATTTAAAAAGTAGTTTTTTTCAACAAAAAATTATCGATGCTACAGCAACTGGAAATTTATTTAACAACAATATTTTCAAAAATTATTTCAGAGGATTATTGTTTGAGGTAGAAGAAATTAATCCAGGACAGGGAGCTTTAGCTATTCTTGATTTCTCTAAAGCAGAACTTAAAATTTTATATAAAGCTTCTGCAGAGCCAACAGTTGAAAATCCGAATCCAATAAGAACAAGAAGAGAGTTTTCTTTAAAAATGGGATATAATTCTTCTTCAACTTTAAGAAATAATAGTATCAATTTATTAGAGTATAATTATTCTTCTGATTATCAAACAGGAATTAACAATTCTAATGATGTGTTAGGGGATGAAAAATTATATATTAAAGGAGGAAATGGATCTGTAGCTTTTATAGATTTATTTAATGCTACTGAACTTCAGCGTTTGAGAGATGATATTGCTGATAATAATTGGTTAATCAATGATGCTCGATTGACTTTTTTCATTGAAAAAGATGAAATGGTAGCGGTTGATAAAGACGAAGAACCTCAAAGAATTTATATTTTTGATGCTACAAATAATAAAGTAATAGTGGATTATTCTTACGATAGTTCTTCAAGTTTTAATCCTAAGAATAATAAAGTTATCTTTGGAGGAATCATTGAAAGAGAAACTGACGAACCTAAAAAAGGAATTAAGTATACTGTGCGATTAACAGAACATATTAAGAGCGTTTTAAAAGCAGATACTAATGGTGATTTCCAAGATAATATTAAAATTGGAGTTTCAGTAACAGAGTCTATAAACCTTACGGCAAGTGCTGCTGTAAAAACCCCTATATCGGCTAATGGATTTGCGGTTAATTCAATACCACTAGCATCAATATTAAATCCCCTAGGAACTGTTTTACATGGTCCATTGAGTACTGCTACTTATACAGACGACAATGGTAACGTAGTACCAATGAAATTAAAACTTGAAATATTTTTCACTAAACCGAACTAATTTATGTGTGGAATTGTAGGATATATAGGCAAAAGAGATGCTTATTCTGTAATTATTAAAGGATTACACCGTTTAGAGTATAGAGGTTATGATAGTGCAGGTATCGTTTTATATGACGGTAACGAATTAAAATTATCTAAAACTAAAGGTAAGGTATCTGATTTAGAAGCAAAAGCGCAAGAAGAAAATACAACAATTGGTAAAATAGGTATGGGGCATACGCGTTGGGCAACTCATGGTGTGCCTAATGATGTTAATTCGCATCCTCATTTTTCAAACTCTGGAAAATTAGTAATTATTCATAATGGAATTATTGAAAATTACGAACCTTTAAAACAAGAATTAATCAAAAGAGGTTATACTTTTAAATCGGATACAGATACTGAAGTATTGGTTAATTTGATTGAAGAAGTTAAGAAAAAAGAAAATTGTAAGTTAGGTCATGCGGTTCAAATTGCATTAAACCAAGTTATTGGTGCTTATGCAATTGCAGTAATTGATGTTGAAAAACCTGATGAAATTATAGTAGCACGTTTAGGAAGTCCACTAGCAATTGGAATTGGAGAAGAAGAATTTTTTATTGCTTCTGATGCAACACCTTTTATCGAGTATACGTCAAATGCTATTTATTTAGAAGATGAAGAAATGGCAATTGTGCGTTTACACAAACCATTAAAAGTTAGAAAAATTAAAGACGATTCTTTGGTTGATCCTTATATTCAAGAACTTCAATTAAACTTGGAGCAAATTGAAAAAGGGGGTTACGATCATTTTATGATGAAAGAAATCTATGAGCAACCAAGTGTAATCAAAGATACTTATAGAGGAAGACTTTTGGCTAATAAAGGGATAGTACAAATGTCGGGTGTAGAAGATAATTTGGAAAAATTCTTAAATGCTAAACGAATCTTGGTTGTGGCATGTGGAACTTCATGGCATGCTGGATTGGTAGCCGAATATATTATA
Source organism: Flavobacterium cyclinae (assembly GCF_021172145.1). NCBI lineage: Bacteria > Pseudomonadati > Bacteroidota > Flavobacteriia > Flavobacteriales > Flavobacteriaceae > Flavobacterium > Flavobacterium cyclinae. The sequence goes on from NZ_CP089095.1 coordinate 260,442, forward strand.
GAAGAATTTTCAAGAATTCCTGTTGAAGTAGAATACGCATCTGAATTCCGATATAGAAATCCTATTATTAATAAAGATGATGTGGTAATTGCAATTTCTCAATCTGGTGAAACTGCTGATACTCTTGCCGCTATTAAGTTGGCTAAAGAAAATGGAGCATTTGTATTTGGAGTTTGTAATGTGGTTGGTTCTTCCATTTCTCGTGAAACTCATGCAGGAGCTTATACACACGCTGGACCAGAAATTGGAGTAGCATCTACTAAAGCATTTACTACGCAAATTACAATTCTTACTTTGTTAGCACTTCGTTTGGCTAAAGCTAAAGGTACTTTAAGTAATTCTGATTACCAACGTTATTTGCTTGAATTAGAGTTGATACCTGAAAAAGTTGAAGAAGCATTATTAACAAATGATATTGCTAAAAAAATTGCCGAAATTTACAAAGACGCATCGAATTGCTTATATTTAGGTAGGGGATATAATTTCCCAGTAGCTTTAGAAGGAGCTTTGAAATTAAAAGAGATCTCTTATATTCATGCAGAAGGTTATCCAGCAGCTGAAATGAAGCACGGACCTATTGCTTTGATTGATGAGCACATGCCGGTTATTGTTATTGCACCAAATAAAGGACACTATGATAAAGTGGTAAGTAACATTCAAGAAATTAAATCAAGAAGTGGAAAAATTATTGCAGTGGTAACTAAAGGAGATACTCAAGTAAAAGCTTTAGCAGATCACGTTATTGAAATTCCAGAAACTAACGAACCATTTACACCATTATTAACTACAATTCCATTACAGTTATTGTCGTATCATATTGCAGTTTTAAGAGGTTGTAATGTTGATCAACCAAGAAATTTAGCAAAATCTGTAACCGTAGAATAACAAATTAAAAGCGAAATTGTATAATTTCGCTTTTTTATTGCAAAAAATTCAAAAAATAAATTGCAAAATTGTTTTAGAAAAAACTATCTTTGCACTCGGAAAAATACATCATTTTTTCAACATTAATTAGCTATTAAATAAATACATAAGCAATGTCTAGAATCACAGGAAAAGTTGCACAAATTATCGGACCAGTTGTTGACGTCGTGTTTAATGATGCAAATGCTGAGTTACCAAAAATTTACGATTCATTAGAAATCACTAAAAAAGACGGTACTTTATTAGTATTAGAAGTTCAATCTCATATTGGAGAAAATACAGTTCGTACAATTTCTATGGACTCTACAGACGGTTTGTCTAGAGGTGCTGAAGTAGTTGCTACTGGAGCTCCAATTCAAATGCCAATTGGTGGTGAGGTTTTTGGACGTCTATTTAATGTAATCGGTGATGCTATCGATGGTTTAGGAGATTTACCAAAAACAGGTGAAAGTGGTTTACCAATTCACAGACCTGCTCCAAAATTTGAAGATTTATCAACTTCTACTGAAGTTTTATTTACAGGTATTAAAGTAATCGACTTAATTGAGCCTTATGCTAAAGGAGGTAAAATTGGATTATTTGGTGGTGCTGGAGTAGGTAAAACCGTATTGATTCAAGAATTAATTAACAATATTGCAAAAGGTCACGGTGGTTTATCAGTATTTGCTGGTGTAGGTGAGAGAACTCGTGAAGGAAATGACCTTTTAAGAGAGATGTTAGAATCAGGAATTATTAAATATGGTGATGATTTCATGCACTCTATGGAAAATGGAGGATGGGATTTAGCTAAAGTAGATAAAGAATTAATGAAAGATTCTAAAGCTACTTTCGTATTCGGTCAGATGAATGAGCCACCAGGAGCACGTGCTCGTGTTGCTTTATCAGGTTTAACAATTGCTGAATATTTCCGTGATGGAGCAGGAGATGGACAAGGAAAAGACGTACTTTTCTTCGTTGATAACATCTTCCGTTTTACACAAGCAGGTTCTGAGGTGTCTGCACTTTTAGGTCGTATGCCATCTGCGGTAGGGTACCAACCTACATTAGCAACAGAAATGGGTGCGATGCAAGAGCGTATTACCTCAACTAAAAAAGGATCTATTACATCTGTACAAGCGGTTTACGTACCTGCGGATGACTTAACTGACCCGGCTCCTGCAACAACGTTTGCTCACTTAGATGCAACAACAGTATTGTCTCGTAAAATTGCTGAGTTAGGTATTTATCCTGCAGTAGATCCATTAGATTCTACTTCTCGTATCTTAACTCCGGAAATTTTAGGTAAAGATCACTACGAGTGTGCTCAAAGAGTAAAAGAGATTCTTCAAAAATACAAACAATTACAAGATATCATCGCTATCTTAGGTATGGAAGAGTTGTCAGAAGACGATAAATTAGCAGTTGCTAGAGCGCGTCGTGTACAACGTTTCTTATCTCAGCCTTTCCACGTAGCGGAGCAATTTACTGGTATTCCTGGAGTATTAGTAGATATTAAAGATACTATCAAAGGATTTAACATGATTATTGATGGTGAGTTAGATCACTTACCAGAAGCAGCATTTAACCTTAAAGGTACTATCGAAGAAGCTATCGAAGCTGGAGAGAAAATGTTAGCAGAAGCTTAATTTAGTGTTCAGTGTTCAGTCACAGTATTCAGTTACTTGCTAATCACTAATTACTAATCACTAATCACTAAGAAATATGATTTTAGAAATAGTATCACCAGAAGCTACATTGTTCAAAGGAGAAGTTACTTCGGTAGCAGTTCCTGGAGTTAACGGTGAGTTTCAAATGCTAAATAATCACGCACCAATTGTTTCATTGTTAGCAAAAGGAAACGTGAAAATCAATGCTCAAAATATTAAAATTGAAAAAGAATTTGCTTCTAAATTCAATAAAGTAAATGAGCAAACGTACTGGCTGCCTATTAATTCAGGTACCATCGAAATGAATGAAAACAAAATTATTGTTTTAGCTGACTAAGACAATAAAATGTATAGTAAAAAGTCCTGCAATTTGCAGGACTTTTTTATTTTAAATTTATGTAAGCTTGCTTTAATTTACTCACCACAATTTCTATTTCTTCTTCATTTAATTGACCAAAACCAAATCGAATAGCACATACATTTTTATCTTGATATAAAATTTTCTTTGGTAAATGTAAATCGAGTTTTAATGCTTCTTCTGCAAGCTTTATTAATGAGATTTTTTGAGTAAATTCTAACCAAATTGCTAAGCCTCCATTGGGCTTTTTATAGGTAATATATTCATTCAAATGTTCGTCTAAAAGTTGACATAAAAGCTCCAAACGTTTTTCGTAAAGGAGAATATTTTTTTTAATTAATCGGTGAATTTCGCCTTCATAAATTAATTCTGATAACATTTGTTCTTGAATTAAATCGCCCTGTTTGTCAAGAATTTGCAAGTAGTTTTTTGCTTCAAGAATCAAATTTTCAGGTGCTACAACAAAACCTGATTGAAAACTTGGAAAAAGAGATTGCCCAAGTTTCCCCAAATAAATTACCTGTCCATTAGTGTCTGAACTCGCCAAAGGTAATTTTGCGGTTCCTTCAAATTGAAAATCATAATCAAAATCATCTTCTATAATGGCAAATTTATATTGGTTCGCCAATTCTAATAATTGTAATCTTCTATTAGGACTCAAGGAATTTGTTGTAGGATAATGTCTGTTAGAACAAACATAAACACATCGAATTTTTTCTTTTTTGCATAGTTTTTCAATTTGTTCAATGCTTAATCCAAATTCATCTGTAGTAATGGTTTTTATTTTTGCGCCCACTTGTTGAAAAATCATATTAGCGGCATAATTACTCAAATTACCAACCAAGACTATATCGTCTTTTTTTAGTAATAATTGTGAAATAATATACAAACTCATTTCGGTACTCCGAGTATTCATTATATTATTCGGATTTATTTTAAAACCTCGAGTTGCGTTAAGATAATTGGCCAATTGTACTTCAAAGTTGGAATAGGCTGTAGGTTTGTTCCATTTTGAAATCAAATTTTTTCGTTTCATAGAGGCACTGTACCATTTTGAAAACTGATGTATAGGATGTAATCTTAAATCGGGTTGCCCATCATTAATATTAAAACGTGCCTTGATTAGTTCATCTGTAGGCGATAAATGAAACGAAGTTTGAAAAGTAAATCCAGTAGTTTTAGCATAATCACTCACTAAATTTTTACTTTCATGAATTGCTTTTAAGGTTGCGGTTTTAAGTTCGGGAATTAAAACATATGTACCTTTATTAGGAACAATTTCAACCCAACCTTGTGAAGCTAATTCTTCATAAACTGCAACAACAGTATTGCGATTAATATGTAAAGCTTGACTTAAAATTCGGGTTCCAGGTAAAACCGTACCTTTTGTAATAATTCCGCGTTGAATAGCATTGATAATTTGTTGGGATATTTGAATAAATACAGGATTGTCACTCTTTTTTTCAAACTGAATGATGGAATTTAATATTGCAATAACCGGACTAGCTATATTTTTCAAACTGGACTACTTTAATAGTCCGGAAAGTTACGACTTTTGCACCGAAATAAAGAAATATATTTATAAATGAAAAAAATTGGTTTTTTACTGTCGTTAAGTTTTGCGGTTTTAAAAGGAAATGCTCAGGAAAATATTCAGAAAACAGATACATTAAAAGAAGTTGTAATTACATCTTCGCGTATTGATTTACCGTTCAAAGAAAATTCAAGAACTATTCAAATAGTTTCTGCTGAAGATATTAAAAAATTAGGTGTTACAAATGTTGCCGATGCTTTACAACAAATTGCTGGAATTGATGTTCGTCGTCAAGGTATAAACGGAATGCAATCGGATTTATACATTAGAGGGGGAAGTTTTGATCAGACTTTATTGTTAATTGATGGTATAAAAGTAGATGATGCGCAAACGGGACATCATACTATGAATTTAGCTTTACCTATTGAAGTTATCAAAAGAATTGAAGTAATAAAAGGACCTGCGGCTCGTATTTTTGGGCAAAATGCTTATAGTGGTGCTATTAATATTGTAACTAAAGATGCTCCTGAAAATTCATTAGTTGCAAAAGTGCAAGGTGGCTCTTTTCATCAATTTTTAGGGGAAGTTACTGGAGCAATTAATATGGAAAAATCGAGTCATTTGGTTCATATAAGTAAAAATTTCTCGGAAGGTTATCGATACAATACCGACTTTGACAATACAAATATTTTTGTAAAAAGTCAGTTTAATAAAGATAAGCAACCAATTGACTTCATTGCAACATTGAGCGAACGAAAATTTGGTGCTAATGGATTTTATGGAATCGCATCTGCAACAGAACAATATGAAGAAACTCAGGCCAGTTTAATTGGGTTTTCAACTATAATTAAGAAAGGGAATTTAACTTTGAAACCAAGAATATATTGGAGAAGAAATCAAGATTTATATTTATATATCAGAAGTAATCCATCGGCTTACAGAAACATGCACATTACAAATAAAATTGCAGCCGAATTAAACGCTTCTTATCAATCAGATCTTGGAATTACCGGTTTTGGAGTGGAGTTTTCAAAATATTATATTGGTAGTAACCGTTTAGGAGATAATCAAAGAGAAATTGCGAGTTTATTTTTAGAACATCGTTTTCAATTTTTCAACACTGTTTTAGATGTTACTCCCGGAATTTCCGCTTCTTATTTTTCAGATTTTGACAATCAAGTTTTTCCTGGTGTAGATGTAGGTGTTCAAATTTCAGATAAATTTAGAGCTTACGGGAATATTGGAACTTCTTACAGAGTGCCTACTTATACCAATTTATATTATTCTTCACCAACAACTATAAGTAATCCAAATTTAAATACGGAAGAAGCTTTTTCACAAGAAATTGGTTTAAAATATATAAGTAATAGGTTTAATTTTTCGGTAGCTGCTTTTAATCGTGATGCTGATAATTTAATTGATTATGTTCGTGAGAATTCAACGGATGCTTGGCAAGCACAAAACATTCAAAGTGTAAGTACTAAAGGATACGAGACGCAATTAGATTACTCATTTACGATTCATAATTTGCCTCAAAAAATTCAGTTAGGTTATGCTTATTTAGATAACGATGTTAAGAAAAGTGAAGCTAATTTTTCGCAATATGCTATCAACTCAATGAAACATCAGTTTACAAGTAGCTTTCAATTCAATTTCTTTAAAGGATTAAATACCACTATTGCTTATCGATATGTAGAACGTACTGCAGGAATGAGCTACAATGTGTATGATGCTAATATTAGTTATAGAATAAGAGCAATTGAGTTATCTATGTTTGCTAATAATATTTTTAATGCAGATTATATTGAGTCCGGTATGATTCCTATGCCAAAAGGGAATGTGTTATTTGGTATGAAGTATTTTTTTAAATAAAATAAAGTTTGTTAAGTGAAGAGGGGCTGCAGTAATGTAGCCCTTTTTTAATGAAGGCCATAAAAAAAGTCCCGATTTAAATCGGGACTTTGACTTTCTAGGTAATCAAAAAATATTATATATTATTCGATAACTACTACCTGAGCAGCTACTTTACCTTTTCTTCCTTCTTCTTCTTCGTAACTTACGCTGTCTCCTTCATTTAAAGATTCAACTTTCATTCCAGTAGCGTGTACGAAAATGTCTTTTCCAGTTTCATCATCAGTAATAAAACCGTAACCTTTTGATTCATTGAAGAACTTAACTTTACCTGTTCTCATTGTGTATTGTAAAAAATTAATAATTATCAAAGATATACTTATTTACAACACAAACAAGAAAAAGTTAAAAATATTTCAAATTTATTGATTATCAGACGCTTCTTTTTTCTTTAAATCAAAATTTAACATTCTGTCTCTAGTTTCTTTATTTTTAAATCGGGAATATAAAAAAATAGGAATTAGCACAAATGTTACCAATAAAATTCCAATTCCAATCCACTTGTCGCCATTTAACCCGTTGTGTTTTTGAATGTATCCAAACGAAATAAATCCAACAATAATAATGATAAGTGCAATTAGAACTTTTTTCATTTTATCTTAATTTAATATGTAATTCTTGTAATTGTGCTTCATCAATTGTTGAAGGAGCATCAATCATTACGTCTCTTCCTGAGTTGTTTTTAGGGAATGCAATAAAATCACGAATCGTTTCTTGTCCACCTAAAATAGAAACTAATCTATCCAAACCGAAAGCTAAACCTCCGTGTGGTGGTGCTCCAAATTCGAAAGCGCTCATTAAGAAACCAAATTGTGCTTGTGCTTCTTCTTTGCTAAATCCTAACAAATCAAACATTCTCGATTGTAATTCTCTGTCGTGAATACGAATAGAACCACCACCAATTTCGTTTCCGTTTAAAACCATATCATAAGCATTAGCGCGAACTTTTCCTGGTTCAGTTTCAATTAATGCCATGTCTTCTGGTTTTGGAGAAGTAAAAGGATGGTGCATTGCATGATATCTTCCGCTTTCTTCGTCCCATTCTAATAATGGGAAATCTACTACCCATAATGGAGCAAATTCGTCTGATTTTCTCAAACCTAAACGAGTAGCTACTTCCATACGAAGTGCCGATAATTGTGTTCTTACTTTATTTGCATTACCCGATAAAATCAAAATTAAATCACCAGGTTTTGCATTGGTTATTTCAGCCCATTTTTTCAAATCTTCTTGATCGTAGAATTTGTCTACTGATGATTTGAAAGTTCCATCTTCTTCACATTTTACATAGACCATTCCCGAAGCTCCAATTTGAGGGCGTTTTACCCAATCAATTAAAGCATCGATTTCTTTTCTCGTATAAGTTGCACAACCTGGTGCAGCGATTCCAACTACTAATTCAGCTGAATTGAATACAGGGAAATCTTTATGTTGGGCAACGGCATTCAACTCGCCAAATTTCATTTCAAAACGAATATCTGGTTTGTCATTACCGTACGTTTTCATAGCGTAATCGTAAGTAATTCTTGGGAATTTATCTACTTCAATTCCTTTGATTTCTTTTAGTAAATGACGGGTTAAACCTTCAAACATGTTTAATATATCTTCTTGTTCAACAAATGCCATTTCACAGTCGATTTGAGTAAATTCTGGTTGACGGTCAGCACGTAAATCTTCGTCACGGAAACATTTCACAATTTGGAAATATTTGTCCATTCCACCCACCATCAACAACTGTTTGAAGGTTTGTGGTGATTGTGGTAAAGCATAAAACTGACCTTCATTCATTCTACTTGGTACTACGAAATCACGTGCACCTTCTGGAGTAGATTTAATTAAATAAGGCGTTTCTACATCACAAAAACCTTGGTCAGAAAGATATTTTCTTACTTCCATCGATACTTTATGACGGAACAATAAGTTGTTTTTAACCGGATTTCTTCTGATATCTAAATAACGGTATTTCATACGAATATCTTCACCACCATCCGTTTCGTCTTCAATAGTGAATGGAGGCAATTGTGCTTCGTTTAAAATGGTTAATTCAGCAACTAAAATTTCAATTTCACCCGTTGCCATATTAGCGTTTTTCGATTCGCGCTCAATCACAGACCCTTTTACTTGAATTACAAACTCTCTTCCAAGGGATTTTGCTTTTTCAAAAACAGCTTTATCAGTTCTTTGTTCGTCGAAAATTAATTGGGTAATACCATAACGGTCACGTAAATCAACCCAAATCATAAAACCTTTATCTCTCGATTTTTGAACCCAACCTGCTAGGGTAACTTCTGTATTAATGTGTGAAGCGTTTAATTCGCCACAGTTATGACTTCTGTACATTTCTTGAAATTTTTTGCAAATGTAGTAACAAATATTAATTTTTTCCGTTTAATTTTAATAGATTTGAAACATTAAATAACACATTTACACATGAAAAAAGCATTCATTTTATTTTTTGTAGCAATTATTTCTGGATTTGCTCAAAATGCAACTAACGTTGTTACGTTAAACGTTAAAATTACCAATAGATTTTCAGATACTATTACCATTTCTTCAGGTCGTAATTTTATTCAAAAAGTGGGGATAAATAGTAAAGGTGAATTTCAAACTACATTTGAAGGTAGTAAAGAAGGAAGTTTATATCGATTTAATGATGGAAATGAAGGAACCACAATGTTTTTGAAAAACGGCTATGATTTATCAATGACATTAGATACCAAAGATTTTGATGAGACTATAGTTTACAAAGGAAAAGGGGCTAATGAAAATAATTATTTAGCTCAAAAAGCATTGTCTGATGAAAAGTTTGAAATGGAGTTAGAATCATTATTTGATGCTGATGAAGCTACTTTTAAAGCTGCATTAGCTAGAAAGAAAGCTAATGATATAAAAATGATTGACGGAAAAGGATTAGACGAAACGTTAGTTAATATGTTGCGTCCTTCTTTTGATCAAGAGGAGAAATTTTTGTTAGATTATTTCAAACAAAAAGCAGCTGCTAAAAAGATGGAAGGCGTTGCTTCGCCAACTTTTGATTATGAAAATCACAAAGGAGGGAAAACTAAATTAGAAGACTTAAGAGGGAAATATGTTTACATTGATGTTTGGGCTACTTGGTGCGGTCCATGTAGAGCAGAAATTCCTCATTTGAAAAAAGTGGAAGAAAAATATCATGGTAAAAACATTGAGTTTGTAAGTATTTCTGTAGATACCGATAAAGATCATGAAAAATGGCAAAAATTTGTAGTTGACAAAGAATTAGGCGGAATTCAATTATTTGCAGATAAAAATTGGAATTCTGATTTTATTAAAGCTTTTGGCATTAACGCAATTCCAAGATTTTTATTAATTGGTCCAGATGGTAAAGTAATAAAAGCAGATGCACCAAGACCTTCTTCATCGTCATTAGTTGAATTATTAGATAGTTTAGTGAAGTAATTACATTACAAATAATAAGCAATTTTAAAGCCAATACAAGCGTATTGGCTTTTTTAATGTTAAATATTTACTCAATGTTACCAAATTGTTAACAAAAAGTTTTTTTATTGTAAAAAACTTTTTATATTTGTTACTGTAATGTTAACCTAAAAAAGAAAAGACTATGAAAAATGTATTGATTGCCGGAGTTATGTTAGTGACAAGTCTAACATTTGCACAAGAAGTAAAACCAAAATATGAAGTTATAGGACAAGAAGTTAAAGCAACTTTTTATTATGATAACGGTCAAGTTAAACAAGAAGGTAATTATTTAAACGGTAAGCCTAATGGAAAATGGGTTTCGTTTAATGAAGATGGTTCTAAACAAGCTATTGGAGAATATAATAATGGAGTTAAAACAGGCAAATGGTTTTTTTGGTCTGAATCAACTTTAAATGAAGTAGATTTTTCTGATAGTAGAATTGCGGAAGTAAAAAAATGGTCTAAAGATGTATTAGCTAAAAACTAATTACATTATAAATAACAAAAATGTCCCGATTTTCATCGGGACATTTTTGTTTTATACAGATGGTAAGATTTCTCTTTCTCTAGGTTTTCCTTTTTTCATTCTTATCTTAAGTCTATTAAGTAAGTAGAACATTACAGGAACAATAATTAATGTTAAGAACGTAGCAAATATTAATCCGTAGATTACTGTTTTAGCTAATGGTCCCCAGAAGATTACGTTATCACCTCCCATGTAAATGTTAGGATTGTAATTGATAAACAATCCAAAGAAGTCGATATTTAATCCAATAGCAAGTGGAATTAAACCTAATACTGTTGTAATTGCAGTTAACAATACGGGACGTAATCTTGAACGACCACCTTCTACAATAGCATCAAAGTAATCTTGTTTGCTTAAAATTTCACCTTCTTCTAAACCTATTTCAGCTGCTTTTCGGTCAAGTAATAATTGGGTGTAATCTATTAATACAATTCCGTTATTTACTACAATTCCAGCTAGCGAGATAATTCCCATCATCGTCATAATAATTACGAAATCATTTCTGAATATTACTAATCCTAAGAATACACCAATGAAACTTAGAATTACAGTAAACATAATAATAGCTGGTTTTGAAATAGAGTTAAACTGCGCTACCATTACTAAAATAATTCCTCCCATTGCAATTAATAAGGCTTTAAATAAGAACGATGAGTTTTTCTCTTGTTCTTCTTGTTCTCCTGTAAAGGCAAAGTTGGTGTCTTTTGGCATTTTGTAAGATGCCATCTCTTTTTTAAGAGTTCCTACAATTTCATTAGCATTATATCCTTCTAAAACATTTGAATAAATGGTAATAACTCTTTTTAAATTTTTACGTTTAATAGTGTTAAAAGAAGAAGTATTTGTTTTTTCAACTAAAGCAGCAATAGGAACTTGTTGTAATCTTCCAGTAGCTTGATCTCTAAAAGTAACTGGCTGATTAAAAATAGCACTGTTGTCATTTTTTAAATCTTCGTTGAAACGTACATTAATTTCATAATCGTCTTTGTCTTCTTTATAGGTAGAAATTTTTTCTCCATAAACAGAACGACGTAAAGTTTGACCAACTTGCGCTGTAGAAACCCCTAATTTACCTGCCACTTTTCTGTCAACTACAACTTCTAAACCTGGTTTAGATTTGTTAACATCTAGTTTTAGTTCTTCAATTCCAGCGATATTTTTAGAGTTGATGAAATCTTTTACTTTTTCAGCTTCAATAAGCATATCGTTGTAGTTTTCACCAGAAATTTCAATATTTACTGGATAACCTGAAGGGGGTCCGTTTTGATCTTTTTCAACAATTATAGAAACACCAGGATAACCTTTAACTGCTGCACGAATTTCGTTCATCAAGTCGCTACTATTAACCCCTTTTCTAAATTTGTATTCGCGCATTGAAAGCGTAATTTTTCCTCTATGTGGCATTTCATTTTGTGAAGCACCATCGGTTTGAGGGTTTCCAGCACCTTCACCCACTTGAGCAACTCCAGATTCTACCATGAAGTTGAAATTTTCTTCATCAGTATATTTGTTAGCAACAGCATATACTTTTTTCTCTATTTCCTTTGTAAAAGCATTGGTTTTAGCAATATCTGTTCCTTCAGGAAATTCAATGTAGGTCATGATTTGATTTGGTTGATTTTCCGGAAAGAATAAAACTTTAGGCTGTGCAATACCAACTAAAACAAATGAAAATATTAATAATCCAATAGTACCAAATAAAAATATTATTGGTTTTTTTCCGCTCAATGCAAAAATTAATGCTCTTTTATAAAAGTTCTCTAGTTTTACTAAAACAACTTCCATGAAATATACTTGGGCTCTTGATAAATAATATTTGTAAACCCACAACATTATAGCAAAGAATACCATCAAATTTCCAATACCTCTTGCCCCACCTGATTTAGATACAAACCCTATGATTACCAATAATAAACCAATACCTCCTACAATACTACTTAGTTTTATTAATGTCTTTTTCGACATTTCTTTTTCTTCTAACTGCATGAATTCAGCTGTAATAAGTGCATTAATAACTAATGCCACAAATAATGATGAAAACAATACAACCGAAAGTGTCATAGGGAAATAAATCATGAATTTTCCCATAGTACCCGGCCATAAACCTAGCGGGAAGAATGCAGCTAATGTAGTTGCAGTTGAAGCAATAATAGGCCAAGCAATTTCTCCAACACCTTCAATAGCAGCTTGTTTTCTACTTAACCCTTCACTCATTAAGGAATGTACATTTTCGACTACCACAATTCCGTTATCTACTAACATTCCTAACCCCATTACTAAGGCAAAAAGCACCATGGTATTTAATGTAACTCCAAAGGATGCCAAAATAATATACGACATAAACATTGAAAGCGGAATAGCAAAACCTACAAATAAAGCACTTCTAAACCCTAAGAAAAACATTAAAACACCTACTACAAGTAACACCCCAAAAATGATATTGTTTACTAAATCATCAACCTGATTGATGGTTCTTGAAGATTGGTCGTTTGCCATCGAAATTTTCAAATTCGAAGGAAAGTAATTGTCTTGTGCTTCTTTTACAATTTTCTTGATGCTTTCAGTAGCCTCAATCATGTTTTTACCACTACGTTTCTTAATATCAAGCATAACAACGGCATTTCCATATTCTCTTGCATGCGTAGTTGCTTCTTTTGGTTGAAATTTAATAGTGGCAATGTCTTTAAGATAAACAACACCATCTTGTTTTTTAACAACAACATCTTCTAATTCAGCTGGATTTTCAATTTCTCCAACAACGCGAATGTTTTTCTTAATACCGTTATTTACTACATTTCCACCAGAAATGGTTGTATTTTCTCTAGAAACCGATCCAATGATATCATCAAAACTTACTTGAGCAGCCGTCATTTTATAAATATCAACTGCAATTTCAACTTCTTTTTCCTGTGCACCGCGAATAGCTGCTTCTTTAATTTGTGGAAGACGTTCAATTTTATCTTCTAAATATTCGGCATAATCTTTTAATTTATCTAATGGCAAATCACCCGATAAATTGATGTTTAAGATTGGTTGTTCTTCGGCAATGTTTAAGTCAAAAACATTTGGTTCAACTTTTTCTCCACCCGGCATAACTGGCCAATCGGTTTCCGATTTTACTAAGTCGACCTTGTCTTTTACTTTTTGTTTTGCAGCATCTACCGTAATATCTTCATCAAATTCTACTAAGATCATAGAATAATCTTGTAACGTATTTGATGTAATTTTTGTTACTCCAGAAATATTGTTAAACTCTTCTTCTAATGGTTTTGTAATTAATTTTTCAACATCTTCTGCCGCATTTCCTGGATTTACAGAACTAACGTATATTTTAGTTTCAATGATTTCAGGAAAATCTTCACGTGGCATTGAATAATAGGAAATTAATCCACCTATTAATATTATGGCCGTAATTACATACACGGTCATTTTGTTATTAATAGCCCATGTAGAAATTCCGAAGCTTTTGGTTATTTTGTTACTCATACCAATATCTTTTTAGTACTTATTTTTTTATGATTTCAACTACATCACCATTTTGAACGCTTCTTGCTCCTTCAATAATGATGGTTTCACCTTTGTTTAATCCCGCTTTTACTTCAATATTAGCACCAGAAATTAAACCTACTTCAATAGTTTTTTTAATTGCTTTTGGTTCTTTTCCATTGGTGTCAACTGTATAAATAATTTTTTCTCCAGCTGCATTTTCAGTAACAATACTTTCTGGAATTAAAATTGCATTCGCCTTTTTATAATCTTCAATTTTTAATACAGCAACTTGGTTGGGTTTTAATAAATTATCTGAATTTGGAACCGCAACTTCAATACTAAAGTTTCTATTGTTTGGATTGATGTAATTACCTATTTGTCTTACTTTTCCTTTATATGTTTTTCCAGTAGATTTTACGTTTACATCTACAACAGCTCCAACTTTTATTTTACCAATGAAACTCTCTGGAACATTTGCCGAAACATACATGTCTGATAAGTTTACAATTCGCATTAGTTGTTGACCAGGACCTACAATTTGTCCTTTTTCTGTAATGATATCATCAATAATTCCACTAAATGGAGCTCTAACAATTGTTTTAGCTAATTGTGCTTTCATTTGAGCAACAGCTTTTGTTTGCGCTTCATAATTTGTCTTAGCTTGTAAAAATTGAATTTCAGAACCAATTTTTTTATCCCAAAGATTTTTTTGTCTTTCAAATGTTGTTTTAGCCAAAGCCGCTTGCGTTTCCATTTGCGCTAATTGATTGCTTAATCCACCATCATCAATGCGTGCTAAAATTTGACCTTTGCTTACTTTTTGACCTGCTTTTACATTTACTTGAGATAATAATCCCGAAAATTCAGGATAAATAATCAGATTTTGTTTTGTATCAACATTACCTTGAATATCGATGTAATGTGTAAAAATGGTATCTTTAACCACTGCAGTGGTTACTAAAGCCGATTTTTTTAAGGTATCTAATTCAGCAATAGCTAAATCTAATTTTGCTAATTCTGCACCAATTGCATCGTATTGCTTTTGTATTTCAGCTCTTGTTGCTTTAATTGTTGCTACATTTTTTGATTCAATAGCTTTGTCAACTGAAGCTGTTTTTGAATCACCTCCACATGAGGTAATTAGTAAACCTAATAAACTGATGTATACTATTTTTTTCATTTTTCGAGTTAATTATTTTTTATTAGTTAGTTTGTCTAAAGTTGCTTTTTTGTTCATTACATCAATCATAGCTTGTAAATAATTTTGTTGCGCTGTATATAATTGACGTTGTGCTTCTGTAAATTCAAAACTTGTAGAAAGTCCTTCTTTGAATTTTACTTGTTGTTTTGCTTCAATTCGTTCTGCTAATTTCAAATTACTTTTAGAAGCACCATATTGTTCAATGCTAAATTCGTAATCCGTTTTTGCTTGTTGGTATTGAAGTTTTAAACGTTGTTCTGTTTCGGTTACTTGTGTTTTAGCTTGTTCAAAAACAATTTTAGCTTGTTGTGTTCTTGCTCTATCTCTAAAACTACTAAAAATAGGAAGGCTAATATTTACACCAAAATTTGAATAATTGTACCATTTTTGATCCGTTGTTAAAAAGTCAAAACGGTTAGCAAATGTGTTAGCTCCGTAATTTAATTGAGCGCCAATGGTAGGTAAAGCTCTAAAACGCTCTAATTTTAAAAGTAAACGTTTTGATTCTTCGTTGTTTTTTTGGATTTTAAAATCGATTGAATTGTTTGCGTCAAATTGTTCATTTAAAGCAGCTAAATCAACGTTACTAGTAGCTAAATCATCTAATTTTTCAGTTAAAATCACCTCGTTGTTGATGTCAATTCCCATTGAGATTTTTAAAAGATTTAAAGCAATTTCTTCTCTTTTCTTAGCATTCGATAATGAACTTGTTAACTGAGTAAGTGTTATTTGAAGTTGCTCTACATTTTCTTCTTCTGTTAATCCATTTTTAAAAGTTTCATTTGTTTCAAATAATGTTTTTTCTAAAGTGGCTTTGTTTTTTTCGAAGATTAAAACACTTTCTCTAGCTAATAAAACATTTCCGTATGCATTAGTAACCATTTCTCTGATTTCTAAATCGGTTTTTTCTTTAGCATTTTCAGAAATTTGAAGATACACTTTTGCAGATTGCAAACCTACAATATACGAACCATCAAAAATCAATTGGCTTAAAGTTGCCGATGCATTCATGCTGTGTTTTGTTCCAAAAGCAATTGTGGTAATAGCATTTGGATCGCCACCAGGGTTAAAAGCATTACCCGAAACCCCTTGCACTTGAAAATCTAAGTTGTTCAAATATTGAACGTTACTAGTAATTTGAGGAAGTCCAGAAGCGGTAGTTTCCCATTTTTTTTGTTTAGCCGCTTCAATATCACGTTTTGCATTGATAGCCGTGTAATTGTTTTCAATGGCGTGATCAATTGCTTGTTGTAACGTAAAAGAAAACGATTTTTTCTCGCTTTCTTGTGCTGTTATTACAGAAGCAATAATTAAGCAAATTATGGTTAATTTTCGTTTCATATCTATTTATTAGTTTTTAATAATTGTTCTAATTTTTCTTTTCCTTTTTCTGTACAAATTCCTCTTAAATGATATTCTAAATAGGCAACTTGTAAGTCTTTTGAAGTAAAATGTTCGGGATTAAATATTTCGCTATCTTTCAAGCTGGTCATTCCAGCAAAGTAAAATCGTGCAATAATATCGGTATTGATTTCTTTTCTAAATAAACCTTGCTCAATACCTTTTTTTAAATTGACAATTACACAATCACCCATTTTGTCAAATTGACGAATCATTAATGATTTATGGATTTTAGGATAATACTTTTGTAGTTGATAAATAGGAGAAGCACTTTCGTTTTTTAAATTTTTCATTACAAAATCTTTAATTACAAAAAGTTCTTCTATTGGGTCTTTTCCTAAAGTGCAAATATCATCTATGCCACATGAAATGGTTTCAAATAAGTGCATAGTTGCTTCTTTAACCAATGAATCTTTATTACTAAAATGCTGATAAATGGTTTTTTTAGAAATTCCCATTTCAGCAGCAATATCATCCATAGTAACGCTCTTAAATCCAAGCGTTAAAAACATATCAGTTGCTTTAATTAAAATTTGGTCTTTCATTTTTATCTTCTTTAAAACTAGTGTAAGCTTTAAATTGTGATGCAAATGTATGTCGGAAACTTTTAACACAAAAATAGTTTCCAAAGTTTTTACGAAAATTTAACATTTGATAAAAGCATCTCATTTGAGAATATTAGATTATTTTAGCAAAAAATTAAAAACGATGCATTCTATATCCTATTATCAATACAAAGTAAGCCAGCATTTTTTACAAATAGTAGATAAAAAAGAGCCAAAAAATTTATACGAACCTATTCAGTATATCTTATCACTTGGTGGAAAAAGAATGCGTCCGGTTTTAACCTTAATGGCAACTGAAGTTTTTAATGTAGATTGCGAAAAAGCCATTCCTGCAGCAACCGCTGTTGAGGTGTTTCATAATTTTTCATTAATTCATGATGATATTATGGACGATGCGCCATTGAGAAGAGGTAATCAAACGGTTCATGAAAAATGGGATTTGAATACTGGAATATTATCAGGTGATGCAATGCTGATTTTAGCCTATCAGTATTTTGAAAACTACGAACCTCATGTATTTCAAAAATTGGCTAAATTATTCAGCAAAACCGCTTTAGAAGTGTGTGAAGGCCAACAATATGATGTGGATTTTGAAACGCGTGATGATGTTACGATTCCAGAATATCTTAAAATGATTGAATACAAAACGGCTGTTTTAGTAGGTGCTGCAATGAAAATGGGAGCAATTGTAGCCGAAACTTCAGAAGAAAATGCTAATTTAATTTATGATTTTGGACTGAATTTAGGAATTGCCTTTCAATTACAAGACGATTATTTAGACGCTTTTGGAAATCCAGAAACTTTTGGAAAACAAGTGGGAGGTGATATTATTGAAAATAAAAAAACCTATTTGTATTTAAAAGCAATGGAGTTTGCTAACGATGAAGAAAAACAACAATTGTTACATTTGTTTTCCATTCAACCCTCTGAAAACACAGATAAAATCGAATCGGTAAAAGCAATATTTAATTCTTCAGGTGCTAGCGATGCAACTAAGAAAGCAATTAAAGATTTTACATATAAAGCTTTTGAAACTTTAGAAAAAATGGATATAGAGAATGATAAGAAAGCCATTTTAAAAGCTTTTGGAGAAAATTTAATGGGAAGAAACGTGTAATAATGTGCCAATTATTCAATTCGGCAATGTGTCAATACTACTAAAAAATGAATTTTATTAATCCTGCAAATATTGATGCCTTAATTTCGCAAGCCGAAGAAGAACATTTGTACTTCAAATTGATTGAACAAGTAAATAAAGATTTTGCTTTGGCGAATGAATCTTTAGATGTGCCAGCGAGTATTTTCCCTTTTGAATTTAAGAATTTGGTTCAAGAGAAAATTTATAAATTGATTCATTACAAATTCGCAGAATATCTAAATTTACTTTACATTATTGATGTACCAGAAGAACAAATCAAAAAATTAGACGGTTCTGATTTGGTTGAATTATCGGAACAAGTTGCTTTTTTAGTATTAAAACGCGAATGGCAAAAAGTGTGGTTTCGGAATAAGTATTGATGTAAAAAAGTTAATATTTTTTAATGATAATTTACCAAATTGCTT
Organism: Flavobacterium cyclinae; assembly: GCF_021172145.1. NCBI lineage: Bacteria > Pseudomonadati > Bacteroidota > Flavobacteriia > Flavobacteriales > Flavobacteriaceae > Flavobacterium > Flavobacterium cyclinae. Next base: position 279,020 of record NZ_CP089095.1, read on the forward strand.
CATACTTTTTATATTCTTCAGGAACTTTCTCACCTTTTACATAAACATAGCACATATTTCCTGATAAATTATGTGTTTGTAAAAAATAATATTTGTTGTTTTCAATTTTAATTTTATAAGTTTCAACATACATTTTATTATTATATCCTCCTGAAAAAATATCACAATTTAAAATACCATTTTGTGAATAAATAATTCCCCTACCTCCAATTTTCTGTGGATCTGGATTCATAAATTTTTTATTCATTGTTCTTACACATCCATTTTCATAAAACTGAATTAATCCATTACCTTTGATTTTATGATTTCCGATAAAATTAAAGTTTCTATCAGATTCATAAATCTCGTCAACTTCATAAAAAAAATCAATTTCAATATTCTTTTTAAAAGAATATATGTCAATATTTTTCTTATTTGAGAATTTAAAATTTTTCTTTGGAACTTTATTTCCATTTCCACCATCTAATCTATCATAAGGTAGACCACAAGAATTAAGCAAAAAAAGTGCTGTCAAAAAAACAATATATTTTAACATAATTATTTTGTCAATTAGTTATAGTAGAAGCCAATATTTGAATTTGCTTATTAAATTAAAAAAATACCCTCACAAAAGGCATAAAAGCTTCGGCATAAATATTATCTCTATCACGGTGTAATACATTATATCGAACACCAAAAGTTACATTTTCATTTCGAAAACCAGCACCTACAAACAAAGCCGTGTTCCAAAAGTTTTGTGAAGTGTTTTCAATTGAGTTTTCATAAGTTCTACTAATGCGTAATTGTTCTAATTCTGCAGAAATTTGTAATTCATAGAAAGGCTGAAATAATGCAATCAAACTACCGCCATACATATTAGCATTGTAAAAATCACGTTGCTTTACATAATTATATTGTAATCCTAAACCAGCTGATACATAGTCGTTAAAATTATAAATGGCACTTGGAGCCACCATAATATCAGCATAGCCATTTCCAATTCCTAAACCTAGTCCGCCACCAAATTGTACGTGGTTCCAAAAATCACTTTTTGTTTTCATTTGAGTGTTTTCTTGTGCAAAAATTTCAGATTTAATTCCAAATAAAAAAACAAAAGCTAACAATAATGTTAAATTCATTACAGAATTCTTTTTCATAAAACCATTTTAAAAAAATTAATGTTATAAAAGTATTAATTTCCTTGAGAAATTATCATAAAATGTTTTACTTTTGCGTAAATTTTTAATTAAAAGGTCTTTCAGACAACACAATATGGATAGGTTTTCCTTTTTAAATGCTGCACACACTGCTTTTTTTGCAGATTTATACGAACAATATTTACAAAATCCAGACAGCGTAGAGCCTAGCTGGAGAAGTTTTTTCCAAGGATTTGATTTTGCACAAGCCAATTATGGTTCTGATGAAGTGGCTCAACAAGTAGCTTATATTGCTTCGGGTGATTCAGGTGAAATCTCTGAAAAAATGCAAAAAGAGTTCAATGTTCTTAAATTAATTGAAGGATATAGAACACGTGGTCACTTATTTACTAAAACAAATCCAGTTAGAGACAGAAGAGTTCACGGACCTTCTTTAGCGTTAGAAAATTTTGGTTTATCTCAAGCGGATTTAAACACGGTTTTTGATGCTGCTAAAATGGTGAACATGAAACCAAGTTCGCTAGCTGATATCATCAAACATTTAGAAAATGTATATTGCCAATCAATTGGTGTTGAGTTCATGTACATTCGTGATCCTAAAGTACAAGATTGGATAAAAAATCGTTTAGATATTAACGATAACCAACCAAATTTTTCGGTTGACCAAAAGAAACACATTCTTAAGAAATTAAACGAAGCGGTTTCTTTCGAGAACTTCTTGCATACTAAATACGTAGGTCAAAAACGTTTCTCTTTAGAGGGTTGTGAGGCGGCTATTCCAGCTTTAGATGCGTTGATTGAAGGTGCTGCAGATAGAGGAGTAGAGCAATTCGTAATGGGAATGGCACACAGAGGTCGTTTGAATGTTTTGGCTAACATCTTTGGAAAAAACACTCAAAATATTTTCTCTGAATTCGACGGAAAAGACTATGACGAAGACGCTAACTTTGATGGTGACGTAAAATATCACTTAGGGTTAACATCGGATAGATTAACTGATTCTGGTAAAAAAATCAACTTAAATTTAGCTCCAAATCCATCGCATTTAGAAACTGTAGGTGCAGTTATCGAAGGAATTACAAGAGCAAAACAAGATAGACATTATCCAAATGATTTTTCAAAAGTATTACCAATCGCTGTTCACGGTGATGCGGCTGTAGCAGGTCAAGGTATTGTATATGAAATCATTCAAATGGCGAAGTTAGATGGTTACAAAACAGGTGGAACAATTCACTTAGTAATCAATAACCAAGTTGGATTTACCACAAATTATTTAGATGCACGTTCGTCTACATATTGTACGGATGTAGCTAAAGTAACCTTATCGCCAGTTTTACACGTAAATGCAGATGATGCAGAAGCGGTAGTTCATGCAATGCTATTTGCTTTAGATTACAGAATGGAATTTGGTGGAGATGTTTTCATCGATTTATTAGGATATAGAAAATATGGTCACAACGAAGGGGATGAACCTCGTTTTACTCAACCAATTTTATACAAAGCGATTTCTAGACACAAAAACCCAAGAGATATTTATGCTGAAAAATTAATTCAAGAGAATGTAATTTCGGCAGGTTTTGTAAAAGAATTAGAAGAAGCTTACAAAGCAAAATTAGATGAGAATTTAGAAGAATCTCGTAAAAAAGCACTTACTGTAATTACACCATTTATGCAAAATGAATGGGAAGGTTACAAACAAGTTTCGGATGATGTAATGCTTCAGAAATTTGACACTAAATTTGATAAAAAACAATTAGCAGAAATTGCGGATACGATTACCCAACTTCCATCTGACAAGAAATTTATCAGTAAGATTACGAAGTTAATTGGGGATAGAAGAAATATGGTGGAAACCAATAAATTAGATTGGGCAATGGGCGAATTATTAGCTTATGGTTCATTACTAAAAGAAGGTTTCGATGTTCGTATTTCAGGGCAAGACGTTGAGCGTGGAACATTCTCTCACCGTCATGCTGTTGTTAAAGTAGAAGATTCAGAAGAAGAAGTAATCCTTTTAGATAGTGTAAAAGACAAAAAAGGGAACTTCTATATCTATAATTCACACCTTTCAGAATATGGGGTTTTAGGTTTTGAATATGGTTATGCATTAGCCTCTCCAAAATCATTAGTAATTTGGGAAGCACAGTTTGGAGATTTCTCTAACGGAGCTCAAATTATGATTGACCAATACATCTCAGCAGGTGAAGACAAGTGGAACAACCAAAACGGATTGGTAATGTTGTTGCCTCATGGTTATGAAAACCAAGGAGCGGAGCACTCATCAGCACGTATGGAGCGTTACTTACAATTGTGTGCAAAACACAACATGTATATTGCCGATGTAACTACGCCAGCCAACTTCTTCCACTTAATGAGAAGACAATTAAAAACAGAATTCCGTAAGCCATTAGTAGTGTTCTCTCCAAAGAGTTTATTGCGTCATCCTGATGTAGTTTCTTCAATGGATGAGTTAGCAAACGGACAATTCCAAGAAGTATTAGACGATCCAAATGTAACAGATAAAAAAGCAATCAAAACTTTAGTATTCTGTACAGGTAAGTTCTATTATGATATTATCGCAAAACGTGCTGAATTAGGAAGAAATGATGTGGCAGTGGTTCGTTTAGAGCAATTATTCCCATTAGCGGTTGACCAAATTAAAGCGATTATTGCTTCTTATCCTAATGTTGATGACTATGTTTGGGCTCAAGAAGAACCTAAAAACATGGGAGCTTACGGATATATGTTAATGAATTTTGATTTAGTGAAACTACGTTTAGCTTCACCAAAAGCATATAGTGCACCAGCAGCGGGTAGTTATGAGCGTTCTAAAAAACGTCATGCAAACGCTATCGCTATGGTATTTGATAAAAAATTATTTCAATAAAAAACAACTCAAACGTTACCCAGAGCTAGATTGTGAAAAGCTTGTCGAAGCAAAGGGTAAACTTTTAAACTAAAAAAATATGATTTTAGAAATGAAAGTCCCTTCTCCAGGGGAATCGATTAAAGAGGTAGAAATTGCTACTTGGTTAGTAAAAAATGGTGATTATGTAGAAAAAGACCAAGCAATTGCTGAGGTTGATTCAGATAAAGCAACATTAGAATTACCAGCTGAAGCAAGTGGAATCATTACATTAAAAGCAGAAGAAGGTGATGCAGTTGCGGTTGGTGCTGTAGTTTGTTTAATCGATACAGCTGCGGCTAAACCAGAAGGTGGTGCTCCCGAAGCTTCGGAACCAGCTAAAGAAGAAGTAAAAGCAGTTGAAGCTCCAAAAGCAGCTCCAGTAGCAGAAAAAACATATGCAACTCAAGCGCCATCTCCGGCAGCTAGAAAAATATTAGAAGAAAAAAACATCGAGCCATCTGCAATTGTAGGGACTGGTAAAGGTGGAAGAATAACTAAAGATGATGCTGTTAATGCAGTACCATCAATGGGAACTCCAACAGGAGGAAATCGCGGAACAGAAAGAACAAAACTTTCTATGTTACGTAGAAAAGTAGCTGAGCGTTTAGTTGCTGCTAAAAACGAAACTGCGATGTTGACTACTTTCAATGAAGTAGACATGTCAGCAATTTATGCTATTCGTGATCAATATAAAGAAGAATTCAAAGCGAAACATGGTTTAGGATTAGGCTTCATGTCGTTCTTTACTAAAGCGGTAACTCGTGCTTTACAATTGTATCCTGATGTAAACTCTATGATTGATGGTCAAGAGAAAATTTCTTATGACTTCTGTGATATTTCAGTAGCGGTTTCAGGTCCAAAAGGATTAATGGTTCCAGTAATGAGAAATGCAGAAACATTATCTTTCAGAGGTGTTGAAGCTGAAATCAAAAGATTAGCTTTAAGAGCTCGTGACGGACAAATCACTGTAGACGAAATGACAGGTGGAACATTCACAATTTCTAATGGTGGTGTTTTTGGAAGTATGTTATCTACACCAATTATCAATCCTCCACAATCTGGTATCTTAGGAATGCACAATGTAGTAGATAGAGCTATCGTTAAAAATGGTCAAATCGTAATTGCTCCAGTAATGTACGTTGCCTTATCATATGACCACAGAATCATCGACGGACGTGAGTCAGTTGGTTTCTTAGTAGCGGTTAAAGAAGCATTAGAAAACCCAGCAGAAATTTTAATGGGTGGTAATGTGAAAAAAGCGTTAGAATTATAAATGACTTTTTCAATCTGAATTTGTTTCAGATTCTAAATAACAAAATCCCAAATTCTTTCGAGTTTGGGATTTTTTCTTTGCGAACTTTGTGTAAATCTTATGCGTCTTTGCGGTTAAATCACATCAAATACAAGCAATGATTGCTGTAATCAATGATTGCTTTCCCTTTTAATAGTATATCAGCACCAATGATCCCATCTACGGGTTTGGTTTTATGATGCGTCAAAGCGTCATTTACATGACTCATGTCGAAAACAATTAAATGAAAATGGTTGTTTTTCCACCTTCCTAATTGAATTTCATTGTTTTTTGCTAGTTGTGTATCAATCCCAGTTGCGCCAGCTCCAGCAGCTTTTGTTTCTGAAAACTGAGCATCTAATTTAAAATAGTCAATACTTTCAAAACCTACACAACTATTGCTAGCACCTGTATCTAAAATAAAGTTACCCTTCACGCCATTTATCTTTCCTTTGATTAATAAATGTTGTGTTTTAAGCACTGTGAATTTTATCTTTTTATATTTTTTACCTTTTAAAAAGTCTTGTAAATCTTCCATACTTCAAAAATAAACTAAAATTTATGATTTATGATTAACGATTTTAGATTTCAGAATATAACTTTGCACAATAAACAATAAACAATAAACCTTGAACTTAACCGATACACACACGCATTTATATTCTGAAGAATTTGATGAAGATAGAAATGAAATGATGCAACGAGCAATCAATTCAGGAGTTTCACGTTTTTTTGTGCCTTCAATCGATTCTAATTATACAACTAAAATGTATGATTTGGAAAAACAGTATCCTGAAAATGTGTTTTTGATGATGGGTTTGCATCCAACTTATGTAAAGGAAAATTATTTGGAGGAATTGGCTCATGTAGAAAAAGAGTTGGCATCTAAAAAGTTTTATGCAGTAGGAGAAATTGGGATTGATTTGTATTGGGACAAAACTTATTTAAAAGAACAACAACATGCTTTTAAACATCAAATTCAGTTAGCAAAAAAATATAATTTAGGAATCAATATTCATTGTCGTGATGCTTTTGATGAAGTTTTCGAAGTTTTAGAAAGTGAAAAAGCAGCTGATTTATTTGGGATTTTTCATTGTTTTACGGGTGATTTGGGTCAAGCCCAAAGAGCGATTTCATTAGGAATGAAATTAGGAATCGGAGGAGTAGCTACTTTCAAAAACGGAAAAATTGACCAATTTTTGAACGAGATTGATTTACAACATATTGTTTTAGAAACAGATTCGCCATATTTAGCTCCTGTTCCTTATCGCGGAAAGCGAAATGAAAGTAGTTATACTTTGTTGGTTGCCCAAAAGTTAGCTGAAATTTATCAGTTGCCTATTGAAGAAATTGCAAGAATAACTACTGAAAATTCAAAACAAATTTTTGGAATTTAATCTAAAATAAAGCTTCATTTCATAAAATTTTTGTTCTTTTGTGAATTGTTTTTAAAATACATATGACAAAATTCGATTCTATTCGCCCTTATTATGATTCTGAAGTTAACGAAGCTTTAAAGTCTTTGTTGCATCATCCTATGATGAAGGCTATGATGGATTTTACGTTTCCAGAATTAGAAGATGAAGTTTGGAAAGAGCAATTAAGTAGAACCCATTCTATTCGCGATTTCCAAGTCAATTTTGTGTATCAATCCATACAAAGAGTTTTAGAAAGAAGTTCGGAAGGACTTACCACATCGGGCTTTGATAAATTAGAACCTAATACATCTTATCTTTTTATTTCTAACCATCGCGATATTATTTTAGATACATCTCTTCTTAATGTTTCCTTAATTGATCATGGGTTAGTTATGACGGCATCTGCTATTGGAGATAACTTGGTACAAAAAGATTTTCTATTAAAATTATCGAAATTAAATCGAAATTTCTTAGTTCAAAGAGGATTATCACCAAGAGAATTATTGCAAAGCTCAAAATTGATGTCGGAATACATGTATCATTTGTTGTCAAAAGAAAATCGTTCTGTTTGGATTGCCCAAAGAGAAGGAAGAACAAAAGATGGAAATGATGCCACTCATCAAGGAGTTTTAAAAATGATTGCAATGGCATCAGATGAAGCTAATTGTATGAGTTTTTTCAAAAAAATAAAAATCGTTCCGGTTTCTATTTCGTATGAATACGATCCTACAGATGCTTTAAAAATGCCTCAATTAATTGCGCTTTCTAAAGATGAAGTCTATATCAAGGAAAAAAACGAAGATTTTATTACTTTATTAAGCGGTATCATTGGTCAAAAAAAACGTATTCACATCCATGTGGGTGATGTTTTAGAAAAAGAATATGATAAAATAGTATCAGAAAACGATAATAACAACAAACAAATTCAAGCTTTGGCACAAGTAATTGACGATTCTATTTTGCAATCGTATAAATTATGGCCAACGAATTTTATCGCTTATGATATATTATACAAGACAACTCGATTTGAGCATTTGTATAATGAAAAAGAGCGTCAATTGTTTGAAAGAAGATTAGAAATGCGAATTGATGCCGATAATGAAACCATGAGAGAAGGTTTCTTGGCCATGTATGCTAATCCGGTAGTAAACAAATTGAAATATACCAATGACATCTCATAAACCAAAAATACTTTTAATTTACACCGGTGGAACCATCGGAATGGTAAAAGATTTTGAAACAGGAGCTTTGAAGGCTTTTGATTTTAACGAGTTGTTAAGCAGAATTCCCGAATTACATTTATTAGATTGCCAAATTGAAACAACTTCTTTTGATGTTCCCATTGATTCATCAAACATGAATATTTCGAATTGGCAAAAGATGGCCAAAATTATAGAAGCAAACTATGTTAAATTTGATGGATTTGTTGTGCTTCATGGTTCAGATACCATGTCATATAGTGCTTCGGCATTAAGTTTTATGTTAGAAGACTTGGCAAAACCAGTAATTTTCACAGGTTCGCAATTGCCTATTGGTGATTTAAGAACCGATGCAAAAGAAAACTTAATTACGGCAATTCAAGTTGCTTCGCTTCAAGAAAACAAAAAACCCGTGATTCAGGAAGTATGTTTGTATTTTGAATACAAATTATACAGAGGAAATAGAACTACAAAAATAAGTGCCGAACATTTTAATGCTTTTACATCACCTAATTTTCCTGAACTAGCAGAATCTGGTGTGCATTTGAAAGTAAATTATGACGTTATTCTGAAGCAGAAAGCAAATAAAAAACTAAAAGTTCATACGGATTTTGATGATAACGTTGCTATTTTAAAGATTTTTCCTGGAATAAATGCTTCTGTTTTAAATGCGTTTTTTGCAATACCTAACTTAAAAGGAATTGTTTTAGAAACCTATGGTTCAGGAAATGCACCGACAGAAGCGTGGTTTGTTTCCATATTAGAAAAGGCAATACATAATAAAATTCATATTATTAACGTTACTCAATGTAGTGGAGGTAGTGTTTCTATGGGAAGTTATGAGACCAGTACCCAATTAAAAAACATAGGCGTAATTTCAGGGAAAGATATTACTACAGAAGCAGCCATCACGAAATTAATGTATTTATTAGGTCAAAAAGTGTCAAATAATGTATTTAAGACTGTTTTTGAAACCGGAATACGTGGAGAAATGTTGTAAAAATAACATATAAAATTTTTATACATGAGATTTTTTACGTTATTTAGCACCTTTAAAATCGAGTATTGTTTCGATAGAGAGGTGGCCGAGTGGTCGAAGGCGCACGCCTGGAAAGTGTGTTCCCGACAAAATCGGGACGAGGGTTCGAATCCCTTCCTCTCTGCAGAAGGATATTAATTTTAAAATTTAATAAATATTTTTATATCTTTAAACCCAATTAACTAATTAAATTTAAGAACAAAAGCGATGAAAAGATTATTTTCTATTTTAGCAATCACAGGGCTTATGACTTTTGGAAATGTTCAAGCTCAAGATTCAACTCAAGCAGCAGCTCCTGCAACAGAACAAGTAGCTGATACAACTGCAACTGAAGTAACTAATGATGAAGCAACTGCAACAACAGATGAAGCAGTAGCAGAGGAAGTTACTTTTACACAAGGAATGAAAAAACGTTTTATTGAAGGTGGTCCTGCTTTCATGGGAATTGTATTAATCTGTTTAATTTTAGGTTTAGCAATTGCAATTGAAAGAATCATTTACTTAAACTTATCTTCAACAAATTCTAAAAAATTAATTAGTGAAGTTGAAAGCGCATTAAATTCAGGTGGTGTTGAAGCTGCAAAAGAAGTAGCAAGAAACACTGCTGGACCAGTAGCTTCAATCTTTTATCAAGGTTTAGACCGTTATTCTCATGGTTTAGATTCAGCTGAAAAATCTATCGTTGCTTATGGTGGTGTTCAAATGGGTCAATTAGAGAAAAACGTATCTTGGATTTCTTTATTTATCGCTTTAGCACCGATGTTAGGTTTCATGGGAACAGTTATTGGTATGATTGAAGCGTTTGACCAAATCCAATCTGCAGGATCTATGGAGCCATCTTTAGTTGCTGGAGGTATTAAAGTAGCGTTATTAACAACAGTATTCGGTCTTATCGTTGCTATTATCTTACAAATTTTCTATAACTATATCACTGCAAAAATCGATTCTATCGTTAATGATATGGAAGATGCTTCTATCAGCTTAGTTGATATGTTGTCTGATTACAGTAAAAAATAATTAATAAATATATAACTGTTATGAATTTACACAAAGTAACAAAAATAGCAGCTATTGTAATTTCAATATTAAGTTTAGTTGCCTTAGGAGGCTTAATGGCTACAAGTGATAGCGAAGACAATAGTTGGATTTCTCCTCTTATATATTTATCTTATGTAATTCTACTTGCTTGTGTAGTAGTAGTTTTAATTTATGTATTTAAGAACTTATTCTCTAACAAAGAGAATTTAAAGAAAACATTAATATCTGTTGGATTATTTTTAGGGGTAGTAATTGTTTCTTTCATCTTAGCTGATGGATCTGAAATTAAATCTTCTTCAAATGAAGTTATTGCTTCTGAAAGTACTTCAAAATGGGTTAGTACAGGTTTAAATACGTTCTATTTATTAGCAGTTGCTGCAATTGGAACAATGGTTTGGACTGGTTTTAATAAAATTAAAAAATAATTATGGCTAGAAAAGGAAGAGGTTTACCACCAGAGGTAAATGCCGGTTCTATGGCAGACATTGCTTTCTTACTTTTGATTTTCTTCTTGGTAACTACTACTATTGGTGTTGATCAAGGGATTAACAGACTCTTGCCTCGTTGGGAAGAAAACCCACCTGTTCCGCCAATTAATGATAGAAATATATTAACAGTTTTAGTTAACAAAGACAATCAACTTCTTGTTGAAGAGAAGCTAGTTGAACTTTCAGACTTAAGACAAACTGCTATTGAATTTCTTGAAAATAATGGAAAAGGAACTTGTTCATATTGTAATGGAAAAGGTGACCCAAATTCTTCAGATAGTCCTGAAGATGCGGTTATCTCATTAAATAATGATGGGCAAACTTCTTACGAAACTTATATTGCGGTACAAAATGAATTAGTAGCTGCTTATAATTTCCTTAGAGATAGAGAATGTAAGAAACGTTATGGAATGTCTTTCACTGAAATGGAATACATATATAATGATCCTGCTTCTAAAGCTACAGATGGATTAGTGGAAGAGTTAGAGCCAAAGGTTAAAAAAATTCAAGAATTGTTTCCTATGAGACTTTCTGAAGCAGAACCAAAAAAATAATTAATATAATATTTATAAAGTATGTCTAAATTTAAAAAGAAAAAATCGGGTAGTCTTCCTGCTATTTCAACTGCATCTTTACCAGATATTGTATTTATGCTTTTGTTCTTCTTCATGACGGCTACTACTATGAAAGATAGCGATTTGAAAATTGAAAACACTTTACCAAAAGCAAATCAAACAGCTAAATTGCATAAAAAACAATACGTAATGTATGTTTATGCAGGTAAACCAAGTGAAAGATATCGAAATACTTTAGGTGCATCGGATCGTATTCAATTAGCAGATAGAATGTCTTCTCCAGCGGATATCAAAAACTTTGTTATTTCGGAGCGAGCACAACGTAATTCTGAAGACGAGAAGTATTTAACAGCCTCATTAAAAATTGACAAGAATGTTAAGATGGGATTGGTAAGTGCAATTAAATTAGAGTTGCGTAAGGTTAATCAGTTAAAAGTAAACTATACTACTACTCAAGGTAATCCTGTGGATTAGTATAATTTTATATTTTAAAAAAAAGGTACGCTCTCGCGTGCCTTTTTTTATTATTTTTATAAAAAAAACAATGCGTTTATCGGTTTCTCTATTTTTACTCTTTTTATCAGTATGTGGATTTGCACAAACTGAAAATAAAACCGTAGTGGTTGATTCTTTATTTAGAGAAGATCAATTTTATATTTCTATATCGTATAATTTTCTTCAAAAGACTCCCGATAATTTTAGTCAATATTCATTTTCTACAGGATTGTCTGCTGGTTTTTTAAGAGATTTTCCTATTTCAAAAAACAGACAATGGGCAATTGCACCAGGTATTGGCTATTCCTTTAATGATTTAAAACAAAACATTTACTTATCAGCTATTTCTGATGATCCTAATTTTCAATTGGTAAGTAGTAGAATTGTACTTCATTATATTGATTTACCCTTAGAAATTCGTTGGCGAAATGCAACACCTCAAAGTCATAAATTTTGGAGGATTTACGCTGGTTTTATGGCAAGTTATCTTCTAGATGGATCATTTCAATATGATGGTGATTTAGGTTCTGGAAAAGAAAATATAAAAGATGTTTTAAATACGTTTCAATATGCAACGTATTTGACTTTTGGATTTAATACTTGGAATGCTTATATTCATTATGGTTTAAATCCATTTTTTGATAAAAATAAAACAGGTACTGAAAATGAAATGACCACTTTAAAGGTTGGTTTGATGTTTTATATTTTATAACCAATATTGGTATAAAAACACTTGTGGTGCTGTTCCGATGATAATTCCTGCAATTAATTCGGTATACGTGTGTGCTTTCATATATAATCTAGAGGAAGCAACTAACCCCATACAAACAATACAAAAAGCAATAAGATTTACAAAGGACAATTGGTAATAGATACTTAAACCAAAAATAAAACACGTTAGGGCACTAATGCCTATCATGTGTAAGCTGGCTTTAAATTTTAAAATTACACTTGCTAATACAATAACACTGCTTAAAAATCCGCCAAGGAAAAAGAAATACAATTCGGCTACAGCATCTCTAGAAATGCTGAATTTAATTAATAAGAACAACAAAAGTGCCTGAACTGTAATAGGCATTTTTCTTTCGCTTATGCTTGCTTCGGTAAAAGAAGTTACAATTCCTAACGATCGAAATAAAAAATACATCGATAACGGAAGTAATAAAGTAAGAATTGTAACCTGAATTAAGGTAACAATAATTTGAGAATTATAAAAAAAGGAATTCGTAATTAAAAAGTAAAATAACGTACCATATAATGATACAAATATGGGATGAAAAATATAAGAGAAAACGGGTAGTACTTTTTTTAAATCCATATTTATTAGATTTTTTTTCTTAAACGTGCTACCGGTATATCTAATTGTTCTCTATATTTTGCAATAGTTCTTCGGGCAATAGGATACCCTTTTTCTTTTAATATTTCTGCTAACTGATCATCTGGAAGTGGTTTTCTTTTATCTTCTTCAGAAATTACTTGTTGCAAAATATTTTTAATTTCAATAGTCGAAACTTCTTCTCCTTGATCGTTTGTCATGGCTTCACTAAAGAATTCTTTAATCAATTTCGTACCGTAAGGTGTGTCAACATATTTGCTGTTGGCAACACGAGAAACCGTTGAAATGTCTAATCCTACCATATCAGCAATATCTTTTAGAATCATCGGACGAAGTTTTGTTTCTTCTCCTTCTAAAAAGTATTCTTTTTGATAATGCATAATGGCATTCATCGTTACATATAAGGTTTCCTGACGCTGTTTAATGGCTTCAATAAACCATTTTGCCGAATCTAATTTTTGTTTGATGAATTGTACCGCATCTTTTTGTGAACTCGATTTTTCAGAAGTATCTTTATAACTCTGCAGCATTTCTTGATAGTCTTTAGAAACGTGTAGTTCAGGAGCATTTCTTCCGTTTAACGAAAGTTCTAATTCACCATCAATAATTCGAATGGTAAAATCGGGTACAATATGTTCAATTGTTTTTTGATTACCATCAAAACTACCTCCTGGTTTTGGATTTAGTTTTTCAATTTCGTCTATTGCTTTGCGTAATTGTTGCTGAGAAACATCAAATTTTTGCAACAATTTATCATAATGTTTTTTGGTAAAAGCATCAAATTGTTGTTCAATTACATTAATAGCTAATGCAATCGAATCTGAAGGTGTTTTGTGTTTTAATTGCAACAATAAACATTCTTGTAAATCGCGCGCACCAACACCTGCTGGCTCTAATTCTTGAACCAAATGTAGTATACGTTCTACGGCAGGTTCATTTGTATATATACCTTGAGTAAAAGCTAAATCATCTACAATATCTTGAATACTTCTTCTGATGTAGCCCATATCATCAATACTTCCTACTAAAAATTCAGCAATATCGCGTTCTTCATCGGTTAAAATAAAAGTGTTTAACTGATTAATTAAATCTTGATGAAAACTTATAGGAGCTGCAAATGGCAACGTTTTGTCATCATCGTCATCGCTGTAATTGTTGGTTTGGTATTTGTAATCTGGCGTTTCGTCATTGCTTAAATATTCGTCAATGTTGATATCGCCTGTGTCGATGTGTTCACTATCGTAATCGTCGTAATCATCAGTATCACTTCCAAAATCATCCAAATCGTAATTATCTTCCTTGCTACTTTCTTCCAAAGCAGGATTCTCAACTAATTCTTCTTGAAGACGTTGTTCAAAAGCTTGCGTAGGCAATTGAATTAACTTCATCAACTGAATTTGTTGAGGCGATAATTTTTGAGATAATTTGAATTGTAAACTGTGCTTTAACATAATGGTTTATTGTTTGTGGTTTATTGTTTTTAGTTATTAACCAACAACTATTAACAATGAACTATAAACTCTTAAAATTCTGCGTTTTGAGGTGTTCTTGGGAACGGAATTACGTCTCTAATATTACTCATTCCGGTTACAAACAATACTAATCTTTCAAAACCTAATCCGAATCCTGAGTGAACCGCTGTTCCAAATCTTCTTGTGTCTAAATACCACCAAAGTTCTTCTTCATCGATTCCTAAGGCTTTCATTTTTTCAACTAATACATCATAACGCTCTTCTCTTTGCGAACCTCCAACGATTTCTCCAATTCCAGGAAATAAGATATCCATTGCTCTTACGGTTTCTTTTCCTGGTTCTGTGTTATCATTTAAACGCATGTAAAACGCTTTAATTTTTGCTGGATAATCAAATAAAATTACCGGACATTTAAAGTGTTTTTCTACTAAGAAACGTTCGTGCTCACTTTGTAAATCAGCACCCCATTCGTTTATGATGTATTGGAATTTTTTCTTTTTATTTGGTGTTGAATCTTTTAAAATATCAATAGCCTCAGTATACGAAACACGTTTGAAATTGTTATCAAGAACAAAGCTTAATTTTTCTAACAATGCCATTTCGCTTCGTTCCGCTTGTGGTTTAGATTTTTCTTCTTCTAATAATCTGTTTTCTAAGAATTTTAAATCATCCGCACATTTATCTACCGTGTATTTAATTACGTATTTGATGAAATCTTCAGCTAAATCCATATTGTCAGCCAAATCATTAAACGCTACTTCTGGTTCAATCATCCAAAACTCCGCTAAGTGACGTGAAGTGTTTGAATTTTCGGCACGGAATGTAGGTCCAAATGTATATACTTTTCCTAATGCCATAGCATACGTTTCTGCTTCTAATTGACCCGAAACGGTTAAGTTGGTTTGTTTTCCAAAGAAATCTTCTTTGTAATTGATACTGCCGTCTTCATTTCTTGGTGCAGATCCATCAATTGGTAATGAAGTAACTTGGAACATTTCTCCAGCACCTTCTGCATCAGAACCTGTGATGATAGGGGTATTTACGTAGAAAAATCCTTTTTCTTGAAAATATTGATGTACAGCAAAAGCTAACGTTGAACGCACACGCATGATAGCACCAAAAGCATTGGTTCTTACACGTAAATGGGCGTTTTCACGTAAAAATTCTAATGAGTGTTTTTTAGGTTGCATTGGGAATTTTTCTGCATCACTATCTCCTAAAATTTCTAACTTCGTAACTTGAATTTCTACTTTTTGTCCAGCACCACGACTTTCTGCTAAAGTTCCTGTTACACAAACAGCAGCACCAGTTGTAATTCTTTTTAAGGTTTCATCAGGAGTGTTTTCAAAATCAACTACACACTGAATATTATGAATGGTTGAACCGTCGTTCAACGCAATAAATTGATTGTTTCTAAATGTTCTAACCCAACCTTTTGCTGTTACTTCATGTAATGTATTCGTGCTGTTTAAAAGGTCTATAACTTTTGAGTGTTTCATTTGATGTTAATTTAAAGTACAAATATACTATTTCTCGTTTGAATTTTCTTCTTCAATATCTTCTGCTAAAATATCTAGTGTTGGTTCTAAGAATTCTTCTTGATTAGCAATAGTTTTATCTAAAGATAATAATAATGCAGGAAGTAATATTAAATTAGATAACATAGCAAAAAGTAAGGTTGTAGCTACTAAACCACCTAATGCGACAGTTCCGCCAAAATCAGAAAGCGTAAATACAGAGAACCCAAAAAACAATACAACAGAGGTGTAAAACATACTTATACCCGCTTCTTTTAAAGTGGCATAAACAGAGCGTTTTATTTTCCAATCGTACGCTTTTAATTCTTGTCGATATTTGGCTAAAAAGTGAATGGTATCATCTACCGAAATTCCGAATGCAATACTAAATACCAATATAGTTGAGGGTTTAATTGGAATTCCTAAAAATCCCATTAATCCAGCTGTCATAATCAATGGCAAAATATTAGGTAATAAAGAAACAATTATCATTTTTACAGAACGGAACATGTATGCCATTAATAATGAAATTAGAACAATAGCAAAAAGCAATGATTGAACTAAATTATCAATTAAATAATGGGTTCCTTTTTCAAATACATACGCTTTACCTGTTAGCGAAACCGTATAACGTTCATTTGGAAAAATATGATTGATTTTATCTTGTAAACGTTCTTCTATTTTCTTCATTTTATCGGTTCCTATGTCACGCATGAATGTTGTAATTCGGGCATATTGACCTGTACTATCAACATAGCTTTTTAGCATGTTTTCATTCCCCTTTTGAGTGGAATTTTTAATGTAGGATAAAATAAATGCTTCTTCTTGTTTTGTAGGTAATTCGTAAAATTCTGGATTTCCGTTATAATAAGCTTGTTTAGCGTATTTTACTAAATTAACGAGAGAAACGGGTTTTGATAATTCAGGAATTTCTTCAATGGTTTCTTGAAGTTCTTCGATTCGTTTTAACGTTACTGATTTTAAAGCTCCTTTTGGTTTTTTTGTGTCAATGACAATTTCTAGAGGCATTACACCATCAAATTCTTTTTCGTAAAATAAAATATCTTTGAAGAAAGGTGCTTTTTTAGGCATATCTTCAATAATACTTCCCGAAATTTTAATTTGGTAAATCCCAATAATTCCCATTACTAAAATTACAATTGCTACTGAAAAAACAGCAATTCTATGGTGTCTTATTGTGTTTTCAATCCAATGAATAAATTTAGCCATATAATTTTTACCCAAATGCGCTAAGTGTTTTTCTTTTGGCATTGGCATATAACTATAAACAATAGGAATAATAATCAAACACAGAATAAATAGGAAAACAATATTAAGCGATGCAACAACTCCAAACTCTTTTAATAATTTACTATCGGTAAAAATAAAAGTTCCAAAACCTGCTGCTGTAGTTAAGTTCGTTAATAGAGTTGCATTTCCTACTTTTGAAATTACTCGTTGTAAAGATTTAGCTTTATTTCCGTGGTTTTTAATTTCTTGTTGGTATTTGTTAATCAAGAAAATACAATTAGGGATTCCGATTACAATAATTAATGGTGGAATAATGGCTGTTAAAACGGTGATTTCATAATGTAGCAAACCAAGTGTTCCAAATGACCACATTACCCCAATAATTACAACAAACATGGAAATCATAGTGGCTCTAAAACTTCTAAAGAAAAAGAAAAATAATAACGAAGTAATTCCAAGTGCTGCCCCAACAAACAATCCAATTTCACTAATAATACTATTTGCGTTTAGAGTTCTTATATAAGGCATTCCTGAAACACGAAGATCTAATCCTGTTTCTTCTTCAAAGGCTGAAATTCTTTCTTGATTTAGATGTTTTTCAATGAATTTTTTTCTGGCGGGAGTGTTTACAATTTTTTTATCCATGTAAATTGCAAAACGTACAGCGCCACTTTCCTTGTTAAACAGCATACCTTCATAAAAAGGTAAATCATTGAAAAATTCTTTTTCCTTTTCTTTTAAATAATTGTTTGATATGCTATCGTTATTGATAAAAGGAACTAATTTAAATTTTTGATTAAGAGTGTCTTTATGTAAAATTTTTAAATCTTCTATAGACAATGAAAGTTCAACTGATTTGTCTTTTTTAATTTCACCAATAAATTTTTCCCAAGCTTTGATGTTTTTTTCATTAAAAAAATCCTTGTCGTTAAATCCTAAAACAATTAGATTTCCTTCTTCACCAAATTTTTCTAAAAAGGAATTGTATTGTAGGTTTACCTCATGATCATCAGGTAATAAATTAGCTTCAGTAAAGGTAAAACGCATGTTTTTCCACTGAAATCCCATAAAAATTGTAAATAGTAATACAAGAACTAATAAAAAAACGCGGTTTCTTAAAATTCTACTAGCAATATAATCCCAAAAACTGGTACTTAACCACTTTAACATCTCTCAAAAATTAGGGTGCAAAGGTAAGGATAATTGCTTGAAATATTGGTGTTGAGCGTAATTTTTAAGTTAAATTTAGAATCCTAAATCTAAATAATAAGATACTTTGATGGCAATGTTGTCATCAAAATTTGATAATTGATTGGGTCCATATCTATAAAAAGCAACCAAACCAAAACCTTTAAATATTTTATTACATTCCACTCCGCTTTCAAAGAAACCATCTTGAAGCGTTTTGTATGCAATTCCTAAATGTTGGTTATTTTTATTATTTGTTCCAACTGCCATACGGGTTACAATTGTGAATTCAGGGTTTATTTTGTAGCCTAAGCGAATTTTATTAAATGTATGTTTTAATTGTAATGAAGCATATTTATCAGAGAAAAATTCATTGAAATACATCGTTTCAAAACTATTTTTTCCTGCAAAAGTAATGCGTTGAAGAATAGCATCTCTATTTAAATTATTAGGAACAATACTGTATAAATGGGTTATTGGAACATCTCCTAAAGCAATACCTGTTTGTAATAATATCGAACTTTTTTGACCAGATAAATATGGAATTTCGTAAAACGTTTTAAAATCTATTTTCGTAAAAGTAAACTCGTTATCTAAAAAATTTGGTAAAGCTTGTGTAACTTGAAGAGAAAATTTTGGATGGCGTTTTTCATATTCAATTTTACCAATAGGAGTTTGCATATAATTACTAAAAGGATTCCATTGAAATGCTAATTGAGCAGTTGTAATGGTATAATTTGTATAGGCTTGATCATCGTTGATAAACGTATAATCAAACAAGGGTTGGATCTGATTGTGTGAAAAGCCTAAATAGCTAATTGTTTTAGGTAATATTTTGCTTTCAACAGCTATGGAACTCAATTTATTGTTATAGAAAGTTGAAATATTGATAGGTCTAGGGTCGTATATTCTAAATCTTCTAACATCAGTTACAAAATTAGTTTGAGCAATTTCATAAATATCTTCTGAATAAGAAGCGCTAACCCAAGTTTCAGAATTTTTAT
This sequence comes from Flavobacterium cyclinae, assembly GCF_021172145.1. Lineage (NCBI taxonomy): Bacteria > Pseudomonadati > Bacteroidota > Flavobacteriia > Flavobacteriales > Flavobacteriaceae > Flavobacterium > Flavobacterium cyclinae. The sequence goes on from NZ_CP089095.1 coordinate 298,375, forward strand.
CGGCTAAATAGGAAGGTGTAATGCCAAATTTAAACTCTTCATCTTTTAATCCATAGGCGCCATAAATAGCAATTTTGTATGATTCTGATAATTTAGAGTTGGTAATTGTACCTAAACCAAGGCGAAATCCTTCAAAATTATTATATTTTACAATGCTTCTTAAATCAATATCAAAGAATGAAACCGGAAAATAACCATTAAATATTTTTCTTCCTAAAAAGACTTTGTGTTCAATATTTTCTGAGATTGACAAGCTGTCAATTGAAGTGTATGTGCGAAGTTTTCTTTTGTCGAGTGAATCTTTAACAAAACTATTCCAATATTCATTTTCTTTATTCAAGCTGTTTTCTGGAACTTCTATTTTTACTCTAGGTTTAGAAATAGTTACATTTTTATTGATTTCAATATCAAAAGGTGTAGACTCGATGATTACATAGGCTTGATCGGTTGCATTTTTGCTTTCTAATTCTTCTAAATCAGAGCTAAATTTTATGGTTCCACCTAATATTTTTATGGTTTCATGATTGTTTCCTTTTGAAACGCGAAATATTCGATTTTTTGGAAACCAAACATCAAATTCTTTTTTGTAATCAAATGTATAGGTGGCATTAATATTTACAACTCCATAAATTCTAAAATAGGCTTTTGATATTGCAAAATTAATGGCATCGATGTAAAGAAGTCCTCTTAATCTGTTGGTATTAAGTTTTTTAGGCTCAAAGTAAATTCGATAAGCGCTTCTTCCGTCAATTTGAACGGTATCTATTAATTTGTAGTTATAAAGTCTTCTACCAAAGTTAGAAATAGGATTTTGTACCGGAATTTCCAAAATTTCAAACGGATTTTCATAAACTGAATAAGAGATAAGTTTTAAACCTAAATATTCATAAATAGGCTTTTCAAAACCAGCCATTCGGGTAGCTAAAATGGTTTCTTTACTTTGATATTGATTGTGCTGAATTAGATTTACTTTTTCAGTTTGATACAAATGTTGTTTTTCCGAAAACTTTTTAAATTTATAATTCGTAGAATCTAATTTTATTAAAGGTTTTCTCAGTAATCGTTTTTTGTATATTGTATCAATTTTTGATGAAATACTATCAGGATTAGCTGTTATTTGAACATATTCATAGTTTTTATATTGAAAACTTGATAAGCCTTTTTCGGGATCATTTGATTTTCGATTTTCAATAACTTTTTTGATGATATTATTTACCTCATTATCGGTGAAGATTTCAGCTTTTCTTTCGTTTAAATTATTGATTAGTTTGATGGTAATATGAGTAACTTTAGCTTCTGGATAGATAATTTTTTCATAATACCCTTTAAAATTTACTTTTATAGGAAGTTTATAATCTTTTACTTCGATAGAGAATTTTCCTTCCCAATCGGCGTTAAATTTTGAGTTGTTATATGAAATAGAAGCAAAAGCAATGGGAACTTTTGAATCAAAGTCGATAATTTGTCCTTTGATTTTAGTTTGTGCAACTAAACTATTGGTAATTATAAAGCTCAAAAAAAGCCAAAAATATTTCATTGAAGAGGTAGATTTTGTACAAATATATTGTTTTTTAGTTCAATATTTTCATAAAATAAAAAACTCCCAATTTACATTGAGAGTTTTGATTTGATTTATTTTTAATGTTTCTTAAAGATGCTATTTAGTAAAATTAAACTTTCATAATTTCAGCTTCTTTAACAGCTAAAAGTTCATCAATTTTTTTAATAAAAGTGTCAGTTAATTTTTGAACATCTTCTTCTGCTTTTTTACAAATATCTTCAGCAGTTCCGTCTTTTTCTTCTTTTTTGATATCGGTATTAGCATCTTTTCTGTGATTTCTAATACCAATTTTTGCTTCCTCAGCTTCGTGTTTCGCTTGTTTTACTAAATCACGTCTTCTTTCTTCTGTTAAAGCAGGGATATTAATGATGATGTTTTCACCATTGTTCATTGGGTTTAACCCTAAATTAGCAATCATAATTGCTTTTTCTATTGGGCCCAACATGTTTTTTTCCCAAGGCGTTACTGTTAATGTTCTGGCATCTGGAGCATTAATGTTAGCTACTTGCGAAATAGGTGTTTGCGAACCATAATAATCTACAAAAACACCACCTAACATTTGAGGTGAAGCTTTTCCAGCTCTAATATTTAAGAATTCTTTTTCTAAATGGGCAATTGAACCACTCATGGCTTCTTTTGCACTGTCTAAAATAAAGTTAATCTCTTCTGTCATATCTTTAAATTTTTACTTCGTACTTCTAATTTTGTACTTTGTATTTATATTGTTACAGTTGTTCCGATAGTTTCACCTTCGCAAACTTTTAACAAGTTACCGTCTTTATTCATGTCAAACACTATAATAGGTAATTTGTTTTCCTGACTCAAGGTAAAAGCAGTTGTGTCCATTACATTTAATCCTTTTGCTAATACTTCTTCAAAAGAAATATAATCAAATTTTATTGCATCAGGATTTTTCTCTGGATCAGCGTTATAAACACCATCTACACGCGTTCCTTTTAAAATTACATCAGCACCTACTTCAATTCCTCTTAAAACTGCTGCTGTATCTGTTGTAAAGTATGGATTTCCAGTTCCTGCTCCAAAAATAACAATTCTTCCTTTTTCTAAATGGCGTGTTGCTCTTCTTTTGATATAAGGTTCTGCGATAGCTTCAATTTTTAAAGCGGTTTGTAAACGCGTTTGCATTCCCGCTTCTTCTAAAGCACCTTGTAATGCCATACCGTTAATAACTGTGGCTAACATTCCCATATAATCGCCTTGCACTCTATCCATTCCATTGCTAGCTCCAGCAACACCTCTAAAAATATTTCCTCCGCCTATAACAATAGCAATTTCTATACCTTTATCGTGAATTTCTTTGATTTCTTGAGCATATTCTGCTAAGCGTTTCGGGTCAATTCCATATTGTCTCTCGCCCATTAAGGCTTCGCCACTTAATTTTAGAAGAATTCTTTTATACTTCATTGTGTTGTATTATTTTGGTGCAAATATAGTTAAATCGATTTTTTCTAAAAAAAATGTTAGAACAATTATAAATTTAATTTCTGAAATGATTTTTTTGCTTCGTTGTAACCTATTTCAAAAATAGTGTCCATTTTTGATTTACTTGTTTCAAATGTGCTAAAATTTGCTAATTCTTTAGGCTCTATAACCCAATCACAATTGTTGAATTTCTGATAATTATAATTAGCATATAACAAATCAAAGGCTCTACTCGTAACAGATTTAATTGATTTTAAATCTTTGGATTCGATATTTTGAATAGGACTAACATAAACTCCAATCAAATAATCGCATCTTCCTTGTAAAATATCAGTTGGGAAGTGATTCAAAATACCACCATCACTATATAGTTCCTTGTTAATTTCATAAGGTGATAACATTCCCGGAAAAGAGGAAGAAGCTAAAATGGCATCAATAAGTTTAGTTTCTGGATTAAAAATTTTAAGTTTTCCTTTAACTAAATCTGTTGCCGTAATATAAGCTGGGATTCTTAATTCTTCAATTGTAATTGCGCCTAAAATTTCAGAAAAATAACTTTTGAAGGATTCTGAATCAATTAATCCTGCTTTTTTGAAGGTAAAATGTTTCCAATGAAAAAAGTAAATCGACTTGAAGAATTCTAAAATTTCTGCTGGAGATTTTCCAAAAGCAAATAATCCACCAACGATTGCGCCTGCACTTGTTCCTGCAATACAAGAAGGTTGGATGCCTTGCTCTGTTAAAAATTGCAAAGCGCCAGCATGAGCAATGCCTTTAGAACCACCACCTGATAATACTATCCCGATAGATTTTGAATTTTTATTCATATGTAACATTTCTTACATTTTATTGTCAAAATTAGAATTAAATTTGTCATAAAAAGTTAAGGAGATGATAAATACAATTAAACAAGCTATAGAAAATAGTTTTTCTTACGCTGATTACAGAAAAAAAGTAACAGGTTTAATCGCTGAAGGGAAGTCTACTGGACATACACAAACAGCAGATTTATTGAAATATTCTGAATTAAACGAAACGAGAATGAATCGTTTAGATAAAACAATTCAACTATCTGATGAAGTAATCAAAAAATTAAAAAATTTTGATACTAACTATATATGGTTGGTTTTAAGCGAAGGTTGGTGTGGAGATGCGGCTCAAATTGTACCTGTGATACATAAAATGGCAGAAGTTTCAGATAAAATTGAATTAAAAATTGCTTTGCGTGATGATAACGATGCTTTAATGCAACATTTTTTAACTAATGGCGGTAAGGCTATTCCAAAATTAATTGTTTTAGATGCTACTACTTTAGAAGTTGTTGCCGATTGGGGACCAAGACCAGCTGGAGCAAAACAGTTGATATTAGATTACAAAGCAACTCATGGTATTGTTGATGAAACTGCTAAAATTGAATTGCAAAAATGGTATTTACACGATAAAGGAATTTCGATTCAGAACGAAATTGTGGAAATGCATGAACAAGTTTTGAGTTAAAAAATGGAACGCGGGTGACGCGGATGTTTTTACAACGCAGATTTAAACAGATTTTATAAAACGTTGTGAAACTTTGTGTTTAACTTTGAGAGACTTTCTGAAACAAAAATCATTCAATTGTACCAATAATATTCAACTTATCAGAAATGGAAATTCCACCAGGGTTGCAACCTAGTTGACCTTCTGGGATTTCCATTTTTAATTTCTCGTAATAGTCTGCCCAAACTTCAAAAAACTCATTTGATTTTGGCGATTTAAAAGTCATCGGATATAAATTAAATAATGGTTTTTTATAAGCAAATAAAAAGGCATCATAAATTAACTCTGAGCAGTAATATTTCCCATTATCATATAGATATTCATCGTCATAAGGAACACCAACTTGTTGCAAAGAAAATGTAATAGCTTCTGGGATATATTTTCGGTATTTTCTTTTTAATCTTCCTACATACATTTCATTGTTTGTGTAGGTTTTGAAGGTTTCGAATGGCGTTACTTTTACTGCTTTTCCTGCGGCTTCAATTACGAAAATAGAATCGTTATTAATATACACCATTCCTAAATGACTAAAATCTTTCCCTTGATAACCTTCGGTAACTTCGTTAATGGCGTCGCAAAGTGGTCCGCAATTCATCGACTGAAATAATAAATCGCCGGTTTTTAGTTTTATGTTTTGGGAGAAACTAAAAAGAGAAGTTATAAGAAATAAAATTATTGATTTTTTCATTTTAAAAAGATACTAAAGCAATTCCAAGACTAATACTTCCTTGATTATTTTCGTTTAAACGAATACCATATGAAACAACTTCAAGGAAAATTTGAAGTTCGGAAGCTTCTAAATTTAATTTCACTCTTTTAAAAGTTCCAGATAAGTCGCCTCTTCCAATTGCGAAAGTGTGTCCTAGTCCAAGATCAATTCCAAATCGGGTTTCTTCTCCTACTTTTGGCATAATTCGTAGGTTGGAAAAAACTGGAGCAACTACTAATTTTTCAGAAAGTTTCATTCCAATACCTGAGTTTGCAGTAATTCCTAGCCATTGGTTAAAATGAATACCATACCCAAAATTACTGTTTACACCATCTGGTACAAACCAACTATCATTAGTACTTCCATTTGGAAATACTTCACCACGATTTTTATTTCCTTGTAAAGGAACTGAAATTTCAAATTGCGTAAAAGTTATTTTTTTCTTTGTTGGAATATCGTCTGAATCATTTACTGTAATTTCAACTTGGGCGAATGATATATTGCAAAGAAAAAAAAGAGATAGTAAAATTTTATTGAATTTCATTTTTTATTTCTTTTTCAAAATCCTCAGGTGAAATCGCATTTTCAACCGAATAATCTCCAATTTTTGTTCTTCGAAGCGCCGTCAAATGTCCGCCTGATTGTAATGCTAAACCAAAGTCGTAAGCTAACGAACGAATGTAAGTTCCTTTACTGCATTTGACTCTAAAATCGATTTCTGGTAATTGAATTCTTGTGATTTCAAATTCGTAAATAGTAGTTTTTCTAGATTGAATTTCAACTTCTTCACCAGCACGAGCATGTTCGTACAAACGTTTTCCATCTTTTTTAATGGCAGAAAAAACAGGTGGTTTTTGGTCAATTTCACCTAAAAACTGTTTTGTAGTTTCCAAAATTAGTTCTTCGGTAATATGTTCTGTTGGAAAAGTAGCGTCAATTTCGGTTTCTAAATCGTAAGATGGAGTAGTGGCTCCTACCAAAATAGTTCCTGTGTATTCTTTTTCTTGTGCCTGAATTTCAGTGATTTTTTTGGTGAACTTTCCTGTACAAATTATCAATAATCCCGATGCTAAAGGGTCTAAAGTTCCAGCGTGACCAATTTTAAACTTCTTTGGTAAATCGTATTTGCGTTTTAAAATGTATTTTAATTTATTCACCGCTTGAAAAGACGACCAAGTTAAAGGTTTGTCAATCAAGAGTATTTTTCCAGATAAAAAATCTTCAGCATTCATTAAATTATCGTCAATTTTTGGATGAAAAAATGAATAAAAAGAATGGCTGCTCCAGCAATTATTCGGTAATAGCCAAAGATTTTAAACCCGTGTTTTTGCAAGAATCCAATAAACGATTTAATTGCAATCATGGCTACAATAAAACCTACTACATTTCCAATTATTAGTAAATTTATTTGATCATTTGTTAATTCAAAACCAGCTTTATGATAATCGTATGATTTTTTCAAAGTTGCTCCTAACATAGTGGGTATCGCTAAGAAAAATGAAAACTCAGCAGCAGTTGTTCTTGAAAGCTTTTGTGTCATACCGCCCACAATGCTAGCACCACTTCTTGAAACTCCAGGAATCATGGCTAAACATTGAAATAAACCAATTTTTAATGCGGTTAAATATGAAATGTCAGTTTCATTTGAATTACCAAACCAATCGTCTACTTTTAATAATAAAAATCCACCAATAATTAATGAAATAGCTACGGTAATAGGATTTTCTAGAAGATCATCTATGAAGTCACTTAACAATAGTCCAAAAATAACCGCTGGAATAAAGGCAACAAACAATTTGAAATAAAAGTCTAATGTCTGAAAAAAACGTTTAAAGTATAAGACAACAACTGAAAGAATAGTTCCTAGTTGAATTACAATTGTAAAAAGTTTAGTAAAATCGTCTTGTGCAATTCCAAAAAAAGAAGAAGCAATTATCATGTGTCCTGTTGAAGACACAGGAAGAAACTCAGTTATCCCTTCTATGATGGCAAGAATTATAGCTTGTAAAATATCCATAAAGTGTTACTTCTTCGGATTTTTTAAAATGGAATAAATTGTAATTCCGAATCCAATTAAAACTACCGTTGGTGCTAAACGAATTCTTCTAAAACTAAACAATTCATCCCCATTAAAAACATTTGGATCTTCGCTTCCGCCACCACTCATTAAGATAAATCCAAGAGCAATTACAGCTAGTCCTACAATAAGAATTTTATAATTTACTTTGTCAAAAAGAAATTCAGGTTTGTTGTTTTCGTTGTTCATATTTTTCTATTTAATTCTAAAATCTTAAAGGGGTAATCATATCTTTAAATTAATAAAGATCGTCGGTTTTTAAATTTAAAAAACGTTGTGTGGCAAAAAATGTACTGATCCATGTAATAATTATTCCTATCACAAAGATACCAGCAACAACAATTCCTAATGAAACATAATCTTTAATAATTCCTAAACTTGGAAATAAACCATCTACGTAAACGGCTAAAGATATTACTCCAACAATCGCTAATCCTGAACCAATTAATCCAAGCTTAATGCTTCTCCAAATAAAAGGTTTTCTAATAAAAGATTTTGTTGCTCCTACCATTTGCATTGTTTTAATGGTAAATCGATGCGAATAAATAGATAATCTCATAGAACTATTTATTAGAAGCATTGCTACAATGGTTAAAATCCCACTAATTATCAGAATCCAATAGGTGATTTTAGTTACATTTTCATTAACCATGTCAACTAATTCTTTATCATAAATAATTTCAGAAACCATTTCATTTTTTCTAATGTTTCGCTCAATTTTTTTAATACTATCTGCAGTAACATAATCACCTTTTAAGTAAATATCAAATGAGTTTTGTAATGGATTAAATCCTAAGAATTCCATGAAATCTTTACCTACAATATCCACATTATTTTTTGCTGCGCTGTCTTTGTGAACAAATGCATACTCCTTAATAAAGATTTCATTTTTCAATTCAGTATCAAAAGCATCAATAATTGAATCATTAGCATCGTTATGAAAGAAAACAGTCATTGGAATATTTTCTTTAAAATCGTTCGTGATTTTTTTTGAATTAATTACAAAAAGACCCAAAGCTCCCAATAGGAACAATACTAAAAAGATACTCAATACCACAGAAAAGTAGGATGATATTAAACGTCGTTTGTTGTAATTTTCAAAAGAGGATGCCATATAATTCTATTTAAGCTGTAAAAATAGTAAAGAAATTTTGTTTACACAGAATATAACAACAAAGTTTTAACTTTAGTATTATAAAATGTATTTTTGCACCGAAAAAAATAGTGGTCAGTCACAATCGCAGTCATCAGTTGTTTTAATTGAGACTGAAAACTGAGACTGAAAACTGAGACTGAAAATTAAAATATGAAGTACTTCCATAACGAAATCGAAGCCAAGTGGCAACAATATTGGGCAGAAAACCAAACTTTTGCTGCATCAAATAATTCAGAAAAGCCAAAATACTATGTATTAGATATGTTTCCTTATCCTTCTGGAGCAGGATTGCACGTGGGGCATCCGCTAGGATATATTGCTTCTGATATTGTGGCGCGTTATAAAAGACATCAAGGTTTTAATGTATTGCATCCACAAGGATACGATTCGTTTGGTTTACCAGCAGAACAATATGCTATTCAAACCGGGCAACATCCAGAAAAAACCACTCGTGAAAACATTGCGCGTTACCGTGAGCAATTAGATAAAATCGGGTTTTCGTTTGATTGGAGTAGAGAAGTACGTACTTCAAATCCAGATTATTACAAGCATACACAGTGGATTTTCATTCAATTATTCGAATCTTGGTACAATAAAACTACCGATAAAGCAGAAAGCATTTGTACGTTAATTCAAGAATTTGAAAAGAATGGAAACGCGAATGTAAATGCCGTTTGTGATGATAACATCGCACCATTTTCAGCTGCTGAATGGAATGCATTTTCTTCAGAAGAACAACAAAAAATACTATTGCAATATAGATTAACTTATTTAGCCGAGACTGAAGTAAACTGGTGTCCGGCTTTAGGGACAGTTTTAGCGAATGACGAAATCGTAAACGGTGTTTCAGAACGTGGTGGACATCCTGTTATTCGTAAAAAAATGACCCAATGGTCGATGCGAATTTCAGCTTATGCTGAGCGTTTGTTACAAGGTTTAGACACTATCGATTGGAGTGAATCCATCAAAGAATCACAAAGAAATTGGATTGGAAAATCAGTTGGTGCTGCTGTGACTTTCAATGTAAAAAATCACGATGCGGTTATTGATGTTTTCACAACGCGTCCTGATACGATTTTTGGTGTTACGTTTATGACGTTAGCGCCAGAGCATGAATTGGTTGCACAAATCACCACTCCAGAACAAAAAGCAGCAGTTGAAGCGTATATTGAAGCAACTGCAAAACGTTCAGAACGTGAAAGAATGGCTGATGTTAAAACCATTTCAGGAGTTTTTACTGGAGCGTATGCCGAACATCCATTTACTAAAGAACCAATTCCGGTTTGGATTGGCGATTACGTATTAGCGGGTTACGGAACTGGTGCGGTTATGGCGGTTCCATGTGGCGATGAGCGTGATTATGCTTTCGCGAATTTCTTCAAAGGAACACACGGAATGCCAGAAATTAAAAATATTTTCAACCAAGATATTTCAGAAGCGGCTTACGGAGAAAAAGGTGGTTTCGAATTAGTAAATTCTGATTTCTTAAACGGATTGGATTACAAAACCGGAACGAAAAAAGTTATCGAAGAGTTAGAAAAAATAGGAGCAGGAAAAGCAAAAGTAAATTACCGTTTACGTGATGCGGTTTTCTCTCGCCAACGCTATTGGGGTGAACCTTTTCCAGTATATTATGTGAATGGTTTACCACAGATGATTGACAAAAAACACTTACCAATTGTTTTGCCAGAAGTAGAAAAATACTTACCAACTGAAGATGGCCAACCGCCATTAGGGAACGCAACGGTGTGGGCTTGGGACACTGTAAATAATAAAGTGGTTTCTAACGACTTACTTGTCAATTCGAGCGGAGTCGAGAACCAAACGGTATTTCCATTAGAATTAAACACCATGCCAGGTTGGGCAGGTTCGTCTTGGTATTGGATGCGTTATATGGATGCAAAAAATGAAAATGATTTTGCTAGCGAAGAAGCATTAAAATATTGGGAAAATGTAGATTTATATATTGGAGGAAGTGAGCATGCAACGGGTCATTTGTTGTACTCTCGTTTTTGGAACAAATTCTTAAAAGATAGGGGTGTTGCGCCAACAGAAGAACCATTCAAAAAACTGATTAATCAGGGAATGATTTTGGGAATGAGTGCTTTTGCGTATAGACTTAATCCAGCAAGAATTAATGCCTCTGCAATTGGAAATATTAATTTAAATAATTTATTTATTTCGAAAAACACTTATCAATTTTTAGAAAATTTAGGTGTTCGTGCTCTAGAACTTGATGTGATTGAGGATAAAGTTGATTTTAATGTAATTGATCATGAACTTAACTCAATAAATCATGATTTATCTGAAGATGAAATATTGAGAATAGAAAAATTTGGAATTAAATTAAGATCTCTTTCTAAAGATATTGCGATTAAAGTCACTATAGATTTCGATTTTTTATTTAATCCAATCCATACTGATGTAAATTTAGTAAATTCATCTGATGAACTTGATATTGAAGCATTTAAAAATTGGCGTTCTGATTTTGCTGATGCAGAATTTATATTAGAAGAAAACGGAAAATACATTGTTGGTCGCGAAGTTGAAAAAATGTCAAAATCAAAATACAATGTAGTTAATCCAGATGATATTTGTGAAGAATACGGAGCGGACACATTACGTTTATACGAAATGTTTTTAGGACCATTAGAGCAAGCAAAACCTTGGAATACCGCTGGAATTACTGGAGTTTACGGTTTCTTGAAAAAATTATGGCGTTTGTATTTTGATGATAACGGTTTAAATATTACCAATGATGAACCAACAGCCGATATGTATAAATCGCTACATAAAACCATCAAAAAAGTAACAGAAGATATTGAGAATTTCTCTTTCAATACTTCGGTTTCGCAATTTATGATTTGCGTGAATGAGTTGGCTCAACAAAAATGTCATCACCGTGCGATTTTAGAACCATTAGCTATTTTAGTTTCTCCGTATGCACCTCATATCGCGGAGGAATTATGGAGTGCTTTAGGTTATGAAGGTTCTGTAGCAACAGTTGCTTTTCCTAAATTTGAAGCCAAATATTTGGTAGAATCTGAAAAAGAGTATCCAGTTTCGTTCAATGGAAAAATGCGTTTCACAATTAAATTGCCTTTAGATTTAACGGCAGCTCAAATCGAAGAAATCGTAATGGCAGATGAAAGAACGCAAAATCAATTACAAGGAAGAACACCAAATAAAGTGATTATCGTTCCAGGAAAGATTATTAATTTGGTGGGGTAATTTCAGCACATTTTTGTCATTACGAAAAAGTCTAGCGCAAACTTTGTAGAAACTCTTTCAGAGTGACAAACTAGGTGTATAATATTAAACCGCAGATTCGCAGATTAATTTGAAATCTGCGAATCTGCGGTTTTTTCTATTCGTTTTTGTAACATTTTTCATTTTTTACGTATAATAAATAAAAAAATGTCAACTTGTCATTTGAGATAATTTGGCGTGAAGTTTGTAATTAGTTTATAAAACTAAAAAGAAAAATTATGTACGGATATTATATTTTAATTGGAGCTATTGCTCTTGTAAGTTGGATAGTTAGTTCTCGTTTGAAGAGTAAATTTGAATTCTATTCAAAAGTTTCTTTGCGCAATGGAATGAGTGGAGCAGAAATTGCTGAAAAAATGCTTCACGATCACGGAATTTTTGACGTAAAAGTAATTTCAACACCAGGAAGATTAACAGATCACTACAATCCAATGGATAAAACCGTTAACTTGTCAGAAGCAGTTTATAATCAAAGAAATGCTGCTGCTGCTGCAGTGGCGGCTCACGAAGTTGGACATGCTGTTCAACATGCACAAGCGTATAGTTGGTTAACGATGCGTTCTAAAATGGTACCGGTGGTAAACATTTCGTCAAGTATGTCGCAATGGTTAATTATGGGTGGTTTGGTTTTAGGTTTGGCTTCAAAATCGCCTATTGGTTTTTATGTTGCAGTTTTAGGATTGGTATTAATGGCAATTGCAACGTCTTTTAGTTTTATTACTTTACCAGTTGAGTATGATGCCAGTAATAGAGCTTTAGCTTGGTTGAAAAATAAAAATATGGTGAGCCAACAAGAGTATGCCGGTGCCGAAGATTCTTTAAAATGGGCTGCAAGAACTTATGTGGTAGCGGCTTTAGGAGCTTTAGCCTCTTTGTTGTATTGGGCTTTCCAGATTTTAGGTTCGAGAGAGTAATTAATAAGATTATATTTTTAAACCCAAATTCGTTTAGAGTTTGGGTTTTTATTTGTTCTTGATTTTTGAATTTGTTTTTTACAACTGAATTTGTCTCTCAATTTGCTGTTCCAATGAAATGTAGGTTTCTGTTCTAGAAACCCCATCAATAGGTTGGATTTTCTTGTTGAGTAATTGCATCAAATGTTCGTTATCTCGACAAATAATTTTGATTAATATACTCCAATTTCCAGTTGTGTAATGACATTCTAAAACTTCTGGAATTTTCTTCAATTCTTTTACAACTTCTGGATTACTCGATGCTTTTTCTAGATATATTCCAATATAAGCCATGGTGCTGTAACCCAAAACTTTTGTGTCCACAATAAATTTTGAACCTGAAATTACACCTGCTTGTTCTAATTTTCTTAGTCGTTGATGAATTGCTGCTCCAGAAATCCCAATTTTATTTGCAATCTGTAAAATAGGTTTTCGTGCATCTTCCATTAAATCGCGAAGAATTTCTTTATCGATTCCATCAATTTCAATTTGTAAGTGATTTATTTTCATATGGTGTAAATTTGAAAGTAAAAATACAAATTTGATTTAGAATTATCTCTTTAGTTGTTTTTTATATCGTCCCTATGGGACTTTTCTAACAGAGTTTTTATTAAGTTACCGATATTTCGTTCCTACGGAACTAGTAAGAAAATGTTTATTCATGAAAAATAATTGTAATTTTGAATTGGCATTCAAAGCGCCGTTAGGTGCGTTATATCGGTAAATCAAAACTGAGTAATGATAAAAAATCCCGTAGGGATGATATCAATTTATTCAAACAAAATAAAAAAATCCGAAACCAATTACGATTTCGGATTTTTTGTTTTTGAATTAATATTACTTAATTCTTTATATTTAGTGGATTGTATCCTAAATAAGGAACTTCAGTTTCTTTAAAAATCACCCCATAATCTTCTAATTCTTTTAAAATAGGGTTGTAAACTTCTTTTGAAATAGGCAATTGAACTCCAGGGGTTGTAATTTCCTTATTTAAAATTTTCAACGTAGCAATAGCAACTGGTAGTCCCACTGTTTTTGCCATAGCAGTATAGGTTTGATCATCCCCTATGCAAACCATAGTAGCATCAATTTGTTTTTTCTCTCCGTTTAATTCATATCCAAATTTATGATACATCACAATCATGTCTTTATCATTAGGTTCTAAGGCCCATTTTTCCGACAAGATTTTTTCTAGAATTTGTGCGGGAGTTGCCTTTACTAATCCTACTTTTTTATTTGGGTTAAACAAATCAATTTCAACTAATTTATCCCAAATAATATCGTCTTGGTCAATTTTTTGTAAAGCACGTAATTTAATTTCAACGGTATCAGTTGGATGATATGGTAAAAAGGAATTTGTAAATTCACGATATGTCATGTGTTCAGAATTGTCAATCGTATAAGAGTCATCAGTCATCCCTAGTTGTACTAAGATATCCCAAGCTCTTGAATAACCAACTCTTCTGATGGTTCCGCGATAACAAGTTAAAGCGTTATCTAATCCATATACACTTCTATATTTTAAAGAATCTCGGTTGGCATAAGCTTCAAATCTTCCGTATCCTTCCACTTCTAAAAATTCAGTTCTTCTAAACAATTTTGAGTAAGGAATGTATTTATAAGTGCCTTCTTGAATGAACTTAGCTGCGCCTCCTTGTCCTGCTAATACAACATTTCTTGGGTTCCAAGTAAATTTATAGTTCCATAAATTTGTATCGCTTTCAGGGGCTACTAATCCACCGCAAAACGATTCAAATAAAATAACATCGCCACCTTTTTCTCTAATTTCGTCTAACACCTTCATGGCGCTCATGTGATCGATTCCGGGATCAAGCCCAATTTCATTCATAAAGATTAAGCCATTTTCTTTGGCTTCCGTATCTAATTCTTGCATCGCTTGACTAATATAAGAAGCCGTTACCATGTGCTTTTTATAGGTGATACAATCTTTAGCAATTTCAATATGTAAATGAGCAGGTAACATTGAAACAACAATGTCTGCTTTGCTAATTTCTGCCTTTCTTTGATTTTCATTAAAAATATCAAATTCAATTGCAGTAGCATTTTTATGATTTTTTGTTTTTTGTTGGGCTAATTCTTTAGATAAATCACCAATAGTAATATGAAGATTTTCTTTTTCAGAATTTTCTAGTAAGTATTTTATAAGTGATGAAGCAGATCTGCCGGCTCCAATTACTAAAACTTGTCTCATTTTTTGAAGTGTTGTCAAATATCACACGAAGATAGTAAAATGTTATATTTATAAAAATTAATTCTTGATTTATGTCATAATTTAACATAAAAAGTTTTGCTATCTTTGGTCTCAAATTAATAATAATGGATAAGAAAATACTCTTAGTGGCTGCTGTTTTAGGGATAACAGCCATAGTTTTAGGTGCATTTGGGGCACACGGATTAAAAAAAGTATTATCGGTGGAACAATTAACAACATTTGAAGTGGGGGTGCGTTACCAAATGTATCATGCTTTGTTTTTGTTGTTTATTGGTTCCTTTGCTTTTTTAGGAGAAAAAGAACGAATGATAATATTTTATTTAACAATAACCGGGGTTTTGTTTTTTTCGGGATCAATTTATTTGCTTGCGACAAATGGAATTACAAATTTGAAGACTAAATTTTTAGGACCTATTACACCAATTGGTGGTTTGCTCTTAATATTAGCTTGGTGCTACTTTTTTTATGCTATTTTAAGTAAAAAACAATAAATTAAAATGCTATCTCAAATATAATTTATAATTTTGCACTTTATTTAAAACACAACATAACCAATTTTTATGGATACAAATGCTCAAATTACGAAATCGATTTCGTTAGAAAAGTACGGAATCGTTAATGTATCAGAAATCATATACAATCCTTCATACGATTATTTATATAATGAAGAATTAAATCCAGCTTTAGAAGGATTTGAAAGAGGTCAATTATCAGAACTTGGGGCTGTAAATGTAATGACTGGAGAGTTTACAGGTCGTTCTCCAAAAGATAAATATATTGTTAAAGATAGCGTAACAGAAAATACAATTTGGTGGAATTCTGACAAAGCAGCTAACGATAACAAACCAATTTCACAAAACACTTGGAATGCTTTAAAAGAAACTACAGTAAAGCAATTATCAAATAAAAAATTATACGTTGTTGACGCTTTTTGTGGAGCAAACGAAAATACTAGATTAAAAGTTCGTTTTATCATGGAAGTGGCATGGCAAGCGCACTTTGTAAAAAATATGTTTATCCGTCCTACGGAAGCAGAATTAGAAAATTTTGGTGAGCCAGATTTCGTTGTTATGAATGGTTCAAAAACAAGTTTCAAAGATTATGCAGCTCACGGATTAAATTCAGAAGTTTATGTAGCTTTTAATTTAACTGAGAAAATTCAATTAATTGGTGGAACTTGGTACGGTGGAGAAATGAAAAAGGGATTGTTCTCAATGATGAACTATTACTTGCCATTACAAGGAATCGCTTCTATGCACTGTTCAGCTAACAAAGGAAAAGATGGCGATGTTGCTGTTTTCTTCGGATTATCAGGAACAGGAAAAACTACTTTATCAACAGATCCAAAACGTGAATTAATCGGAGACGATGAGCACGGATGGGATAATGATGGTGTTTTCAACTTTGAAGGTGGTTGTTATGCAAAAACAATCGATTTAAGTAAGGAAAACGAACCAGATATCTTTGGAGCAATTAAAAAAGACGCATTATTAGAAAACGTAACTGTTGATGCTAACGGAAAAATTGATTTTAAAGATGGCTCAGTTACACAAAATACGCGTGTTTCTTATCCAATTAACCATATTGAAAATATTGTAAGACCGGTTTCTAAAGCAGGTCATGCTACTAAAGTTATTTTCTTAACGGCTGATGCATTCGGAGTAATGCCTCCCGTTTCTAAATTAACTCCAGAGCAAACTAAATACTACTTCTTATCTGGATTTACTGCTAAATTAGCAGGAACTGAAAGAGGAGTAACACAACCAGAACCAACATTTTCAGCTTGTTTCGGAAAAGCATTCTTATCATTGCATCCAACAAAATATGGTGAGGAATTAGTTAAGAAAATGGAGCAACACAATGCGACTGCTTACATGGTTAATACAGGTTGGAATGGAACAGGAAAACGTATTTCAATTAAAGATACAAGAGCAATTATCGATGCAATTTTAGATGGTTCTATCGAGAAAGCAGATACTAAAACAGTTCCAGTTTTTAATTTTACGGTTCCTACAGCTTTACCAAATGTAGATACTAACATTTTAGATCCTAGAAATACTTATGCAGATGCTTCTGAATGGAATACTAAAGCAGAAGATTTAGCATCAAGATTTATCAAAAACTTTGTTCAATATACAGACAATGAAGAAGGTAAGTCATTAGTGGCTGCCGGACCTCAATTGTAGTTAATTATATCAGGTTTACATAGAAGTCCCGAAAATTTCGGGACTTTTTTTATTATAAATACCACTAAAAAACCCCAAACTCTTTCGAATTTGGGGTTTTACTATGTTGAAATATAATTATTTTCCTTTGTTTACTTCAGCAACATATTTTTCTAATGCTCCTGTCATAGAAGGTGTTCCAGGACTTGGTGCCATAATGTCTACACGTAATCCGTGATCTAAAGCTTCTTTTTGCGTTGTGTTTCCAAAAACAGCTATACGGGTGTTATTTTGTTTGAAATCTGGGAAATTCTTAAATAATGATTTGATTCCTGTTGGACTAAAAAAGGCTAAAATATCATAATATACATCCTTTAAGTCAGATAAATCACTCATTACAGTTCTATAAAAAGTTCCTTGAGTCCAATTCACTTTAAGACCATCTAATGTTTGCGGAATATCTGCATTTAATTGATCAGATGAAGGTAATAAGAACTTCTCATCTTTGTATTTTTTAATTAAAGACGACATGTCAGCAAAATCTTTTTGGCCTACATATATTTTTCTTTTTCTGTAAACAACATAACGTTGCAAGTAGAAAGCTACAGCTTCAGACTGACAAAAATATTTTAAATCTTCAGGGATTTTATAACGCATTTCTTCTGCAACTCTAAAAAAATGGTCAACAGAGTTGCGGCTTGTTAATATAATGGCAGTATAATTGTTTAAATCAATTTTTTGAGCTCGTATTTCTTTTGCAGGCACACCTTCTACATGGATGAAGGGTCTAAAATCAACTTTAACCTTTAGCTTATTTTGAAGCTCAAAATATGGAGAATTTTCTACTTTAGGCTCTGGTTGTGAAACTAATATTGTTTTCACTTTCAAATTTGACATATTTCTCTCTAATTTTTTGTAAACCAATTATAAATAAAATAGTAAGGTGCTATTTCAAGGGTGCAAAGATATAAAATAAAATAAAATATTTTACGTAATAGTAAATTTTGATATAATTTCAATGCAACCAAGTAAGTAGTGATGTTTATGGTGATTAAGGTGATTAAAATCGTCCAAAATAACCAATACGATTCAAAAGAATTATAAAATAAAATAATATTAATTGGTAATAAAAGGAATCCAAAATAAGCTCTATAGTGAACTTTTAATAAATTAAATTGCTCATTAAATTCTTCAATTTTAAAAGCTGTTGCAATAATTTTTTCAATTAAGAATTTAGAGAGAATAAAAACGCTTAAAAAAGTAAAAATTTGAATATAGACTATTAAATCTGTTTTTACAGCTTTGTTAAATTGATTTAAAACCAATAAGGTAAAAAAAGAAAACGATAGCAGTTGCAAAACAAACATAGAGATAGTAAATCCGCTCATAAGATTACTACTGTCGCGATAAATTTTAGTGTATTTGTCTGAATAAGCCAAACGAACAAATTCATTAAAGCGAACCGAAGAAATACTTTTATTTATCGCAATAATACCCAAACAGACAACAAATAATAAGGTTGCCCAGTCTTTACTTTCGATAATCCTGTCGTGTAATTGAATTGCTAACATACGAGCGCTAAATTACAAAAAATACCATCACAATTATTATTATAAAATTATTAAGAATTGTCAATAATAAATACCTTATTTTTGCAACAGAATTACAAGTTTTTTATGGCTAGAGGTATTGTTATTATTCCAACATTTAATGAGATTGAGAATATAGAAGCTATTGTTAAGGCAGTTTTTGCACTGGCTACGCCATTTCATGTATTAATTGTTGATGATAACTCACCAGATGGAACCACAGCAAAGGTAGAAGAACTACAAAAAGAATTCCCTTCTCAATTGCATTTAAAAGTTCGCAAGAAAAAATCAGGATTAGGAACAGCTTATGTGGCAGGATTCAAATGGGCATTATCTCATGGATATGATTATATATTTGAAATGGATGCCGATTTTTCACATAATCCAAATGATTTAGAAAAATTATTAGAAGCCTGTGAAAAGGGTGCAGATGTAGCCATTGGATCTAGATATTCTAACGGAGTAAATGTGGTGAACTGGCCTTTAAGTCGAGTTTTGTTATCTTATTTTGCCTCTGTTTATGTAAGAATGATAACAGGCATGAAAATTGCAGATGCAACTGCAGGTTTCAAATGCTATAAAAGACATGTACTTGAAACTATAAATTTGGATAAAATTAAATTTGTTGGGTATGCCTTTCAAATTGAAATGAAATACAGAGCTTTCGTAAAAAATTTCAAAATTGTTGAAGTGCCTATCATTTTTACTGATAGAACTAAAGGACAATCTAAAATGAGTGGTGGAATTATCAGAGAAGCTGTTGTAGGAGTAATAATGTTGAGATTACGTAAAATAATAAATAGATTATAATGAGTTGTTTTTTAATTAGAAATGCAAAAATTGTTAACGAAGGAAAAATAGTTGAAGGTGATATTTTAATTGAAAATGAATTTATTAAAGAAATCGCTGAAAAAATTAGTCCAAAATCATCTGACTGTGTTATAATTGATGCAGAGGGAAGTTATGTAATGCCAGGAGCTATTGATGATCAAGTGCATTTCAGAGAACCAGGACTTACTCATAAAGGGAATATTGAAACAGAAAGTAGAGCTGCTGTTGCTGGAGGAATAACGTCATTTATTGAACAACCTAATACGGTTCCAAATGCAGTTACTCAAGAACTTTTAGAAGATAAATATCAAATTGCTTCTCAAACTTCATATGCTAATTACTCATTTATGATGGGTGGTACTAATGATAATTTAGAAGAAATATTAAAAACAAATCCTAGAAATGTTGCAGGATTAAAACTTTTTTTAGGCTCTTCAACTGGTGATATGTTAGTGGACAGTACTGCTTCATTAGATAAAATATTCTCAAATACAAAGTTATTAATTGCAGTTCATAGCGAAGACGAAACTATAGTAAAAAATAATTTAGCGAAATACAAAGAAATATATGGTGATGATATTCCTGTAGAGAAACATCCTGAAATTCGAAGTGTTGAGGCTTGCTATAAATCTACCGAACGAATCATTGAATTAGCAAAAAAAACTGGAGCTAGACTTCATGTTTTTCATATTTCAACTGCTAAAGAATTAGATTTATTTACCAATAAAATTCCTTTAGAGGAAAAACAAATTACAGCAGAAGTTTGTATTCATCATTTGTGGTTTACGGATGCTGATTATAAAACAAAAGGTTCTTTAATCAAATGGAATCCTGCAGTTAAATCTCAAGAAGACAAAGATGGCTTATGGAAAGCATTATTAGATGATAGAATTGATGTAATTGCAACAGATCATGCGCCACACACTTTAGAAGAAAAAATGCAAGTGTACACAAAAGCACCTTCTGGAGGACCATTAGTTCAACATGCGGTTGTTGCAATGTTTGAAGCGCATCATCAAGGTAAAATTTCGGTTGAAAAAATCGTTGAAAAAATGTGCCATAATCCGGCTAAAATTTTCAAAATTGAAAAAAGAGGATTTATACGTGAAGGTTATTATGCCGATTTAGCTATAGTAAATCCGCATTTACCATGGAATGTTAAAAAAGAAAACATCTTATACAAATGTGGTTGGTCGCCTTTTGAAGAATATAATTTTAAATCTAGAGTAACGCATACTTTTGTGAATGGAAAATTAGTTTTTCAAAATGGAAAAGTAAAAGAAGTTAAAGTTGGACAAAGATTACTTTTTGAAAGAAATTTATAATGAAGCACTTAATTTTTATATTGGGAACCGTTTTTTTAATTTCCTGTTCCAATAACCCAACACCTAAGCCAGAAAATTTATTGGAAGAGGAAGTTATGGTTAATATTATTTATGATTTATCTATACTTCAAGCAGCTGAGGGTGCTTATACGTACAAGTTAGCCGATTCAAATATTGAAATAGATCAATATATCTTTGATAAATATAAAATAGATAGTACTACTTTCAGCCAAAACCAACTCTATTACGCTTCAGATTTAAGTAAATACAAAAAAATATATAAGAAAGTAATTGAAAAGCTTGATAATGAAAAGCTTAAAAATGAAGAATTATTAAAAGATGCAGATAATGCAACTAAACAAAAGGATCCTGCTCCACTAAATTAGTAGTAAGGTATTCTTCCTTTTTTTGAAAGTTAAAATGTAATACCGACTTTATTTTAGTAGCATCAAATTGCTTGTTTGAAATTGCTGCAGCTGCTGTGATTTTTGTTAGTTTTCTTTTTCTTTTTAAGATTTTAGAGAGTAACCAATCCAATCTCCAGGCAATTGAAATCATAGCTTTATTAGCTTCAATAGACGGACTTTTAACTTTTGAAAGTTTGGCAATATAGGTAAGTAGTTTTTTGTTTTCAATGTTTTCTCCCACAAGAATAAATCGTTCCCCATTATTGTTGCTTTTCATTAATTGAATCATACCATTTGCAACGTCGTAAACAGAAACGATTCCAACATTTCCTTTGGTGTAAAAAGACAAACCTCTTTTAACAGATTGAATAATTACATCACTACCTTTTTTGGGGAAACCGAAACCAAAAATTACGCCTGGATTCACGATTACGACTTCTATACCTTCCTGATGGCCTCGCCAAACTTCCATTTCGGCACCATATTTTGTTATGGCGTAATCACTGTGTAATTCTTCTGGATTCCATTCGGTTTCTTCAGTAATTATAGATTCGTGTTCTTTTGGGCTTCCTAAAGCCGCAATTGAACTTACATGGCATAGTTTTTTGACACCAAAATCTATACAGCAATTTACAATGTTAGCCGTTCCTTCGATATTGATTTTTCTTAAAACTTCTTCATCATTTGGGTCAAACGAAATCAAAGCAGCACAATGATAAACGTGCGTAACATTTTCAAAAACAATTTCCAAAGACGGAATATCTGTAATATCACCTTGAACCCAATTGATTTTATCAAAAAGAGCAGTTTGATGATAAAAAGCAAAAACATTCTTTACTTTTTCAATTTGTTTTTCAGAACGAAAAAGCGCTTTCACTTCCTCATTTTCTTGAAGAAGTTGCACTAACAAATGCGAACCTACTAATCCTGTTGCTCCTGTAACTAAAATCATGTTGTAAAGATAATAATTTTTTGATGCAAGCTGAAAGTTGGAAATTGGAAGATGTTTTTTAATGTTGTCTGTTATCCGTTGTCTGTTCTCTGTTGTTCTTTTTCTGTTTTCAGTTTCTTCTGATTCTGTTTGGTTTTCCGAGTTTACGAGGAATCTTCTACCCAGTAGGCTTTTGTTTGAGCGAAGCGAAAACATTGTCCTTGATGTTGAATTTGTCCTTGAATTTTGAATTTGCCCGAAACTTCGGGATTGAATTTTGAATAAAACTTTTAAACTTTTAAACTAAAAACTATCTTTGCTCAAATTATTAAAGAATCATGAAAAATTTTATTGAAGAAGTGACTTGGAGAGGAATGCTCCACGACGTAATGCCAGGCACAGAAGAACATTTGATGGAGCAGATGCGTGTGGCGTATGTGGGTATTGATCCAACCGCCGATTCATTGCATATAGGACATTTAGTAGGAGTAATGTTGTTAAGACATTTTCAACTGTGTGGCCACAAGCCATTAGCTTTAGTGGGTGGAGCAACCGGAATGATTGGTGATCCATCAGGGAAATCTAATGAAAGAAATTTATTAGACGAAGCTACTTTGCGTCACAATCAAGAAGCGATTAAAGCACAATTGGCTCGCTTTTTAGATTTTACTTCTGCGGAAGCTAATTCTGCGGAGTTAGTAAACAACTACGATTGGATGAAAGAATTTTCTTTCTTAGGATTTATTCGTGATGTGGGAAAACACATTACCGTGAACTACATGATGGCGAAAGATTCAGTTAAGAAGCGTTTGTCTGGAGAAACTTCTGAAGGAATGTCGTTTACTGAATTTACGTACCAATTGGTTCAAGGTTACGACTTTTTACATTTGTACCGTGATAAAAAATGTACGTTACAAATGGGAGGAAGTGATCAATGGGGAAATATTACTACAGGAACCGAATTAGTACGTAGAATTGAATCAGGTAAAGCGTATGCGTTAACTTGTCCGTTGATTACAAAAGCAGATGGAACGAAATTTGGAAAATCAGAAGGGGGTAATATTTGGTTAGATGCTGAAAGAACTTCGCCTTACAAATTTTACCAATACTGGTTAAATACATCTGATGTTGATGCTGAAAAATACATTAAGATTTTCACGTTCTTAGATAAAGAAACGATTGGGAAATTAATTGCAGAACATAACGAAGCGCCTCATTTAAGAACGTTACAAAAACGTTTGGCAGAAGAAATTACAGTTATGGTTCATTCTAGAGAAGATTTAGAGAATGCCATTGCAGCTTCCAATGCGTTCTTTAGTCCGTCTATGGATGAATTGAAAAAGTTAGATGAGAAAACGTTTTTAGAAGTTTTTGATGGCGTTCCTCAAGCTGAAATTTCAATGGAAGATTTGAATACAGGTTTGGATATGATTGCCGCTTTAGCAGCAAAGACTAATTTCTTAGCTTCAAATAGCGATGCAAGAAGAGAATTGAAACAAAACTCAATTTCTTTAAATAAGGAGAAAGTGGGTGAAGATAAAATCATTACAAAAGATGATTTAATCAACAATCAATTCTTGTTATTGCAAAAAGGAAAGAAAAATTATTACGTGATTAAGGTTAAATAGTATTGTTATTCGGTTCCGAAGTTTCGGAACCGAATTTTTTTCTGTCATGCTGAATTTATTTCAATATCTCACTTCACTGTGTCATGCTGAACTCGTTTCAGCATCTCTACTCTTTGTGTCATGCTGAATTCATTTCAGCATCTCGTTTATCTTTTAGAACCTGAAACAAGTTCAGGTTGACAAACGTTGTGTTCAGGTTGACAAACGTTGTGTTCAGGTTGACAAACGTTGTGTTCAGGTTGACAAACGTTGTGTTTATATTATATTCTCTGTCATGCTGAACTCGTTTGCTTCGCCTGTTCGCTACGCTCGAGTCAGCATCTCACTTCTTCCTGTCATGCTGAACTCGTTTCAGCATCTCGTTTCAGCATCTCATCATCGTAATTCTATGTAGAACCTGAAACAAGTTCAGGTTGACAAACGTTGCGTTCAGGTTGACAAACGTTGCGTTCAGGTTGACAAGCGTTGCGTTCAGGTTGACAAGCGTTGCGTTCAGGTTGACAAGCGTTGCGTTCAGGTTGACAAGCGTTGCGTTCAGGTTGACAAGCGTTGCGTTCAGGTTGACAAGCGTTGCGTTCAGGTTGACAAGCGTTGTGTTTATATTATATTCTGTGTCATGCTGAATTCATTTCAGCATCTCTACTCTTTGTGTCATGCTGAACTCGTTTCAGCATCTCGTTTGCTGTTTGTAGAACCTGAAACGAGTTCAGGTTGACAAGCGTTGTGTTTTATTGTTACTTTGTCATGCTGAATTTATTTCAATATCTCACTTCACTGTGTCATGCTGAACTCGTTTCAGCATCTCTACTCTTTGTGTCATGCTGAATTCATTTCAGCATCTCGTTTATCTTTTAGAACCTGAAACAATCCCGAAGTTTCGGGACAGGTTGACAAGACGTTCGTTCAGGTTGACAAGCGTTGCGTTCAGGTTGACAAGTCTTGTGTTTTATTGTGACTTTGTCATGCTGAATTCATTTCAGCATCTCACTTTTCCTGTCATGCTGAATTTATTCAGCATCTCATTTCTTCCTGTCATCTTGAACTCGTTTCAGCATCTATTTCAGCATCTATACTATTTCTATTAAATCAATTTCCTTCATTATCCTATCCGTCTCACTTAACGCTACAATTATCTTTTGATAATGCAAAATATCTTCAAAGCCTAGTTCTCGGTCTTTTCGGTCTTTGAGCCATTTTTGAGCGGGTTGGTAGCCACCAATGTAAAAGTTCCAAGCGACTTCAGGAACGTTGGTGAAATATTGCGTTTCGTTGATATAAACGTTTCCATTTTTGTAAACAGGTTTTGTTACAATGTTGTCGCCATCTTCAGGATATTGTGTGATGTACTTTTCTACAGTTGAACTTTCCAACAAATGTATTTGTCTTAACTCACTACCTAGTTCCACAAGTTGCCAAAACGTTTCCTTGTCTTTTGGATAAGGCACTCTAGGAAAATCTATTTTTAAAAATTCTTTATAGGTTTCTCGATAGGTTGGTGAATGTAGCACTGCATAGATATAATCTAAAATGTCAAGTGGTGTAAAAACCGATTTGTCACCCTGAACTTGTTTCAGGGTCTCTTGAGATGCTGAAACATCCCGAAGGTTCGGGACAGCATGACAAAAGTTGTGGTCTGCTACAAACGGTAAACCCAACCCTTTTGCTATCTCATTCACAATTTCCATGTTGAGATTAGGGGTGCGAATAGTTTCGTTTAATAAGCTTTGTTGTACGGTTTTATTTTGGTAGATATATAGAGGGAAATTCATAGCGTTTGAACCTGTAGTTCCTGATAAGAAAATTGCTTCAGAAATCGTATCAGTTATAAATATATGATTAAATGAATTATCTTTGAATGATTTTGTTGTTAAAAGACCAATATTAATATTATCTATGTAATTATTCATAATTTTTTTTACTGTTCTCCAAACTAATTTATCTTCATAAAAAATCACTTTTTTGTCAAATGGTCTGTAACTTATAGGTTTTATATATTTAGAGATATTTTCTTCTTTTTTAATGTTGTCATATCCATCTAATATATTCCACCCATTTTTCTTTTTTACATCAAACTTTTTGTGAAGTAGATCTTCATTTCTTTCAGAATTTCTAAATTCTTCAAAATAATTTAAAGCTAATTCGAATTTTTCTTTAATTACAAATGAGTCATGTGCAGTTGTAATACCATTTCCATTAATTGGGAATAATTCATTTATTAAAAAATTCTTTTCATACTCATTTAGTAGTTTTGTGTCCTTCTTAACAAAATAATAATTTGGGCATTTTAATTCAATTGAATTAAATTCAATGGTTTTAATACTGTTTTTATTTAAAAAATTATACTTAAATTCTCTTTTACCATATAAATCAAAACTGTATACTTTTGCAAATTCTTCATTTTTTTTCTTACCATTTTTGATAAATAAATTTACAGAAACTCCCTGCATAATATCAAACACGTTTTGGTCTATAGAACCATCGGGTGCCGTTTCTTTTTTCTTGCTATTTCCGTGTAAATCTATTGTATAAATTTTATCATACGTTTTTAATAAATTCCAACGCATTCCTCTAAAAGTTGGATTATCTAAAAAACCATGCGGGTTAATAAAGGCTAATATTCCACTTCCATTTTTATCTATAAAATGTTGTCCAAAACGAATGAATTTCACATAATCGTCATTTATCCATTTTGATGTTTGTTCTTTTAATTTTTCTTTACCTCCAACTTCTTTTTTGTAGTCTTCCATAAGGTTCATAATCCATTCTCCTTTGTTGGCGCTTTCACCACTATAAGGCGGATTTCCAATTACCACCATTACGGGTGCATCTCTTTTTATGGCGTTGGCTTGGTCGGCTTCATCACTTAACCAACTACTAAATAGGGTTTGGGTATCGGGGTGTGCTTCTTCTAATGAGTTGGTTAAAAATATTTTAAAACGTTGGTCGTCTGTGGGTTTGTAACCTGTTTCGGTTAATAGCATGTCCATTTTCAAATGCGCCATTGCATAACTTGCCATTAACAACTCAAAGCCGTTTAAACGAGGTATTAAGTCATTGGTTACATACTTGCTCCAAATACCTTGTTGTCCTTCAAATTTTTTATGAATGTGCTTTACTACTTCTGCAAGAAAAGTTCCTGTTCCTGTGGCAGGGTCTAGTATTTGTACTTTGTGAACTTCAATTTCAGTTGCAACTTCTTTAATTTTTGAGTTGGCACCCGTTCCCGTTTGGGTAACGGCTTTTTTCTTAATTTTTGTTTTGCTGGTATCGGCTAAACCGTTTGGCAAATTAAACTCGGTTTTTAAAATATCATCCACGGCACGCACTATAAAATTAACCACAGGTTGTGGGGTGTACCAAACTCCACGAGCTTTTCTTAAAGCGGGATTGTATTCCCCTAAAAACGTTTCGTAAAAGTGAACCACAGGGTCTTCCTGTTTGGTGCTTTTACCAAAGTTTTTCATAATGGTTGCCACGTCTGAAGCTAGGAAAATATTAACTAACTCGTCAACAATCCAAGTTAAACGGGGATCTAAATCAAAACCCGCAATGTCTTGAAATAATTTTCTAAGAAATGGATTTGATTTTGGGATCAATTCAGCGGCTTCCATTCTTGAAAATGTTTTTAAAGTAGGGTCATGATATCGAGCCGCAAACATTCCGTAAGCAATGGTTTGCGCATAAATATCCGAAAACGCTTTATTGTCAATGTCGTGAATCAACATTTGTTGAAACGATAGCATTTGTGCTTTAAGTTGTGAACGTTTGCCTTCTTGGTCGTCATGGTTTAATGATTTTTCAATAATATCCGCCATTAAACGAGCCTTACCCGCCATCATTTGCGCCAATTTAGTAGGCGACTTAATGGTTTGGGAAATGGTTTCGGCAAAGTTTTTTATAAGTTGCGTGAATTGTTCAAAGTTTTCTGATAGTGGAACAATTTCAACCGATTTGCCATCCTGAGCTTGTCGAAGGGTAGCAATAGCAATTTTGGTGGTTAGTTCTCCATCTTTGTAAAAATGGAAATCCATATAATCAGTAAAAATCAAATTCGATAATCCCGATTTGTATCGGTCAAATTGTTCTTTTAGGGTTTTGCTTCCTAAATCTACTCCAATGTCTTTCGCTTCAATGTAACCAACAGGAACGTCTTTGCGAGTCAATACATAATCAGGCGCACCGCAATCCACTCGAGCGGGTTCGTTGGTTACCAAAACATCGGGCAAAATTGCCATGATAAGGTTTTGCAAATCACCACGATAGGAATGTTCTCGAGCGTTTCCTGTTTTATAAAGCGTATTTATTTTGTCGATGTATTGAGAAAGTGTCATTATTGATGGGATTTTTTACAATTCCAAACCTACAAAAAAATAGTACGTTAACCAATGGAATCTTATGGTTTGTAAGTGTACAATTTAAAAAAAATTAAAAAAAATTTTTATATTTTATATAAAAATACTGTACATTTACACTATTATTTCGATACGAATAGCGGGAACTATTCGAGGCTTTCGATAGAATTTAGCTCAAAAACGGGTAACTAGCTCCATTTTTTTGAGCTTTTTTTATGCCTTTTTTTATAAAAAACGTACTTTTTTGTTTCTTTTTCGTTCAATTTTAATTCATTAAACCCTTTTTTTCAACTGGTCAAGTTGAGTTTTTCAATTCGTCAGGTCGAGTTTTTCAACTGCACTTGTCGAATTAGAAGTGTTTTTTGTGCAAAAAAAAGCCCCGAACGCGGGAACGTTCGAGGCTTTCGAGAGAGATTTAATCTCACAAGCGGGTAACTAGCTCGCTTTTTGGTAACTTAACGTACCTAGCATTTGTTTCAGCTTTTTAGCTGGACGAAACAAAATGCGACTTTTCTTGATGTCCGTTGCCGTAACATCTTCTGCAAGGTCTTGTCCGGTAGCACTCACACTCACTTGAAAAGTGCCTACATGACCTAATTTTACAATTCTACCTTGGCTAAGTTCTAAGAGCATATTGCGCTCTAAGGCTCTTAACACGGCATAACAATCAGTATCCGTTAACGTACACTGATAGGAAATAATTTCGGCTAACGACTCTAAAGAGGTTTCACCATTTGCAATCGAAGTTGCATAAAACTTTTCAGGCGCTGTAATGTCCTGAGGGTTCTTCTTAGGAAGAACTTTGAATTTAATTGCCATAAATTTTACAATTAAATGAAACAAGATATTTTAGCTAAGTACACTGCCAGGAGTGCCTTACTGCTTTTACAAAGTTTAAAATTTGTAATGATAAATGAAAGGCAAACTTATTCACAATTGGAGTATGTTTTTAACAAAGCTAATTATTTTCAGTTATCCAATATAGGTTTTTAATTATTTGATAATCACTTGTTTGTGATTTATCTATTTTTTGAGTAAAACATTGCAAACCCATGTAAATAAAGCGAGTGACGATTATTTTTTTATTTCTCTGTCATGCTGAACTCGTTTGCTTTGCCTGTTCGCTTCGCTTGAGTCAGCATCTCTACTCTTTGTGTCATGCTGAACTCGTTTCAGCATCTCGTTTGCTGTTTGTAGAACCTGAAACGAGTTCAGGTTGACAAGTGATATCTATAATTTTCATTGTCATGCTGAACTCGTTTCAGCATCTCCTTTCCATAAATTCTCCCAGTTAGGATTATGCTCTTCAATCAAATTAATTTTCCATTGTCTGTGCCAATTTTTTAATTGTTTCTCTCTGGCAATAGCATCATCAATGTATTGGAATTCTTCATAATACACTAAATTTTTCAATTTGTATTTGGCTGTAAATTTAGAACCCTCACCTTTGATGTGTCGCTCCATTCTATCATCTATTCCACCTGTAACGCCTATGTATAACGTGCCGTTTGGTTTATTAGTTAGGATATACACCCAATAGTTGTGGTAACTTCTTTTTGGCATAAACTTATTTATTATTGTCATGCTTAATTCATTTCAGCATCTCATTTGCTTCGCCTGTTCGCTCCGTTCGTGTCAGCATCTCTTGAGAACCTGAAACGAGTTCAGGTTGACAAACGTTGCGTTCAGGTTGACAAACGTTGCGTTCAGGTTGACAAACGTTGCGTTTATATTATATTCTCTATCATGCTGAACTCGTTTGCTTCACCTGTTCGCTTCGCTTGAGTCAGCATCTCCTCGCAATGCTGTCATGCTGAACTCGTTTCAGCATCTCGTTTATCTTTTAGAACCTGAAACAATCCCGAAGTTTCGGGACAGGTTGACAAGGGGAGTGTGCAAGTCTACATGTAGTCTTAAATAACCATTAAGTTACAACCACGAATATCTGAATGATCAAAACGTCCCAACACTTCGAAAGAATGGTTGGGATATTTTTTTCCCAAATCTTGCGTAGCAATAAACGAACATGAATTGATGTTGGCCAAATCAATCACGTTAATTCCACCTGTTTTTCCTTCGGAAACATAAGTTAAAGCATCTTCTGTATCTCGAATTAATATTTGCATCCATGGTGGACATTCGAAAATTCCATCACCAAGAGAATAGGCTTGCGATAGTAATTCGGTCATACCATATTCAGAATGAATTTTTGAAACGCCAAATCCGTTGCATAGAATCGAATGTAGTTCTTCGCGAATCATTTCTTTACGTTTGCCTTTCATACCACCGGTTTCCATGATGATGAGGTTGCTTCCTAATTTTGAAAGCGGAAATGAAGTAGCTTGCGCATATTCAATTAGGTCTAATAAAGCATAAGTTACTCCAATAAGTATTACGTTTTGTCTTTCTTTATTTAGTGTCTCAATTTTTTGCAAAAGTTCACTGTGATTATTCAAATAAAATCCAGAAGCTGAATGATTGCTACTTTGAATTAAATCTTCTACCATGTAAATCAAGGAAGAACCTTCTCGTTCTAAATAGGATGGAAGTAAGGCTAAAATACAATAATCTTCAATATTTCCATAGAACTCAGAAAAACCTAAGCGATAACTCATTTCGTACCAACTAACATCGGTAACTAAATGTTTGCTGGTTTGCATTCCGGTTGTGCCGCTACTGGTAAAGGTTTGTTGAATTGCTTCGGATGAACTCAATACGGAATGGCTTTTAAAAAACTGAATCGGTAAAAACGGAATTTCGGTTAACGATTTCACATTGGTTTTATCCTTTTTCAAGAAGTTGCAAAATTGTTGGTACACCAAATTAGTATCGTACTGATGACGAAAAACTTTTAAAGTAATTTTTTCAAATTCTTTCTTTGAGCTAATTTGGAAAATGTCTTCTTGTGAAATCATGGTGCAAAAATAGAAAGAAATGTTCTTTTGACCGCAGATTCGCAGATTTTTGTTTTATATTGAAATCTGTCTGAAATTATAGAATTTATTAGGATAAATAGGTTTTTTTGGATAATAATTTATACGAAAAAAGCATCAACGAAAGTTGATGCTTTTTCTATTCTTGTCATGCTGTCCCGAAGCTTCGGGATGGTTCAGCATTTAATTATTGAATAACTAATTTTCTTGTAGCTGTTTTTCCTTCTTCAGTAATTTTAACTACATAAACGCCAGAATTTAATTTTGAAACGTTTACTGCATTGTTAATTACATCTGATTTTAATACTTCTTTACCTAATAAGTCAAAAATTTGAACTGACATAGCTGCATTAGCAGTTGAAGTTAAGAATAATGTATTTCCTTTTAATGGGTTTGGATACATTGTTAAACCGTTGATGTTGTTATCTGTTAATCCAGCAGTTGCAGGAACAACATCTGCCCAAGCTGATCCAATTCTTAATTCATCAATTAAAATTGAAGGAGTTTCAGTAGCTGAATCTTGTCTTAAGAAGAAATAAGAAATATTTCCTAAATCAGTTGCAGCATGAGTATCTGTAATTGTAGCAGCAGGTTCTGGACTTCCAACAACTGGGTTTACCCATAAACTTACAACGTCATCTGATCCAGTTGCAGCGTTAAATGCATAACCAACTACTACAAAGTAAGTTTGACCAGTTTGATAAGCAGTTGCATCAAAAGTTGTATTAGCAGCATTTGCAGTTCTAACTTCAATACCTAAGTTGAATGAAGCATCGTCAATTCTTTTTGTCCATAAAGTAGCACCTAAGTTAGTACTTGTTTCACCAAAACCAGCGAAATAACCACCGTTTGCATCTGTAGCACCAGCCATTGTTGGAACATTTAATAAGAAAGAATAATAAACTGTACCAGCAGATGTTGGGGTAATTGGTGAGAAACAATCAATACCTGCTCCGTCAAAACTAATAGAGTTTCCATTAGAAGTAAGACCAGTGTAAGATAAATTACCAGATGCAACTAAAATATCGTCTCCTGAGTTAGCGTTTGTCCACATTTGTTCAGCTCCTAAAGCGTTTGCTACAGTGTAATCAAAACCTTCATAATAAGGTAATGGGTTAACTGGTTTACACTCTGGAGCAGTTATAGTTTTTGAAATTGAACAACCTCCAGAAACAGTTAATGTTACATTTGTTCCTTCA
Organism: Flavobacterium cyclinae; assembly: GCF_021172145.1. Lineage (NCBI taxonomy): Bacteria > Pseudomonadati > Bacteroidota > Flavobacteriia > Flavobacteriales > Flavobacteriaceae > Flavobacterium > Flavobacterium cyclinae. Next base: position 330,673 of record NZ_CP089095.1, read on the forward strand.
GCTACTCCTGTAATAATAATATCACCTGTAGCAGATGTAGAAGGATCATCACCAGAAATAGTTCCAGTTGAAGCGCTTAGAGTATAAGCAGCGGTATTACCTCCTGTAAAAGGAATTGTGATTGTATAATTGTCAAGTCCTAATGTAGTAGCATCACATGAAGTAATTTCGGCTCCTAATGCTAAATCACATGGTGTTTCACCAAACCAAGTTGTGTATATTCTAACTCCGTCAATTGTAAGGTTTTGAGAAGCAGTATGTTGTCTTAAAAAGAAACCACCAATTGTTGCAGAACCAGAACCTGAGTTAGTAACTTCAGGAGCACCAGCTGCTACTTCTGTTGCAGGAACTCCAGATGATTTTACCCACATACTATAGTTTCCTGTAGCTGTTACATCATATTTAACAATAATTAAGTAGGTAGTATTGGTGTCAAAATCTGTTGCAGAATAATTAGCTGTAGAAGTATTTGAAATACCGAAGTTAATTTTTCCAGGGTTTGTTGATGGTTTTACAAAGAATCTATTACCAAAAGTAGTTCCAGAGGTTGTTAAACCTGCACTATAACCAGTTGCTGCATTAGCCGCATCAACATTGATTAGAAATGAATAGTAAATTGTACCACTTGTAATAGATGTGAATGTTCTTTGTACATCTTGACCTGTTTGGTCTAATCTAGCTGCGTTACCTTCAACTGCGCCAGTAATTCCTGTAATACCAGAATATCCAGCATAAGTTAAACCATTTGATGCACCTACATCTATTGCTTCAGTTGTTCCACCACTAAATGATGTCCATCCATTATCTGTCAACAAAGCATTGTCAGTATAATTAAAGTCATCAGATAAAACTTGTCCAAAAGACAATGTACTAGCTGCTATTAATAATAAAGTGTAAAGTTTTTTCATTTTTATGAGTTTATAATTACGGTACAAAGATAAATAGTTTTCAAGCAAAATTTGCTTTACTATGTTAATTTTAAATTAAATAATGACTATTTTAGAAAATTATACTAATTGATAATTAATTTTCTAGTAGCAGAGGCTTCTCCTTCTTTGATTTTAATAATGTAAACGCCAGCTTCTAATTGGCTAACATTTACTTCTTTTGAAGTAGTAACAGATTCCAATACTTTTTTGCCTAGAACATTAAAAATTTCTACTTTTTTGTCTAATGAAGACTTAGTAGTAATGTAAATTTTACCAGTATTAGTAGGGTTTGGGTAAATTGTAAGGCCTTCAATTGTAGGTTCTTGGGTCTTTGTGGCAATAGAGTTTTTATTCTCTTGAGCTTGTAGGCTAAAAGAATAAAAAGTGGATAAAAGGAGTAGTATATAAAAGTAATTTTTATTCATACACATTTATATTGAATGTAAAGATAGTTATTTTTTTAATACAAATTCAATGCCAAACAAAAAAATCCCTCACAAGGAGGGATTTATGTAGTTATTTAGTTTTTTTATTAGAAACCAGTTGTCCAACCAGTAGCCCAAGATGGAGTGTTTCCGCTGTTACCAGCTCCAGTGTTAGCTCCAACTGTTAAATATGTTGTATTTGTACCAGCAAATTCAGATTGAGTTGTGATTGAAGCACCAAAGTAAATTGGGTTAAAAGTAATATTACCGTCTTCAATATTTTGATTTGCAACTGGGTCAGCACCTGTTCCAGTAGCTGGTTTAATTTTTAATCCTTTTGTAAAACCGTCAATGTAAATGTTTTGACAATTCCAGTGACCAGCACCTTCTTTGATGTACATTCCGTGTTCAGCACCTGATAAGTTTCCTTGTAAGATTGTAAAGTTTTTCAAAGTAGCATTAGTTGTTGGTGTAGCTGCACCATTATCCCCATTGTTTGATCCTTCAACACCAGCTTTAGCAACATCTTTAATGAATACATTTTCTAAAGTTCCAGAGAAACCATCAGCAAAGTCAATTGCATCATCTTCACTGTGTAAAGCAATTAAATATTTTGCGTTCACAGCGCCACCAAAGAATTCAATTCCGTCATCACCACTTTTGTAAGCTTGAACATATTCAAAAACAGTTCCGCTACCTACTCCAAATAATGAAACTCCATTAAATTCTTTATCTGCTGTAAATGCAGCTCCTGTATATTCTACTCTTAAATAACGGATAACTCCTGAGCTATCATCGTTTTCAGTACCACCATATGTTAAATCACCAACTTCTGAAGTTGCAGTTTCACCATTAGAACCTCCTTTGTTTGTTCTAGCTCTACCACAAATTACTAATCCACCCCAGTCACCAGTAGCTTTTACTGCGTTTCCACTTGTCATTACAACTGGATTAGTAGATGTACCATTAACATACAATAAACCGTCTTGAGCAATTGCGATATATGATGAAGTTCCACCAGTAGCTTCAATTCTAGTTCCAGCAGGAATTGTTAATGTAGCTCCACCTCTTACAATAAAAGAACCTGTTAAGTTGTAAACTTGATTAGGGTCTAATGTTGCTGATTGTCCAGATAATAATTCACCTCTAAAATCTGCTGCGTTAATTACTACAGATCCAGTACTTCCTCCGTTTGAATCATCTTCTCTTGTACAAGAAGTTAAAGTTAATACAGCTAATGTTACAGCTGATAATAATAATTTTTTCATTTTTTGTGTTATTTAATTTGTTATTGCAAAGCTAATAGGCTTTGATTATCATGTGATTACTTAAATGTTATCAATTTATTAAAAATAAATAGGCGGATTTAATATAAATCCGCCAAATATTTATTTAATGTTAACATATTGTTAGAAAGAATATTTCACTGATAAACCGAAATTTCTACCTTTTTTATAAGAATCCACTACAACGTTTTGAATATCTTGTTTTCTTTCAATTGTTGGATCAGTTAGGTTTTTTGCACTAAATCCAATTCCAATATTCTTGCTTAAATTGAATTTTAGGATAAAATCTAAAGTGAAAACGTCACTATCAACTAAATCTCCTTTTCCAGTAACTCCTAAAGCATAAATTCTATCAGAGAAATATCCACCAGCAAGAGTTGCAGTTAAAGATTTATCTTTCTTAAATTCTCTATTGAAACTAATGTCTGAATTAATTAATAAGTCTGATGCTCCTGTTAATCTTGAATCTGAATTAGTAAAATCAACATTCATTCCAGGATTTTCACTTACTACTTTTTCAGAATTTAAATCTTGGTTCGTAATTAAGTAAGATACATTTAATCCAAAACCTAAATTAGTTTTTTCGCCAGTTGTGTTGTTTTCAATTGAAATGATGTTTTTTCTCCATTCTCCTTCAATACCTAATCCAACAGCTTTATCACCTGAATTTACCCAAGAGATATCATTTGTAGCAGAAGCAATTGTAACTTGGTTAATTGGATTTTGAATGTATTTAGCAAAACCAGTAAATGATAATACTTCACCGTTTTTAGGGAACATTTCCCATTTTAAATCAAAATTATAATCGGTTGAATTGTATAAAAATGGATTTCCAATATAACTTTGACCAACTTCTTCATACAAGAAAGGAGCTCTTTCTTTGAACTGAGGTAAAGTATACGTTTTACTTGCAGCAAATTTTATATTTTGTTTTTCATTCACCTCATATTTTGCAGTAATTGATGGCATATATTCCATGGTGTCAAAAAGAGTTTTTCCACTTTTTAAAGAGGTATCATAAAAAATATCTTGAATAATAAACTCTGTTCTAAATGCACCAATTACAAATAATTTTGGAGTAAATTGATATTCAACTGCACCATATCCTGCTGAAATAATTTGTTGACCATTATAATTTTGTGGTTTTAATGCATTAGGATTAGTTACATTTCCTCTAAATGTTCTTAATGAAAAGAAACCAGCATCTAAGTTTGTTTGGTTAAAATAACCATCTAAATAATTTAAGTCAACTGTAGGTTGTGAAGCAAATAAACTTCTTGTTACAAATAAATTAATTTGTGTAGCGTCAAAGTTAATATCTTTATAACGACCACTATATCCTGCAATAAATTTTCCTTTATAAGAGTTGTCGTCTTTTTTACCAAACTTGTAAGATAATGTAAAGTTACCAGCTACTTCATCATCACTCATTTCTTGGTAATATCTATGGTTGTCTGATTGATTAACATCAGATGCAACTAATCTTGAATTTGGATCATCCCATGTAAAAGGAATGATAGTGTTTTGCATACGATCTGGGATAATATTTGTCATTTTATTGTATGACACACCCCAATCAAATACTAATCTTTCACCAAATTTATGCTCCCCTAATAATTGATTAATTAATAAAAATGTTCTGTCAAATGTTGAACGACGTACAAATCCACCACCGTTTTGAGCAGGTCCAAAAGCATCTAATATACCTGAAAACTCTTCATGTTTTTGTGAAGTAGAATTGATGAACATCGAATTAAATTTGATGTTATTGTTGTTGTTTATTTTTAAATTAATATTTGCCATTGCATTAGAACCAGTACTGTATTCATATGCTTTTCTGTAAAAGTCTTTAACAGCAATTGCTTGCGTATTAACACTTCCTCTTCTTACACCTTCTTTATAATTGAAACCATTATCAAAAGAGGCGTTTACAAAGAAACTTAATTTGCTGCTTCCAATATTGTATGAATCTCCTCCTCTTAAATAAAACGAACCATTAACAGGAGTTGTTGCTTGTTTATCCCAACTTGTTGTGAAATTATATGCTGCTAACGGATTATTTGGTATAGGTTCATTGCTGAATCCGTGAAAATTTGGTCCGTCTTGTAAATAAAATTTATCCTGAGACATTGCGTTTGAGTTAAAACCTGTACCAGTTCCAACTTCAATCATACCACTACCTTTATAAGTTTTAGATACAATATCAACGTTTGCTCCAGCAAAATCTCCGTAATTTTTGTAATTATAAGTTTTATCAATTCCAATGTATTCAACAATGTCAGTAGAAAAGATATCTAAAGAAATGTTTTTTGTTGATGGATTGTTTGAAGGAAGAGGTAATCCATTTAATGTAGTGGAATTATATCGGTCTCCTAAACCTCTAACGTAAATATCACTTGATCCTTCTTGTTTAGAAATTCCCGATGTTTTTGCAACAGCAGCAGCTACATCGCTAATCCCTTTTTTAGAAATTTCTTCAGCACCAATAGATTGTTTAATTTCAACCGCTTTTTGTTGTTCTAAAAGTAAAGCACTTTCTTTTTCTTTAGAAACAATATGAACAATTTCAACGTCTTGTAATTGAACGCCGCTTGCTTCTAATGTATAATTGATTACTTTTTTCTCATTTGCTTTTATAGTAAATGGAATTTCTTTAGTTTCGTAACCTAAATATCCAATTACTAATGTATAACTACCTGGTTTAAGAGTAATAGAATATTTTCCATTCTCATCAGTAGATGTTCCTTGTTTAGTACCTTTGATAATAATGTTAGCAAAAGGTAAAGGTTCGTTATTAAATTCTTTATCTAAAATAGTTCCGGTAACAGTTCCATTTTGAGCAAACATTGCTACTGAAAAGAATAATGACAATAATAAAAAACGTAGTTTCATGTTGTGTTATTAAATTTGGTGCAAAGGAACTCTTATTGTGTTATCGAAAAGTTATTCGTTTGTTATTAATTAGTTGTCAATTTGTTACCGAATTGTTAACAGATTAAATAATTGTAAATCTCTTTAAACAAATTGTTTTATCTTTACCTTTACAAACCAAAACATAACAAATTTTGTAATGAAGAAAAAAGACATTAAGATCTTATTGGTTGATGATGAGCAAGATATCTTAGAAATTGTAGGATATAATCTTTCTCAAGAAGGGTATCAAATTGTAACAGCTTCAAATGGTAAAGAAGCTATTACTAAGGCAAAAAAAGAACTTCCACAATTAATTATTATGGATGTTATGATGCCAGAAATGGACGGAATGGAAGCATGTGAAAACATTAGAAAAATTCCAGAACTTCAAGATACAATCATTACTTTTTTAACTGCTCGTTCTGAAGATTATTCTCAAGTGGCTGGTTTTGACGCGGGTGCAGATGATTATATTGCAAAACCAATTAAACCAAAAGTACTTGTAAGTAAAGTGCAAGCCTTACTTAGAAGATTTAAAGGAGTTGAAGGTACTACTTCTACAACTACATTAACATTGGGTACAATTGAAATTAATAGAGAAGAATACAAAATAATTAAAGAAGGAGAAGAGATTATTTTGCCTCGTAAAGAATTTGAATTGTTCTATTTGTTAGCTACTAAACCAGGAAAAGTGTTTACTCGCGAAGAAATTTTAGACAAAGTTTGGGGTAATGAAGTAGTAGTTGGTGGAAGAACGATTGATGTTCACATCAGAAAATTAAGAGAAAAAATTGGAGATAGCTTCTTCAAAACCATTAAAGGAGTGGGGTATAAAATCGAATTTTAATGCAATTAAAATTTAAAAAATCATATAAGTTTGCCTTAAAATCATCGTTATATGTAACCTTGTTTTTTTTGGCGATTATATTCTTATATCATTACCTTGTTCAACCGCTTCAATTGCTAATTGTATTAGCTTTTTCTCTAGTTTTTTATGCTGCAACATTTTTTTTAATTCAATTTAGAGTCGAACATTTTATCTATAAACGAGTAAAAAAGATTTACGATGATGTTTCGCTACTAGAAACCACATCCTATGTAAATCAGCCAGTTACTACTGACATGGCTACCTTGACAAAAGAAGTTAAAAAATTTGCTCGCGATAAAAAATTAGAAATAGAAACTTTAAAAATTAGAGAAGAATACCGCAAAGAATTTCTTGGAAACGTATCACACGAATTAAAAACTCCCTTATTTACTATTCAAGGATATTTATTGACGCTTCTTGATGGAGCAATGGATGATAAAAACATTCGAAAAAAATATTTAGAACGTGCCGAAAAAGGAGTGGAGCGCCTTATATATATTGTGAAAGATTTGGATATGATTACCAAATTAGAAGTAGGCGAAATTAACTTGGATAAAACACGTTTTAATATTGTTGAGGTGATACAAAATGTTTTTGATTTGTTTGAAATGAAAGCATCAAATAAAAACATTACTTTAACTTTTGATACTAGATATTCTAAACCTATATGGGTTATGGCAGATCAAGAGAAAATCCAACAAGTGGTTACAAATTTAGTAGTAAACTCTATTAAATATGGTAAAAAAGGAGGAACAACTGAAGTTGGAATTGAAGATTTAACCAAAGACAAAGTGATTGTAAGAATTACAGATAATGGTGAAGGTATCGAAAAGCAAAATATTCCACGTTTATTTGAACGTTTCTACCGTGTAGATAAAAGTGGGGCTAGAAGCGAAGGCGGTTCAGGTTTAGGGTTGGCTATCGTAAAGCACATCATTGAAGGACACGATGAAAAAATCTACGTAGAAAGTCAAATAGGTATTGGTTCAGAGTTTTCATTTACTTTGGAAAAGACGAAATAATTCACTCCAATTTACTTCAACTGAAAAATCTTTGAAGCCTTTGTAAAAGTGAATTTTTTCTAATTTGGAAGCTTTGAATTTCTCTTGCTTGCAACTCGGAGCCACAATTTCTGATTTGAGTTTTTTTGCTAAATATTCTTGTTCGTATTGACCTGGAGTTGGAATAAAAAATGCTTTCTTTTCTAACTTGGCTAAATCCATAACCGTGGTATAACCGGAACGACAAACCACAAATTCACTTTCATTAAAAGCAATACTTAATTCTTCTGAATTCATAAAATTGTAATACGTAATTGAATTTACTTTTTCAATTTTTTGTTTCGATTCTACAATTCCTTTTACAAAAAGAATTTCTTTATTACTTTTTTCTAGTTCTTTAATAAGTTTCTTTTCCAATAAGGTGCGTTGCGGTTCTGGTCCTGATAATAATACCATAATATCATACTTAATAGGTAACGATATTTTTTTCATACGGCTTAACGGTCCAATATAGGTTACATTATTTAGTTTTTTTTCGGGATGTCCTAATTTTCCTGATAAGTTTTCTAATCCTGCTAAGTCGGGAACCCAACAAGTATCGAATTTTGAAATATATCTAGAATGTAATTTAGTAGTAAGCCATGAGGTTTTTCCTGAAAGAACGTTTAACTGATGTGTTATAAAAACAGAAGGAACTTTAGACGAATACACACCTAATCTGTTATCGCTAATTACACCATCAATTTCATAGTTTTCGATAATCTTATTAATTTTCGACTTCTCTTTTTTTATTGCCTTCATCATCTTTGGCATCTGAAAGGCTAATTTCCATTTGAAGTTTTTGCCTTTTTCTGCATATTGAATATTATAAGAAGGTAATTCAACACTTAAAAGTTTTGGAAATTCTTTTTTTAATAAAGCTAAAGCTACTCCGTCAGAAGCAATAATGGGTTCAAAACCATTTTCTTCCAATGCTTTTATAATAGGAATACATCTTGTGGCATGTCCTAAACCCCAATTTAGTGGCGCAATAAGTATTTTTTTCTTCATTATTATTTTAAAGCCGCAATAAATTGTTCGGCTAACTTATTTTCGTCTTCAAAATTATACTCCTCATGGGTTGAAACTAAACTTCTATCATGGTGATATAATTTCCATTTTTTATTATTGTATTCTAAAGCAGTTAAATTTTCAATCCAATCTCCCGAATTTAAGTAGAAAACTTCTCCTTTTTCATTTTCCATAAACTCAATTTTAGGTTCATGAATATGACCACAAATTACATAATCGTATTGGTTTTCAATTGCTAATTCCACACAAACATTTTCAAAGTTAGTGATAAATTTAACAGCAGATTTTACATTGTTTTTAATTTTCTTTGAAAGCGAGTAAGGTTCTTTATTTAATCGGGCTAAAATCCAATTGATAAATCGATTAATTAAAATAAGTAAATCATAACCCCAACCACCTAATTTAGCTAACCATTTGGCTTGAGTAATAGAAGCATCAAAAACATCACCATGAAATATCCATGCTTTTTTATGGTCTAATTCTAAGACGAGTTTATCAATTAAACTGATATTTCCCATATGTAAATCAGTAAACTTTCTAAGAAACTCATCATGATTTCCAGTAATGTAGTACACTTTAGTTCCTTTGGTACTCATCGAAATAATTTTCTTAATTACTTCTAGGTGTTTTGAGGGGAAATACGATTTTCTAAATTGCCAAATATCAATAATGTCGCCATTGAGTACTAAAATTTTAGGTTTTATCGAAGATAAATAATCCAATAATTCTTTAGCATGGCAACCATAGGTTCCAAGATGTACATCGGAAATAACAGCTACTTCAACTTTACGCTTTTTCATATGTGTAGAAAATATTTTTTAGCGGTCACATATGGAATCGCTTTTCTTTCGTCTGTGTTGCTTAAGCAACTTTTTATTAATTGCGATTTCAAAATAAAAGTTTTATGCAAAAAACGAAAACCTATCTAATGTTAAGGTTATTGAAACATTATTAAAAGTTTATTTGTGTTGCTAAATATTTGATTAATTTTGCCCAAAATTATTTAGAAGTGGGAAGTAAAAATAAATTAAAGCGATTTAAAGAAAACGAAACGTTTACCAATGTGTTTCAACCAACAAGAGAAGAAGTGGTGGGAGACCAATTTCCGTTGAAAGGAAAATGGAGTGCAGATTTCTTTAAAAATGATAATCCAATTGTATTAGAATTAGGTTGTGGTAAAGGAGAATATTCTGTTGGTTTAGCCGAAAGATTCCCAGAAAAAAACTTCATTGGGATTGATATCAAAGGAGCAAGGTTTTGGCGTGGTGCAAAAACTGCTGTGGAATCAGGTATGAATAACGTGGCTTTTGTGCGAACACAAATCGAATTAATTCATCATATTTTTGCTGCAAACGAAGTATCTGAAATTTGGATTACTTTCCCAGATCCACAAATCAAATATAAAAGAACCAAGCACAGAATGACGAATGCTGAGTTTTTAGAGCGCTACAAAAAAATCCTAAAACCAAGCGGATTCATGCACCTAAAAACGGATTCAGAATTCATGCACGGTTATACTTTAGGGTTGTTACATGGTTTAGGTCATGAAGTAATTTATGCGAACCATAATATTTACAAAAACGAAGGAGCGCCAGCAGAGGTTACCGGAATTCAAACGTTTTACGAAAGTCAATATTTAGAAGTGAATAAGCCAATTACTTATATCAAATTTCGAATTAAGTAATCTTTGTTACATTCATTTTCAATATTCTTCCTTACTTTTGATAAAAATCAATTTATGACATTTGTTTTAGCTATTTTTTTAGGGTTGATAATTTCCATAGGCGGAATCATTATTCCAGGTATGTTGAATATGACGATAGCTAAAATCAGCATCAAAGAAAGTCAAAAACATGCTTTAAATTTTGCTTTCGGAGCAGTTGTAGTGGTTTTTATTCAATGTTTTTTAGGAACTTATTTTGCAAAATTCTTAGATGCCAATCCTGTTTTTAGTGAAGGATTAAAAAAAATCGGAACTTTTATTTTTATAGGATTAACGATTGCTTTCATTATAATGGGATTCAATGCTAAAAAGAAAAAAGAAATTGAAGTTAAGATTGATAAAAAAAGAAATCGTTTCTTTTACGGAATGGCTTTATCTTCTTTTAATATGTTTGCAATTCCTTGGTATGCTTTAACTACTTTAATGATGGCTTCAAAAGAATTGTTTCAATATGACATCATTTCTATTCTTTTGTTTTCGTTTGCAGCAGCTTCAGGTACTTATTTTGTGTTTTATTTGTACGCTCGATTCTTCAAGAAAATCGAACATAAACTTACTTTTATAGTTCAGAATATAAATTTTTTTATTGCCATACTTACAGGAGTTGTAGCCGTTTCTTCTTTATATAAAATGTTTTTTTAAATTTTGAGTAATTCAAAATCAAATAATGAAAACTTTTTTGAACGTGTTTATGAAATCGTTCGCCAAATTCCCGAAGGGAAAGTAACTTCTTATGGCGCTATTGCAAAAGCATTAGGTGCAACACGTTCTGCCCGAATGGTGGGTTGGGCAATGAATGCTTCTCATAATTTAAGTGATGTTCCAGCACATCGAGTTGTAAACAGAAATGGAATGCTTACCGGGAAACATCATTTTCAAGGCACTAATCTCATGCAACAACTTTTAGAAAATGAAGGAATAAAAATTGAAGAAAATAAGGTTGTGGATTTTAAATTAATTTTTTGGGAACCTTCAATTTAAGATTCATTTTTTTATATCAAACGATTGCGTTTCAGTATTCTATAATTTATTTTAAACTTTTTGTAACAAATGTGACAATTGTCATGTTCTAGGTGTTTTTTTCGTCTGAAATTTGTACTATAAAATTAAAACAATTATTAACAAATTTTAGGTATTATGAGCAAAATACAAACAAAGCTTGGAACATTACTAACACTTGTGGTAGTGTTGTTGAATTTAAATACTTTAGTTGCACAGGATTCTAAAGTTGTTTTAGCAGAAAGCAAGTTAGTTGTTTTTGGAACTTCTAATCTTCACGATTGGGAGATTAATGCTAAAGCAATGAGTGGAAAATCTTCTTTAACAATTGATGCAGGAAGTTTAAAAGCAATTAAAAGTTTAGATTTTGCAGTAGAAGTTGAGCAATTAAAAAGTGGAAAAAGCGGAATGGATAAAAACACATTCAAAGCTTTAAATAGTAATACTTATAAAACTATTAACTTCAAATTAGTTAGCGTTACAAAAATTACAGAAGTTTCTAAAGGTAACTTTACAGTTGAAACACAAGGCGACTTAACGATTTCTGGAGTTACAAAAAGAATCAATCAAACATTTACTGTTAAAATTATTGGAGGAAAAGCAATCTTTTCTGGAAAAACAAAAATCGACATGACAGTTTACGGTGTAAAACCTCCAACAGCTTTAATGGGAACTATTAAAACAGGAAAAGATGTAACTATAGATTTTAAAGTTACATATAATTAAATTGAACTTATAACTAAAACACATATTAAATTTTAAAAATCATGAGAACATTTATTAAATTATCATTAGTAGTAGCTGCCTTAGGTTTAGGAACCGGATTACAGGCACAAAACAGAGATTTAGACAATTACAGACAACCTGATAAAAGAGGAGTAAATGTGTTTGAAAGTCCAAAAGACACAGCTTCAACTTTTACAGATGTTAAAGTAAGAATCGGAGGAGCTTCAACATTACAATATCAAGCTTTTGATCATGAAAATGCAACGGGAGCAACTGATTTAATTCCTATTGGAAATAATTTTAACTTAGCAACTGCCAATTTAGATTTAGACGTAGCTTTAGCAAAAGGGGTTAGAATGCACTTAAGAACGTATTTGTCATCTCGTCACCATCCAGAACCTTATGTTAAAGGTGGATATTTCCAAATAGATAACTTAGATTTTATAAAAGAAGGTTTGTTAGCTGAAACAATGAAATATGTTACTATCAACATTGGACATATGGAAAATAACTACGGTGATGCACACTTTAGAAGATCTGATAATGCTCAATCTATTTATAATCCATTTGTAGGAAACTATATTATGGACGCATTTACAACTGAAGTTGGTGCTGAGGTTTATTTTAGAAAAAATGGTTTCATTTCAATGATTGGTGCAACTAATGGAAAATTAAATCAAGGTACTAATAACCCTGGAGCAACAAGTCCATCCGTTATGGCAAAATTAGGTTATGACAAACAAATTAGTTCAGATTTAAGATTTAGAATTACTGGTTCTATCTACAATTCAGCTTATTCTGCAAGAACTTATTTATATGGTGGTGATAGAGCAGGTTCAAGATATTACTTCGTAATGGAGCCTACAACTGCTACTTCATCTGCTAATTATTCTTCTGGATTAGTTAATCCTGGCTTAACAAACAAGTTAACTGCAATTATGATTAATCCATTTGTAAAATACAAAGGTTTTGAATTCTTTGGTTTATTTGAAACAGTATCTGGAAGAAAATTTGCTGAAACAGACAGAAGAAATTTTACTCAATTAGGAGTAGATCTATTATACCGTTTTGGTAAAGAGGAAAACTTATACGTAGCAGGACGTTACAATTCAGTTTCTGGAGAGTTGGATGCTACACAAGATATTGATGTACAAAGAATTTCTTTAGGTGCAGGTTGGTTTATGACAAAAAACATCTTAACTAAAGTGGAATATGTTAATCAAACTTACGATGGTTACGCAACAGGAAATATTTTAGATGGAGGTAAATTCAGTGGATTTATCGCAGAGGCAGTAATTAGTTTCTAAGAAAATAATAGTAAATTTAAAAGCGAAAAGTATACCAGCTTTTCGCTTTTACTTTAAGGGTTATGAAAAATATAGGTATTATAACAATTTTGATTCTTTTGAGTTTTGGATTCTCTAGAAATGTCACTAAAGTTAAAATAACGAATAAGAGTGAAGTTACAATAAAAGGGAAATCAAATGTAAATAGTTTTGAGTGCAAATATAATTCTGATTTTATTGAGAATGATTTGCAAGTTATAATGAATAAGAATAATGGTAAAATACTTCTTGATGGAGCTAAAATAGCTATTAAAAGTACAGGTTTTGATTGCGCTCACAGAATGATTACTAAAGATTTTAAATCTATATTAAAAGCGGAAGAATATCCACACATAATAATTAATGTTAAAGAAATAATTACCGCTAAAGAAAACATAACCGCAAAATTAAACGTTAAAATTGCTGGTGAAGAAAATGATTATTTGGTGCCAGTAGTTTACAACGCCAACACAAATAATGTTAAAGGACAATTGAAATTGAATATCAAAGATTTTAAATTAAAATCTCCTAAAAAATTATTAGGCATGGTGGTAGTTAATGACAATGTTGAGATTGATTTTAATTTGTTCTTGCAGTATTAATATAATTTTTTCAATTAGTTTAAGAAAGCAATCTTTTATTTTAAAAGGTTGCTTTTTTATTTCATGATAGATTCTAATTATCAAATTATAAAAACTTTAAACTTATATAGTTTTAAACTCCTAAACTTCTTATTATCTTTGCAATTCATATTCAGTTTAAATAAAAGTATTTATAACTTTTAAACGATAACGATAAAAAAATGAAACTAGATAGAAAAGAAATACTAGCTGCATTAGAAACTATTTCGGTTGCAGGTGAAGGTAAAAACATGGTGGAAAGTGGTGCGGTTCAAAACGTAATTACTTTTGGTGATGAAGTAGTAGTTGATTTGCTTTTATCTACACCAGCATTACATATTAAAAAACGTGCTGAGGTAGATATTATCAAAGTAATTCACGAAAAAGTATACGAAAAAGCCAAAGTAAAAGTAAATATCAAGGTTGAAGCACCAGAAAAACCAGAAAATCCAAATTTAATTCGTGGAAAACAAATTCCTGGAATTTCAAATATTATTGCGGTTGCATCTGGTAAAGGTGGAGTTGGTAAATCTACAATCACGGCTAACTTAGCTGTTTCATTGGCAAAAATGGGGTTCAAAGTTGGAGTTTTAGATGCCGATATTTACGGACCTTCAATGCCCATAATGTTTGATGTTGAAAATTCGAAACCTATTTCAGTTGAGGTAGATGGAAAATCAAAAATGCAACCGGTTTCAAGTTACGGAGTAGAAATTCTGTCTATCGGATTTTTTACAAAACCAGACCAAGCCGTAATTTGGAGAGGTCCCATGGCTGCTAAAGCATTAAACCAAATGATTTTTGATGCCAACTGGGGAGAAATTGATTTCATGTTAATTGATTTACCACCAGGAACTGGAGATATTCACTTATCAATTATGCAGTCATTGCCAATTACGGGAGCTGTAGTTGTAAGTACACCTCAAGCGGTTGCATTAGCTGATGCTAAAAAAGGAGTTTCGATGTTTATGTCAGAATCGATTAATGTTCCGGTTTTAGGAATTATCGAGAATATGGCGTACTTCACTCCAGAAGAACTTCCAGAAAATAAATATTACATCTTTGGTAAAGAAGGAGCTAAAAACTTAGCAGAAGATTTACAAGTGCCACTTTTAGGAGAAGTGCCTTTAGTGCAAAGTATTCGTGAAGCAGGAGACTATGGTCGCCCAGCAGCATTACAAACGGCTTCAGTATTAGAAAACGTTTTTGAAAATATTACTAGAAATGTGGTGCAAGAAACGGTAAATCGTAACGAAACATTACCACCAACAGAAGCTATCAAAATCACAACAATGGCAGGTTGTTCTGCAGTAAAAAAATAGTATTCAGTTTACGGTCTCAGTTTACAGTTTAAGCTGTTTACTGCGACTGAAAACTGCGACAAAACTAAAAATTATGACTACACTAGAAATAAAAGAGAATGTTGAAAAAGCATTAAATGAAATTCGTCCGTTTTTGAATTCGGATGGAGGCGACATCTCGTTAGTAGAAATTATTGAAGACAAACACGTAAAAGTTCGTTTAGAAGGAGCATGCACAAGTTGTAGTTTAAGTATTAGCACCATGAAAGCAGGTGTAGAAACTACAATTAAAAAATATGTTCCTCAAATTGAATCAGTTGAAAATATTGCGTAATTGATATTTATCATTTTATTCTACAACTGAATTTTTAAATTTTGCCTTTTGTAACTCTTGTAACGTATAGCAAATTTCGATATTTGTAACTTTACAGCTCTTAATGATTTAAAACATGATTCAAACCGATATATTAATTATTGGCGCTGGTCCTACAGGACTTTTTGCGGTTTTCGAAGCCGGACTTTTACAACTAAAATGTCATATTATTGATGCTTTGCCACAGCCAGGCGGACAATTAGCAGAATTATATCCTAAAAAACCTATCTTCGATATTCCTGGTTATCCTTCCGTTTTAGCTGGAGATTTGGTAACGAATTTGATGGAACAAATCAAACAGTTTCAACCTGGATTTACCTTAGCTGAAACGGCTGAAACGATTGATAAATTAGAAGACGGTACTTTTATTGTAACTACAAATAAAGGAACAAAACATCATGCTAAGGCAGTTGCTATTGCAGGAGGTTTGGGAACTTTTGAACCAAGAAAACCAACAATTGAAAATATTTCATTTTACGAAGAAAAAGGGGTTGAATATTTTGTAAAAGATCCTGAAATGTTCCGAAATAAAGAAATAGTTATTGCCGGTGGAGGAGATTCAGCTTTGGATTGGAGTATTTTTCTTTCTAATGTTGCTAAAAAAGTAACTTTGGTTCATAGAAGAAATGAATTCAGAGGCGCTTTAGATTCGGTTGAAAAAGTACAAGAATTAAAAAAAGAAGGTAAAATTAATCTAGTTACTCCTGCTGAGGTAGTAGGGATACAAGGTGAAAATCACGTTGAAAGTATTACACTTGATAAAGATGGTGTTTTAGAACAATTTAAAACGGATTATTTCATTCCACTATTCGGATTGACGCCAAAGTTAGGACCAATTGCTAACTGGGGATTTGAAATCGAAAAGAACGCTATCAAAGTAAATAACGCATTAGATTATCAAACCAACATCGACGGAATTTACGCTATTGGTGATGTAAATATTTATCCAGGAAAATTAAAATTGATTTTATGTGGTTTCCACGAAGCTACTTTAATGTGTCAAAGTGTTTATAATAGAATTAATCCAGGAAAACGTTATGTACTAAAATATACGACCGTTTCTGGAGTTGATGGTTTTGATGGAACAAGAAAAGAAGCTGAAAAAGCAGTTGTAAAATCGATTGATTAATTCAGTAACTTTGGAATAACAAAGTAATTATGAACCAATATAAAATGATAAGAACGGTAGTTTCAAAGTCAAGCTTTAAAGAAGCTGATGACCATGTTACTTATTATGTTGAAAAATCTCCTTTGGAAAGATTAAATGCAGCATGCTTCATAATTTATTCTATTTTTAATACTTCTGAAAGAACAAAAGTTGATAGATTAAAAACTTCGTCAAGAAAAAATGCCAAACTTATTTAATTACGATTTTCTCGAATTTTTAGAACTTCTCGGAAAACATGAAGTTGAATACTTGTTGGTTGGAGGTTACGCTGTTATATTAAATGGCTATGTAAGAAGTACAGGTGATTTAGATTTATGGGTAAATAAAACAGATAATAATTATTCAAAATTATCTAAAGTTTATACTGATTTTGGTGCTCCAATGTTTTCAAACGAGGAATTCAATAGTGATAAATTTGATGTTTGGAGCATTGGTATGGAGCCAACAAAAATTGAAATACTAACTCATGTTGACGGATTAAACTTTTTAGAAAGTTATAAAAATTGTAAGTTTTTAAACACCCAAAATTTTCAAGTGCCTTATATTAATTATGATGATTTATTAAAGAATAAGGAAGCTTCTGGCAGATATAAAGATTTAGCAGATATTGAACAACTAAAAAAAAATAGAAAAGAATAATGCCACAAGACGTAACCATTTTTATAACCGACAGAAACGGAGTTAAACACGAAGTATTAGCGCCAACCGACATGAACATGAACATCATGGAGTTAATTCGTTCGTATGAATTAGCAGAAGAAGGAACTGTTGGTGTTTGTGGTGGAATGGCGATGTGTGCATCTTGTCAGTGTTATGTTTTAAACAATGTAGTGTCTTTAGAACGCAATCCTGATGAAGAAGCTATGCTTTGGGAAGCCTACCATGTAAAAGATAATTCTAGATTAGGTTGCCAAATTCCAATCACAGAAGATTTAGAAGGATTGGAAATTGAAATAGCACCAGAACAATAAAAAAAGCGAGAAGAAATTCTCGCTTTTCATTTTATACTAATTCATGTTTTAATTCCACTTGCTCTTCAATAGCATTCCAAAGCCCGATTCTTTTTTCTAACGCTAAAACGGAAATTTCTTCTACTTCTCTCCAATTTTGTTCTGAATCGCCACAAAGTTCTGTTATCATTTGCATCGCCATTGGTCCGTGCTCGTCGGCGTCTAATTCTATATGTCTTTCGAAATAATAAATTAGCTTTGATAAATCGGTTTCTGGGAAATTCTGATGAAAATTTTTCAAGATTTCTGTAAACATATTCGGAATCAAATCTTCTCTTCCAAAAGTAAAAGCAGCCGCAATTTCATGTGGTTTTCCTTGTTCAATTACTCTAAAAGTGAAATCTAAAAACGCTTTCACATTCGGATGTAAATCACTTTGTTTAATGGATACAAAAATGTTTTTCGTTTCTTCTACATTATCTAAAAATGCATTTACCTGCTCCGTTGAAGCGCCACATTGAGTCATTGCATCCAAATACATTTCATAGTGACTTTGACGCTTTCCGTCAATAGATAAATCGGTCTCTTCGGCTACAACAATTTCATTAATTAAATAACGAATTTCAGGATTCCCAACAGGTAACCACGGAGTTGTAGTGCAAGTTAACTTATTTTGTAAGGCTTTTAATAACGACATGAAATCCCAAACCGCATATATGTGGTTTTCTAAAAAACAATGTAAATCCTCAATCGTTTTTACTTTATTGTACAACGAATGATTTAATAATTGTTCTTTCTGGATTTGAATTTTTTGGTTTATAGTTTCTATGTTCATATTGCAATTTGATTTCTTAGTATAAAGAATAGTATACATTACAAAAATAAAAATGCTTCCCTTAAAAGAGAAGCATTTTGTATCAATTTTATCTATTGTTTAATTATTTGAATGCTGGGAAACCTGTTACGTCCATACCAGTAATCAATAAATGGATGTCATGTGTACCTTCGTAAGTCACTACAGATTCTAAATTCATCATGTGTCTCATGATAGAATATTCACCTGTAATTCCCATTCCTCCTAACATTTGACGTGCATCACGAGCAATAGTTAACGCCATATCAACGTTGTTTCTTTTTGCCATCGAAATTTGAGCTGAAGTAGCTTTTCCTTCGTTTCTTAAAACACCCAATCTCCAAGTTAATAATTGTGCTTTTGTGATTTCAGTAATCATTTCAGCTAATTTCTTTTGTTGTAATTGAGTTGCTCCAATTGGTTTGTCAAATTGGATTCTTTCTTTTGAATAACGTAATGCCGTATCGTAACAATCCATAGCTGCTCCAATCGCTCCCCAAGCAATTCCATAACGTGCCGAATCTAAACATCCTAGTGGTGCTCCTAATCCCGACTTGTTTGGTAATAAGTTTTCTTTTGGAACTTTTACGTTGTCAAAAATAAGCTCTCCAGTAGCTGAAGCTCTTAACGACCATTTATTGTGAGTTTCTGGGGTTGAAAAACCTTCCATTCCTCTTTCCACGATTAATCCGTGAATTCTTCCTTCTTCGTTTTTAGCCCAAACCACTGCAATGTCAGCAAAAGGCGCATTCGAAATCCACATTTTAGCACCATTTAAAAGATAATGATCGCCCATATCTTTAAAATTAGTTACCATTCCACCTGGATTTGAACCGTAATCTGGCTCAGTTAAACCGAAACAACCAATCATTTCTCCTGTGGCTAATTTTGGTAAATATTTCATTCTTTGTTCTTCGTTTCCGTATTTCCAAATTGGATACATTACTAATGAAGATTGAACCGATGAAGTAGAACGTACACCCGAATCTCCTCTTTCAATTTCTTGCATGATTAATCCATACGAAATTTGATCTAATCCAGCACCACCATATTCCACTGGAATATACGGACCAAATCCTCCAATTTCTCCTAAACCTTTTACGATTTGTTTTGGAAATTCTGCTCTTTGTGCGTATTCTTCAATAATTGGAGATACTTCTTTTTTTACCCAAGCACGTGCGGCATCACGTACCATTTTATGTTCGTCAGATAATAATTCGTCTAATAAATAATAATCTGGAGATTGAAATAAGTCTGGTCTCATAGTTTTTGATTTGAAAGTCACAAAAGTAAGTAAAGATTTTTAACAAATCAATGAACAAGTGTTATAATTTTTCAAGAGACATTTTCCAGCTATCCGCTTTATTCCCGATAGCTATCGGGAGATGCCGCTACCATCTGGGCTAGGGTTACATCTTTAAGTAGAATTCTTTCGTCAATTCGATGTATTCAGGAGTATAATTATGCCTAGAAATTTCAATAACTAACTCATCAATCAAAGGAGTTTGTTCCATTCTGCAAAAAGCCAATAAACTTCTTTTGATTTCTGATGTTGGAGTTCCTTTTACACGAGTAATTTTTAGCGGTAATAGATCCAATTCTTTACACATTGAAATAAAACGTTCTTCTTCTTTAAAAGGAATAATTACAGAAAAAATCCCGTTATCCGAAAGTAATAAAGCAGCCGCTTCAATCAATTCTTCAAAAGGTAAAGCGTCTTCAAAACGTGCTAAGTCTCTCGAAACATTATCTGATTTGTAATCATCGGTATAAAAAGGCGGATTGGAAATAATCAAATCGTATTCATCTTCAGGTTCGTCTACAAACTCATCCAAACCCGCATGAAAACAAAATAATTTATCACTCCAAGGCGAAGCTTCAAAATTTTCAACACATTGTTCGTAAGCATCTTCGTCAATTTCAATCGCATCAATTTGTTCGGCATTGCTCCTTTGTGCCAACATCAAGGATAAAATTCCAGTTCCTGCACCAATATCTAAAACATTGTATGGATTGTTAATTAACGGAGTCCAAGCGCCAAGTAAAACACCATCCGTGCCAATTTTCATAGCACAACGATCTTGATTAACAGAAAATTGTTTGAATTTGAACAAAATGAATAAGAATGAATTTAAACAATTTAAAAACTGTAAACTGTGACTGTGATTGTCAACTACTGTAAATAAAGGTCAACCAAACCTTCAGGCGTTTCTAAAGTAATGGTTTTGTTAGCTCTGTCAAGTGCAATAATAAAATCATCAATAAGCGGAATTAAAATTTCAGTTCCGTTTTTATCGATTTCAAAAAGGGGTTGAGCGCCACTATCATTTATAGCAGTAATTTTTCCAATACTGCCTAGACGAGTATCTAATACATCGAAACCAATAACTTCGTGATAGTAAAATTGGGTTCCTTCAAGTTTAGGTAACATAGTAAGCGGAAGGTATAATTCGCTTCCCATAATTTCGTCTGCTTCTTCTTCGGTTTGAATGTCTTCAAATCGGATACGTAAGAATTTTTCTTTGTGAAGCGAACTACTTTCAATAAAAAATGGAACCAGACTTTTGTTGATTTCAACAAAAACTGATTCCAAATTTTGATACAATTCGGGTTCGTCGGTGTCTAAATACGCCAATACTTCCCCTTTGAAACTAAATTTTTTCGCGATTTTACCTAAATAGAAACATTCTTCTTTACGCATGGAATCGCTATAATATTAAGCTTCTGTTTCTTCGTTGTTTTCTTCAACAGCAGGAGCTTCTTCAGCAGCAGCCTCAACTACTTCTTCAGCAACTTCTTCTGTAGCTTCAGCAGCTTTTGCAGCCTCAGCTTGAGCAGCAATACGTTTTTCGTTTGCTTCTTTTTCAGCTTTTAAAGCTTTAGCTTTAGCATCAGCATCAGCTTTAGACAAACCAGCTTTTTTAGCATCAACTTTGTTTGCTTTTTCTTCTAACCAAGCTGCTAATTTAGCATCTGCTTGCTCTTGAGTTAAAGCACCTTTACGAACTCCTCCATCTAAGTGGTGTTTTAATAAAGCACCTTTGTAAGATAAAATTGCTCTTGCAGTGTCAGTTGGCTGAGCACCGTTGTGTAACCATTGTGCAGCTTTCTCGATGTTTAAATCGATAGTTGCAGGGTTAGTGTTTGGATTGTAAGTTCCTAATTTTTCTAAGAATTTACCATCTCTTTTTGATCTTGCATCTGCTGCAACAACCCAATAAAAAGGTTTCCCTTTTTTTCCGTGTCTTTGTAATCTAATTTTTACTGACATAATCTTGTGATTAATTTGAGGTTCTCGACCTCGGTTATTTAAGGTTGCAAATATATAAAACTTTGTAATACTATCGAATGATTTAGTTAAAAATATTTTTTTATCTAAAATGTATTTATTTCAATAAAAAAGTTATTTTTGTTACCTACATATTTTAACGAACATAAAATTTAATAATGAAAAAAATAGTTTCTTTTTTCGCTCTTGCTTTGGTTTTTACATCTTGTCAACAAGATATTCAAACAAATACACCATCTTTTCAAGCGAAACAAAATGATGTATACTGGAGAGCAAATGATGCAAGAGTTTCTGTAGATGCAAGTGGCGCAATGACTATTACAGCATTTACTCAGTTTGAAACAATTACACTTGAAACATCTAGTTCTTTACCAGGTGTTTATGTGTTAGGAACAACAAATCAAAACAATTACGCTTCTTATTCAAACGATACTGAAAATTTTTCTGATTTCTATGATACAGGATTATATACAGGTCCTGCATACAAGGTTTCAGGTATGTTAACTAGAGGTTCTGCTTATCAGGCAAATTCTGCAGGTGCTCAAACTACGGGAGGAACTGGTTCTGGATTACGTGTTGCTACTCAAACAACTAATGGTACTGTAACAGCTATAACAGTTGTTGCAAGAGGAGTTGGTTACACTCCAGGAGATGTTGTTACTATTGTTGGCGGTAATAATAATGCAACTTTTAGAGTAATCAACATACAACAAAGTAACGGAGAAATTGAAATCGAAGAAGTTGAAGGAGGCTTGTTCACTGGTAAATATAAGTTTAATGCGGTGAATGAAAATGGAGATGTGATTACTTTTTCTGAAGGTGTATTTTATAAAATACCAATTTCTACATTCTAAAAATCAACTATAAACTATAGGTTTAAAAAGCTGTCTGAAATTTTCAGATGGCTTTTTTGTTTTTGTTGATAACTTAAATTGGCATTCACTAACTTAAAATGTATTTTTGTTTTTATACAAAATCAACTTTTTTATTTTTCTTTAGCTTAATTATCAAATAGATGTACTTAATTTTCGATACAGAAACCACAGGATTACCTCGTAGTTGGTCGGCACCCATAACTGATACCGATAACTGGCCTCGTTGTATTCAAATTGCATGGCAATTACACGATGAAATGGGGAATTTAATCGAACATCAAGATTATTTGGTAAAGCCAGAAGGTTTTAATATTCCTTATGATGCCGAGCGAATTCATGGTATATCCACTGAATTAGCGATGGAACAGGGAATTCTTTTAGCGGAAGTACTAGAGAAATTTAATATTGCACTATCAAAAACTAAATATATAGTTGGGCAAAACGTAGGTTTCGACGTGAATATAATGGGGTGCGAATTCCATCGTTTTAATATAGGAACTGATTTAACTAAAATGCCCGTTTTAGATACGTGTACTGAAACCACTGCAGAATTATTAAAATTACCCGGTGGTCGTGGTGGAAAATTCAAATTGCCAACACTTACCGAATTACATCAATATCTTTTTAATCAGCCTTTTGCAGAAGCCCACAATGCTACTGCCGACGTGGAAGCAACTACTCGTTGTTTTTTAGAGTTGATTAAAAGAGAAGTGTTTACCAAAGAAGAGTTAGATGTAACACCAGAATATTTCAGACGTTTTCGTGAAAATAATCCTGGCGAGATCCAGCTGATTGGTTTAAAACACATCAACCTCAAAAAAGCTTCGGATGAAATCAGAGCCCGTTTACAAAAAATCCAAAGCGAAGAAGAGCAAGCCACTATTTCAGATGCTACAAAAGCGGATTTAAAAGACGCTGCTTTTGCACATTTACACAATCATACACAGTTTTCAGTATTACAATCCACCATTGCGATTAATGATTTAGTAAAAGCTTCTGTAAAATTCAAAATGCCTGCAGTTGCCATGACCGATACAGGTAATATGATGGGAGCGTTTCATTTTGTGAGTGCAGTAATGAATCACAATAAAGCTGCTGAAGCTAAAAACAAAGAATTAGTCGAAAACGGAGAAGAACCAACAGAAACCGTAATCAAGCCTATTGTAGGATGCGAATTCAATATTTGTGACGACCATAAAGATAAGACTAAAAAGGATAATGGTTATCAAGTAGTTTTATTGGCAAAAAATAAAAAAGGCTATCACAATTTAGCCAAAATGTCCTCTATCGCTTATACCGATGGTTTCTATTATGTTCCTCGTATTGATAGAAATATCGTTGAAAAATACAAAGAAGACATCATTGTGCTGTCTGGAAATTTATATGGAGAAATTCCAAGTAAAATTCTAAATGTTGGAGAAAGTCAAGCCGAAGAAGCATTAATTTGGTGGAAAGAACAATTTGGGACTGATTTCTATTTGGAAGTCATGCGACACAAACAAGAAGATGAAAATCGTGTGAACCAAACATTGATAGCTTTCGCGAAAAAGCATAATGTGAAGTTAGTTGCGACCAACAATACCTATTACGTTAATAAAGAAGATGCCAATGCTCACGATATTTTATTGTGTGTAAAAGATGGTGAAAAACAAGCTACACCAATTGGTCGCGGACGTGGTTATCGTTATGGATTACCAAATCAAGAATATTATTTCAAATCGGGTGACGAAATGAAGCAACTTTTTGCCGATTTACCCGAAGCGATTATCAATATTCAAGAAATTATCGATAAAACCGAACCGTATTCTTTATATCGCGATGTATTACTTCCAAAATTCAAAATTCCTGATGAGTTTGAAGTAGAAGAAGACAAGTTAGATGGAGGTGTTCGTGGTGAAAATGCGTATTTACGTTATCTCACAATGGAAGGCGCCAAAAAACGCTATGGCGAAATCACACCAGATATTCAAGAGCGTTTGGATTTTGAATTACTTACGATTTCCAATTCAGGTTATCCGGGTTATTTCTTAATTGTACAAGATTTCATTGCCGAAGCTAGAAAAATGGACGTTTCCGTTGGGCCAGGCCGTGGTTCGGCTGCGGGTTCGGCTGTTGCGTATTGTTTAGGAATTACGAATATCGACCCAATTAAATACGATTTGCTTTTTGAGCGTTTCCTGAATCCTGATCGTGTTTCCATGCCCGATATCGATATCGACTTCGATGATGAAGGTCGTGGTCGTGTAATGGATTATGTAATCAATAAATACGGAGCAAACCAAGTAGCACAAATTATTACTTATGGTAAAATGGCTACGAAATCAGCGATTCGAGATACAGCTCGTGTATTGGATTTGCCCTTGTTTGAAGCCGATAGAATTGCGAAATTAATTCCAGGTATGATGCCATCAAAATGGAATTTAGCACGATTCTTAGCTGAAGAAGAAGGGGAAGTTAAAAAAGCATTACGTTCAGAAGAATTTGACCGAGTTAAAGAATTAATCGAAATTGCCAACTCTGAAGATTTAGCAGGAGAAACTATACAACAAGCAAAAGTGTTGGAAGGTTCGATGCGAAATACCGGAATTCACGCTTGTGGAGTAATTATTACGCCAGATGATATTACAAATTTCGTTCCGGTTACTACTGCAAAAGATTCGGATTTATATGTAACCCAATTTGACAACTCGGTAGCGGAAAGTGCTGGTTTGTTGAAGATGGACTTCTTGGGATTAAAAACCCTAACCTTAATTAAAGATACCGTAAAATTGGTAAAATATCGCACAGGAATCGAATTAAATCCTGACGAATTCCCAATTGATGATGTTAAAACATACGAGTTGTTCCAAAGAGGTGAAACGGTAGGTATTTTCCAATACGAATCGCCTGGAATGCAGAAATATATGAAGGACTTAAAACCAACAGTTTTTGCCGATTTAATTGCCATGAATGCATTATATCGACCTGGACCGTTGGAGTATATTCCGTCGTTCATTCGTAGAAAAAATGGAGAAGAGCCTATTACTTACGATTTAGATGCTTGCGAAGAATATTTAGGGGAAACCTACGGAATTACCGTTTACCAAGAGCAGGTGATGCTTCTGTCGCAAAAATTGGCAAATTTCTCTAAAGGTGATGCCGATGTACTTCGTAAAGCGATGGGTAAAAAGCAGAAAGATGTCTTGGATAAAATGAAATCTAAGTTCATCGATCAAGCGAAAGCCAATGGACATGACGAACAAAAATTAGATAAAATTTGGACCGACTGGGAAGCGTTTGCGAGTTATGCCTTCAATAAATCGCACTCTACTTGTTATGCTTGGATTGCCTACCAAACAGCATATTTAAAAGCGCATTATCCAGCGGAATACATGGCTGCGGTACTTTCAAATAACATGAACGATATCAAACAAGTGTCGTTCTTTATGGAAGAATGTAAACGCATGGGATTAGCTGTTTTGGGTCCAGATGTGAATGAATCGTATTATAAATTTACGGTTAATGAAGATTATGCGGTTCGTTTCGGAATGGGAGCAATCAAAGGCGTTGGAGCAGGAGCCGTTCAAACCATAATTGATAACCGTAAAGACGGAAAATACAAATCTATTTTTGATTTAGCCAAACGAATTGATTTGCGTGCGGCTAATAAAAAAGCGTTTGAAAACTTAGCATTAGCAGGCGGTTTCGATGGTTTTACTGAAACCCATCGAGCGCAATATTTTCATCATGAAGGTGACGGAATTACTTTTTTGGAAAAAGCCATGCGTTATGGAGCTAAGTTTCAAGAAAATGAAAATTCGGCTCAAGTGAGTTTGTTTGGTGATGCTTCAGAAGTGCAAATCGCTGAACCACAAGTGCCACCATGTGAAGAATGGAGCACGATGGAAAAGTTGGCCAAAGAAAAAGAAGTAGTAGGTATTTACATTTCGGGTCATCCTTTAGATGATTATAAATTTGAAATGAAATATTTCTGTAATACCAATTTAGAAGGTTTGAAAAACTTAGAACAACAAGTTGGAAAAAACCTTTCTTTTGGTGGGATTGTAACGAATGTACAACATCGAACGGCTAAAAACGGAAAAGGTTGGGCGACATTTGTAGTGGAAGGTTATGATGAAAGTTTTGAATTCCGAATTTTTGATGAAGAGTATTTAAAGTTCCGTCATTTCTTACTGCAAAATCAGTTTGCCTATTTTAAAATTACGGTGAAAGAAGGTTGGGTTAACCGTGAAACCGGAAAAAAATCCGATCCAAGAATTCAGTTTACAGATGTGAAAATGTTAGCGGATGTGTTGCCAACATTCGCCAAAAAACTCGTACTTCAATTAGCGATTAATGATGTTAAAGAAGGAGTGATTTCGGAATTAAATCAAATTTTTACCCAACACAAAGGCGATCATAATGTGACTTTTGAAGTAATGGAGTTGGAAAAAATCAAACGAATGGTAGAAGAAAAACCAGTAGCGATGATTTCGACCGATACCGAAGATGAAATGGAAGAGAATTTTGATGAAATGGAAGAAATGGATATCGCTGTACCAACAGAAAAAGAAGAAATTGTAGTAAAAACTAAGTTGGTGATGCCAAGTAGAAAGTTAAAGGTTAAAATTTCATCGGAACTACTACAAGAATTAGAACGAATGCAGTTGAGTTTCAAGTTAAATTAAAATCAATTCTGAAAATGCAACTATAACAAAAACTAATTTTTAAAAGCGAATTCATTTCAATTAAATTTCTAAATTTGCATATTAATTAAGTAAAATCATAAAGAAAAACAATATGGCATTAGCAATCACAGATGCTACTTTTGAGGAAGTAGTTTTAAAATCAGATAAACCAGTAGTAGTAGATTTTTGGGCAGCTTGGTGTGGTCCATGTAGAATGGTTGGTCCGGTTATCGACGAAATTTCTTCAGAATATGAAGGAAAAGCAGTAGTTGGTAAAGTTGACGTAGATGCAAACCAAGAATTTGCCGCAAAATACGGAGTTCGTAACATTCCTACAGTATTAGTATTCCAAAACGGAGAAGTTGTTGGAAGACAAGTTGGAGTTGCTCCTAAAAAGACTTATACTGATGCAATTGACGCATTATTATAATATTTGAAAAAGAAGAAATTAGGCTCAACGTATGTTGGGCCTTTTTTTTTACCTATAACCTTTCGACTATCATCTTTGACCAACAAATAAAATCTTTTTCTATCTTTACGATATGAAGTTAGAGGCGCATTTAGAAAAAATATCCAGTTTTGAGCATTTAGAATTATTGGCCAACCAAATTGTGGAAGGGTTTATTTCTGGAATGCACAAATCACCTTTTCATGGATTCTCGGCTGAGTTTGCCGAACATAAAATTTACAATCCAGGAGAAAGTACTAAGCATATCGATTGGAAATTATATGCCAAAACAGATCGATTATACACCAAGCGTTATGAAGAAGAGACTAATTTGCGATGTCATTTTATTTTAGATAATTCATCCTCGATGCATTATCCGAAATTAAAGGAAAATAAGCCGTTTTATGAGAGTAAAATCGGGTTTTCGGTATTGGCATCTGCGGTTTTGATGAACTTGCTTAAAAAACAGCGCGATGCAGTTGGATTGAGTGTTTATTCGGATACGTATGAATATTATTCACCAGAAAAGGGGAGCGATCGTCATCATCGCATGATTTTAAACAAGCTGGAAGAAGTCTTGTCGCAAAACAAAAACACTAGAAAAACAGATACCATAACATTTTTACATCAAATTGCCGAAAACATTCACCGTCGTTCTATGGTAATTTTATTTACCGATATGTTTCATTCCGAAGGGTCGGAAAAAGAAAACGATAAAATTTTTAAAGCGCTTCAGCATTTAAAACACAACAAGCATAAAGTGGTTGTTTTTCATGTTTATGATGAAAAAACCGAGTTAAATTTCAATTTTGATAATACGCCTCGCAAGTTTATTGATGTAGAAACAGGAGAAGAAATCAATTTATTTGCCGAAAACACACAAGAATCGTATCAAAAAGTGGTACAAGAATATTTCAAAACAATAGAAGCAACGTGTATGCAGTATCAAATTCGTTATGTACCTGTTTCTGTAGGAGAAAATTTTGAAAAAATTTTACTTACGTATTTGATTGAAAAACAAAAGTTTGGGTAATAACACTAAAAAAAGTTTAATTTTTTTTGCAAAAATATTTGCAGGAATGAAAAAGCGTAGTATATTTGCACTCGCAATAAAGCACTGGTTTGGTAGTTCAGTTGGTTAGAATACATGCCTGTCACGCATGGGGTCGCGGGTTCGAGTCCCGTCCAGACCGCCAGAAATAGAGGAAGCTCCGTCATAAAACGGAGCTTTTTTGCCCTCTTACAATATTTAAAATAGTTGTGTTGTTTAGGTACGAAAGTACCAAAAGGTTTAGTAGTTAGACCAATGGAAAGCTTTGCATTTTATGCAGGGCTTTTTTGATTTATATAGGTTTTATCAAAACCATATCCCTTTATTCTGCCAAACCACAACAAAAAATACACCTAAAAATATCAAGCTAACCAATAGCTTTATAAAAGTACCGGCTAAGAAGCCTAAAAGCGAACCTAAAGCTGCTTTAAAAGCTCGTTTTCCTTCATTGGAGTTGTAAATAAGTTCTCCAATTAATGCCCCTAAAAAAGGGCCAATCAAAAAGCCAAATGGTGGAAAAAACAAACCAATTACTAAGCCAATATTTGTTCCCCAAATTCCATATTTACTTCCGCCAAAAAACTTAGTGCCTTTCGCTGGAATAACATAATCTAATATCCCAATTACAATTGCAACTGCTAATGTAATTCCAAGTAGCCAATAATTAGGTTCCATTCCCGGACAAAAATAAAGAAGTAAAATCCCAACCCAACTAATTGGCGGACCTGGTAAAGCAGGAAGTAAGCTGCCAATAATTCCTACTATCATTAAAAGTAAACCTAGAATTAGTAAAAAGTATTCCATAAGATTTTAGTTATTGTCTAACAAATTTATAACTTTGTTTCGTTATGATACGTTAAAAATCAAACAATGAAATTATTTTGGGTATTAATTCTCCTGTTTTCTGTAATTTCTTGTCAGTACTTCGAAAAACAAGTGCCTGATGAGAAAGAATTATTAGAGCAAGAATTAAAAAAAATCAATTGGGAGGAAGTGGATGATTTTCCATCGGTTTTGCAATGCGATACCATAAAAGATGTGGAAATAAAAAAACAATGTTTCTTCGATTATATTACACAAACCATTCAAGAACGAATTAATATAGATACTTTACGTGTAGAATATCCAGAAATCGATACCATCAACGTAAAAATTACTGTAAATCCCGATTCAAGCTTGCAATTTGAGACCCAATTTCAAAATGATAGCATTCCTTTAGCTGATAAAACCAAAATAGATAGTATTTTAACCTCTAGATTATCTGATTTTCCAAAGGTAGAACCTGCCATTAAAAGAGGCGTAAAAGTAAAAACGCAATTCGTACTTCCTGTGATTATAAAAATGGAGAAATAAGCAAGGGCAAAATCAATTACAAGTTCAAAAATCAAATTTTGAACATAAAAGAGATGCTTTCAGCATGATAAGTTTGTGGTTAAATAATCTGTTAAAATCAGTTTTATCCGTGTCATCAGCGTTCCAAATAAATCGTCTTTTCGAGCAATTATTTCCTAAAATTTCTCCCTTTCCAATTGTATTTTCCAAACAACGAATACACCGCTACCGAAACACTAAAAAACGGATACAACAAACTACTCGCTAACACATATTGCAATTTCGATTCAAAGAAATTCGCGGTTTTATATAACAAGATAAAATCTATTAGAAATTTTAAAGCAACGAATAGCATGAAAATGTTTTGGTCTAAAAATCCAATTAACCAAAAAATAAAGCTTACTATCCAAGCCAAATTTCCACCAAAAACTACTAGTGCTAACATTTTTCCAAAAACAGAAGAATACCCCGTACTTTTAGAAGCCCATCGAACACGTTGCTGAAATAATTCAGACCAAGTTGAAACAGGTTTTGTTGCAACAATACTTTCTTTAGCTAATATAAATCCAACTTTCTTCGGCGCAAGTGAAACAGCTTTTTGAAGTAGAAATACGTCGTCACCACTTGTAATGGTTTCATTGCCTTGAAATCCATTTAATTCTTTGAAAAAATGTTTGAAATAGGCAAAATTAGCACCATTACACATAAAAGGTTGGTTAATTCCAAAACTTCCAATTGTAGCGCCTTGTAAACTCAAAAAATCTAAATTCTGAAAAGCCGATAAAAAGCTACTTTTTGGAACATAACAAACGCCAGAAGCTATCATTTCCACTTCATTTTCCTGAATATATTGGTCATAAATTGCCAACCAATCTTTCTGAACCAAACAATCCGCATCGGTAGTAATAATCCAATCGTTTTTGGCAACTTGAATCGCGGTTTCAATAGCATCTTTCTTGGGTGAATTTGATTTTCTAGTGTTCTTAATAATTTGAATTCTAAATTCTAAGTTCTGAATTCTAAATTCGTCTTCAGAATCATCATCTACTAATAGTACTTCAACCAATTCTTTCGGATAGTTTAACAATGAAATGGAATGTAAT
Organism: Flavobacterium cyclinae; assembly: GCF_021172145.1. Taxonomy (NCBI): domain Bacteria; kingdom Pseudomonadati; phylum Bacteroidota; class Flavobacteriia; order Flavobacteriales; family Flavobacteriaceae; genus Flavobacterium; species Flavobacterium cyclinae. The sequence continues at coordinate 361,969 of NZ_CP089095.1, forward strand.
AAATTCGGAAGATTTTCTTTTTCATTTCTGAAAGGAACTACAATTGAAAAGGATGTTTTTGTAGAGAATTCCTTTTTAGAAAAACGTTTCATTCGATTAAATCCATAAATCAGTTGCCCGATGAATAAAATATAAATCAGAAAAAAAAGGCATAAAACGAAAGCTATTGTCATAATTTTTCCTTTTTATGAATTTGAAATTTCAACACAAAAATACTTCCAATTATCACCGGAATAACTAAATTAAAAAACCACATCAAAAAAGAGATAGTAGCAATTTTCCATTCTGATATACCTAATTTCGCAAAAAGAAACAGGGCAACACTTCCTTTTATTGCAATATCCATTAAATGAATACTAGGAATTATTGAAGCTAAAAAATACATTAAAAAAATAGTAGCTAAACCTATTGAGTAACTCACTTCACAATCGAAAATTTGTAATAAAAAGTAATATTGGTGAGCAAAAATAAGATATCGTATTGCAGATAGTTGTAAAGTAGTAAGATGAAAACCAAACGATAATTTTTTAAAGGCATCAATTATTTTTTGAAATGACAATCCGTAAATACTACAATTACGGAATTTAAAAATGAAAAGGAATACAACCAAAAACAAAAGGATCCAAACAAAATGAAAAACCGAAAATTTAAAACTAATCCACAGCATGGATTCTGAAACTGCAATCCTACTAATAATGAATCCTAAAATGCCAAAAAATGTTGTAATGGCCATCTGAAAACTATTCCCAATAAAATTTAGAAATAGTATTTTTTTTGCCTTTTTCTTTTCAAAAAATAATGCTTTAGCGCCATATTCTCCAATTCTATTGGGTGTAAATATTGAAGCAGTTAGTGATCCTAAGCTTTGTTTGGCAGATTCAAAAAAAGAAATTTTAGTAAAACTACTCACCAAATGCTGCCATTTCAAGATTTCGAAAATCCAATTAAAAACCGACAATAACAAGATGAAAAACAAGTTTTTAATTGAGATATAATCAGAAATTATTGACCAAGCAATTGCTTTTTCGGTTTGTAATTGCTTTACAATGTAAAACAAAGCACCACTCACTATCAAAAGTTTGATGAGAACTAAAAGGAATTGCTTAGCTTTGTGTGGAATTGCAATCATGTTACAAAGAAACAAAAACTTTGAACTTGAAACTTGAAACTTGAAACAAATTAATTGGCAAACGAACGCATCATATTAGGAATTGACCCAGGAACTACAATTATGGGTTTTGGATTAATCAAAGTAGTCAACAAGAAAATGGAATTTCTACAGTTGAACGAACTTATTTTGTCCAAATACGACAATCATTATCAGAAATTAAGAGTCATTTTTGAACGTACCATTGAGTTAATTGATACGCACAATCCAGATGAAATTGCGATTGAAGCACCGTTCTTTGGAAAAAACGTACAATCGATGTTGAAATTAGGAAGAGCACAAGGTGTTGCCATGGCAGCCGGACTCTCAAGAGATATTCCTATTACAGAATACGAACCTAAAAAAATTAAAATGGCCATAACCGGTAACGGAAATGCCAGCAAAGAACAAGTTGCTAAAATGCTTCAACAATTATTAGGTTTAAAAGAATTACCAAAAAACCTCGATTCAACAGATGGTTTAGCAGCAGCCGTTTGTCATTTTTTCAATTCGGGAAGAGTTGAAGTGGGTAAAAGTTATTCGGGTTGGGATGCTTTTGTGAAGCAGAATGAAGATAGAGTCAAGAAGTAGTGTCCAGTGTTCAGATTTTAGTGTTCAGTATAATATCGTGTAAATAAACAATATGAGATTTCAAGATTTATTAGCTTATAAAAAAGGATTTGATGTTGCTATGGAAGTTTTTGAAATATCAAAAAGTTTTCCAAAAGAAGAAACTTATTCTTTAACAGATCAAATTAGAAGAAGTTCAAGAAGTGTAACAATTACAATAGCTGAAGCTTACCGTAAAAGGGAATATCCAAAATATTTTCACAGCAAATTAACTGATGCAGATGCAGAAAATTCCGAAACGCAAGGTTGGTTAGAATATGCTTTAGCTTGTAAATATATTCCTCAAGAGACATTTGACTATTTGACTGAAAAATCAAAAGAAGTAGGAAGATTAATAAATTTCATGATTTTAAACCCAGGAAAATTCGGTTCAAAATCTGAAAACTAAATAAAGCTGTATCTAGTACTGAACACTAAATACTGAACACTGAGCACTTAAATATGAGCGGAATCTACATCCATATCCCTTTTTGCAAGCAAGCTTGTCACTATTGCGATTTTCATTTTTCTACTAATTTGAAGAAAAAAGATGAAATGGTTTTGGCTTTGGCTAAAGAAATTGAAATGCGAAGTAAATCCATCACCCATCGCCCATCACCTATCACCGAGCCAATTGAGACCATTTACTTTGGTGGTGGAACGCCTTCGATACTTTCGATTGAAGATTTAAGATTTTTGATTGATGAAGTCTATAGAAACTATAAAGTAGTTGAAAACCCAGAAATTACGGTAGAAGCAAATCCAGATGATTTAGATAATGAAACAATTCGTCAATTAGCCAATTCGCCCGTAAATCGTTTGTCAATCGGAATTCAATCTTTTTTTGAAGACGATTTGAAATTGATGAATAGGGCGCATAATGCTGAAGAGGCTAAAAAATGTTTAGAAACAGCAACACAATATTTTGATAATATTTCCATCGATTTGATTTACGGAGTTCCCGAAATGAGTAACGAAAAATGGTTGCAAAACATTGAAACCGCTTTATCTTTCGGTGTTCCGCATATTTCTAGTTATGCGTTAACAGTGGAGCCAAAAACCGCTTTGCATTCGTTTATTCAAAAAGGAATTATTCCGCAACCTGATGACGAAGTAGCTCAAGAGCATTTTCAAATTTTAGTTGACAAACTTTCGGAAAACGGATTTATTCATTACGAATTATCAAATTTTGGGAAAGAGAACTACTTCTCAAAAAACAATTCGAGCTATTGGTTGGGCAAAAAATACATCGGAATTGGTCCGTCAGCTCATAGTTATGATGGAAAAACTAGAGGTTGGAATGTTTCAAATAATTCACTTTATATCAAATCGATTCAAGAAAATAAATTACCAATAGAGATTGAAACCTTAACAAAAACTGATCGTTATAACGAATATATTATGACTGGTTTGCGTACTATTTGGGGCGTTTCATTGGAACGAATTGAACAAGAATTTGGAAAAACCTATTTAGATTATCTCAACCAACAAGCAGCAAAATTCATAGAAGATCATTTGTTGTTTGTGGATAACAACATTTTAAGAACCACCAAAAAAGGTAAGTTTTTAAGTGACGGAATTTCAAGTGATTTATTTCTATTGAATTTATAAGAAGTTAATCTGTTTTGAATAAACTTAGTGTTAAATTCAACACACCAGTCAACAAAGCACTGCCAAAATCATTTACTCCGTTTGGATTAAAAGAATCAATTTTAGAATTGAATATCATGTTTTCAGGAATTAATATTGAATTTTTATATTCATATTGACCTTTGTAAACAGAAAAATTATCATTCATCTTTGTCATACTATTGTAAACTGAAAAATCATTTTTGGTATAAAAGTTGAGTTGATTGAATCCAAAAATATATTTAGGAGAATTCAAATTTACATTAATATTAATTGGTTCTAAAATGGGTTGAATAGAGTCTGTTTTAGTCTGAGCAAACAAACACATGTTTAATATAAGAAATGTAAGAATAAAGTATTTTTTCATTTTTAAACATCTTAAGAAGTAATAAATTTAGTGAATAATAATTTCTAAAACAAGATGTTGAGATAAATTTATTATTCGTTTAACTACTTCCAATTTGTTTTTGTTAAATTTGGAATAATTATGAACCACTAAGAACACAATGAAAGCACAATGATACACAAAGCTTTGCGAACTTTGCGTAAATCCTTGCGCTCTTTGCGGTAAAAATATGAAAGCAACAATAAATAACCAACAAATCGATTTATCAAAACCTCTTGATATTTCGATTCCTCTAACAAACAACGAACAAAATCCAATAGCTTGGTATCAAAAAACGCCTGAGATTGCACCTGTAACTATGGGTGATTGGATTGGAAAAGTTTCGGAAGGAAAATCCTCTACGAATTTTAATAATATTTTCTTCAATCCGCACGCACATGGCACGCATACCGAATGTTTAGGTCATATTACCCGTGATTTTTATTCGATAAATCAATGTTTGAAACAGTTTTTCTTTACTGCGGAATTGATTTCGGTAGAGCCAAAAGCTATTGGAGAAGATTTAGTTATTACTAAAGAACATATCTCGACTGCGCTGGATAAGACAAATAACAATTCACCAGAAGCCATCATCATCAGAACATTGCCAAATCCAGAAAGCAAAAAACATTTGAATTATTCCAATACAAATCCGCCTTATTTGGAAGAAGCTGCAGCAATTTTCATTAGAGAAAAAGGGATTCAGCATTTGCTAATCGATTTGCCTAGTGTTGACAAAGAGCACGATGAAGGAAAATTATTAGCACATAAAGCGTTTTGGAATGTAAAAGATGTGAATCAAGTCAATGAGGACGCTCGCTTTAATTGTACAATTACAGAAATGATTTACGTTAGTGAAGAAATTCAAGATGGAAGTTATATGCTGAATTTGCAATTTGCTTCTTTTGAAAATGACGCTAGTCCGAGTAAACCAGTTTTGTATAAAATTGAAAAGTAATTAACAAAATGGATATTCAACAATTATATGAGTTCTGTTTAAGCAAAAAAGGTGTAACCGAACATTTTCCGTTTGATGAAGATACATTAGTCTTTAAAGTAGGTGGAAAAATGTTTTGTTTAACGTCGTTAACCGAATGGGAAAAAGGAATACCGTCGTTAAATTTAAAATGTGATCCAGAACGCGCTTTGGAACTTAGAGCGGAATATGAATCCATAGAACCTGGTTATCACATGAGTAAAGTGCATTGGAATACGGTTCGTTTTCATGGCGATGTTTCCGATAAAATGATGTGCGAATTGATTAATCATTCTTACGAACTTGTTTTCAAAAGTTTAACGAAAAAAGTCCAACAAGAAATTCAAGAATAGAAAATTAGGCATTACTTTTGTGCCATTAAAAGAAAATTCAAAGTAACTATCATGATAGACAACTTAAAAAAAATATTAAACGAAGATCAAGATCCAAAAGCTATTGAGAAAATCACGGCTAAATTGGAGAATCTTTTAATGTCGAATGAAGAAGTAGGTTATATTGCGGTTCAGAAAAAACCGGCGGTAACTATTTTTCCAGATAGTATTGTAGTAACCAACAAACGTATTATCCTTTGTAAGCCTAAAAATTTAGGTTTGTCAATGGAATTCATTGATTATGATTGGGATGATATTGCAGGTTCATTTGTAAAAGAAGGTATTTTAGGAGCAGATTTCACCTTTACCACTAATTCCGATTTAACGCATACAGTTGATTATTTACCAAAAAATCAAGCGCGAAAATTATATACTTACGCCAAAGAGCAACTGGATTTATTGAAAAACCCAAAAGCAACAATTCCAATTGTAGATGAAGTTAAAGCTGAAATTCCAATTGAAACAACAACACAAGAAGTTGTTGAGGAAGTTCCAACAGAAGAAGTAACACTTTATGCTGAAATCATGCCAACACCAAATGACGTTATTCGTGATACTGAGGTTGAGGCTCCTATTTCAGAAGAAAAAGGGTTAGCGCATTTGTCACAAGATGAATTGTTTGCAAAACTTCAGAATTATAAGAAATTATTAGATAATGGATTAATCCTTCAAGGAGAATATGACCGATTAAAGTCGGAGATTTTAAAATATCTGTAATCAATTACTTTATACTATATTAAGCCTGAAATTTTTTTCAGGCTTTTTTATTTGTGTAACTTTTGTAACAGATAATGTTTTGATTTTGAGGTAACTTTACACTATAAAATTAAAACAAAATGACAACAACAGTAGTAATAGGAGGAAGTTTTGCAGGAATGACTGCAGCCTTAGAGATAAAAAGAAAAGGGAAAGACCAACATAAAGTTATCTTAATTGATAAATCACCATTGTTTTTGTTTATCCCATCATTAATTTGGGTTCCTTTTGGAAGACGTGATATCAAAGATATTTCTTTTAGAAAAGATACTATTTTAGCTAAAAAAGGAGTGGATTTTGTAAATGCAGAAGCTTTAAAAGTAGATGTAAAAAGTCAGGTGGTTACAACAGATAAAGGTGATTTTAAATATGATCATTTAGTTGTGGCAACAGGTCCAAAAGTAAAATACGACATTGCTCCAGGTGTTGCAGAATATACGCATTACATTGGAACTCCAAACGGAGCTATGAAAGCCAGAAAAGCTTTGGAAGAATTCAAGAAAAATCCGGGTCCAATTGTAATTGGTGCTACCCAAAATGCAGGTTGTATGGGAGCCGCTTATGAATTTTTATTCAATGTAGAAAAATGGCTTCGCGAACAAAACATTCGTAAAAAAGTAGATTTGTATTGGATTACTCCTGAAGATTATTTAGGACATTTTGGAATTGATGGAATGCCACTGGGAGAAAGTATGTTAAAATCTTTTATGAGCATGTTTAATATCCATTATAAAACTCAAGTGGGAGTAGAAGAAGTTACTGAGGATAAAATTAAATTGACAAACGGAGAAGAGTTGGCTTATAATTTCTCAATGTTAATGCCACCATTTATTGGGGTTGATTTTGTAACAAACTCTCCAGATTTACATGCTACACCTACAGGTTATGTGCCTGTTAAAGATAGCTACCAACATACAGATTATCCAAATGTATGGGCGGCTGGAATTGCAGTAAATGTTCCACTTCCATTTACACCTGGAAAAGTGCCTTATGCTTCTCCAAAAACAGGTTATCCAAGTGATGAAACAGGTAAAATTGTTGCCGAAAATATTATTAGAGTAACTAAAGGTGAAACTAAATTGAAAGAAAAAGCTTGGGGAAAAATCCCAGGATTATGTATCATGGATGCAGGAAAAAAAGAAGTTATTATCTTCTCTGATAAACTTTTTAAACCTAGAAATTTTGCCATTATGCTTCCAAATGTGATTTATGATTTTAATAAAGTAATTTTAGAAAAATACTTCCTTTGGAAAACGAAAAACGGTTATTCTTACTTACCATAAATTTTAAACGCAAAGAGCGCAAAGATTTACGCTAAAGAACGCTAAAAAAATATAAAAAGAAACCCGATAATTATTTAAACTTATCGGGTTTTTGGTTTTAATAAACTTTGCGGTTAAGCCTTACATTGATTTCTTCTGTTTCTCTACAAAACCATCGGCTTGGAGTTTTAATAACTCTGTGGCGCTTTTCTTTTTGTAGTGGTACAGTTCTTTATCTTCTTTAATATCGGCGTAGACTTTATCGTAAATTTCAGCATCGGTTTGCTTTTGTAATTCGCTTTGGTAACGATTTTGTGCTAACATATTTTTAATGCCCATTTCGTTATCTTCCTGTTTGAAATCGTATTCGCTTTTTGGCGATAGTAATTTGGCAATAATGGGTGAAGTTTCAATCGCTAAAAACAATAGCATAATGAAAAACGATGGTAAGAAAGGTAATTTATTCAAAGCATTAATTCGCGCCATTAAACCGTCGAATCCTTCAATAATTGGTTGGGTTTCGGTGACTTTTTTATCCAAATCGGCTTGTAAAGTTTTAGCTTTTGCTTCTAAATCGGTGATTTTGGCTTGATTAGTAGTTTTTAAAGTAGCTAAATCTTGTAATGCAGCATCGTGTTTTTCACGCTTTTCTTTATAAACCGGACCTTTGCCTAACTTCTTAGTTCCAGCAGTTCCTTCCGCTTCGGTGATGTAAACCGAATACAAATCGTTCACTTCTTTCTCTTTTTTTAGAATGTCCGATTTTAAACTATCTATTTGTGCTTTGTTTTTATCTAAATCCGATTGAAAATAATTGACTACTTGTTTTTTGTTGGCCAACATCATTTCGTTCTTTTCTTTTAATAAAACAGTATTGATTTCTTTTTCGAAGATTTTGATTTCCAAAGGTTTTGAAATTACAATAGCAATGATAATTGCCAAAGCAATTCGAGGAGTTGCCTGAATAAATTCGTCTAGAAAGCTATCTCTTTTTTTAATGGTAGAAACAATAAATCGGTCCAAATTAAAAATAAGCAAACCCCAAACTAATCCGAAAGCTATGGCAATAAAAGGATTGTCGAAAACAGTAAAAAGGGCATAAGAACTTGCTATAAAAGCCATTACGGCTGTGAAGAATACGGTAGCTCCAATTCCGGCATATTTGTTTTGCTCGCCATTAGAACAGCCGTTAATTATGTTGGAATCTACGCCCGAACATAACATAAAAAAACGTTTTAACATGATGATTGATTTTGATCCACCAAAAGCGGACAGGTTGATGATTGATGATTAGTACAAATTTAACGCCAAATGTTTCAATTTAGTGTGTATTTGTTGATAAATAAGAGGTAAAAGAAAACCCTTACATTGCTGCAAGGGTTTAAATTATTTTGAGATGCTGATTCGCCTAGGCTGACAGCATGACAATTAATATCTATAATATTCTGGTTTGAATGGACCTTGAACTTCAACTCCAATATAAGCAGCTTGCTCAGCATTTAAAGTTTCTAATTCAACTCCTAATTTAGCTAAGTGAAGAGCTGCTACTTTTTCATCTAAATGTTTAGGTAACATATACACTTCATTTTTGTAAGCTGCACTGTTTGTCCATAATTCAATTTGAGCTAACGTTTGGTTAGTAAATGAATTTGACATTACAAAACTTGGGTGACCTGTAGCACAACCTAAATTTACTAAACGACCTTCAGCTAAAATGATAACTTCTTTACCGTTTACGTTGTAAATATCAACTTGAGGTTTAACTTCTTGTTTTGTATCACCATAGTTAGCATTTAACCAAGCCATATCGATTTCGTTATCGAAATGTCCAATGTTACAAACAATAGTTTTATCTTTCATAGCTTCAAAGTGACGACCAACAACGATATCTTTATTTCCTGTTGTAGTAATAACGATATCAGCGTTACCAATAACAGTATCTAATTTTTTAACTTCAAAACCATCCATTGCAGCTTGTAAAGCACAAATTGGATCAATTTCAGTAACTGTTACAATAGAACCAGCACCACGGAAAGAAGCAGCAGTTCCTTTTCCTACATCACCATAACCACAAACAACTACTCTTTTTCCTGCTAACATAACATCAGTAGCTCTACGAACCGCATCAACAGCAGATTCTTTACATCCGTATTTGTTGTCAAATTTAGATTTAGTAACGGAGTCATTTACGTTGATAGCTGGCATATATAAAGTTCCTGCTTTCATTCTTTCGTATAAACGGTGAACTCCAGTTGTAGTTTCTTCTGATAAACCTTTAATTCCAGAAACTAATTCTGTGTATCTATCAAAAACCATGTTTGTTAAGTCACCACCATCATCTAAAATCATGTTTAATGGTTGACGATCTTCTCCAAAGAATAAAGTTTGCTCAATACACCAGTCAAATTCTTCTTCATTCATTCCTTTCCATGCATAAACTGGAATTCCAGCAGCAGCAATTGCAGCAGCAGCATGATCTTGAGTAGAGAAAATGTTACAAGAAGACCAAGTTACATCAGCACCTAAAGCAACTAATGTTTCAATTAAAACTGCTGTTTGGATGGTCATGTGTAAACATCCAGCAATACGAGCTCCTTTTAAAGGTTGGCTTGCGCCATATTCTGCTCTTAAAGCCATTAATCCTGGCATTTCAGCTTCAGCTAATTGAATTTCTTTTCTTCCCCATGCTGCTAAAGAAATATCTTTAACTTTGTATGGTACATATGGAATTGTCTTTGTACTCATTATATTTATTAATTAATTTTTAATTTTGAGGTTGCAAAGTTACAACATAAGTTTTTATTTTCTAAATAATGTTAGAAATTTTGTGATTTGTTTATCTTGCTAATTATTTGAACCACAATTAAATATCCGATGCCTTTTTATACATCCATACAAATTAACGCTACTACAACTGCATACTTTTGGCATATTACCGAAGATGTAACTTCATTATTTAGAGCGGTTTCGCTGAAAGATACTTCATTATTTAGATTAGAGGGAATGAAATCTAAAGAACATCAAAAGGGTTTTTTAGCGGTTCGAATGTTGTTGCAACATATTGGATATAATGATTATGATTTAACATATACTGAAACAGGAAAACCAGTTTTAAATGATGGTAAAAATATTTCTATTTCGCATTCTCATAAATTTTCTTGCATTTGTATAAGTAATCAAATAATGGGTATTGATATTGAAATTCTAAAAGAGAAAACCTTGAAAATTGCCCCTCGTTTTTTAGAAATGAAGCATCTTGAAAATCTTTCGGAAGTTGAAAAAATAATGAAGGCAACTATTATTTGGGGTGTTAAAGAATCGATATTCAAAATTAAAAATGAAGTAGGAATTAGTTTTCCTGAACATATTTTTGAAGACGAATTTTGTTTATCTGACAAGAAATGTTCGGCAGAATTGCATTTTAATAACACTATTGAAAAATTTAATTTTCATTTTTATAAAGTAGAAGATTATATCTTTGTGTGTGTGTTCTCAAATAACTAAAATGCAAAATCTCTTATCAAATATACTTCAAGCTAAAAAAGACAATCAAAAACTATTGGCTATTCTTATCGATCCAGAAAAAGTTACGATAGAAAAAGTTCAAGTTTTGTCAGATAAAATAAAGACATCACCTGCAACTCATATTTTTGTTGGAGGAAGTACTTTTAGCGGAATGCATTTAGATGAATTAATTGCATTGTTAAAAAAACAAACACAATTACCAGTTTTAATTTTTCCAGGACATCCCTCTCAAATTTCCAATGAAGCCGACGGGATTTTATTCCTAAGCTTACTTTCAGGTAGAAATCCAGAATATTTAATTGAACATCATATTAATTCGGTAGAAGCGTTAGAAAAATCAAATTTGGAAATTATCCCAACAGGTTATTTGCTTATCGATGGAGGTAAAGAAACGGCTGTGCAACGCGTGAGTAAAACCCAACCCATTGAACATCACAATATCGAGTTAGCATACAAAACGGCTAAAGCAGGAGAATTTTTAGGGAAGAAATTAATTTATTTAGAAGCAGGTAGTGGTGCAAATCATCACGTTTCGTTAGAAATGATTCGTTTCGTTTCGCAAAATATTCATATTCCTTTGATTGTTGGTGGCGGTATTCGTTCAATGAAATCGATTCAACAAGTGTATGAGGCTGGTGCTGATTTAATAGTAATTGGAACCGCTTTTGAAAATGATAGTAATTTCTTTGCATTATGATAGAATTTTTATTTGACCAATACAAAGAATATCCTACCTATCTTATTGTTTTAGAATTAATTGCAGTAGTTTTCGGTATTATCAGTGTTTTATTTGCTCGGAAAAACAATATTTTGGTTTACCCAACTGGATTGGTTAGTACAATTCTTTACGTTTATATTTTGTTTGAATTTCAACTGTATGGCGATTTAATCATCAATTTCTACTATACGATTATGAGTTTTTTGGGTTGGTATTTATGGTCCAAAACAAAAAATGGTGAAGATGAATTTCCAATTTCTACGATTAATCGTAAAGAATGTATTATTTCTGCATTAATTTTTACAATTACCTTAACATTTGTTGCATTTGTTTATCATTTTTTTGATAAATTTACCCATTGGACAGCTTATGTAGATGCATTTACCACAGGTTTATTCTTTGTTGGGATGTGGCTCATGGCTAAAAGAAAAATAGAAAACTGGATTTTATGGATAATTGCCGATGTAATTTCCATTCCTTTATACTTTTATAAAGGTTTAACTTTTTCGAGTTTTCAATTTATACTATTTACAATTATTGCTATTTTAGGCTATAAAGAATGGAGAAAATTTTTACAAAAGACGATTTAATATACATACAAAATAGAGGAAACTCAATAGATAAAATTCAACAGCAGTTGGATTTTTTTATCCAAGGTATTCCCAAAATTAACTTAGTGCGCTCTGCTAAAGTAGGAGATGGTATTTGGCAATTTTCTGAAAAAGAAATACAAAATTTAGTAACGTATTTTGATAAACATAAAGATAATTATTCTATCGAAAAGTTTGTGCCTGCTTCTGGAGCTGCCACTCGTATGTTTAAGTTTCTAAATGAGTTTTTGAACGAGTTTGATGCTAAAAAAGACACTATTAATGGGTACATAAATAAACGAAATGCAAAAGATATTTCGATATTTATTTTCGGATTGAAGAATTTTCCATTTTACAAAGAATTAAAAGAGAAAACCATTCAATTACATCCTGATTATTATTCATTTTCTAATGATGCAAAATACTATGCATTAATTAAAACATTGTTAAGCAAAGAAGGATTAGATTTTGCTAATAAACCAAAAGGAATTTTACCTTTTCATGTTAGAGATGAAAAAATAATTAACCCAATTGAAGAAAATATTTTTGAAGCTGGGTTTTTTAGAAAAAATAACCAAAAGACTAAAATACATTTTACAATAAATCAAGAGTTTCAACCTCATTTTGAAAAGATAACGAGTCAGTTTTTAGATTTTGAAATTTCATTTTCTTATCAAAATCAGTCAACTGATACATTGGCTGTTAATGAAGATAACACGCCATTTCGAGTTGAAAATAATGAATTGTTTTTTAGACCAGGTGGACATGGTGCTTTGATTGATAATTTGAATGCACTGCAATCCGATATTATTTTTATAAAAAATATTGATAACGTTTCTCAGAATCATAAAACGTTAATTGAAACCAATAAAAAATTATTAGGAGGAGTTTTAATTTGGATACAATATAAAATTTTTACGTATTTACAATTACTTTCAAAAGGGGATGTTACAGAATCTCAAATTGCCGAAATAAAAGATTTTGCCGAAAATAAAACTGCTTTTCCTTTACCTGAAGAATTTAATTTTTTTCAAACCGATTATAAAATTGACTATTTAATTAAAGTGTTAAATCGTCCAATTCGTGTTTGTGGAATGGTTAAAAATGAAGGTGAGCCAGGAGGTGGACCGTTTTGGGTTCAGGATGAAAAAGGACGTCAAACTCTCCAAATTGTTGAATCTTCTCAAATAGATTTGAGTAATAAAACTCAAAAAAAGATTTCAAAAGAGGCAACGCATTTCAATCCAGTAGATATTGTTTGTGGAGTAAAAAACTATAAGGGAGAAAAATTTGATTTAACCCAATTTGTTGACCCTAAAACAGCATTTATCACTGAAAAAACAAAAAACGGGAAGCCTATTAAAGCTTTTGAACTTCCTGGATTATGGAATGGAGCTATGGCAAAATGGACTACCATTTTTGTAGAAGTACCTTTGGAAACATTTAATCCAGTGAAAACTGTAAATGATTTACTAAAACCAGCTCACCAACCCGATAATGGATAAATCAATAATTTCATCTGAATTTTTATTTAAAGCAGTTCGAAGCAGTGGAGCAGGAGGACAAAATGTAAACAAAGTGTCTTCTAAAGTAGTATTGACTTTCGATTTGATAAATTCAAAAGGATTAACAGAAGAGGAAAAAACAGTGTTGCAAACTAAAATTGCAACTAAACTCACGCAAGAAGGAATCCTAATTTTAACTAGTGAAGAAGATAGAAGTCAACTAAAAAACAAAGAAAAAGTCATTAAGAAATGTTTTAAGTTGCTAGAAAACGCTTTGGTTGTTCCTAAAGAGCGAAAAGAAACTAAAATTCCAAGAGCTGTAAAAGAAAAACGCCTCAATGCAAAAAAAGTAATGAGTGTTTTGAAACAAAATAGGAAAAAACCAAACTACTAAACTTCAATGGCAAGTTCAAAATTCAAGTTCAATAAAAATGTGATAAATTAAAATTGTTCTTGTAATTGTCATTGATATTGCATTATCTTTGCGTTGTCTCAAAGGGGTGCTCAAAATAACGAGCTGAGATCATACCCATAGAACCTAGAACAGGTAATGCTGTTTAGGGATTTGACAAAAATAAATGTGCACGTTTATTGGCGTCTAAGAGTATCAATTTAATTTTTAACCAAAGAATAATTACCCCTTTTATTCGTATTTATTTTACGAATGAAAACTTTATTCAACCAAGATGGCTTAATGCCAAAAACAAAAAGTCGCTATTTTAGTTACCTTTTGCCTTTTGCCTTTTACCTTTTACCTTTTGTTTCTTTCTCACAAGAAACTCAGAAAGACAGTTTAAAAACTACTGAACTTAAAGAAGTAGTTGTCGCATCAGTAAGAGCAAAAGACAAAAATCCAATTACGTACACCAATGTTTCAAAAGAACAGATTGCACCTCGAAATTTAGGTCAAGATGTGCCGGTATTAATGCAATATTTACCATCTGTGGTGAGTACAACTGATGCTGGAAATGGAGTTGGGTACACTTATATGAGAGTTCGTGGATCTGATGGTTCTCGAATTAATGTTACCTTAAACGGAGTTCCTTTTAATGATAGCGAGAGTCAGGGAACGTTCTTTGTGAATTTACCTGATTTTGCCTCTTCGTTAGAAAGTGTTCAATTGCAAAGAGGGGTTGGAACTTCAACTAATGGTGCTGGTGCTTTTGGAGCAAGTTTAAATATGGCAACCAAATCGTATCAAGAAAAATCGTATGCTGAAATAGCAAATTCCTTTGGAAGTTTTAATACAAGAAAGCACACTTTGTCGTTTGGAACTGGCTTGCATAATAATTTTGAATTGAACGGTCGCATTTCCAATATCGCATCTGATGGATTTATCGATAGAGCCTCATCCAATATGTTTGGTTACTTCTTTAATGCCAATTATGTTAAAGAATCTACTTTAGTGAAATTTATGGCATTTGGAGGAAAAGAAAAAACCTATCAAGCTTGGTACGGAATTGAAGATCCTGAAAAACTTAGAAATGACAGAACATTCAATCCTGCCGGAATGTATTTCGATGAAAACGGCAACATGCAATTTTATGATAATGAAACCGATAATTATTGGCAAAATCATTTTCAATTGCATTGGACTGAAAAATGGACTGAAAAATGGATTTCAAATACCGCTTTACATTATACAAAAGGAAAAGGATATTTTGAACAATATAAAGAAGATGAAGATCTAACAGATTATAATTTGCCAGCTTTTAACGGAAATTCAATTTCTGATTTGGTAAGAAAACGTTGGTTAGACAATGATTTTTTTGGAGCTACTTTTTCATTAAACTATAGAGATGAAAAGACAGATTTATTATTTGGTGGTGCAGCTAATCGTTATTTAGGATTACATTATGGAGAAGTTATTTGGACAACAAATTATATTCCAAATCCAAATCGCTACTACGATAATTATGGAAATAAAGACGATGTGAATTTCTATACAAAAGCATCATATAACGTTACAAACAAGTTGAATTTGTTTGCCGACTTACAATATAGAATGGTTTTCTATAATGCTACAAGTGTAAAATTTGACGACGTAAATGATACATTCCGATTTTTTAATCCAAAAGCAGGTTTAAATTATCAATTAGATGAAAAAAATACTTTTTATGGTTATTTTGGAATTGCAAACAAAGAACCAAGACGCGACGATTACGAAAGTGGAGCAATTAAACCAGAGCGTTTGTTTGATTATGAATTGGGTTGGAAATACAACACTAAAAATGTGAAATTGTATGCCAATGCATTTTATATGAGATACAATAATCAGTTGGTAATGACTGGAGCATTAAATGATGTAGGTTCGCCAATTTTCACGAATAGCGGTAAAAGTTATCGATTAGGTTTAGAAGTAGAATCTACCATTGCTTTAACAGATAAATTATTTTTGAACCCTAATTTTACCTTAAGTCAAAATAAAAATATAGACTTTTATTTTCAACGTGATGGAATTATTCAAGATTTAGGAAATACAAATATTGCCTATTCGCCTAATTTTGTAGCTGCTAATAGTTTTACGTATTTGCCAGTTAAAGGATTACAACTAGCTATTTTGTCAAAATTTGTTGGCGAACAATATATGGGAAATATTGATTCGGCTAATTCTAAATTGGATAGTTATTTTGTTAGTGATTTCAATGCTTCATACGATTGGCAAATCAATAAAGGAATTAAGTCAATTGTTTTTTCTGCTTTGGTCAATAACATTTTCAATTTAGAATATGAGTCAAATGGGTATTTCTACACCTATGATGACACTTGGTCTGGACCAACTCCAGTTACAATAGAAGGAGCCGGTTTTTATCCACAAGCTGGGATAAATTTCATACTTGGCGCCACCTTAAAATTTTAGTTAAATTAAGTTAAGTTAAAAAAAGCCTGAAAAATATTTTTTCAGGCTTTTTTGTTAGTTATAAACTCTAAGTGAAAGTGCATCTAATTGCTCTACACGATATTGTTTCATGGGGTATTGCATTCCTGCTGCTTGACCAGTAAATAAGCTATAGCTTGATCCATCACATTCGCAAATAGCATTAATGCCACTTAAGGTCATAGTAGAACAACTGCTTAAAGGTTGATTTGGACAAGCTGCATCAAAAGCTACATAACTTCCGCCGGTGTTAAATACGATAATCCCTCTTACACCAGCGCTTCCGTTGTTAATATAAACGGCATTACTAGGGAATTGCAAATTGCTAAATTGAGGTAAATTCATATTGATATTTACATTAAAGCTATAATTAGGCAAATACGGATTATTATTGTTGAAATTTTCTTTTTCACAACTAAAAAATAAGGGAAATATCAGGAATAATAGGAGTTTTTTCATAATTCATTTATAAAATTGATAAAACAAATTTAATTAATTACTTTTGACTAAACATTACGTGATAACAATAAATTAATATTTAAAATAAATTACTATCTTTGTGAAAAGGAATCCCATGTAGGTGGGATTCTTTCTATTTTATAAACTATGAAGTTATGAGCACAGTATCGTATTACACAGCAGAAGGATTAAAAAAATTAAGAGAAGAATTAGACCAACTTAAAAGTATAGAACGACCTAAAGCATCGCAAGCCATTGCAGAAGCAAGAGATAAAGGAGATTTATCTGAAAATGCTGAATATGATGCAGCTAAAGAAGCGCAAGGGTTGTTAGAAATGCGTATTGCTAAAATGGAGGAATTAGTTGCAAACGCACGTTTAATTGATGAATCGCAATTGGATTTATCAAAAGTATTGGTTTTATCTACGGTTAAAATCAAAAATCAAGCTAATGGTATGGAAATGAAATATACATTAGTAGCAGAAAGTGAAGCCGATTTAAAATCAGGTAAAATTTCGGTAACTTCTCCTATTGGAAAAGGATTATTAGGAAAATCAGTAGGTGAAATAGCAGAAATTAAAGTTCCAAATGGAGTTTTAAAAGTTGAAATTTTAGAAATTTCTAGAGATTAAATTAATGAGGCAATTTGTCGATGAGGCAATTTGTCAATTAAAAATAAAATAACAACAATTTTCTTGATCTTAATCATTGAAAATTAGATAATTGAAAACCATTAAAATGAGTTCAATATTCACGAAAATAGTAAACGGAGAAATTCCATGTTATAAAATAGCCGAAGACGAAAATTATTTGGCTTTTTTAGATGTTAATCCAAATGCAAAAGGACATACTTTATGTATTCCAAAGCAAGAGATTAATAAAATCTTTGATATGGAAGAAGAGCATTATTTAGGATTAATGAAGTTTGCTAGAAAAGTGGCAAAAGCATTAGAAAAAGCAGTTGCATGTAAGCGAATTGGTGTTGCGGTTGTAGGGCTAGAAGTACCGCATGTTCATGTACATTTAATTCCGCTTCAAGATATGGATGATATGCGTTTCCAAAGAAAAACAAGTTTAACACCTGAAGAGTTTCAGGAATTGGCAAAGCAAATTGCTTCTAACTTATAAATTTATCCCGATTCAATCGGGATTTTTTATGCTATTTTGTAACTAATTTGCATTGTAGTTCCTTTTCCAATTTCAGATTGGGCTACTTTAATTTTTCCTTTATGATATTCTTGAACAATTCGCTTAGTTAACGATAATCCTAATCCCCAACCTCTTTTTTTAGTGGTAAATCCGGGTTCAAAAACTTTAGAAAATTGATTTTTAGGAATTCCCTTTCCAGTATCTGTAATTCGTATTTTGACAATTTTTTCAAGTTCGGTTATGTTGATGTTAAGTGCTCCTTTTCCTTTCATGGCATCAATTGCATTTTTGACTAAATTTTCAATTGTCCAACTATGTAAAGCAGGATTAAATTCAACATAAATAGGATGATGAGGTGCATTAAAGGTAAAGGACACCTGTTGCGATACACGACTCTGTAAATATTCAACCGTATTTTTAGTGTCTTCGATGATATCGCGTTTTTCTAATACAGGTTCACTTCCAATTTTAGAAAAACGATCTGTTATGGTTTGAAGTCGCGAAATGTCTTTTTCAATTTCGATAATCGTGCTTTCTTCAACATTGTCCAATTTCAAAATTTCAAGCCAACCAATTAATGAAGAAAGTGGCGTTCCAATTTGATGTGCAGTTTCTTTTGCCATTCCGGCCCAAAGTTTGTTTTGGGTAGCCATTTTGGTAGCACGATAAAAATTATACACCACAGCACCAAATAAAATGATAATCAACAATAAAGCAATTGGATAGTATTTTAATTTATTTAATAATGGCGAATTTCCATAATAAACCAAATGATACTTATTATTAGAACTTTCCATTTTTATGGGTTGGTTATCGTTTTTAATCGAATAAAAATATTCTTTTAAAGCAATGCTGTCTTTTGTAATGGCTTCATCTATATTATTAGAATCTATGATTTTATCATCTTCATCTGTAATAAAGATTGGAATTGTAGTGTTTTTACTTATAATTTCAAGTGGTAAATCTAAATCAGAATTTTCATTAGCATTGGCAACACTTGTTAAGGCACTTGCCCAAAATTCCATTTTTGCACGCTCTTCGTTTTTGAAAATTTGGAAAAAGTTATAGGTATTCCAAAGTATCAAAACTACTATGAAAAAGGAAGCTATAATAATAAACCAACGAGTTAGATTTCGTCTTTCTGAAAACTGCATGCATTCGTATTTGAAGTAAAAATACTAAAATCCTTTTTAATTTGGTGTTTATTATTGTATTTGGATTTGTTTTTTGTTCCGTAACTTCGGAATTGAAATTTCACTTGTTCTTGTTATCTTTGTAAAAAATAGTTTCAACATGTTAAGCATCGATCCAAAAGAAATTGCACCAGCAAAATTACAAGGCTATTTACAAAGTGCTGTAGCGCCTAGACCTATTGCTTTTGCTAGTACAATAGATAGTAATGGAAATCCTAATTTATCGCCATTTAGTTTTTTTAATGTATTCAGTTCTAACCCGCCTATTTTGATTTTTTCGCCAGCGAGACGTGTACGCGATAATACAGTTAAACACACTTTAATTAATGCTCAAAACACAAAAGAAGTTGTTGTTAATGTGGTGAATTATGACATCGTAGAACAAATGTCATTATCAAGTACTGAATATCCAGATGGTGTAAATGAGTTTGAAAAAGCAGGATTTACGATGCTAAAATCAGATAAAGTAAAACCATTTCGCGTGGCCGAAAGTCCGGTGCAATTTGAATGTAAGATTAATGATGTAATTGCATTAGGAGATCAAGGTGGTGCAGGAAATTTAGTGATTTGTGAAGTAGTGAAAATTCACATCAACGAAGCTATTTTAGACGCTAATGGTATGATTGACCAATACAAGATTGATTTAGTTGCCCGAATGGGAGCTAATTGGTACAGTCGTTCTAATGTAGGAATGTTTGAAGTAGAAAAACCGCTAACTACTTTAGGAATTGGTATAGATAGTATTCCAGATTTCATAAAAGAAAGTGGTTATTTTACAGGTAATGATTTAGCAAGATTAGGAAATATCGAAAGTGTCCCAACCGAAGAAGAAATTGCTATATTTGTAAAAGAAAATTTTGAAGTCAAAGCAGTTTTAAGTGCCGATGATATGGACACAAAATTTCAAAAAGCAAAAGAGTATGTAGATAATGGAAGAGCGATTGATGCTTGGAAATTGTTATTAGCAAAAAAATAAATTTTAGTATTATGGAAGTTTTAGGAAGAGTAAAAGTAATTAATCCAGTTCAACAAGTAAGTGCATCTTTTAAAAAGAGAGAGCTTGTAGTAACTACAGAAGAGCAATATCCACAGCATATTTTAATCGAGTTTACACAAGATAAAACCGATTTATTAAATAATTATAATGTTGGTGAACAAGTAAAAGTTTCTATCAATTTAAGAGGTAGAGAATGGGTAAATCCACAAGGAGAAACAAAATATTTTAACTCTATCCAGGGTTGGAGAATTGAAAAAGCACAAGCAGAAGTTCCTGCAGCAGCAGCGGCACCTCAAATGCCACCAATTCCACCAGCAGCCGCTTTTGAACCAGCAACCAACTTTAATGAAGAAGAACACGACGATTTACCTTTTTAATAAAGAGTAAAGAGAATAGAACATAGAAAAAAAGAGTCATTCAAAATTTACGTTTTGAATGGCTTTTTAATTTCTTGATAGTTAAGTCTATTCTCTTTCTTCTATTCTCTATTTTCTTAAAAGATGTACTATTTAACCCAAGAATTATATTTCCCACCAGTTGAAACCGCTTCTCCAGAAGGAATTGTTGCGGTAGGAGGCGATTTATCTCCAGAACGACTTGTTTTGGCTTATAATTCAGGTATTTTTCCTTGGTTTGAAGATGATGAGCCAATATTGTGGTGGAGTCCGCCAGAACGCATGGTTTTGTTTTTTGAAGATTTAAAGATTTCAAAAAGCATGCGAAACGTTATCAATCAAAGAAAATTTAAAGTTACGTTCAATACAGCTTTTAGAGACGTAATTCTAAATTGCAAAAAAATATCCAGAAAAGATCAACTAGGTACTTGGATTACCGACAATATGGTGGAAGCGTATTGTAAACTCCACGAATTGGGTATAGCCAAAAGTGTTGAGGTGTGGCAAGATGATGAATTAGTAGGTGGTTTGTATGGCGTGGATTTAGGTCATATTTTTTGTGGTGAAAGTATGTTTTCTAAAGTTTCAAATGCTAGTAAAATGGCTTTCATAGCTTTAGCAAAACAATTAGAAATGGCAAATTATCGTTTGTTAGATTGCCAAGTGTATAACGATCATTTAGCCAGTTTAGGTTGCGTAGAAATTGAGAGAGAATATTTTTTAATGGTGTTGAAAAGTTAAAACTTTGGCAACGTTCTCACATACAATTCCTCTACTTTTTTTCTTGCCCAATCTGTTTTTCTTAAAAATTTTAAAGTAGAATTTATAGATGGATTTTCTTTAAAACAATTGATGTTTATAAGTTCTGCCAAAGTGTCAAAACCGTAAAAATCTACTAATTGCTCAACAATAGTTTTTAATGATTTTCCGTGAAGTGGGTCGTTACTCATAATCTTATTTTCTAGTCCAGCAATCCATTACATGATCATTTACCATTCCGGTTGCTTGCATGTGTGCATAAACAACGGTAGAACCCACAAATTTAAATCCGCGTTTTTTTAAATCTTTGCTCAAAGCATCTGAGTTAGGAGTGGTGGCTTTGACTTCGCTTAAAGTTTTGGGTTGGTTGTCAATAGGTTTTCCATCTACAAATCCCCAAATGTATTTAGAAAATGTCCCAAATTCTTCTTGCACTTTTATAAACACTTGCGCATTGGTAACCGTAGCTTTAATCTTTAATTTGTTTCGAATAATTCCTGCATCTTCAGTTAATTCTGCTATTTTTTCTTCAGAATAATTAGCTATTTTCAATAAATCGAAATTATCAAATGCGCTTCTAAAATTTTCTCTTTTAGCTAAAACGGTGTACCAACTCAATCCTGCTTGAAACGTTTCTAAAATTAAAAATTCGAAAATAGTTTCATCATCATAAATAGGTTTTCCCCATTCGTTATCATGATAATTTCGGTATAAATCGTCTTTTTCGCACCAAGCGCATCGGGTTTTATTTTGCATCTCTAGCTAAGTATTTTTCAATTAAATAATGGCCTAAATAAATCAACGGTGTTAATCCAACAGCAATTAAAAGTTTTACTGTATATCCGGTTAATGCGGATGCAATGAACATTTTAGTATCAATTTTTCCAGGTAGCCAAAAGGCAATTCCCAATACAATGAAACTATCAAAAAGTTGCGAAATTACTGTTGAACCCGTACTCCTCAACCAAATCATTTTTTTACCCGTTCGGTTTTTTACAAAATGGAAAATGGTAACATCAATTAATTGGGAAACTAAAAAAGCTGTGATACTTCCCACAATAATCCACATACTTTGCCCGAAAACAGCAGAAAATTGTTCGTCTGTAATTAAACCATCGCCTTTAACTGCAGGAATTTGTAATCCAATCAACAGTAGAAAAAAAGTATAAGCAATTAATCCTGCCGTAATGAAGGATAGTTTTTTTACTCCTTTTTCACCAAAGTATTCGTTGATTAAATCGGTTGTAATGAAGACAATGGGCCAAGGTAAAATGCCTAAACTCATCACAACATCTCCAATATAAATTAATTTTCCACCTATTAATTCGGCAACTAGAGCATTGGTTATAAAAATACCAGCAAGAATTACATAAATAATATCTTTTCTTCTTTGAAACATAGCAATTGTTTTACCAAAAGTAGAGAATTATATTGCAAAAAAAAACTTCAACCCGAAGATTGAAGTTTTTAATATGATTGAGTTGGATAAATTATCCTAAAGCAACTCTTCTGAAACCTGTAACAGTTAAGTTAGCATCTACAGATTTAATGTAGTTAGCAACACTCATAGAACTGTCTTTGATAAAATCTTGGTTTACTAAAGTATTGTCTTTGTAGAAACGTTGGATTTTCCCTTTAGAAATGTTGTCTAACATTGCTTCTGGTTTTCCTTCTGCTCTTAATTGCTCTTTAGCAATTTCAATTTCTTTTTCAATGATTGCAGCATCAACACCAGCTTCGTTTAAAGCAATTGGGTTCATAGCAGCAGCTTGCATTGCAACGTTTTTAGCAGCTTCTTCAGCACCAGCAACATTTGCAGATAATGCCACTAATGTAGCGATTTTACCAGCGTGAATGTAAGAACCAACATAAGCACCTTCTAATCTTTCGAAAGCACCGATTTCGATTTTTTCTCCAATTACTCCAGTTTGCTCGATTAATTTCTCAGCAACAGTGATTCCGTTGAAATCAGAAGCTAATAATTCTTCTTTTGTAGCATAGTTTAAAGCTTGGTTAGCTAAATCATTTGCTAATTTAACGAAAGATTCGTTTTTACCTACGAAGTCAGTTTCACAGTTTAAAGTGATTGCAACTCCAGCAGTGTTGTCAGCATTGATAACAGCAACAGCAGCTCCTTCAGTAGATTCTCTATCTGAACGGTTAGCAGCTACTTTTTGACCTTTTTTTCTTAAGTTTTCGATAGCTAAATCGAAATCTCCTTCAGCCTCCACTAATGCTTTTTTACAATCCATCATTCCAGCACCAGTGATAGTTCTTAATTTATTTACGTCTGCAGCAGTAATATTTGCCATTTTGTATTTTTTTTATTTGTTGTTTATAAAAGTAAAAATTCCAATTACTAAATCCCAAATTCCAATTTTACTAAATTGCTAACTAAAAGTTAGAACAAGTTTGGAATTTGGAATTTAATTCTTGGAATTAATTGATTTATGCTTCAGTTTCAGTAGCAGGAGCTTCAGTAGCTTCTACTTCTTTAGCTGGTAATTCATCTTTTTCAACTTTTCTATCAGAAAGACCTTCAACGATAGCAGAAGAAACTAATGATAAAACTTTTTCAATTGATTTAGAAGCATCGTCATTTGCAGGAATTACGAAATCAATTGGACGTGGATCCGAATTCGTATCTACCATTGCGAACACTGGAATGTTTAATTTTTGAGCTTCTTTAACAGCGATATGCTCAGCTTTTACGTCAACTACGAATAAAGCAGCTGGTAATCTAGACATATCTGCAATTGAACCTAAGTTTTTCTCTAACTTAGCTCTTAAACGATCGATTTGTAATTTTTCTTTTTTAGATAAAGTGTTGAAAGTACCGTCTTTCTTCATTCTATCAATTGAAGCCATTTTCTTAACAGCTTTACGGATAGTTACGAAGTTAGTTAACATACCACCTGGCCATCTTTCAGTGATGTAAGGCATGTTACAAGCTGCTGCTTTTTCAGCAACGATATCTTTCGCTTGTTTTTTGGTAGCAACGAATAATACTTTTCTACCAGAAGCAGCGATTTTTTTCAAAGCTTCGTTAGCTTCTTCAATTTTAGCTGCAGTTTTATATAGGTTAATGATATGAATACCATTACGCTCCATATAAATGTAAGGAGCCATGTTTGGATCCCATTTACGAGTCATGTGTCCGAAGTGTACACCTGCTTCTAATAACTCTTTAACGTCAATTTTGTTTGCCATTGTGTAATAGTTTACGTTCCGTGATTAGCAATTTTCAAGTAGTCACTTGCGTTAGTCTTGAAAATTTAGATGCTAAACTAATTCCCTTTTTACAAGGAATATCGACAACTTTGTTTTTAATTCAATTTTAATTGTAAAAATAAATCTGAAAATATATTCTGATAAATATCGAATATTAACGTTTTGAGAATTGGAATCTCTTACGTGCTTTTTTCTGACCGAATTTTTTACGTTCTACCATTCTAGGATCTCTTGTTAATAATCCTTCTGGTTTAAGGATAGCTCTGTTTTCAGCTTCTACCTCACACATTGCGCGAGCAATAGCCATTCTTACAGCTTCTGCTTGTCCTGTTGAACCACCACCATAAACGTTTACTTTAACGTCAAAGTTTGATGCATTTTCAGTCATTGCTAAAGGTTGCATTACTTTGTACTGTAAAGTAGCAGTTGGGAAGTAGTTACTGAATTCTCTTTTGTTTACAGTGATTTTTCCTGTTCCTTCAGAAACATAAACACGTGCAACAGCGCATTTTCTTCTACCGATTTTGTGAATAACTCCCATTACTTAAGATCGTTTAGGTTAACGGTTTTAGGTGATTGAGCAGCATGTTTGTGCTCAGGACCTACATATACATTTAAATTACGGAATAATTCTGCACCTAATTTGTTTTTAGGTAACATTCCTTTAATAGCTTTTTCTACTAATAATGCAGGATTTTTTTGTTGCATTACTTTAGCAGTTAAAGTTCTTTGTCCTCCTGGGTAACCTGTGTGACGAACGTAAGTTTTGTCATCTAACTTGTTACCAGTAAGGTTGATTTTTTCTGCATTGATAACAATTACGTTATCTCCACAGTCAACGTGCGGTGTATAACTTGGTTTGTATTTACCTCTTAAAAGCATCGCTACTTTTGTAGATAAACGACCTAAGTTATGACCTTCAGCGTCTACAACAATCCACTGCTTGTCTGCAGTAGCTTTGTTAGCTGATACTGTCTTGTAGCTTAATGTGTTCACAATAATTTATTTTAATTAAACATTCCATTCCCAATAAAGGGAGTGCAAAAGTACAATTATTTATTAGAATTGCAAACCCCTTTTTGAAAATATTATTTTTTCTAATTCGTTATATCTCACATCTTTAATAAAAATTCATTTCAAGATGTTTTTTTAAATCCGATAAATACACTATTTTTACGTCTTAACTTGTTTATATGAAAGCAAAAGCAACTCTAAAACAGATTGCCCTTGAGTTTGGGGTGTCTATTTCTACCGTTTCAAAAGCATTAAGTGATAGTCCTGAAATCAGCGAAGCTACTAAAATTAAAATTCAAGAGTACGCCGCTTTGCAGAATTACAAACCTAATAGTATTGCTAAGAATCTCAAAAATCAGCGTACAAATACAATAGGGGTAATCATACCTAATATCTTAAATCCTTTTTTTGCAAAAGTATTTAGCGGTATTGAAAAAGAAGCTTTGTCAAAAGGGTATAATGTAATTACCGGAATTTCTAATGAATCTTTAACGAAAGAACAACAAGTTATGGATATGCTCAACAATGGAACTATTGACGGTTTTATTGTGGCAATTGCCGAAGAAACTCAGTCGTTAAAAGATTATAAGCATTTTAGAGATATTATGAATAGTGGAACGCCTATCGTTATGTTTGATAGGGTAGCTGATGGAATTAATTGCGATAAAGTTGTGGTAGACGATTTTGATTCCGCTTACGATGCTACAACTCATTTAATAAAATTAGGTGGAAAAAAGATTGCATTGCTTTCTACCATACATAATTTAAGTGTAGGAGAATTACGTTTTGATGGTTACCAAAAAGCACTATCAGATGCTGCTATTCCTATTGATGAAAACTTGGTTGTTTTAGAAACTTCAATTGATGACTTTGATATAAAATTGCAAAACCTTATAGCTTCTAAACAAATGGATGCGATTTTTGCTTTAGACGAGCACAGCGCAACAGCTGCTATGAAGATGGCGCTAAAAAAAGGAATCAAAATTCCAGAAGAGTTAAATATTATTGGTTTTGCTGATGGTGTTTGGTCAAGACGATTAACACCTAGTTTGTCAACTGTAAGTCAACACGCGCCAGAAATTGGGGCTAAAGCTGCTGAATTGTTAATCCATAAGTTAAATTCTAAAGATGAGTTTTACCAACCACAAACGGTTGTAATTAAAACAGAATTGCGTCAGAGAGAATCGACTAGGAAGTTATAATTGTTTCGCTTTATCATCCTTCCAAGTGATATAACCTAGAATTGCATTGAACATATAGAACACATATTTTGCGGTGTTGGCAATATTCATCAACATTACATTTTGTAGGATTTTGAATAAATTATATACTTGCCAGTTAATCCAATTGTCGGGATACATTCTTCCTATATTAAAGGTGCCGCCAAAACTAATTCCGGCTGGAATAGCGATGGCGAAAAACAGTTTCCAATCAATCGTTTTTTCTGAAAAAGTTGAAAATGCAATGTAGTTCAATACTAACGAAAGCAGTAAACCAATTGCCATATTTCGGAAAAATATGGCATCAATCGAATTCAAATATTGTTTCTTTTTCCAAATTCGGAACGCAAAATAATTTCCAAAAAATGAAACTGGATAGGTTAAAATCGCACCGATATTTCCCAAAAGATAATCGATACTTCCGCTTAATAACGTATTGCAAGTGCTGATTAAATTCCCAATATTATTTTTCTTCGTGACCAATCGAGTCGCCATCATGGATAAACATGTGTTTATAATGGAAAAGTAACCTAAGTAAAAGGAATAGTTCTTTCCGTTGAAATCAAATTCGTAAGTTGATAAATGATATTCTAAATATAGGGATACTCCAACCACCAAAATCACACCGATAACATCAAGATATTTGCTGTTGGTAATACTTTTGATAGTTGCAATTGTATTTTGCATTTTTATTCTTTTGTAAAGTTGAATTTCATTCCACCCTGAATTAAAACAAACGAATTGTTTCCAAAAACCATTTCAATTCCGGCAGGTGCAAAAACAAATGTTGTTTCTTCTTTAAATGTTAATGGAAATGCACTTTGTCCTGTAGCTTGTGCTGATAATTCTCCATTCTTTTCAGAAACTGTAATTTTTAATGGTAAATCTTTTGAAGCATACGTCCCGGTAAATTTTGCCAATTCCGCTTTATCCATTTTCAAAAACTTTGGAAAAGGGAATGGCATTTTGTAGTAAATACTCAAAATCCCAATGATAATATCATTTTGTACAAAATTATCGCCATTAGAGATTAAAGAAAAACTCAATTTTTCGGTTGGATAATACCCTAACATCGAACTGAAATTTTCAATTCTTCCGCCATGACCATAAAAGCGTCTCTCTCCAAAAGGAAATTGAATTAGCGCTTTTCCGTATCCTTCTTTGATTTCTTTCATTTGGTCTAAGGATGTTGAATGGACTAATTTCCCTTCAAAAAGGGCATTAATGAACTTCGTTAAATCAGCAGTAGTTGAAGTAATTCCGCCAGAAGCAAACGCAATCGAATTGTGATTTTCTGGTGATTTTACCCAATTCGTGCCATCAAAATAATAGGAATAACTTTCTTTTCCTTCTGTATTTGTAGCTTCTTCACTAAAATATGTTGTAGGAATAAATACTTTTTTAGTTACAGCACCTTTATCCGTCATTTCGGTTTTGTTTTCGTAAGTGCCTAATTCTACTTTTTTTACGATTCTATTTTGAAGATTTTCTGCGTATGATTTTTTAGTCAACTTTTCGATAATACAGCCTAAAATATAAAAGTTAGAATTGCTGTATTCGTATTTGCTTCCAGGTTCAAAATTCGATTTATAAGCTGTAATTACTTTTAAAATGTCTTCTTTCGAATGTTTTTTATCTATTACTTTATGAAAAGTAGTATCCTGATTTACTAAATCTACTATTCCGGTTCTATGGTGCAATAAGTCATAAATCGAAATCTTTTCAGCATTTTTAATTTTTGGATAAAATCGATTTAATTTGGTTTGCAAGGTTAGTTTTTTCTCTTCAATCAATTGCATCACCATTACAGCGGTAAAAGTTTTAGAAATTGAACCTATTTTGTATCGTGTTAAGCGATCGGCTTTGATATTTTTTTCAACATCAGCAAAACCATACGCTTTATTAAAAACCACATTTTCCCCTTCACGAATGGTTAACGAACCCATGAATTTGTTGTTTTCGTATAAATAGTTCAACAAACTATCCATTCGAGTAAATTTATCTTGGGCAAAAGTGAAACTCGAAAAAGCAAATACAAAAAGAAGTAATTTTTTCATGGTATTTCTGTTTTTCTAATTAGTAGTTGAGATTTTTTTTTGTTACTGATTTTTGATTTTTTTGAATTCTAAATACGAATATACAATTGGAACAATTGTAATAACGCCCACAATAGTTAGAAAAGTATAAATTTGGATATTATTTGGCAACACAAATGTCAATGCCATTAAAAGTCCGCCAACGAACCATAATTTTCCTCCCATTACATGCGTTTTTTTCCAAACTTCTTCGTTTTCTAATGTCCAAGGCGTTTTGATGCCAATGAAATAATTCGGTTTTATGGTTTTAAAATAATTACCTAAGAAAGCAAAAAGTAAGCCAACCAATGGAAAAATCAAAACTGGATTACTTGTTTTTTGTTGTACACTATATAAAATGTAAATCGCTAAAGCCGACATGAATAATGCTAAAATTAGGCGTAAATTATTCAGTTTGTTACCCATGTTTTGCAATTTTTGTTTTGGATCTATGTACGGAATTATTAAAAAGATGAAATAGCTAATTCCAGTTAGCATGAAAATCATTAATAAAAGTTCGTTTTTATCGCCATAACGATCAATTTCTCCAGCGCCATTCCAATGCATTGGAACACTTTCTGGTAAACTTTTCCAAATGTAAGCCAAGTAAACAAAAGGTAACAAAGCCACAGCAATAAACGGAATTTCTTTTTTAAACTTCTCCATACTTTATTTTTTTAGGGTAATAATCCATTGTAAAATATCATCAACAATTGTAGTATTTAAAGAATAGACTACAAATTGTCCTTTTTTTTCGCTCGTGACTAAATCGGCACGTTTTAAAATATCTAAATGATGCGAAATACTAGGTTTTGAAATATGAAATTGGTCCGCAATATCGCCAGCCGTCATTTCCTGTTTGCGCAGCAATTCCAGAATATCTCTTCTGGTTTC
Organism: Flavobacterium cyclinae; assembly: GCF_021172145.1. Classification (NCBI taxonomy): domain Bacteria; kingdom Pseudomonadati; phylum Bacteroidota; class Flavobacteriia; order Flavobacteriales; family Flavobacteriaceae; genus Flavobacterium; species Flavobacterium cyclinae. Next base: position 391,727 of record NZ_CP089095.1, read on the forward strand.
GTCGTTTAAGGCTTTGAAAATTACGTTCATATTAATTTATATATTTAGACAAATATCTAAATATTATTTGAAATGGCAAAATGTTTTCAAAAAATAAACCCGATAGGTTTTGTAACGTATCGGGTTTGTAATAAATATTTGAGACTTCTTATTCAATTACCTCATGGACTAAATATGAATTTAGTGTGATTCTTTTATTGTTGTCTTTTGTAAATGAAATCTCATCAAGAGTTTTGCCTTTTTGGTAAATGGTTAATATTTCCATACTATATTTTGTCTCATTAACATCATTTTTTGTAACGCTAGAAGTTTGAGTTTTATTGATGTCAACTTTAATTATTTCTCCATAGTCTTGTAGGTTTTTCTTAACTAATTTGCCAAGTTCTTCTTTAGCAATTGATTTGTCTAAGTAACTACTAATTTTGGTTGTGTCTTTATTAGATAATTCTTCATAAAATTTAGTTGCTAATTCTTTAGCAAATTCAATATCTTCAGGAGCATTGTTTTTTGTTGTAATGTTTTCACATGAAGCCAAAATTGCTAAAACGGCTACTAATAAAATTTTCTTCATATCTAAATATTTGTTTTTAATTGTTTTTATAAACTACCAACTGCTACTGTCCACTGAACACTTTCCTAATGCGCTTCCAACCAATTTTTGCCTAATCCAATTTCTACATCTAACGGAACTGCCATTTTGAACGCGTTTTCCATTTCGTGTTTAATCATCGGTTGAATTTTTTCTAATTCGGAGTTGTGTACGTCAAATACTAATTCGTCATGAACTTGCAATAGCATTTTTGATTTCCAATTTTCAGAAGTCAATTTTTTGTGGATGTTAATCATCGCAATTTTAATGATATCCGCAGCCGAACCTTGTATTGGCGCATTCACCGCATTTCGTTCCGCACCACCACGAACAATTGCGTTGGCTGAGTTGATGTCTTTTAAATAACGTCTTCTTCCTGAAATGGTTTCTACATAACCGTTTTCTCTAGCAAAATCTACTTGCTCTTGAATGAACGATTTTAATCTTGGATATGTTTTGTAATACGCTTCAATTAATTCTGCGCTTTCTTTTCGTGATAAGTTGGTTTGGTTGCTCAATCCAAAAGCCGAAACGCCATAGATAATTCCGAAGTTTACGGTTTTGGCGTGACTTCTTTGCTCTTTTGTCACTTCATCTAAGGGCACATTGAACACTTTTGCAGCCGTACTTTTGTGAATATCTTCGTGATTTTGAAACGCTTTAATCATGTTTTCTTCCCCACACAAAGCGGCAATAATACGCAATTCAATTTGAGAATAATCGGCAGAAAGTAGCGTGTAATTTTCATCACGCGCAATGAAGGCTTTTCTAATTTGTCTTCCTCTTTCGGTACGAATTGGAATGTTTTGTAAATTCGGATTATTCGAACTCAATCGACCTGTAGCCGCAACCGTTTGCATATAATCGGTATGCACTCTTCCTGTTTTTTTATCGACTTGATTTGGTAAAGCATCAATATACGTACTTTGCAATTTCACCATTTGACGCCATTCTAAAATATCGCGTACAATTTGATGTTCGTTTGCCAAATAACTCAACACTTCTTCACCAGTGGCATATTGACCGGTTTTGGTTTTCTTTTGTTTTGCGCCACCAATTTTTAGTTTGTCAAATAAAATATCGCCTAACTGTTTTGGAGAAGCCAAATTGAATTTCTCACCAGCGGTTTCATAGATTTGTTGTTCAAAAGCATCGATTTCTTTTTGCATATCAACCGACATACTTTTTAGAAATTCCACATCCAAACGAATTCCTTCTTTTTCCATATCGGCTAAAACAGGAACTAATGGAATTTCGATTTCGTCAAACAATTTTTTCGTACCTACTTTTTCTAAAATCGGTTGGAAGTGTTCCTTCAATTGGAAGGTAATATCAGCATCTTCAGTAGCATATTCTTTGATGTCTTCCAAAGGAACATCGCGCATTGACAATTGATTTTTTCCTTTTTTACCAATTAAAGTTTCAATCGATTTTGGGGCATATTTCAAATACGTTTCACTCAAAACATCCATATTATGACGCATATCAGGATTAATCAGATAATGCGCAATCATGGTATCGAATAATTTACCTTTGACTTGAATGTTATAATTCGAAAGAATTTTCAAGTCGTATTTCATGTTCTGACCGATTTTTTCGATAGTTTCATTTTCGAAGAATGGTCGGAATTTTTCAATTAAAGTTTGTGCTTCTTCCTGATTTTCGGGAAACGGAACATAAAATCCTTTTCCTTTTTCGAAAGAGAACGACATTCCTACTAATTCAGCATTCAAAGCATCAATTCCAGTAGTTTCCGTATCAAAACAAACCGAAGTTTGATTTAGTAAATTCTGTAATAACAGCTTTACAGGTAAATCGCCTTGAACAATTTGATAGAAATGCGTTGTATTTTCTAATGTAGCATAATACGAATGATTCGCAGTTGGTTCATCCGATTCATCGCTAAAACCAAATAAGTCGAATTGATCTTCGTTTGATTTTTTTGCAGGAGATTTTTTAGTGGGTTGTGGCGTATCTGAAGTTGTTCCGTTAGTGTCAATTTCATCATATTCTTTACCTGAACCAAATAATTTATCAAACTGCGCTTTCATTTGGCGGAATTCTAATTCCTGAAACAAAGCATCGGTTTTCTCCACATCAGGTTTTGATAATTCAAAATCATCCGCATCAAAAGTCACCGGACAATCGAGTAGGATAGTGGCTAACTTTTTAGATAAAATTCCCAACTCTTTATTGGCTTCAATTTTTTCTTTCATCGCACCTTTTAGTTGATGCGTGTTGGCTAATAAATTCTCTAAAGTTCCATATTCCGCTAAGAATTTCTTAGCTGTTTTTTCTCCCACACCAGGCAATCCAGGAATATTATCGGCAGAATCGCCCATCATTCCTAAGAAATCAATTACTTGGTCAGGACGCTCGATTTCAAATTTTTCTAAGACTTCAGGAATTCCCCAGATTTCGATATCATTCCCCATTCGGGCTGGTTTGTACATGAAAATATTTTCCGAAACCAATTGGGCAAAATCCTTATCTGGCGTTACCATGAAAACTTGGAAACCTTCTTTTTCGGCTTGTTTGGCTAAAGTTCCAATTAAATCATCGGCTTCAAAACCTGCTTTTTCTATAATGGGAATGTGCATAGCGCGTAACAATTCCTGAATATAGGGAACTGCAATTTTTATCGCTTCAGGAGTTTCGTCACGATGCGCTTTGTATTCTTGATACATTTCGAAACGGTAATCACTTCCGCCTTTATCGAATGCTACTGCTAAATGATCTGGTTTTTCACGCTTAATAACATCCATCAAAGAATTCATGAATCCCATAATGGCAGAAGTATCCATTCCTTTAGAGTTGATTCGAGGATTTTTTATAAAAGCGTAATAGCCGCGAAAGATAAGTGCGTAGGCGTCTAATAAGAATAATCGTTTTTGTGACATTTGAAATGAAATTGGTTTTAAAATGTAAAAGTACAATTCTTTGATTAAAAAAACTTTGTTAAAATTCATTTAATAACAGGTTAATTTGTCAAACTTGTTCATTACTTTGCAAAAAAAAAGAGCTAATGATTCGTTGGATTGTTTTTTTAGTATTTGTAATCATTCTTGAAATCTATGCTTTTCAGGCATTTAAGACTTTGATAAAATCAAAGTTGTTTTTTGTGTTTTATTATGCAACCTCTGCTATTGCCTTAGCATATATTATTTATCAATTATATCATTTTGATAGAAGTGTAGGACAAACTCCAAAAACTATGATGACCATGGGTTTGTTGTTGCTACTATACGTACCAAAATTATTATTGACTATCATATTATTTGGAGAAGATATTATTCGTGTTTTTGTGGGGTTATTTTCTTTAGTTAATAGTAATTCCGAAGCTTTTTTACCCGAAAGAAGAAAGTTTGTCAGCCAAATAGCGTTAGGAATTGCAGCCATTCCGTTTACTTCTTTTTTATATGGTATTACTTTTGGTAAATACAATTTTAAAGTAATCAAGCAAACATTATTTTTCCCTGATTTACCAGAAGCTTTTGATGGAACCACAATAACCCATATTTCGGATGTTCACAGTGGAAGTTTTGATGATGCAGAGAAAATCCAATATGCAATAAACTTAATTAATGAACAAAATTCAGATATGGTTTTGTTTACAGGTGATATTGTGAATACTCATGCTACCGAAATGGATCCATGGATTGATACCTTCAAAAGAATTCATAATCCAAAATTTGGAAAATTCTCAGTTTTAGGAAATCATGATTATGGCGAATACATTAATTGGCCTTCACAACAAGATAAAATTCAAAATTTTGAAAATATAAAAGCGATTCACGGTAAAATTGATTTTAAATTGTTATTAAATGAACATGTAAAAATCAAAAAAGATAATCAGGAATTAGCGATCGTAGGTGTTGAAAATTGGGGAAGAAAATTTGGAGAACGCGGCGATTTGAATTTGGCTTCACAAGGTTTAAAGAAAGAAGATTTTAAAATTGTGATGAGTCACGACCCAAGTCATTGGGATGAGAAAATTCAGCACGATGACAATCATTATCATTTAACGCTTTCGGGGCATACACATGGGTTACAATTTGGTATAGAGATTCCGGGTTGGATCAAATGGAGTCCGGTGCAATATGTTTACAAGCAATGGGCTGGCTTATATGAAAATGCAGGAAGATATATTTATGTAAATCGTGGTTTTGGTTTCCATGCGTATCCAGGTCGTGTTGGAATTATGCCAGAAATTACGGTAATTGAATTAAAAAAAGGAGAAAAAGTAGCGTAATTCAGTAAAAATGCTACATTTGTATATTATTTTGTTTGAAAAATAATTTTTTGATACTAATAAATTGCAATTTATGTCAAAATTTGGAGAACTTATCGATGCTCAAGTACCTGTGCTAATCGATTTCTTTACAGAGTGGAATGAACCTTCTGTTGCTATGAATGAAGTTATACGTCATGTAGCGGCAGCCTTAGGGGATAAAGCACGAGTAATTAAAATTGATGTGGATAAGAATCAAGAATTAGCCGATGCGCTTCGTATTAAAGGTTTGCCTACTTTAATGATTTACAAAGAAGGACAAATGGTGTGGAGACAAAGTGGCGAACTTGATGCTAATACTTTGATTTCTTTAGTACAAGAACAAGTATAGTCTTTCGATTTCACTCGTATGATAATTTGTAGTAAAATTTATTTTATTACATCAAAAGTAAACCCTTTATTTTTTAAAATTTGTATTGCTTTTGGCAGTCCATACTTCAGATTTTTTTCTGCTTTTAGACTATCGTGAAAAACGATAATGCTTCCTTGTGATGTGTTTGAAATCACGTTTTTTAAGCATTCCTCTTCAGAAATGTTTTGGTCAAAATCATAACTCAATACATCCCACATAATTATTTTATAGCCTAACTGTCTAATTTCTTTAGATTGACTTGGTTTTATTTTTCCGTAAGGAGGACGAAATAGAAAAGAGTGTTTAGGGTTCAGTTTTGAGTGTTCAGTTTCGCACAATTTGAAATTTTCAATGTAATAATTTGTCTTGGTTTTCCACCCGTTTAAGTGATTGAATGTGTGATTTCCTATTTGGTGTCCTTCCGTTAGTATTCGTTTGTAAATTTCAGGATATTTCTTAATGTTATCACCTATACAAAAGAATGTTGCTTTTATGTTTTCTGATTTTAAAACATCTAAAACCCATTCTGTAACACTTGGAATTGGGCCATCATCAAAAGTTAAATAGATTTTATTTTCTGAGTTTGGTATATCCCAAACCAGATTATTGAAAATCTTTTTAATTACTTTATTTGTTTTAACCCACTTGAAGTTCATCTTGTAAATTTAGTATAAAAAAAATGTTCCAAAAGAATTATTTCTTTTGGAACATTAGTATTCGTTAAAAAATAGTTATTCCATTTTTCTTCCAAAACGTTCAAACATTTTATTGTAATTATTAAACTTTACTTTTTCTTTATTGTAAAATTCTAAATCACCTGCTGCTTCAGCTGCTTGAATAAAACTTCTGTAATATTCAATATCACTCACAATATCAATAGCACTAAAGTTTTGTTCACTTGGTTTCCATCCGTTATAAAAAGATAAATTTTCTTGATATTTTTTAATCACTTCTTTAATTATAGCTCTTGCTTTTTCTTTTTTGCCTACTTCATAATATCCAATAACAAAAGGTTCAAGCATTGAATAATATTCAAAATATTGCAACGGCATTTTTTCCATTGCTAAATCAATTACTTTTTCTGCCTTTTCAAGTTTTTCTTCAAAAATTAAAGTTTCAGCTAAACGAGCTAAATTTGTTCTGTAAGTAATGCTGTTTTTACGAGTTTCTACATCATGATAAATTATTGGTTTTCCGCTATTACCCCAATCCCATTTCATAACAATGTCATACATTTTTTCAGAATCAATTTGTCCCATTTTCATCGGACTTGGAGAATCTGCTGGAGTTTTTATAGGTACTAATTTAAAACACATTCCGTCTAATTGTAAATAGTCTTTCATCCATAGATAATCGTCTTCACCAAAACTTCCTCCTGTAAAATATATTGGTCGTTTCCAGTTGTTTTGATTTACAATATCTAACATCATTAACCTGTTTTTATATAAAGCATGATCTTTGATTTCAAATTCAATTGCTGGTACAATGGAATCATAATACTTTTCAGAAACAACTTTATTTTTAATGATAGTAGCTTTGTCAATTGGTAAAATTACCTTCTTAGATGGGAAATAATTTACTTTTCTACCATTGTTTAATTCAATTTTAGCTCTTTCATCATCAAGTGCAATGAATTTTAGCATTTCATCAAGTAATAATGGATCTTTAGTTCTTTCAACATATAAACTATAATCGCGATTACTTCCTTTATATTGGTCTCTGTTAAATGAACTAGGAATTGGTTCAGAATCATGAGTTTTCATTTTCATTTGATCTATATACCAATCGGTCATAAATAAACTAGTGTTTACAATTCTAACATCTGTTCTGTAGCCTTCAATTTCTTGCATGTACCACAATGGGAAAGTATCGTTGTCACCAATTGTAAATAAAATGGCATTTGGCTCACACGAATCTAAATATGCTTTTGCCATAGTATATGCGGTATCTTTATTTGAACGGTCATGATCGTCCCAATTTTCTTTTGCTAAAATCACAGGAGAAATTAATAAAGAAGCAATTAATACTAAAGGTATTGCAACTTTAGGTTGAAGGTATTTTTTTACTGTTTCATAAATTGCGAATATGCCATAAGCAATCCACATAGCAAATACATAGAAAGAACCCACTAAAGCATAGTCTCGTTCTCTAGGTTCAAAAGGTCTCTCATTTAAATATATTTTTAAAGCGAAACCAGTAAATAAAAACAGCACTAGTAAAACATAGAAACTTTTTTTGTCTCGAATTGCATGAAATACAAAGCCTATTAATGCTAAAAGTAAAGGGATGGCAAAATAAATGTTTCGCCCTTTATTATTTTGCATATCCGAAGGCAAGTTCTTTTGTGTACCATGAAAAATTTCATCAATAAAATTAATTCCTGTAAGCCAATTTCCATTTGAATTGTCGTATTTTCCTTGAACATCACTTTGTCTTCCAGCAAAATTCCAAAGTAAATATCTAATGTACATGTATCCAAATTGGTATTGAATCATGAACTTCATATTGTTTACGAAAGTAGGCTTGTCAACAATTAAATAATCACCATAACCTTTTAAAAATTTATCGTAATCACCTTCATCAATATCGCCTGCTTCATATGCTTTTCTAAATTGAGTAACGATTTGTACCAATTCATCTTCATGCGCATATTCTGGATTAATTCTAAACTCAAGAGGTTCAGTAAATATCATGTAATTTTCTCTATGCTCATTGCTCCACATTCTAGGTAAAATAGCCTTATGAGCATCGTCAGTATTTTGTTTTGCGTTTTTATAATCATTAGTAATTACATACTTTTTTGTTTTGTAATCACGCTCATAATTAGGCTTATCGTCTAAATAAGGAGTAACAGGGTCTAATCCTGAGTAGGTATCAGAAAATTGAGGGCCATAAAATAATTTTTGTTCTCCATATTGCTCACGATTATAATAGGCTAAAACCTCTGCTGCATCTGAAGGCTTGTTTTCATTAATTGGTGTATTAGCATTTGCACGAATAGGTAACATCATCCAAGTTGAAAACCCAATTAATATAAAAAATGTAGACAATATTAAAGTATTGTAAAAAACGTGACCTTTTTTCTTAGTATAGTTTAAACCAAAATAGAAAGCCGCAACAATTAATAAGAATGCAAATATAGTTCCTGAGTTAAACGGCATTCCAAGGCTGTTCACCATAAATATTTCTGTTTTACCAAAGAAAGCTAATGTATAAGGAAGTAATAGTTTGAAGATAAAAAGCAATATTGCAACGATAACAATATTTGCAATTACAAAACTTTTTAAAGTAATATTTTCATACTTTTTGAAATAATATAGAAATCCAATTGCAGGAAAAGCTAATAAAGCCATGAAGTGAACTCCAAATGAAAGCCCAATAACTAAAGAAATTATTAAAAGCCATTTGTTTCCTCTTGGAGTATTAATTTCTTGTTCCCATCTTAATCCTAACCAAAAAAGTAATGCAATTAAGAAAGTCGCCATTGCATAAACTTCTGCTTCTACAGCATTATACCAAAAGCTATCGGTAAAAGTAAAAGATAAACTTGCTACTAATGAACTTCCTAAAATCATAACCGCGTTGTTTGCAGAAAGTTCTTTTTCACCTACGAATAGTTTTTTTAGTAAAATTGTAAGTGACCAAAACATAAATAAAATAGTAAAGGCACTTGAAAACACAGAAAGATAATTAACCATTAACGCAATCTTGTCTGGACTAAAAGCAAACATTGCAAAAAAGGCACCTAACATTTGGAATAATGGTGCTCCTGGTGGGTGACCTACTTCAAGATTGGCAGAAGTAGCAATGTATTCACCACAATCCCAAAAACTAAGGGTCGGCTCAACGGTTAATGAATATGTAATTAATGCTACAACAAACGTAGTCCAGCCTAAAATGGTATTCCACTTTTTAAAGTTGAATGAATTCATATTGTGTTTATTTTCTATATTCTCCTACAAAGAAACTATTTTTTTATATATAATAGTTGTTAAATATTTTTTTTAATATTTTTTTTAGAAAAATTTGCAGAATAAAAAATATGTTTTACATTTGCACTCGCAATCGAAAAGGTTGTTAGGTATTGGCCCATGGTGTAATGGTAACACTCCGGTTTTTGGTACCGTCATTCAAGGTTCGAGTCCTTGTGGGCCAACAAAACTCCGTTCAATTTTGAACGGAGTTTTTTTATTTTTGTACTTGACTGGTTTGGTGAATTTTATCATAAAAAAAGACCGCAATTTGCGGTCTTTTTTTATGATAAAATCTGCTAATTAGATTTTGAAAGTAATAACAGGTCTCTTAGCATGGTTTACTAAGTCTTCGCTTATGCTTCCATTGAAAAAGTGTGATAAACCTTTTCTTCCATGAGTACTCATACCAATAATATCAGCATTAATGCTTTTAGCAAAATGTAAAATACCTTTTTCTACATTTATATCGTTGTAAATATGAGTAGTACAATTATTGATATTGAATTCAGCAACAAATTCGTCCATAGTTTTTTGAGCAACTTTAGTTGATTTAAAGTTATTTGGAGTATTGATGTTTACTAAATGTAAATGAGAATTGAATTTGTTAACAAACTCAACTACTTTTTCAAAAGGTTTTTTTATTTCTTCAGAAAAATCAGAAGCAAAAACAAAATTATGTGCATTAAAGTTTTCTTCTTCACGTTTAATAACCAATACAGGAACGTTTGAATTTCTTACAACTTTTTCAGTATTTGAACCAATAAACATTTCTTGCATTCCGTTAGAACCATGAGATCCCATAACAATTAAATCAGCGTCATGAGCTTCACCGTTTTTGATAATTCCTTCAAAAGCTAATTCAAATTGAATAATTTTAGTTATTTTGATTCCGTCAAGATAATCAGCATTCATTAATTCATCTAGTTTTGATACAACAGCATTCTTAAAGAATATCAATTCTGGAATTTCATGAGAATTAGAAAGACTGTCATTGCCAGATGAAGGTAGTTCTAACATGTGAACTAAAAATATTTCACCGTCATTTTTTTTTGCAATTTGTGCGGCTACTTTTAATGCATATTCAGCGTGTTTAGAAAAATCGGTAGGTACTAAAATTCGTTTCATAAATTTGTTTTAGGTTAGATAATAAAGTAAAATTAATTACACCATAAAAGTATAAAAAATATCTAAACTAACAATCTTTTTTTTATTTCAAAAAAAAATAATATATTTGTTGCCGTTAAAACTAAAGGTTATGAGGCACGCACAGCGTGCCTCTTTTTATAAAATATGACATTTAAAGATAAAGTTCAAAATTCAGTTGATTTAGCATTATCGCAACGAGAACATTTATTTTTAATTGATTTAACAATCAATGAAAATAATAAAATTAATGTTGTGTTAGATGGAGATTTTGGAGTAAATTTACAAGATTGCATCGATGTAAGTAGGGCAGTAGAAAATGGTTTGGATCGTGAAGAGCAAGATTTTTCTTTAGAAGTAGCATCTGCTGGTGTTTCAAGTCCTTTAAAACTTGTTCGTCAATTTAAAAAAAATATTGGAAGAACATTAAAGGTTAAAACAACTACATTTGAAGAAGTTGAAGCAAAGTTAACCGCTGCTAATGATGTGAAAATAACGTTAGAATGGCAAGCGCGTGAGCCAAAAAAAATAGGTAAAGGAAAAGAAACTGTAGAAAAAAAGTTAGAACTTCCTTATGAAAATATAAAAGAAGCAATTGTTATAATATCATTTTAAATAAAGAGTTGACATGGAGAATATTGCGTTAATAGAATCGTTTTCAGAATTTAAAGACGATAAACTCATTGATAGAGTTACACTAATGGCAATTTTAGAGGATGTATTTAGAAATGCATTAAAAAAGAAATACGGATCAGACGATAATTTTGATATCATCATTAATCCTGATAAAGGAGATATGGAAATATGGAGAAATCGTGTTGTAGTTGAAGATGGTGAAGTAGAAGATCCAAATTCTGAAATTTCTTTATCTGAAGCTAGACGAATTGAGCCTGATTTTGAAGTAGGTGAAGATGTTTCAGAAGAAGTGAAGTTAATTCAATTAGGTAGAAGAGCTATTTTGTCATTACGCCAAAATTTGATTTCTAAAATCCATGAGCACGATAATACTAATCTTTATAAACAATTTAAAGATTTAGTAGGTGATATTTATACAGCAGAAGTGCATCATGTACGTCCAAAAGCTGTAATTTTGATGGATGATGAAGGAAATGAGATTGTTTTACCTAAAGAAAAACAAATTCCAAACGATTATTTCAAAAAAGGAGATAATGTTAGAGGTGTTATTGAAAATGTAGAGTTGAAAGGAAATAAACCTCAAATTATCATGTCGAGAACAGCTCCAGAATTCCTTGAGAAATTATTTGAACAAGAAATTCCTGAAGTATTTGATGGTTTAATTACTATCAAAAAAGTGGTTCGTATACCAGGAGAAAAAGCAAAAGTTGCAGTAGATTCTTATGATGATAGAATTGATCCAGTTGGTGCTTGTGTGGGTATGAAAGGATCGCGTATTCACGGAATTGTTCGTGAGTTAGGAAATGAGAATATTGATGTAATCAATTATACAACTAACGCACAATTATATATTACTAGAGCTTTAAGTCCTGCTAAAGTATCTTCAGTTAAAATTAATGAAGAAGCTAAAACGGCTGAAGTTTTCTTGAAAATTGAAGAAGTTTCTAAAGCAATTGGTAGAGGAGGAAACAATATTAAATTAGCTAGTTTATTAACAGGTTATGAAATTGATGTAATCCGTGAAGGAATTGCTGAAGAAGAAGATGATGTTGAATTAAGAGAATTCTCAGACGAAATCGAAGGATGGGTTATTGAAGAGTTCGAAAAAATTGGTTTAGATACTGCAAGAAGTGTATTGAATCAAGATGTTGCTGATTTAGTGAGAAGAACAGATCTTGAAGAAGAAACCATTTTAGATGTAATCAATATTTTGAAAGAAGAATTTGAAGGATAATTCTTTTGTCAACAACACAACAACAAACAAAGAATTTTAAAAAGATTATATGTCTGAAGAAAGAGTAATAAGAATAAACAAAGTTTTAAGGGAGTTAAATATTTCTCTTGATAGAGCTGTGGATTTTTTAAAAGAAAAGGGTCATGAAATTGAGTCGAGTCCAAATGCTAAAATATCACAAGAGGAATACAAAGTCTTATGCGGTCAATTTTCTGCTGACAAAGGGAATAAGGTTGCCTCTCTTGAAGTAAGTGAAGAAAAAAGAAAAGAGAAAGAGGCGCTTAAGCGTGAACTTGAAAAAGAACAAGAAGCAAAGCGTTTACAAGAAGAAGAACGTCAAAGACAAGAGATTATCAAAGCTAAAGCTGTTTTATCTGGGCCAAAAGCTATTGGTAAAATCGATTTAGATCCTAAAAAACCAGAAGTTAAATCTGAAAAAGCTATTTCTGAAGAAAAACCTGTTGAGGCAGTTGAAAAGGTAGTGGAAGAAAAAGTTTCAGAACCTGTAAAGGCTGAAGTTAAAGAAGAACCACAAGTGGTTAAAAAACCTGAAATAGTTAAACCGGTTAAAGAAGTAGAGGCTAAATCTGAAACTTCATCTGATGAAGCAGTTGAGGAAAAAATCGAAACACAATATCAAAAATTGTCTGGAGCTACTTTTACAGGTCAAAAAATTGATTTATCTCAATTTGAAAAACCTAAAAAGAAAAAAGAAGATCCTAAGAAAGATTTCAAAAAACCTGGAACTCCACAAGCTCAAAATGCTGGTGGTGCTAATGCGGCAAACAATAAAAACAAACGTAAGCGTATTGTTAAACCAGGAACACCTGGGGCTCCTGGGGCAAGTAATGCTGCTGGAGGGCCTAAGAAAGAATTTATTAAAGGTGGAGCGGGTGGTTTCAATAAGGGTAAAAAACCAATTATTCAAAAGGTAGAGCCTTCTGAAGAAGACGTTAAAAACCAAATTAAAGAAACGCTTGAAAGACTTCAAGGAAAAGGTAATAAATCGAAATCGGCAAAATACCGTAGAGATAAAAGAGATTCTCACCGTCAGCGTGTAGATGATGAATTACAAGCACAAGAAGAAGGAAGTAAAACTTTAAAAGTAACTGAATTTGTTACTGTTGGAGAAATCGCTTCATTAATGGATGTGCCAATTACTAAGGTAATCGGAACTTGTATGTCATTAGGTATCATGGTTACCATGAACCAACGTTTAGATGCAGAAACTTTATCAATTGTAGCGGATGAATTTGGGTATGAAGTAGAATTTATTACTACTGATATCGAAGAAGCAGCAGTTGTTGTAGAAGATAATCCAGAAGATTTAGTTCACAGAGCACCTATTGTAACGGTGATGGGTCACGTTGACCACGGTAAAACATCGTTATTAGATTACATTCGTAAAGCTAACGTAATTGCTGGTGAATCTGGAGGAATTACGCAACATATTGGTGCTTACGGAGTGGTTCTAGAGAATGGTGAAAAAATCACGTTCTTAGATACACCAGGTCACGAAGCGTTTACAGCGATGCGTGCTCGTGGTGCTCAAGTTACCGATATTGCTATTATTGTAGTAGCTGCTGATGATGAAATCATGCCACAAACAAAAGAGGCAATTAGTCACGCACAAGCTGCAGGAGTGCCAATGATTTTTGCTATCAATAAAGTGGATAAGCCAACGGCAAATCCTGAGAAAATTAAAGAGCAATTAGCAGGTATGAACTTATTAGTTGAAGACTGGGGTGGTAAATATCAATCTCAAGATATTTCGGCTAAATTTGGTCAAGGAGTTCCTGAATTATTAGAAAAAGTATTGTTAGAGGCTGAAATTTTAGAATTGAAAGCCAATCCAAATAAACCAGCTTTAGGAACTGTAGTGGAAGCTCAGTTGGATAAAGGTAGAGGTTATGTTTCAACTATTTTAGTTCAAGCAGGAACTTTGAAAGTTGGAGATTATGTTTTAGCAGGAAAAAATCATGGTAAAATTAGAGCCATGTTTGACGAAAGAGGTCACCAAATTAAATCAGCTGGACCATCAACTCCAGTATCTGTTTTAGGTTTAGATGGAGCTCCAACAGCGGGTGATAAGTTCAATGTTTATGAAGACGAAAGAGAAGCAAAACAAATTGCTGCTAAACGTACTCAATTACAACGTGAGCAATCAGTTCGTACTCAAAAACATATTACGCTTGCCGAAATCGGTCGTCGTATTGCATTAGGACAATTTAAAGAATTGAATATTATCCTTAAAGGAGACGTGGATGGTTCTGTGGAAGCATTATCGGATTCATTTTCTAAATTATCTACAGAAGAAATTCAAATTAACATTATTCATAAAGGAGTTGGAGCAATTACGGAATCTGACGTATTGTTAGCTTCTGCTTCTGATGCGATTATTATTGGATTTAACGTTCGTCCTCAAGGGAATGCAAAACAATTAGCAGAAAAAGAAGAAATCGATATTCGTAACTACTCAATTATTTACGATGCAATTGATGACTTAAAAGATGCTATGGAAGGAATGTTGTCTCCAGAAATGAAAGAGGAGATTACTGGTACTGCAGAAATTAGAGAATTGTTTAAAGTATCTAAAGTAGGAACTATTGCTGGATGTATGGTTACTGATGGTAAAATCTTCAGAAATTCTAAGATTCGTTTAATTAGAGAAGGAGTTGTTATTTACACTGGTGAATTGGCTACTTTAAAACGTTTCAAAGACGATGTGAAAGAAGTTTCTAAAGGATACGATTGCGGTATGCAAATTAAAAATTACAACGATATTCGTGAGTATGATTTAATTGAAGGATTCCACGAAGTAGAAGTAAAGAAAAAATTGAAATAATATTATTTGCAATTTATAAAAAAGCCATTCATTTGAATGGCTTTTTATTTATAATTAATTAGAAGGTTTTATAATTAATGCATTTGGATATTTTTTTCTGATTTCTACCATTTCTCTTTCTACATCTATTCTTGTTTTGAAATTCCCTATCCATACTTTATAATTAGGACTATTAAAAATTATAGTTCCGTCTAAATCCTTGAATTCTTTTTTAAATTCATCTAATTTCTTTTTTGAATCTTCACTGCTTCCATGAAAAATCTGAATTTTATAGCATTCATTCAAAAACAAATTAGCGTTTAATTTTCTTTTTTCTTTTAACAAATTATCAATTTTTGGATCAACAGAAATGTTGTTTTTTAATTCTTGCCCATTTATTGTTAAGCAAAAAAGAGATGATACAATAAAGAAGTACAATGAGTTATGTTTAGTTGTTTTTTTCATATTGAAATGATTTTAATACAAAAATACAATTTAAGACGAGATTAAGTTGCTTTAATATTATTTAGAACAAATATAAATTACATTTTAAGATAAAATTAAGGTTTTAATAATAGTTCGAATATTGTATTTTTGTCGGAGTTTTGAAAAAATAACGTGTTGTTTTTAGATAATCTTATATCTAAAAGTATACCAATTAAGTCGATAATCATTTTAAATATGAAAAAGGTGGGGAACCATAAATCGTTTTCAAAGATTTTCTTCGGTTTAGCATTCGTGCTAGTAACTTCTTTATCAGCATTCGCTCAGGATGCAGCAAAAGGTAAAGAATTATTTAATACCAATTGTGCTGCTTGTCATAAATTAGATGCAAAAGCTACGGGTCCTGCACTTCGTGGTGTAGCTGCTAAGTATGACAAAGAATGGTTGTACAAATGGATTAAAAATAGTGGAGAATTAATCAAGTCAGGAGATGCGCAAGCTGTAAAAGTTTTTGAGGAAAATAACAAAGTTCCGATGACTGCATTTCCACAATTGTCAAATGAAGATATTGACAATATTTTAGCATATACTTCAGAACCTAAACCAGAAGCTCCAGTTGTAGCTCCTGGTGCTGCTGTTGCTGGTGCTGCAAATGCTGACTCTGGTGTTTCTAATAATGTTATATTAGGAGTACTTTCTTTAGTAATGATGATGTTAGTGGTAATGTTGTTCTTAGTGAATAATATGTTAACTAAGATTGCTGGTGCTAAAGGCTTAGAGTTGCAACAAAAAGACCGTTCAATAATGAACATCTTCAGAGCTTATGCAAAAAATCAATTTTTAGTGTTAGTTTCTGCAATCTTGTTATTATTGGTTTCAGCTTATTTTGCGTACGGATGGATGATGCAAATTGGTGTTGATCAAGGGTATGAGCCTGTACAACCAATTCATTACTCACACAGAATTCATGCTGGTGATAATGGTATCGATTGTAAATATTGTCACTCTGCAGCAAGAGTTAGTAAGCATTCAAATATTCCTTCATTAAATGTTTGTATGAACTGTCATAAAAACATTAGTGAGGTTGCTGAGACAACTGCTACTGAAGAGCATTCTAAAGAATTCTATGATAAACAAATCGCTGCTTTATATGAAGCTGTAGGATGGGATAAATCGTTACAAAAATATACAGGAAAAACGAAACCAGTTAAATGGGTGAGAATTCATAATTTACCTGATCACGTATATTTCAATCACTCACAACACGTTTCAGTTGCTGGAGTTGAGTGTCAAACTTGTCATGGTCCAGTTGAGGAAATGGAAATCATGAAACAACATGCTCCATTAACAATGGGATGGTGTATCAACTGTCACAGAGAAACAAATGTGAAAGTAGAAGATAATGCTTACTACAAAAAAATTCATGAAGAACTTTCTAAAAAATACGGAGTATCTCAGTTAACTGCTGCTCAAATGGGAGGTTTAGAATGTGGTAAATGTCACTATTAATAAAAATAATTTAAGAAGCTAATATACTATACAATGGCATCAAACAAAAAATACTGGAAAAGTGTTGAGGAGCTAAACGAAAATAGCTCTATTGTTGAGACGCTAAGAAACAACGAGTTTGTGGAACCAATTCCGGTTGACCAATTCTTAGGTGATAAAGAAACTTTATCAGCTTCGTCAACTACTCGTCGTGACTTTTTAAAATATGTTGGATTTAGCACTGCTGCAGCTTCATTAGCAGCTTGTGAAGGTCCTGTTGTAAAGTCAATTCCTTACGTAGTTCAACCAGAAGAAATTATTCCTGGTGTTGCAGACTATTATGCAACAACAATGGCTGATGGTTTTGATTTTGCTAATATTTTAATCAAAACTCGTGAGGGTCGTCCTATTAAAGTAGAGAACAATAATTTAGAAGGAGCAAAAACTGGAGCTAATGCAAGAGTTCATGCTTCTGTTCTTTCATTATATGATAGTTTACGTTTAAAACAACCTAAAATTGCTGGTAAAGACGCAACTTGGGCTGATGTAAACACTAAAGTTAAAGCTAGTTTAGAAGAGGCTAAAGCAAAAGGTGGAAATGTAGTGGTGTTAACAAACACTATGGCAAGTCCTTCAACTGATGCTTTAATTGCTTCTTTAGTTGCTAAATATCCAACAACGAAACATGTTGTTTATGATGCAGTTTCTGAATCAAATGCTTTAGACGCTTTTCAAGCGGTTTATGGTGTTAGAGCTTTAGCAAATTATGATTTTTCAAAATCGGATGTTATCGTTTCTGTTGGTGCAGATTTCTTAGGAGATTGGCAAGGTGGAGGTTTTGATGCAGGATATGCTCAAGGTCGTATTCCTAAAAACGGAATGATGTCTAAACATATTCAAATTGAAGCTAACATGTCTTTAGCAGGAGCTAATGCAGATGTTAGAATTCCAATGACAGTTGCACAACAAAAACAAGCATTAGCTGATTTATATTATGCAGTAGTAAATGGAGCACAACCTAAAAATGCTCAAGTTGCTAAAGTGGCTAAACAATTAAAAGATGCTAAAAATAAAGGTGTAGTTGTAACTGGATTAGATGATGTAAATGCACAATTAGTGGTTTTAGCTATAAATAATGCTTTACAATCTGAAGCTTTCAATCCATCTGATGCTATCTTAACTAGAAAAGGTGATGCAAAAGCTGTTGCTCAGTTAGTGGCTGATATGAAAGCAGGAAAAGTTCATACATTAATTATGAGCGGTGTAAATCCAGCTTATACTTTAGCTGATTCAAAAGAGTTTGTTGCTGCTTTAAAATCTGTTAAACTTTCTGTTGCTTTCTCAATGAAAGAAGATGAAACTTCAAGTTTAACTACGATTGCTGCTGCTGCTCCACATTATTTAGAGTCTTGGGGTGATGTTACAATTACGAGAAGTAATTACAGCATCATGCAACCTACGATTCGTCCTTTATTCAATACAAAACAGTTCCAAGAAGCTTTATTAACTTGGACAGACAATACAGTTGCTTATTATGATTTCTTGAAGTCTTTTTCTGCTGGTTCTTTAGCTGGAAAATCATGGAATCAAGCAGTTCATGATGGTTTTGTTGCTTCTGTAGCAAGTCCATTATCTGCAGCTTCTGCTGATTTTGCTTCGGCAGCTTCAGCTTTAGCACAAGCAAAATCTTCTAATTTCGATTTAGTTTTATATTCTAAAGTTGGAATGGGAGATGGTCAACAAGCTAACAACCCATGGTTACAAGAATTCCCAGATCCAATTACAAGAGTATCTTGGGACAACTATGTTACAATGTCAAAAGCTGATGCTGATGAGAAAGGTTTTAAAAACTGGAATGTTGCTAACGGTGGTTTAAACGGAAGTTATGCAACTATCAAAGTAGGTAACGCTACTTTAGAAAATGTACCAGTTATTATTCAACCTGGACAAGCTAAAGGAACTTTAGGTTTAGCTTTTGGTTATGGTAAAAAATTAGGTTTAAAAGAAGAAATGCAAGTTGGTTTAAACGCTTATGCTTTATATGCTAACTTAAATTCTAATCAATCTGCTACAATTACTGTTGCAAATGGTGAACATGAATTTGCTTGTGTTCAGTTACAGAAAACATTAATGGGTAGAGGTGATATTATCAAAGAAACTACATTAGAAGTTTTCAATACTCAAAAAGCAGAAATTTGGAATCCAATTCCAATGGTGTCATTAGATCACAAACCAACAGCTGCTACAGAAGTTGATTTATGGGATTCTTTTGATCGTTCTACAGGTCACCACTTTAATTTATCTATCGATTTAAATGCTTGTACAGGTTGTGGAGCATGTGTTATTGCATGTCACGCTGAAAATAATGTGCCAGTGGTAGGTAAATCTGAAGTAAGAAGAAGTAGAGATATGCATTGGTTACGTATCGATAGATATTACTCATCTAAAGAAACTTTTGCTGGAGATGTTGAATTAAAAGAATCTACATCAGGTTTAATGAATTCAATTGATACTTTCACTGGAATGGAAGATCCTTCTGAAAATCCACAAGTAGCATTCCAACCAGTAATGTGTCAACACTGTAATCACGCTCCTTGTGAGACAGTTTGTCCGGTAGCTGCTACTTCTCATGGTAGAGAAGGTCAAAACCACATGGCATACAACAGATGTGTTGGTACTCGTTACTGTGCAAATAACTGTCCATATAAAGTTAGACGTTTCAACTGGTTCTTATATAACAAAAACAGCGAGTTTGATTATCATATGAATGATGATTTAGGTCGTATGGTTATTAATCCAGATGTAAATGTACGTTCTCGTGGAGTTATGGAAAAATGTTCTATGTGTATCCAAATGACTCAAGCAGTTAAGTTAAAAGCGAAACGCGAAGGTAGACCAGTAGGTAAGGATGAATTCCAAACTGCTTGTTCTGCAGCTTGTACAAGTGGTGCTATGAAATTTGGAGACATTAATGATCCTGCATCAGATGTTGCTAAATTAGTAGAATCTGATAGAATGTATCATTTATTAGAGCACATTGGAACAAAACCAAACGTGATGTACCACGTGAAAGTTAGAAACGATAAATAAGTATTAATTAAAGAATCAATATAAAGGATTATGTCGTCTCATTACGAAGCACCCATTAGAAAACCTTTAGTAGTAGGAAGTAAATCTTACCACGACGTAACGGTAGATGTTGCTAAACCTGTAGAAGGTAGAGCTAACAAACAATGGTGGACAGTATTTTTAATTGCATTAGCCGCTTTCCTATGGGGATTAGGTTGTATGATTTATACTGTTTCCACTGGAATTGGAACATGGGGATTAAATAAAACAGTAGGTTGGGCTTGGGATATCACCAATTTCGTTTGGTGGGTTGGTATTGGTCACGCTGGAACTCTTATCTCTGCCGTATTATTATTATTCCGTCAAAAATGGAGAATGGCTATTAACCGTTCTGCAGAAGCTATGACGATTTTCTCAGTAATGCAAGCAGGTTTATTCCCAATTATTCACATGGGTCGTCCATGGTTAGGATACTGGGTATTGCCAATTCCAAATCAATTCGGATCATTATGGGTTAACTTTAACTCTCCATTATTATGGGACGTATTCGCAATTTCTACGTATTTATCAGTTTCATTAGTTTTCTGGTGGACTGGATTATTACCTGACTTTGCAATGTTACGTGATAGAGCTGTAACTCCTTTTACAAAAAGAATTTATTCAACATTATCTTTTGGATGGTCGGGTAGAGCTAAAGATTGGCAACGTTTTGAAGAGGTTTCTCTTGTATTAGCTGGTTTAGCAACCCCTCTTGTACTTTCAGTACACACAATTGTATCATTTGACTTTGCTACTTCTGTAATTCCAGGATGGCATACAACAATCTTACCTCCTTACTTCGTAGCAGGTGCAATTTTCTCAGGATTCGCAATGGTAAATACATTACTTATCATCATGAGAAAAGTTTCTAACTTAGAAGATTATATTACAATTCAACATATTGAATTAATGAACATCGTAATCATGATTACAGGTTCTATTGTTGGTATTGCATATATTACTGAGTTATTCGTAGCTTGGTACTCTGGTGTAGAATACGAACAATATGCGTTCTTAAACAGAGCAACAGGTCCTTACTGGTGGTCATATTGGTTGATGATGACTTGTAACGTAATTTCTCCACAAGTTATGTGGTCTAAGAAAATTAGAACAAACATCATGGCGTCTTTCATCATATCTATTGTAGTAAACGTAGGAATGTGGTTTGAGCGTTTTGTAATTATCGTAACTTCATTACATAGAGATTATTTACCATCTTCATGGACAATGTTCCAACCAACTTTTGTTGATGCTGGTATTTACATAGGAACAATCGGATTCTTCTTTGTATTATTCTTATTGTATTCTAGAAGTTTCCCTGTAATTGCTCAAGCAGAGGTTAAGACTATCTTAAAATCATCTGGAGATAATTATAAGGCAGAGAGAGAAAAACACGGTCATAATCATTCAGATAATCATTAATATTATGAGTAATAAAGTAATACACGCTATATATAATGATGATGATGTTTTAATGGATGCTGTAAAACAAACAAGAGCAGCTCATCATCATATTGAAGAAATTTATACACCTTTTCCAGTTCACGGATTGGACAAAGCAATGGGGTTAGCGCCAACAAGAATTGCAATTTGTGCATTCATCTACGGATTAGTTGGTCTTTCAATTTATACGGCTTTGATGAATTATATAATGATTAATGATTGGCCACAAGATATTGGAGGAAAACCAAGTTTCAGCTACATTGATAATATGCCTGCATTCGTGCCTATTATGTTTGAAGGTACTGTTTTCTTTGCTGCTCACTTAATGGTAATCACTTTTTATATGAGAAGTAAATTATGGCCATTCAAAAAAGCTGAAAATCCAGATGTAAGAACTACAGATGACCATTTCTTAATGGAAGTTGGTGTTCATGGAAACGAAGAAGAATTAGTTTCTTTCTTTACAAGTACTGGAGCTGTTGAAGTTAAAGTTGTAGAAAAGCATTAATAGATAGTTATGAAAAGTTTATATAAAATAGTAGCAGTAGTAGGATTGTCTTTTATGGCAACTTCATGTTTCGATAAAGCAAAGCCTAACTATCAGTTTTTTCCTAACATGTATGAGGCAGTTTCATATGAAACGTATTCTGAACATGATGTGTTTAAAGGTGGTGTTGAGGCACAATTACCTGCTCCAGGTAGTGTGAAAAGAGGATTTGTACCATATGAAATTCCAAATACACCAGAAGGTTATGCTTTAGCAAAAGCGTCATTACAATCTCCTTTAGATTCAGTTGCTATAAATCCTGAAAAAGGTAAAGAATTGTTCAATATTTACTGTGCAATTTGTCATGGTGAAAAAGGTGACGGTAAAGGAAATTTAGTATTGAAAGAAAAATTCCTTGGAGTTCCAAGTTATAAAGATAGAGAAATTACAGAAGGAAGTGTTTTTCACGTAATTACTTATGGATTAAATTCTATGGGTTCTCATGCTAATCAACTTTCTCAAGAAGAAAGATGGCAAGTAACCGATTACGTTTTAAAACTTAAATCTGGATTATAATATTAATACTTTTTGAAAATAATAGATATGTACACGTTTTCAAGTAAATTAAAAACTTTTTCATTAATCCTAATGGTTTTAGGTGCAATTGGTATTGGAATTGGTTTCATGGCCTCTCCTAAAACAATTGAGGATGTAGAAAAAATATTAGCTGCAGATAGTCATCATGGTCACGAGGCTTCTCACTCTGAAAAAGTAGCTCCTCATGCTGCAGAAGTTCACAATACTGAAGCTCATGTTGTAAGTGATTCAGTAAAAGCTGATGATACTCATGCTGTAGATTCAACACATACAGAAGCACATGCTGTAGCTGATTCAACTAATCATGCTGATGTTGCTGCACCTGCTGTAGCTGATGCTCATGGTAATAATCATGAAGAACATGCTAATGCAGATGTTCATTCTCATGATGATCACAAAGCACATTTAGAACACGTTCTTCACCAATTAAAAAATAAACCTTGGGCTGCTTTATATGTAGCTTGTATATTTTTCATGTTAATCTCTGTAGGAGTTTTAGCATTCTATGCTATCCAATATGCTGCTCAAGCAGGTTGGTCTCCAATTTTATTTAGAGTTATGGAAGGTATCACAGCTTACTTATTACCAGGTTCTATTATTTTCTTTATTTTGTTAGTTGCTGCTGGTTTACATTTTAATCATTTATTTGTATGGATGGATCCAGAAGTTTTAGACAAAACAAGTGTAAAATATGATAAACTTATTGATTTAAAATCAGGTTATTTAAATGTACCTTTCTTCTTAGGTAGAGCTGCATTCTTTTTAATTGTTTGGAATTTATATCGTTTTTTCTCTAGAAAAAATTCATTAGCACAAGATGAAGCTTCAGATAACACGTTCTACAAGAAAAATTTTAAAATGGCTGCTGCCTTCTTAGTATTCTTTATAGTATCTGAATCTATCATGTCTTGGGACTGGGTAATGTCAGTTGATCCTCACTGGTACAGTACATTATTTGGGTGGTATGTTTTTGCAAGTTTCTTTGTAAGTGGTATTACTGTAATTGCTATGGTAACATTATACTTAAAATCAAAAGGATATTTAGAACACGTGAATACTAGTCATATCCATGACTTAGCTAAATTTATGTTTGGTATCAGTATTTTCTGGACTTATTTATGGTTCTCTCAATTTATGTTGATTTGGTATTCAAATATTCCAGAAGAGGTTACTTATTTTGTAACTCGTATAGAACACTATAAATTACCATTCTTCGGAATGTTAGCAATGAACTTTATCTTCCCATTATTGATCTTAATCAATACAGATTTCAAACGTTTGACTTGGATTGTTGTAATGGCAGGTATTGTAATTTTATGTGGTCATTATATTGATTTCTTCAATATGATTATGCCTGCTACAGTTGGTGATCAATGGTTTATTGGTATTCCTGAAATCGGAGCTTTATTGTTCTTCTTAGGTTTATTCATTTTCGTTGTATTCAATGCTTTAACTAAGGCTCCATTAGTTCCAAAAGGAAATCCTTTAATTGAGGAAAGTAAACATTTTCATTATTAATAGTTAAAAAGAAATAAAAATGACAAGTTTCTTGGTATTTATAATTTTAGTTCTAGTAGGTATCGCTGTATGGCAATTGACTAAAATTTTTGATTTAACCCAAATTGGCGGTTCTTCTTCTAGTGACGAAATTGCTAATGATAAAGATAATAGTGTAAATGGTTATTTAATGTTTGCCTTTGTAGGTTTCATTTATGTATTTACAATCTATTCATTATATGCTTGGGGTGATTTAGTATTAGGTACTCCAGCTTCAGAACATGGTCCAGATTATGATAATTTAATGTTCATTTCTTTGGCAATCATTTTCTTTGTTCAAACTATTACTCAGTTCTTATTACATTACTTTGCTTTCAAATATAGAGGTAAAGAAGGTCAAAAAGCACTTTATTTTGCTGATAACAATAAATTAGAAGCAGTTTGGACAATTATCCCAGTTATTGTTTTAGCAGGTTTAATTATGTATGGTTTATTCACTTGGAATAACATTATGTTTGTTGATGAAGAAGATAAACAAGATGCAATTGTGATTGAATTATATGCGAAACAATTTGGTTGGGAAGCTCGTTATGCTGGAGATGATAAAACATTAGGTAAAGCTAACGTTAGATTAATTGAAGGTATTAATACTTTAGGTGTTGATTTAGCTGATCCAGCTGCTCAAGATGATAAAGTGGTTACAGAATTACATTTACCAGTTGGTAAAAAAGTAATTTTCAAAATGCGTTCTCAAGACGTTCTACACTCAGCTTATATGCCACATTTTAGAGCGCAAATGAACTGTGTTCCGGGAATGGTTACTCAATTTTCATTCACTCCAACTGTTACTACAGCAGATATGAGATCTGATGCTGCTATTATGGCAAAAGTGGATAAAATCAATAAAATTCGTACTGAGAACAGTAAAAAAATTGTTGCTGAAGGTGGAACAGCATTAGATCCTTACACTTTTGATTACTTATTGTTATGTAATAAAATTTGTGGAGCTTCTCATTACAACATGCAAATGAAAATCGTTGTGGATACTCCAGAAGATTTCAAAGCATGGTTAGCTGAAAAACCAACATTAGCTCAACAATGGAAAGATGCTAACGCACCTGCTTCAGTAGAAGTAGCTGCACCAGTTGTAGCTGTAGATTCATCTAAAGTTGTAGCTCAAGTTATTAAATAAGTTATTTTTATATCACATATAATAGAATTAGTATGTCACACGAACACGGTCATCATAAAGAAACTTTCATTACTAAATACATCTTTAGTCTTGATCACAAAATGATAGCAAAGCAATACCTAATTTCAGGGTTATTGATGGGTATTGTTGGAGTTGTTTTATCTTTATTCTTCCGTATGCAAATTGCATGGCCTGAAGAATCTTTCGAAATTTTCAAAGTATTCTTAGGAGATAATTTTGCACCTGATGGTGTAATGCGAAATGATATTTATCTTGCATTGGTAACTATCCACGGAACAATAATGGTATTCTTTGTACTTACAGCTGGATTAAGTGGTACATTTAGTAACTTGTTAATTCCATTACAAATTGGAGCACGTGATATGGCTTCAGGATTCATGAACATGCTTTCTTTTTGGTTGTTCTTCGTTTCTTGTGTTATCATGATTTGTTCTTTATTTGTTGAATCAGGACCAGCATCTGCAGGTTGGACAATTTATCCTCCTTTAAGTGCTTTACCTCAAGCTATTCCTGGATCTGGTTTAGGAATGACTTTATGGTTATCTTCTATGGCAATTTTCATTGCATCTTCATTAATGGGGTCTTTGAATTATGTTGTAACTGTAATCAACTTAAGAACTAAGGGGATGACAATGACAAGATTGCCTTTAACAGTTTGGGCTTTCTTCGTAACAGCTATTATTGGTATCGTTTCATTCCCAGTATTATTTTCTGCGGCATTATTATTAATTTTCGATAGAAGTTTTGGAACATCATTCTTCTTATCAGATATCTTCATTCAAGGTGAAGTTTTACATTACCAAGGTGGTTCTCCAGTATTGTTTGAACACTTATTTTGGTTCTTAGGTCACCCTGAAGTTTACATTGTATTATTACCTGCTTTAGGTATTACTTCTGAAATTATTGCTACAAACTCTAGAAAACCAATCTTCGGTTACCGTGCCATGATTGCTTCTATCTTAGCAATTGCTTTCTTATCAACAATTGTATGGGGTCACCACATGTTCGTATCAGGTATGAATCCTTTCTTAGGTTCTGTATTTACCTTTACAACACTATTAATTGCAATTCCATCTGCAGTAAAAGCATTTAACTATATTACTACACTTTGGAAAGGTAACTTACAGTTAAACCCTGCAATGTTATTCTCTATCGGATTGGTTTCTACTTTCATTACAGGAGGTTTAACAGGAATTATTCTTGGAGATTCAACTTTAGATATTAACGTTCACGATACTTATTTCGTAGTAGCTCACTTCCATTTAGTAATGGGTATCTCTGCACTTTACGGATTCTTTGCTGGTGTTTACCACTGGTTCCCTAAAATGTTTGGTAGAATGATGAATAAAAACTTAGGTTATGTTCACTTCTGGGTAACGGCTATCTGTGCTTACGGAGTTTTCTTTCCAATGCACTTTATTGGAATGGCTGGTTTACCAAGACGTTATTATACAAATTCAGCTTTCCCATTATTTGACGAATTAGCTGATGTTAACGTGTTAATTACTATGTTTGCTATTGTAGGAGCAGCATTCCAAATTGTATTTTTCTGGAACTTCTTCTATAGTATTTTCTACGGAAAGAAAGCAACTCAAAACCCTTGGAAATCGAATACTTTAGAATGGACTACTCCAGTTGAGCACATTCACGGTAACTGGCCAGGTGAAATTCCTGAAGTACACAGATGGCCATATGATTATAGTAAACCAGGTCATGATGAAGATTTTGTTCCTCAGGTTACACCAATGAAAGACGGTGAAGAACAATTACATCATTAAGATTTTAAAATAGTATAAAAACCTCTCTTTTTGAGAGGTTTTTTATTTTATAACTTTACTATCTTTGTTATATGAATGATAATTTGAATCCCAATAAAGAATCGTATTCTCCGCAAGATATTGATATCGAAAAAGCGTTACGACCTCTAAGTTTTGATGACTTTACAGGACAAGATCAAGTTTTAGAAAATTTGACTGTTTTTGTTCAAGCTGCAAATTTGCGTAAAGAAGCATTAGATCACACGTTGTTTCATGGACCTCCTGGTTTAGGAAAAACAACTTTGGCAAATATTTTAGCAAATGAATTAGGAGTAGGAATTAAAATCACTTCAGGCCCCGTTTTAGATAAGCCTGGTGATTTAGCTGGATTATTAACGAATCTTGAAGAACGTGACGTTCTCTTTATTGACGAAATCCATCGTTTAAGTCCAATTGTTGAAGAATATTTGTATTCGGCAATGGAAGATTTCAAGATTGATATCATGATAGAATCTGGGCCTAATGCTAGAACCGTTCAAATCAATTTGAATCCGTTTACTTTAGTTGGAGCAACAACTCGTTCGGGATTATTAACTGCGCCTATGCGTGCTCGTTTTGGAATTCAAAGTCGTTTACAATATTACAATACCGAACTATTAACTACCATTGTGCAAAGAAGTGCTTCTATTTTAAAAATGCCAATTACAATGGAAGCTGCAATTGAAATTGCTGGAAGAAGTAGAGGAACACCTCGTATTGCTAATGCTTTATTGCGTCGTGTGAGAGATTTTGCTCAAATTAAAGGAAATGGTAAAATTGATATCGAAATAGCAAGATTTGCATTGAAAGCATTAAATGTTGATGCTCATGGATTGGATGAGATGGATAATAAAATTTTATCTACAATTATCGATAAATTCAAAGGAGGTCCAGTTGGATTGACCACACTGGCAACAGCTGTTTCCGAAAGTGGCGAAACCATTGAAGAAGTATACGAACCATTTTTGATTCAAGAAGGTTTTATAATTAGAACCCCACGAGGAAGAGAAGTAACCGAAAAAGCGTACAAGCATTTAGGGAAAATTAAAAACAATATTCAAGGAGGACTTTTTTAAGAGCTGGAAGATGGAAGCTTGAAGTTGGAAGTTTTATTTCGTTTTAAAAGATATTTTTATGAGTTTTAAGTTTGAAAAATTAATTATTTGGCAAAATGCAATGAGTTTTGGTGAAGACATTTTCAAAATTTCTCAAAACTTTCCTAAAAGTGAAATATATAATTTGACTTCCCAAATCAATCGTGCGGTTGATTCGATAGCTTTAAATATTTCTGAAGGTTCAATTGAGCAAAGTAATCCTGAGTTTAGAAGGTTTTTAGGATATGCAATTCGCTCTTTAGCAGAAGTTGTGACTTGTTTGCACAAAGCAAAAAGGAGAGCATATATTAGTGAAGTAGATTTTGATAAATTTTATCAGGATTCATATAATTTGATGAATATGATGATTGCTTTTAGAAATAAATTATCGTAGTATGTCTTCCAACTTCCGGCTTCCATCTTCCAACTATTCAAAGATTATAAAATCCGAATCCAAAAGACTCGGCTTTTTGTCTTGCGGTATTTCAAGAGCTGGTTTTTTGGAAGAAGAAGCGCCTCGTTTAGAAATTTGGCTCAACAATCAAATGCACGGTGAAATGAGCTATATGGAAAATCATTTTGACAAACGTTTGAATCCAGCACTTTTGGTGGATGGAGCAAAAAGTGTGATTTCGTTATTGTTGAATTATTATCCTTCCGAACATCAAAATAAGGATTCCTATAAGATTTCAAAATACGCCTACGGACAAGATTATCATCATGTTATAAAAGGAAAATTAAAAGAATTATTACTTTTCATACAGACTGAAATTGGAGAAGTGTCAGGAAGAGCTTTTGTGGATTCAGCACCGGTTTTAGATAAAGCTTGGGCAGCAAAAAGTGGCTTAGGTTGGGTAGGAAAAAATAGCAATCTCATCACCCAAAAAGTGGGTTCGTTTTATTTCATAGCCGAATTAATTGTCGATTTGGAATTAGAATACGACACACCAACAACCGATCATTGCGGAACTTGTACCGCTTGTTTAGACGCTTGTCCTACGGAAGCTATAGTAGCGCCTTATGTGGTTGATGGAAGCAAATGTATTTCTTATTTTACTATTGAATTGAAAGATAATTTACCTCAAGAAATGAAAGGTAAATTTGATGATTGGATGTTTGGTTGCGATGTTTGCCAAGATGTTTGTCCTTGGAACCGATTTTCAAAACCACATAATGAACCACTTTTTAATACAAACTCGGAGATTTTAAATTTCTCAAAATCAGATTGGGAAGAAATTACTCTTGATACTTTTCAGAAAGTATTTAAAAATTCAGCTGTAAAACGAACCAAATATGAAGGTTTACTTCGTAATATCAATTTTTTAAAGAATAAAGGGTAATAATTCATAACAAAAAATAGTTTCCAAAAGAAAACTTTGATGTAGTTTTGAGCGTTATTAAAAAGGAAAATATAAAATTATGGCTTCAGGATTTTTTGCAATATTAGACGATATAGCGGCATTGATGGACGATGTGGCAATGACTAGTAAACTGGCAACCAAAAAAACAGCTGGAATTTTAGGTGATGACTTAGCAGTTAATGCCGAAAAAGCTACAGGGTTTTTAGCTTCAAGAGAAATTCCGGTGTTGTGGGCAATTACAAAAGGTTCATTTATCAATAAATTGATTATTCTTCCAGTTGTTTTTGTTTTGAATTGGTTGTATCCGCCAGCCATTAAAGCGGCTTTAATTATTGGAGGGTTTTATTTAGCCTACGAAGGAGTTGAAAAAATTATTGAATACTTTTTTCATCGCGCTAAAAAAAGCGAAGATGTAATTATTGAAAGTAAATTAGAAGAAGATGACGAAAATTCAGAAAAAGCAAAAGTAAGTTCAGCAATTAAAACGGATTTTATTTTATCTCTTGAAATTGTCATTATCGCTCTAGGAACGGCAATGGAAAAACAACATGATCTTATTGCCCAAATCATAAGTGTTAGTATTGTAGCTGTTTTAGCTACTATTGGAGTTTACGGAATCGTAGCTTTAATTGTAAGAATGGATGACGCTGGATTTTATTTGATGCGAAAAGGTAACGATAAAGGATTTTTATCTTCTTTTGGTGGGGTTTTAATTAAAGCGCTACCATTAGTCATTAAGTTTCTTGCTGTAGTTGGAACTATCGCACTTCTTTTAGTTTCGGGAGGAATTTTTATTCATAATATCGAATATATACATCATTTAATTCCACAAAGTATTCCATCAACAATAGCTGAATTTGGCGTTGGAATTGCTTTTGGATTTATAGCTGTTTTATTGATGACAGTTTTTAAAAAGGTGAAGGGTTTGGTTAAAAAATAGAATGCGTTATCGATGATTTCTAATGCGTTAAATATGGAAATGAAAAAATCATGACAAAAAAACATTTTAATTACAGTGTATTTATTTTAGTTTTAATTTGGATTCTTTATATTATTTATAAAGGAGAAAATTATGATAATGAAATTAAAAAATTTGGTATTTCTACAATTGGTAAAGTAACTAATCTAAAAGGCGCGTCAAAAAGACCTGGAATAGATTATAGATTTAATGTCAGTGGTAAAAAGGTTTTTTCAGATTCTCCTGTAAGTATTAATTCAATAAAAGAAGGTGAATTTTATAAAGTAGTTTATTCTTCTAAAAACCCAGAAATATGTAGAATTTACCTTGATGAGAAAATTACAGACACAGCATTAATACTAAAAGCAGGTTTTTCAAGAGAAGATATTGCAAATATGTCAAATGAGTAATGATTTAAACGAGTTTAAAACTATTCAGAAATTTAAGTTTAAAAGTAAATACTAAGAATTGTTAGCAAAAATTTACAGAATTAATATTGTTGATATAAAATTCAAAAATCCCTTTTTTATTAGTAAGAAAAGAAAGCCTTAAGTTATATATTGCCTAAAAACAGTGTCTTTCTTTTAAGTGTTGTGCATTTTTGAGGATTAATTTTTAGGGTTAAACTTACTGTTTTAACTAAAATATTTTTTCAAAAGAATGCTAAAATAATTTCTCATTTTATGCGCATACTACTATATTTGTAAGTTAGTAAAATAAAAAACCATGCATAAAGATAGTAAACGTAGAGAAGCCTTATTATATCACGCAAAACCAACACCCGGAAAAATTCAGGTAGTACCTACCAAAAAATATGCAACACAAAGAGATTTAGCTTTAGCCTATTCTCCAGGAGTAGCAGAACCTTGTTTAGAAATTGAAAAAGACGTTAATAACGTTTATAAATATACCGCAAAAGGAAATTTAGTAGATGTAATCTCAAACGGAACCGCTGTTTTAGGTTTAGGAGATATTGGTCCAGAAGCTTCAAAACCGGTAATGGAAGGAAAAGGTTTGTTGTTCAAAATCTTCGCTGATATCGATGTATTTGATATCGAAGTGGGAACAAAAGACATCGAAGAATTCATTGCTACAGTAAAAAATATTGCTCCAACTTTCGGAGGAATTAACCTAGAAGACATCAAAGCACCAGAATCTTTCGAAATTGAAAGACGATTGGTAGAAGAGTTGAATATTCCAGTTATGCACGATGACCAACACGGAACTGCTATCATTTCATCAGCCGCTTTATTGAATGCAGTAGAGTTAGCAGGAAAGAAAATGGATGAAGTGAAAATGGTTATTTCTGGGGCGGGTTCGGCTGCTATTGCTTGTGCTAATTTATATGTTTCTTTTGGTGTGAAACCTGAAAATGTTGTGATGTTCAATAGTAAAGGAGCATTACGAAAAGACGATCCAAGAGTTACCGATATGCAACGCCGATACGCAACCGATAAGCATTATGACGATTTAGCCCATGCTATGAAAGGTGCTGATGTATTTATCGGATTGTCTTCTGGAGATATCGTTACGCCTGAAATGTTATTGTCTATGGCAGATAATCCAATTGTTTTTGCAATGGCAAATCCTACGCCTGAAATCAATTATAATTTAGCTATTGATACGCGTAAAGATATCATTATGGCAACAGGTCGTTCTGATCATCCTAACCAAGTGAATAATGTATTAGGTTTCCCATTTATTTTTAGAGGGGCTCTAGATGTTAGAGCTACGAAAATTAATGAGGAAATGAAAAAAGCTGCTGTTATCGCATTAGCAGAATTAGCTAAAGAATCGGTTCCGGAGCAAGTAAATATTGCGTATGGCGAAACTAAATTAACGTTTGGTCGCGATTATATTATTCCAAAACCTTTTGATCCAAGGTTAATTGCAGCAGTTCCTCCAGCCGTAGCCAAAGCTGCTATGGATTCAGGTGTAGCAACGGCTCCAATTACCGATTGGGATAAATACAAAGATGAATTGTTAGAACGAATGGGTTCTGATAATAAAATGATTCGTTTGTTGACCAATAGAGCAAGAACCAATCCAAAACGTATTATTTTCGCTGAAGCTGATCAAATTGATGTGTTAAAAGCAGCCCAAATTGTTCATGAAGAAGGTATTGGTTTCCCAATTTTATTAGGAAATAAAGAAATAATTTTAGAATTAAAAGAAGAAATAGGATTTGATGCTGATGTTCAAATTTTTGACCCAAAAACAAAAGAGTCAGAAGCAAAAAGATTAGAATATGCACATCATTTTTGGGAAACTAGAAAGCGAAAAGGAGTTACGTTATATGAAGCAGAAAAATGGATGCGAGAGCGTAATTATTTTGGTTTAATGATGGTAAATACAGGTGAAGCAGATGCTATGGTTACAGGGCATTCAAGAAGTTATCCTTCAACGATTAAACCTGTAATGCAATTAATTGATAAAGCCCCTGGTGTTTCAAAAATTGCTACAACCAATATGATGATGACCTCAAGAGGTCCTATTTTCTTATCAGATACTGCGATAAATCCAAATCCATCTGCTGATGATTTAGCTAGAATTGCATTAATGACAGCTAAAACGGTTAGAATGTTTGGTATTGAACCTGTAATTGCAATGGTTTCGTATTCTAATTTTGGTTCTTCTCATAATGAAGGAGCTACAAAAATTAGTCAGGCAGTTGCTTATCTTCACGAAAATTTCCCAGATTTAATTGTGGATGGAGAAATTCAAACGGATTTTGCTTTAAATCCTGAATTATTAAAAAGTAAGTTTCCATTCTCTAAATTGGTTAATAAAAAAGTAAATACATTAATTTTTCCTAACTTAGATTCGGCAAACATTACCTATAAATTATTGAAAGAATTAAACAAGTCAGAATCTATTGGACCAATTATTTTAGGTTTAGATAAGCCAGTTCACGTATTTCAATTAGGTGCAAGTGTAGAAGAAATGGTAAACATGGCTGCAGTAGCAGTTGTTGATGCACAAGAAAAAAGTAGAAAGCAAAACAAATAAGTTAAAGTAATATGATAGCTCACATTCAAGGAAGATTAGTTGAAAAAACACCAACAGAAGTTGTAATTGACTGTAATGGTGTGGGATATCATATTAATATCTCGTTGCATACTTTTTCATTAATTCCAGATGCTGAGAATTTGAAATTATATACATTTCTTCAAGTAAAAGAGGATTCGCATAGTTTATTTGGATTTGTAGAAAAACAAGAAAGAGAACTATTTAAATTGTTACTATCGGTTTCTGGTGTTGGAGCAAGTACAGCAAGAACCATGTTGTCATCATTAGCACCAGCCCAAATCATACAAGCTATAGCATCAAATGATGTGGCTACTATTCAATCAATGAAAGGTATTGGGGCAAAAACTGCTCAGCGAATCATCCTTGATTTAAAAGAAAAAGTGTTAAAAGTGTATAATTTGGATGAAGTTTCTGTACTTGAAAGCAATACAAATAAAGATGAAGCGTTATCTGCATTAGAAGTTTTAGGTTTTGCCAGAAAAACAGCTGAAAAGGTAATCGATAAAATTATAAGAGATATCCCAAATGCCTCTGTAGAAAACTTAATAAAACAAGCTTTAAAAAATTTATAAATCTTGAAAAATTTAATTATAAAAACAATTAATAAATTACAATACAGTCTTGCATTATTATGTATGTTTTTTTCATTTTCACTACAAGCACAAGTAGATGAAGAAGAAAAAGATTCTGTTAAAACAGGTGTAGATTTAGGGAAACTTTCTATGCCTAATCCACAATCTATTGTTGATAAATACACTTACGATCCTGTTTCTAATCGTTATATTTATACAAGTTCGGTAGATGGGTTTAATATTAATTATCCCATGATTTTAACACCAAAACAATATGAAGAACTTGTTTTGCGTGAACAAATGCGTAAGTATTATCAAGAGAAATCAGCTGCAATTGATGGAAAAAAATCAGGGTCTGAAGCTGCAAAAAAAGATTTGTTACCAAGATATTATGTAAATTCTAAGTTTTTTGAAAGTATTTTTGGAAGTAACACGATTGATGTAAAACCTACAGGTTCTGTTGAAT
Source organism: Flavobacterium cyclinae (assembly GCF_021172145.1). Classification (NCBI taxonomy): domain Bacteria; kingdom Pseudomonadati; phylum Bacteroidota; class Flavobacteriia; order Flavobacteriales; family Flavobacteriaceae; genus Flavobacterium; species Flavobacterium cyclinae. The sequence continues at coordinate 426,324 of NZ_CP089095.1, forward strand.
TAGATTTAGGAGTGCGTTTTACCAAACAAGATAACCCATCGTTTTCTCCAAGAAACAGAAGAACAACTAGCTTTGATTTTGATCAGCGAATTAGTGTTGGTCTTCAAGGAAAAGTGGGTACAAGATTGAATGTAAATGTAAATTATGATACCCAATCAACATTTGCCTTTCAGAATTTAATTAAATTAGAATATACACCAACAGAAGACGATATTATTAAAAAAATTGAGGTGGGAAATGTTAGTTTTCCATTATCAAATTCTTTAGTAAGAGGAGCTCAAAGTTTGTTTGGGGTAAAAGCCCAATTGCAATTTGGGAAAACAACATTTACAGGAGTTTTTTCTGAGCAAAAATCTCAAACAAAATCGGTTACAGCTCAAGGAGGTGGAACACTACAAGATTTTGAATTGTTTGCTTTAGATTATGATGCAGATCGCCATTATTTCCTTTCTCAATATTTTAGAAATAATTACGATAAAGCATTAGAAACTTTTCCACTGATTAACTCACGTGTTCAAATTAATAGAATTGAAGTTTGGATTACAAACAAGCAAAATAGAGTAAATACTACCGAAAATAATCTTAGAAATATTGTAGCACTTCAAGATTTAGGTGAAGCGCCACTTACTACAGTATTACCACAAGAAACGGTTCATATCGATTTAGTAGCTAACCCTACTTTTTACAATGCGCCAGCAAACTCACCTTCTGACAATTCCAATAATAAATATGATCCAAATGCCATTGGAAGTAACTTTTTGAATAGTGCAATTCGTGATGTATCTTTAGCTTCTAATGGATTTAATATTGTGGGTGGTGCATCTGAAGGAGTAGATTTTGCAAAATTAGAAAATGCAAGAAAGTTAACCCCTTCTGAATATACTTTTCATCCTCAATTGGGATATATTTCATTAAATCAAAGACTAGCTAATGATGAAGTATTAGCGGTTGCTTATCAATATACAATTGGTGGTGATGTGTATCAAGTTGGTGAATTTGGTACTGATGGTGTTGACGCAACAAATGTGGGTGGGACAGGAGTTCCAAATTCTCAAGCATTGGTTTTAAAATTATTAAAAAGTAACTTAACTATTGATAAATACCAGGTTTCAGGTGTTGATTATACCATGCCAACTTGGAATTTGATGATGAAAAACATTTACCAAATTCCGGGAGGTTATCAATTGCAACAAGAAGATTTTAAATTAAATATTCTTTACACAGATCCTTCTCCTTTAAATTACATTACGCAATCAGGTATTGATGCATTGCCTTCTGATGTAGAGCAAACTCCTTTACTAAAAGTATTTAATTTAGATAAGTTAAATTATACAAACGACCCTCAAGAAGGAGGTGATGGATTCTTTGATTTTTATCCTGGTCTAACTGTGGATACACAAAGAGGAAAAATTATTTTTACTACTGTTGAGCCATTTGGAAAACATTTATTTGAAAAGTTAGACGTACCAGCACTAGCTGAAAATTATGATGATCCGTTAACCTACAATAGTAACCAAGCTAAATATGTTTTCAGAAGTTTGTATAAAACTACTCAAGCTGCTGCTTTACAAGAAAGTGCTAAGAATAAATTCCAATTAAAAGGTCGCTTTAAATCTATGGGTGGAGACGGAATTTCTATTGGTGCATTCAATGTACCTCAAGGTTCTGTTGTAGTTACTGCTGGAGGTAGAGTTTTGGTAGAAGGTGTAGATTATACCGTTAATTACCAAATGGGTAAAGTACAAATTTTAGATCCATCACTACAAGCTTCAAATACACCAATTGAAGTTTCTGTTGAAAATAACTCCGTTTTCGGACAACAAACTAGAAGATTTTGGGGTTTAAATGTGGAACATAAATTCAATGATAAATTTTTAATGGGTGCTACGATTTTAAATATGTCAGAGCGACCATTTACTACCAAATCAAATTATGGTCAAGAGTCGGTTAATAATACCATTTTTGGTTTCAATACCAATTATTCAACTGAAATTCCATTTTTAACTCGATTAGTAAATAAATTACCAAATATTGATACAGACGTTCCTTCAAATCTTTCTTTTAGAGGTGAGATAGCTTATTTAAAACCAGGCGCTTCTAAAGCTGATCAGTTTAATGGCGAAGCAACTACATATATTGACGATTTTGAAGGTTCTCAAACGACGATTGATATGCGTTCGCCTCAAGCATGGACATTGTCAAGTGTACCTTTAGAAGGTGATTATGATGGTGTAGCTACTACTGCAGAACCAAGTACTGACGATTTATCCGTGGGATATAAAAGAAGTAAATTAGCTTGGTATTCTATAGATCCTGTTTTTTATACGCAAACACCTTCTGGAGTTGATGAGAATGATTTGTCATTCAATACAACTCGTCGTGTTTTTAGTCGCGAATTGTATCCAGTAACCGATATTGCTCAAGGGCAGTCAACGGTTATTAATACCTTAGATTTAACGTATTTTCCAAAAGACAGAGGACCATATAATTTTAATCCTTCTTTAGCAGCAACAAATCAATTTTCAGACTTAGAAGCTCCTGATACTTGGGCGGGAATTATGCGTTCTATTAATTCGACTAATTTTGAGCAATCAAATGTAGAATACATTCAGTTTTGGGTAATGGATCCATATTATGGAAATGCTGGAGACAAAGCTGACCCAACAAATACAGGTAAATTAGTATTCAATTTAGGTGAAATTTCGGAAGATATTTTAAGAGATGGTAGAAAATTATATGAAAATGGACTACCAGAAACCGATGCAACTCAACCCGTTGTTAGTACAGCTTGGGGGCAAGTGCCAGCTTCTCAATCTTTAATTTATGCTTTTGATACAAATGAAGCTAATCGAAATGTTCAAGATGCTGGTTTTGATGGTTTAACCGATTTAGGGGAGGCTTCAAAGTATCCTGATTTTGCATCTTATCCTGACCCGGCAGCAGATAATTATCAATTTTATTTGCAAAATTCAGGGGATATCATTACTCGTTATAGAAATTACAATGGTTTTGAAGGAAATTCGCCTGTAAATGTAACTAATGATAATAGAGGTAATACAACTTTCCCTGATGTAGAAGATGTAAATCGTGATAATACGATGAACACAATTAATGCTTATTTTAAGTTTGAAGTTCCATTAATTGCTTATGGTGATAGTGATGCCGATGTTCCAGTAGGTCAAAATTATATTGCCGATTTTAGAACGGATAATAATGTGGATTTGCCTAATGGTTCAGTTGGAAAAGTAAGATGGATTTTATTTAAAATACCAATTTTAGAAATTACAGATGCTAATAAAGTAGGTCCTATTTCTGATTTTCGTTCTATTCGTTTCATGAGAATGTACATGAGCGGATTTAAAGAGGCGATCACACTTCGTTTTGGAGCTCTGGATTTAGTTAGAGGAGAATGGAGAAGATATACAGGTAATTTTGACGAGTTAGATCCAGATCCAGATGATGAAAATACAGGTTTTGATGTTGTAGCTTTAAATATTCAGGAAAATGGTCAAAGAAGTCCAATAAATTATGTAACGCCTCCGGGAGTAGTTAGAGAACAATTGTATAACAACAACACAATTATCAATCAAAATGAACAATCGCTTTCATTAAGAGTATATGATAAATTAGGAGGAACTACTAATGGATTAGAAAATGATGATGCTAGAGCCGTTTTTAAAAATGTAAATGTCGACATGCGTCAGTTTAAAAAACTAAGAATGTTTTTACATGCTGAAGCAGTCCAAAATGGAGATTTACAAGACGACGAGTTAATCGCTTTCATTCGTTTTGGTAACGATTTTACAGATAACTTTTATCAGGTGGAAATTCCATTAAAAGTTACATCATTTGGTGCTTCATCGCCTGACGATATTTGGCCAAGTGAAAATGAAATTGAAATTTCTTTAGACCTATTAACCAAGTTAAAAATATTAGCTCTTCAAAGTGACCCTTCTATTTCAATTGATCTAAATGGAATAGGTTTTATTGAAGAAGAGGCTATAGGTTCTTCAAATAACAGATTGACTCTTGGAATTAAAGGTAATCCAAACTTTGGATTAGTGAGAACTTTAATGATTGGTATTAAGAATAAATCAGGCAGTACAAAAAGAGGAGAAGTTTGGTTTAATGAACTTCGTATGTCTGATATGGATAATAAAGGAGGTTATGCTGCAGTAGCTAATTTAGATACGAATTTAGCTGATTTTGCTAATGTATCGGCTACAACTAGAGTGGGTACTATTGGTTTTGGTGCACTAGAGCAAGGTCCAAATGAAAGAAGTAGAGAAGATGTCTTTCAATATGATATTGTTACGAATGTTAATTTAGGTAAGTTACTACCAAAAAAATGGGGAATTAATTTACCTTTTAATTATGCGGTTGGAGAAGAAACGATTACTCCAAAATATGATCCTTTTTATCAAGATATTGAGTTAAATCAATTGTTAGATATTACTTCAGATCCTATTCAAAGATCTAATATTGAAGAAAGAGCAATTGATTATACTAAGAGAACAAGTTTCAATTTAATTGGGGTTAAAAAAGAAAAAAATCCAGAAAAGAAAACCCATTTTTATGATGTTGAAAATTTAACTTTATCCTATTCGTTAAATGAAACAGAACATCATGATTATGAAATTGAAAATTTAATTGATAAACAAAATCGAACTACAGTTGATTATGCTTATACGTTTAAGCCTAAGACTGTTGAACCATTTAAAAATACAAAAGCTTTCAAAAAGAGTGGATATTATAAAATGTTAAGCGATTTGAATTTCAATTATTTACCAAGTAATATTTCATTTAGTTCAAACATCATACGTCAATTTAATAGACAAAGATTCAGATTAGTTGATGTACAAGGAATTGGTTTAGGAGATTTGTATAGAAGAAATTATTTTTTCAATTATACTTATGGATTTAATTATAACATTACAAAATCACTACGATTGAATTATACGGCTTCATCTAATAATATTGTTCGTAATTATTTAGATGAAAATAATTTACCAATAGATGGATTGGATATTTGGGATGATTATTGGAATGTAGGAGAATCTAATCAACATAACCAACAATTAGTAGTTAATTATGATTTACCTATAAATAAGATTCCATTATTTAGTTTTGTAAAATCAACTTATTCCTATACGGGAGATTATAATTGGCAACGTTCTTCTGATGCTTTTTCATCAGTAACAGGAGCCGATGGTAATGTTTATGCCTTAGGGAATACCATTCAAAATGCCAATTCACATAAGTTAAATACAACTTTGAACATGGATTTGTTTTATAAGTACATTGGTTTAACTAAGACAAAGCGAAATAAAAAAGTAACTACAAATACTAAAGATAAAAATAATGCTCCAAAACCTGGGCAACAAATTAAAGCGCCTAAAGGAAATGTTACCCAAGAGCGTGGTGTGTTTATGAGCGGGTTAATTGGAGTGATAACGAGTGTTAAAAACATCCAAATTAATTATACTGAAAATAACGGAACAGTGTTGCCAGGTTATTTACCAGGTCTAGGATTTTTTGGGTCTTCAAAACCAACTTTAGGGTTTGTATTTGGTAGTCAATCCGATGTGCGTTATGAAGCAGCAAGAAACGGATGGTTAACAACTTTCCCAGAATTCAATCAGAATTTTACCCAAATTCAAAATAAGAAATTGAATGTAACAGCACAAATGGAAGTGTTCCCTGATTTTAAAATAGATCTTACGGCAGATAGAACTTATGCTTATAATTTCTCAGAACAGTTTGATGTAACAGCAGGTCAATATAATTCAAGAGCACCTTATGATTTTGGTAATTTTAATATTTCAACAATATTAATATCTACAGCATTTACTCAAAGCGATGTCAATTTTTCTAAAACATTCCAAGAATTTAGAGACAATCGAATAATAATAGCAGATAGATTAGCAGAGCGCTACTATGGAAATAGTTCATTCTTAAGGGATGCTGAAGGATATCCTTTAGGTTACGGAAAGAACAGTCAGCAAGTTTTATTACCGGCATTTTTAGCTGCTTATTCAGGTCAAAGTGCTGATAAAGTTTCAACTGGAGTATTTCGAAATGTGCCTTTACCAAACTGGACTATTAAATACACAGGTTTAATGCGTTATAAATGGTTTAAGGATAATTTTAAAAGATTTTCAATTCAACACGGATATAGAGCAAGTTATAATGTAAATGCATTTCGTTCTAATTTAAATTCGGCACCTCTTGATGCAAATGGTAACTTCTTTGCATCAAAAATTATTTCAAATGTAAATCTTGCAGAACAATTTAATCCGCTTGTAAAAGTTGAGTTTGAAATGAAGAACTCCATAAAAGTATTAGCTGAACTTAAAAAGGACAGAACGTTGAATATGAGTTTTGATAATAACTTGCTTACAGAAGTTAGTGGAAACGAATATATAATTGGTTTAGGATATAGAATTAAAGATGTAACCATTAATTCTTCATTAGCAGACAATGCAGCAGGAATTATTAAAAGTGATATCAATATTAAAGCAGATTTTTCACTAAGAAAAAACAATACAATTGTGCGTTATTTGGATTATGATAACAATCAATTAGGAGGAGGGCAAGATTTATGGTCAGTACGATTAACAGCAGATTATTCTTTTAGTAAAAATTTAACTGCTATTTTCTTTTATGATCATCAGTTTTCTCAAGCAGTAATTTCAACTTCTTTTCCAACAACTAATATTAGAGGCGGATTTACATTGCGATATAATTTTGGTAATTAATTTATTAAATCCTAATAAAATAACCTCTAGCATAAAAAGTTAGAGGTTATTTTTTTTCACAAAAAATAACAAAAACCTTTTTCTCATTTCAATAAATACAATTACATTTGTACGTCAAAAAATTATAACAAATGAATATACCAGCTAATTTAAAATACACTAAAGATCACGAATGGGTATCTGTTGAAGGAGATATTGCAATTGTAGGAATTACAGATTTTGCTCAAAAAGAATTGGGAGATATTGTTTATGTTGAAGTAGAAACACTTGATCAAACATTAAGTAAAGACGAGGTTTTTGGAACAGTTGAAGCTGTTAAAACCGTTTCTGATTTGTTTTTACCATTATCTGGTGAAATTATTGAATTTAATGATTCTTTAGAATCTGATCCTGAAAAAGTAAATACGGATCCTTATGGAGATGGTTGGATGGTAAAAGTAAAATTTACAGACGCATCTGAAATAGAAACGCTTTTGTCAAGTGAAGATTATAAAGCACTTATCGGAGCGTAATTATTTATATCTTGCTGTAATTTGGGCTGTTTTAATTGCAGTTTTAAGTTTAGTAAGCTTAAATTCTATATCAAAAGAAATAAATATATCAAGTAACGATAAGTTTTTTCATTTTGTTTTTTATGCCATTTTAACTGTATTGTTGCTTTTATATAAAAGAAAAACAAAATATAATTTGTTAATTATTCTTTTTGTAATCATATATGGCATAATTATTGAGATATTACAAGCGTTATTAACAACAAACAGAGAGGCTGATATTTATGATGCAATTGCTAATTCTTTAGGAGCAATTACAGGTTTAGTCCTTTTGCGAATTGTTAAAAATAAAAAAAACAATAAAAATTTTTAAAACATTTCTAATATTAATTATATTAGCATCTCAAAACTAAAATTATGGAAATAAAGAAAAATCCTAATGTTGACCCTAAAAGAAATAGTTCTTTATATTTTTTAATAGGTCTTACGTCAGTGTTATTTATGACTTACTTGGGTATTGAACTTAAATCAGAAGATCCAAGAGTAGTGGTTGAAAAATTAGACATTACAGATAATTTTGTTCAAGATGAAGAGGCAATTTTAACTATGCCTCCAGTTCAAAAATTACCACCACCACCACCACCGGCACCTGAGGTTATTCAAATTGTAGATAATAAACAAGTTATTGAAGATAAAAAAATTGAAACTACTGAGGTAGATGAAAATAAACCAGTAGTTGTTAATAATGCCGCACAATATGGTGATGAAGGTGGTACTGCAGAGGAAATTGATGAAGAAGTACCATTTGCTGTAATTGAAGATGTTCCTGTTTTTCCTGGTTGTGAAAAAGTTGAAAAAACTAAGCGATTAGATTGTTTTATGGAACAAATGGCTAAACATATTAAAAAGAATCAGCAATATCCAGAAAGAGCACAAGAAGATGGTATTCAAGGAAGAGTTTCTGTCTTGTTTGTAATTGATAAAGATGGTAGTATTACTAATGTTCAAGTAAGAGGTCCTAAAGGTGGTGAGCTTTTAGAGAAAGAAGCTAAACGTGTAATTGAAAAATTACCAAAGTTTAAACCTGGTATGCAAAGAGGTAAACCTGTTAAAGTTAAATACAGTCAGCCAATAACCTTTAGATTACAATAATATCAATCCCAACTTTAAAGTTGGGATTTTTTTTGGCATATAAATTGTATAGGTTAATTAACATACTGTTAACTATTAATCTATATAATTATGAAAGCTAATGTTGAATTTCCGAAAAGAACTAAAAATAGTTTTATCTATTTTCAAGTGGGTTTAATTGCTACTATGTTTATTGTACTTTTAGTGCTAGAGTTTAATTTTAAAAATGTATCAAAACCAATTGATGGTATTGCTTCAAGTGATATTTTTAATGAGCCTACCTATTACTATAATCCAGCACCTCAAACAAAAAAAGTGGAAATTGCTAAACCAGTGGCAACAAAAGTTGTTAAAGTTACTCATGAATTTGAAGCAACAAAAGAAGAACCAATGAAGAATGAAGTGGAATTAGCAGTAGAAAATCAAGATAATTCTAATGAAAATCAAAATAATGCTACTACGCTTTCTACAGAAATTCCTAAAGAAGTTGAAGGAGGAGAAAAAATAGCAGAGCCTACAGTTTTTTCCGTAGAAGAATTGCCAATGTTTCCTGCTTGTAAAGGATTAAGTAGAGCAGAACAAAAAGCTTGTTTTGATGAACAACTTGCCAAAGCTATTGTTAAACATTTAGTCTATCCTGAAGAAGATTTAGAAGATGGAAAACAAGGAGTAGCTCAAGTGGAGTTTGTTATAGATGAAAACGGTATGATTTCTAACGTTGTTGCATTAAATAATAAAAGAGCCTCTTTTGAAATGCAAAAAGCAGCAGAAAAGGCAGTAAGAAAATTGCCTAAATTAATACCGGCTAAGCAAGGTAAAAAGGCAGTAAGAATAAAATATTCGGTTCCAGTTGTGTTTAAAATTCGATAATAAAATAATATTGTGATAAAAAGTCCCATTTCGATGGGATTTTTTTATTTTTACACTTTGAAATTCTTTGTAAAATGAACATAAAGCAATATTTAGATTCTACCTATCTTAAAACAGCGGCTCAGGCTAATATCACTGAAGAAGAGAATACTGAAGTGGTAAAAAAATGCATTCAAGAAGCTATTGATTACGATTTTAAACTAATCATGATACGCCCTGATAAAGTTGCTTTGGCAAAAAAAATGATTCAAGAATCTAATTCTAAAGTAACCATTGGAACTGTAATTGATTTTCCTCTAGGTGATGGAACTTTAGATGATAAGTTGCGTGAGGCAAATGAAGCTATTATCAATGGTGTTGATGATTTAGATTATGTTGTAAACTATGAAGCTTTTAAAAGAGGTGAATTAGATATTGTGAAAGAACAAGTATTACAAGGAACAAAATTAGGCTTAGAAAACAATAAAATTGTAAAATGGATTATTGAAGTTGCAGCTCTTGATAATCATCAAATTGTACAATTATCGGCATTAATAAAAAATATTGTAATTGCTAATTTTAGTGAAAAAGAATACGAAAAAGTATTTGTGAAGTCCTCTACAGGATTTTACAATACTCCAGAAGGAGTTCCAAACGGAGCAACTGTCCCAACAATAAAATTAATGTTAGAAAATTCATGTCCATTACCAGTAAAAGCTGCTGGTGGAGTGCGTACTTACGAAGAAGCTGTTGAAATGATTCAATTAGGTGTTAAGCGTATTGGTACTTCTGCTGCTAAAGCCATTGCAAATGGAGAAATTTCAAACAGTGATTATTAAATAGAAATTGAATGAAAAAAATATATTATTTTATTATTTTACTTTTTAGTATTGTATCCGCTGCTCAAACAGCAACTAATGAACAATTTCCTTTGTTTCCGGAATGTGAAAATTTTGTAGGAAAGCAACAAGAAACTTGTTTTCATAACACTATTCAAGATTATTTTTATTCCAATTTTAAAGTGCCTAAAGAGCTTATAGATCAAAACTACAAAGGAGTGGTTATTACTGTTTTTGAAGTTGATACTATTGGTAATTTTAAAGTTTTATATACAGAAGCTGCACATGAATCATTAAAGAATGAGTCAAATCGTGTTTTTGGTTCGTTACCTAAAATTAAACCAGCAACTTTTGGAGGAAGTCCAATATATTCTAAGTATTCAATAAAAATTAATATTCCTTTGATTCCTTCTAAGAGTGAATTAGAAGAACAAGAAGCAAAGCTTGCCAAAACAAATTCTAAATTAATTGATAACAAAAAGGAATTGTCTGAATATGATGAAATTAAAATAAAACCTTTCGAAAATCCTCAATTTAAAAGTTCTGGAATTGTTCAGTTTTCACATCAAAATTACGGAGTTTTTGAAGCTTTGTTGAATCAAGTAGGAAGTAATAACCATACAGCATCTAAGCCATATTCTTATGATGAAGTAGCAAAATATTATGATTTTGAAACTGCAAATCAATCATTTACAAAACAAAAATCTTCTTGGTGGGGAAGAAAATTATGGAATGAGAATTTAGTAGCTATTCAAGGAGATAATTATTGGTTCACATTAAATCCTATTTTTGATTTCAGAGTAGGTAAAGATACAGAAAGTCAAGCTTCAAGTACTTTCGTTAATACTAGAGGAGTTATAGTAAATGGGGGATTAGGATCGCAATTAACATTTACCACTTCAATTTATGAAAGTCAAGGTCGTTTTGCGGATTACTATAATGCTTATGCGGTTAGTATTCGTCCTTCTGGAGGTAATCCTGCAATTATTCCAGGAATTGGAATTGCAAAACAATTTAAAGAAGATGCCTTTGATTTTCCATTGGCGGAAGCTAATATTAAATATAAGCCAAATCAATTTATCGATCTTCAATTAGGTTATGGAAGAAATTTTTTAGGTGATGGTTATCGTTCGTTATTGCAAAGTGACGGAACTAGTCCGTATCCTTTTTTTAAAATCAATACCACTTTTTGGAAAATAAAATATACCAATACTTACATGTGGTTGAAAGACGTAAGAGATGAGGCAACCATTGATGGAACCTATGGAACTAAATATATGGCAAGTCATTATTTAAGTTTAAATGTAACCAAAAGATGGAATTTAGGTTTCTTTGAAAATGTAGTTTGGACTGATACAAACCAACGTGGTTTTGATTTCAACTTTGTAAATCCATTAATATTTTATAGAACCGTTGAATTTGGATCTTCATCTAAAACCGGAAATGCATTATTAGGTTTAGCTTCTAAATATAAGTGGAACAATAGTGTAAATTTCTATGGGCAGTTTTTAATTGATGAATTTGCTATTGGAGATGTAAAAGCTAGTAATCAAAGTTGGAGAAATAAATTTGCATATCAAATTGGAGCAAAATATTACGATGCTTTTAAAGTGAAAAATTTATTACTTCAAGTTGAGTATAATCAAGTGCGTCCTTATGTATATTCACATAGTAATCCGATTACGAATTACGGTCATAACAATCAAAGTATGGGACATATATGGGGTGCAAATTTCAGAGAATTCATCGCAATTGCTCGTTATTATAAAGGAAGATATTTTGCAGATGCGAAGTTGATTTACGGCCAACGTGGATTTGATTTTAACAACGGAACCGATAATTTTAATTATGGTGGAAATATTTATTTAGATTACGATGAAAATCGCCCATACGACACCGGAGTTTCAATTGCACAAGGAAATAAAACAACTGTTATGATTGCTGATTTGCAAGTGGGTTATTTAGTAAATCCAGCTTATAATCTAAAGGTTTTTGGAAATGTACTATTTAGAAATTTCGACCCTACAGCTGAAACAGCTACAACTATTAAATCAAATACAACTTGGTTTTCAATTGGGCTAAGAAGCGATTTATTTAACTGGTATTTTGATTATTAGTAGAATTAACGAATTTTCTAAATTCTAAATTCTAAATTCTAAATTTCATATCGTATCTTTGCACGCAATTTCACAGCGAAAAAAACAAAAGTGGACACAAATACACAACCTCAAATTCAAAAATCGTTATACAAAGACTTTGTAGAAATTACAAAAGCACGCTTATCTATAAGTGTTGTGGTTTCTACTATTGCAGGTTATTTGTTAGGGTTTGATGAAGAGCAACCTTTTCAATGGTTGGTATTGTTGCTTTTAATTATTGGAGGGTATTGTATGGTGGGCGCTTCTAATGTTTTCAATCAAATCATTGAAATTGAATTAGATGCTAAAATGGATCGTACTAAAAATCGTCCGTTGCCTTCTGGTCGAATTACTAAACAAAATGCTTTTATTTTAGGTTGTATATTAACCCTTTTAGGATTAGCTATTTTATACAATGTAAATCCAAAGACGGCTATGTTTGGGGCAATATCTATTTTCATGTACGTGAGTTTATATACGCCATTAAAAACAGTAACACCTCTTTCGGTATTTGTAGGAGCTTTTCCTGGCGCTATTCCTTTTATGTTAGGATGGGTTGCAGCAACAGGGCATTTTGGAATTGAGGCTGGAACGTTATTTATTATACAATTCTTTTGGCAGTTTCCTCATTTTTGGGCAATTGGTTGGTTTTTATATGAAGATTATGAAAAAGCAGGATTTTTCATGTTGCCAACAGGAAAGCGCGATAAAAAAACGGCTTTACAAACTATTTTATATACAATTTGGATGATTTTAGCATCTGTGATTCCGGTTTTTGGATTTACTGGTAAATTAATGTTGTCTAAAATTTCTACTGCATTAGTAGTTTTATTAGGTTTGTGGATGTTATTTTATGCGGTAAAACTGTATAAGGAGATGGATGCAAAAGCAGCTAGAAAACTAATGATTATTAGTGTTTCTTATATTTCGTTGTTACAAATAATATATGTTATAGATAAATTTTTACGATAGTTATGGAAAATAGAATGACATTAGAAGAAGAACAAGCTCGTAAAGGTAAAACATACAAAATGTTGCTATGGTTTGGAATGATTAGCATTTGTATGATTTTTGCTGGTTTGACAAGTGGTTTTATCGTGAGTAAAAAAAGACCAGATTGGATAGCTGATTTTAACATGCCAAATTCATTAATTATCAGTACAATCATCATTATTCTAAGTAGTCTTACGTATTATTTTGCTAAAAAGTCAATTGAGAAAGGTTCAAATTCTACAGGTATGATTTTCTTAATTACTACATTAGTTTTAGGAATCTTATTTGTGTTTTTTCAATTTAATGGATTTTCAGAGTTATATAGTATGCAATTAGTACCTACTGGACCATCAAGTACAGTTAGTGTTTCTTTTTTGTATGCTTTTGTTATTGTGCATGTTGCGCATCTTTTTGGAGGGTTAATTTCACTTTTTACAGTAATTTATAATCATTATAAACAAAAGTATAATCCTGCTCAAACCCTTGGTATAGAGCTAAGTGCGATGTATTGGCACTTTATGGATTTTATTTGGGTTTATTTGTTTTTATTTTTCTATTTTTTCAAATAGAAAAAAAATAATAAATTTGGGAACTTTTTAACAATTAAAAAATTTATGGGAGCGACAGTTATTTCAGACGAACACGCTTTAGACGGAGGTCCAGGACCATTAGGAGCAACCTATGGTAAAATGATGATGTGGTTTTTCATCTTATCAGATGCATTAACTTTTTCTGGTTTCTTAGCCGCGTATGGTTTTTCAAGATTTAAATTTATTGAAACTTGGCCAATCGCCGATGAAGTTTTTAACCACTTTCCATTTTTACACGGTGTAAATGCACCTATGTATTATGTGGCATTAATGACTTTTATCTTAATCTTCTCATCTGTAACTATGGTATTAGCTGTAGATGCAGGTCACCACATGAAAAAAACAAAAGTTGCTTTTTACATGTTCTTAACTATTATTGGTGGTTTTATCTTCTTAGGATCTCAAGCTTGGGAATGGAAAAATTTCATCAAAGGAGAGTATGGTGCAGTTGAAACTAAAGGAGGTTCTATTTTGCAATTTGTTCAAGAGCAAAAAGATGGTACTTTTAAAAGAGTAGCTTTAGCTGATTTTGCAGCAACATTACCTGAAGCTAGAGAGCAATTAAATAGAAATAACGGTATGTGGTTCATGAGTGAAGCTGCATTGCCAACTTACTCATTAAATGAAGTAGTTGAAGGTTTCAAAGCAGATGAGTCTATCGTTATTCGTTCTGAGTTCTTAAATGATAAAAAACATAAAACAGTTTTATCAAGAGAAGAATCTTTAAAAAGATTAGAAGATGCAAAATATGTTGTTGAAGGAGCTAACTTAGTTAGAAATGAATACGGACATAAGTTATTTGCTAATTTCTTCTTCTTCATCACGGGTTTTCACGGTTTCCACGTATTTACAGGAGTATTAATTAATATCATTATTTTCTTTAATGTGTTATTAGGTACTTATGAAAAAAGAAAAAGCTACGAAATGGTTGAAAAAGTTGGATTGTACTGGCACTTTGTCGATTTAGTGTGGGTATTTGTATTTACTTTCTTCTATTTAGTATAATTTATAATAAAAGTATATCATGGCACACGCACACGAATCAAATACAAAAAGAATTTGGATAGTTTTTGGAATACTATCTGTAATTACTATCGTAGAGGTTTTATTCGGTATCTATAAACCAAAATCATTACATTTCACAAATGTTTTAGGAATGAATTTACTTAACTGGTTGTTCATTATTTTAACTATTGTAAAGGCCTATTATATTACTTGGGCTTTCATGCACATGGAAGGTGAAAAAAAATGGTTTAGAAGATCTATTGTTTGGACAGTAGTTTTCTTAATTTTATATTTATCTTTCATCTTGTTAGTAGAAGGTGACTACGTTTACGACGTTTATAAAACAGGACATTTAAAGTGGATATTTTAACACTTGTTTCTATTATATAATCCCGATTTTCATCGGGATTTTTTTTACTTTTGTTTATTGAAAATTAATACTATAAATGAAGAATAAAATTGTTTTAATCTCACTTTTTATTTTACCAATCGCAATTTATTTGGTATTCTCTACTGCTTCTCATAATTCATTGTTTTTGCCTACTATTTCTAAGAATAATCAAGATATACCCTCAGATTGGACTAGTTTAGATGGTACTAAACAAGTTATGAAAGGAAAGATTACAGTTTTAGGCTTTGTTGGAAATAAAGTAATTGAAAATAGGGGAAATTTCTTTAATCTGAATCAGAAAATATACAATAAGTATAAAGGCTTTAAAGATTTTCAAATGATTATGGTTGTTCCTACTGGAAATGAGCAAAAATGCCAACAAATTATAGATGAATTAGCTCCAATTACAGGTGATATGAATGGATGGCGATTTGTGTTTTCATCTCCAGAGAATATACAAGAGTTTTACGATAGTTATAAATTAATGGGGCAATTAGATGAAAATAAAGGGACTCCTGCAGTAATTATTGTAGATAAAGATTTGAATCATCGTGGAAGAAAAGGTAAAAACAAAAAAGGAGAGGAAGAGTATAAAGAAAGTTATAACACCATTTCTGCTGCCGATTTACATAACGAAATGACAGATGATGTTAAAATTATTTTGCGCGAATATCGTTTGGCTTTAAAAAAGAATAAAAACGAAAGAAAAGACGCATTTCGTGATAACATCAAAAAAAACATAGAAAACCAAAAGTAATTTGTCATGAAAAATAAATCGTATATAGGAATTTCATTTATCGTTTTGATTTTCGGGATTTGGGCTATACCAAAAATTGTATCTAAGTTTCAAAAATCTGATTTAGTTGAAATCGGTCCGGTTCCAGAATTCAAATTAACAGACCAAAATAACAAATCGATCTCTGATAAAGACTATTTAGGAAAAGTATATGTAGTTGAATTTTTCTTTTCAACTTGCCCTACAATTTGTCCTAAAATGAATCAAAGTATGCTTCAATTACAAGATGAGTTTTATGGAAATCCAAATTTTGGTTTAGCTTCAATTACTATTGATCCTGAAAAAGATACGCCTCAAGTTTTAAAAGAGCATGCAGATTTATTGGGAGTTAAACATTATAATTGGCATTTTTTAACAGGAGATAAAGCGTATATTTACAGTTTAGCAAATAAAGGTTTTAATTTATACGCTGGCGAAAATAGTAAAGTGGCAGGTGGTTTTGAACATTCGGGTTTATTTGCATTAATTGATAAAGATGGAAATATAAGATGTAGAAAGGATGCTCAAGGAAATCCTATTTTATATTACGATGGTTTAGATGCTGCCGGTGTTGAAGCTATTAAAGAAGATATTAAAAAATTATTAGAAGAATAGAAGTTAATAATTCAATTTTAAGAATAATATTCAAAACTTAATTGAGTTTATACCTCATAAAATGATGATATAATTTCCTGGTTTAGCTCATAGGATTAAAAATAAAAAAAATGGAAAATAATTTAGAAACAAAGTACAATAAGTTAATTGTGGTTTTGTCTGTTGCTATTCCAGCAGTGGTTGCCATACTTTTTGGAATAAACTTAAGAAAATTGGGTTTTGATGTTAAGCCATTATCGTTTCTACCACCAATTTATGCCGCAATTAATGGTTTAACAGCTATAGTATTAGTAGCAGCTGTAATTGCTATAAAAAAAGGAAATAGAAAACTGCATGAGAATTTAATGAAAGTAGCCATTGCGTGTTCGATAGCATTTTTAGGAATGTACGTTGCTTATCATATGACTTCTGATTCTACTAAATTTGGGGGAGAAGGATTCGTAAAATATGTATATTATTTTATATTAGTTACTCATATATTATTATCTATTATCATTATTCCATTGGTTTTGACTACTTATGTGAAAGCTTTATCACAACGTTTCGATAAACATAAAAAAATTGCAAAAATTACTTTTCCTATTTGGTTGTATGTTGCGGTTACAGGTGTAATTGTTTATTTAATGATTTCTCCTTATTATGCATCATAAAGTGAAAAGAGAAAAGTTAAAAGTAAAAAAACGAAAGCAGGAAGTATTCAATAAAATACTTTTTACTTTAACCTTTTTACTTTTGCCTTTCATAGCTGAAGCTCAATGTGCTATGTGTAGAGCTGCGCTTGAAAGTGAGGAAGGTAGTGTAAAAGCAGAAGCAGTAAACGATGGTATTGTGTATTTGATGGCAATTCCATACATATTAGTAGGAGTTTTAGGTTACGCCATTTATCGACTTAAATACGGTAAGAAAAAAGACATATAAAAAAGTCGTTTCAATTGAAACGACTTTTTGTTTTTTTACTCTAAGCCATCTATTTTAATATCCATTTTACCAGAAGTAGTTATAAAAGCAATAATTGCTTTATCTGTAAGTTCTACTTTTTCAAATTCAAAATCGTTTATAGTACCGTTTACAAAAACACCTTTCATTGGGGAATAATTATTCAAATAGGGTTTCATGTTTTCTTTTCCTTCTTCTAAATTCCCTTTAATTGAATAGCGGCAATTTTCTTGAATTTTTTTCAAAATAGTTCCTTGTAAAAGCCAGTTAGCCGATTTAGTTAAAATTCCTTTAGTGTTTAGTACATAATCCATTTGGTCAAAATAGATTTCCTTAGTAATAGGATTGTAATTTGGAATTCCAGACAAGTATATAGTTCCATTGATACTTCCTAAAATATCCAATGCAATAATCATTTTACCATCTTTTTGCCATAAATCTACTTTTTGAACCGTGATTTTTCTACTTCCAGAGGCAAATTCTTGCCCTTGAAAATTTTTGGTTACAATTTTACTAGCACTTTCGTAAGTTGATACCGCAACAACCGAAACCGTAGTTTGGTCTGGAATTCTTTCAACAGGTTTTAATATGATTTTAGAAGCATCAAATCCGTTTTTAGGCTTTTGTCCCACCATGGTTTGCATGTTGCATTTTAATCCCATATTCAACATGATTTTGGTTTGTGTTAATCTAGCTTGGGTAACATATAATTCAATGGGAACCATTTTAAACCAAGTTTCATAAGACTCACTTGTTAAAATAGGATTACTTAATTTGTCTAAAGCATCTAAAACTTGAGGTTTAAAATCACAAGTTTTATCTATTGCTTCATCAATTTTTTTTGAAATTTTAGTTTTAAAAAGACTTAATGTTGGATTAATGATGTATGTAATAGGTACTTTTTTTCCAGCAACAATAATATTTGGACTTTCGTTCCACTCAAAATCATCAATTTTTGATGTTGTTGTTAATTTCCAGTTTGTTAAATGAGTTTTACTGTTTAAAATGATTGTTCCATTCAAGTTAATTTCTCTAGTATCATTTAAACCCATGAAATCGGTTCCGTATTTGAATTTAGCCCAAATTTTCAATGGAATACTAGATACGATATTTCCGTTTTTTTCACTCAGTTTAATAGGAGCTGTTTTCCAAATTTTCATTTCGGTTTTATCGTCACTTAAAATAGTGTCGTTATAAATTAAACCAGTTACATTTTTATTTAGTTGTTGTTCTAAATCTTTTAATGTAATTTCTATTGGCATTGAAATAAATGAAACTTTATTCTTAAAAACTACAGGATTGTTGTTAGATGGTGCTGGTTTTAAGGCTTCTATCTTTTTTGTAGTCCCACAAGAAACGTTAAGGAGCGTTATAAAAAATAAAGCAATTGCAGCAAAAATAGTTTTCATGATGATTTGAATTTTCGCAGCAAAAGTAAAATTTTAAATGATATACTGTAACAAAATATCAAAAATTAGGTCTTATAAGAAATGAGAATTAAAGCACATACAATGACAACAAAAAAAATAGTTTTTTTTCTATTGTTGATAGGTTTTCAACTTTCGGCTCAAAGTAAAAAATGGACTTTGGAAGAATGTGTAGATTATGCCATTCAAAATAACATTTCTGTAAAACAGTCTGAATTGGATTTGAAATCATCTGATATTGATAAACTTGAAGCTGTAGGAGGATTTTTACCAAGTTTAAGTGGAAATGCAAATTATAGTATAAACACCGGAGCAAGTATTAACCCTGTAACGAATCAATTCCAAAATCAAACGTTTAAATCGTTTTCTGCATCTGCAAATTCTGGAGTAATGTTATTTAATGGACTAGCTAATTGGAAAACATTACAAAGAGCAAAATTGAACAAAATTGCTAATTCGTATCGTTTGGATAAAATGAAAGATGATATTGCTTTGTCTGTAGCTAATTCTTATTTACAGATTTTATTTAATAAAGAGCAATTGAAAGTTCAAAAAAATCAAAATCTAATTACTAAAGAAAATATTAAAAGAACACAAGAGTTGATTGATGCAGGATTGCTTCCAGCTGGAGATATTTTTGAACTTCAAGCGACAGATGCAACTCAAGAGCAGCAAATTGTTGCTACAGAAAACACATTGTTAATTGCGAAAATTGGGTTATGTCAAACCTTATTAATTGAAGATTTTGCTAATTTCGATATTTCTGATGAAGTAATTGATTTGCCAATGACAAATATTACCAATGAATCGCAAGAAGCAATTCTTGAAAAAGCAAAAGAATCAGTTAATGATGTAAAAATTGCAATGGCTAATTTAGAAGTTGCTAAAAAAGATGTATCCTTATCAAGATCTTCCTATTTGCCAACATTGTCTGGTTTCTTTGGTTACAATACTCGTTGGGCAGAAAGTACTCCCTATAATTTTATAGATCAATTAACATTGTTTGATGGAACAGGAGTAGGATTGCAATTAAGCGTGCCAATATTAAATGGTTTTGCTACAAGAGGAAGAGTACAACGAGCTAAAATAAATCAAGAACGTTCTGAATTTCAATTGAAACAAGCAGAATTAGATTTAGAACGAAATGTTTACCAAGCTTATAATGATGTTATAAATGCTAAAAAATCATATGAAGCGGCTCAGAAAACTTTAGAAGCAAGAAAACAATCATTTAATTTTTCTAAGGAACGTTTTGAAGTGGGGTTAATGAATTCTTTTGATTTTTCTCAGTCTACTTTAGCTTTTGAAAACGCACAATCAGAAGTCTTAAGGACAAAATACGATTACCTTTTTAGAACCAAAATTTTAGAATTCTATTTCGGAATTCCTTTAGTAAAAAAACAATAGTTAAAATATAAATATATAGTCATGTCAAAGAAAACCATATACATTTTATCAGGAAGCGCAGTTGGATTGATTTTGTTGTTAGTTGGACTTAAAAAAGGAGGCGTTATTGGAAATAATGATGACTCAAAAGTTGTTGAATTGTCAAAAGTGACTCAAACTACAATCGTAGAAACGGTTTCTGCAACAGGAAAAATTCAGCCAGAAATTGAAGTAAAATTATCTTCTGAAGTTTCAGGTGAAATTATTGCTTTGCCTATAAAAGAGGGGCAACAAGTTAAAAAAGGCGATTTATTAGTTAAAATTAATCCAGATATTTACGAATCAGGAGTTAATCGTTCGGTTGCTTCTATGTCAACAACTAAAGCCGGATTGAGTCAGGCGGAAGCTCAAGTTAAAGAAGCTAAAGCGAACTACGATAGAAATAAAAAATTATTTGAAAAAGGCATTATCTCAAAATCAGAATGGGATAGAATTGTTTCTACTTATGAAGTGGCAGTAGCTAATAAACAATCTGCTTATTATCAAGTACAAAGTGCATCGGCAACAGTTACAGAAGCAAATGATAATTTAAGAAGAACTACTATTTATGCACCAGCAGATGGAACAATTTCTTTGTTAAATGTAGAATTAGGAGAACGTGTTTTAGGAACGCAACAAATGGCAGGAACTGAAATTTTAAGAATTGCTAACTTAAATAACATGGAAGTAGAAGTTGATGTTAATGAAAATGATATTGTAAAAGTTAACATTGGAGATTCTGCAAATATTGAAGTAGATGCATATTTAAAAAGAGAATTTAAAGGGATTGTAACTAGTATTTCAAATTCTGCTAGTACAGCTTTAACCGCTGATCAAGTTACTAATTTTAAAGTAAAAGTCAGAATTTTAAAAGAATCATATCAGGATTTATTAGAAGGGAAACCTGAAAATTATTCACCTTTTAGACCTGGTATGACTGCAACTGTTGATATTATTACAAAACGTAAAGAAAATATCATTGCAGTTCCAATTAGTGCTGTTGTAATTAAAGATGATACAACTTCTGTAAAAAAAGATGTTGTTGCTGAATTAGAAAAGCAAGAAAAAGAACAAAAAGGTACTGCTCCTAAAAACGATAAAAAATTTGAATGTGTTTTTGTGAAAGTTGGCGATAAAGCTAAATTGAGAGTTGTAAAAACAGGAATTCAAGATGATACGAATATTGAAATTATTTCAGGATTAAAATCTGGAGAGGAAATTATAACGGGTCCTTATACTACCGTTTCAAAAGATTTAGTTTCTAATGATAAAGTAAAAGTTGAATCTGCAAAAGATAAAAAAGAAAGTAAGAAATAGATTTCTTATTAGTTATTTGGGTAGATAAGGCATAGGAAACTGTGCCTTATTTTTTTTACGGTATTATCTTCTTAACTTTGCAATTCAAAAATCTAAAAATGGCGATCATTCTGAATTTAGAAACAGCTACTAAAAATTGTTCAGTAGCGTTAGCAAAAGAAGGAGCATTAATTGCAAGTAAAGAAATTGCAGAACAGCATTTTTCTCATGCAGAAAAATTACATGTTTTTATAGAAGAATTACTGAATGAAAATCAATTGCAATTTTATGATTTGTCTGCAATTGCTGTTAGCCAAGGACCGGGTTCCTATACAGGATTGCGTATAGGAGTTTCTTCAGCAAAAGGATTTTGTTATGCCTTAAATATTCCGTTAATAGCCATAGATACACTTCAACTTTTAGCAAAACAAATTCAAATAGAAGACGGAATAATTATTCCAATGATAGATGCTCGTAGAATGGAAGTTTTTACAGCTATCTATGATAAAAATCACCATCAAATTCGCTCAACTCAAGCCGAAATTATTGATGAAAAATCGTATCAAGATATTTTAGATACAATTCATTTGGTTGGAGATGGAACAGAAAAATTTAAAAATACTTTACTAGCAGATAAATTTGTATTTCATTCAGAAGTTATATTTCCATCTTCTAAAGAAATGTGTGAGTTGTCATTTGATAAATACAAAAAAAGCGACTTTGTAGATGTCGCTTATTTTGAACCTTATTATCTTAAAGATTTTGTACTAGTAAAATAATTTTTTACTCTTTGTGAATTTCAACTTGATGTGGATATGGAATTTCTATTCCAGCAATATCAAATTCGATTTTTATTTTTTCCAAAACTTCTGATTTCACTTTTAAATAGTTTTCAGTTAATGTGTAAGGTCTTACAGAAAAATCAATTGAACTAGCCGCTAATTCATTTAATTGAATTGTTGCTTCTGGTTCTTTTAAAATTTCTGGGATAGATTTTAAAACTTTATCGATGGTTTTTTTAGCTAATTGCAAGTCGGTATTGTAATCTACAGAAATAATTAAATCTACTCTTCTAAATCCATTTGCGGTATAATTAGTTATAACACCATTTGATAACGAGGCATTTGGAATCACTATTTGTTTGTTGTCTGGAGATGTAATGACAGTTGAAAATATTTTAATGTCTTTTACTGTTCCTAAGACACCTTGAGCTTCAATAAAATCACCTAAGCGAAAGGGTTTAAATAAAATGATTAGAATTCCTCCTGCAAAATTGGAAAGAGAACCTTGTAATGATAAACCAATTGCTAAACCTGCAGCTCCTAAAATTGCAACAAATGAAGAGGTTTCGATTCCAAGCTTTGAAATTACTGTTACAAAAAGAAGAATGCGAAGTGTCCAAAAAATTAAATTCCCAATAAAGGTTGATAACGTCACTTCAACATTTCTTTTTAGCATAATTTTTTTTGCTGCTTTTGTAATGAGACTAGTAGCCCACAATCCCACAAGTAAAATAACGATAGCAACAACAAATTTTGGCGAATATTCTAAGATTAATTTCTTAATGGTTTCAAAATAATTTTCAATTTCAATGGCTGTCATAATTGTTTCTTTAATTGGTACTAAATTTCAAATATCAAAATTAAGTTTTTTAAATAATAAATTGCGTTAATACTACCTTAAAATAGGATTTCAACTTCTTTAATTATCAATAGAATTCGCTATTTTTTTAATTTAAATTATTTTCTTAAAAATAAAATTGATAACATTAAATTAACATAGGATTGAAAATCTTAAAGGAATTTTGCATAAAAATTAATTTGTATTAGAATGGAGCAGATTTATATCATAATGTTAATTGTTTTAGGTGTTTTAGCCATAATCGATTTAGTGGTTGGGGTTAGTAATGATGCCGTAAATTTTTTAAATTCTGCAATTGGTTCTAAAGCAATTTCTTTTAAAACAACAATGATTGTTGCTAGTTTAGGAGTTTTAGTTGGGGCTTTGTTTTCTAGCGGAATGATGGAAATTGCTCGAAGTGGTATTTTTGTTCCTAGCATGTTTAGTTTTAATGATGTAATGATCATTTTCCTAGCGGTAATGATATCTGATATTCTATTGTTAGATGTTTTTAATTCGATGGGATTGCCTACTTCAACAACGGTTTCTATTATTTTTGAATTACTAGGTGCAGCAGTTTGTTTAGCTATTTATAAAATTTACACTACAGAAGAAACTTTAGATCATTTAGGAGCTTATATCAATACGAAAAAAGCATCTGAAATTGTATACAGTATTTTATTGTCGGTAGTGCTGTCATTTAGTATTGGTAGTTTTGTACAATATATTTCAAGATTAATCTTCACTTTTCATTACGAAAAAAAATTAAAATATTTTGGTTCTATTTTTGGTGGATTAGCCATCACTGCCATCACATTTTTTATTTTAATTAAAGGTTTAAAAGGAGTTTCTTTTATATCAAAAGAGCAATATTCTTGGATAAAAGATAACCAATTATTGATTTTAGGTTTCAATTTTGTGTTTTTTACTATTTTATCCCAAGTATTAACTAGCTTGTTCAAAGTTAATATTTTAAGAGTAATTATTATTATTGGAACTTTTGCACTTGCATTAGCTTTTGCTGGTAATGATTTGGTTAATTTTATTGGTGTGCCTATTGCTGCTTTTAATTCGTATGAAATTTTTGATGCTGCAGGAGTTTCAGGAGATACTTTTATGATGGGTGATTTAGCTAATGATAATATTGTAGCGCCCTTTTACTTTCTTTTATTTGCTGGAGTGGTAATGGTAATCACTTTATGGACATCAAAAAAAGCAAGAAGTGTTATTGAAACTGGGGTAAACCTTTCTAGACAAGGTGATGGTGTAGAGAAGTTTTCTCCAAATTCAGCTTCAAGATTTATTGTTAGAACTGGAGTATACATTGGTGAAGGAATTAATTATTTTTTACCAAAAAGTATTCAAATTCATATTGATAAACGTTTTGAAAAAGTAGAAAAAAAATATAAAAATGCCGATGAGGAGCCTGCTTTTGATATGGTAAGAGCTTCTGTTAATTTAATGGTAGCAAGTATTTTAATTTCTATAGGAACTTCTTTAAAATTGCCATTGTCTACTACTTATGTAACTTTTATGGTGGCAATGGGATCGTCATTTGCAGATAGAGCCTGGGATAGAGAAAGTGCTGTTTACAGAATTGCAGGAGTGTTTAATGTTATTGGAGGTTGGTTTTTTACTGCAATTGTTGCTTTTATAATGTCTTTTGTAATTGCTTACATTTTAAAAATTGGAGAAGTATTTGCTTTTGTAGGATTGGTTCTTATGTTAGCTATTTTACTATACAGAAGTGCTAGAAAACACAAATTAAAAGTACAGGAACAAGAAGAAATTAAAAGTCTTAGAAAAGAAGATGTGGGTACTATTAAAGAAATGATAGTAGAAAGTTCTTCTCAAATTTCAAAAGTATTAAGAAAAACAAGTTCACTATATTCTAATGTTATTGATAATCTAGGACTTCAAGATTTAAATAATCTTAAAGAAAATAAAAAGGCATTAAAAAAGTTAGAAAAAGAAATTGACGAGCTTAGAAGCAATGTGTTTTATTTTATTAAAAATCTAGATGATAATTCAGTAGAAGCGAGTAAATTTTATATTTTAATTTTAGGTTATTTACAGGATATGGTTCAATCTATTGAATTTATTACTTCTAATAGTTATTCACATGTAAATAACAATCATAAAAAATTAAAGTTCAATCAAATTCGAGATCTTAAAACTGTAGATACTCAATTACAAGAATTATTTATTCGTTTAGAAGAGAGTTTTAAAACAGAAGATTTTTCTAAATTGGATGATATTTTAAAGGAGAAAAATGCATTTTTAGAAACGGTTTCTGAATTAATATCAAAACAAATAAACCGAATTAGAACTACAGAAACGAGTCCGAAAAATAGTAAATTGTATTTTGCTTTACTGCTAGAAACAAACGATTTAATTAAATCAATTATGAATTTATTAGAATTGTTTAAAGAATTTAATCAGCAAAATAAAAAGTAATATAGATATATTGAAAATGCCCCAAAAAGATTAATCTTTTTGGGGCATTTATATTGTGGTTAGTTTGTCAATTATCCGTTGATTGCTTCAACTTTGATTGCTTCATCTTTTAGCATGTCTTTTAACATGTTTTCAATTCCGTTTTTTAAAGTAAATGTTGAAGACGGGCATCCGCTACAAGCTCCTTGTAAAACAACTTTTACTCTTTTTTCGGTAGGATCAAAAGATTCAAACATAATATTACCTCCATCGCTTTGAACAGCTGGTTTTACATATTCTTCAATTATATTAATAATTTGTTGCGAAGTAACATCAAGAGCATCAAAGTAGGCTTCTTGTTGTTTTTGATGAATTTCTGTCGTTACAATAGCAGTTTCGTCAATTACCAGATTTCCGTTTTCTATGTATTCTTTGATAAATGTTCTAAGTTCTAATGTGATTTCATCCCATTCTGTAACAGCGAATTTAGTAACTGAAATATAATTTTCATCAATAAATACTTCTTTAACAAATGGGAATTTAAACAATTCTTTTGCTAGTGGAGATGCATTTGTTTCATCAATATTTTTGCACTCTAAAGCGGTTTTTGTTAAAAGTTTATTGCAAACAAATTTCAATACTGAAGGGTTTGGTGTTGTTTCAGCATAAACCGTAATGGGTTGTTTTTTCGTTTTGTTTTCTTCAACCTGAATGATTGTTCCTCCGTTGTTAATAAAATCATTTATTTGATTGGCTACATCATCTTGAACGTCTTCCCATTCAACAATCGAAAATTTTTCAATAGCAATAAAATTTCCAGAGATATAAACCGTTTTAACAAATGGCAAATAGAATAATTGTTTAGCCAAAGGAGAATTTTGTGTTTCATCAATGTTTTTGAATTCAAAATTTTGTGTTCTCACAATAATTTCGTCCAATTCAAACTTTACTATGGCAGGATTTTGTGTTATTTTGGTTGCGATAACTTGCATAAGACTTTTATTTTTTGCAAAGATACAAAGTTAGAAAGACATCTGGTTTCTTTTATTTAGACTCTTTTAGTTTTAACTTTTTATTAGTTTTTGATTAATATTTCATAATTAGAAGCTTAATTATATCAATTGCTTAAAAAAAAAGTAATTTTAACTTAAGAATATTTTATTTGAAATGTAAAAGAAACTTAAAAATTTATATCTTTGGCAAGTTCGTAGTAAAAAATAATTTTTTTATTGTTTTTTATGAATCTGTTTTTACTTTCAAAATCCTTGAAGTACAAATAGAACGAAAGCATGTTTTCATTAAACTTAACTACAATGAATTTTAAAAAGAGTTATTTTATTTTAGCATTTTTACTAGCACAATTTTCTTTTGCCCAAGAAGGTATTGCTGTATATTCAGATTATTTGTCTGATAATTATTATTTAATTCATCCTTCAATGGCTGGTGCGGCTAATTGTGGTAAAATTAGATTAACGGGTCGTCAACAATGGTTTGGGCAAGAAGATGCTCCAGCACTTCAAACGGTAAGTTTTAATACGGCTTTAGATCAAGATGGAATTTCTGGTTTTGGTATGATTTTGTTTAATGATAAAAATGGATATCACTCACAAAGAGGAGCAAAACTTACTTATGCGCATCATTTAAGATTTTCTAGAGGTACATTAGATTTAAATCAATTATCTTTTGGTTTAAGTACTGCTTTTGTTCAAAGTTCAATTGATGGTAGAGATTATAGAGGTTTTGACCCAGTAATAGTTCAAGGTGTTGTTCAAAAAGATGCTTATTTTAATATTGATTTAGGTGTTTCTTATCACTATATGGATTTCTTTACGCACTTTACAATTAAGAACTTCATGGCAAGCAGAAGAGAATTATATACCAGAGATATAGAATCTGACAATTTAAGTAAATATTTATGGAGTGCAGGTGCTGTTTTTGGTAATGAAGATAATTTATTGTTCGAGCCATCATTTATGTTTCAATATGTATCAGAAACTAAAGAAAAATCAATTGACTTAAACTTAAAAGTTTACAAACAATTAGATTTCGGAAAATTATGGGGTGGATTATCTTATAGAAGAAGTTTTGATGGAGCTCAATATAGCGACACAAGTGGTGGATTACAAGATCAAAAATTACAATGGATTACTCCAATTGTAGGATTAAATTATGATAAATTTATGTTCTCCTATACGTATTCTCATATTATGGGTGATGTTAAATTTGATAATGGAGGTTTCCACCAAATTACGTTAGGTATTAACGTATTTTGTAAGGATAAAGCTTGGGATTGTAATTGTCCTGCTGTTAATTAAAAACTATTTTCAATTATATTTGTGTCCCGATTTATCGGGACATTTTTTTTAATACGATTTATATGTTAATTAAAGAAGTAAATGGGAAATTTCCACAAATCCCAGAAGATTGTTATGTGGCTGAAAATGCAACAATTGTAGGTGATGTTACTTTTGGAGCTAATTGTAGTGTGTGGTTTAATGCCGTGGTAAGGGGTGATGTTAATTTTATTACCATTGGCGATAAAGTAAATATACAAGATGGCGCTGTTATTCATTGTACCTATCAAAAGCATCCAACAATAATTGGGAATAACGTTTCTATAGGTCATAATGCGATTGTGCATGGATGTACCATCAAAGACAATGTATTAATAGGTATGGGCGCTATTGTTATGGATAATTGTGTTATAGAAAGTAATTCTATAGTAGCGGCTGGCTCCGTAATTACTCAGAACACTATAGTTGAATCTGGTTGTATTTATGCTGGTGTACCTGCAAAAAAAGTAAAAGATATTGACCAAAGTGATTTTGCTGGTGAAATTCAGCGTATATCAAATAATTACGTAATGTACTCGGGTTGGTTTAAAGAAGATTAATTTAAAAATTTTTAAAAATCACCTTTTCTTGATGGTTTAATATAGTTTCTATGACTTCAGGCTCGCTATTTGTATAAAAAATTTGCGAGCTTTTTTCATTAGCATTATTAAGCAAATTATTTTGTTTTAAAATATTTAGCGTTTGTTTTGCTACGGCTTCACCAGAATCAATTATTTGAACGTGTTCTGGAATTATTTTTTTAATTTGCGGAATTAAATAAGGATAATGGCTACAACCTAATACTAAAAAATCAATATTTTTTTCAATCATAGGGGTTAGGTAACTTTTTAAAAGTTCTTCCATTTCTGGGGAATTAATGTCGCCATTTTCGATTAGTTGAACTAAGCCATGTCCTATTTGTTCAATAATTTTCACATCGGGATGATTTGCTACACTTTTATGGAATAATTCGCTGTTTAGCGTTCCTTTTGTAGCTAATATGCCAATGGTTTGAGTTTTTGATTGCAAGGCCGCAGGTTTTATTGCAGGTTCAATTCCAATGAAAGGAACTTTATACTTTGCTCGCAATTCTTGTATGGCATTAGTTGTAGCAGTATTACAAGCTACAATTATAATTTTACAGTTTAATTCTAATAGTAGTTCAGTGTTTTTACAACTTAAAGCAATAATCTCTTCTTTTGTTTTTAATCCGTAAGGAGCATTAATGCTATCCGCAAGATAGATCGTATTTTCATTTGGCAATAACGAATGAACCTCTTTCCAAATAGAAGTTCCACCAATTCCCGAATCAAATAATCCTATTGCGTTATTTTGTATCATGTAAACAAAAATAAAAAAAACTACTTAATCTCATATGAGATTAAGTAGTTTTTAATTTTTATAAAGTTTTGTTAGATTAAAACCCTAAAGATTTTTTTACATCTGCTAAAATATCAACACCATCAGCCACTAATAATCCGCTTCCAGTTGTAGCATCTAACACATAGTTGAAGCCTTTTTCTTTAGCTACTTTTTTAATTGCGTTTTGTGCTTTTTCCATGATAGGTTTATATAAGTCCATTTCTTTTTGACCTAATTCTTTTTGAGCTGTTTGTTGGAATTGTTGAATACGAGCTCCCATATCTTGCATTTCTTTAGAACGAGTTTCGTTTAAAGCATCACCAGCTGTTGGAGCTTCTTGCTCATACTTTTGTAATTTAGTTTGATATTCAGCTACCATGTTTTTGTAATCTTTATCATAGGTCTCTTGAATTTTTTTCATTTGCTCTTGAGCCGTTTTCATTTCAGGCATAGCAGTCATTAATGCTTGTAAGTCTATATGAGCTACTTTTGTTTGAGCTGAAACTTGAGTTCCAATGAAAAGTACGATTGCAATTGCTAATTTTTTTAAATGTTTCATTTTTAATTTTAAAATTTAAGTTATTTAATTTTTATTCTCTGTTTCTGTTTCTGTTTTTTGTTCTTTAGCTTTTTTAGCAGCTTCTTTAGCTTCTGCAGCTTTTTTCTTTTTTTCTTCTAATGCTTTTTTTCTTTCTTCTAATTTTTTATTTCTTTCATCAATAGCTTTTTGTCTAATTTCAGCAGGAGTTAATTTTTTTTCTCCTTCTACATTTTCTTCTTTGGCTTTTGATTCATCAGTAACATTATCTTTATTTTCCTCTTTTACTTCTGATTTGTTTTCAGTTTCTTTAGAGTCTTTTTCAATTACTGTGCCATTTTTTTTAGCATCTCTTTCTTCAAGTAATTTTTTTCTTTTTTCAGCAGCTTCTGCTTTCTTTTGTTCGTTAGCTAATTTGCGTTCTTCAATTAATTTTTCTCTAGCTGCTTTTTTCTCATCTAAAATTCTTTGACGTTCTGTGTAAGCTGGATTTTCTTCAAGAGATTCTTCTAATGCATCTTTAGCTTCTTGTGCTTTTAATTGCTTTTTAGTCATTTCTTCTCTTTTTTGAGAAGCAGCTAATTTTTTAATTACAAAATCGCTAATATCATATTTTTGAGCTGCAAATAACATAGTTAAATCTGAAGACTTATCAAAAATGAAATCATATTTTCTTTGTTCAGCAACATCTTGAACTATAGTAAAAATTTGGTCTTGTATAGGTTTAATTAATACTGTTTTTTGAACTATTAAATCACCTTTTGGTCCAAAACGCTTTTCTTGATATTCAAGAAGTTCTTTTTCTAAATAGGCAATTTCTTCTTCTCGTTCTTCAATTAATTCTTTAGTTAATAAAACTCTTTCTGTTTTTAAAGCATCTTTAAGTTTGTCTATTTCCGTTCTTTTAACCTCAATTTCTTGCTTCCATTTTTGAGCTTTTTGTTCTAATTGATTGTTAGCTTCTGCATAATCTGGAACTTTTTCTAAGATATACTCCATGTCTATATATCCAATTTTAACTCCTCTAGCCGTTTGTGCTTGAGAAGTAAATGAAAATAGTGCAAGTAATATTAATATTTTTTTCATCTTCAAATTTGTTTTTTGTTCCTGAATCTTATTACTGATTCTACTTTGATGCTTGTTAAACGTATAAAATTGAAAAATATTTTTACGAATGTAACAAAAAAGTACTAACAAACCTTAAAATTGTTGTCCAATAATAAAATGCGTTTGCCAACCACTTTTAACTGTTTCACCTGGAATAGCATCAAAACCATGAGCAAAGTCAATACCTAATAATCCAAATGCAGGCATAAATACACGAATACCAAAACCAGCTGAACGTTGTAGTTTAAATGGGTTGTATTCTTTGAAAGTATCAAATGCCGCACCCGCTTCTAAGAAACTTAACGCATAAATAGATGCAGATTGATTTAAAGTAATTGGATAACGTAATTCTAATGAGAATTTATTATAAATAGTACCTCCATCTTGAGAAGACAAAGAGTTATTTGGATATCCTCTTAATTGGATTACTTCTCTACCGTCTAAAGCAAAGTTAGCTAAACCATCACCTCCAAGGAAGAATCTTTCAAAAGGTACTAAACCTCTTTCTGAGTTGTAAGCTCCCATGAATCCAAATTCTGCATTGGTACGTAATACTAATTTTTCGTAGATTCTATTATAATTGTCTGCTTTAAACTTGATTTTGTAATATTCCAACCAATTAAATTTTTGTTGGTCTACTTTTCCACGATCAACAGCAGCGTCTGCAGGATCCGTTACTGGGTATCCTTCACTATTTAGGTAACTTCCAGCAGGATAATTTGAACCGTCTGGAGCTTCTCCAGCTTCAGTAGCTCTAACTTTGTTTTCAGCAAGATTTTCTAAGTTTCCATAATCTACACCATTGAATAATGAGTATGGTAATGTAAATTTACCAGAAATACTAAATTCTGAACCAACAGTTGGGAATATTGGGTTAACCCCTTTACTATTTCTAGATAATCCAATTGTGTAAGCTAAGTTTCTTGAAGCACCATCTCCAAATGTAAATAATCCTGTATTATAGTTATTCAAGTCATAATATTGGAATGATAACGCTTGAGATAAAACAAAATAATCATCTGGTACAGTTAATCTCTTTGCAAGTCCTACTGATAAAGATGTAATATTGAAACTTTGACTTCTAGTTACATCACGTGTTCTTGAATTAAATAAGAATTGCTTACTGTGTGATAAAGAGGTTGAAAAACTTACTGGTTTTTTACCTCCAAACCAAGGTTCTGAGAAAGATAAACTATAGGTTTGGAAAAAGGAACTTCCTTGTAAACGTAACGACATTCTTTGTCCATCTCCCATAGGAAGTGGTTTATAAGCATCTTTCTTAAACATTTTTCGAGCAGAGAAATTATTGAACGATAAACCTAACGTTCCAATAAATCCACCTCCACCATAACCACCTTGTAATTCTACTTGGCTTGATCCTTTTTCAACTACGTTGTATTCAATGTCAACCGTTCCGGCTTGTGGGTCAACGTTTTTAAAATCGGGTTTAATAGCTTCTGGGTCAAAGAATCCTAATTGGCCAATTTCACGTATCGAACGAATTAAGTCTTCTTTACTGTATTTTTGACCAGGTTTTGTTCTTAACTCTCTGTAAATTACATGGTCGTTTGTTTTGTCATTTCCTACAACTGTAATTTTATTGAAATAAGCGATAGGACCTTCTGTAATTCTAATTTCAAAATCAATAGTATCATTTTCTGTTCTTACCTCAACTGGGTTAATGCTAGAGAATAAATATCCGTTATTTTGATACAAATTAGTTAAATCTTCACCGTCAGGTTTTGTTTGATCAGCTATCCTTTTTTGAAGAATGGTTCCATTATAAACATCTCCTTTTTTAATTCCTAATATAGAATTTAGTTGACGTTCTGTATAAACAGTATTTCCTAAATAACGAATATCTCCAAAATAATATTTTCTTCCTTCTTCTAGTTTTACTTTAATAGAAATAGTGTTTGATTTTTTATCATAAATTACAGAATCAGAAATAATTCTAGCATCTCTATTTCCTTTTTCTTTATATTTTTCAATTACTTTAGCTAAATCTTCTTTGTACTTTTCTTTGATATATTTAGACTTCTTGAAAATTCGAATTGGATTTCTTTGTTTCGTGTTTTTAAAGGTTTTTTTAAGTTTTGAATCACTCAATTGATTATTTCCTTCAAATACTATGCTTTTTACTTTTACTTTACTTCCTTTATCAATATTTACTACCATTTTTACCTCAGTGTCTAAACTATCAGGTATAATGTTTATAGCAACTTTAGTTTGATAAAAACCGTCTTTTTTATATTTATTCTCGATATAATTTTTTGTGGTAGTAATTAAATTTTCATTTACAATTTTACCTTTTTTTAAATCGGTTTCTTTAATTAGTTCTTCAATTTTACCTTTTTTAACTCCTTGTATTTTAACATCGGATAATTTAGGTAATTCGTTCATGTTTAGTTCTAAAAAGATACTATCACCTTCAATTTTATTCACATAAAAATTAACGTCAGAAAACAAACCTAACTTCCATAATTTTTTGATTGCATTACTAATATCTTCACCAGGAACAATAATTTCTTGACCTTTTTCTAATCCTGTAAAAGTGGTAATCGTTTGTTCGTTATAACTAATCTTTCCAGTTACATCAATTTTAGCAAGTATATAGGGTTTTCCACTTTCTAATTTAGTTTCTTGTGCAAATAAAGAAGTAGTAAATAATAATGTTACTATTGAAAATAATTGTAATCCTTTTTTAAACATTTTTTTAAGGTATAATTTGTTCGCTTGTTTTTCCAAATCTGCGTTCTCTTTTTTGATAACTAATAATTGCTTCATACAAATGGTTTTCTGAAAAATCGGGCCATAGTACTTCAGTAAAATAAAACTCAGCGTAAGCTATTTGCCATAATAGAAAATTACTTATCCTGTGTTCACCACTCGTTCTAATTACTAAATCTACATCAGGTAAATTGTGTGTGTAAAGATGCTGATTAATAATTGATTCGTCAATAGCCTCTTCAGAAATTATATTATTTTTAACTTTGTTCGTTATTTTTTTAACAGCTTGAATTAACTCTTCTCTTGCACCATAACTTAATGCTAAAGTTAATGTCATCCTTGTGTTTTCAGCTGTTTTTTCAATTACTTCTTGTAATTCTTTTTGTACGCTATCAGGTAAATTTGTTAAATTTCCAATGGCGTTTAATTTGATATTATTAGCTTGTAAAGTTTTAATTTCTTTCTTTAAAGAGGAAACTAATAACTTCATAAGAGTGTCAACTTCTAGTTTTGGTCGGTTCCAGTTTTCAGTTGAAAAAGCATAAAGTGTTAGATTTTTAATGCCTAATTTAGCACAAGCTTCTACAGTTGTTCGTACTGACTTTGTTCCATTTTCATGGCCAAAGGCACGAAGCATTCCTTTTTGTTTAGCCCATCTGCCATTTCCATCCATTATTATGGCTAAATGTTGAGGTAAATAATCGGTATTTATTTTTTTTAATAATTCCATATTATTCTGCACAAAAACATGGGTTTTGCCCAAATGTATAAGTTAATGTTAAACCAGTAAATACATACCAATCGTTACTATTTTTATTTCCAAAACGTAAAGTTTCAAAATTATCATTTTTAGGATTACTTCCATCTAAATTATCGGTGAAAGTATATCTAAATCCAACTTCTGCTGCTAAAATAAATTTGTCTAAAACTCTTGCTTTTATTCCTAAAACCATAGGTATTGCAAAAGTGCTACTTTGGTAATCTAATCTACTATTGTTATCTAAAATAAAAATTTCATCATAAATAAAATAGCTTATTCCAGAATAAACATATGGAGAAATTTTAGGTTCACCATCATGTAAATTAAAGTCCATAAAATTAAACTCTAATCCAGCTGAAAATTCCTTTACTTTATTTTCAAATGAATTCCCTCTTAAATTTCTACTTGGAATATCACTGTCAGCATCATTAGAAGTTAGTTTTCCTTGCATATAGGAAAATCTATAAGCATGTCTCGGACTTCTA
The DNA here is from genome assembly GCF_021172145.1 of Flavobacterium cyclinae. Classification (NCBI taxonomy): domain Bacteria; kingdom Pseudomonadati; phylum Bacteroidota; class Flavobacteriia; order Flavobacteriales; family Flavobacteriaceae; genus Flavobacterium; species Flavobacterium cyclinae. The sequence continues at coordinate 461,354 of NZ_CP089095.1, forward strand.
TTCCACTTGTAAATAATTCCAAAAGCAGGCTCGTTTGGCGAAATATAATCGGTAGGTCCAACATCTCCAATATAGTTAATACCACCTCCAAACACTCCTAATTCATTAATTTGAGAATAGGTGTTGAAACCGCAGAAAATCAGTAATATATAAAATAAAAAGTACTTCATTTTTTAAAATAGTTTGCAAATATAACAATATTGACTACTTATCCCTATTTTATGGGATTTTTTTGTTGTTATTTAAAACGCTTAAAACGTTAAAAAATGAAAAATGATATAAAAAAGAATGTTAATTTCTTTTGTCTTCACCCCAAAGTAGTTTTTTTCGAATGGTATTTAGGAAAGATTCCTCTTTAAATTCAATTATTGAAATCGTGAAAGGAGATTTTTTTATGGTTACAATCGTGTCTTTAGAAACGGCCGAAATTCTAGAGTCTAATGAAATCAAGAATTGTTCTTCTCTCCCAGAAATTCTTAGCTCTATTTCCATATCATCTGTAATTACTAAAGGTCTAGCATTTAAGTTGTGAGGTGCCATTGGGGTAATGACCAAACTGGCAACATTAGGTGTAAGAACTGGACCACCACAGCTTAATGAATATCCAGTAGAGCCTGTTGGAGTTGAAATAATAAGTCCGTCTGCCCAATAAGAAGTAAGATATTCTCTATTTAAATAAGTGATAATAGTAATCATCGAAGTTGTGTCTTTTCGAGCTACAGTTACTTCGTTTAATGCAAAATCTAATTCACTAAAATTTTCATAATCAGGAGTAGTCTTAATGCTTAATAAAGTTCTCTTAGAGATAGCATAATCATTATCAAGTAGTTTTTGAAGTAGTGGTTCAATATTATCTAATTGAATCGTAGCTAAAAAACCTAATCTTCCAGAGTTTATTCCAATTATTGGGATATTTTTATCTCTAACAAACGTAGCTGCTTTTAATATAGTTCCGTCTCCTCCAATGCTTATCAATGCTTTACAGTCGCTATCTAAAGTGGAATAATTTGAGTAGGTTTTGTAATCTTTTGAAAGGATATTTTTTTCTTTTAAAATAGATAAAAAGGTTGCTTCAAAAGTAATTTCAATTTCTTTAGATTCTAAAAATGTTACAACTTTATGAACTGTTTCGGCTGTGCTGTTTTGATAATACTGACCAAATAATGCTATTTTCATTAGGACCTTAATTTAAATATTTAAGTATTTATCTAAGTAATCTGAGCGTTCTTTTAAACTATTTAAATACGAATCTTCTTGATGCTCTGAAATAATTTCATATTCAAATCGTCTGAATGTTTGAATGATATCGTTTAAACCGCTTTGACTTATCTTTATGGTAATTTCTACTTTGTTTCCAGAAATCGTAGAGATGAACAATCCTAATATTTTGGCATTGTTGCTTTCAACTATTTGAGCTACTTGGCTCATAGAAAATTTATCGGATTCTTTTTCTACTACTATTATTCCTCCTTCTTCTTTTAAAAAGGGTGTTTCATGAAAAAAACGTATTACATCTTCAAGTTCATAATAGCCTAAATACGTGTTTTTTTCATCCAAAACCGGAATAATATTGCTGTCGTTTTTAGCAAAAATCTCTAAAACATCTAACCAAATGGTGTTATTTCGAACAAAGAATCGTTCAAAATGAAATCTACTATCGTTAATAATGCTATCACTATTTAAAAGATCTACACTTTCTTTATTTAGGCATCCTATATACACACCATCTTCTGTTACAGGAAAATGTGAATATGGGAAATCTAAAAACAAATCCTGAGCATCAGCTATAGAATCTGTGTTTTTTAGTGGTTTTATTTCGTTATTAATATAGCTCGATAAATTATGCATTTTTGGTTTATTGAAATTATATCGCAAAATAATCAAAAAATACCACATGCTAGCTAACTTATACTTTGTATTTTTGTATAAATTAAAATTATTATGACAAAGTTATCAGTAAATATTAATAAAATTGCTACTCTCCGTAATTCAAGAGGAGGTAATGTTCCTGATTTATTGAAAGTTGCAAAAGATATTCAGCAGTTTGGTGCAGATGGAATTACGATTCATCCAAGACCAGACGAAAGACATATTCGTTATCAAGATGCACGCGATTTAAAATCGGTTGTTTACACTGAGTATAATATAGAAGGAAATCCGCAACATAATTTTATTGATTTGGTTCTAGAGTGCAAGCCAACTCAAGTTACTTTAGTGCCAGATGCAATTGGCGCTCTGACTTCAAATGCGGGTTGGGATACTATTAAACATCACTCGTATTTATTAGAAGTAATTCAAGAGTTTCAAAGAAATGGAATTAGAACTTCTATTTTTGTTGATGCTGATGAAAGAATGATTGAAGGCGCAAAAGCAACTGGAACAGAAAGAATTGAATTGTATACCGAATCATTTGCTCATGAGTATGGATTAGGTAATAAAAAAGGAATTGAACCTTATGTTAAGGCAGCTTTAAAAGCAAATGAACTAGGTTTAGGAATTAATGCAGGTCATGATTTGAGCTTAGATAATATCAAGTTTTTTAAAGAGAATATCCCAGGATTGCTTGAGGTTTCTATTGGTCATGCATTAATTTCAGAATCCTTATATCTAGGATTGGAAAATGTTGTGAATATGTATCTTCAAAAATTGAAATAAGATGTTATTACATTCAAGGATAGAAGGAGAAGGAAAGCCTTTAGTTATTATTCATGGGTTTTTAGGGATGTCAGACAATTGGAAAACTTTAGGTACTCAATTTGCTAATGAAGGTTTTCAAGTTCACGCTATAGATTTACGAAATCACGGAAAGAGTTTTCATTCGGATGATTTTTCGTATGAAATAATGGCTCAAGATGTAAAACAATATTGCGATTATCATCAACTAACAAATATCAACATTATCGGGCATTCGATGGGTGGAAAAGTAGCAATGCTTTTAGCAACAACGCATCCTGAATTGGTGTCTAAATTAATAGTAGCGGATATTGGTCCAAAATATTATGCGCCACATCATCAAACTATTTTAGCTGCTTTAAATGCTGTAGATTTTTCAAAAAAACCAAATAGAGGTGAAGTAGAAGAAATTGTTTCGGGATACATTAAAGATTTTGGAACGCGACAATTTTTATTGAAAAATTTATATTGGGCTGCACCAGAACAATTGGCTTTCCGATTTAATTTAAAAGTGTTCAATGAGAAAATTGAAGTTATTGGAACAGCATTACCATTTGAAAACATTTTTAATAAAGAAACCTTGTTTTTAAGAGGTGATAAGTCAGATTATATTTTGGATAGTGATTTTGAAACCATTTATCATCATTTTCCAGAAGCAAATATTAAAACTGTACAAAATGCCGGACATTGGTTGCATGCAGAAAATCCAAAAGATTTCTTCACTTATGTTATTAATTTTATAAAATAATTCTACTAAAAAATTATGCATGCATAATTTTTTAGTTAAAAAAATTGTAAAATTCATATTTTGTTATAATTTTGAAGTTAAGATTTTACAAACAAAGAAAAAACTAACACATTTTACATTATGAGAAAATTACTTTCTTTAACATTATTGGCTTTAGCTGGCTCTACTGCATTTGCAGGTGGATATAGAGTTAGTATTCAAGGTCAAAAACAATTGGCTATGGGACACACGGGTGTTGCGGTGGTTAATAGCGCTGAGGTTGCGTTTTTTAACCCAGCAGGTATGGCTTATTTGGATAAAAAGTTTAACTTATCAGTGGGTGGAAACGCATTATTTGCTAATACAAAATTTCAAAATTCTCAATACAATTGGGAAGCAGAGACTAATAATTTAGGTACTCCATTTAATGTGTATGCTACGTATAAATTAAATGATTGGTTTACCGCTGGATTAGCAGTTTATACTCCTTACGGAAGTTCTGTAGAATGGGATCAAGATTGGCAGGGTTCTCATTTGGTTAACAACATTGATTTAAAAGCAATTTTTGTTCAACCATCAATTTCGGTTAGAATTGGTGAACATTTTAGCATTGGTGGTGGTCCTATTTTTGCAACAGGTTCAGTTAATTTTAATAGAAATGTAGATAGATCAACAATAAATTTTGAAGGTGATAGAACAGATTTGACTATTGAGTCTAAAGGAATTACTGCTTGGGGTTATACTGCTGGTTTTATGTTTAATCCAACGGATAAATTCAGAATTGGTATGAATTACCGTTCTGAAATAATGATGGAAGCTCGTGATGGTGATGCAACTTTTAATGATTATCCTACTACAGCTCCAACAACAAAATTTAATGCTGATTTACCTTTACCTGCAGAGTTAACTGTTGGTATGTCTTACCAAGTGACAAATAAATGGTTAGTTGCTTTTGATTATAATAGAGCAATGTGGAGTGTTTATGAGAATTTATATGTAGATTTTACAAATCCAGCACTTCCAGATTCAAATAATCCCAGAAATTATAAAAGTTCTAGTACTTACAGGGTAGGTACCCAATATAAAGCGAATGATAAATTTACTTTTAGAGCAGGTTGGTATTTTGATGAAAGTCCAGTACAAGATGGATATTTTGCACCTGAAACTCCAAGAAACGATTCTATGGGATATACAGGAGGATTAACATATCAAGTAAATAGTAAATTAGGAATTGATGTTTCGTTCTTATACTTACATTTTGATGAAGTGGATAATTCTTATGATTATGTAAGCGATGGAAGTAGTTTTGGAGGTACGTACAAGTCAGTTGTATTTTCACCTGGAATAGGTATAACTTACGGGTTTTAATTTTTAATATTAGAAAGATGAAAAATAAATTTATATATTTAGCTATTATAGCAGCTGGTTTTGCTTCATGTGAACCAGAATTTGAAAACGAAGTAAGTGCAAACTATACTTCTGGAGATGCTGATTTTACAACTTATGTAGCTGTTGGAAATTCATTAACTGCGGGTTATATGGATGGTACGGTTTCAAGAGGAAGTCAAACCAATTCTTTTCCTAATTTATTAGCGCAACAGTTTGCTTTAGTTGGAGGTGGTGAATTTACACAGCCTTCTTACGCAGATGACGTTAATAATTTAGGAGGATTGTTATTAGGTGGTTTCCCAATTGCAAGTACAAGATTGGTAATTGACGCATCAGAAGGTCGACCTGAAAATATTGCGGGTTCTTCGACAATTGAAGTTTCTAATTTACAAGCTACAGCTTATAATAACATGGGAGTGCCTGGCGCAAAATCTTTTCACTTAATAGCGCAAGGTTATGGAAATATTGCAGGTGTTGCTTTAGGACAAGCAAATCCATACTTTGTTAGACATGCTACTTCACCTACCACTACTGTATTAGGAGATGCTATGTCTAAGAATCCAACATTTTTTACCAACTGGATTGGTGCAAATGATGTATTGTCATATGCTACAAATGGTGGTGCTCAATCTGATGGTGTAACGCCAGCGAATGATCACAATGTAACTGGTAATACTAATCCTGCTACTTATGGAGCAAACGATATTACAAATTCAAATGTGTTTGCAAGTGTTTATTCAACGATTATTACAACATTAACATCAAATGGTGCAAAAGGAGTGGTATGTACAATTCCAAGTGTAACCTCTATTCCTTATTTTACAACTGTTCCATATGCGCCTGTTTCGGATGCGGCTTTAAATGCAAATCCACAAGCAGCATTATTAGTTCAATTATATCAATTTTTAGCAGTTGCTACTAATGGAAGAATTGCACCGTTAAACTTAACAGATGGAGTTTCTAATCCCGTATTAATCAATGATGCAGATTTGACAGATTTAAGCGCACAAATAACATTTTATGCAAATAATTCTGGAGATCCATTATTAATTGCAAATGCTTCAACTTTAGGGGCTTTATACGGTAAAGCTAGACAAACAACATCTGCTGATTTAATTGTTTTACCTGCTTCGTCTGTAATAGGTACTACTTCGGCTAATCCGACTCCATTTAATATCCAAGGAGTTACACAGCCATTAGCAAACAAATGGATTTTGACGTCAAATGAAAAAAACAAAGTAGCTAATGCTACAGCGGCTTACAACGCAACAATTGTTTCAATTGCAAATTCTAATGATCTTGCTGTTGCAGATATGAATGCTATTATGAATCAATTGGTGACTGGTTTAAGAATTGAAGATGGAACTGTTTATACGGCAAATTATTTTTCTTCAGCTACTGCAAGTTCAGTATTATTTTCTTTAGATGGTGTGCATCCAAATGCAAAAGGCTATGGGGTGATTGCAAATGAAATAATTAAAGTGATTAATAATCATTATAATGCAAATATACCTTATGTATACGCTCCAAGCCTACCAGGTGCGACAATTTTACAGACTAATTAATATTTTATACTTTATATAAGAAAAGGCATCATTATTGATGCCTTTTTTAGTAGTAATAAAAATTGAAGAAAATGAATTTAATTATTAAACTCCTTTTAAGTGCAATTATAGTATTTGTTCTTTCTTATCTTGTTCCGGGTGTTACCATTACTAGCTTAACAGGAGCCTTAATGGTAGCTGTTGTATTGAGTTTGTTAAACACTTTTTTAAAACCAATACTTGTTTTTCTTACCATTCCTGTTACACTATTTACTCTAGGTTTGTTTCTTTTGGTAATTAATGCAATCATTATTTTGATATGCGATTATTTTATTGATGAATTTAGAGTTGATGGATTTTTAACTGCTTTGATTTTTAGTGTTTTGTTGTCTATTAGTCAATCTGTTTTAAATAAAATCTTTGTGAGTGAAGATTAATTTTTAGCGATTTGAATTTCAATGAATTAAAAACTTGTTTGGGTTGTAAAAATTCTATAATTTTGCAACCCAAATTTTATGGTATTAAATAAAAGAAATAATGAACATTACAAAAACGCAAGTTGATGATTTGAATGCTATTGTAACAGTAGCAATTACAAAAGAAGATTATTCTGATAAAGTAGAAAAAGTATTAGCTGATTATAGAAAAAATGCTTCAATTCCGGGATTCAGAAAAGGAGCAGTTCCAATGAGTTTAATCCATAAGCAATATGGTAAAGCAGTATTATTAGATGAAGTAAATAAAATTTTACAATCGTCTTTAAACGATTATTTAGTTGCTGAAAAATTAGATATTCTGGGTAACCCTCTTCCAAAAGTAACAGAAGATTTTAACTGGGATAATGATGATTTATCTTTTGATTTTGAATTAGGATTAGCACCTCAATTTTCAGTTGATTTAACAGCGAAAAATAATATTACAAAGTTCAATGTTATTGCTGATGATAAAATGTTGAATGAGCAAGTTGAAAGAATCCAAAAACAATACGGAAAATTAATTTCTCAAGCTGAAGTAAAAGCAGATTATGAAGTTAGAGGGACTTTTACTAACGAAGAAAAAGGAATCAACGCTCCAGCAAACTTTAGTTTAGATATTTTTGCTGACAAAAAAACAGCTAAAGCATTTGTTGGTAAAAAAGTAGGTGATATTGTAACTATCGGAACTAAAGGTTTATTTGATGACGATCACAAATTAATGGATTACTTAAAAGTAAGTCATGATGATGTTCACGGTTTAGATATCAATGTTGATTTTACAATTGAAGAAATTAATTCAATTGAAAAAGCAGAGTTAAATCAAGAATTATTTGATAAATTATTTGGACCTGGAGTTATTTCTTCTGTTGAAGAATTAAAAGCTAAAATCAAAGAAGATGCTGAAGGACAATTTGCTCAACAAGCTGATCAAAAATTCTTAAATGATGTTACTGAGTTTTTAATTGAAAATACAAAATTTGATTTGCCAGCTGAATTCTTAAAAAGATGGATTCAAAACGTAGGTGAAACTCCATTAACTGCAGAGCAAGCTGAAGAAGAGTATGTAAAATCTGAAAAAGGATTACGTTTCCAATTAATTGAAGGGAAAGTAATGGCTGAAAATAATTTACAAATTACGTTTGAAGATTTACAAGCGCATACTGCTGATTTAATCAAGAAACAAATGGCACAATTTGGTCAATTAAATCCATCAGAAGATGAAATTAATGGAATTGTTGCTCGTGTAATGTCTAATCAAGACGAGGTGAAACGTTTATCAGAGCAAGTAATGAGCGAAAAAATGTTAGGTCTTTACAAAGAAAAAGTAAAAGCTAAAACTAAAGAGGTTAATTACGAGCAATTCATCAAAGAAATGTACGGAGAATAATATCTCACAAAAAATAATTATCTTTGAGCGTCAGACTAGTTTTGACGCTTTTTTTATTCTGAATTTTATTCAGATTTATAACATTAATTATTTAAAATAAGTCATAAAATGAACTACGGAAAAGAATTTAAAAAATATGCTACGAAGCATCACGGAGTAAACAGTTTATATTACGATAAAATTGTGAGCAGTATGACTCCATACATCATTGAAGAGCGTCAATTAAATGTTGCTTCAATGGATGTGTTCTCTCGTTTAATGATGGATAGAATTATATTCTTAGGAACAGGAGTTGATGATTATGTAGCAAACATTATTCAGGCGCAATTGTTGTTTTTAGAAAGTGTTGATGCTTCTAAAGATATCAGTATTTATATTAATTCACCAGGTGGAAGTGTGTATGCTGGATTAGGAATCTATGATACAATGCAATTTGTAAAACCTGATGTAGCTACAATTTGTACAGGAATGGCGGCTTCAATGGGAGCGGTTTTATTATGTGCTGGGGCTGATGGAAAACGTTCGGCTTTACCACATTCAAGAGTAATGATTCACCAACCATCAGGAGGAGCTCAAGGAGTGGCAACGGATATGGAAATCAACTTGAAAGAAATGTTGAAATTAAAAGAAGAATTATATCAAATCATTTCTCATCATTCAAAACAACCTTACGAGAAAGTTTATAAAGACAGTGAAAGAGATTACTGGATGATTGCTGCTGAAGCAAAAGAATACGGAATGATTGATGAGGTTTTAACAAGATAAATAAATATAGTTTTCAGTTTTCAGTCACAGTTTTCAGCGATATAACTGTGACTGTATACTGTGACTGCTAACTAAAAAAGGATGGCTAAAGAAGTATTAGAGTGTTCATTCTGCGGAAGGAAAAAGCCTGAAACCAATTTATTAATTGCAGGGATTAATGCGCATATTTGCGACAAATGTATCGAACAAGCTCACGGAATTGTTTTAGAGGAATTAAAACAATCAGGTAATTCTAATTTGATTGCCGATTTAATTCTTTTAAAACCAAAAGAGATTCGTGCGTTTTTAGATGATTATGTAATTGGACAAGAACAAACGAAGAAAGTAATGAGTGTAGCTGTTTACAATCACTATAAACGTTTGATGCAAGTTCAATTAGAAGACGAAGTTGAGATTGAAAAAAGTAACATCTTAATGGTGGGTCAAACCGGAACTGGAAAAACATTAGTTGCAAAAACAATTGCAAAAATGTTGAATGTTCCATTGGCTATCGTTGATGCAACTGTTTTAACTGAAGCGGGTTATGTAGGGGAAGATGTAGAAAGTATTTTAACTCGTTTGTTACAAGCAGCTGATTACGACGTCGCTAAAGCTGAAAGAGGAATCGTATTTATTGACGAAATCGATAAAATTGCTCGTAAAAGTGATAATCCATCCATTACTCGAGATGTTTCGGGAGAAGGTGTACAACAAGCATTGTTGAAATTATTAGAAGGAACAGTGGTTAATGTTCCACCAAAAGGAGGAAGAAAACATCCAGATCAAAAATTTGTGGAAGTTAATACACAAAATATCTTGTTCATCGCAGGTGGTGCTTTTGACGGAATTGAAAGAATTATTTCAAAACGTTTAAATAGACAAGCGGTAGGCTATAGTTCGTCAATAGGAACAGATCAAATTGATAAGGATAATTTACTTCAATATTTGATTCCAAAAGATGTTAAAGATTTTGGATTAATACCAGAAATCATAGGTCGATTACCAGTTTTAACACATATGGATCCTTTAGATGCGGAAACGTTAAGAGCTATTTTAACAGAACCTAAAAACGCCTTAGTAAAACAATATAAGAAATTGTTTGAGATGGATGAGGTGGATTTAAATTTTGAAGAAGAAGCACTTGATTATATTGTTTCTAAAGCATTAGAATACAAATTAGGAGCAAGAGGTTTGCGCTCGTTATGTGAAGCTATTTTGACTGATGCTATGTATGAGTTACCTAGTTCAAACGAAACAAATTTACAAGTAACAAAAGGTTATGCTGAAAAGAGTCTAAGTAAAAATTTACTTCAGCGTTTAAAAGCAGTTTCTTAATATCTTAATAAAAAAGGTTGCCGATTGGCAACCTTTTTTTGTATTATGCATTTTTCTTTTGTTCTAATGTTTTTGATTGTTTTGTGTTGCAATATCTTTTTTGGCAACTCCATCCGCTTGAGCAAGATGTTAATAATACTAATGTTGATACCGCTACTACTAATGAGATTTTTTTCATTTTTTTTGAGTTTAATTGAGGAGAATTTATTTTATAATTTTGAATTCAATTCTACGATTTTTTTGATCTTGTTCTGCTGTACACTTATCACATTTTTCTAGAAGTTCACTTTCTCCATATCCTTTATAAGATAATTGATTAGTAGGAATTCCTTTTTTAATTAAATATTGATAAGCTGCTTTTGCTCTACTCTCAGATAATTTTTGATTGTAAGTTTCTGATCCTTTACTGTCAGTATGTGCATTAATTGTAATGCTCATGTTAGTATTACTTTTAAGTACTTCTACAATCTTGTTTAAAGACAATTCTGACTCTTTTTTAATTGTAGATTTGTTAAAATCAAAATAAATATTTTCTATAACAATTGCATCTTCTGTAACTACAGCTTTTTCTTGCGTTAGGAAAATATTTTTTTCAGTATCTCCTGAGCTTACATTTACTTTTTTAGTTTCATAGCCTTCTTTATTCACCTGTACATTATAAAGAGTTAATGGTTCAACTGCAAATTTAAATTTACCATTATTGTCTGTAAATGTTTCTGTAATAATTGTGCCAAATTCATCAGTTACAATAACTTTGGCGTTTGGTAATGCTGTTTTAGTAACCTCTTCTGCAACAATATAGTTAAGAGAAATGTTGTCTTGTTTTCTAATTTCAAATTTTAAAATATCAAAATTTCCAGATTGATGTTTGTCTGTAGAAATGTAACCTTTTGTAGGTGAAGTTAAAACAAAAGCTATATCGTCTCTTCTTGAATTCAAATCAGTACCTAAATTCATTGGTTCTAAAAATTTGTTTTCAACATATGCCGATCTAAATACATCATATCCACCTAAGTTAGTATGACCTTTTGAAGAGAAATACAGAAATTTATTATCTGATGACATGAATGGGTATTTTTCATCAGCTTCTGTATTTACATTTGGTCCTAAATTTACAAGTTTTCCTATGCTACCGTCTTCATTAATAGTAGCTTCATAAATGTCAAATCCACCAAATCCACCTGGGATATTTGTTGCAATAAATATTTTTTTCCCATCAGATGATACACTTGGCGTTTCAATAGAATATCCGTCAGGAACAATATTTAAGTTTGTGATGTTTGTCCATTTTTTTACATCGTTTTCATCTAGAACCGCTCTGTATAAATTGAATTTTTCTTTACTATTTGGGTCTTCTTGAGTAAAAAATATTGTTTTTTGATCGTGAGAAAATCCTATTGAACCTTCATCGTTTTCTGAATCAAGAGTTTTTGAGAATAATAATGGAAAAGATAAACTTCCATCTTCTTTAACATCTACACAATATAAATTATTATTTGGAGTATTAGTAATTGGATTAACCGTTACTTCTGCATGACGTCTTTTTTTGTTTGATAAAATAATATATTTATTTTTAAAAAAAGTAGTGCCTATTTCGTTTAATTCAGAATTAATCCCTGTGTCACTAATAACAAATGAAATTCCCTTAGTGTTTTTATTAATAGTATTTATTGTTGCTTCTGTTCCCTCTGAACGTCTAGGTTCTTGCCCAAAAGAAAATAGATTAACTATAAGTAAAAATAAAGTAAAGATTTTTCTTAGTTTCATAAAATTAAATACTTAATTAATAGGGGGTTAATGTTTTTTTAAAACTTGTGCAAAAATATAATAAAATTTCACAAAAAAAATAAATAGTGAAAATAATTTACTTTTTTTTGGTATTTAATGCAAAAAAAATGATAGGAAGCTAAATGCGACTTGTTTTTTTGCGAATTATTTAATTAATGGAGTTTAGCAGCGATTTAAATTGATAAATTTATCATGAAATGGGATTTCGCTGTTTTTTATGCTTGTGCTGCATTTTCTGTATGGTCCACATTTGTATCTTCTGGGTCCACATGATATTGAAATACTCGAAGCGCAAATAATAACTAATAGAAGTACTGATTTTTTCATATTTAATTTAATAACAATAAACTTTCTAAGTAAATTCGTTCATTTGAAAGTCGTGGAATTTTATGTTGACCACCTAATTTATCTTGTTGTTTTAACCAATCATAGAATAAATTTTCTCTAGCAACATGCACAACTAACGGATTTAATGTCATATTATTGTATCGCTTCGCTTCATAATCTGAATTAATATTTTGAAGATTCTCATCTAAAGCTTTACAAAAATTTGCAATGTTGTGCGGTTTTGTTATAAATTCAATAATCCATTCATGTGCCCCTTTTTGATTGTCACTCATGAATATTGGGGCTACGGTATAATCTTTGATCTCACAATTAAATTCTTTACACGTCTTAGCTAAGGCAGTATCTGTGTTTTCAACCATTAATTCTTCTCCAAAAACATTAATGTGATGTTTTGTTCTACCTGTTACTTTTATTCGGTAAGGTTGTAATGATGTAAATCGAATAGTGTCGCCAATCAAATAGCGCCATAATCCTGAATTCGTTGTAATTACCAAAGCGTAATTTTTATTCAACTCAACTTCATTTAAACGAATGGTTCTTTGATTTAAAGTGCCAAAAGTTTCCATTGGGATAAATTCGTAGAAAATGCCATAATCTAACATTAATAACAATTCGTTTGAGTTGTTTAAATCTTGAATAGCAAAAAATCCTTCAGATGCATTATAGATTTCATAATATTTAAAATCATCTTTTGGGAATAATTTTTTATATAATTCTCTATACGGGTCAAAATTTACCCCTCCATGAAAATAAACTTCAGCATTTGGCCAAAGTTCAAGTAAATTGTTTTTCCCAGTAGTTTCAAGTGTTTTTTGTAATAATACCATCATCCAACTTGGAACTCCAGCCAAGCTCGTTACATTTTCATTGATAGTCTCATTTATAATTGCTGGAAGTTTGGTTTCCCAATCTCCCATTAAGGAAATTTTACTACTAGGAGTAGAGCTAAACTCGGCCCATATTGGCATATTGTCAATTAAAATGGCAGATAAATCACCAAAGAACGTATTATTATCTTCATACAATTGCTTGCTACCGCCAAGACGAAGACTTTTTCCTACAAACAGTTGTGAATCTTCATTATTATTTAAATACAAACACAATAAATCCTTACTTGCTTTGTAATGACAATTTTCTAATGCTTCTGAACTTACAGGAATGAATTTGCTCTTAGCATTGGTTGTTCCGCTTGATTTTGCAAACCATTTAATATTCGTATTCCAAAAAACATTTTGTTCTCCTTGTCTTGTTCGTTCAATTAAAGGTTCTAAATCTTCATAAGTTGAAATAGGTATGCGTTCATTAAATGTAGCATAATTTTTTATGGATGAAAATTCGTATTTTTTTCCAATTAGTGTATTTTCTGCCGATTTAATTAAGCTAAAAAGTAATTCTTCTTGAACTTCTTGAGGATATTTTAAAAACAATTCCATTTGATGAATTCGCTTCTTCAATATCCAAGTGGCAACAGAATTTATAATTTGCAGTGGCATTTACCTATTTCTAATTTTGAATTATTAATTGGGAATAATAACTTTACCAAAAATAGCATTTTTTTTAAATAATAATACTAAAAAGTAAATCTTAACTTAAATGACATACGAAGGTACACTCTCAAAAATGCAAACAGAGTTTGGAAATCCAATTCAATATTATTTGGTTTTTGAAAATAGTTTTTTAAACATCAATCAACTTTTAGGGAAACCATTAACTATTGAATTTCAAGGGTACCAGTGTTTAAATTGTGGAAAAGCCAAGAAAATTTTCCGTCAAGGATTTTGTTATGATTGTTTTATGAGTAGTCCGGCTGTAGGCGATTGGATTATGAAGCCCGAATTAAGTACCGCGCATTTAGATATTGAAGATAGAGACTTGGAATATGAAAAACGCGTACAATTACAACCTCATGTAGTGTATTTAGCCTTATCAAGTGAAGTAAAAGTAGGGGTAACAAGAAAAACACAAGTTCCTACTAGATGGATAGACCAAGGCGCTGTGCAAGCTATTCCAATAGTTGAAGTTCCAAATAGGTATTTAGCAGGAATTACAGAAGTTGCCTTGAAAAATCATTTTGCAGATAAAACCAATTGGCAAAAAATGTTAAAAAATGAATATCTCGCTATGGATTTGATTGCTGAACGTAATAAAGTTTTTGATTGGTTGCCAACTGAAGTAAAAGACTATTTTCCAAAAGAAGAAAAAATTATCCAACTCGATTTTCCAGTATTGCAATATCCTAAAAAAATAACGAGTTTGAATTTAGATAAAACACCAAACTTCTCTGGAACGCTAACTGGCATTAAAGGTCAATATCTGATATTTGAAGATGGAACCGTTTTTAATGTTAGAACTTATGAAGGTTATGTGGTGAAGATGAGCTTATAATAGAAAACCCTTTCGATTGAAAGGGTTTTTGTTATTATTTATTTGTTTATTGTTTATTCTTCCTTTTTCTTACCGCCAAATAAATTTTTTATTGCACCAGCTTTGTCTTTAATGGTGTTTTTAATTTCTTCTTTAGGAGTAGATTTAGTTTTAGTAGTGTCTGTAGCTGTTGTAGTTCCAGAGTTATTTCCTTTTGTGCCGTTAATTAAATTGCTCAAGGCAGAAGTTCCTTGATTAACCAATTTGTCTTTCTGCATTTTAACCAACTGTGTGGTTAAATTAGTAGTAGATTGTTTTAAATCAGAATTAAATTTAGGTTGAGTGAAGTTACCAGTCATCAATCCTGTAACTGGAATACTTGTAATCTGTTTTTGGTCGGCAGGGGTTAATTTTGCCACTAAATTTGTTACTTCTTTTCCTAAATATTTCACAGGAACATCAAATTTTAAATTGTAATTCATCGTTTGGTCAAAACCATGACTTCCGCCCACATTTACAGTTATGTCCTGATATTTGATATCGAAAGGTTTTACGTTTACTTTTCCATCTTTAAATGATAAAGCCGCTTTTACATCATTAAGATTTACTTTACTCATATCAATGAATTTCATGTTGGAACTCAATGCAGTTAACAAAGCTGAATTCTTTTCATTAATAGTAGTTGATAATAATTGTCCAAATAAATCACCAGAAATCGTTTTTAAATTTGGGGTCATATCATTTTGTAAATCACCAGATAATTTAATGGTCGAATTCAGTTTTCCATTGACAACTCCTGCAATTGGAGCAATCGATTTTAGCATGTCTAATTGTGTAAAAGATTCTGCAATGTTAACCGAATTTAATCCTAAATTCATATCAAATTTTGGAGTTTTTCCTTTTGTTGAAACGGTTCCGGTTAAACCAATATTTCCTCCAAAAACTCCCATTTTTAAGTTGTTTAACATAACAGCTTCGTCACGAATAGTTAGGTTACCTGAAACATCTTTTAAGTTTAAATTGTCATAAATAACTGTTCCCGCTTTAGCTGTAATGCTGCAATCTAAGAATGAAGGAATTTTAACAGCTTCGGTAGTTTTTTTGCCATCATCACTAGTTGTGGTAGTAGGTGCCATGAAATCAGAAACTACTAATTTGGTCGAATTCATATTAAAGTTTCCTTTCAAAATTTGGTTTCTAAATAAAAAGCCATAAAAATTATCTAGAGTTCCATTAATCTGAATGTCAGATGTTCCAGTTTTAGCATCAAATTGACTCAAGTTGATATGATTTGGATTAAAAGCAACTGCAGCTTGATTAATCTTAAATGGTTTTGCCATTTCTGGACCTTCATAATTAAATCCAGTTAAACTAACGGTTCCCGAGTTTTGTATGTTTTGATACTGACTTTTCTCAACCGATTGCATATCGAACTTCGTTTTTACATCGGCTTTTAGAATTCCAGTTAAGGGTTTGTCTAATTTTACCGGATAGGCTTTTGTAACGTTTGCTAAATTGATAGTTCCTTTTAATTCGGCATCTACTAATGCGTTTGTAGCAATATTTTTTACAATTGCCTTTGCATTAAAAACGTCTTGGTCAATTGCAAATGACAATTGATGTAAATTTACATAAGTGTCATTCATTGCACCAGTTTCATTAACAATATGGGTGTTAATTACAATATTATTTACTGATTTTGGTAAATCAGGATATTGGAAAGAGGCATTATTCGAAGCAATTTTCACATCAAATGTTGGAATCGTAGTTTCGGTTAAATTTCCTTTTACTTTTCCATCTACCGAGAATTGTCCTGATGTTTTTACTTTATTAATATCGCCAGAATAAGCAGCAGGAACTAATCCTAAGAAGTTTTTGAAATCAGAGGTTGGTGTTTTGAATGTTAAGTCATAGGTTTGACCCGCTTCCACCATTTGAATAAATCCATTAAATTCTAATGGTAATTGATTGATTAAGGCTTTATTGTCTTTGAATTCGTATTTGCTTTTCTCTAAATCAATTCCTAAAATAGCATCTAAAGTGATTCCTACATTGTTCATGTAGTTCATTTTCTCCATTTCAAAATATAATTTTGCCGAAGTTTTGGTTTCTAAATCTAATTTTTGAGCAGCAAAATTTCCTTTTCCTTCATGATAAATGCTGTCTAAAACCATTTTCATGTTCGAACCTTCATCAATATAACTGAATTTTAGATTCTCAACTCCATATTTTTGTATGTCTAAAGAAAATGGCTTACTATCAGAAGGTTTTTTTTCTTCTGCTTCTTTTATAGCGATGTCAAAATTACCTACACCCTCTTTATTGAAAATGATATTTACAATTCCGTTAACAGCGCTAAAACTTTCTAAACTCATGGTTTCACCATCGCCTTTAAAAAGTTCTTTTACACTCATAGTTACATTAGTTTCTCCAGCATACAATAGCGTATCTCCAGCAAAAGGAGCTTTGTTTATGATGCTCAGCTTATCAATTGTTACATGAGCTTGTGGAAAACTTTTAAACAAACTCAAATCCACATCTTCAAATGCAATGTTAGCATTAACATTTTCGTTTAATGTTTTAGCAATCATTTCCTTGATTTTGTCTTTAAACAAATATGGAGCGGCTGCTAATGCGATAATGGTTACCAAAAGAAATATTCCTAAACCTTTTAAAACTTTCTTTAACATGATAGTGTAATTAGGGATGATTAAAATTCAATGATACAAAAGTAATACCAATTGTAAATTTAAATATTAATTTTAAGTGAATATGTAAAAAAAATCCCAAAAAACATTTTGTTTTTGGGATTTTAGTGTTTATAGTAAAGATTAATGAATCTCAATTTCATATGGCATCATAGCTTGGATACCTTTTCTGCTTTTTACGCGTTTGATTTGTTCTAGCATTTGAAAGCCTTCTTCACCTAATTGCTCTTTTAACAATTGCTCTTTAGTTTTAAACATCGCCATTCCGGTGAAATCGGCAAGTAAATCTTCAAAGCTTTTTTCGTATTCTGGGAAGTTTTCGGTTCTATACGAATTTGTTTTTCCAAGTTTTGCTGCATATTTAATGGCTGCATCTAAACCACCAATTTCGTCAACCAGTCCAAGTTTTTGTGCATCTACTCCTGTCCAAACTCTTCCTTGTGCAATGGCATCAACTTGTTCAGTGGTCATTTTTCTTCCATCAGCTACACGTTGTAAGAAAGTAGCGTATGTTTTTTCGATGCTTTCTAAAATATACCCTTTGAAGTTTTCGTCAATAGGTTCAAAAATACTGTAACCACTTGCGTTATCATGAGTTTTTACTTGTTCAGCGTTAATTCCGATATTTTTACCTAATTGATTCATGTTGGGTAGCATTCCAAAAACTCCAATTGAACCTGTAATCGTGTTTGGTTCTGCGAAAATTCGATCGGCATTAGCTGCAATGTAATATCCTCCAGAAGCGGCATAATTCCCCATAGAAACTACAACAGGCTTTGTTTTTTTAGTTATTTCAATTTCTCTCCAAATTAACTCTGAAGTCAAAGCACTTCCACCAGGGCTATTTACACGTAAAACAATTGCTTTTACATCTTCATTCTCTCTTGCTTCTTGTAAAGATCGCTTAATTGAACCTTCTCCTATGATATTTACATCACCTTCACCGCCAGCAATTTCACCTTGTGCATAAATTACCGCTATGATGTCTTTCTTTGTATAATCTTCAACTGTTGAAGCGGCAGTTTTTGCATATTCTGTAATGCTTACAATATCATATTTTTCTTTTTTGTCAAGCTTTAATTTCGCTCTAATCATATCGTGATATTCGTCTTCATAAGCTATTTTATCCACTAATTTATTTGCTAAAGCTAATTCTGGTGTTCTTGCTCCTAATGAATTGGCTATAGCATTTAATTGCGCTACTGATAGTTTTCTGCTTTTAGCAATATCTTCTACAATAGTAGTCCAAACCGAGTTTAACAAAACAGTCATTTGTTCGCGGTTTTCTGGACTCATTTCTTGTGCTAAGTAAGGTTCAACAGCACTTTTATATTTTCCATGACGAATTACTTCAAACTTAACACCTGATTTTTCTTGTAACTCTTTCATGTAGATAATTTCAGAAGATAATCCTTTGAAATCAACTTCCCCCATTGGGTTTAAATATACTTGGTCTGCAACCGAATTTAAATAATATTCGCCTTGTGTGTAAAAATTAGCGTAAGCATATACAAATTTTCCAGATTTTTTGAAATCTTCTAATTTATCTCGTACTGCTTTGCTTTGGGCTAAACCTAGTTGTGATTGGTTGTTAAGAATCGAAATTCCTTTAATTTTTTTATCTTTTTTTGCAGCTTCAATGGCATTTAAAATATCGGTAACACCATCATGATGCGCTTCAAAATAATTAAAGTCTTTGTAGTTGGTTTTTCCAGCATAATCCAAACTTACTTTTGATAAATCTAATTCAATAACGGAATTATTTTTTACAGTAACGGTTTCGTCTCCGCCTCCTGCAATGGCACCAATTATGATAATACCAAAAAAGGACATTATGCAAAAAACAAATAACCCAACAATTGTAGCTAATACATTTCCTAAAAATTTCATTTCATTTTCATTTTAATTCATAGCATTAGTAGAAAAAACTCAAAAATTGTTACATGTTCATAAAAAAATGGAAAAGGTAAATTAGAAGTCTAAAAATGTTTGTTATTTTGCCAATATGAGTCAACACCAAGTTATAGTATCGTTAGGAAGTAATCAAGGAAATCGTTTTGAAACGATTCAGGCTTGTATTGATTTGATTCATAGTGAAGTAGCAACGGTTGTAAAGGTTTCCAAAATTTACGAAACGCCAGCTTGGGGTTTTGAAAGTGAGCCTTTTTATAATGCTGCAATTTTAATTCACACTACAAAATCGGCTCAAAAAATTTTGAATCAGGTTTTGAGAGTAGAAAAGAAGTTAGGTAGAATTCGTACCAAAGATTCAGGATATCAAGCGCGAATTATTGATGTTGATATCATTGCTTTTGACGAGGAAATTATTTCTACTGAAAACTTGCAAGTTCCGCATCCATTAATGCAGAATAGAAAGTTTGTCTTGCAACCCATGATGGATTTAGGATTGAATTGGGAACATCCAATATTGAAAAAATCTGTTTCACAACTTCTACTTCAAACGGAAGATATAAGCGAAATTAAAGTCGTTCATTCTATAATTTCACCTATTGAAAAACTCCAATTACAGCAATTCAATTACATCGCGATTGAGGGAAATATTGGAGCAGGAAAAACGACTTTATCAGCCAAATTATCAGAAGATTGCAATGCTAAATTAGTGTTAGAACGCTTTGCAGATAATCCATTTTTACCAAAGTTTTATAAAGACCAAAGTCGTTATGCGTTTCCATTAGAAATGTCGTTTTTAGCGGATAGATACCAACAATTATCAGATGATTTGGCGCAATTTGATTTGTTTAAAGACTTTGTTGTGGCCGATTATCACATTTTTAAATCTTTGATTTTTGCTAAAGTTACACTGCAAGAAGACGAATTTCGTTTGTACAAAACCATGTTCGATATCATTCACAAGGAAATGCCAAAACCTGATTTGTATGTGTATTTGTATCAAAATACCGAACGATTGTTAGAAAACATAAAAAAACGCGGCAGAAGTTATGAGCAAGAAATTCCTGCCGATTATTTAGAGAAAATCAATCAAGGATATCTAGATTACATCAAAACGCAAACCGATTTGAATGTATTGATTATCGATGTTTCCGATTTGGATTTTGTGAAGAAACAGGAGGATTATGTGTTTTTGTTGAATGAGATTAATAAGAAAATAGTATTAGCACGCGGATGAAACTGATGCTACGCAACGCAGATTTTAACGGATTTTCACCCAAACTTGTCACGCTGAAAGCGTCTCTTTTGACTTAATTAAACTCGAATTTCGCTAATTATCACAAATTCATAGCGTCCTTTGCGAAAAACTTTGCGTCTAGAATTTTAAAAGTTTATTTAATTTCTTCAATCAGTGTTCCGAAAATTTATTTCATCTTCTGAAAAAAATCCCAAATCACAATCCCAGCACTCACCGAAATATTCAACGAATGTTTGCTTCCCAATTGCGGAATTTCAATTACACCATCGCTTAAATTAATAGCCTCTTGCGAAACACCTTTTACTTCGTTTCCAAAAATTAAGGCATATTTTGTATTGGTTTCTGGTTGAAAATCATCCAACATAATAGCATTTTCAGTTTGCTCCACAGAATACACTTTTATGTTTTCTTTTTTCAATTCATTAACTACTTCTAAAACGTCTTTCGCATATTCCCAAGCAACAGTTTCCGTAGCGCCAAGAGCTGTTTTGTGAATTTCTTTGTTTGGAGGAGTTGCCGTAATGCCGCACAAATAGATTTTTTCTATTAAAAAAGCATCCGAAGTTCTAAAAACCGAACCAATATTGTGTAAACTTCTAATATCATCTAAGATTACAATAATGGGTGTTTTTTGAGCTTTTTTAAACTCGTCGATGTTTTTGCGTTCTAATTCTGCGTTGGCTAATTTTCTCATGCCACAAAAGTAAAGATTAATTATAAAACTTGAAAATTCGATTTTTGAAATTCATATTGTGATTGTATTTGAAATTCTTACCTTCGCAACTCTACTTAAAATTAAAAAATTGTGGCTAAAAAATCTGCAACAACTTCTGACAAAGCTCCAAAGGAAACCCCTTTGATGAAACAATATAACGAAATTAAAAACAAGTATCCAGATGCTTGTTTGCTGTTTCGCGTAGGCGATTTCTATGAAACTTTTGGAGAAGATGCTGTTCGTGCTGCAGGAATTTTAGGAATTACTTTAACCAAGCGTGGAGCAGGAAGCGATAGCGAAACTGCGTTAGCGGGTTTCCCACACCATTCATTAAATACCTATTTACCTAAATTGGTTAAGGCTGGACTTCGAGTGGCGATTTGCGATCAATTAGAAGATCCAAAAATGACAAAAACGATTGTAAAACGTGGTGTTACAGAATTGGTTACACCAGGTGTTTCGATGAATGATGAGGTGTTGCATTCGAAGTCAAATAACTTTTTAGCTTCGGTTCATTTTGGAAAGAAAACGGTTGGGGTGTCATTTTTAGATGTGTCAACAGGCGAATTTTTAGTAGCCCAAGGCAATGAAGAATACATCGATAAATTGTTGCAAAACTTCCGTCCAAGTGAAATTTTAATTCCAAAACAGTTTAAAAATCAATTTCATTCTGTTTTTGGAGACGATTTTCATACGTTCTTTTTGGAAGATTGGGTATATAAGGAAGATTATGCGTTAGAAAGTTTGACGAAACATTTTCAAACCAATTCAATGAAAGGCTTTGGTGTGGAAGAATTAACCGAAGGTTTGATTGCTTCGGGGGCTATTTTGTATTATTTATCAGAAACGCAACATAATAAAATTCAGCATATCACAAACATTCAACGTATTGCCGAAGACGCTTACGTTTGGATGGATAAATTTACCATTCGAAATTTAGAATTATATCACAGTTATAATCCTAATGCAGTAACACTTTTAGATGTGATTGATAAAACGCTTTCGCCAATGGGTGCAAGGCTTTTGAAACGTTGGTTAGCACTTCCGTTGAAAGATATTTCAAAAATTAGAAGTCGTCATGAAGTGATTTCGTATTTGAAATCCAATCCCGAAGTTTTACAACAAATTCAATATCAAATCAAGCAAATTTCCGATTTGGAGCGTTTGATTTCAAAAGTAGCTACTGGAAAAATTTCGCCAAGAGAAGTGAATTTCTTGAAAGATTCATTAGATGCTATAATTCCGATTAAAACTTTGGCTTTAGCAAGTTCAAATGAAGCTTTGAGAGTAATTGGAGATAGTTTACATGCTTGTGAATTGTTGCGTGAGAAAATAAAAACCACTATTCAAGAAGACGCACCTGTAAGCGTAAATAAAGGAAATGCAATTGCTGTTGGCGTTCATCCGGAATTAGATGAATTGCGAAATATTTCATCTACAGGAAAAGGGTATTTGGAAGCATTAGAACAAAGAGAAAGTGCTGCAACAGGAATTCCTTCCTTAAAAGTGTCTTTCAATAATGTTTTTGGTTATTACATTGAAGTTCGAAATACGCATAAAGATAAAGTTCCGGCGGAATGGATTCGCAAACAAACTTTGGTTAATGCGGAGCGATATATTACAGAAGAACTAAAAGAATACGAATCGAAGATTTTAGGTGCAGAAGAAAAAATCCATCAATTGGAAACGCAGTTGTTTGAGCAATTGGTAAATTGGATTGCGACATACATCAAACATGTTCAGTTGAATGCTAATTTAATAGCGCAATTGGATTGTTTGACTTCTTTCACACAGTTAGCAATTGATAACAAATACGTTTGTCCCGACTTAGATGAAAGTTTTGATTTGGAAATCAAAGAAGGTCGCCATCCCGTTATTGAAAAGCAATTGCCTGTTGGAGTGCCTTACATAACGAATGACGTGTATTTAGACAGAGAAACCCAACAAATTATCATGATTACCGGTCCGAATATGTCGGGTAAATCGGCAATTTTGCGTCAAACGGCTTTGATTGTGTTGATGGCGCAAATGGGAAGTTTTGTTCCAGCAGAAAGCGTGAGAATGGGTGTGGTCGATAAAATTTTCACTAGAGTTGGAGCTAGTGATAATATTTCAATGGGTGAATCTACTTTTATGGTGGAAATGAACGAAACTGCTTCTATTTTGAATAATATTTCGGAAAGAAGTTTAGTATTGTTAGATGAAATTGGAAGAGGAACTTCAACTTACGATGGAATTTCGATTGCTTGGGCAATTTCAGAATATTTGCACGAACATCCGAATAAACCGAAAACACTTTTTGCTACGCATTATCATGAATTAAATGAAATGGAAGTTACGTTTGATAGAATTCAAAATTATAATGTTTCGGTAAAGGAATTAAAAGATACTGTTTTATTCATTCGCAAATTAGTTAAAGGTGGAAGTGCGCATAGTTTTGGTATTCACGTAGCAAAAATGGCTGGAATACCTCAAATAGTAATTCAAAAAGCACAAAAACTATTAAAACAGTTAGAGAAAAGACATTCGAGTGAAGAATTATCGGGAATAAAATCCGCAAGTGATGAGTTGCAATTGAGTTTCTTCAATTTAGATGATCCGCTTTTAGAAGAAATTAAAGAAGAAATTGTGAATATTGACATCAACACATTAACTCCGGTTGAAGCATTGATGAAGTTGAACGAAATAAAACGAATGTTGGTAAAAAAATAATTTATTCGTAATCAAAGTGTTATGAAAAAGTTAGATTTTTTGTTTAAAAGTTCTTGTGGAAAGAAAAATATATTATATATTTGCACTCGCAATCAAGAAAACGTTCTTAATTATACGCGAAAATAGCTCAGTTGGTAGAGCGCAACCTTGCCAAGGTTGAGGTCGCGGGTTCGAACCCCGTTTTTCGCTCAATGAAAATTTAAATTTTGCTCGAGTGGTGGAATTGGTAGACACGCTGGACTTAAAATCCAGTGGGTAGTAATGCCCGTGCGGGTTCAAGTCCCGCCTTGAGTACTAAAGCCTTTTTGCTTGGTTCAAAAAGGCTTTATTTTTAAATTTTCAGATAATTACCAACGCTCGAGTGGTGGAATTGGTAGACACGCTGGACTTAAAATCCAGTGGGTAGTAATGCCCGTGCGGGTTCAAGTCCCGCCTTGAGTACAAAAAGCTTCAAACTATGTTTGGAGCTTTTTTTATTTCTAAAAGAATCAAATTGATTTTTTATTTTATCTTTAGAAAATTCATTTCAAAAAAAATCTAATGGGAACATTTGTAATCGCACAACGATTAAACGGAGCTTATAAATATGAATTTGTTTCACGAAAAGGTAAAACTATTTTTACTAGTAATGATTTTGAATTGCGTTTTGAATGTGAAGAAGAAATTGAGCGTTTGAAAAATTCAATTGATAAATGCGTTTTTATGCGTTTTAAATCGTCTAGTGGGAAGTTTTTCTTTAGATTGATATTAGATGAGCATGAAATCGCTGTTAGTAGAAGATATACGACTCAGTTGTTACTTCAAAAAGGAATTGATGAAATTGTTAAGTATGCTGGTAAAGCAGAATTTTTAGATTTTTCATCTTCAGAAGATATTTTTGGAGATATAGCATAAAAAATGCCCTATTAAAATAGGGCTTAATTTATTTATAAGTTTTATTTTGCAACTTCATCAATTCTTTGAAACTTAACTTTTGCAGTTTCTTGAGATTTTGCAACAGCAGAATCAATAGTTGCTGTATTTGATTCTGTTATAATTGTGTCTTGAACAACAGGTGTTTCTACAATAACAGTGTCTTCTGTTTTTACTGTTTCGTTAGTGTTTTCTTTACAAGAAATAAAAGTAGAGACAATAATTAAACTAAATACAATTTTTTTCATAATCTTAAACTTTTTAAAATTAATTTTTAAAGCAAAAAAAATCCCGATTTAATCGGGATTAATTTTTTTATTCTAGCAATAATTAGTTTGCTGGAGCAGCTTCAGCTGGAGCAGCTTCTGTAGAAGCAGCAGCAGTATCAACAGCAGTAGTATCAGCTACTGGAGCAGCCTCTTCAACTGGAGCTTCAACAACTGTATCAGCAACTGCAGTTTCTTCAGCAGCATTTTCTTTACAAGATACGAACATAGCAGCAACGATTGCTAAACTTAAAACAACTTTTTTCATCTTACTAAATTATAAAAGGTTAATTATTAATTCGGAGCAAAGATATAAATTTTTTGACATGTCAAAATATTTTTAGACAAATTTTTTAATTTTTTTTTCTTTAGATTCCAAAATAGATTAATTCCAATAGTATACCCGTTTGTTTTTTTGTTAAAATATTTGTAATTATTTGGCCTTTTGAGACTTAGGATATACAATTGTCATTTCCTCAATAAGGTTTTTTGCACCAGCAAATTTGTCAATTACAAATAAAATATAACGGGTGTCCACCATGATATTTCTACAAATTTCTGGGCTGTAATAAATATCACTCATGGTGCCTTCCCATACTCTATCAAAGTTTAATCCGATAAGATTTCCTTTTGCATCTAAAGCCGGACTTCCTGAGTTTCCACCAGTAGTATGATTGGTTGCAATAAACGCTAATGGCATTTTCCCATTTTTATCGGCATATCTTCCGTAATCTTTTGCGTTATATAAGTCAATTAATTTTTGAGGAACGTCAAATTCATAATCGCCTGGTACATATTTTTCAATTACACCATCTAAATAACTTACAGGTTCATAAATAACTGCATCGCTAGGCTTGTATCCTTTAACTTTTCCGTATGTTACACGCAATGTACTGTTAGCATCAGGGAAAATTCTATCGTTCGGGAAGAATTCCATAATACCTTTCATGTACGTTCTTTGTAATGCGATATTTTTTAAATTAATTTCATCAAATTTAGGAGCCACATTTTTTTGATAGCTCTCAGCAATGGATTTTACCAATACATATCCTTTATCCTGATTTAATTTGTCCAAAATAGATTGGGCATCACCATTTAATAATTCTTTTAATCCTTCGTATGAAGTTAATTTTGAAGTGCTAAAAATGGCAGTTGACAATTCTGCAGCATTAAAATTGTTTAAACTTTCAGGTAAAAACTGTTTTGGTGATTTTGTAGCATATAAATTGATCAATTGTTCGAAAACTTTCTCATCCACTTGAGCGCTATAATCTTTATACAAACCTTCAAATCCTGAAATTAAATTGTTTTTTCTATCATTAAAAGCTTGTTCGCCTTTAGTCTTATAGATTTGCTCTAATTGAAATAAGCGATACCCAAAAGATAAAATTTCAGAATTACGTAATACAACTTCTGTAAAGTAATCTCTTGCAATAGCATATTCTCTTATTTCTTTGTAGTTCTTTTCAAAATCAGCTAAAATAGTTCCGTATTCAGCTTGTTTTCCTGCTTTATTTACTCTTTCTTGAAATTTCTTTTCAAAATCTTGTTTGATAGCAACTGCATTCGATTTTTTCAATCCTTTTGTTTCACCAATCCATTTTTTCCAATAATTGGCAACACTAGCGTATTTTGAAGCATACTGAATTTTAATTGCATTGTCTTTTCTCATGAAACCATCTTGAACTTTTAAAGCAGCATCACGAATTTCAATTTTTGCTGGATTCAAATCATTTACAATTTGTTCTACGGCAAACGATGGCAAATATTCCTGAGTTCTTCCTGGATAACCCATTACCATAGTGAAATCGTTTTCCTGAATTCCTTTAGCAGAAACTGGGAAAAAGTGTTTTGGTTTGTATGGAACATTGTCTTTTGAATATTCAGCTGGACGATTGTTTTTGTCAGCATAAACTCTAAATAAAGAGAAATCTCCCGTGTGTCGTGGCCAAACCCAGTTATCTGTATCCGATCCAAATTTTCCAATTGAACTTGGTGGTGCTCCTACTAAACGAACATCTTTGAAATTTTCGGTTACAAATAATAAGTATTGGTTTCCATCATAAAAAGCACGAATCATTACATCTTGCCAAGCTTCTTTTTGGAAACTTTTGCTAACGGTAGCAATATTTTGTTGGATTCTTTTTTGTTTGTCGCTTTCGGTTGGAAGATTTAAAACGCCTTCAAAAATTTTAGTAGTAACATCTTCAATTTTGATGATGAAGGTTACGGTTAAATCTTTATTTGGCAATTCGTCTTCCATTTTGTAAGCCCAAAAACCATTCGTTAAATAATCGTTTTCAACTGTAGAGTGACTTTGAATGTTGTCATAACCGCAGTGGTGATTCGTTAATAAAAGTCCTTTTGGGGAAATCATTTCCGCTGTACAACCGCCATCAAAATGAGGAACAGCATCTTTTAAGCTAGAATTATTTACCGAATAAATATCATCGGCACTAATTTTCATTCCCAATGCTTTCATTTCTTTTTCGTTTGCTCCTTTCAATAAAGAAGGAATCCACATACCTCCTTGTTGTGCTTGAACTTGGAAAACAACTAAAATAAGTAGTAATCTTAAAAATTTCATAGTTTATTAATATTAATGGGTGCAAGTTACAATTTTACTTTTGCAACTTAAATCAATTTATAGTTTCATTAGTAATATAATTCATAATTATTTGAGTTGCTCCTTTATTCATCTGAACAAATGTGCTACAAATATGTCCTTTTTCTAATCGTTCGTCTTCATTCTGAATAAGCAAATCAAAAGCTTCATTTAATTGGATTTGATTTTGAATCGAAATACAACCTTCCATATTTACCAATGCTGTAGCTTCAGCAAAATGCGAGTAATTTGGACCAATTACAACTGGAACTCCAAAAGTTGCTGGTTCTAAAATATTATGAACACCCGGATTTCCAAAGCCACCGCCAACATAGGCAATATCGGCATAGGAATAAATTTTGGTTAAAATCCCGATAGTGTCAATGATAAAAACGTTGTTTTCCTGTAGAGACGCGATTAATCTCGTCTCTACATCAGAAAACAAAATCGTTTTCTTTTGAATTTGATTTTTGAGATTTGAAATTTGTTCCGATTTGATATTATGCGGAGCAATAATAAATTTCACATCATCCGAACATTGATTGATATAATTTACTAATAAACTTTCATCTTTTGGCCAAGAACTTCCGATTACAATAGTGGTTTTATTATCTTTAAATAGTTCGATAAAATCCAAAGAATTATCACGATCTAAAATTGAAACTACTCGGTCAAAACGCGTATCTCCTGAAATTTTCACATTGTTGAATCCGATACTTTGAAGCAATTTTTTAGAACTTTCATTTTGCACAAAAAAGTAATCAAATGTTTTTAAAGCGTTTCGATAGAATCCACCATACCACTTAAAAAAGGCTTGATTTTCTCGTAAAATTCCAGAAATCAAATAGGTTTTGATTTGTTGTTTTTTTAGTTCGTTAAGATAATTTGGCCAATATTCGTATTTGATAAAAAATACCATTTCGGAATGAACTAATTGAATGAATTGTTTCGCATTCGAAATAGTATCCAAAGGCAAATAAACCGTAACATCGGCAACGGTATTGTTTTTTCGAACTTCATAACCCGAAGGCGAAAAAAACGTAATCACAATTTTATGATTTGGGAATTGTTGTTTGATAGCTTCAATTACAGGTAAGCCTTGTTCGTATTCACCTAAAGACGCTGCGTGAAACCAAATTGTTTTATCCGAAGTTTGAATTTTATTCGCTAACGTTTGAAAAACCGACTTTCTTCCATCAATAAAAAGTTTCATTTTCGGACTGAAAAGAGCTACAAGCTTCAAAAGTTGGCTAGCTAAAAGCGTAATTATGTTGTATAAAAATAGCATAATTGAATTTTATGGTGCTAAAATACGTTTCTTTTTAAGTTAGATAAAATTTGTACTATAGAATTTCATATTTTTGCTTGACTTAATTTTATTCCAATGAGAAAATTACAAATGGTTGACTTAAAAAGTCAATACGAAAAAATAAAAGAAGAAGTAAATGCTTCTATTCAAGAGGTTTTAGACACAAAT
Source organism: Flavobacterium cyclinae (assembly GCF_021172145.1). Taxonomy (NCBI): domain Bacteria; kingdom Pseudomonadati; phylum Bacteroidota; class Flavobacteriia; order Flavobacteriales; family Flavobacteriaceae; genus Flavobacterium; species Flavobacterium cyclinae. The sequence goes on from NZ_CP089095.1 coordinate 490,693, forward strand.
ACATACATCAACGGACCTTTGGTTCATCAATTTCAAGCGGATTTAGAAAAATATTTGGGAGTAAAACACGTAATTCCATGTGCAAACGGAACTGATGCGTTACAAATAGCCATGATGGGATTGGATTTGAAACCAGGAGATGAAGTAATTACAGCCGATTTTACATTCGCAGCTACGGTTGAAGTTATTGCTTTGTTGCAATTAACTCCAGTTTTAGTAGATGTAGATATGAACAATATGAACATTTCGTTAGAAGGAATTCGTAAAGCAATAACACCAAAAACTAAAGCAATTGTGCCAGTTCATTTATTTGGTCGGGCTGCGAATATGGATGCGATTATGGAAATTGCCAAAGAACATAATTTGTATGTTATCGAAGATAATGCTCAAGCTATTGGAGCCGATTATTCTTCAAAAGATGGTTCTAAAAAGAAAGTAGGTACTTTAGGACATGTAGCAGCAACATCATTTTTCCCATCAAAAAACTTAGGATGTTATGGTGATGGAGGAGCGATTTTTACTAATGATGATAAATTAGCTCATACGATCAGAGGAATTGTAAATCACGGAATGTATGAAAGATATCACCATGATGTGGTAGGTGTAAATTCTCGTTTAGATAGTATTCAAGCTGGAGTTTTAAAAGCGAAATTACCACATTTGGATGCTTACAACAAAGCACGTCAAGAAGCAGCAAGAAAGTATTCTGAAATTTTAGGAAAAAATCAAAATATATGGGTTCCAACTATTTGTGAAAATTGTGATTGTCATGTATTCCATCAATACGTTATTCGAATTTTAAACGGAAAACGCGATGGATTATTGGAACATTTACAAGCAAAAGGAATTCCATGCGCTATTTATTATCCAATTCCGTTACATAGCCAAAAAGCGTATGCTGATGCTCGTTATAAAGAAGAAGATTTTCCTGTTACGAATCAATTGGTAAAAGAAGTAATTGCATTACCAATGCACACGGAATTAGATGATGAACAAATAAAATTTATTACAGATGCTGTTTTAGAATATATCGGATAGAGATGCGATTTATCGCGTCTATTCGTATAAATGAATATATAGAAACGCTATTAATAGCGATTTAAAAATTGATGTAGAAGACCGTAATTCATTGCGTCTTTTAAAAAAGAAATAGAGACGCGATAAATCGCGTCTGTACGAGAAAAATGAAGATATTAGTTACAGGAGGTTTAGGATTTATAGGTTCGCACACCGTTGTGGAATTGCAAAATGAAGGTTTTGAAGTAATTGCGATTGATAATTTGTCGAATTCATCTATCGATGTTTTGGATGGAATTGAGCGCATTACAGGAAAAAAGCCTTTGTTTGAAAACATCGATTTGAGAGATAAATTAGCTGTACAAAGTTTTTTTTCTAAATATCAAGATATTTCAGGAGTGATTCATTTTGCTGCTTCAAAAGCGGTGGGAGAAAGTGTTGAAAATCCTTTGTTGTATTATGAAAACAACATCAATTCTTTAGTGTATTTACTTCAAGAATTACAGAAAAAATCAGAAGCGCATTTTATTTTTAGTTCGTCTTGTACAGTTTACGGTCAAGCTGAAAAAATGCCGATTACTGAAAATGCTCCTATTCAAGTAGCCATGTCGCCCTATGGTAATACAAAGCAAATAGGTGAAGAAATTATTAACGATGTTGCTAAAGTAACGAATATTAATGCTGTTTTGTTGCGTTATTTTAATCCGATTGGAGCACATCCTTCGGCTGAAATAGGAGAGTTGCCATTAGGTGTTCCGCAAAATTTAGTCCCTTTTATTACGCAAACAGCTATTGGACTACGAGAAAAATTATCTGTTTTTGGCAATGATTATCCAACACCAGATGGAACGGCTATTCGGGATTACATTCATGTGGTGGATTTGGCTAAAGCTCATGTAGTTGCTTTACAACGTTTATTAAAAAAACAAAATTCAGAAAAAGTTGAAACATTTAATTTAGGAACCGGAACCGGAAGTTCCGTTTTAGAAGTGATATCGGCTTTTGAAAAAGTATCCCAACAGAAATTGAATTATCTAATTGTAGGTAGAAGAGAAGGAGATGTTATTGAAGCTTATGCAAACACTGATAAAGCAAATACAATTTTAGGTTGGAAAGCAAAATCCTCACTAGAAGACGCTTTATTAAGTGCCTGGAAATGGGAACAAAAAATTAGATGAGTTGTCCTAAAAAAGGTTGACTCGTTAATAATCCAAATATAGTTAAATCGTAACAGAATTAATTCTGTTACGATTTATTTTTTTCCATTGTTTTAAATGTATTATTTTTTGTTGATGTGCTTGGTTTGGAGTTATCATATTAATTGACATATGTATTCTAAAATTGTTGTATAAAGTTATGGCCTGTGTAACTTGTTTGTTTAAATTTTGATAGTTTTCAAATATTTCATGTAAACCAAATTCTTCTTTTAAAATTCCATTTACTCTTTCTGCCACTGCATTTTCATATGGGTCGTATTCTTGCGTCATACTAATTAAAATATTGTTTTTCTTTAACAATTCGGTATACTCTTTACTACAGTATTGTAAACCTCTATCAGAATGGTGAATGAGTTGATTTTTTGTTTTCCTCTTAATCAAAGCCATTTCTAAAGCTTTTACAGTAGTTGAGCTCATTAAATTATCTGACAATTGATATCCTACAATTTTCTTGGAACACGCATCAGTGAGTAAATGCAAATAATATGTTTTCTCTTTTGTTCGTAAATATGTTATATCAGCAACCCAAACCTGCTCAGGTCTGTTAAGTACTAAATTGCTAATTAAATTTGGATAGCGTTTCATCCAATGTCTTGAATTTGTTGTTTTGTAATATCTTCGAGCTTTAGGAACTTGTAAATATTCTGCTTTTAAAAAATCTAAAAAATTATCCCGACCAATTGATATATGGTGTTTTATAAATTCATCTTGTAACATTACATGAAGTTTTTTACCACCTGTTCGGGGTAATTGCTTACGAATAGTAACTACCAAACTTCGTAATAATTCTGAGTTGTATTTAGGTGTTTTTACCTTTGACTTTCGCTTGTAAAATGCTTGTTTTGTGTATCCAAACAGTTCGCATAACTCATAAATAGTCAATGAACTATTTATATTTATTTCTTCGACTGCTTGGAACCAGACTTTTTTACAATATCAATTTTAAGTTCACGTTCAGCTATTTCAATAAATCGTTTAAATACTTTTAATTCTTCTTCTTTTTTCGCTAATTGAGCTTCTAGCTCTTTTATACGCTGTTGTTGAGGATCTTTCATAGGACGACCAATAGTTAATTTATCTTCATAGGTAAATTTACCATATTTTTTTAACCATCTTGGTATACAACTACTACCTAAAATATTGTAACGTCTTCGAAGCTCTGCTTTTGTAAATAAACCCCTCTCAAATTCACTTACAACTTGACGTTTAAATGCTTCGCTGTAAATTTGTGGGACAGTTGGAATTTTTGAAATTTTCTTTTTTGTTGACATATTATGTGATTTTTAGTCAACTTTTTTCAGGACAAGACAAGAAAATAAAAAAATCCCAAGTTTTGCTTGGGATTTCTTGTTATTTATGGGCTGCTTCTTTTAAATCATCAGCTGCTTTATTTAATTTTTCTGCACCTTTTTCTAAAACATCTCCAGTTTTAGATTTTAAGGTATCCATTGCTTTGTCGATTTGTACAGAGGCGGAGTCCATTTTTTCTTCCATTTCAGCACCAACAGCTTCATTTGCTTCTTCAATTTTCTCTTTTGTTTCATCTTTGCATGAAACTGAAATTAATGCTAAAATCATTAATCCTAACAATACCTTTCTCATATATAAATATTAAAATTGTACATCTTAAAGGTACGAAATAAAATGCAATTTCAGAACGAATTTTTACATAATTTTTAATAAAAAATTAGGATCAGGACAATTTGATTGGTAAAACAAAAGAGTCTTTTCATTACAAACACCAGGATAATCTCCAACTTTCCCTTCCATATCAATGATGATTTGAAAATGCAAATGAGGAGCATAATCGCCATTAATTGGAGGTAAACCTAAAGTGGCAATTTGTTCCCCCTTTTTTACAACATCTCCAACCTTTTTTCCGTTTAAAGATGCTTCACTTAAGTGTCCGTATAATGTATGGAATTTGAAACCTTCAATTTCATGTGATAAAATAATGGTTGGACCATAATCACCTAACGCAGTATTGTTTTGAAAACTATGGATAGTTCCGTCTAAAGCTGCATGAATTGGAGCGGATTCGTTTATCCATAAATCTAGTCCAATGTGAATATTACGTTCGTCTGAATTTGAGTTTTTAAAAACAGTGCTTCTTTGATATAAATTTCGAGTTTCGATATAGCCACCAAAAGCAATTTTAGCTTGATTTTTATCTAAATGATTTTGTATGAAAATCTCATAATCTTTAGCAGTTTGTAACTTCTGATGCAGTAATTCAGGGTTTGATATTGATAAATCCAAAGGAACATAATCATAATAATTAATTTCTGGTGCAATTACTTTAGCTGCTTCAATAGATTTAAATAAGGCTATTAGATTTTCCATGTTTTTCTTTTTCTCAAAAATAAAAATTCCTCACGAATAAACTTCATGAGGAATTCTATTTTAAGAGTATTTCATTTTACAAAGAGGCAGAAATCGTTTCTACGTCTTTGTTGATTTTATTTACCAATCCAACTAATACTTTTCCTGGGCCAACTTCTGTAAAACTCGTAGCTCCATCTGTAATCATTTGTTGTACCGATTGCGTCCATCTAACCGCACCTGTTAATTGTGAAATCAAGTTTTTCTTAATTTCTGTAGCATCAGAAACTCCATTTGCTGTAACGTTTTGATATACTGGACAAATTGGAGTTGAAAAAGTTGTTGCTTCAATAGCTGCTGCTAACTCTTCTCTTGCTGGTTCCATCATTGGTGAATGGAAAGCACCACCAACAGGCAAAATTAAAGCGCGTTTTGCACCTGCTTCTTTCATTTTTTCACAAGCTAATTCCACTGCTTTGTATTCTCCAGAAATCACTAATTGACCAGGGCAATTATAATTTGCAGGAACTACAACACCATTTATCGATGCGCAAATATCTTCTACAATTTTGTCGTCTAAGTTTAAAACAGCCGCCATAGTTGAAGGAGCGATTTCACATGCTTTTTGCATTGCCATAGCTCTTTGAGAAACTAATTTTAATCCGTCTTCAAAAGATAAAGCACCGTTTACGACTAAAGCTGAAAATTCTCCTAAAGAGTGTCCAGCTACCATGTCTGGTTTTACATCTAAAACTTTGGCTAAAATTACAGAGTGTAAGAAAACGGCTGGTTGGGTTACTTTAGTTTCTTTTAATTCTTCAGCTGTTCCTTCGAACATGATATCGGTGATTCTAAAACCTAAAATATCATTTGCTTTTTCGAATAATTCTTTAGCTAAAGGTGAGTTTTCATATAAATCTTTACCCATTCCTGTAAATTGAGCTCCTTGACCTGGAAATACGTATGCTTTCATAAATTTTGTTTCAAGTTTAAAGTTTCAAGTTTTTCTTTAAAGGCAAAAATAACATTTTTTTTAACTGAACACTAATAACTGAACACTGAATACTAATTATTGTTCCATAGGAACTTCCATTACTAAAAACTTAGAACTTGAATTCGCTTTGATTTCAATTTCATTCGTTTCCCAAATTCCAGCAGCATCTCTTCTTTCAAGTTTTTCGCCGTTTATTTCAATTTCACCTTCAATATTCATGATGTAAAAACCATTTCCTTCTTTTTTAAGTGAAAGTTTTTTTGAAAAATCAGCATCAAAATCACTTAAATAAAACCAAGCATCTTGATGAATCCAAACACCAGCATCGTCTGGATTTGGAGATAAAATTTGAGCAAAATCATTTTTTTGTAACGATTGGTCTAAGGTAATTTGTTGGTAACGAGGTTCCACATTTCTGAATTTTGGAAACAACCAAATTTGGAACAGTTTAGTATGTTGGTCATGATTTGGATTGAATTCACTGTGTTGAATTCCGGTTCCAGCACTCATCACTTGAATGTCGCCACTTTTGATGATTGTGCCATTTCCCATACTGTCTTTATGTGCTAAATCGCCTTCCAATGGAATCGTAATAATTTCCATATTGTCATGCGGATGTGTGCCAAAGCCCATTCCAGCAGCTATTGTGTCGTCATTCAAAACGCGAAGCATTCCAAATTGAATTTTTTCTGGGTTGTACCAACTAGCGAAACTAAAACTATGGTAAGCATTTAACCAACCATGATTTGCATGACCTCTTTCATTTGCTTTATGTAGTATCGTTTTCATTATGTATAAATTTAGTAATTATTATGATACAAATTTATAAACAGATGATTTAGAAAGCACTTAACCTAGATTAAGAAATTATTTCTTTAACAAACGCGCTTTCATCTTACTGAAAAATTCAGGAGTAACTCCAATATAAGAAGCAATTTGTTTTTGAGGAACTTTTTGAATTAAAGTAGGATATTTTGAACAGAATTTTTCAAAACGTTCTTCTGCAGTTAGGCTCAAATTATCCATTAAACGCTCTTGATGAGCAACTAAAGAGTTTTCGGCTAAAATTCGAAAAAAGCGTTCTAGTTTTGGAATTTCATTGTAAAGAATTTGGTGGTTTTCTTTAGTGATGATAACTACTTCGGCATCTTCGATAACTTCTATAAATAAGTTTCCTGGTTTTTCTGAAATGTAACTATACATGTCGCCAATCCACCAACCTTCGCAAGCAAAATGCAAAACGTGTTCTATTATATTGTCATTAATATTGAAACTTCGTATAATTCCAGAATTCACAAAATAGGTACAATTGGCTATTTCGCCAGCACTTAATAAGACAGTCTTAGCTTTGATTTTTTTTGTTGAAGTTTTTGATAAAAAAAAGTCACATTCCTTTTCAGTTAAAGAAACATGACTATTTATGTTTTCTAAAATAGATTTCATACTTTCAAAAGTACAAAACTATTTAATTAATATACGTTTTAAAAAGTAAATGTTTAGGCTTGATTCACTAATCTTCCCCAATTAAGTAAAATTCTAAATTCAGTTAATTCTCTTTTGATTTTAGATTTGTATTTTCTATTAATAGGTGTAGAAAATACATTGCCACTTTTAGTAATGATTTTTAAGTAGTACACTTTAAATAATAAAAAATAATCGTAAGTAACATAAATTTTGTCAATGTCTTTTACTTCAAATTTTACTAACTTATTGTTAGTTACTACTTTTACAGCTTCCTTTTCATTAAAATAAATTTCCATAGTCAATTGCATTTAGTTAATAATTGATTTAAAGGAATACATTAAAGAGGGGCAACAGTATGTAATCTCAAAGGATAATGGACAAAAAAATATGAGGCCATTATTGCAATGTAAAAGTATTTTAAAGAAAAAGGATTGTAATTATAATTACTTATAATTTAAAAATATTTATTACTGTTTTAATTTTTTAACAAAAATACTACACTTTTGTGTTTATAATAGATAGATTGTTGGTAATAATAAATTATTATAGCTTATTTATTGAAAAAACCGATGCATTATACATCGGTTTATATATTAATGAAAGTGATCTTCTTCAATTTCAAATTCGGCATCTTTTTCCCAAATTTCCATTTCACAAGGTTTACAATTGAATTTTAATTTGTATTCCAATTCGCCTTGTTTTAAAACTAAAGGTTCCTTTAGCTTTTTGTCCATGTTTTCTCTGTGGTATTTTGGGCAACGCTCTAATTCGTATTTGATGCAATATTTAGTAGTCATTACACGAGATTTTCCTGGATCCCATTGCAATTCGAATGCTTTTTCGATTTCGGTTACTCCATGACGTTCGTAGAATTTACGGGCTGTTTTATTGGCAACATTGTACATGAAATCCAATTTTGTTTCTGGATATGGATGCGATGTTTTTACCAATTGGTGTTCTTTGCGAACATAATTTTTCAAACGAATTTCCGATAATTGTTCGTAAACCGTTCTTCGCATTTCATTGATTTTTGAAATAGGTAAAAACCAATTTTCAGAGAATATAACCGAAATTTCATCAGCAGTATAAGGCGTAAATCCTGTTTTAGCCAATTGTGTTTTGATGTTTTCTTCAATGGATTCGTTGTTTTTAGTGCGTTCTTTAGAATGCTCTAATTTTACAACGCTCACATTTCCATCTTCATCGGTAGCAATTAATTCAAACCCAGTTTCGTTTTCAGTCATTAATAAAGTAGTGCTGATTTTTCTAACCGCACTGTCTTCGCGTTCTACTAATTTAATGAAAGCCGCATCGTTATTTCGGTAAATGAAAGTGCCTTCTTTGATTTCTTTCAATACGTTTGGATATACGATTCCGTTTTCTACTTTGTTTACGTAGATTCCCTCGGCTTCGTTATTGGCGTTGATGTAACACAATCCATCACCGTTGTTTAGCAATTCTCCGTTTTCAATCACATAAGAATTCCCAACAGTTTTTACCAATTTACCAATATATTGTCCCTTTGATTTTGGACTTTCCCAAGAACCAATGGCTTGATGTCTTTCATTTACGAAATAATCAGTATAACCTCGATTGAAGGTTCTGTTTAAAGCCGCATCGAAAGTATAAGTACAACTTCCCGAAGAAGCTTTGGTATATTTATCGCTGTTTTTTTCTAAGAAATCATCCAATTTCTGACGTAAGTATGAAACGTTATTTTTCACATAGACGATATCTTTCAAACGCCCTTCAATTTTAAAAGAAACAATTCCAGCTTCAATTAAATTTGGAATTTGGTCGGTTACATCAAAATCTTTAATCGAAAGTAAATGACTATTTCTAATTAATGTATCGCCATTTCCATCAATCAAATTATAAGGTAAACGACAATTTTGTGCACAAGAACCACGGTTTGCCGAGCGCTCTCCATTCGCCACACTCATGTAACAATTCCCACTAAACGAAACACATAATGCACCTGTTACAAAGAACTCTAATTCCACGTCCTTTGCCTGACTAATTTCTTTGATTTGGTGTAAGTTTAATTCACGTGCCAAAACCACTCTTTGAATTCCGGCATCGGCTAAGAATTTAATTTTATCGGCATCACGATTATTGGCTTGGGTACTTGCATGAAGTGCAATAGGAGGCAACTCCATTTCCATAATTGCCATGTCTTGAATGATTAAAGCATCAACTCCAGCATCATATAATTTCCAGATCAATTGTCGACACGTTTCTAATTCATCATCGTATAAAATCGTGTTGATTACCACAAAAACTTGCACATTATACAAGTGTGCATATTGCACAAGTGCTGCAACATCTTCAAGCGAATTATGAGCATTGGAACGCGCTCCAAATTGTGGTGCACCAATATAAACCGCATCGGCACCAGCATTGATAGCAGCAATTCCGGTAAGTAAATCTTTTGCAGGAGCTAAAATTTCAATCTTCTTTTTCATTTCTAAATCTTTAATCTTTCGGGATTTGCCGAAAAAAAGTGTGCAAAGTTCTTATAAAAAATTGGAGATTTCTAATTCTAATTTGAATTTTTTTAGTTTCAGATTGAATTTAGCTAAGTAGAAAATAAAAAAAAGGTTCTCAAAAAAACGATTTTTGTCAAGCTGAACTTGTTTCAGCTTCTCAATTAGATTCCGAAACGAGTTCGGAATGACAAAGTGCATTTTGAGAACCTTTTATTATAATTTAAGAAACCGCTTCTTTGATTCTTCTCATTGCTTCTGTTAATAAAGCTTCGCTTGTTGCGTATGAGAAACGAATACAATTTGGATTTCCAAAAGCGTCTCCTGTTACAGTTGCTACGTTTGCTTCAGCTAATAAGAACATAGAGAAATCGGTTGCGTCTTTGATTAATTGACCTTTTAAAGTTTTTCCGAAGAAAGAAGAAACATCAGGGAATACATAAAAAGCTCCTTCTGGAACATTCAATTTGAAACCTGGAATTTCGTTTACTAATCCCACAACTAAATCTCTACGATTTTTGAAAGCAGTAACCATTTCGTTTAAAACACTTGGATCCGCTTCAACAGCAGTAATCGTTGCTCTTTGTGCAATAGAATTTGCTCCCGAAGTAACTTGTCCTTGAATTTTTGTACACGCTTTTGCAATGAATTCTGGTGCTCCGATGTAACCAATTCTCCAACCTGTCATTGCGAATGCCTTTGCAACACCGTTAACAGTAATCGTTCTTTCTAACATTCCTGGTATAGAACCAATACTGCAAAATGTACCTGAAAAGTTAATGTGTTCGTAGATTTCGTCAGAAACTACATATACGTGTGGATGTTTTTCTAAAACTTTGGACAAAGCCGTTAATTCTTCACGATTGTAAACCGAACCACTTGGGTTACAAGGCGAACTGAACCACATCATTTTTGTTTTTGGTGTGATGGCTGCTTCTAATTGTTCTGGTGTAATTTTGAAATCACTTTCAACAGAAGTTGGAACTTCAACCGGAACTCCGCCAGAAAGTTTGATAATTTCGAAATACGAAACCCAATATGGAGCTGGTAGAATTACTTCATCACCATCATTCAACATTACTTGAGCAATGTTATATAACGATTGTTTTGCTCCTGTAGAAACTACAATTTGTGATGGTTTGTAGTCTAAATTATTATCTCTTTTGAATTTTTTGCAAATCGCTTCTTTCAATTCTAAGTAACCTTCTACTGGAGTATACGTACTGTAATTTTCGTCGATAGCTTTTTTTGCAGCTTCTTTAATGAATTCAGGAGTGTTGAAATCTGGCTCTCCTAAACTAAGGCTAATAATGTCTTTTCCTTGTGCTTTTAATTCTCTTGCCAAAGCCGCCATAGCTAAAGTTTGAGAAACGGCTAAGTTGTTGATTCTATCCGATAACGGGTTCATTGTGTGTTAGTTATTATAGTTAATACAAAAGACGCGATTCCTCGCGTCTCTTCTTTATTATGCTAATTGTGGTTTTCTTCCTAATTCTCTCAAATGCTTGAAGTGAGAAGCTATTGCCGCTCGAGTCGTTTTGAACTCATGATACGGTAAGTTACATTCTGCTGCTGTTTGTTTTACAATTTCAGCAATTTTATTGTAGTGAATGTGACTGATATTTGGGAAAATATGGTGTTCAATTTGGTGATTTAAACCCCCAGTATAATAATTTACAATCCAGTTTTTTGGTGCAAAGTTAGCTGTTGTAAATAATTGGTGAATCGCCCAAGTATTTTCAATTTCCCCGTTTTCATCTGGCATTGGATTTATAGTATCCTCTACAACGTGAGCTAATTGGAATACAACACTCAAAATTAATCCGGCAGTGTAGTGCATCACAACGAAACCTAAAAGTACTTTCCACCATGTAACACCAACGATTATTGGTAAAACAATCCAAATAGAAAAGTAAATGGCTTTCGTAATGATAAGTGTAGTCCATTGGAAAGCTGGACTTTTTGCTTCTCCATACGATAATTTTCTTTTTAAGTAACGTTTCATCTGTAAGAAGTCAGTAGTGATTGCCCAGTTGAAGGTTAATAATCCGTATAAGAAAACAGAATAATAATGTTGAAATCTGTGGTGACTGTACCATTTGGCTGTTTTGGAAAAACGTAAAATTCTTCCCGCTTCTAAATCTTCATCGTGACCAATAATGTTGGTATATGTATGGTGTAAAACATTATGTTGTACTTGCCAGTTGTAAACATTTCCGGCTAAGATGTAGATACTTCCGCCCATTAATTTGTTTACCCAAGACTTGGTTGAGTAAGCGCCGTGATTACCATCGTGCATTACGTTCATTCCAACACCTGCCATTCCAACACCAATTACTACGTTTAATAATAAATATACCCAAAACGGCATATCCATAGCTAACAAGAAGAAATAAGGTGTTAAGAAAAGACCGAACATTACAATTGTTTTTAAGTGTAATTTCCAGTTTCCAGTTTTGTTAATTTTGTTTTCTTTGAAATAGTCGTTTACTCGTTTATTTAAAGTTCTGAAAAATTTCAGATTGTCCTCTTTTGAGAAAATCGGAGTTGTGGTATTCATATTTTTTGTATTCAATTTTCGTCAAAGATAATTATTATAATTTTTTCATTTATGATAATCATCATTTTTTATTCACTAAAAAGCGTATTTTTGTGTAAAATTTAACGAATGGAAGAAATTTTAAAGCAATTTCCTGATTTGTCTGAAAATCAAATATTTCAGTTTCAAAAATTGCAAGATTTATACGAAGATTGGAATGCCAAAATTAATGTAATTTCACGAAAAGATATTGACGAATTATATACACGTCACGTTTTGCATTCGTTAGGGATTGCAAAAATTATGGAATTCCGTCCAGGTTCTAAAATTATGGATGTGGGAACAGGTGGTGGTTTTCCTGGAATTCCATTGGCAATTTTATTTCCAGAAGTTGATTTTTATTTGATTGATGTTATTGCGAAAAAAATCCGTGTAGTGAATGAAGTAGCCGCAGGTTTAGGATTAAAAAACGTAAAAGCCGAACAAAAACGTGCCGAATTAGTGAAACAAGAATTTGATTTCATTGTAAGTCGTGCCGTAACCAATATGCCTGATTTTGTTAAATGGGTTGATGATAAAGTAACTAAAAAGCAAAATCACGAATTAGCTAACGGAATTTTATATTTAAAAGGCGGCGATTTAACCGAAGAATTGGCAGCTTTTCCAAAAGCAACTCAATACAATTTATCCGATTTCTTTTCAGATGAGTTTTTTGAGACTAAAAAAGTGGTGCATTTGCCGTTGAAGTATAAAAAATAGTGATTAGTGAAAATTAATTAGTGATTAGTTATAAATAAAATCCCCGATTTTCATTTGAAAATCGGGGATTTAAATTTTAATTAAAATTCGCAATATATAGGCATGTGGTCACTAATAGTAAGCCATTTATTTGCTTTGCCAATTTCAATTTTTTTTATTTTATCATAGAAATGATGTGTTCCAAAAATATAGTCAATATGATATGGTCTAGTTGTTTTTCTTTGAAAATATAAAGTTGGATTTGTTTCTTTTCCTTGTTGTTCTCCTGTAAATTTGTGATAAAAACTTTCAATTCCAATTTCATTTAATTCGTTAACTACATCTGAATGATTCCACCATCTGTCCCATTCATCCCAAATTACACTACTATTAAAATCTCCAGCAATTATTGTTTTATTTAATTTATCTTTATTAACTTGGATGTATTTCCATAACTGACCAATATATCCAAAATTGGGTGAGTTATTTTTATGAGTCCATACTCCTAAAATGACAAAATCGTTGTTTATTTTACAAGGTAAAAAATGCTTTACGGTATGATCCTTAAATTTATTAGACCAATTTAATTTTTCTAATTCAATATCAGGACTTGCAAAAATTCCGATTCCTTTGTTTTTGGTGTCTCCAATCCAAACATAATTCTTGGCCCATTCTTGATAGTTTTTATGATTGGTCTCTGCTGGATCTTCACATTCTTGGATAATATACAAATCTGCCTTAAAGTTTAAGATATTTTCAAACTTATTTCTAAACGCACCATTGCAGTTCCAAGTTACAATTCTCAAATTTATTCAAATAAAAATTAAACAATTTACAAATTTCCAATCAAGAATTATCCTAAAAACGGATATTTATAATCTTCTGGTGTTACGAAAGTTTCTTTAATTGTTCTAACAGAAGCCCAACGCAATAAGTTTTGTGCTGAACCAGCTTTATCGTTAGTTCCAGAACCTCTTGCTCCTCCAAATGGTTGCATTCCTACAACAGCACCTGTTGGTTTGTCGTTGATATAGAAGTTTCCTGCTGCATTTTGTAACGCAACTGTAGCTTCTTCTACCGCATAACGACATTGGCTAAATACCGCACCAGTTAAAGCGTATTCTGAAGTTTCGTCAACTAATTTTAATGTTTCAGACCATTTAGCATCTTCATAAACATAAATCGTAACTACTGGTCCGAATAATTCGGTTTCCATAGTAGTATATTTTGGATTTGTAGTTAAGATAACTGTTGGTTCAATGAAATACCCTTTTGATTTGTCATAATTTCCACCCATGATAACTTCTGCATCGCTATCGTTTTTAGCTTGATCAATGTAACGTGCTAATTTGTCAAATGAAGCTTCTGAAATAACTGCTGTAATGAAATTACTCATATCTTCTGGAGAACCCATTTTCATTGAAGCTAAATCTGCTTCTAAATTAGACTTAACCGCTGGCCATAAACTTTGTGGAATGTAAACACGTGAAGCTGCACTACATTTTTGTCCTTGGAATTCAAAAGCACCACGAGAAATTCCGGTTGCTACTTGTTTTGCATTAGCTGATGGATGTGCAATGATGAAATCTTTTCCACCAGTTTCTCCAACGATTCTTGGATAGGTTTTGTAAGTTGCAATGTTATTTCCGATAGTTTTCCAAATGTCATTGAAAACACCAGTCGAACCTGTAAAGTGAACTCCTGCTAAATGTGGACTTGATAAAACTACGTCAGAAACCATTCCAGAATCACCCATTACCATATTGATAACACCGTCTGGTAAACCTGCTTCTTTGAAAACTTGCATAATCACATTAGCAGAATATACTTGAGTTGCTGCTGGTTTCCAAACTACCACATTTCCCATTAATGCAGCACTTGAAGGTAAGTTTCCTGCAATAGCGGTAAAGTTAAAAGGAGTAATAGCATATACAAAACCTTCTAATGGTCTGTATTCAACACGGTTCCACATGTCTGAAGTAGAGGCTGGTTGGTCTGCGTAAATTTTTGTCATGAATTCTACGTTGTAACGTAAGAAGTCAATTAATTCACAAGCAGAGTCAATTTCGGCTTGGTGAATTGTTTTTGATTGTGCAATCATAGTCGCTGCATTGATTTTAGCGCGGTATGGACCCGCTAATAATTCAGCTGCTTTTAAGAAGATACTAGCACGATTTTCCCAAGATAAAGCTGCCCATTTTTTACGAGCTTCTAATGCTTCGGTAATGGCTTTTTCTACTAAGGCTCTATCAGCTTGATGATAAACACCTACAATGTGTTGGTGGTCATGAGGTGCTGACATTTTTTTTGTGTTTCCAGTTTTGATTTCTTCGCTACCTATATATAATGGAACTTCAACTTGAGCATTCCACATGGCTTTGTATGTTTCTGCAACTTTTGCTCGTTCAGGCGAACCTGGAGCATAAGATTTTACCGGTTCATTAACCGCTTTAGGGACATTAAAAAATCCTTTTAACATGGTGTTGTATTTTGAAATTAGACAATTTTGTGCATTGATTTACGAAATTATCGTAAACGAATACAAAAATACGAAGTATATTTTGAATTATCGATAACAAATGTTACGAAGCTAATTTGTTTGCTATTTAGTTAATAGCAAAAGGAGCGCTAAGTTTAAAAGTGGGAATAATAACTCTAAAACTTCTAGTTGAGGTAAAGTTAACCATATTGAAGTAGCCTTTCATGGCACCAATAGGAGAAGAAAGTAAACATCCAGAAGAATAGGTGTAACTTTCGCCAGGCTTAATAACAGGTTTTTTACCAATTACACCTTCGCCATCTACAACTTCTAAATTGTTAAGGGCATCGTATATTTCCCAATGACGTGTGGTTAATTGAACCGAATCTTTACTTTGGTTTTCTATGGTAACATGATAGGAGAAGGCAAAATGAATTTTGTAGTTCTTGAAGTAAGTTCCTTCAAAACTAGTTAATACTGAAATTTTTATGCCTCTTGTAATTTGACTTACCATAAATTAAAATAAAATTATTCCTATAAACATCATTATTACAATACAAATACCTAATAATAAAAAGAATAACGGATTCAAAATTAAGAATTTTAGAATTGTAATCCAACGGCTTTGTTGATAAAAATTTCTTAAAGATTTATAGAGATAAATTGGAAATAGGAATGCAAATGATATTCCTTCAAAAAAGGAAGCTAATGTTTCGCTTACTAAAGAAATGATGTTCAATATCATTAAGCAAATGAAAATAAATGTAAAAAAAGTATAAGTAAAGACTAAATGTTCTGTGTAATTGATTTTTCTTGAATAGAAAACCAACCAAAACATTAAGGTTAGAATAGGCAATGATAAAAATATGAAAAATGGTAGTTTTTGATAAAAATAATCTAAAAATTCATCTTCAATTTCATTTGATTTAAAGAGTTTTGATTTGTTAAAAAAAGTAGTATTTAGCAGGTTATTCTCGTATCCTAACTCTGATAAAGCTTCATTGGTAGATTTTTTTGGATATTTTCTGTGGAAATTTCTAAAAGACAAAGCCTTATAAATAATAGGTCTTAATCCAGATGATATATTCTTATTGATAAATTCTTTGTTGTAAATGGAATCTCTACTGTATTCAATTTCTTTTTTAGATAACTTATCAATAATTTTTTTGTTAGAATTTACTAATTGGGAAGCGGCAGTATCTTTCTTTATTTGTTCAATAATTTGATCTTCTGTTTGTTTTTGTTGTACATTATTAGGTGAAGTATTTTCATCTCCTTCTGTAAAATTAAAGGTGATAAACAATAAAATAGATACGCTTAAAAATAAACGAAATGGATTTGCATAGGTGTGACGTTTTCCTTCGTTATATTTCAAGGCTAAAACACCAGGTTTTGAAAAAATAGAGAGTAACGAATTTCGTAATCGAGAATCGTACGCATAAAAATTTGCAAAAAACTCTTCAATGAAATCTTTAATTGTTAGTTTTTTGGTTGAATTTAATTGCCCACATTGATGACAAAATTTTTCGCTTTTATCTAATGGGGTTTCGCAATTTAGACAACAAGAACCTCTATATTTTAAGTCTTTTCTTCCCATTTTTAATTTTTGATAACTTCGCTATTTGTGTTTGCAATTCCAATAACTCTGTCGTATCTATCATTGTTGCCTCTGTAATATACTATAGCTGTATAATTGTTTTCGGTTTGGAAAAAATTCCCATCAATGGCATTTTGGTTATCTATTTTGCCTGATGCATCTGCAATTACATATTGAAAGTTTGTAAATCCTTGTTTTAATAAAATTGCTTTTTCATAAAACCCCGATTTACTATTAAATTCCATTTTGTATTCATCACTTAAAGCATAGTTGTTAAACATACCTACTATATAGATGTTTTTGTCTAACATTTTTGGGGTGTTTAAAGCAAAATAAACCCACGAGTAATCTGATTCAATATTAGAATTTGTTGCATTTGCATTCTGAATAAAGAAATTCCCATTAATATCGGGAAAATAAGTATAAGGTTGGTTTTTTCTAGGTGTATTTACATAAAGATAGGTATTGTAAATATTATCACCTGATGTTACTCTAGCAACCGTATTATTTGTAGCTCTTATTATTTTATTGTCTATACTGTAAGCTTCGTTTCCTGCCCAAAACTGTGTTTCTTTATTGTATCTATATACTAATTCGCTTCCAAGTGTGAATTGAGGTTTGATATTAGAAATGCTGGTTTTCCAATTTCCATTTTGAAAAAGAGTTACTTTAACATTTTCAATCGGATTTTGTAAAATTCGATCACCATAGTTAATGGTCATTTCAATATTTTGTTTCTCATTTATACTATCAAAGTCTCTGGCTCTTCTAATCAAAAGTCCAATTGAAACTTGTTCTTCATAAATTACAATTTTTCTTGTAAATACAACTTCGCCTTCGTCATTTAGTATAGAAATCAAGTAATTACCACTTTTTGTAATTTGATTAAAACGATTGGGAAAAACTTGTCTGTAGTGCGAATATAGTTGTAACGTATTAAATGAATTTTCATACGTAATTATTCTTTGATTATCTACACCATTAAGATATTCTACTTTTGCCAAGTTGGATGGAGAAGACCAATCGTAATTGTATTGGGTTATGGTGTAATAGTAATCCGCTTCATCTCCATACAAATCATCAAAACTCAATTCAAAAGATTCGCCTAATCTAAAAAAAGGAATAACATTATTGTTGTTTACTGTGAAAGATATCGTTTTAATATTAAAAGGCGGATCAATTTCAACATTTGATTGTGAGAATGATACAAATGAAATTAGCAGGCCAAATATGGATAGAAATTTATTCATTTTCGTGTTTTAAATATGTAAAAATAGTAAAACTTTAAGTATAAAAGTAATCCAATTTAAATTAATCAGGTTTTTTAGTTTAGAATCATTATAAATAAGTAAAATGCATGGCTATATTTTTGGTAAGCTGTTATGTATTTGATTAAATTTGCACGTTTTATAGTAAATTTTTAACAACTCATATCTTCAAAAATATGTCAAAAGACATTCGAATTAAAAAAGGTTTAGACCTTAAGTTGAAGGGTGAAGCGGCTCACAAAGTAGCTGAAGTAACTCGCTCGAAAGTCTATGCTGTTAAGCCTTCAGACTTCCATGGAGTAACTCCAAAGATGGTTGTAAAAGAGGGAGATAACGTTAAAGCAGGAGAAGTAATTTTCTATTCTAAAGCAGATGAGAAAGTGAAATTCGTTGCTCCTGTAAGCGGAAAAATTCAAGAAATCAAACGTGGTGAAAAGAGAGTTATTTTAGAGATTCTTATTGCGGCTGATTCACAAGATGTTTTCGTAGAGCATAGCAAGAAAAATCCTAATGATTTATCAACAGAAGAAGTAAAAGCTCATTTGTTAGCTTCTGGATGTTGGCCATTTATCAATCAACGTCCTTACGATGTGATTGCTAACTCAGCTGATACTCCAAAAGCTATTTTTATTTCAGCTTATGCAACAGCTCCTCTTGAAGCTGATGTGGAGTTTGTTTTAGAAAGTAAAATGGAAGCGTTCAAAGTTGGTATTGAAGCTTTAACCAAATTGACTTCTGGTAAAGTTCATTTATCTTTAAAAGGTAAAGGTAAATCGATTTTTAGTGAGGTTAAAGGTGTTGCGTTACATAAAGTTTATGGTCCTCACCCAGCAGGTAATGTAGGGGTTCAAATTGAAAAAATTGACCCTATTTGTGCTGGTGAAAGAGTTTGGACTGTTGCGCCACAAGATGTAGCTATCATTGGAGAATTATTCTTGACAGGTAAATTGAATTTAACAAGAACCATAGCTTTAGCAGGATCAGAAGTTAAAGAGCCTCAATATTATAATGTTGTTGCTGGTGCTTCAATAGCTGATGTGGTTGCTAATAATATAAACGGAGATAATGTTAGAATTATTTCTGGTAATGTATTAACAGGTAAAAAAGTAACATCTAATGGATTTTTAGGTTTCTACAGTAATGTAGTTACTGTTATTCCAGAAGGTAATACTTACAGAATGTTTGGTTGGATGCCATTTGCATCACCAAGTATTCATAGTGCATCAAGAACAGGATTGTCTTGGTTGATGCCTGGAAAAAAATATGCGCCAAACACTAATTTAAATGGTGAAGAAAGAGCTTTAGTTGTAACAGGTGAAATGGAATCGGTAATGCCGATGGATATTTATCCAATGCAATTATTAAAAGCTTGTTTGGCTAGCGATATCGATAAAATGGAAAGCTTAGGAATTTACGAAGTAGCTCCAGAAGATTTTGCTTTAATTGATTATACTAACACATCTAAATTAGAAGCTCAAGAAATAATTCGTGGTGCTCTTGATTTAATGATAAAAGAAGTAGGATAATAGCTATGAAGTTTTTAAGAGATAAAATAGACCAAATTAAAAAGCCTTTTGAGAAAGGGCAAAAATTTGAAAAATTTGCTCCAGCAATTAATGCATTAGATACGTTTTTATATGTACCTAATCATACAACTAAACACGGAGCTCATATTAGAGATGCTGTTGATTTAAAGAGAACTATGATTACAGTAGTTCTTGCGTTAATCCCAGCATTAATTTTCGGTATTTACAACGCTGGATATCAACACTTCATTCAAATTGAAGGATCTGATATGTCTTTTGGTAATTTATTTATCCATGGTTTATGGAAAATTTTACCAATGATTGTTGTTTCTTACGCAGTTGGATTAGGAATTGAATTCTTTTTTGCAATAAAAAGAGGACATGAAGTAAACGAAGGATACTTAGTATCTGGTTTATTAATTCCAATGGTTATGCCAGTTGATTTGCCTTTATGGATGCTTGCAATTTCTGTTGCTTTTGCTGTTGTAATTGGTAAAGAAGCTTTCGGAGGAACAGGAATGAATATTTTTAACCCTGCTTTACTAGCACGTGCTTTTGCATTCTTTGCTTATCCAACATTCATGTCGGGTGATAAAATTTGGGTTAGCGATGCTAGTACAATAGATGGAGTTTCTGGAGAAACAATCTTAGGTTCTTTAGCACAAGGTAAAGATGTTGCTTATTCAACAATGGAAATGTTTTTAGGATTTATTCCAGGATCTGTTGGTGAAACTTCGGTTTTAGCTATTCTTATTGGAGCATTTATTTTAATTGCAACAGGAGTTGGTAGTTGGAAAATCATGGTTTCTGGAGTTATTGGTGCAGCTTTAACAGCAATGATGTTCAATGCTGTTGGATTAACTGCTTTGATGAACTTTGACTGGATGAATCATTTAGTTGTAGGAGGTTTTGCTTTTGGTATTGTATTCATGGCAACAGATCCAGTTTCTGCTGCTCAAACTGAAAAAGGTAAAATCATCTATGGTTTATTAATAGGATTCTTTAGTATTATGATTAGAGTTTTCAATCCAGCTTATCCAGAAGGAGTAATGTTGGCAATCTTATTAATGAATACTTTAGCGCCAACTATTGATTATTTCGTAGTTAATGGAAACATTACTAAGAGAAAGAGAAGATTGGCTAAGTCTAAACAATTAAAATCTGCATAGTCATGAATAGAGAAAGTAACGGATATACATTTTTGTTTGCGACTGTAATGGTAGTGTTAGTAGCTTCTGCATTAGCATTTGCTGCAACAGCTTTAAAGCCAGATCAACAAGCAAACATTAAGAAAGAGAAAATGCAGTACATTCTAAAATCGTTTGGAGTAGCTGTAGAAAGAGATGCCTCTGAAGAAGCATATAAAAAACATATCATTAGTGAAATTGTTTTTGATGAAAATGGAAACGAAATAAGCAAAGATGCTTTTATTGTTGATATTGCTAAAGAAAAAGGTAAATTCCCAATTTTTAACGCTGAAAAAGACGGTAAAAAATTCTATGTTATTCCTGTAAGAGGAATGGGATTATGGGATGCTATCTGGGGATATGTTTCAATAGATGAAAACTTAAAAGTAGATGGTATTGTATTTGACCACAAAGGAGAAACTCCAGGTTTAGGTGGTGAAATTACTCAGGATTACTTCCAAAACAGTTTCAAAGGTGAAAGTGTTTTTGATGCTAACGGAAACTTACAAGGTTTAAAAGTAGTTAAAGGATATACTGGTAAAGACAACAAAGATGATGGTGAAGTTGATGCTATTTCTGGTGCTACTTTAACTGGTAATGGTGTGACTGAAATGTTAGTTAGAGGTCTAAAACCATATGAAAAATATTTAAAATCTAATAAAAAATAATCGTCATGGCAGATAACAATAAAGAAGGATTATTTTCAAAAAGTAATATTAAGTTAATTACGAATCCATTTAATGACGATAACCCAGTAACAGTTCAAGTATTAGGTATTTGTTCGGCTTTAGCGGTTACAGTTCAAATGAAAAATGCCTTTGTAATGGCACTTTCTGTAACAGCTGTAGTAGCATTGAGTAATGTTATTGTTTCATTAATTAGAAACTTAATTCCTGCTCGTATTCGTATTATAGTGCAGTTAGTAATTGTAGCAGCATTGGTAATTTTAGTTGACCAAGTATTGAAAGCTTATGCTTATGATGTAAGTAAGCAATTATCGGTATTCGTAGGATTAATTATCACCAACTGTATTGTAATGGGACGTTTAGAAGCGTTTGCATTAGGTAACGGACCGTGGAAATCTTTCCTTGACGGTATTGGTAATGGTTTAGGTTACGGAATCATTTTAATGATTGTTGCATTTTTTAGAGAATTATTTGGTTCTGGAAAAATTTTCGGAATTGAAATTTTAGGAAATGCAGTAGATAAAACAGGAGCTTATGCTCATGGATATGTAAACAATGGTTTTATGTTATTGGCACCAATGGCTTTGGTTACTGTAGGAGTTATCATTTGGGTACAAAGAGGTATTAATAAAAAATTAATTGAGAAAAAATAATAGCTATGTTTGAATATATCAATATATTTTTAAAATCCATGTTTATTGATAACATGGTGTTTGCATACTTCTTAGGAATGTGTTCATACCTAGCGGTTTCTAAAAAGGTATCAACTGCTATTGGATTAGGTATTGCTGTAACATTTGTATTAGTGATTTCTGCACCTTTAAATTATTTAATTTATAAATATGTGTTAGAAGCAGGAGCTTTAAGTTGGTTAGATCCATCATTAAAAGATATGGATTTGAGTTTCTTAAATCTTATCATTTTTATCGCAGTTGTTGCAACATTAGTACAATTAGTAGAAATGATTGTGGAGAAATTCTCTCCATCATTATATAATTCATTAGGTATTTTCTTACCTCTTATTGCAGTAAACTGTGCTATCTTAGGAGGTTCGTTATTCATGCAATTACGTGTAGATACTGGAACATATCAAAATATTGGACACGTAATCACTTTTGCATTATCGTCTGGTATTGGATGGTTAATTGCGATTGTTGCTTTAGCAGCTATTCGTGAAAAAATGGAATATTCTAATGTATTAGCTCCTTTAAGAGGTTTAGGTATTACTTTTATTTTAACAGGTTTAATGGCTGTTGGTTTTATGAGTTTTGGTGGTATCGATATTAACTTATTGAATAAAAAACCAGAAGCTAAATTAGAAACTCCAGCTCCTGCAGTTGTAGAAACTCCTGTGATTGATTCAACTCAAATGGACGTAGATTCAGTTAAAATAGATTCAATTAAGGTAGATTCAACTCAA
This sequence comes from Flavobacterium cyclinae, assembly GCF_021172145.1. Classification (NCBI taxonomy): domain Bacteria; kingdom Pseudomonadati; phylum Bacteroidota; class Flavobacteriia; order Flavobacteriales; family Flavobacteriaceae; genus Flavobacterium; species Flavobacterium cyclinae. The sequence continues at coordinate 513,633 of NZ_CP089095.1, forward strand.
ATAGTTAAATAATAGTATAACATTAAAAATTGAAATTATGTTTGAATTAATTACATATTCGATTTTAGCTTTCCTAGCGCTAATTTTACTAATGGTGTTTATGCTATTATATGCAAAATCTAAATTAGTTAACTCTGGTGCTGTTAAGATTAAAATTAACGGAGAAAATGAAATCGAAGTTGGTGGGGGTGCAACACTTTTAACAACTTTAGGGAATAATAAAATCTTTTTACCATCTGCTTGTGGTGGTGGAGGTTCTTGTTTGCAATGTAAATGTAAAGTATTAGATGGAGGAGGAGAACCTTTACCAACAGAAATTCCAAACTTTACTCGTAAAGAATTAGCTGACGGTTGGAGATTAGGTTGTCAAGTTAAAGTAAAACAAGACATGGTAATTGAAGTGCCAGAAGAAATTTTTGGTATCAAAAAATTCGAAGCAAAAGTATATTCTAACTATAACGTAGCTTCTTTCATTAAAGAATTTATCGTTGAGTTACCAGAAGATATGCACTATGAAGCTGGAGGTTATATCCAAATTGAAATCCCATCTTGTGAAGTTAAATTTACGGATATTGATATCACGGCTCACCCAGTTGAACACCCAGGTGAACCAGATAAATTTAAATTAGAGTGGGATAAATTTAAGTTGTGGCCATTAGTTATGAAAAATAACGAATTGGTTGAAAGAGCATACTCTATGGCTTCTTACCCTGCTGAAGGAAGAAAAATTATGTTGAATGTACGTATTGCTACTCCTCCTTTTGATAGAGCTACTAACGATTGGATGAAAGTAAACCCAGGAGTTGCTTCTTCATATGTCTTCTCTAGAAAAGCGGGTGATACTGTAACTGTTTCAGGACCTTATGGTGAATTCTTTATCAACGAATCTGAAGCTGAAATGTTATACATAGGTGGTGGAGCTGGTATGGCGCCAATGCGTTCTCATTTATACCACTTATTCCGTACAGTGAAAACGGGAAGAAAAGTTACGTATTGGTACGGAGGTCGTTCTAAACGTGAGTTGTTCTATGTAGATCACTTTAGAGCTTTAGAAAAAGATTTTCCTAACTTCAAATTCCATATCGCTTTATCTGAACCTTTACCAGAAGATAACTGGAAAGTTAAAGATGGACCACATGGCGAAGGTGATGGTTTCGTAGGATTTATTCATAATGTTGTTATAGATAATCACTTGAAATTACATGATTCACCAGAAGATATCGAATTCTATTTCTGTGGACCGCCTATGATGAATCAAGCCGTTGTTAAAATGTGTGATGATTGGGGTGTGCCAAAAGAAAATGTTCGTTTCGACGACTTTGGAGGTTAATCCAAAATTTATATATCAAAACCGATTCAGAAATGAATCGGTTTTTTTGTTTTTTAACAGTTGTTAAAGATTATTTTTTATTACATTGCATTCAAATTTGTCCCAAACATATTTACAATGAAAAAAACTTACCTATTATTATTTTTATTTATTACTGTATTAGCCAAAGCCCAAATCGAACAAAAAAGACAATTAAAACTAACAGAACACAATAAAGAATCTGTTAGACGATTTGGAGTAATACGATGTTTATCAACTGAAGCCGATTCTCTTAGTAGAATCAAACACCCCGAGCGAGGATCCATTAACGACTTTGAAGAATGGTTAGCTCCAAAAATTACCGAATATAAACGTCAAGTTGCAAATGGTACTCTTAGTAGAGCAACTGTTTTAACAATTCCTGTTGTAGTTCACGTTATCCATGATGGAGATGCAGTAGGTACTGGTGAGAATATTAGCGATGCTCAAGTACTTTCTCAAATTAGAGTGTTAAACGAAGATTTTAGACGTATGTTAGGTACGCCTGGATATAATACAAGTCCAGTGGGTGCTGATATAGAAATCGAATTTTGTATGGCACAAACCGATCCTAATGGTGCGGCTACAAATGGTATAGATCGCGTTAATACCGGTGTTGCTAGTTATACTTCAATGGCTGCAACTGATGCTATGAAAACTACTACTATTTGGGATCCGACACAATATTTAAATATGTGGTCGGTTCGTTTTGGTGGAGGTATGGCAGGAACTCTAGGTTATGCTCAATTCCCAGACAACTCTGGATTAGCTGGATTGTCAGCTAGTGGAGGTGCTGCAAACACAGATGGAGTAGTTTCTTCATTTGATGCCTTTGGTTCACAAGCATATGCCGCAGGTTCTTATAATCCTACTTATAATTTAGGTAGAACAATGACACATGAAGTTGGTCATTGGGTAGGATTACGTCATATATGGGGAGATGGAAACTGTAGCGTAGATGATTTTTGTGCTGATACCCCAGGTTCAGATGCTGCTAATTTTGGTTGCCCAAATACAAACAGTTGTGTTGATGCTGCACCTGATCCAAGAGATATGGTTGAAAACTATATGGATTATACAGATGATGCTTGTATGAACATTTTTACCGAAGATCAAAAAACAAGAATTCGAACTGTTTTTACTGTTTCACCAAGAAGAATGGAATTGGCAAGTTCAACTAAATGTCAGCCGCCAGCTCCTATTATTGGATTCAACTTAGACGAAACATTAATTAATGAAGGTACAGATTGCGGTTATCAAGATGTTGTATTATCAGTAGGAATTCAAAAAGCACCTTCGGCAAATGCAACAGTTTCTTTTACCACATCTGGTAGCGCAACTCTTGGTTTGGATTTTGATATTTTCCCATCATCTGTTGTTTTTTCTGCAGGCTCAACCGCTTCTCAAAATGTAACAGTTAGAATTTACAATGATGGTGTTGTAGAGTCAACCGAAAATATTTTAATTGGATTATCTCTTTCTACTACTGGTGATGCAATAATCACAACAGGCACTTTAAAAGATCATTTAATTACAATTAATGATGATGATTATGCACCTTCACCATCAGTTGTTGTTGACATTATTAATGCCGATTTTAATTCTGGTGCAAATGGATTTACATCAACAGGTAATGCAGGTTCTGATTTATTTTTATTAGGAAATACAGCTTCAGCATCTAGTACATTTTGGAATGTTCAAAATACAAATACAACTCAGTTTGCATTTACTAATGATGATAGATGTAATTGTAATAAGAACAATGATATGTTGATTTCTCCAGTATTTAGTCTTGTTGGATACTCTAATGCTACCTTAACATTTGATCATGCTTTTGCAGATGTTGCTGCAGCTGAAGTTGGAGAAGTTCGTATTTCAGTAAATGGAGGAACTACTTGGACAACAATTCTTAATTTGACTAATACAAGCACTACAACAGGTAGCGGAATCTATTTCACCCCATGGGTAAATGGAAACACAATAGACTTAGCGCCTTATTTAGGACAAGCAAATGTTAGAATTGCTTTTCGTTATAGAGATGGAGGAGGATGGAATTATGGTATGGCAGTTGATAATGTAAGAGTGTTTTCGAGCACTGTTGCGGTAATTCAGGAAGCAGTAAATAGCACCAATAAAGATAATGGTCTTTTGAGAAATAATGAAACAGTAAATTGGTATGATCCAGCAACAAATAATGTGATGGGTACTATTCAAAATGCATCAACTTTTGATTATGGATGTACTACTGTAGAAGTAGATAGAAGTCAAGTTTCATTAGGAGCAGCAACGTGGCCTTTTATTGATGCAATTATTTCAAATCATCTTTTGGCAAAAACTTTTTATGTTAATCCTACAAATGATAATGCTACTGGAAACTATACAGTTTCATTTTATTATACTAATGCAGAAGTTACAGCATGGGAATCAGCAACAGGTAGATCAAGAACTGAATTACACGTAATAAAAGTTGTTGACAATTCAATTAGTTTAGTAAATGATACTAATTTTAGTAGTTACACTATTGAGGAAATACCAGTAACAATATCAGCTTTTGGTTCTGATGTAATTTTTCAAGCTACATTTACTACAAATTTAAGAGGAGGTTACGCTATAGGGCCTAAATCACAAATAAATTGTGGGGATATTACAACTACATGGAACGGTACAACTTGGTCTAATGGAAGCCCTAATAAACAAATTGCTGTTATTGTAGATGGAAATTATGATACCAATTTGAATGGTAATTTTGAATGTTGCAGTTTAGCGGTAAATTCAGGTGTAAATTTCGATATCAAATCAAACAACTATATTTTAGTAGTTAATGAGGTAACCAATAATGGAAATTTTACTATTTCAAACAATGGTTCGTTAATACAAGAAAATGATTTAGCTGTTAACACAGGAAATATTTCTTATGAACGAATTGCTTCTGTAAAATTACAAGATTATGTGTATTGGTCTTCACCAATTTCAGGTTTTGATGTACATAATATTTCACCATTAACACCTTCAAATTTTTATTGGACATGGAATCCAACAATAGTGAATTCAAATTCTGGACAAGGAGATTGGGTTAACGCATCTTCAACTATGAATCCGGGTGTGGGTTACATTGTAAGAGCTCCAAATGGATTTAGTAATTCGGTTAATCAAAATTGGGTTGTTAATTTTAATGGAGGAGTTCCTAACAACGGAGTGTTTACTCCTTCAATTTCTAGAGGTAATAATGTGAATTCAGGTTTAACAACACCTAGCGGCGTAACTCTAGCTGATACAGATGATAATTGGAATTTAATTGGTAATCCATATCCATCTTCAATTGGAATAGATGCATTTTTAACTGCAAATACAGATATTGATGGTTTTGTTCGTTTATGGACTCATAATTCATTGCCTAATGCAGTAAATACGGGTTCTTTTTATGGTAATTTTAATTCTAATTATTCCGCATCAGATTACATAACTATAAATGGAGCAGGTGCAACGAGTGGTCCTGGTACATTAAGTGTTATTGGTGGTGGACAATCGTTCTTTGTGCTAATGAATCCAGGTTTAGCAACTAGTAGTACTGTACTGTTTAATAATTCTATGAGAGATAAATTGTTTTCAAATAGTCAGTTTTACAGAGCTACTGAAGGTGTTGAAAATCATAGATTTTGGTTAGATCTTGTAAGTGGTACAGAAACTTCAAGAACGTTAATTTCCTATAACGAAATGGCAACAAACGGAAGAGATAGAATGTATGACGCCATTACAAATTATAGAAATTTACAAACAATTTATACTTTATTAGAAAACGAACCTATGGTAATTCAAGGTAAAGCGCTACCATTTTTAGATGACGACTCCATCGAATTGGGAGTTAAAATTCCATCAAATGGTCAGTTTACCATTGCAATTGGTGCTTTAGATGGTTTATTTGTGAATCAAAATATTTATTTAAAAGATAAATTAAATAATGTTATTCATGATTTAAAAACTTCACCATATAGTTTTTATGCAGATGCTGGAATTGTAAATAACAGATTTGAAATTATTTACAAGAATGATGTTTTAGGCAATGAAGACTTTATTAATTCATCCGTTTCAATTTATGTAGACTCAAATATTATTAATGTTACTACAAAGGATGAAATTCAAGAAGTATTAGTATTTGATGTATTGGGACGAAAATTATATGAAAATAAATCAATTGCAAATTTAAGTTTTGCTTTGCCATTATTAAATTCAAGCAATCAAGCTTTGGTTGTGAAAGTAAAATTGAAAAATGGTCAAGTTTATACTCAAAAAATCATTTTATAGATGTATTAAACTATAAATAATATAAACCGATTCAGAAATGAGTCGGTTTTTTTATGCATTCAAATAGAATAACTACCTTTGCATCATGGAAGCATTATCAAAACAAGACTTACATCATTTGGCTATGAATCACGTAGGAAAAGAACTCGAAAAACAAGGTTTTGAGTTTATTTCTATTAACAGCCAATTGAAAAGACATCCCCAATTTATTTGTGTAGATAAACCTACAAATACCTTGCATTTTGTAATGGTTCAAGCCGTAACTTATCCCGATAATCCCACTGAATATGATGTTGTTTTTATGGAAACATTCATCAAGCATGCTAAAGAAAAGAAAGCGAAAGTTTTATTTGCAGGAGTAGGTTTTGCTAATGCAGAAGATTTCGAAAAACCGATTTTAAAAAATCAAGATTATATATTAAATTATGAAGGAATTAAAGAGATTTTGTAGCTTTTTTATTGTCCTAGTATTATTTATTTCATGTGATAAAACAACTGATTTTTATACCATTCAAGGTGAAGCACAAGGAAGTACGTATTCTATAAAATACATTTCAACAGAAGAAAAAGTTACTAAAAATCAAATTGATTCTTTGTTAACGGCTTTCGATTTATCACTTTCTACGTATCGATCAGATTCTAAAATTTCCAAAATAAATGCGGGTGATTCTACTGTTGTAATTGATGATTTTTTTATAGAAACATTCCAACTTTCGAATCAAATTTATAATGAAACCAATGGTTTTTTTGATCCTACTATTGGTGTTTTAGTCAATGCTTATGGCTTTGGTCCAAATAAAAAGCATCAAGATTTAACTCCTAAACAAGTAGATAGTTTATTGCAATTTGTAGGTTTTGATAAGATTAAATTAAATGAAAATAAAACTATATCAAAGAAATACAATGAGATGTTTATTGATTTTAATGCAATTGCGCAAGGTTATTCAGTTGATGTAGTGGTCAACTATTTAATGTCAAAAGGGATTGAAAATGCAATAGTAGAAATTGGAGGTGAATTATTCGCTTTAGGTAAAAATACGATTAATAATAAAAATTGGGTAGTAGGAATTGATGATCCATTACAAAAACCAGAAGAGCGTACCTTAATTGCTAAAGTGAATTTAGAGAATCTTGGAATGGCAACATCTGGAAATTATCGAAAAGTTATGATTGATGAAAAAACAGGAGAGAAATTCGTTCACATTATTAATCCTAAAACAGGTTTAGCGCAAAAAAATAATGTGTTAAGTGCGACTGTTTTATCTAAATCTTCAGGCTTATCAGATGGATATGCAACAGCATTTATGTTAATGAGTTTAGAAGAAAGTAAGTTGTTTCTTCAAAAACATCCAGAATTATATGTAATGCTCTTGTATTCTGATTCAAATCATAAAATGCAACAATTTATTACAGAAAATTTCAAACAATTGATTAAAGAATAATTCTAAATTAGAAATAGATTGTTAAATCTTATATAATAAACTTTTGATTTTGTAGTTATAAAGATAATTTTATGAAAACAAAATCAAATTTTATGAAGAAATTCCAATTTTCAATTTCGTTATTGCTATTAGTTCCTGCATTTCTTTTTGCTCAGGAAATTAAACTTGAGGATCCTATTCCTACAGATCCAAATGTTAAAATCGGGAAGTTATCAAACGGATTAACTTATTACATTCGAAAAAATGACAAACCAGAAGACAAAGTAGATTTGCGTTTGGTAGTTAATGCTGGTTCAATTCTTGAAACTGATCAGCAACAAGGTTTGGCTCACTTCATGGAGCACATGTGCTTTAATGGGACAAAGCGATTTCCAAAAAATCAATTAGTGGACTATTTACAAAGTATAGGAGTGAAATTCGGACAACACTTGAATGCTTATACAAGTTTTGATGAAACAGTCTATTTCTTACCTATTCCAGCAGATGATAAAGAAAAAGTTGAAAAAGGATTTCAAATTCTAGAAGATTGGGCGTTTAATACTACTCTTACTCCAGAAGAAATTGACAAAGAAAGAGGGGTTGTTCTTGAAGAATATAGAATTGGTCTTGGTGCAGATAAAAGAATGATGGGGCGTTTTATGCCAAAAATGATGTATAATTCATTGTACGCAAAGCGTTTGCCAATAGGTCAAAAAGAAATCTTAGAAAACTTTACTTATGATAAATTAACAAGTTTTTACAAGGATTGGTATCGTCCAAATTTGATGGCGGTGATTGTAGTGGGAGATATTGATGTTGCTGAAATGGAAATGAAAATCAAAGAACATTTTAGTAAATATAAAAATCCAAAAAATGAAAAACCTCGCAAGATGTTTGATGTTCCTAATCATAAAGAAACATTAGTAGCTATAGAAAGTGATAAAGAATCTCCTTATGCTCAAGTGCAATTGTTATATAAAGATTATGATGAGCCAAAACCAATAGTTACTCTACTAGATTTCAAAAAAGAGTTAACAGAAGGTTTATTTGCAACCATGTTAAATGAACGATTACAAGAACTTCAAAATAGTCCAAATCCACCATTTAATTTTGGTTATACTTATCACGGAGAAACATTTGCAAGAACTAAAGAAGCTTTTCAATCTTTTGCAATGGTAGCTCAAGACAAGCAATTAGAAGCATTAAAAGTACTTGTAAAAGAAAATGAGAGAGTAAAGCAATATGGATTTACTCAAGCGGAATTAGAAAGAGCAAAAGTAGACTTTTTGGCACAAATGGAACGTCAATACAATGAGAGAAACAAAAGTGAATCAGAGAATTTTGTATGGGAATATCAAGGAAATTTCTTAACAAAAGAACCTATTCCAGGTATTGAATGGACTTTTGAAACTATGAAAAAAATATTGCCAATGATTTCATTGGATGATACTAATGGACTTATTACTAGATATTTAAAAGATGATAATAGAGTTGTTGTTTTTACAGGTCCTGAAAAAGATGGAATGATAAAACCAACTGAAGAGCAAGTGTTAAATGCTATGAAAGTAGACGCTAAAGAGGTAACAGCTTATACGGAAACTGAAATTGCATCTAGTTTACTGAGAAATTCGTTAAAAGTTGGTTCAATTGTGTCAAAAACTAAAAATGATAAATTAGGAGCAACTATTTTAAAATTATCAAATGGAGCAACAGTTACCTACAAAAAAACAGATTTTAAAAATGACGAAATTCTTTTTGAAGCTGTAAGTTTTGGTGGGTCTAATTTGTTTTCTGACGAAGAAATTGCAAAAGTGTCATTAGCAATGGGCGGAATTACTGAAGCTGGGTTTTCAGGTATGTCTAAAAATGATATTAATAAATTTATGACTGGTAAAATTGCAAGAGTAAACCCATACGTCGGAGGAACAACAGAAGGATTTAGAGGGTCATCAACCCCAAAGGATATGGAATATTTGATGCAAATGGTTCATGCTTATTTTACCGATATAAATTTTGATAAAGAAGCTTTTAATGGATTTGTTTCCAAACAAAAAGGTTTTATGGCAAATTTGTTGTCGCAACCTTCCATGTATTTTTCAAATGAGTTCTATACTTTTTTAAATCAAGGTAATCCAAGATACAAAGGTTTTCCTTCAGAAGCTGATTATGATAATGCTGATTATGCATTAGCTTACCAAAAATTTAAAGAAAGATTTGCAAACGCTGCAGATTTCCAATTTTATTTTGTAGGAAATTTCGACGAAAATCAATTAGAAAATTTTGTTAATCAATATATTGCTTCTTTACCTGGAGATGCTTCTAAAACTGAAACAGCTATTGATTTAGGCTATCGAATGATTAAAGGAGATCATAAAAAAATAGTGAATAAAGGTAAAGATCCTAAAAGTACAGTTAATATCATGTTTTATGGAGAAACAAAATATGATACAAAAGAAGCATTTGCATTAAAAGCTTTGGGAGAAGTTTTGACAATTAAATTAATTGAAGAGTTAAGAGAAAATGAAAGTGGTGTATACGGTATTTCCGCTAGAGCTAGTATGAATAAAATTCCCTATGGTTCATATAACTTCTCTATTAACTTTCCATGTGGGCCAGAAAATGCTGAAAAATTAGTTGAGTCTTCTTTGCGAGAATTGAATAAAATTATTGCAAATGGTCCTGAACAAAAAGATGTTGACAAGTTCAAAGAGTCTGCAAAATTAGAGTATAAAGAAAATTTAAAGGTAAATAACTTTTGGATGTCTGTTTTAAAGAAAAGTTACACTGACCAAGAAAATTCGGAAGAATCTTTGGAGTTTGAAGATAAATTAAATGCATTAACGGCTAAGGAAATTCAAGAGGTAGCTAAAAAATATCTTTCAAAAGATAAAGTTATTGGTATCTTGATGCCGGAAAACTAAATTTTTTAATAGAATATTAAAATCCAGAAACTGAAAAGGTTTCTGGATTTTTTATTTATAACAAACTGGAATAATTTCTCCTTTTGCCAAACAATATTTTTCTACTAATTCAGGTGCGATTGTTTTGGTATAATCTATTTCATCTACTTTAAAACCAATGCTTCTTAATTTGTCAAAGTAATCTCTTCCATATACTCTCACATGGTCGTATTGTCCAAATATTTTTGCGCGTTCTTTTGGGTCTGTAATTGAATCATCTGCAAAAGTAGTTGCTCTTGATAAATCTTGCGGAATTTGAAAGATTCCCATACCGCCAGGTTTTAAAACGCGATATAGTTCTTGCATCGCTTTTGTGTCATCTGGAATATGTTCTAAAACATGATTACATAAAATCATATCATAAGAATTGTCTTCAAAAGGCAAATTACAAATATCCGCTTTAACATCAGCTAAAGGCGAAAATAAATCGGTAGTGGTATAATCTAAATTCGATTGTTTTTTAAAACGTTTGTAAAATTCTTGCTCTGGTGCAAAATGCAATACTTTTTTAGGAGCCGTAAAAAAATCGGTTTCATTTTGCAAATACAACCATAATAATCGATGTCTTTCTAACGAAAGAGTACTTGGTGACAAAACATTATTACGTTGTGTTCCATATCCATATGGTAAAAACATATGAAAGCTTTTCCCGTCAATCGGATCAGTAAAACGTTTACCTTTTAATAAAAAAGCTAATATAGGTCGCACCACAATACTTAACCGAATTAAGATAGGACGAGGAATGGTATTAAGTATGATTTTAAATATTTTTTTCATTACAATACTAATGGTTTTTGTCTTAATCCATCTTCTTCATTACTTATAATTCCTAAAGCCTCATAGATATATGCAAAAGTGGATAACAATTCCGGTTTGCCATCTACAATAGCCACATCGTGTTCAAAGTGTGCACTTGGTTTTCCATCGGCTGTGGTAATGGTCCAACCGTCTTTATGTTGTTTGATGTTTTTAGTTCCCATATTAATCATCGGTTCAATTGCGATAACCATACCATTAACTAATTTCTTTCCACGACCACGTTTTCCATAATTTGGAACTTCTGGATCTTCGTGCATTTTTCTGCCTAAACCATGTCCGCATAATTCACGAACCACACCATAGCCATGACCTTCACAATGTTGTTGAATGGCATGCCCAATATCTTCTACACGATTCCCAACTTTAGTTTCGCGAATTCCAACGTATAAAGATTCTTTGGTAACTTGTAATAGTTTTTTTGTTTCTGGAGCAACTTCACCCACTTCAAAAGTGTAAGCGTGATCACCGTAAAATCCATTTTTAAAGGCACCACAATCTACCGAAATAATATCGCCATCTTGTAATGGGATATTATTAGGAATCCCATGCACAACTTGAGTGTTAGGACTCATACAAAGCGAGTTTGGAAAACCGTACATCCCTAGAAATGCAGGTTCAGCACCATGTGAACGCAAAAAGTCTTCCGCTAATTTGTCTAAATATAAAGTGGTTACGCCAGGTTTAATTTCCTTAGCAATCATTCCTAAAGTTTTTGAAACAATCAAAGCGCTTTCACGCATTAATTCAATTTCTTCTAAGGTTTTAATTACAATCATAATGCAAAATTTCGAAGCAAAAGTACAAATTCAAGTTCAATTTGAAGCACAATTTCAGTATTCAATTTTGAATCAGGGTTTATGTTGTATTAAATACTTAGTCAAATATGAGTATTATCATATTTTATGTTTAAATTAGGTAATAATTTTGTAGAATAAATTTCATTAGGTATGGGAAAATATGTAACTGCAGCAGAAGCTGTAAAAGTAGTAAAAAGTGGCGATAGGGTATATGTTCAGGCAGCAGCTGCCACTCCAACAATTTTAACAAAAGCTTTAACTGAAAGAGCATCAGAGCTTAGAAATGTTGAAGTATGTCATTTGCATACAGAAGGTGATGCTCCTTATGCAAATCCTGAATTAGCTGAAAGTTTTCATGTAAATTCGTTTTTTATTGGCGCTAATGTTCGTCATACATTAAAAGCAGGGAATGGATCGTATACACCTGTTTTTTTAAGTGAATTACCCTTATTATTTAGAAAGAATGTAGTAGAATTAGATGTGGCTTTTATTCATGTTTCGCTACCGGATATTCACGGATATTGTTCCTTGGGAGTTTCGGTTGAAGCTTCTGTGGCAGCAATTGAAAATGCTAAAATTGTTATCGCTCAGGTAAATCCACAAATGCCAAGAACGTTTGGTGATGGTATTTTACATGTGTCTGAAATTGATTATTTAGTTGAAGTTGATGTACCAATTTATGCTCATGATGTAGCTCCATTTACTGTAGAGGAGGAAAAAATTGGAGGTTACATTGCATCGTTGATTGAAGATAAAAGTACCCTTCAAATGGGTATTGGGTCAATTCCAAATGCAGCACTGAGCAAATTAACCAATCATAAAGATTTAGGACTACACACTGAAATGTTTTCTGATGGGGTTATCGATTTAATTGAAAATGATGTTATCAATTGTAATTATAAAGGAACTTTGAGAGGAAGAGCTTTAGCAACTTTCTTAATGGGTTCAAAACGATTGTATGATTTCGTAAATGATAATCCATTTATTGAGATGAAAGAATCGTCAATGGTAAATGATACAGCTCGAATTAGAAGAAATCCTAGAATGGTTGCAATTAATTCTGCTATTGAGGTTGATTTAACAGGTCAGGTTTGTGCCGATTCTATTGGGAGTACGATGTTTTCAGGAGTAGGAGGTCAAATGGATTTTATTCGTGGAGCTTCATTAAGTGAAGGAGGAAAAGCTATCATTGCACTACCTTCGATTACAAAAAGAGGCGAAAGTAGAATTGTTCCTTATTTAAAACAAGGAGCAGGAGTTGTTACTACAAGGGCGCATGCTCACTACATAATTACCGAAAATGGTATTGCTGATTTATATGGAAAAACATTAAAACAAAGGGTTGATGAATTAGTTAAAATTGCTCACCCTACTCATCAAGAGGCTGTTGAGAGAGCTTATCACGAAATGACAGGATGTTTTAAATAATTTCACAAGAGGTTAGTTACAGGAAGACAATCGAAAGATTGTCTTTTTTTGCATTTTTTATAAAATAAATAAAGGTAATAATGAAAAATTTTAAATATTATAACTTTTTGATTTTAAACTTTTTACTAAAAATTGCTATTTTTTGAAAATAAATCAAACTTTAACCTTTTGGCAACATTAATTAGTCTACCTTTGTCTCGAATTAAATTTTTCATAGATGAATATTTTTGTAGGAAGTCTTCCTTTCAGTGTAGAGGAAGCAGATTTAAGAGGTTATTTTGAAGAGTATGGAACTGTAGAATCAGTTAAAATTATTTCTGATAAATTTACCGGAAGAAGTAAAGGATTTGGATTTGTTGAAATGGCTAATGATGCTGAAGCACAAAAAGCAATTGACGAATTAAACGGTGGTTCTATCGAAGGTAGAAAAATAGTTGTTAACAAATCTGAACCAAAACCAGAAGGAGAGAGAAGAAGCTTCGATCGTAATTCAGGTGGTAGAGGTGGTTATTCGAACAATAGAGATAACAACAGAGGTCGTTACTAATATTTTTTTGGATATAAAATTAAAAACCTTCGCATTGCGAAGGTTTTTTTGTTTTTTCTATTATCGAATTAAACTGAAATGTCCTTTGAATTCTTTGGTAATATTGTTCTTTGTGTATTCAATTGTAAACCAATAATCAGTTGAAGGAAGTAATTCTTTATTAAATGTTCCATCCCAACCTAATCCATTAGGGTCTATTTGTTTAATTAATTTTCCATAGCGGTCAAAAATTCGAATAACAGCAGCATCTAATGCGCTGGTTCCTTTGATATTCCAAGTGTCGTTATGACCATCGCCATTTGGTGTAAAATAATATGGATAATCTACAATTGTAAATGTAGCACTTACATCACCGCAACCAAATTTATTGATAACAGTTAAGGTATAATCTCCAGCTTCAATATTGGTAAACACATTACTTTCTTGAAAATATGTTCCATTAATAGAATATAAATAGTCATTTGAAGCGGGTGTTACTATTGCAGTTACTGTATTTTCTATTCCAAAAGCAATTAATTCATTTGGATTGATGGTAATGGCATTTGGTACAATCGAATTTTGAGTGCTAAAATTAAATACAGAAGAACAATTCGCTGCATTTGAAATATTAGTTACAACTACTGAAAACGTTCCTACAGTTGAAGTAGTAAACGAAGTATTTGTTTCACCAATAATTTCATTTCCTGGTACTGCATCATAACCATTAAACCATTGGAATATGTAATCGGTATTGTTTAATTGTGTTTTAATTTCAACTGGATAAGTAATATTATTTTCTTGGTCAATACAAATAGTGTAAGGCTCATCTAAAAGGTTATTAACGGGGTAAGGTCTTACATGTAAATCTAACTCTAGAATTTTAAAGCAAGCAATTCCAGTTTCGCTATCAATATTTGTTCTGCTGTTTAATCGAACATATATTTTTTGAAAGTTTATAGTATTATTTAAGTAATTATTTGGGGAACTTATTCGGTTTGTATTTGTATGTGCTAAAGCATCTGCTAACTCAGTATAATATTTAAAATCAATTGAGTTAATAGCTGTAGCACCTGCCATTTCATTTTCTCTAATAGTTAAATCAAAATATTCAAATCCTGAATCGTTACATAATTCAATAGGTGTAGGGTTTGAATTGCTTCCTGGTAATGCTAAAACAATTAAATCTAATGTAGTTATTGCTTCACATGAGTTGTTTGTAGGATCAACCACTTTGCAAATAACTGTTGTTGATGGACTAGAATAATTATCAGGTGTTATAATTGGATTGTTAGCTAGTAAATCAGCATTATTTGCATAAAAACTTACTTGATAATTGTTGTTGCCATTAGTGATTTGATTGATTCTGCTATTCAAATCAAAAATTGCTGTTGTATCTCCGCAATGACGAATTGGTGATGGTTGAACTATTGTAGGATTTGGGAAGACAGTAACATTAAAATTAACGATAGAAACACATCCTGTTGCTGAATCATATAAACGAACAAAAAAGGTTCTTGTACCTAATGTTAATGGAAGAGGAACGTTTTTGTTTATCACTAAAACATTGTCACGAGCATTTTCAAAGGTGTTAAAATAAGAAGCGGTAACTGAAGTATTTTGTCCAGCTATAGCTTCAGTATCTTTAGTGTTTAAAATAAACGAATCTAAAAGACAAACGGATTCATTAGTAATAATGTTTTGGTTTGGCGCTTGAGTAACTATAACTTCAAATGTACCAATTCCCTCGCAACTTTGAGTTGTATTAGAAATAACCCTTGTATAAATTGTAGTTGTTCCAACGGGAATTTGACTTAAGTTGGTTAATCCATTTAACCCTGTTGAAGCATCAGAGGTATTCAAGTGAAACGATATGCTAACATCAGAACTTGTAAAATAGGTATTCTTGATTAAAATGCGTTGTGCGTCAAAATTTATAAATCCATAGTTTTGATTAATTTCTGGACAAACAGCAGGAATGTCTGGATAATTTGCAACACTTGTTGGGTTAATTTGTAGAGTAAATCTACCTGTGTTTTCAGATGTACAATTAGGGATAATATTTTCATTAACCAATTTTACATATATAGTTTGTAAAAATGGAGATGTGGTGTTGATGTAATTTGATGGATTAGTAATCAACTGTGTTAATCCTGAATCGCTATAAAAGTTTACAGTTAACCCTGATACATTATTGGTGAAATAATAATAAAGTTGTAATAAATTGGTTTCAGCAATTCCATCTAGAGTATTATTGATATAATCACACTGTTCTAAAGTTGTTAAAGCAGTATTAATTACTGGTAAAGCATTAATTGTAACTGAAATTGTGTTTGAAACATTTGTACAGGTTCCTTGTTCAATACTCTCTAAATAATATTGAGCAGTAGTATTAGGAGTCTGATTAAATTTTGTTACAGTATAGGTATCGTTGTTTGCTCCTATAATAGCTATTCCATCTCTATACCATTGATATGTAATAGAACTATTTAAACTTGCATTTGAATTAGTTGAGGTTATGGTGTAAGAATCGTTTTCGCAAATGGTTGTAGTAGATGCAATTTGAATATTAGGATTTGCAATAATTCTAATTATATTCGAATCTGTTTCAGAACAAGGAGAATTAATTACTTTAATATAATAATCACCAGGTAATGTTGGGATGTAATTTGTTGTTGTTGCACCAGCAATTGGATTGTTATTTAGATACCATTGATAGCTTAAAATATCAATAGTAGTATCTAAAGCAGAATTGTTTAAAACAGATGCTGTTAACGTTGGATTTGTATTCAAACAAACCGTATTAGTGTTTGTAATACTAACATCGGGTTTAGTGTGAAATTTTAAATTTGCCTCTGCTTCGCTTATTCTTAATCCTGAGGTGTCGCCTGATGGATTTACAGTAATATCGTAAGCTGTTGTTACAACTTTGTACACACCACTTTCAGAAACTATAAGGTTATTAGTTGAAGATGTAGCGTTTGAAATTGCATTTATTTGAACACCATCTTTAAACCAAGTATAATTAAATCGTAAGTTGCTTGGAGCTCCAGGAAAATCTGAAATATCTATAGTTGCAACAATCTCTTTTGTATCGGGTTTGCAATAATCTAGGGTGGTTAGAGCAGAACCATCGGTATTGTTTAAACTAACGGATGATAAGAAATCACAATTTGTACTTCCGGTTCCTCCGGTTTGAGATACCGTTATGTTTCCGGGCTGTCCAGAGTAGTTATCTATTACGATAACATATAAATCTCCAGCATTACTATTAGGGATAGTAACAGTTTCAATATTATCTGGTAAATAACTACAATCAACTTCATTTGCAGGAATAAGTTGACTACAAATGTTATTTAAATTTTGAAATGGTCCCCACAAAACAAAATCAACATCGGTACCAATACCAGCTAAGTTTTGTTGGCTAATTTGTAAAGTAACATTTCCAGGTGAATCAATTTCGATAAAAAACCAAGTTGGACCTACATATTGGGTGGGAATACAACTTGAATTGAAATTTTCACCATTTCCTCCAACAGAACTGCTAAAAGGAACGCTTGTTGCACAAGACTGATAAGCAGTAGGGTTAGCTGCTAATTCAGCACATGAAGAAGCACCACCTTGACTAAAGGTTTTGGTACCAACAAGTAAAAATAAAATTAATAAATTAAGAACACTTTTTTTCATAATACAGATTTGGGATTGCTAATTTATTAATTTTATTTGATATGTTATAAAAATTACATAATACCTTTTGATTTGTGATTTAATTTGGATTTGCTAATGTTTTAAATAAACTAATAATAGCATTCAAATATTGATTTTCTAGAGCAATGTTATTAATTTGAGAACTTACCAAAGCGTTCTCTCTTGAATTAATAACAAATAAGGAACTTTCTCCCATTTCAAACAAACGATCTTCAGCGTTTAACAAAGCTGTAAAATCTTTAACAAGATTAGTGTTGTATTCTTTTTGTATTTGTAAAGAAGAAATTTCTTGTTGTTGAGCTTTAATTTTATTTTCTAGATTTTTACGTTCAAACTGTAATCCAAATTCAGAATCTTGAATTTTTAAATCGGTTAGTTTTAGACTTCCACGTTCTTTTCTTAAAAACAGTGGAAACGAAAAATTCACTCCCACTTTATAATCTTCAAAACGATAATTGTCAATATAACTTGGTTCAGATAAATAATTATAACTAAGATCTAATTTGGGCAAAAGCGCATTTGCTTTAAGTTTTCGATCCACTTTAAGCATATTAATTTTGGCGTCTAAAGCTAAAATTTTCGGATGATTTTCTATGTTAATTGTCCCAAGCTCATTTATTTGTAGCGTTTCTTTAATGCTTTTTGATAATAAATCTTCGGGTTTTAAATTATCATTTAATTCTAACGGGATATTATCTTCAAGCCATAAATAATTTGATAAATCTAATTTCGCTTTTGTTAATTTTAGTTTTGCTGCTTCTAAATTTAAACGTCTTGTTTTTACTGTTATTCCGGCTTCAACGCTATCGATAGCAGGTTTGTCTCCTTCTGCTATTAATTTTGATACTCCATCATATCGAATAAGTGCATTTTTTAAATAAGTTTCATAAAGTTGAACTTCATCAAAACTTCTTTTCCAATTCAAATAGCTTACAGAAGCTTCATATAAAACTTCTACAGCTTGCAGGTTTCTTTCGGCAAGATTTAAATTTCGAGCTATTTTAGCTTTTCTAATATCTGCCATACGTTGATTAATGAACAAACCTTGACCAATAGGAACTGAAATGCCAAACGATGTTAATCCAGTATTTGGAAGTGTGTTTTCTGGATTTAAGTAAATTCCTTCTGCGTTATCAAAACCGGCTTTCAATTCAATTCCATACCAAGTAGGAATTTTAAAACTACTGTTTAAAATGGAATAATATTGACTGTTTTTAAATTGTTTTTCGCTAAAATCAACTTCAATTTTAGGATCAAAGGCACCACGAGCTTGCAATAAATTAGCCTGTGCTTCATTTAGTTTTAAATCAGCCTGTTTTACCAAAGGATGAAATTTTTTCACATAACCTAAAAATTCGTTGTATGTGAATTCGCTTGTAACATTTTGTCCAAGTGCACTAAATGAACCACAGATGAAAATGAAAATATAAAACAGTTTTACTCTCATTATTTTTTTGTTTTTTCGGTTGATGTTGGTTGGTAAAAATTAGGTGGGAAACCATTTAAAGTTCTCCATATTTCAAACCAAATTGGTACATCGTTTAGTAACGCCAAAGTTTGTGTTCCTGCCCCAATGCTAAGTTGTGATGGCCATTTTTTGTCTTTAGGATCGGGTGCAATTAATACACGATATTTACCATTTGGGCTAATGAAATTTTCTTTTGCAACGATTACGCCACCAAAAGTTCCAAAAGAAACACCTGGCCAGCCACTAAACACAATTGTAGGCCAACCATCAAACCATACACGTACTTTTTCTCCTTTATTAATCAAAGGAAAATTTACTGGATCTATGTAAGTTTCAACTGCAATTTCAAAATTAGCAGGCATAATGCTCACAATAGAAGTTCCTTCTTTAATTGTTTCCCCAATACCCGATTGTAATGCTTTATTTACATAACCATCCTGAGGTGCTGTTATGTAATACATACCATTTCTAATTTGGTAGTTTTTATATTGATTTTTTAATTTATTTACTTGTGCCTCAGTGTCGTATTGTGAACTTAATGCAGATTGTTTGTCGCTATTTGCTTTTGCATTTTTTTCAGCATATTCTGCGCTAATTCGGTTAAGTTCCATTGTAGCATTTAACACTTCATTTTTGCTCGCTATATATTTGTTTTCTTGAGTAATGATTTTTGCTTCCGATTCTTGAAGTTTTACTCTTTTTTCTTCAACATCAGTCATAGGTTTTAAACCTTCTTTATTTAAATTTACAGAACGATTATACTGTGTTTTTGCAATTTTTAATTGGGTTTTACTTGCTTCAAAATCAATACTATCGCTTTGAACTTTAAGATAAGCTTGTTTTAATTTATTTTGCGCTTGTTTTAATTTTAAGTTCTTTTCGTTTTGAATAGCGTTTATTTGATTTTCTAAAGCTAAAACTTTATCCGAATAAGAAGTAACAGCATTTTCTTTTGCTTTAACTTGATTGCCTGTATTTTCAACTAAATTTGGGTCTAAATAATCTTCTTTTATCTCCGAAATAAAAATGATTGTATCTCCTTTTTTTACATAATCTCCTTCTTGAACATACCATTTTTCAATTCTACCACCAATAATTGTTTGTATAGCTTGTGGGCGTTGGTTTGGTTTCAATGTAGTAACGGCTCCTTGTCCAGAAACATTTTGTGTCCACGGCAAGAATAAAAAGATCAGCAAAAGTATGCCTAAAACCCATATGGTTTTTTTAATATTTTGATAGCCTTTGTTGTCTTCAAAAACTACGGCTGATTTGTATTTTTTTACATCAACCCAATTTTCTATTCTGTTATTCGTAATATTTAACATGTCTAATTAATGGATTTGATAGTGTTGTTTTCTAAAGTTACAATTTTTGTGCATTTTTCTTTCCAATAATTTCCTTTTGCAATAACTACTAAGGTCCAGGGATTTTTTGGATCCGTTAAAAAGTCAATTATTTCTCCCGCACTATTTTTATCAAGTTTATCAACTGGTTCTTCTAAAAACAGTATTTTTGGATTAGTGATAAGACAACGTGCTAGTAGAATTTTTTGAACTGAAGCAGAATTGATTCTTTTTCCTTCTGAAACCATTAAAGTGTCTAATCCTAAAGGTAATGATTTTATTAAATCGGTTAATTTTAGTTTTTCAATGATATTAGCTACTTCTTTTTTGGTAATATTTGGATTACTACAAGTAATATTTTCATAAATAGTTCCTTCAAATGGACTATCATCTACTGTAATTACTCCGATGTTGTTTCTAAAATCATCAATGCAATATTTTTTTAAATTGGTGTTGTTTAAAAAAATGCTTCCTGTAGAGGGTTCTAATAATCTTGCTAAAAGACGTAATAGTGTTGTTTTTCCACTTCCGTTTTTACCTTGAATTAGTATTCTTTCTCCATTGTTTATAGTTAAATTAATATTTTTAATTACTGGAGATTCACTGTCAGGAAATTGGAACGAAATTTCTTTAGTTTCTATATTAATTGCATCCTCTTCAATATAGTATTTTGTACTTTTGTTTTCTGATGTATGTTCTAACTCTAAATCAACTACAGCACCTAATTTTTCTAATGAGGTAGTAACATCATAAAATAACTCTAAGCCATAAAATAATTTTTCTACAGCCGAAATTATGGTAATAATGATGATTTCTGCAGCTACAAATTGCCCTATGTTCATTTGTTGATTTATAACTAAAATCCCCCCAATAATTAGCAAGCCAGCAGTTATGATAACTTTAAAACCAGTTAACTGTATGAATTGTTTTCTTAATATTTTAAAATGACTTTCACGGTGCGTCAAGTATTCATTAACTAAACTGTCATTTTTTTCTAATGAAAACTCAAATAATTTACCGTTTTTAAAGCTTAAGTGATTTCTAGCTATTTCTTGCAGCCAGTGTGCTACTTTGTATTTGTATTTTGATTCTTTTAAACTGGTATTTAATCCGGTGTAAAAGTTAATTTTAAATATAAGATATAGTAAAACCAAAAGGATGATTCCAAAAAAGATAAAGAATGGATGGTATAACGAAAGTAATAGAATTCCAAATAATATTTGAAGTGCCGATGTGGATACCTCCAGAATTAATTTTGAAAATCCTTTTTGTACGGTTAATGTGTCAAAAAAACGGTTAGCAAGTTCTGGTGGAGAATGTCTGTAAATTTGGTTGAATTTTATCTTTGGAAATCGGAATGCAAATTCAAATGAAGAACGTACAAATATCTTTTGTTGGATATTTTCGGTAATTCTAAATTGCATTATTTTAAGAATACCTACAAAGGCAACTCCAATTACCACTACAAAAACAAGTACAATCCATGAAGTGCTAACTTTTCCTGCTTGTATAAAGTTAATAATAGATTGAATTCCCAATGGAATAGACAAACTTATTAATCCAGCTAATACGGCATAAATTAATAACTGATAAATATCTTTTTTGTCAACAATTATTAAATTTTTAAATCTTTCTATTGGACTCATAACAATGTTTTTTTAATCATGTGAATGTAGAAATCAGACAAACAATCCTGATCTGATAAATTTGTGATAGTTGTAAAATGGTCTTTTAAATAGTGCTGATGTAAAGATCCTTGAACTACTGACGATGCTAAACTTTTTGCATAAGGATAAGTTGGATTTACTAAGGTTATCATGTCGATTAGCCTGTTAATTAAACGCTTATACACTGCAAAAAAACCTTCTTTATTTTCTTCATCTACATCTTTGGTTAAAAGTGTTTTGGAAAAATCAGAAATGATTATTCTATTTAATACCGACTCGTCTATATGGGGTGTACTGATATCATCTACAATATTTTGTGTAATGATTTTTATACCAATGGTAAGTTTTTCAACTGGGTCTGATATGTTGTGAGTGGCAAATACTAAGTTATATTCTATCCATGACCAATACCAAGAGGACAAGTACAACAATAATTTGTGTTTATTTTCGAAATAGCGATAAATGGAACTCTCATTTGATTGAATTTTCTCTCCCAATTTTTTGAAAGTAAACGCTTCAAAACCAATTTCATCAATTAATAAAATACTGTTTTTAATAATGTTACGACCTAATTCTGATGTTTCAGGGTCTTTAACATAAAGTTTTTCGTTAATTGTAATTTTTAAATTTGTTAGTAAATTAGGCATAATATGTAATTTAACATCACAAATATAATAGTAATACTATTGCTTTAAAAAAGTTTAACTTTTATTTTAGAAATTGAAACAAAAAATCCCGAAGATTATTCGGGATTGTAATTGATTTTATTTGAACAATGAAGTTGATTTTCCGTCTTCACCTTTTTTTCCATCCTCACCTTTATTTCCTGTTGTTGTTCCTGGTTTTCCATCTTCTCCAGGTTTTCCGTCTTCACCTTTTGATTTCTTTATTGTGGAGCAACTAAAAGCAGATAATAAGAAAAGTGTAAATATAATTTTCTTCATTATAATAATGAATTACAGGTCATTACTTCAGGTTTTTGAATTCCCATAATATCTAAAATGGTAGGGGCAATATCTCCTAAAACTCCATTTTCAATATTTTTTAATTCGTTATCCACTAAAATAATTGGGACTGGATTTGTAGTATGTGCCGTATTTGGTGAACCATCTGGGTTAATCATGGTTTCACAGTTTCCGTGATCGGCAATAATGATTGTTGTGTATTGGTTTTCTAGAGCAGTTTCAACTACTTCTTTCACGCAAACATCAACTGCTTCACAAGCCTTAATTGCAGCCGACATAACACCAGTGTGTCCAACCATATCTCCGTTTGCAAAATTTAAACAAACAAAGTCAACTTCACCTTTTTTTAATTCATCAACTAAAGCATCTTTTAATTCAAAAGCACTCATTTCGGGTTGTAAATCGTAAGTGGCTACCTTTGGTGAATTTTTTAATATACGAGTTTCACCTACAAAAGGTTCTTCTCTTCCTCCTGAAAAGAAAAAAGTTACATGTGGATATTTTTCGGTTTCGGCAATACGAATTTGTTTTTTACCCGCTTTTTCTAGGACTTCTCCAAGTGTTTCTGTAATGTTGTCTTTATCGTAAATTACATGAACATTTTCATATGTTTCATCGTAATTGGTCATCGTAACATAGTACAAATTCAATTTGTGCATATTGAATTCGTGAAAATCTCTTTGTGACAAAGCCTCTGTTAATTCTCTTCCTCTATCCGTTCTAAAATTAAAGAAAATCACCACATCATCATCTTGAATTTTTGATATTGGGTTGTTGTTTTCATCCACCATTACAATAGGTTGAATGAATTCATCAGTAACGTCGTTGGCATAACTTTCGTTAATACTTGCAACGGCATTTTTTGAATGTGTTCCTTCTGCATTAACAA
Source organism: Flavobacterium cyclinae (assembly GCF_021172145.1). NCBI lineage: Bacteria > Pseudomonadati > Bacteroidota > Flavobacteriia > Flavobacteriales > Flavobacteriaceae > Flavobacterium > Flavobacterium cyclinae. The sequence goes on from NZ_CP089095.1 coordinate 537,271, forward strand.
CTAAATCGTAAGCTAATTTTACTCTTTCCCAACGCTTATCGCGGTCCATTGCATAATATCTTCCTATAATAGAAGCCAGTTTAGCATTTGTGTTTTGAAGATAATTTTCTAAATCGGCAATGTATTTTACACCTGATTTTGGATCCACATCTCGTCCATCCGTAAAGGCATGTACAAACATTTTTTGAACGCCACTTTCTTGAGCTGCATCAATTAATCCTCTTAAATGAGAAGTGTGCGAATGAACGCCACCGTCAGAAACTAATCCTAAAAAATGAATGGCTTTGTTGTGGGTTTTAGCATAATTGAAGGCATCCATAAGGGGTTGTTCTTGACTCATGGTTTTGTTTTCAACTGCTAAATTTAATTTTGCTAAATCTTGGTACACAATTCTTCCAGCTCCTAAATTCATGTGGCCTACTTCTGAATTTCCCATTTGACCTTCTGGTAAACCCACATTCAAACCATCAGTTCTTAATTGTGCGTTTGGATATTTAGTATATAAGCTATCTATAAATGGAGTATTTGCATTGTCTATTGCAGAAACTTTTGGATCTGGTGATTTTCCCCAACCATCCAATATCATTAAAATTACTTTTTTGTTCATTTTTGTGTGTTTGTACAAAGATAAACAATTGGTAAATTTTGTAGTAAAAAAGAAGCTAAAAATTACGAAAACGATTACGTATTATCCTTTGCTCATCCAGTTTTTTGCTTGGTTGTAATCAATGAAATATCGAATACTTACAGATAAAACGTGATTCAAATTGTTATCAAATAATTTTGAGAAATTAGAGTTGAAATTTTTGTCAATAGTTCTGTTAAATGTTGCTGCATTATTTCGATATAAAACAGACATTTGGCTTCCGGGAGCAAACCACCATGAGTAACTTAAATCTAAATTCCAAGTACTGAAATTTGAGTTTTTATTACTACTATATGTTGTGTTTTCGGTTATACTTCCATCTTGGTTTAAATTATTAATTTTGTTGTTTTCTGCTAAAGACCAATAATGTCTAACAGATAAGTTAAAGTTCATTACACTACTAATAGAAAATTTACTACTAATTGCATTAGTGTAAGTATCTCTATCTCTTCTGGCAAAAATGATATTGTTGTTGTCAAAATCAATAAACCCAATGTCATTTTTTTGTTTGAAATAATCAAAACTGTAAATCAAAGAAAACCTATCGTTAAAGCGATATCTTGGACTTATATTAATTCCGGCTTCGTAGCGATTTTCATTTAAAATATGTGTGATATATGGGTTAATATCTAAGGCAAATTTATAATTGTAATTTGATGAAAAATAGAAGTAACCGCCTGCATTTTTCGGAATTACAAAGTATCTGTTTTCTACACGAGGTTCATAATAATCATAATTTTCAAACGGATTATAATTGATTCCTCCACCAAAATAATGATTCTTTTTGTTAGTAGAATTTATGTTTACGTTAAAATTACTGACTTGAATTTGATTTGTAGGTTTGTAAAATTCAAAATAAGAGCCTAAACTTATTCTAAACGTATTAAAAATAGAATTGGGATTTAAAATTCGGTAGTTGGTATTCCCAGAAAATGAATAATAATTAGTTCTGAAGTTAATTCCTAAGTCATTGATATCAAAATCTTTTGATACATATTCACCACCAAAACTATATCTGATTTTACCATTGTTTTCTGCAAAATATAAAGAAGTATTATAGCCATTTTTATTTTCAACATCGTTAATACTACTCGATTTTAATCCTCCAGAAAGATTGTATTTGTTGTTTTTATCATTTAAATTGAATAAGAGGCCAGTAACGTTTGCATCTCTAAAGCTTCCATCTCTAGTTACATTGGTATTGATAAAAGTAACAGAAGAATTTTGATTAAATCGTTGGTCAAAAACCGTAACATTATAATTAGTAAGAGGAGCAACTACAATTTGTCTTGTTTCGTCGTTGTCATAATTTGAAACAGTTGCATTTGTTTTCTCGGTGATTGCATTTAAAAATCCAATTCCTAATCCATCTTTGTCTCTACCCGAAATTTTTAAGGCATTTAATAAATTAATAGCACCCGGATATTCATTAATATATTCGTTATCAGCTAAGTTTAATTGCAAATCCGGTGTTTGTCCAATTCTTCTAGAATACAACAAATTTCCTTTGCTAAATAAATCGGTTCCTTCTGTAAAAAATGGTCGGTTTTCGTTGAATTGTTGTTCAAATGGGCCTAAATTTAAAATTACATTATCAAATTTTGTTTGGCCAAAATCGGGAACTAAAATAGCATCTAATGTAAACGCATCATTAATTCCATATTTGATATCTAAACCACCTTTTAATTCCCCTTTTGTTTTTTGAGTATCACTTCCTGAAAGGTAAAAAGAAGAATAGGGAATTAAAAATAATCGGGTAGGAGTTTTAATATTTTCTATACCAGTTAAAATTCCGGCTTGTTGAGAAATGGCTCCAATTTTATTGTCTATTGGACTCCAAGTGTATTTTTGACGTTCTCTTCTTACTTCTCTAAAAAAGTTTAATCCCCAAGTTTGTTTGTTTTGTTCTGGAAAACGAAGAGCAGCGTAAGGAATTTTCATTTCAATTACATAACCAAAATCAGTAATCTTTGCACTACTTTCCCATATCGCATTCCATGAGCCATCTTCTCCTTCAGATGAAGTAAAATTGGTGTCAATTTGACCATTAGCAGCCGTTACAAAAAATCGAAATTCTTGTTGTCCATCGTTATAACCATTAATAAAAACACCAAAAAAATCAGAAGTGCCTATATCATCACGTTCTACTAATTCTTTTAGAATTTTTTCTGGATTTGGGTCATAAAGTTTAGCTCCAATATATATAGCGTTGTCATTATAAAGAATCTTTACTTCTGTTTTAAATTCTTCTGGAATTGGAGTTCCATTTTTAGGTTCTAATGAAACAAAATCGGTTGCAATTTCTGCATCTTCCCAAGATTTTTCGTTTAATTCAGCATCAATAGAAATAGTTTCTGATGTTTTTCTTGTGGTTACACTTTTCTTAGTTTGTGAAAAAGTAGATAAAAAACAACCAAAAAAAATTAAAAAAGTAATACCGAATCTTTGTTTCATGTAATAGAATTTAAATGGCAAAATTATGGATTTATCATATTTGTCTACTTTTTTTATATAATGTTTAACTTTTCGCTTATTTATCGACAAAAGGTTAAAAATTTCGACAAAATGCATAAAAAAGTTTGTTGGTTTAAAAATATTAAATATATTTGGTGCAGCTCTATAATGATACAACTATTAGATTAACAATGATTTACCGCTTTTTGCCCCTTATTTTACTTTTCATTTTTTCGTTTAAACCTCTAAATAATTTAGAGCAAATTAAACAAAAAGGTATTTCAACGGATCCTGAATTAATTGCTGCAAATGCAAAAACTAGTTTTATTACAAAATGCAAATCTGTTTACAGCATTATAGATGCTAATGGTTATTCGTTGCCGTCATTTGAAAGTTTTTTAGCTGCTTTTGAAGGTTATGAAAACTTGAAGTTGCAAGGAAAATTAGATAGTGAAATTTTAACTATTATTGATTTTAGTCTTTCATCTGTACATGAGAGAATGTGGGTAGTTGATATGAAAACTCAAAAAGTATTATTACGATCGTTAGTTTCTCATGGGAAAAATTCAGGTTTAGAGTTTGCTACTAATTTTTCAAATGAAAATGAATCTTACAAGAGTAGTTTAGGTTTTTATGTTACAGGTGAATCTTATAACGGAAAACATGGATTATCTTTACGTTTAGACGGAATGGAATTCGGAATAAATCATAACGCAAGAGCAAGAGCAGTAGTGATTCATGGTGCTGATTATGTGAGTAAATCTTTTATAAAAAATCATGGCAGATTAGGAAGAAGTCAAGGATGTCCAGCAGTTCCTTATGAAGTACACAAAGAATTAATTGAAACAATTAAAGGAAAATCTTGTGTGTTTATTTATCATCCTACAAGAGCTTATGTTTCAAAATCCAAATTGGTTTCTTAGTTTTTCTAATCTTTATAATTCAGTTTTAAGAACAATTCTTTGTCTAAATTATAAATGTCATCTCTAAATTGAAGTTTGCCATTTTTCATCCAACTTGTCCAATAAAAAATATAAATATTAACGGTATCTTTGACTGATACAGTTTTGGTTTTTTCATTTTTAATAATGGAATCAATTTCTGCTCCGTTCCATTTTTCAGGATTTATTTCGGTTAAAATTTGTTTGGTTAATACCAAAGGTTTTTCAACACGAACACAACCAGAACTTAAGGAACGATATGTTTTTACAAAATAATCACGATGATTTGTATCATGTAAGTATACCGAATGACGATTTGCAAAATTAAATTTTACTAATCCTAAAGAATTGTTATAACTTGGTTTTTGTACATATTTATATTGATTTGCTTTTTCGGGTAACCATTCTTCTGGATTTATTTCATTTCCACTTTTGTCGAAAATAGTTATTTGTCGAGATGAAAAATAGTTTCTGTTTTTAGTTGCAGCAGGAGTTAAGTCTTCCTTAATAATAGTTGGCGGAACTGTCCATGTTGGGTTGAATACAAAATTGGATAATTTAGAACTCAAGATGGGAGTTTTTCTTTTTGGCGTTCCTACTACAATGCGATGTGATGCTATAGTGTCATTATTTTTTACATAATGCAACATGTAATCGGGAATATTGGCAATTAGATATTTTTCACCTAAATCCGATGGGTACCATTTCCATCGTTCTAAATTGGCAACAATTTGTTCTATTCGTTCGTCTTTAGTACTGTTTAATGCTTTGATGGTTCCAATGCCAATTACGCCATCAGCTGCTAATCCATGACGCAGTTGAAAACGTTTGACAGCTTTTAAAGTAATGGAGTCATATGCCCAAGTAATTAAAGAGTCTTTATTTTGATAATCTTTCCAATAGGCCAATCGATTTTTAATTTTCACCATTTCAGGTAAAGTATCTCCTATGACAATTTTGTTTTTTATGTAAATTTTATCAAAAGTTTGATTGGGTAATCTGTTAATTTCGATTAAGCTTTTCTTAAGTAATTTATATACAATATGATTGGGTTTTAATTCTTTAAAAGTGGTTGCAATTTTTTTTCCTTTTATAGCGTCTTCGAGAAGTAAAGAAAGTGCGATTTCTTTTGGTTGTAAATCCCAATCGGCATATAAATCTTTTGGATTCAATTTTCCTTTATGTAAATGATTTGCTAATTTTTCAAAGTTTTCAGTTAAAAGAATATCGTAACTAATAATTTCATCATCATTAAGTTTGGAGCGTTTATTTTCTAATTCTTCAATAATTTTTAATTGATAATCATTTGGATTTAATCCTTCTTGAAAACAAAATTTTATTTCATTTATTAAGTCTTTTCTGTTTTCGTCAAGATACCAAATTTCGTGAAAATTTAGTTTTTGATAATAGAGTTGTATGCTGTCTGATTTTTCAGTAAGTAAATCGGGATGTATAGGTCTTATGATAACGTTATGAATAGTATCTTTTATAATTTTGTTATCAAACACAAAAGGTTTAGGTTCCTTTTTGCAAGAAATCAAGAAAAAAATAAATAGAATTAGCGTAATTTTTTTCATAAAACTCAATTGTGTTATAAATATAAGAAGAATTTCCGAATTATTTTTTTACTGTATTTTCTTATACATTACAAAATGAATGCCAACATCAGGAATTAAAAAAGAATCGCCAATAATTTTATAATTTAATTTTTCGTAAAAGGGAACCGCATTTTCTCTTGCATTGAACCAAATTAAATTGGTATTAAAATTAAGGCAATGATTTTCAGCTTTTTTCACTAATTCTGCTCCTAAACCCTTTCCTTGAAATTCTTCCAAAACCGCCATTCCTCTAATTTGGAATTGATTGGATTCGGGAAATAAAATATTATTTTCTTTAAAAATAGAGATGATTCCCACAAGTTTATCTTCAAAAAAGAATCCAAAATGCGTTGTGTATTCATCATTATCACCTTTAAATTGACACGTTTCAATCGGTTTTCCTTTTCGTAAAACTTCATGACGAACAGGGTAGGTTTCAATCGAACTAATTTTTTTGATATTCATAATTATATAACTCATTAAAAGTTAATCTCTTAGGTAAAAGAGCTGATTTTAGGGTAAAGTTAGTGCAATAGCTTTTAAAAAAATATCAAAAAAAATTTGCAATTACCAAAACTTTTAAAGTATATTTGCACCCACAAAAGTTAACGCTTTTGTTATGCGGAAGTAGCTCAGTTGGTAGAGCTCCAGCCTTCCAAGCTGGTTGTCGCGAGTTCGAGCCTCGTCTTCCGCTCCAAAACAAGATAAAGTTTTAAAAATTATCACCTGCGGAAGTAGCTCAGTTGGTAGAGCTCCAGCCTTCCAAGCTGGTTGTCGCGAGTTCGAGCCTCGTCTTCCGCTCTACAAAAAAGCCTTGCATTTGCAAGGCTTTTTTATTTTAATTCGTTTAATTCAGTTTCAGGTGCAACTTCAATAGGCGTTTCGTTTCTTTTGAAAATTCTAGCGGTTAAAGTTCCTTTTAATTTTACAGAATCGCCTTTTACTTCTAACCAACTTCCTTCTCTTAATCCTACAACAGGTTGCGGATTAAAATGATGAAATTCATTGATTCTAGTTTCTCGTGTTTCTCCCATATGTGTTGAACCTTCAATCGGATCTAAATAATGCGGATTAATATTAAATGAAACAAATCCTAAAGTTCTAAAACTTGGCGGATATACAATTGGCATATCGTTAGTGGTGCTCATGGTTAATCCGCAAATATTGCTTCCTGCACTTGTTCCTAAATAAGGTATTCCATTTTTTACGACTTTTTCTAAAGTATCAATTACATTGTTTTTATATAATTGACTAACTAGCAAAAAAGTGTTTCCGCCTCCAGTAAAAATTCCTTGTGCATTTTCAACGGCTTCGATTGGGTTTTCAAATTCATGAATTCCTTTTACTGATATATTGATTTTAGTAAAAGCTTCATTAACCTTTTTTGTGTAATCATCATGCGATATCCCACTTGGTCTTGCATACGGAATAAAAAGTATTTCTTTTACATTGGAAAAGAAGTTCTGTAATTCAGGTAATAAATAGTCTAAATATTCGCCTCCGTGTAATGTTGAAGTACTGGCAATAATTATATTTTTCATCGATTAATTTTTTACAAAACTACCAAATTTGTCTTAACATAAGTTTATCATCTTATTAGGATTTAATTTTAAAAGATAACAATTAAATTTACAAATGCTTAAATTAGTTTTATGACTAAATATTTACTTCTGTTATTTACATGTTTTCCATTTGTTGTTTTGTCTCAAAATGATTCCACTATTAATGGAAAAATTGTATCAGAATCCTCTCTTTTAGAGGGAATACACGTTATTAATTTGTCATCTAATAATGGAGCCGTAACTGATTCAAGAGGCTATTTTCAAATTAAAGCAAAAGTTTCCGATACGTTACAGTTTAGTGCAATAAATTTAAAAGCTACTCAACATATACTTAAAGAAAATGATTTTTCAACGGATTTATTATTAATCAAAATGGAATCGCTCATAACAGAATTAGAAGAAGTAGCGATAATAAATTATAAAAGCATTAATGCTGTCGCGTTAGGAATTGTTCCCGCAAATCAAAGAACTTATACTCCAGCGGAAAGAAAATTAGCTGCTGCTGGCGATTTTAAATGGTACAGTCCTTTGTTAATTCCGTTAGGAGGAATGAGTGTTGATGGGTTGATTAATTCAATAAGTGGGAGAACCTCAATGTTAAAAAAAGAGTTAGTTGTTGAACGAAAGGAAATACTTCAAGCTAAAACCTCTGATTATTTTGATAGAAAATATTTTACAGAAACACTTAATATTCCCGAAGATTATGTTGATGGTTTCTTGTTTTATATTGTAGAAAATGAAAAATATACTAGAGCAATGAAAGACAAGAACAAGACAATGGCTACTTTTATTTTGTCTGAATTAGCTTCTGAGTATTTAAAATTAAAAGAATCGGAACTATTAAAAAATAAGCAAAATGAAAAATAATTTTGTTCTCATCCTATTATTAATGGTAAGCCAACTCATGTTTGCTCAGCATATCGAAAGGAAAGTGTTGAATGGAAAAATTGTTGCAGATTCTTTAGAGGTTGAAAATCTAACGGTTTATAATATAACATCAAATGTTGGAGCGGTAACGAATGCTGATGGTAAATTTTCTATAAAAGCTAGAGCTACAGATACCCTTTATATTCAAGGGATATCTTATGAGTCAAAGAAATATGTATTAACTCATAAAGATTTTTGGTTAGAAGAATTAGAAATACGTCTAAAAACAAACATTACAGAATTAAATGAAATAGAGATTACTCCTTATACTTTGACTGGAATTGTAGAAGTTGATATAAAAAGAATTCAAGTTTATGGAGAAGGATTTACAAAAATAGATGCTAGAAAGGTGATGCATTATGAAGATGACGTTCGTATAGGAACTCCAGTAAATACTGTAATGCCAAGTCAGTTTGCTCCAAATGGGTCAAACTTTAATTTTTTAGCAATTGGAGCAGGAATTGTTAGTTTGTTTACTAGTAAAGACAATTCTAAAAAACATTCAGAACAAGTTTTTGAACAGCGAAGAAAAAAAGATATTCAATCGAAATCATTTTCAGATCATATGTTTGAACGTTTTGCTCACAATTTTTTTGTTGAAACATTACAAATTAAGCATGAAGAAATTCCTCTTTTTCTTCAATTCGCAGAAATGCCTCTAAATGATTTGTCTCTTTTTTTAAAGCCTGAATATGAAATTCAATTGATAGAATATTTAACAACTCAGGCTAAAAAGTTTAATTCTGTAATACAAACCGAATAATTATTATTTTTACCAAATGAAAAAGAAATTACTACGGTTTACTCTTCCATTATTTTTGGTGGTTATTTTGTGTTCGTTTGCTTGGCATAAGTTTTATGTATCTGTAACCCAAATAGATTATGTGCCCAATAAGAAACGTGTAGAAATCACATCTCGAATCTTTATTGATGATCTTGAAAAAGCATTGGAGAAAAAATTTAAGAAGAAATTATATCTAAATTCGTCAAGAGAAATTGAAAATGCGGATGTTTTGATTCAAGAATATATTAAGGAAAAGATTAAAATTTCAATTAATAAAAAAGCCCAAAATATTGAATATCTAACAAGAGAAGTTGAAGGAGATGTGTTAATTGTTTACTCTAAAATTGTAATTTCAAAAAAAATAAATACCTTCGAAATCTTTAATTCATTACTAACCGATATTTATAAAGAACAACAAAATATTGTTCATTTGAATATTAACAGTAACAAAAATAGTTTTTTGTTTACTAATAGTGATACCAATCAAAAAATAGACTATTAAAAGAATTCAATTTATGAAAAAATCAATTGTTTTAAGCGCCTTTCTATCTTTATTGATGTCTTATGGAGCTTTTGCTCAAGATGTAAAATCAGATGAGAAAAAGCGAGATCTTGGACATTATAACGAGAATAAATTCCGTCAAATGTATGACGAAATGGCTACTCCTAATATGTTTAGAACTGCATCTGGAGCGCCAGGTCCAGCGTATTATCAACAAAAAGCAGATTATAAAATGAATCTGGAATTGGATGATAAGAATAAAAAATTATATGGTTCTGAAACAATTACTTACTATAATAATTCACCTGAAGCATTAGAATATTTATGGGTGCAATTAGAACAAAATATTGAAAGACCTGATTCTAAGACTCCATTAGTGGAAAGTCAAAATATGGATAAGGCAATTACCGTTAGCAATTTTACAAAAAAATATATGGATAAACCTTTTGAAGGAGGTTTTAACATTGAATATGTAAAAGATGCTAAAGGAAATGCAATGAAATATACCATCAATCAAACCATGATGCGTATCGATTTGCCTAAGCCATTAAAAAATGGAGAAAAAATTTCATTCTCTATTAAATGGTGGTATAATATTGTAAATTACATGGAAGGTGCTAAAAATGGTCGCTCAGGATACGAACAATTTCCTGATGGGAACCGTTTATATGTAATGGCACAATTTTTTCCAAGAATGGCTGTCTATAATGATGTTGAAGGATGGCAAAATATGCAATTTTGGGGTAGAGGAGAGTTTGCTTTAGTTTTTGGAGATTATGATGTAAGTATTACAGTTCCTGCTGATCACGTAATGGAGGCAACAGGAGTTTTGCAAAATAGAAGCGAAGTATTTACAGCAGAACAAGTGAAAAGATGGCAATTAGCTGAAAAAACTTTTGATAAACCAGTTGTTATTGTAACCCAAGATGAAGCAATCGCTGCAGAAAAAGGTTTCTCAGAACAAAAGAAAACATGGAAATTTAAAGCTCAAAATGTGCGTGACTTTGGTTTTTCTACTTCAAGAAAATTCATAATTGATGCAATGGCGGTTGATTTACCTACAAACAAACCATTAGCAATTTCGATTTATCCAAAAGAAGCAAATCCGCTATGGGGAGATTTATCTACAAAAGCCGTTGCTCATACATTAAAAACATATTCTCATTTTACATTTGATTATCCTTATCCAAAAGCAGTTTCTGTTTCAGCTGAAGACCAAGGTATGGAGTATCCAATGATTTGTTGGAACTACGGCCGACCAGATGAAAAAGGATTTGTAAGTGATAGAATCAAATACGGAATGTTGGGAGTTATTATCCATGAAGTGGGACATAATTTCTTTCCAATGATTGTAAATTCTGATGAAAGACAATGGTCATGGATGGACGAAGGTTTAAATACATTCTTAGAATATTTAACAGAAACCTCATTTGATCCAAACTTTCCTGCAACAAGAGGTCCGGCTAAAAACATAGTGCCTTACATGAAAGGAAATCAAAAGTTTTTAGAACCTATTATGTCAAACTCTGAAAATATTTACAATTTTGGAGCTAATGCGTATGGTAAACCAGCAACTGGATTGAATATTTTAAGAGAAACTATCATGGGAAGAGAATTATTTGACCATGCCTTCAAAACATATGCAAATCGTTGGAAATTTAAACACCCAACACCTGAAGATTTCTTTAGAACAATGGAAGATGCTTCAGCGGTTGATTTAGATTGGTTTTGGAGAGGTTGGTTCTATTCTACAGATTATACAGATATCGGGGTAAAATCGGTTAAACAATATTTTGTTTCTACTGAAGCTTCAAAAGAAACACAAGCAATGTTCAATAGAAGAGGAAGAAAAATTAGTGATGGTGAACCAATGTTGTTTTTAGTAGCTGAAGATACGCCAGATTTTAATCCTGAATTAAAGAAAGGATTTGATCCTAAAAATGTGCAAGCGCTAGCTGATTATTTGGATAAAAATTATTCTGAAGAAGAAAAGAATGCTCTAAAATCGCCTAAATATTTCTATGAAGTAGAATTTGAAAAGCCAGGAGGATTAATCATGCCTATTATTGTTGAACTTCAATTTGAAGATGGAACAAGTGAAATTCATAAATTCCCAGCTCAAATTTGGAGAAGAAACAACGAAACAGCTAAAAGAGTTTTTGCTTCAGATAAAAAAGTGGTAAAAATTCAATTGGATCCAAAATTAGAAACTGCAGATATTGATGTAGAAAATAATTATTGGCCAAAAGGTGAAATGGTTTCAAAATTTGATACTATAGATAAAAAGTAAAACTAAAGACTATCTTCGGATAGTCTTTTTTTTGATTACTTTAAGATAAATAGGGGTAAAACTTTGTAACTTTGCGAAGTTAATTTTCAAAAATAAACTATGTTTGGAATAGGTGGAGGTGAGTTTTTTTTCATCATTTTAGTTGTATTAATGTTGTTTGGATCAGATAAGATTCCTGATATTGCTCGTGCATTAGGCAAAGGAATGGCGCAATTAAAAAATGCCACAAACGAAATTAAAAATGAAATCCATAAAGGGACTCAGGATGCCGGTTTAGATATGAATACATTAACTGGTGGAGTTTCTGAAGAAATAGCAAAAGCAAAAGAAGGAATTACTAAAATGGTAAATCCTTTAGAAAATATTGATTTAGAGGTTCAAAATCCTATTGAACAAGTAAAAGAGGATATTGAAAATATTACCGGACCCGTTAAAAGACAATTATAGTATTGGAACATTTAATTAATTTAGATAAAGAATTATTCCTTTTTTTGAACGGATTAGGTTCAGAACCTTTTGATGGTTTTTGGGAAATTATTACAAAGCAATTTAATTGGGCTCCCTTTTTTCTTGTTGTTTTTTATCTAATTCAAAAAAAAATAGGTTGGAAAAATTTTGGGATTTTAATTCTTTTTTTAGCGGTTTTAATCACTTTTACAGATCAAATAACAAACCTATTCAAATATTTTTTTGAACGCTTGCGACCTTGTAATAATCCAGAATTTGATGGGATTATGCGTAAGGTAATAACAAGAAAATCGTTTAGTTTTTTTTCAGGTCATGCTGCTAATTCTATGGCATCAACTATGTTTATTTTTTTAATAATCAGAAAATACTATAAGTTTACCTATCTGTTATTCTTATTTCCATTAGTTTTTGCCTACAGTAGAATTTATCTTGGATTGCATTATCCAGGTGATATTTTAACAGGTTATTTATTTGGTGGTGCTTTTGGTTATGTGTTTTACAAATTGTTTATGTATTTTGGGAAAAAATATAATTTGAAAACCGCAACTGAACTATAAAACTCGACTAACCGTTAAACCATCACGTATCGGTAATAAAACGGTTTCAACTCTTGAATCTGTATTTAATAATTGATTGTATTCTAATAAAACGGGAGTACTTTTGTCATTTGGTTTTACTTCTTCTAGTACTTTTCCACTCCATAACACATTATCCGATAAAATAATGCCGCCTTTGTTCATCATCGGAACAATCAAGTGAAAATAATTTACATAATTTTCTTTATCAGCATCAATGAAAACCAAGTCAAACTTTTTGTTTAGTGTAGGGATAATTTCAACAGCGTCACCTAAATGTTGAAAAATTTGGTCTTTCCATGGCGAAGCATCAAAGTATTTTCTTTGAAAATCAACCAATTCTTCTTCAATATCAATGGTGTCCAAAGTTCCGTTTTCAGCTAATCCTTCTGCTAAACATAAAGCAGCATAACCTGTATAAGTACCAATTTCCAAAATGTGCTTTGGACGAATTATTTTAGAAAGCATACTCAAAACCCTACCTTGAAAATGACCACTCAACATTCGTGGTTGCATAATTTTTTGATAGGTTTCTTTGTTTAATTTTGCTAACAATTCTGGTTCTGGCTGAGAATGTTTGGCAACGTAGTCTTCTAAATCTTCTGATATGAAATGCATGATAAAATTAAATTTGTAACAAAAATACAAATTACAACTCTTCTAATTTCTATTTTATAATTTCTAATTTCTAAATTCATTACTTTTGCACCATGCAAATTGAGAAAAAAGACATACGAGCACTAACTAAAGAACAATTACGAAATTTCTTCGTTTCTAATGGCGATAAAGCTTTTCGTGGCAATCAAGTGTATGAATGGTTATGGCAAAAACGAGCTCATTCTTTTGAAGATATGACAAATGTATCTAAAGAAACTCGCGCCATGTTAGAAGCTAATTTTGTAATCAATCACATTAAAGTTGATACCATGCAACGTAGCGAGGATGGAACTGTTAAAAATGCCGTTCGTTTGCATGATGATTTAGTAGTTGAGTCGGTATTAATTCCTACTGAAACTCGAACTACGGCTTGTGTTTCTTCGCAGGTAGGTTGTAGTTTAGATTGTAATTTTTGTGCTACTGCTCGATTAAAGCGAATGCGTAATTTGGAACCTGGTGAAATTTACGACCAAGTTGCCGCTATTGATAACGAAAGTCGTTTGTATTATGACCGACCTTTGTCCAATATCGTTTTCATGGGAATGGGTGAGCCTTTGATGAACTATCCTAACGTTATGAAAGCAATTGATATGATTACGTCTTCTGAAGGTTTGGGTATGTCACCAAAACGTATCACAGTTTCTACTTCGGGTATTCCAAAGATGATTAAAAAAATGGCAGATGATGAGGTAAAATTCAAATTAGCAGTTTCTTTGCACTCCGCAGTTGAAGAAATTCGGAATGAAATTATGCCGTTTACTAAAAATTTTCCATTAACTGATTTGCGTGAAAGTTTAGAATATTGGTACAGAAAAACAAAAAGCAAAGTTACATACGAATATGTAGTTTGGAAAGGAATCAATGATGATAAAAAATCAATTGATGCTTTGGTGAAATTTTGTAAATATGTGCCATGTAAAGTCAATCTTATTGAATACAATCCAATTGATGATGGCATCTTTCAGCAAGCATCTGAAGAAGCTACAAATGCTTATATTTTGGCTTTAGAAAAAAACAATATTGTGGCAAAAGTAAGAAGAAGTAGAGGAAAAGACATTGATGCCGCTTGTGGTCAGTTAGCCAATAAATCATAAACAAATCAAACTTTTTTCATTTCAAAATCTAATTTTTTGCCTTTAGCAATTGTTTTTGTACTTTTGGTATCTCAATGAAAATAACCGAACAAATAAAGCTACCCATCGCAACTGAAATGGAACTCTTTGAAGAGAAGTTTCGCGATTCTATGTCTTCAAAAGTGGCTTTATTAAACAGAATTACGCATTATATTGTTAACCGAAAAGGAAAACAAATGCGACCTATGTTTGTTTTTTTAACGGCTAAAATGATTTCGGGTGGAGTTGTTAATGAGCGAACATATAGAGGTGCCTCGGTGATTGAATTAATTCATACCGCAACTTTAGTACATGATGATGTAGTTGATGATAGCAACAAGCGTCGTGGTTTTTTCTCATTAAACGCTTTATGGAAAAATAAAATCGCGGTTTTAGTTGGTGATTATTTATTGTCAAAAGGATTATTGCTTTCAATAGATAATAATGATTTCGATTTACTAAAAATTATTTCGGTTGCCGTTCGCGAAATGAGTGAAGGCGAATTACTTCAAATTGAAAAAGCCCGCAGATTAGATATTACAGAAGACGTTTATTATGAAATCATCCGTCAAAAAACGGCTACCTTAATTGCTGCTTGTTGTTCGCTTGGTGCTTGTTCTGTTGCTCCAGATGATGTTGCTTTGGTTGAAAAGATGCGAAAATTTGGAGAGCTTATTGGAATGGCATTTCAAATAAAAGATGACTTGTTTGATTATACAGAGGATGCCATTGGGAAACCAACAGGGATTGACATCAAAGAGCAAAAAATGACATTGCCTTTGATTTATGCTTTAAATAATTGTTCTGCTAAAGAGAAAAGTTGGGTAATCAATTCCGTGAAAAATCATAACAAAGATAAAAAACGGGTAAAAGAAGTTATTCAATTTGTAAAAGACAAAAACGGATTAACTTATGCTGAAGAAAAAATGATCCAATTTCAGCAAGAAGCTTTGCATTTAATAGAAGATTTTCCATCTAGTCCATACAAAGCCTCGCTTACTTTAATGGTTAATTACGTTATAGAACGTAAAAAATAAGATTAGTTGCTTCTAGCTAATTTTTGATTTCTCATACTTTTGTTTACTTTCTTGGTATTAAAATAATTAATTACCCAAAAATTCACATCATAAGCTGACGGTTCAAATCCTTTTTGTTTGATAAAATCATTGTAATAGTTTAGGAATGCTTGTAGAGATTTGTCCATTTTTTTATAGTTTATAGTGTTTGTTAATTTTGTTTATATGGTATTAAGAGAGTAGCGGTTGTAATTTCATTAACTTTACTGTCAATAGAAATTGAACCATTTAATAATTCTGTAAATTGTTTTGCAATAATTAGTCCTAATCCAGAACCTTTTATTGTAGAAGTATTGCTTCCTCTATAGAAAGACTGAAAAAGATGTTTTGTTTCTAATTCAGGTATTCCAATTCCAAAATCAATGATGTCAATTTTAAATTGGCTCTCTAAATAGTTTATTTTTATGATTGGATTTTTACTGCCTACCGAGTATTTAAAAGCGTTTGAAATTAAATTATTTAATATGTGAGTCAGCAAACTTTCATCACATTGAATATTTTTGTTGTAATCTTCTTTTTCAACTATGATTTTTCTTCCATCTTTTTCGTTATTGAAATAGGTTTCAATAAGGTTATCTATAAAATGGTTTAAGTTGAATTCTTTTATTTCTACTTTTAAATTTTTAGATTCGTAAGCACCAAAAACTAAGATGTTATTCATTAATTCAGTCATTCTGTTTACTTCATTTGAAATACGACTGGTTATGCGTTCTATCTCCTCTTTTTGGTAGGTGTTGTTTGTATTTATCTTATGATTTAATAATTCAACATTGGAAAATATAACAGATAATGGTGTTCTAAATTGATGAGAAGCCATAGTTACAAATCCAGATTTTAACTCACTTAATTCTTTTTCTTTGTTTAAAGCTTGTTGAATGTTTTCTTTATCCTCAATTCTTTTTGAAATATCCCTGCTAGAAGTTTGAAAACCTACAATTTCATTGTTGCTATCTAAAATAGTTTTAGAATAAGTTTCAAGCCATATATAGTTCTCGTCTTTCTTTTTAAAACGGAAGGTTAAGATTTCATTTTTATTTTCCGCTATTTTAGCGTTTTGTTTTTGAACTCTTTCAACATCTTCTGGGTGAATAAATTGATAAGGAGTTTTGTTAATAAGTTCTTCCGCAGTGTATCCAGTAATTTTTTCTGCTGCGTTAGAAGCATATGTAATAGTTCCATCAATAAGATGTTGCATGATGAAATCGGAAGTATTATTAGCTATGAATCGATATTTTTGTTCCGAAATTTCTAACTGATTTTTAAAATTAACGGTATCATTAATATCAGTAATTGTTCCAATGATAATTTTTTCATTTGTACTTACATTGAAATCAATACTTAAAATAATTAATCCCCAAATTTTCTCATTATTTTTTTTAATCAATTGGGTTTCAGTACTAATCGTTTTGTTTGGATGAGTAAATAATTCATTAATATCTGAAATATTGAAATTTTCTAAATAATTAAAAATACTGGTTCCAATACAGTTTTCTATTTTATGACCTGATATTGCTTCCCATTGATGGTTGATGAATATTAAGTTTCCTTCTAAATCTGTTTTAAAAATAATTTCAGCTAAATTGTTTACTAAATGATCGTATTCATTTCTTTGTTTAGCTAATTCAATTTCTTTATTTTTAATTTCACTAATATCAATATGAGTTCCAATTATTCTTTCTGGTATTCCAAAATCATTTTCAATTAATATTCCAGAATATTTTATCCAAACATAATTTCCAGATTTATGTTGTAATCTAACAATTCCTTCGTACTTATCTGATTGATTGTTGATATAGTTGTTTAAATTTGACTTAACAGCATCTAAATCTTCTGGATGTATTTTAGTTTCCCATGTTTCAAATGTATGAGGTAGTTCTTCATCACTATAGCCTAACATTCCAAACCAGTTGTATGAGAATTTAACCTTGTTTGTAATAATATTCCATTCCCATTTAGCTTGTTTAGAGCTTTTCATGTAAAAGTCTAACTCATTTAAAGTGTTTTCTAAATCAAGTCTTACTTTATTTTGGTTAAGTCTTAAACCTATATTGTGTGCAACAGTATGAAGTGCATTAACTTCTTCTTCAAGCCAAATACGTTCATTTTCACAATCATCAAATCCTATCCAACCCCAAAAACTATTATTAGAAAAAATAGGAGTAAAAAGATATGCTTTTATGTCTTGCATTTCCATAATTTCTTTAAAGAACTCGTTTGTGCTTTCTTTAACTAGTCCGTAAAAAGGTAAATTATTAGATAGAGGTTCGTATAAACCCGGAAAGGCTTCATACGTATGTCCGCTTAACTCTGGACTTCCAATAAAAGGAATTGCGCCAGGTTTGCACCATTCGTATTCATAGTTTAGAATAGTAACTCCTTCGTTATTTATTTCGTTTTTGAATATGTAACATCTGTCGATGAGAATGTTACTACCCAATGCAGTAATACAACCTTGAAGTGCTTTGTGTATATCAGATTCTTTAAGAAGAATATTATTGGCTTCAGATATAGCTTTTAATAAATGATTCATTTTTAAATTTTGTAGGGATTGATTTATTTGAATGTAATTTATTTTCTAGTTCAACAAATAGTTCATATTCTTTAGGATGGATGTTTAATTTTTTTATTTCGTTTTTATAACTAAATTTAATATAAAACGCATATTGATTACAAAACAAAAAACATAACAAATAAAAAGTCAAATAAGTTAGAAAAAACATCCATTTGAAATTAATAATATTTAAACAAAAAAAAAATAAATGTAAAAGAATCATAGAATTCAAATATGATTTTTTCTTTTTTCTTTGTACTTTTAAAGAGTCAATTTCTTTTAGATTGTAATCATTAATAAATAATTGGTAATCAATGTTGTTATTACAACAAGAGTAATTCATTTTTTAGGGTTAATTTAAAAGTTATTTTTTTATAGTGAGCCAAATTTATTTTTTTAAATTTTATAACAAATTGTTATTACTTATGAGTTAAACATAATTACTTATAATTTAAAAAAATATGAAGTAATTTTACTACATGAAAAAAAATAGAACCATATTGTTAGTAGAAGATGATTTGTCATTAGGGCAAACTTTGTCTGAACTATTAGTGGTAAATGGTTATGAAGTTCACTGGTCTAAAAATGGTGTAGAAGCATTACAATATTTAGATAGTCAATTACCCGAAATAATTGTTTGCGATTTGATGATGCCTATAATGTCTGGTGAGGAATTATTTTTAAAAATTAGAAATTTTAGAAAGTTTGATCAAATTCCTTTCATTATGATAACAGCAGATTTGTCATTTGAAAGTAAAATAAAACAACTACAAAATGGAGTTAATGATTTTATAAATAAACCCTTTAAAATTCAAGAATTAGTACTTAAAATTCAAAACTTTTTAGATTATAAACAAAAGGTAATTAATCAGTCTCAAAGTCCTGTCTCAAAAATCTCTTTAAAATCTAGAAAGAGCGACTTTTTTGACAGAATTAATCAAATTATTATTACCAATATAAAAACAGATATAACCATTGAAAAACTTGCTAAAGAGGTTTTTGTTAGCAAATCTACATTAGATAAAAAAATTAGAAAGGATAAAAAAGTTAATGTTTCTACCTATATAAGAGAAATTAGACTTAATTATGCAATAAGACTCATTGAAGCAGGAGAAATTAACGTAGATACTTTAGCATCTGAATCTGGTTTTAATTCTACTTCTTATTTTTCCGTTTGTTTTAAAAGTTTTACCGGTTTGTCTCCTAAAAAATATATCTCACAAAAAATTAAATAAATTTTTTTATTCATACAACCATTTTAAATGCAATCTCGTCTTTATAATTAGAGGCAATAATTCAATAACAAGTACAAGATCAAAAACAATTTTTCAATTATATTAAATTTGAAGTTGATTTTTGAATTTGACATTGAACTTTAGAATGAAAGTAATTCAATTACATCAAGAAGAAAAACAACTCATTAAGTTGGCTGTCGAAAACAATCGACAAGCACAACAGCAGATTTATGCCAAGTTTTCTTCTAAAATGTTAAGTGTGTGTCGTCAATACATTAAGGACATACATCATGCAGAAGATGTAATGATTACCGGATTTATGAAAGTGTTTACCAATTTAAAAAATTTCGAACACAAAGGTAGTTTTGAAGGTTGGATTAGGCGAATAATGGTGTATGAATGTATCGATTTTCTTCGTGTGAAAAAAAACAATTTTAATCACCAAGATATTGAAGATGTTACTATAAGCGAAAATGAATCAGTTTATGAAATGGAAGATTTTTCAGTAGATGACATCCAAAACATGATTGACAATTTGCCTGATGGTTACAAAATGGTGTTTAACTTGTATGCAATTGAAGGTTATAAACATCAGGAAATAGCTGAAATGCTTAAAATAAGCGAAGGAACATCAAAATCGCAATTATCACACGCTCGAAAGTTATTGCAACAACAAATTACCGAATTAAAAAAGAAACTCAATGGAACCAAATAAATTAGATAATCAAATCAAAGATAAGCTGAATGCTAGAGAAATTCAGCCTACTGCTCAAGCTTGGGATCGCTTAGATGCAATGCTTACGGTTTCAGAAGAAAAAAAGCAAAAGAAAGGTTATGGTTGGTTTTTTGTGGCTGCTTCTATGCTGTTTTTTTTCGGATTGGGATTTTTCCTTTTCAATTCAAACGAAACAACCGAAATTAATAATTCAACACCAATTGTTACCACCATCAAGGAAGAACTAGATACTGTTAAAACCATTAAAATCGATGAAATTTCCATTGTAAAAGAGCAACCTGTTTTAGTTCAGAATGAAGTAAATTATTCAAAGAAAGAATTAAGAAATATAAAACCAGTTAAAACTGAAGAATTGATGAAGGAGAAAAATATTATTCAAGAAAACCCAACACCCATCACCCAACACCCATCACCCAACACTTTCAAATACGTTTCTCCAGAGGATTTGTTAGCTGAAGTTCAATCTGGTGAAAAGACAAACACATCTGAAAATAAAATTATTTCAAAAAACAGAATGAAAATAGATGCTAATTCTTTACTTACTAACGTTGAAAAAGAATTAGATGAAACTCACAAAGAAACAACTTTAGAAAAATTGACTAAAAAATTTCAAGATGCTAAATCAGCATTAGCCAATAGAAATTACGAATAAACAAAAATCATCATTAATTAAAAATCAAACAGTCATGCAAAAAATTATTTTGTACACAATCGTTATTGTCTTTAGTTTATTGACTAAAGCCGTTGCGCAAGAAAAAACTTTTGAGCAACAAGCAAAAGAAATTGCTTCAAATATCGAAACAATTACTACTGAAGAAAAAAATGCATTAAAAAAAGAAATCGAAGCAATCGATTTGCAAGTAAAAGAAGGGAAAATATCTGCTGAAAAAGGACAAGAGTTAAAACTAAAAATTGCTGAAGAACGCGCAAAAAATATCGAAACCAAAGTAGCAATTGAAGAAGCAAAATTAGCACAATTGGTACAAGATAAAGTTGAAGGTAGAATTATTTATTCAGATTCAATAATTAAAAAAAAACATTCAATATCGATTCCTGGAGGATATAAAAATAACTATAAAATAAATAACGATGGAGAAAAAAGAACAACCACGCAATTTGTTTTTGCTACAGGTTTCAATAATTTAGTTACTAATAGTGCTATAGCAAATTCCGATTTTGGTTATTTACGTTCAACTTTTTATGAATGGGGTTTAACATTAAATACAAGATTAAGTCAAAATTCTAATTTATTGCATTTAAAATATGGTTTAGGTTTTCAATACAATATGTTGCATGCAACCGGCAATAGAGTTTTTGTAGACACAGGAAGTGAAACGGTTTTAGAAATATATCCAATCGACTTAAAAGATAATCATACTTATTTTAAAAATGTCTATTTTGTTTTACCCCTTCATTTAGAGTTTGATTTTTCAAAAACAGAAGAAAAAGTTGGAAAAAAAATATTCAAATCACATCAAGGTTTTAGATTTGGTTTAGGCGGATTTGCTGGAGTTAACACAAATTCTAAGCAATTTATTAGATATGAAACTGAAGGAAGAAAAGTGAGAGAAAGAACAAAAGCGGATTTTAATGTAAACGATTTTACTTATGGACTTAGTGCCTATGTTGGATACAAATCTACCAGCCTATATGTTAAATATGATTTAAATCCAATGTTTAAGAACAATAATATAGATCAAAACAACGTTTCATTAGGAATACGCTTTGATTTTAATTAAATTTAGGGTTAGGTTAGATTCTCTGTTTAAAAAAGCACTTCATTTATTTGAAGTGCTTTTTTTGTTTACGAATGATTTTTATCGATTAACTTTGTAACTTTGAATTCTTTTCCAAAATCTGAAAATCCAAAATCTGAAAATCTAAATTGATATCAAAAGACACCATAGAGAAAGTATTTGAAACCGCCCGAGTAGAGGAGGTAATTGGTGATTTTGTTCAGTTAAAACGCGCTGGAAGTAATTTAAAAGGATTGTCGCCATTTGTTAATGAGAAATCACCTTCATTTATGGTTTCTCCTGTAAAGCAAATTTGGAAAGATTTTTCTTCTGGAAAAGGTGGAAATGCAGTAACGTTTCTAATGGAGCACGAACATTTTACGTATCCAGAAGCCATTAAATACTTAGCCAATAAGTATAATATTGAAATTGAAGAAACGGTTCAAACGGATGAAGATGTTGCACAAGCCAATGAAAAGGAAAGTATGTATTTGGTTTCTGAATTTGCTCAAAAATATTTTCATCACACCTTATTAGATACTGAAGAAGGAAAAGCTATTGGGTTATCTTATTTTAAAGAACGAGGATTTACTTCTGATACGATTAAGAAATTTGGTTTGGGTTATTCTCCTGAATCTTGGGATGCTTTTACTAAAGAAGCTCTGGGTAAAGGTTATAAATTAGAATATTTAGAAAAAACAGGTCTTTCTATTGTAAAAGAGGAAAAACAATTCGACCGATTCAAAGGTCGTGTGATGTTCCCAATTCACAGTATGAGTGGTCGTGTTTTGGGTTTTGGTGGTCGAATTTTAACCAATGATAAAAAAGCGGCAAAATACCTAAATTCACCAGAAAGTGATATTTACCATAAAAGTAAAGTCTTATACGGAATTTTCCATGCGAAGCAAGCTATCGCTAAGCTAAATAATTGTTATTTAGTTGAAGGTTATACCGATGTCATTCAAATGCATCAAGCTGGAATTGAAAATGTTGTAGCTTCTTCAGGAACAGCTTTAACACCTGATCAAATTCGACTAATCAATCGTTTAACGCCAAATATTACCGTGCTTTTTGATGGTGATGCTGCAGGACTTCGTGCTTCAATTCGAGGAATTGATTTGATTTTGGAAGCAGGAATGAACGTAAAAGTTTGTACGTTCCCTGATGGAGATGATCCAGATAGTTTTGCTCGAAAAACTTCTTATGAAGATCTGTTGTTGTATTTCGAAGAAAATGCTAAAGATTTCATTCAGTTTAAAGCTTCTGTGTTAATGCAAGAAGCAAAGAATGATCCTATAAAAAAAGCAGATTTGATTCGAGATATGGTGGTGAGTATTTCAAAAATTCCAGATCGAATTAAAAGAGAAGTATACATTAAAGAGTGTTCCAGAATTATGGATATCTCAGAAGATGTACTTTTTAATACATTAGCGCAATTAGTAAAAAAAGATTTAGCTGAAGCTAATAAACAAAACAAAGAGGAGCAAAAAGCTTTTGAAGTAGTAAAGAATGATGTTTCGCAACCCACAACTAAAGTTGATATTCAGTATGAGTTAGAACAAAAAATAATTCAGATTTTGTTATTATATGGTGATAAAGAAACTGAATTTGAAGATACTATTTTAGCGCAAAATGAAGAAGGGGAAATGGTTGAGGTTAAAGAGTTGAATACGTATAAAGTATATCAACGCATTTATATGAGTTTGCAAGAAGATGAGGTTGAATTAGCAAATCCAATTTTTAAAGCAATTTACAATCATTTAATTGCGTATTTTAATGAAAACGATACATTTGAACTAGATAAATATTTGATGCAGCTTCCTGAAGAATTAGCACAAGAAGTTACCACAATTCTTATGAATGAAGAACGTGAGGTTTTACACAATTGGGAAGTGCAGCAAATTTACGTAAAACAAAAAGAAGCTACTATTAGCCAATATGTAACAGAGACAATAATTACATTGCGCTGGTACTTAGTAAATAATATTATAGACGATTTAAAAAATTCTATTTCAACAGATTCAAACTCTGATAATTCAGAAACACTTGAAATGGTTGTAGCGTATTTAGGGTTAACGCATATCTTCTCAAAAAACTTAGGTAGGGTATTGTCTAGATATAATTAAATAATATCTAAATCTTTAGCTTTTTTAAGTAAGTCAACCAAGTTTGTAACATTTAGTTTTGCTAATAATCTCAATTTATAGGTACTAATTGTTTTTTCATCTAAACCTAAAATTTGAGCAATTTCTTTGTTTTTTTTACCATTATTTAGGTAACGCAAAACTTCAATTTCTCTTGTAGATAGCTTTTTAAACAATCGTTCAGATTTTTTCCCTTTACTAAGTATTTCCATACTTTTTCTTACGGTTTCACTAAATATGACATTGCCATCAACAACTTTTAAAATAGTAGATTCTAAGTCTTTTAATGAACTGTTTTTAGATACATAAGCAGAAACACCTGTTTTAATTGCCGTAGGGCCATACATTTGTTCTGAAACTCTAGTAAATAAAATAATTTTAATTTCTGGAAAATCCTTTAGTAAATTTTTGATGTCCCTAATACTTGATAATCCATCTAATTCAACCTCTAGAATTACAACATTACATCGTTTGTTGTCTAGAATTGTGAGTAGAGATTCTAAATTTTTTGCAGTTCCAATAATTTCTATGTTTGAGTTATTTTGCAAATAAGATTGCAAGCCCTCAATCACAACAGGGAAACTGTCTGCGATACATACCTTAATCATAACTAAACAAGTTTAAATTAAATACTTATACTCTCAAAGTTAATAAAAAAAATAGATATTATGTGGATTTTTTTTACAAAAATTTTAAATCTTTTGGAAATATTTTTAAATCATTTGGAATTGTACAAACTGGAATCGGATTCATTTTATGTTGGTTAATTTCATTTAATCTTTTATAGATTTTAAAAACCTCTGCTTCTCTGCCAGAAAAATTTCCAATGGTTTTTCCATTCTCCATTTGATACATTGCCCATTCTAATTCATCATAATTTGCACCTATTTGATCTTCATCACTTCTGTCGTCTCCAAATAACCCATCTGTTGGTTTGGCTTTTAAAATGCTTTCTGGGACTTCTAAATATGTGGCTAGTAAACGAACTTCACTTTTCACTAAATCGGCAATCGGACTAATATCCACGCCTCCATCACCATATTTTGTAAAAAAACCAACACCAAAGTCTTCTACTTTATTTCCGGTTCCGGCAACTAAAAATCCATGTAATCCTGCAAAATAGTATAAAGTAGTCATACGTAAGCGAGCTCGTGTATTGGCTAATGATAAGTTTAATACTGCTTCATTTTCACTAGAAGGCACTTGATTTTTAAATGATTCAAAAACAGGAGTTAAATCAGCTCTTTCACTAAAAACATTAGAAAAACGATTTTTTAATTGGTTAATATGTTCGTTAGCTCTATTTACATGACTTTCAGCTTGATGAATTGGCATTTCAATACATAATGTAGGTAAACCAGTTTGGGCACATAAGGTAGAAGTTAATGCGCTATCTATTCCTCCTGATATTCCTACAACAAAACCTTTAACTTTTGCGTTATTAGCATAATCAAGTAACCATTGTACTATATATTGATTGATTTTTTCGGCCTGAAAACTGTTGGAATTTGTCATTTTTTTATGAAAATTTATAAGTCGATAACTGTATATTTGCAAATTAATTTTGGTTCCATAAAAGTATAAAAAATACCCTATATGAAGAAATTATTATTTGTCCTTATTGCTGTTACATTATTTTCTTGTAAAGAAGAAAGTAAAGTAGAGGAGGCTGTGGCAAAAATTCCAGTTGAATTCAAAGTAGAACGATTTGATCAAATTTTTTATCAATCCAAACCTGAAGATTTATCAAAAATTAAAGCGCAATATCCTTTCTTTTTTCCAGAAGGTAATCCAGATTCAGTTTGGGTAAATAAGTTAAAAGATCCATTGCTTAAAGAATTGTACAAAGAAGTTCAAATAAAATTCCCAACATTAGGTGCTTTAGAAACCGATATGGAGAAAATGTTTGGATATGTACAATATTATTTTCCAAAATTTAAAACACCAAGAGTAATTACTTTAATAAATGAAGTAGATACTGAAGCTAAAGCTTTTTATGTTGATACTTTAGCTTTGGTTTCATTGGATTGCTATTTAGGTAAAGAACATCGATTTTATTCAGATTTTCCAGAATACAAACGCCAAAGTTTAGAGGCTAATCAAATTTTACCCGATTTGGTTTCAACTTTTTGTTATGGAAAAATTGCAGCTCCAACAGACAGAACTTTGCTTTCGGCAATGATTTATTATGGTAAAGAATTGTATGTTAAAGACAAATTAATTCCATTTTATTCTGATGCTGATAAAATTGGTTATACCGATATACAAATTAAGTTTTGTGAAGAAAATGAATACTATATGTGGAGCAATCTAGTGGAAAATAAATTGTTATTTGATTCAAATTCTAAAAACGAATTACGTTTCATAAAACCAGCTCCATTTTCAAAATTCTATTTAGAAATTGATAACCAAACTCCGGGAAGAGTTGGTCAATGGTTAGGCTGGCAAATCGTAAGAAGTTACATGGAAAACAATGAAGGGGTAACTTTAGAGCAATTATTAGCTATGGATGCAAAAACTATTTTCGATAATTCAAAATACAAACCAAAGAAGCAATAAAACATATGAAAACATCAGATATAAAAATTACCGTAGGATTAGACGAAAATAACGTTCCTGAAAAACTTTTATGGACCGCGCAAGATGGCGGAGTAGAACAAGAAGAAGCCAAAGCTATGTTGTTATCGGTTTGGGATAGTAAAGCAAAAGAAACACTACGAATCGACTTATGGACAAAAGATATGCCAGTTGACGAAATGAAACAATTTTTTCATCAAACGTTAGTAGCAATGGCAGATACTTTTCAACGCGCTACTGCCGATGAGAAAATGTCTGATACTATGCGCGATTTTTGTGATTATTTCGCCGAAAAGATGGATTTAAAAGCATAAAAAAAAGTCGCTAGTAATAGCGACTTTTTGTTTAAAAACTTTCGTTCTTAAAAATATCTTCATTTATCTGATCTATATAGTCTAAAATAGAATCTCTTCCTGTAGCTTCTAGTGAAGAAGTGATGAAATATTGTGGCATCTCCGCCCAATTATTGGCTAACATTTGTTTTTTGTATGCTGCAATATGAGAAGCTACTTTTGTTTTTCCAATTTTATCAGCTTTCGTAAAAATAATAGCAAACGGAATTTCGCTTTCACCTAAATATTCCATGAATTCTAAATCAATTTTTTGAGCTTCTAAACGAATATCGATTAATACAAAAGCGCAAATTAGTTGTTCGCGTCTTTCAAAATAATCGGTAATAAATTGTTGAAAAACGGCTTTTGTTTTTTTAGAAACTCGAGCATAACCATAACCAGGTAAATCTACTAAAAACCAATTATTGTTAATTTTAAAGTGATTTATTAACTGGGTTTTACCAGGTTTTGATGAGGTTTTGGCCAAATTTTTATGGTTGGTCAACATGTTGATTAAGGAAGACTTTCCAACATTAGAACGACCAATAAAAGCGTATTCTGGTAAACGTTCTTTCGGACATTTATCTACTTCTGAATTACTAATAATAAATTCGGCGGTGTTAATTTTCATATGCTATAAAATAAAATTCCCCAAAAGAGGGGAACCATTATATGTTATTCTTTTGTAACCAATGATATAAAATTTCATTAAATTGGTCTGGATGTTCCATCATGGCTGCATGTCCGCATTTTTCTATCCAAAACAACTCTGAATTGGGTAATAATTTATCAAATTCTTCGGCTACATTTGGAGGAGTTACTTTGTCATTTCTTCCCCAAATAATACAAGTTGGAGTAGCCATTTTCGGTAAATCTTTAGCCATGTTATGACGTATAGCGCTCTTTGCAATTGTTAAAGTTTTAATTAATTTAATTCTGTCGTTAACAGTTGCAAACACTTCATCAACAATTTCTTTCGTGGCAATTGCAGGATCGTAAAATACATCTTCAGCTTTCTTTTTGATGTATTCATAATCACCTCGTTTTGGATAACTTTCGCCCATTCCACTTTCATATAATCCTGAACTTCCTGTAATAACTAAAGCTTTTACTAAATCAGGATACATTTTAGTAAAATACAATCCAATATGACCTCCAAGTGAATTTCCAAGTAAAATCACTTTGTCAAATCCTTTAAAAACAACAAAATCTTTAACAAATTTAGAAAATGCTTTAACGTTTGTTTTTAATATGTTTTGGGTATAAATAGGCAACTCAGGAATAACAACTTTGTAACCTTTTGGTGGAAAAAAATTTGCAACACCGTCAAAATTACTTAAGCCTCCCATTAATCCATGTAAAATGATAATAGGAGTTCCTTCACCTGCTTCAAAATACGTATATTTCTTTTCTTTTTTTAACATAAATGCCGCTTGATGGGTTAATTCTCATGCTCGACAAATATACTATTTTATTAAAGAATCTAAAGAAAAAAATGACACAGTTATTTTTTGTTACTTGAAAACTCTAAAATGTTAGT
Organism: Flavobacterium cyclinae; assembly: GCF_021172145.1. Lineage (NCBI taxonomy): Bacteria > Pseudomonadati > Bacteroidota > Flavobacteriia > Flavobacteriales > Flavobacteriaceae > Flavobacterium > Flavobacterium cyclinae. The sequence continues at coordinate 565,714 of NZ_CP089095.1, forward strand.
TATCAACAATTTTATTCCTTTTTAAATAAAAATCGTAAAAATCTTAATACTTGATTTTTAAGGTTAAATTCTTCTTGATTCTTGATTTTGCAAATAATCTTTTGTTAAAAGTGGAAAATCAAGTTTTAAATTCCAAAAACTTATTAACAAAGTGGTATTATGTGGTAAAAAGTGGTAAAATTTTTCTAAATTTGTCCATATTCTAATTGAAATAGAAAGTTGAAAACATTAATCGGAACATACGAGTGTAAAGTAGATGCCAAAGGAAGGCTGATGCTACCTACGTCACTAAAGAAACAATTGGGTTCTTTAGAGGATGGTTTCGTGTTGAAGCGTTCTGTTTTTCAGCCTTGTTTGGAATTGTTTCCAATGGCGGAATGGAATAAAATGATGTTAAAAATCAATAAGTTAAATCGTTTCAATAAAAAGAATGACGATTTTATTAGAAGATTTACAGCGGGAGTTAAAATGATAGAGATTGATGCAACAGGGCGACTTTTAATTCCAAAAGATTTGGTAGTTTTTGCTCAAATTGAAAAAGATATTGTGTTGAATTCAGCAATCAATATTATCGAAATTTGGGATAAAGATAAATACGAAAATGCTATAGAAAATGCGGTAGGTGATTTCGCAGATTTGGCAGAAGAAGTAATGGGTAATTTTAATGACGACGAAGATGGAATATCATAATCCAGTATTGTTAAAAGAAACAGTTGATGGATTAAATATTCATCCTGATGGTGTGTATGTGGATGTTACTTTTGGTGGAGGTGGTCATTCAAGAGAAATCATAAGTCGACTAAATGAAAACGGGAAGTTGTTTGCCTTTGATCAAGATTTAGATGCTTTGAAAAATGCAATTGATGATGAGCGATTTACTTTAATCAATGAGAATTTTCGTTACATAAAAAGATTTTTACGTTTCCACGGAATCAAACAAGTAGATGGAATTTTGGCTGATTTAGGCGTTTCATCACACCAATTTGATGTAGCAGAGAGAGGTTTTTCAACTCGTTTTGATGCTGAATTGGATATGAGAATGAATCAAAAAGGCGATATCAGTGCATATCACGTGGTGAATGAATATGAAGAACAAGATATTGCAAGAGTTTTGTTTGATTACGGCGAATTAAAAAACGCAAGAGCTATGGCAAACGTAATCGTAACCGCTCGAAAAGATAAAGAAATTCGAAATTCAGACGAATTAAAAAAGGTGTTAGCAAAATTTTTACCTGGACATAAAAGCAATAAAATTTTAGCTCAAATATACCAAGCCATTCGTATAGAAGTCAATCAAGAAATGGATGTTTTGAAAGAGTTTTTAGAGCAATCACTTGAGATTCTAAAACCTGGAGGCCGACTGAGTGTAATCTCGTATCACTCATTAGAAGATAGACTGGTAAAACGTTACATGCGAAACGGCATGTTTGAAGGAGAGCCTGAAAGAGATTTCTTCGGAAATTTTAAAGTTCCTTTCAAAATTATTGAAAAATTAATTGTTCCTACAGAAGAGGAAATAGCAATAAACAACAGAGCACGAAGTGCAAAACTAAGAGTAGCAGAAAAAATATAGCAACCTATGAAAAACGGAATCTACAGTTTACTAAAAGCAAAATTTCTTATAAGTGATGACGCTCTTAAGAACTGGAAATTCATCGTTTTTTTAGTAATCTTAGGAATGATGGCCATTGCTAACAATCATCAATATGATGCCAAAAATTATCGAATTACAGAATTGAATAATCAAGTAAAAGAATTGCGTTCTGAGTTTGTAGATCGTCGTTCAGAGTTGATGAAATTAAAAATGGAATCTACGGTTGCTAAAAAAATGGAAGTTCGTGAAATATTTCCTTCTGAAGTACCACCAGTTAAGATAATTGTAGAAAAAAAAGAAACAAAAAAAAGTTTTTGGGATAAATTAAAAATATGGCAGTAGAGGATAAAAAAATATCGTACCGCATGTATTTTGTAGCTTTCATGTTTCTCGTGATGGCTGTTCTTGTATTGATAAAACTTAATAATATTCAATGGGTTGAAGGAGAGTATTACAGAAAGTTAGCTCAAGAAAGAACGGTTAAAAATTTTACAATCCCGGCAAACAAAGGAAATGTATATTCAGCGGATGGTAGTTTGTTAGCAACATCAATTCCTGAATATTCAATTTATTTTGATGCTGTAGCGCCTTCATCAGAACTTTTTAAAGAAAATATCAAAGCACTTTCAGATTCACTATCTGTTATGTTTGGAAAATCATCCGGACATTATCAAGCAAAATTGCAAAAAGCAAGAGCTAATAAAAGTCGTTATGTTTTTATAGCAAGAAAATTAAGCTATACAGAACATATGCGAATTAAATCCTTCCCATTATTTAAAAAAGGAGCTAATAAAGGAGGTTTAATCATTGAACAAAAAATTGTAAGAGAACATCCAATAGGTTTAGTTGCAAAAAGAACTATAGGTTACGAGCGTTCCAATGAAGATGGAAAAGGTTTAGAATACGCTTTCCGTGATTATTTAAATGGGAAAAATGGCCACAGAATGATGCAAAAAATTGCAAAAAATCAGTGGAAACCTATTAACGATATCAACGAAAAAGAACCACAAGATGGTTATGATATTATTTCAACAATAGATGTTTACATTCAAGATATTGCACATCATGCTTTATTAAAACAATTGGAATACTATAGCGCCGATCATGGTTGTGTGGTGGTTATGGAAACAAAAACAGGACACATCAAAGCAATTTCAAACTTAGGAAGAGCAGAAGATGGATCTTATTATGAGACACAAAATTATGCAATTATGGAATCTCATGAGCCTGGATCTACTTTTAAATTGATAGATTTAATTGCGGTTTTAGATGATAAAAAAGCGGATACCGGAACGGTTTATAATTCTTTTGGTGGTGAAATTGAATATTTTAAGAGAAAAGTTAGAGATTCACATAAAGGAGGTTTCGGTAAAATTTCGTTGGCTAGAGGTTTTGAAGTTTCATCCAATACGGTTTTAGTACAATCGGTTTATGAGAGTTATAAAAACAATCCAAAACAGTTTGTTGATAGAATCAATAGCTATGGTTTAAATAAGCCATTAGGGTTGCCAATAAAAGGAGAAGGCATACCTATTATTCCTCAGCCTGGAACTAATCGTTGGTCTGGAGTAGCTTTGCCTTGGATGGCTTTTGGATATGGTTTGTCAATTACACCACTTCAAACACTAACCTTGTATAACGCTGTTGCAAATAATGGTGTTATGGTAAAACCAATTTTCGTAAGTGAAATCAAGGAATGGAATAAAACTATTAAAAAGTACGATACTGAAGTAATAAATCCAAAAATTTGTTCACAAGAGACTTTAAATAAAGTGCAAGCAGTACTAAAGAATGTGGTGAAAAAAGGTACGGGTTCAAAATTATATTCCAAAGATTTTTCAATGGCGGGAAAAACAGGAACGGCCCAAGTAAATTATAAAGACAAGTCGCAATTATACTATGCATCTTCATTTGCAGGATATTTTCCTGCAGATAACCCAAAGTATTCTTGCATAGTAGTTGTTCATAAACCTAATGTAGCTGCTGGATATTACGGTGCTGATGTTGCAGGACCGGTTTTTAAAAGAATCGCACAAAAAATATTTACCGATTCGCCTTCCATGAATCACGTAAAAAATATTGATGCTAAAGTAGTTTCGCAAGAAAAAAACTACTCGGAATACTATAAAAAAGTTGAAAAAGAAGAGCAAATTGTTCCTAATGTAAAAGGAATGGAAGGAATGGATGCTGTAGCCTTGCTAGAAAATTTAGGTTTAAAAGTTAAGGTTATTGGAGTAGGAAGAGTAAAAAAACAATCATTAACATCTGGGCAAGCTTTTAACAAAAATCAAACTATCATAATCGAATTATCGTGAAACAATTAAAGGACATATTATATAAAGTACAAATTGAAGCAGTTCATGGCGCTACCGATGTTATTGTTTCTAAAATTGAATTCGATTCTAGAAAAATTGAGTTAAATGATGTTTTTGTAGCCATCAAAGGAACGCTTTCAGATGGTCATGATTATATAGAAAAAGCCTTAAGTTTGGGTGCTATAGCAGTAATTTGTGAAGAATTTCCAAATGTTCTAGTTAATGGTGTTACTTACATTAAAGTAAAAGATTCTAATGAAGCGTTAGCCTTTTTGGCAGCTAATTATTATGATAATCCTTCAGAAAACATAAAATTAGTTGGAGTTACAGGAACGAATGGTAAAACCACTATAGCTTCTTTATTGTACCAATTATTCAAAAAAGCTGGTTACAAAGTAGGATTGTTATCAACTGTAAAAATTATGGTTGACGAACAAGAATTTAAAGCCACACATACGACTCCCGATTCTTTAACAATTAATAGATATTTAGATTTAATGTTGCAAGAGGGTTGTGAATTTTGCTTTATGGAAGTTTCTTCACACGGTGTTCATCAAAAAAGAACCGAAGCTTTACAGTTTGAAGGTGGCGTTTTTACCAATTTATCTCACGATCATTTAGATTATCATAATTCATTTGCAGAATATCGCGATGTTAAAAAATCATTTTTTGATAGTTTAACTAAAAGTGCTTTTGCATTGACTAATAGGGATGATAAAAATGGTGCTGTAATGCTTCAAAATACAAAAGCAAGAAAATTAACTTACGCACTAAAATCATATGCCGATTACAAAGCCCAAATTTTAGAAAACCAATTATCAGGTTTATTGTTGAAAATTAATGATAATGAAGTTTGGGTAAAATTAATTGGTTCATTTAATGCTTATAATTTACTAGCTATTTATGGAGTTGCAGTTGAATTAGGAATAGAAAAAATGGAAGCATTACGTTTACTTTCTGAATTAGAAAGTGTTTCAGGACGTTTCCAATTTATAGTTTCAGATTCTAAAATAACAGCTATTGTAGATTATGCGCATACGCCTGATGCATTAGAAAATGTGTTAAGTACCATAGAAGATATTCGCACTAAAAACGAACAATTAATTACCGTTGTAGGATGTGGTGGCGATAGAGACAAAGCGAAAAGACCAATTATGGCCAATATTGCTTCAACCATGAGCGATAAAGCCATTTTTACGTCTGATAACCCTAGAAGTGAAAATCCGGAAACTATTATTGAAGAAATGGAAAAAGGAGTAGAGCCTCAAAATTTTAAAAAAACGATTTCCATTTTAGATAGAAAGCAAGCAATTAAAACAGCTTGTCAATTGGCAAATCCAAACGATATAATTCTAATCGCTGGAAAAGGCCATGAAACCTATCAAGAAATAAATGGGGTTCGCCATGATTTCGATGATTTAAAAACAGTTACGGAGTTATTACAACAATTGAATAAATAATTGTTTCGAGTTCCGAGCTTCGTGTTTAGTGATAAACCCGCACTTGAAACCAGAAACTAGAAACTTTAAAATATGTTATATTACATTTTTCAATACTTAGACAAAGCCTTTGATGTTCCTGGAGCAGGAGTTTTTCAATATATAACCTTTCGCTCGGCATTAGCGTTTATTTTATCGCTATCAATTGCTACCATTTACGGTAAAAAAATTATCAACTATTTAAGAAAACAACAAGTTGGGGAAACGGTTCGAGAACTAGGATTAGAAGGGCAAACCCAAAAAGCTGGTACGCCAACAATGGGAGGGATTATTATCATCTTGGCTACTTTAATTCCGGTTTTATTGTTAGCTAAATTGAATAATATTTACATTATTATGTTGATAGTAACCACCTTATGGATGGGGACTATTGGTTTTATAGATGATTACATTAAAATCTTCAAAAAAGACAAACAAGGTTTAAAAGGAATTTTCAAAGTAATTGGTCAGGTAGGTTTAGGATTAATTGTAGGAACAGTTTTGTATTTGAGTCCAGATGTAACCGTTAGAAAAGATACAATGGCAGCACGTATTAAAATTGAAAATAATATTAAACCTGCTGATTTACAAGAAAAGTCTACCGCTACGACTATTCCATTTATGAAAAACAATGAGTTTGATTATGCAGAAGTGTTGTCATTTATGGGAGATGATTACAAAGATTATGCTTGGTTGATTTTTATTCCAATGGTGATATTAATTATCACAGCCGTTTCAAATGGAGCCAATTTAACAGATGGAATTGATGGATTAGCAGCAGGAACTTCGGCAATTTCAGTGCTTACGCTTGGAATTTTTACTTTCGTTTCGGGTAATATTATTTTTTCAGATTATTTGAATATTATGTATATCCCTAATTCTGGAGAAATGACAATTTATATTGCAGCATTCGTTGGAGCTTTAGTTGGATTTTTATGGTATAATGCTTATCCAGCATCAGTATTCATGGGAGATACAGGAAGTTTAACTATTGGTGGAATCATTGCTGTAATTGCTATTTCAATCCGTAAAGAATTATTAATTCCGGTTATCTGCGGTATTTTCTTAGCCGAAAATTTATCGGTAATGATTCAAGTGAGTTATTTTAAATATACCAAAAAGAAATTTGGCGAAGGAAGAAGAATTTTTCTTATGTCGCCCTTGCATCACCACTATCAGAAAAAAGGATATCATGAAAGTAAGATTGTAACTCGTTTTTGGATTGTCGGAATTTTGTTAGCGATTTTCTCATTGGTTTCTTTAAAATTAAGATAAGATGCGACTGGTAGTTTTAGGCGGAGGCGAAAGTGGAGTAGGAACCGCCATCTTAGGAAAGAAAAAAGGATACGATGTATTCGTGTCAGATTTTGGAAAAATAAAAGAAAATTATAAAGAAGTTCTTACTATTAATGGAATCGCTTGGGAAGATGAAAAGCATACAGAAGATTTAATTCTAAATGCCGATGTAGTAATGAAAAGCCCTGGAATTCCCGAAAAAGCACCGATTGTAAAAAAGTTAATCGAAAAAGGTATTCCAGTAATTTCTGAAATCGAATTTGCTATTCAATTTACAGATGCAACAACGGTTGGAATCACCGGAAGTAACGGAAAAACAACCACAACGCTTTTGACGTATCATTTGTTAAAACAAGGTGGTTTAAATGTTGGATTAGCGGGTAATATTGGAAAAAGTTTCGCTTGGCAAGTAGCCGAAAACAAATTCGACATCTATGTTTTAGAATTAAGTAGTTTTCAATTAGATGGTATCATCAATTATAAGCCACATATTGCGATTTTGACCAATATTAGTCCAGATCATTTAGATAGATACAATTACGATTATAGTTTGTATATCAATTCAAAATTTAGAATTACAAAAAACCAAACAGAAGCCGATTATTTGATTTATGATAATGAAGATGAAGCGATTCAAAATTGGTTAAAAAACAATAAGATAAAAGCAAATAAAGTGCCTTTTTCATTAACAGAAAAACCTGAAAATGACGGAGGATTTATAAAAGACAACAACATCAACAGTACTATTAAAAACGAATTATTTACTATGCCAATCAACGAACTAGCACTAGAAGGAAAACACAACATTAAAAATGCAATGGCAGCAACAGCTGTGGCGCAATTGTTGAACATTAGAAAACAAACCATCAGAGAAAGTTTGACTAATTTCCAAGGAGTAGAGCACCGTTTAGAAAAAGTATTAAAAATTCAAGGAGTGCAATACATTAATGATTCTAAAGCTACGAATGTAAATTCGGTTTTTTATGCTTTAGATAGTATGACTACTCCAACCGTATGGATTGTAGGTGGTGTTGATAAAGGAAATGATTACGATGAGTTAATGCCTTTAGTTCGTGAAAAAGTAAAAGCTATCGTTTGCCTAGGTGTTGATAATACAAAAATTAGCAACGCATTTAATAATGTGGTAGATGTGATGGTAGAAACCACTTCAATGTCTGAAGCAGTTCAACTGGCGCAACGTTTAGCAGAAAAAGGGGATAGTGTTTTATTATCACCAGCTTGTGCAAGTTTCGATTTATTTGAAAACTACGAAGATAGAGGAAAACAATTCAAACAAGCCGTTCATAATTTGTAAATTTTTGATTGTCATTTCGACGTAAGGAGAAATCAAATATCAATTTCATATAAAATTAAAAAATAAGAAATGTTCGATATCATAGGTAAAATAAGAGGAGATAAAACCATTTGGGCCATAGTTTTTCTGTTGGCTTTAGTTTCTTTTTTGCCTGTGTATAGCGCTAGTACTAACTTAGTTTACGTTATCGGAAACGGAACAACAATCGGACATTTATTTAAACACGCAGTGCATGTTGGTTTAGGTTTTGGTATTATTTATTGGATTCATAAAATGCCTTATCATTATTTCAAAGCCTTATCCATTTTTGGTATTCCTTTAGTTGCATTGCTATTGGTTTACACGTTACTCAAAGGAACAGAAATTGGCGGTGCAAATGCCAGTCGTTGGATTCAAATTCCGTTTGTAGGAGTGAGTTTTCAAACCTCTACTTTGGCATTTATTGTAATAATGGTTTATGTAGCGCGCTATCTAGCAAAAGTTAGCGATAAAGTGTATTCATTTAAGGAATCATTTTTAGAATTATGGGTGCCTGTTGGCGCGGTTTTAGTACTGATTTTACCAGCCAATTTTTCAACAACAGCCTTAATTTTTGCCATGATTTGCATGCTAATTTTCATCGGACAATATCCTTTAAAATATTTAGGATATGTTTTAGGAATGGGAATTGCTGCACTTTTATTGTTCTTATTATTAGCCAAAGCATTTCCAGATAATAAATTCTTCAGCAGGGTAAGTACTTGGGAAAAACGTATTGAGCGTTTTACAAAAGACACGCCAAACGAAGATGATTACCAAATTGAAAAAGCAAAAATCGCCATCGCTTCTGGTGGAGTTATTGGATTGGGAGCCGGAAAGAGTGTTCAGAAAAATTTTTTACCACAATCTTCTTCCGATTTTATTTTCGCCATTATCGTAGAAGAATGGGGATTAGTAGGAGCAGTAACTATCATCGGATTGTATTTGTTATTGTTGATTCGTTTTGTAATCAATGCTCAAAAAGCTTCTAGTTTATTCGGAAAATTATTAATCATCGGACTCGGATTCCCAATCATATTTCAAGCTTTTGTGAATATGGGAGTTGCTGTAGAATTATTACCAGTTACAGGTCAGCCATTACCGTTGATTAGTAGTGGAGGAACTTCTATTTGGATGACATGTATTGCTGTCGGAATCATATTAAGTGTTACTAAGAAAGAAGAAGAAGTGGCTTTAGACTTAGAAGAAAAACGCAAACGTGATGAAGCTTTACAGCAAATTATTGATGCGCAAGTGGCTTTGAATGAAGAGAAAGAAGCCGATGAAAATCAGCAAAAAATAAACGATATTAAAAGTTCGATTAGAGAATCTTTAATTGAAGATGAAAACGGAGATGTGCTTGTAAACGGACAAAATCCAATGAACGCAGTTTTAAATAAAAAATAAAAAGCAAAATCATATAATTGTCCCCTCGAGGGGACTTTAGGAGTGTAAGATGAAAAAACCAAGATTCATAATAAGCGGAGGCGGAACAGGCGGACATATTTATCCAGCTGTTGCGATTGCAAACGAATTAAAATCTCGTTTCCCAGAAGCAGAGTTTCTTTTTGTAGGTGCCAAAGATAAAATGGAAATGCAAAAAGTGCCTCAAGCAGGTTACGCCATCAAAGGATTATGGATTTCAGGAATTCAAAGAAAATTAACTTTAGATAATGCAATGTTTCCATTGAAATTACTTTCAAGTATGTGGAATTCATTCCGAATTATCAATAGTTTTAAACCTGATGTGGTTATTGGAACTGGTGGTTTTGCAAGTGGAGCAGTGTTGAAAGCAGCATCAATGTTGAATATACCAACAGTAATTCAAGAGCAAAATTCGTATCCAGGAATCACGAACAAGTTATTAGCTAAAAAAGCGAATAAAATTTGCGTCGCTTATGAAAATTTGGAACAATTTTTTCCAAAAGATAAAATGATTTTAACTGGAAATCCAGTACGTGAAGATTTGATTAACGAAGCAAGTAAAAGTGAAGCAATTGCTTATTTTAAATTAGATGCAAATAAAAAAACACTTTTGGTTTTAGGCGGAAGTTTAGGTGCCAGAAGAATCAACCAATTGATTGAAAAAGAATTGGATTTTCTATTGAGTCAGAACATTCAAATCATTTGGCAATGCGGAAAATTATATTTCGACGAATATAAAAAATATAACTCGGAACAACTCGCAACTCAAAACTCGCAACTCGTAACTGTTTTAGCATTTATTGATAGAATGGATTTAGTTTACGCTGCTGCGGATGTCGTTATTTCTCGTTCAGGAGCATCGTCGGTTTCAGAATTGTGTATTGTGGGAAAACCTACGATTTTCATTCCGTCACCAAATGTAGCAGAAGATCATCAAACGAAAAACGCTAAAGCAATTTCAGATAAAAACGGAGCTATTTTGATTAAAGAATCAGAATTAGAAACGCAATTTGAAACAATATTTTCCGATTTAATTTCTAACGAAAATAAACAACTAGAATTAAGTCAAAACATAAAGAAATTAGCACTGCCAAATGCAACAAAAGATATTGTTGAAGAAATAGTGAAGCTAATTAAATAATATTTCAAGAGTAAGTTCAACTACAAGAACAAGCTCAATAAAAAAGTAAATAATCAAAGTTTGAAATTGATTTTTGAACTTGAAATTGAATTTGAAAATGAACCTAAATCAAATACATAACGTTTATTTCATCGGAATCGGAGGTATCGGAATGAGTGCTTTGGCACGCTATTTTCAATACATTGGAAAAAAAGTAGTGGGTTACGACAAAACACCTACGCAGTTAACAGATGAATTGCAAGCTATTGGTTTAGAAATTCATTTTGAAGATAATATCAGCTTAATTCCAACCGATTTCTATGTTGAAAATACATTAGTAATCGTAACGCCAGCTGTTCCAGTTTCGCATTCGGAATGGAATTATTTCATCGAAAGAGGATTTACAATTAAAAAGCGTGCTGAAGTTTTAGGGATTATTACTAAAGATACCTATTGTTTTGCAGTTGCTGGAACTCATGGAAAAACTACAACTTCAAGTATTTTAGGTCATGTTTTGTATGAAAGTGGAGTAGATGTAACGGCTTTTTTAGGTGGAATCGTGGAGAATTACAATTCTAACTTAATCGGTTCAGGAAAAATGGTTACAGTGGTGGAAGCGGATGAATTTGATCGTTCGTTCTTGCATTTGCATCCTAACGTTTCTTGTGTAACGTCAATGGATGCCGACCATTTAGATATTTATGGTGATGCAGCAAGTATTGAAGAATCATTCAGAGAATTCGCAGCTAAAACGACAAGGGAAAATTTATATGTAATCAAAGGATTACCATTAGAAGGAAATACTATCGGAGTTAACAACAATGCTGATTTTTCAGCTCAAAACATCCGAATTGAAAACGGATTTTATGTTTTCGATGTAAAAACACCAACGGAAGTGGTTCAAAATGTGAAATTTGGTTTGCCAGGGCATCACAATTTGACAAACGCCTTATTAGCTTTTGCAATGGCAAAATCGTATGGTGTTTCCAATGAGAAAATCATTGCTGCTTTAGCAAGTTTTAAAGGAGTAAGAAGACGTTTTTCGTTTCAAATTAGAGAAGAAAAATTGGTTTATATTGATGATTATGCACATCATCCAACCGAAATTAACGCGGTGCATCAGGCGGTTCGTGAATTGTATCCAGGTAAAAAAATCATCGCTGCTTTTCAACCGCATTTGTTCAGTAGAACAAAAGATTTTGTAGATGGTTTTGCAGAAAGTTTAAGTCAATTCGACGAGATTTTATTGTTGGAAATTTATCCGGCTCGCGAATTGCCAATGGAAGGTGTAAATTCTACTTGGTTGTTGAATAAAATTAACAATCCGAATAAGAAATTAGTCAGCAAAGAGGAGCTGTTCACGGCTTTTGAAAATTCCGATGCGGATGTGTTTGTAACTATTGGAGCAGGCGACATAGGTGAATTGGTAAAAGATCTAAAAAAAGCGCTTCATGAGAAGAATTAATTGGCATACTATTCGATTGGTGTTAATCATTTTTGCTATGATTTTCTTGTACTCTTTTTCGTCAAAGCGAAATAGTCAGCGTAAAATCAGTAAGATAGATATCAAATTTGATTCAGAGGAAAACATGTTTTTAACAAATGATATGGTTAATAACTTGTTAATACAAAATTTTGGAGGTGCTTCAACAATTCAAAAAGATAAGTTAGATTTGAATACTTTAGAGGCTGTACTCGATGATCACGAGATGATTGAAAAAGCACAAGTTTTTTCAACAATAGACGGATTTCTAAATACGCGTATTACTCAAAAGACCCCAATCGTAAGAGTTATTACTGATTCAGACAGTTATTACCTTGATTCAAAAGGAGATAGAATGTCGTTATCGGAAAATTTTTCAGCACGAGTTCCGCTGGTTGTCGGCGCAATAAGTGAAGAAAATTGTAAGCCATATTTGAAATTGTTTAACGAAATCAAAAAAGATGATTTCTTAAGCAAAAACATTACGGCAGCACAAATTATGCCTTCTGGAAACGTAATTTTAACGAACAGAAGTTATGATTATAAAATAGTGTTTGGGAAACCAATGAATGTAGAAAGAAAGTTTAAAAATTATAAAGCTTTTTTTCATCATGCAATAAAAGACACATTGATAAAAAATTATAAAGAAATAAACTTGATGTTTATACAACAAGTGGTTTGTAAGAAATAAGTATAGTTATGAACAAAGACAACATTGCAGTAGGATTAGATATTGGTACAACTAAGATTGTAGCAATGATAGGGAAGAAGAATGAATATGGTAAGCTTGAGATTCTCGGAGTAGGAAAATCAAAAAGCTTAGGTGTTCATCGTGGTGTTGTGAATAATATTACACAAACTATTCAGTCAATTCAACAAGCGGTTGCTGAAGCTGAAAACGATTCAGGTTACAAAATTAATGATGTTGTAGTCGGTATTGCAGGTCAGCATATTCGTAGTATCCAACATAGTGATTACATCAGTCGCCCAAATGCAGAAGAAGTAATTGGTGATGCTGATATCGATACGTTAATTGGACAAGTGCACAAATTAGCAATGTTGCCAGGTGAAGAAATAATTCACGTGTTGCCACAAGAATTCAAAATCGATGGTCAAGCCGAAATTAAAGAACCTATCGGAATGTACGGTGGAAGATTAGAATCTAGCTTTCATGTGGTAGTTGGTCAAGCAGCTTCGATTCGAAATTTAGGAAGATGTGTTAAAAGTGCTGGTTTAGAATTGTCGGGATTAACATTAGAGCCATTAGCTTCGGCTGATGCAGTTTTAAGTCAAGAAGAAAAAGAAGCAGGAGTTGCTTTGATAGATATAGGTGGTGGAACAACTGATTTAGCCATTTTTAAAGATGGAATCATTCGTCATACAGCAGTAATTCCTTTCGGAGGAAACGTGATTACGGAAGATATTAAAGAAGGATGTTCAATCATCGAAAAACAAGCCGAGTTATTAAAAACTCGTTTTGGTTCAGCTTGGCCTGGAGAAAATAAAGATAACGAAATCGTTTCGATTCCTGGATTAAGAGGTAGAGAACCAAAAGAAATTTCGCTTAAAAACTTGTCTAAAATTATTCACGCTAGAGTTGTGGAAATTATTGAACAAGTATATGCTGAAATCAAATTATACGGACACGAAGATCCTAAGAAAAAACTAATTGCAGGTATTGTATTAACAGGTGGTGGAGCACAATTGCAACACATCAAACAGCTAGTGGAATATATTACAGGAATGGATACAAGAATTGGTTATCCAAACGAGCATTTAGCAGGAGATTCAGACGAAGAATTGTCAAGTCCATTATATGCTACAGCTGTGGGATTAGTAATGAACAGTATTCGAAACAATACAAAAAGTGCTACTCCGTTTGTAGAAATGAAAAAAGAAGAACCAGTAGTGGTTCGCTCTCAAGTAGTGGTTGAAGAGCCAGTTATTGAGGAAGAAAAAGAGGAGCCAAAAGCAACTCAACCTATCAAACACGAAACAACTGATGATAAAATCAAACGTTCGTTTTTTGATAAATACATTGATAAGATTAAAGAATTTTTAGATAACGCAGAATAAAAGGAGATACTATGTCAGAATTTGGAAACATTTCATTCGATTTACCAAAAAACCAATCTAATGTAATCAAAGTGATTGGTGTAGGTGGTGGAGGTAGCAATGCCATCAACCACATGTTTAAACAAGGTATTAAAGGTGTTGATTTTGTAGTTTGTAATACTGATTCTCAGGCATTACAAAACAGTCCTGTGCCAAATAAAATTCAGTTAGGGGTAAGCTTAACAGAAGGTTTAGGTGCTGGTGCTAATCCTGAAGTAGGTCAACAATCTGCTATTGAAAGTATTGCCGAAATTGAAAAAATGTTAGACAGCAACACCAAAATGGTTTTCATCACCGCAGGAATGGGTGGAGGAACTGGTACGGGTGCGGCTCCTGTAATTGCGCAATTAGCAAAAGAACGTGACATTTTAACGGTAGGTATTGTTACGATTCCTTTTCAATTTGAAGGAAAAGTTCGCTCTGAGCAAGCGTTAGCCGGAGTAGAACGTTTACGTAAACAAGTAGATTCTTTAGTTGTTATCAATAATAATAAATTACGTGAAGTATACGGAAACTTAGGTTTCAAAGCAGGTTTCTCTAAAGCTGATGAAGTGTTATCTACGGCTTCAAGAGGAATTGCTGAAGTAATTACACACCACTATACTCAAAATATCGACCTTAAAGATGCTAAAACAGTATTATCAAACAGTGGTACTGCTATTATGGGTTCTGCAACTGCGTCTGGACCTGAAAGAGCAAAACAGGCGATTATGAGTGCTTTAGATTCTCCTTTATTAAATGATAATAAAATTACAGGTGCTAAAAACGTATTGTTATTAATCGTTTCAGGAACTGACGAAGCTAACGAAATTACAATTGATGAAATCGGTGAAATCAACGACTTCATTCAGTCGGAAGCAGGTTACAATGCGAACATCATTATGGGAGTTGGTGAAGAAGAAGCTTTAGGAGAAGCTATTTCGGTAACTGTTATTGCTACAGGTTTCAATGTAGAGCAACAAGCTGAAATCGTAAACACAGAACCTAAAAAAATTATTCATTCGTTAGAAGATGAGCAAAAAATTGTTCACGAATTAATGAATAAAACAGCTTCAAATATTACAGTAAATAACCCAATTTTCGAAACTCCAAAAGTAGAAGAAGTTAAAGCGGATATCATCAATCCTATTTGTGATGAAGTGGTAGAAGAAAAAATTGTTTTCACTTTAGAGGAAGAAGTTGAAGAACCAAAGTTTGAAATTCACACTCCGGTTGCTCCAGCTATGGATTTGGTTCCAACATCTGAATTGATTAAAAATATTGATGTAACATTTGAAGTAATTACACCAAATGTAGCACCAACATTCGAAATCATTACGCCACAAATCAGAGAAATCGAAGTAAAAGATCCTGAGTTTGTTGTGGCTAAAGAAGAAGAAATTAGTTTTTCATTAGATTTATTTGCTACAAAAGAAGAAGTTAAAGAAGTAACTCAGCAAGATACAATTGTTTTCGAATTAACTCCAGAAACACGTCAAATGGAAGTGAAAGATCCAATCAACGTGGTTCCGGTTACAGAAGTAAATCAAAACGGAATAATCAAATATTCATTAGAAGATTATTTAGAAAAAGAAAACGAATTAGTAGCGTCAAAACCTGTGGAAGTGGTTAACGAACCTCTAGATGAAGAATTAAACTTCACTATGAAAACCAATACTCCAAAAGTTGAAGATACAATTCAATTAGATAATGTTTCTCCAATAGAAATGTCAATCGAAGAGACATTGAAATTCAGAGCGGAAGAGCGTAAAAGAAAAATGAAAGAATTCAATCATAAATTCAATAACAATGCACAAATTGATGAATTTGAAAGAGTTCCAGCATATAAAAGAATGGGGTTAGATGTGGCATCACAACCTAACACTGCCAACAATCAATCTAGAATGTCATTAGGAACAGATAGCAACGATGATATCCAACTTCGTTCAAATAATTCGTTTCTTCACGATAATGTAGATTAATCTATTACAAACTAACCTACCCTCAAAACCCGAAGAGCAATTTTCGGGTTTTTTTATTACTTTTGCATTGGATTTTTTTGAACCTATTTCCAGCTGTTCATTACAAGTTTTTTGATTATCATACCCTTTTTCTACTATTTAAAAAGAGCTTCTTAGGTCGCTTTTTTAAAAAAGAAAAATGGGCTTCCTAATTCAAAAAAGCTTTCCATTGCCATCTGGGGTAGTAAAGAAAAAAGAGGATAGAGAATAGAAGTTAGACTAACTTGAAACCTGAAACAAAAAATAACAATTAAACAATAAACATAAATATATGAGTTTAGAAGCAAAAATCATGGATCACATGAAAGAAGCCATGAAAGCAAAAGATAGCGTAGCTTTAGAAGCGTTAAGAGCAATTAAATCGGCAATTATTTTAGCAAAAACAGAAGCGGGAGCTACAGATACATTAACAGAAGATCAAGAAATTAAAATGTTACAGCGTTTAGTAAAAATGCGTAAGGATAGTGCGGAAATCTTCACAAAACAAAATCGTGCTGATTTAGCCGAACCAGAATTAGCGCAAATTGCGGTAATAGAAAAATTCTTACCGGCGCAATTATCAGAAGAAGAAGTAGAAGCAATCGTTGCTAAAATCATTGCAGAAACAGGAGCTTCAGGAATTGCTTCTATGGGAAAAGTTATGGGATTAGCAACTGCTCAAATTGGTGGACAAGCAGAAGGAAAAGTAATTTCAGGAATTGTAAAGAAACTTTTAGTGTAAAATAAGAAGGTAGTACAAAGATAAGGGAGGAAAGATGAAGTCTTTCTTCTTTTATCTTTACTCTATTTTCTTTAATAAAGGCTTCGTAGCTCAACTGGATAGAGCACTGGATTTCGGCTCCAGCGGTTAGGGGTTCGACTCCCTTCGAAGTCACATTATTACAACACCAACATAGCTTGGTGTTTTTTTATTTCATATAAACATAATTTTTACGTTATTTGTAAAATAGTCCCCAAATTATGCAAACGCCACCTATAGAACACGAATTGTTTTTAGCAGATTATATTGCAATGTTTGTAGTTGTTGCTCCGTTTGCAGCAATCTTTTTTGCATTTGCTTTCTATGTAACTGAGATTGTATATTTACGAAATTATAAAAAGCCTTTAGTTGTTTTTGCTAATGTGAATTTTTTAAAATTATCCGATTCCAGAAAGCAAATTTTAGCCGCAAATTTTCAATTTTATAATCGATTAAAGCCTAAATACAAGCGGTATTTTGAACACCGAGTAGCCAAGTTAATTTTTCATTATAATTTTGAAGGAAGAGATATTATAGTTACTGAGGAAATGAAAGTTACAATTTCTGCTTCTTATGTGATGCTAACTTTTGGAATGCGCGAATATTTGAATCCTCTGTTTAAACGAATTATTATTTATCCTGATATTTATTATTCTCCTCAAAATGATAATTACCACAAAGGTGAATTCAATCCGAGAATGGAATGTATTGTTTTTTCGTGGAAACATTTCAAAGAAGGTATTGATATTACGAATGATAATCTGAATTTAGGATTACATGAGTTTACACATGCTTTTCATATCTATGCCTTAAAAAGTGATAAAGCTACTTTTGTATTATTTAATGAATCACTTCAAAATTTATTTCGTGTAGTTTCAAAACCTGAAGTAAAACAGCGTTTAATTGAATCTGGTTTTTTACGCGATTATGCTTATGAAAACCAATTTGAATTTGTAGCTGTATTGTTAGAATATTTCTTTGAATCTCCAGAAGAATTTAAACAAAAATTCCCTTCTATCTTTCTGAAAGTGAAGCACATGATTAATTTTAATGAAAAATATTTCATTTCAGAATAGTCTTTTGTTTTCTGATATATATCATGTTTTGATGCTTAATTATTGAGTAACTTTATGTCAATATAAACTCAAGGTCATGAAGTCGCTTCATAATCAATTTTAATTTTTAAATTCTTTTACAGAAAAGCGATAACATAAGTGACATTAACATTTAAAACTTACACTTATGAAACAAAAGGTTCCTGTGTCAACAATAATGACAAAAAACGTAGTAAAGTTAAATTTATCAGATGATTTAACTAAAGCCGAAATGCTATTTAAAAAGCATCACATACGACACATTCCTGTTGTTTATAGTAACAAAATTGTAGGGATGTTAAGTTATACCGATCTTTTACGAATCTCTTTTGCTGATGCAATTGACGACGAAGATGATGTAGATACAACAGTTTATAATATGTTTACCGTAGAACAAGTTATGGCAAAAAAACTAGTATCTATTCCTCCAGATGCCACTATTAAAGAAGCAGCGCAAATTTTAGCCACAAAAGAGTTTCATGCTTTGCCTGTATGTGAAGGAGATTTATTAGTTGGGATTATTACCACAACCGATTTAATAAAATACTTAATTGATCAATATTAAATAAATGAAAAAGCCTAACATTTTAAAGTGTTAGGCTTTTTTGAATTACTTCGTAATATTTTTTAAATCTGCTATAGTTGCAATTGGGTCTTGAGCTCCAAAAACATAGCTTCCTGCTACTAAAATATCAGCACCGGCATCAGCTAATTTTTTTGCGTTTTTATTGGTAACACCACCATCTATTTCAATAATAGTTGCTGCATTTTTTCTATTGATTAATGCTTTTAATTTTTCAACTTTTGAATAGGTGTTTTCGATAAAAGATTGTCCTCCAAAACCTGGATTTACACTCATAATACAAACCAAATCAATATCTTGAATCACATCTTCTAACAAGTCAACATTTGTATGCGGATTCAAGGCAACTCCAGCTTTCATACCTTCTGCTTTTATAGCTTGAAGCGTTCTGTGTAAATGAGTACATGCTTCATAATGAACCGTTAAAACATCAGCTCCTAATTTTTTAAAAGTTGCAATGTATCTATCAGGATCAACAATCATTAAGTGAACATCGATGGTTTTTTTAGCATGTTTGTTGATGGCATCTAAAACAGGCATTCCAAAAGAAATATTAGGTACAAAAACGCCATCCATAATATCAATGTGAAACCAATCCGCTTCACTAACATTAATCATTTCGATGTCGCGCTGTAAGTTAGCAAAATCAGCTGCAAGTACTGATGGAGCAATAAGTGTGTTTTTCATAAAATCGTTAAGTGTGTGTTGTTGTGTACAAAGATAGCTTTTAGTTTAAAAGTTTAAAAGTATTGTCGACTAAAAGATTTATCTCATTTAAGGTTGTGGCTAAAAAACAAAACTCCGGTAATCAGCCGGAGTTTCAATCATCAATCAAAAAACGAACAGTCTTAGACTGTTGTTATTGTAATTTAGGAATTAACCTAAATATGTTTTTAATATTTTACTTCTAGAAGTATGTTTTAATCTTCTAATCGCTTTTTCTTTAATTTGGCGAACACGCTCACGAGTTAAATCGAAAGTTTCTCCAATTTCTTCTAAAGTCATTGGGTGTTGATCACCTAAACCAAAATACAAACGAACTACATCTGCCTCTCTTGGAGTTAAGGTTTCTAATGCTCTTTCGATTTCTGTTTGTAATGATTCGTGGATTAATTCTCTATCTGGATTTGGAGATTCACCAGAACGTAATACGTCGTATAAGTTTGAATCTTCACCTTCTACTAAAGGAGCATCCATTGATAAATGACGACCTGAGTTTTTCATGGACTCTTTAACGTCATTTACTGTCATATCTAACTCTTTTGCAATTTCTTCTGCAGAAGGAGCGCGCTCATTAGATTGCTCTAATAAGGCATACATTTTGTTGATTTTATTGATAGAACCAATTTTATTCAACGGTAAACGTACAATACGAGATTGCTCTGCTAAAGCTTGAAGAATCGATTGACGAATCCACCAAACAGCATATGAAATGAATTTAAAACCACGTGTTTCATCGAAACGTTGTGCGGCTTTAATTAATCCTAAATTTCCTTCGTTAATTAAATCAGGAAGTGTAAGTCCTTGATTTTGATATTGTTTTGCTACTGATACTACGAAACGTAAATTTGCTTTTGTAAGTTTTTCTAAAGCTCTTTGATCACCAGCTTTAATTCTTTGTGCTAATTCTACTTCTTCATCTGCAGTAATAAGGTCAACTTTTCCAATTTCTTGTAGGTACTTGTCTAAGGAAGCAGTTTCACGATTGGTAACCTGCTTCGTAATTTTAAGTTGTCTCATCTAAATTTCTCCTTACTTTTTTAAAAGTTCTAGTTGTTATACGTATAAGTTTTAAAAAAGTTACAAAAGTTTGAAAAAAATTATTCCATTACATAGTTTTCAATTTTTATCCTATAAAATTCAATTTTTTGATGCATTCTATTGAAGAATATTTTTCTATCTTTTTTTCCTGATAAATTCAATGATTTTGAATTTTTTAATTGATTTTTCATGTAATCTAGTTGCTCTTCACAAACTTTTTTATCTGATGTTACATAATATCCTAATGCATTATAAGGAAGAAAAAAAGCCGAGATGTCAGGTGAAGAAAATAGCGCGCTATTGTTTAGTATTAATAATTCATTAAAGTAAAGTTGAAAATTATCTGAAGTGGTTTCACACTTTTTTTCTATATTTTTTATTATGGCTGTTACATCATCTAATATGTATAGTGCATTTTGATAGTGGATTAATCCGGCTTCAAAAAAATAGATTAATTGTTGCAAAGTACTGTTAATTGTTGTGTCATTCCAAATCTCAATTCTGTTAGATTTTTCAAAAAACATTTTTAAATAATCATTGTTTTCAACAACACGTTCTTCGAAAATAAAATCCTCAAATCGGGCTATTTCTTCTTTGTTAAGTAAATTGTACCAAATGAAAAATTTAAACTTTGAAAACAAAGTTCCTGATACGGCATAATTCATGGGAATATCTTTAGCGGCGTAATAAATTGTAGTCACCTCAGGTTTAAATTTTTCAATAATTTGATTCGTCTTTTTAAAGTAATCTCTAAAGTCAGATAGCGTACTTATTTTTTTTGTTTTTTCTACCACTAATTGATCTGTGGCATTAAATAAAGCATCCATTGATATTTTATAATGCCTACAAAGTATAATGGTTTCTTCAATTGAAAATTTACTTTTTAATGATATTCTTCTATGAGCAGCATCGTAACTAATATCTAAAACTTTGGCTATTTCGTCAATCAACGAATTGTTTTTTGATATCTGTTTTCTAATAGTGTTTAGTAATATTTCTTGATGTGTCATATTTGTGATTTTCACAAAAATACAATTAATTATTATTATAAATCACATTTTATTTTGTGAAATATGAAATAGTTTTGGGTTGAAATTATAGCATATGAAAAAAATATTCAGTGAAAGTTTAGCTTCTTTTCGGGAGAAAGATCTAAAGCAATATTCAAGAATTGTAAATCAATATTTTAAGAGAAAGTGGCGATTTGTTTTTGTGTTTTTTTTGGTTTCCTGTAGTGTGCAAAATGTAATTGTGCAAGATGAATATAAAAAAAATCCCAAACAGATGTCGGTTCGTTTTTATGACAAATTAGATACGATTCAACACCAATATGGTAATCAATTTTTCACCAGAAGTTTTATGAATGAATTTACCGATAAAAAGAATATCGATTTTAGTGTGCCTATCGAATTACAACTTCTGAAAGACGATTTGTATATTAAATTTCAGGATGATTTCAAAAAGCAATTTGTAATTAAAGTGAGTGGAAAAAGAAAAAGAAAACGATTTGTTTTTTATCTCAACTATCAGACGGTTTCTTTTCCTATAATCTTTATTTCAAAGCAAATGATTCGGTATACTATTGAGTTTCCAAAAGATGATGAAGTAATGATTCGCAGAAACTCTACTAATGAAGGAATGTTGTTGTTTTTAGGTGGCGGAAGTTCGTCAGAAAATGAATATATATTTAAAATAGTAAAAGATGAATAAGGTATTAATATTTGTTTTGTTTGCTTTCCAATTACAAGCTCAAGACACAATCGTTTTCCCAAAAGTAGATGTCTTTAAAAGAAATATTTTAGAAGTTAGTTATGGACAACCGCTTGGTAAATTATCAGATAAATATGAGAATTCAATAACCACTGCTTTTTACATGCGAACAAAAATTGCAAAACGTCAGTTTATTGATTTTGGGTTAGAATTAAGTGGCATTATTAAAGGTAAGAATGTTGAATATACTGTTGGAGATGAGGTAATACTATTAGACGGAAGTAAATCAGCTTTTTTCTTAGGTTTACGATATACAAGATTTTTGCTACAGTCTAAAAGTGAAAATTTCCATATTGAATCAAATACTGGAATAGGTTGGAAATATCTTCATTATTCTAAACCAGAAGAGGAACGGTATGAAGATTTGGATTTTCAGCCTACACTGAATACAATTGGAGTTAGTCAAGGAATAAAAGTAGTGTTATACGGCTTTGGGTTGCATTGTACTTATCAATATGCGCCTTATGATTTGTTTAATACTAAAGTTGAAGGAAATTTTGGAGGATCGTCATTGCAATACGGTGTTTCAGGAAGTTGGAATTTTTAGTTATAAATAAAAGCACCGATTTTAATAACTAAAATCGGTGCTTTTTATGAATTAACTTAACTTAATTAACCTTGAGGTTTATCTTTTTTCTCGATAGGTTTCTCTTCTCTAGGAGGTCGAGGTAAAAGTGCTTTTCTTGACACTTTTTCTTTTCGTGTTTTAGGATCAATACCTAAGTATTTTACCATAAATACATCTCCCATATTTACTACATCAGTAACGTTTTCAGTTCTTTCCCAAGCTAATTCTGAAACGTGTAATAAAACTTCGTTTCCAGGTGCTTTAGTATATTCTACTACAGCCCCAAAATCTAACATTTTAATTACTTTAACTTCGTATGCTTCACCCATTTCTGGTTTGAAAATTATAGAATCAATTTTCGCTAATACCGCATCGATTCCTTCTTGGTTAGTTCCTAAGATTTCAACCACTCCTTGCTCGTCAACTTCGTTAATTACGATAGTAGTTCCAGTAGCTTTTTGTAATTCTTGAATTACTTTTCCACCTGGCCCAATTAAAGCACCAATGAAGTTTCCAGGAATTGTTCTAGTAATGATTTTAGGAGCTTTTGGTTTAACTGTTGGACGAGGTTGTGCAATAGTTTCAGTGATTTTTCCTAAAATATGCATTCTACCTTCTCTAGCTTGACCTAAAGCTTGCTCCATAATATCGTAACGTAAACCATCAATTTTGATATCCATCTGACAAGCAGTAATACCATCTGCAGTTCCTGTTACTTTGAAGTCCATATCTCCTAAGTGATCTTCATCTCCTAAGATATCTGATAATACTGCGAATTTTTCTCCGTCAGTAATTAATCCCATTGCAATACCAGAAACTGGTTTTACCATCTGAACTCCAGAATCCATTAATGCCATTGTTCCAGCACAAACAGTAGCCATAGAAGAAGAACCGTTAGATTCTAATACTTCAGAAACTACACGAATTGTATAAGGACAATCAGCAGGAATCATATTTTTTAATGCTCTTTGAGCTAAGTTACCATGTCCAACTTCTCTTCTTGAAGTTCCTCTTAAAGGTTTTGCTTCACCAGTTGAGAAAGGAGGGAAGTTGTAATGTAAATAGAATTTCTCTTCCCCTTGTTCTGATGGAGAATCAATTACATTTGCCTCTCTTGAAGTTCCTAATGTAACAGTAGCTAAAGCTTGAGTTTCCCCACGAGTAAAAATAGATGAACCATGAACTGATGGTAAATAATCAACTTCACACCAAATTGGACGAATATCTGTTGTTTTTCTACCGTCTAAACGAATTCCTTTTTCTAAAATTACGTTACGAACTGCTGTTTTTTGAACTTTATAGTTGTATTTGCTTACTAATTCTGCTAAATCTGGATTTTCTGCATATTCTTCTTCTGTGAATAATGCTTTAACTTCTTCTTTAACAACAGCAAATTTTTCTCCTCTTTCGCTTTTTGCAGATGCTTCTTGAGCAATTGCATAATATTTATCGTAAGAAGCCGCTTTTACTTTTGCATAAACGCTTTCGTCTTCTTTTTCTGGTTCATATTCTCTGTAAGCTGGTGAACCAACTGCTGCTCTCAATCTTTCTTGAGCTTCAATTTGGATTTTGATAGCTTCATGAGCAAACTTAATTGCTTCAACCATTTCAGCTTCTGAAATTTCTTTCATTTCACCTTCCACCATGGCAACAGAATCTTTAGAAGCACCAATCATCATATCGATATCTGATTGTTCTAATTCTTCTCTGCTTGGATTAATTACAAATTTTCCGTTAACACGTGCTACACGTACTTCAGAAATTAGATTGTAAAATGGAATATCAGAAACTGCTAATGCTGCAGAAGCTGCTAATCCAGCTAAAGCATCTGGCATAACATTATCGTCATGACTCATTAATTGAATCATAACTTGCGTTTCAGCATGATAGTCATCTGGGAAAAGCGGACGTAATACACGGTCAACTAATCTCATAGTTAATACTTCACTATCACTTGGACGTGCTTCTCTTTTGAAGAAACCTCCAGGAAAACGACCAGCTGCTGCGAATTTTTCGCGGTAATCTACTGTTAAAGGTAAAAAATCTACCCCAGGATTGGCAGTACGGGCTGATACAGCAGTAGCTAATAACATGGCATCGCCCATACGAACCACGACAGAACCATCTGCTTGTTTGGCTAATTTTCCAGTTTCGATTGAAATGCTTCTTCCATCTCCTAAATCGATTGTTTCTTGGAATACTTTTGGAATCATAAAATTTTAATTCTTAATTAAACAAAGGGTCAGTTGTGTTGTTGTTGTGTGTAGTTGTTTGTAACCCAATGAAAAACCAAACTTTTTCTGTCAATATAAACAAAACAAAAAGGGGCACAAAGCCCCTTTAGTTGATTATTTTCTAATACCTAATTCTTTAATAATCTCACGATATCTGTTGATATCTTTCTTTTTTAAGTAGTCAAGAAGACTTCTTCTTTTACCTACTAATTTCACTAACGAACGCTCTGTGTTGAAATCATGACGATTTGCTTTTAAGTGTCCAGTTAAGTGGTTAATTCTAAATGTAAACAAAGCGATTTGCCCTTCAGCAGATCCAGTGTTTTCTGCTTTTCCTCCGTGTTTAGCGAAGATTTCTGATTTAACTTCTTTAGTTAAGTACATGCTAATATTGTATTAAATGATTATTATGTATGAATTGCTTCTACAATTCGGTTGCAAAGGTACTCTTATTTTTTTAATACACAAGTCTTTATATAAATAACTTGGCAACTTGTTCATTTACAAACTCTAAAAAGCGTTCATCTGCTTCAGTAAACGGATTTAATACATGGGAATCAATGTCGATTTGCCCTATATTTATTCCATTAACAAATAATGGAATTACAATTTCTGATTTCACAGTAAAACTACATGCAATGTAATTATCTTGTGCTTTTACATCAGGAACTACAAAATTAGCATTAGATTCAGCAACCTGACCACATATTCCTTTTCCAAACGGAATAACGGTATGATCAGTTTCGGCTCCTACATATGGGCCTAAATGTAAAGTCTTTGCTTCATGATTAGCAAAATAAAAACCTACCCAATTGTAATAACTAATGTGGTCAGTCAATAGTTGGCAAATTTCTTTTAGCTTTTCATCTCGCGTAGCATTTTCTTTTTCAATTATGTTGCTAACATGCGGTTTTAATTCTTCAAATGTCATAGTTGTTATTTTTTACAAAAGTATTTATTCCTTCCAATTAAAAAATCTATATTTTTGTTAAAAATCTATAATTTGAAAAACACTTTTAGTCAATATAAACCTTTTTTTGCTTTTTTAACCAAGTTTATTGTTTTTTATTTGGTATTTGCGTTTGTATATAAAATGTATTTAAACCAATACAATGCTGAAAATAAGGAGGTGGATTATTTTACAGAAATTGTTGCAAAACAAACAGTTGAAGTGTTGAATTTGTTTGCTGGTGAATCTCAATATCTTCCTCATCCAAAAGAAGCTTCTTTAAAAGTATATCTTAAAGAAAAATATTTGGCAAGGGTTGTTGAAGGTTGTAATGCGATTAGTATTATGATTTTATTTGGAGCCTTTATTTTTGCTTTTTCAAACAAATGGAAAAAGACAATTCTCTATATTGTAATAGGAATAGGTATTATTCATTTACTAAATGTTTTACGAATTGCATTGCTAACCTATGCATTGTACTATTATCCTGAACACGAAGAATTATTACACGGAACAATTTTTCCGCTTGTGATTTATGGAGTGGTTTTTGTTTTATGGATAATGTGGATAACTAAATTTTCGGGCTATGTTAAAAAGAATTCTTAGAAACAAGAAAAGAATTTTCTTAATAGGATTAGCTTTTTTGGGACTAATTTTAATTAGAGTCTTTGAGGATAATTTGTTTTATGATCCTTTTTTGTCATTTTATAAATCAGAGTATTTAAACAAACCTTTACCCGTTTTTAATGGTGTCTTGTTGTTTGTAAACCTGTTTTTTAGATATTTTGTTAATACACTTTTTTCTTTAAGTATTATTTGGTTGCTTTTTTTTGATAAGACAATAGTAAAATTTTCTGCTAATCTTTTTGTGTTCTTTTTTGTGGTATTAGTTCTAGCGTTTTTTGGAATTTTGTTCCTTTCAAATAATCCAGATTATTTAATTTTATTTTACGTACGCAGGTTTTTAATCCAACCTTTATTTTTAGTTCTGTTTATTCCAGCCTTTTATTATCAGAAGATTTCTCGATAAATTTTCGTAACTTTATAGAATAATCATTTGATTATGAAAGTTACAAAATATTCGGGCGAACTAGTTCATTACGATGAACAAAAACTAATCAATTCTTTACGTAAATCAGGAGCTGATCAATCCGTAGCGGAAACTATTGTTAAAGAAATTGAAAGTGAATTATATGAAGGTATACCTTCAAAAAAAATTTACAAACGTGCTTACCAATTGTTAAAAAACATTTCAAATGTTCATGCAGCACGCTATAATTTAAGGACTGCATTGCTAGGATTAGGACCTGCTGGATTTTTCTTTGAAAAGTTTATAGCAAAATTAATGCAAGAATTAGGTTATCAAACTAAGATAAATACCTTCCTTCAAGGTAAATGTATTTCACATGAAATCGATATTTTACTTCTTAAAAACGATTTAGTTACCTTGGTTGAATGTAAATTCCATTCGGGACAAGATGCAAAAAGTGATGTAAAAGTGCCGATGTATATTTTGTCTCGATTTAATGATGTGAAAGATAGAAAATACGATTTGTTTTCTGCTAAGCGAAATATATCCAAGTGTACTATCGTAACTAATAACAGATTTACTTCTGATGCTATTCAATTTGGTGAATGTTCGGGTATGAATATGTTGAGTTGGGATTATCCTCAAAAAAATGGTATTAAAGAATTGGTTGATACCTACAAAGTATATCCAATAACTTGTTTGACTACTTTAACAAAAGCAGAGAAAGAAAAACTGTTAATTCTTGAGTGTATTACTGTAGAAGATTTAATTCTGCATCCCAATAATTTGAAAAACATAGAGTTAAGTCGTAATCGAATTAAAAATGTGTTGAAAGAAGCCAATCAATTAATCAATTAAAAGCAAAAATCATGAAAATTCATTTTTTGGGCGGAGCAGGAACTGTGACAGGTTCTAAAACATTAATCGAACATAGTAATCTTCGAATTCTGATTGATTGTGGTATGTTTCAAGGCATCAAATCATTGCGCGAATTAAATCGGGAACCGCTTTCAATTTTGCCAGAAACAATAGATTTTGTTATTCTTACTCACGGACATTTAGATCACTGTGGTTGGTTGCCCAAATTGGTAAATGAGGGTTTCAATGGAAAAATTTTCTGTACACGACCCACGAAAGAAATTTCGCGATTGATTTTATATGATAGTGCGAAAATTCAGGAAGAAGAAGCTAAAAGAGCCAATGAAGAGCATTTCTCAAAACACGATCCAGCCGAACCTTTGTATACAGAATCCGATGTAGATGCTGTAATTTCTATGTTTCGAGTGGTAGATAAAGATTTGGACGTGAAACTCGATGATGCTATTTCGTTCAAATTCTTTTATGCAAGTCATATTTTAGGCGCTTGCTCGATTGAATTAACGATTGACGGAAAAGTTTTGGTGTTTTCAGGTGATATTGGTCAAGACGAAGATGTACTTATGTTTCCGCCTCAAAAACCGAAGAAAGCAGATTATGTTTTTTTGGAAAGTACCTACGGAAATCGTCTTCATCCTCAAACCGATGCTTTATTTGAATTAGAAACCATTATCAATAATACGTTCAACCGAGGTGGAACGGTTGTAATTCCAAGTTTTGCAGTGGAACGTGTACAATCCATGATGTATTTGATTTGGCAATTGAAAAAAGAAGAACGTATTCCAAATATGCATTATATTATAGATACACCAATGGGGATTAGTGTTTTAGATGTTTTTAAAGACAATAGCACTTGGCACAAAATTTCTTTTGAAGATTGCGATGAAATGTGCAAAGTTTTTACTTTAATTTCTGATTACAAAGATAGTATGAATGCCGTTTTCGATAAACAACCAAAAGTAGTCATCGCAGCAAGTGGAATGATTACAGGAGGAAGAGTTTTGTCTTATTTGGAAAGATTAATCGATAAACCAGAAACTACTATAACATTGGTAGGTTATCAAGCGGAAGGAACTCGAGGTAGAAAATTATTAGAAGGTGCTCAAGAAATTAAAATTTACGGAAAATATTATCCAGTACGAGCTAATATTATGTTAATCGAAAGTTTATCGGCACATGGCGACCAAAAAGATTTACTGAATTGGCTATCCGAATTGGAAACCAAACCTAAAAAAGTATTCTTAGTTCACGGTGAAAATGAAGCAGCTGATGAGTTGAGATTAAAGATTCAAGACCATTATAATTTTGAAGTTCAAGTCCCTTTTTTAGGTCAAGTCATTGAAATTTAGAATAAAATTAACTCAAATTAAAATTCAATTTGCTAATTTTGCACCGATGAATCTCAGAAAACAAATAAGTATCGTTTTAGCTTCTCTTATATTGCTTGCCAATTTAGGATTGAGTTTTTCTGTGCATTATTGTAAAGATGAAATTGCTTCGGTTTCTTTTCAATATCAAGAAGATGAACCTTGTGTTGAGGAGATAAAATCATGTTGTGCAAAAGAAGATTCTCACGATTCTTGTTGTTCTAATAAATTAATTAAAGTTGAAAAAAAGACCGATGATATATTGGTTAAAACCTTTCAATTAGATTTAGAACCAACAGTTTTTGCTGCTGATTGGAAGCCAAACTTTGTTGCACTTGAATCAGAAAATACTATTTCAAATGAAGTGGCGTATTATTGCGATTCTCATGCACCACCACTCTACAAACTCTATTGTCAATTGGTTTTTTACGCATAAGTTTATTGTTTTTTATTCTGTAAATCAAAGAATTAATAACAATAAATAACTTTATTATGTTTAAAAATATAGCGTTTTTGCTATTCTTTGTTTCTCAATTTATTTATTCGCAAGAAACTATAAAAGGAACAGTTAAAGACGAAAATAATCAACCTTTATTAGGTGCTAATGTGTTTTGGTTTAATACTGCAGTAGGCACCACAACAGATGAAAACGGAAATTTTTCCATTAAAAAATCACTGGAATCTAATTTTTTAGTGGTAAGCTACGTTGGATTTGAAACAAAAAAAATTGAAGTAACTTCAACTACAATTTCTATAGTTTTAAAAGAAGTAAATACTCTTAAAGAAGTAGTTGTTTCAAAAACGAAAAAAGGAACAGAACACTCGTTATACAAAGTTCAAAATGTTCAAGTAATGGGACAAAAAGAGTTGCTAAAAGCAGCTTGTTGTAATTTGTCTGAGAGTTTTAGTACGAATCCTTCTATTGATGTAAATTTTTCGGATGCCGTAACAGGAAATCGTCAGATTAAAATGTTGGGTTTAACAAGTCCGTATATTTTGATTGCGGAAGAGAATATACCTTCGGTTCGTGGTGCTTCACAAGCGTATGGTTTATCTTTTGTGCCTGGAACTTGGGTGGAAAGTATTCAAATTACAAAAGGAGCAGGAAGTGTAATTAATGGTTATGAAAGTATTTCGGGCCAAATCAATTATGAAGTTTTGAAACCGGTTAATGATATTCCATTTTTCTTAAATGTTTATGGTTCTCAAGATAGTCGTTATGAAATAAATACGCATTTCAATAACAAGTTTTCTGATAAATTGAGTTCAACTTTGTTTCTACATGGCAATACCAGACAAAACAGAAACGATATGAACAACGACGGATTTTTAGATGGTCCGATTGGAAAACAAGTCAATATATTAAACCGTTGGCAATTTAACGATGCTGAAAATGGAATTGTAAGTTTTTTAAATGTTCGTTACATGAATGATGAAAAGCAAGCGGGAGAGATGGATTTCAATCCAGATACGGATAGATTAACTACAAACGCTTGGGGAAGTGAAATTAACACTGAAAAAATTGAAATTTCAAACAAAACGGGTTATGTTTTTCCTGAAATGCCCTATCAAAGTTTTGGATTTCAAAATTCATTTCAATCACATAAGCAAGAATCGTATTTTGGCTTAAGTCAGTATGACATGCATCAAAAAAGTTTTTATTCCAACTTATTATTCAATTCGATAATTAATAACACTAAAAATAAATTTACTACGGGATTAAATTTCTCTTACGATGATTATAATGAATTCGTAGCGGTAAATTTTAGTCGCGATTTTTCTAGAATTGATAATTCAGTTGGTGCTTTTTTTGAATATACTTTTGATAATTTAGATAATTTCAGTTTGGTTGCAGGAGCAAGAGTTGATAATCACAATCGTTTAGGAACTTTTGTTACCCCAAGATTACATATAAGATACAATCCTTGGAAAGATGCAGTAATTAGAGCTTCGGCTGGAAGAGGTAAACGTGCCGCTAATATTTTTGCTGAAAACCAACAATTATTTGCATCCAACAGAAATTTCTCAATTTTTAATACGAATGGAAAATTGTACGGATTAAATCCAGAAATTGCTTGGAATTATGGATTAAGTTTCATTCAAAAATTCAAGTTAGCTGGAAAAGATGCTGAGGTGATTTTGGATTATTACAGAACCGATTTTCAAAATCAAGCAGTTGTAGATGTAGACCATTCACCACAAGAAGTTTTGTTTTATAATTTAGAAGGAAAGAGTTTTGCGAATTCATTACAAGCAGAATTTTCTATTGATTTGATGACGCATTTAACGTTTAAAACGGCATATAAATATTATGATGTTCAATCACAATTTACAAGAGGACAACTTGAGCGTCCTTTACAAGCAAAACATCGTGTTTTTGGGAATTTAGCCTACGAAACACACATCAAAGACAAAGGGCAACAATGGAAGTTTGATATAACGTATAATTGGCTAGGTGAACAACGTTTGCCTTATACGCAATCAAATCCAGTACCATACCGTTTAGATGAATATGCTCCTGCTTTCGGAACATTGAATGCTCAAATTACAAGAACGTTTTCAAGTGTTTTTGAAGTGTATGTTGGTGGAGAAAACATGGGTAATTATAAACAAATGAATGGAATTATTCAAAATGATAATCCTTTTGGTACTTATTTTGATAGTAGTATGATATACGGACCTACTTTTGGAGCTATGTATTATGCTGGATTACGATTTAAAATTAAAGATAAAAAAGAAAATCAAAAAATTGAAGTGCTAACTCCTGAAGAAGAATAAGCACATAACCTAAAATTACAAAACATGAAAAGAATCGTTTTATTGCTATTAGTTGGTCTTTTTTCATTAACTATGGTAGCTCAAGAAAAGAAAAGTAAAAACAAAAAAGTAGAATTTAAAGTAGCAGGAAATTGTGAAATGTGCGAAAAACGAATTGAAAAAGCTGCTTTTTCTGTGAAAGGTGTTAAAAGTGCAGAATGGCATGCTGACCATAATGTAATCCATCTTGTAATAGATGAAACAAAATGTTCAAAAGAAGATGTGGCTAAATCAATTGCTGCAGTAGGGCATGATACAGAATTTGTAAAAGCCAATGATGAGGTTTATAATGAATTACATGGATGTTGTTTGTATGAACGAATAAATTAAATAATTAAATTTCTCTATTATCATAAAACCGATTAGATTTTACTAATCGGTTTTTTTGTTAAAATTATGTGATTATTAATTTTTTAATCTAAAATAAAATATAAATTTGTACTCACTTTAGGTAGCAAGTGAATTCAATTTGAAAAGATTATTACATTTATTTCCTGTATTTATGCTCACATTTTTTATGTGGGCTATTGGTGTTTCGTATAACGCATCAATAGTAGGAGTATCTGGAAATCAAGTTGAAATCAATCAAGATTACAAAGACTTGCATTTTTCTCATTTCCAAACAGTTGAAGTAGAGGAAGGTGAGTTTTTAATTGTTGAGTCAGAACCAGAGTTTGAAGTGGAATTGGATTGGTTTTCAATTCCTACAAAATCTTTTAACATTTTACAATCATCGTTAAAAGATTCCACAACTTCATATATATCCTCTTTATTTTCTTCAAAAGAAACCATTCCACTTTACGATTTATATTGTAATTGGAAGTTTCACCTTTCTTAATACACATTTATTTTTTTACATCATTTTTTGATTGTGAATGTTCACTGTGTATTAATTTATTTCATTAATCAATGAAAACACATATTGTTAGTTTTGATGAACACGAAGTTCTTCATCACTTAACCCATTATTTACCAGCACAAAATCCGTTGAAAGACTTTGTGCATCATAATACTTTGCATGCTTTTCAAAGTAAAAAATTTCACGATGCACTATTAGAAGCTTCTACCATTTTTGGTTATAAAACCTATTTGTCAATAACCGATTTTAGACAACGATTTGCTAATAAAGAAATCAATGAAGCGGTTTTAGATGCCATCATTATAAGAGCAAAAGGAGTTGCAAATCTTCAAACTTGGAAAGACAAATTATTAAAAACCAATTATGATGAATCCGTATCTCCAAGAATAGGAAGTTTACGTTCTAATTGGAAAAAATACTATGCTATAAATCTTGAAAAATCAACACATAGTTTGCTATTTCGTGTGCTATGTAGTTACTTAGATCAAGGTGTTGCCATTTGGAATTTCCCTGTACATGATAAAGGATTTTTAGCTTCTATTCGAGAGTTAGAAAAAAATACCTTTAAAGGAATATTTTCTTCTGATAGAGCAAAAAAATTATTACAAGAAAACGCTTCTATTACCCAATTATTAGAATTAATTGTAGGAAAAGAAGAATTATTCGAACAATATTTATTTGACCAACAATTTGGGCATCCTGGTTGGAGCGGCATGATTGCTACTATCGAAAATAATCCAAGTTCTTTATTAGATTCTAAACAAATCACCTTAGAAGAATTAATAAAATTTGAATTGCTTTTAGAGATTGATACTTTAGATACAAAGTTCAATGATATTTGGGCACCACTTGGTTTTAAAATTGAAGACGAAGAATTTCAGCTATTTGAAAAAGTCGCATACAATGAACTTTTCGATGTTTTATCACTTTGGCAACAAGCATTTGAATGGAGTTTTTACGATGCTGTTTTGTCTAATGTACAAAATGTGAAAGAAGAGAAGTTGGAGCAAATACCAAGTTTTCAAGGTATGTTTTGTATGGACGATAGAGAATGTTCGTTCAGAAGACATATTGAACACATTGATAAAAATGCCTCTACTTATGGAACAGCTGCATTTTTTAATTTTGAATTCTTTTACCAACCGGTTAATGGAAAATTTTATACCAAATTATGTCCTGCTCCAGTAACTCCAAAGTTTTTAATAAAAGAAGAGCATAGAAAGAAAAAACATGCTAAAGATTTGCATTATCACAAGCAATCTCATTCGTTGTTTTTCGGTTGGATTATTAGTCAAACCTTAGGTTTTTCATCGGCTTTAAAATTGTTTTTGAATATTTTTAAACCTTCAATGTCACCAGCTACAACGGCTTCTTTTAAGCATTTACATAAAAAATCCAAATTAGTTATCGAGAATAAAGATGTTAATCACAGAGAAGGTGACTTGCAAATTGGTTTTTCAGTAGAAGAAATGGCTAATAGAGTAGAAGGTTTACTAAAAAGTATCGGATTAGTTTCGAATTTTTCGCCGATAGTTTATGTTGTTGGGCACGGAGCAACTAGTATTAATAACACGCATTATGCAGGATATGATTGCGGTGCTTGTTCTGGTAGACCAAGTTCAGTAAATGCAAAAGTAGCCTCATTTGCAGCTAATCATCCAGAAGTAAGAGCCATTTTGAAAGAAAGAGGAATTGATATTCCTACTTCAACGCAATTTTTGCCTGCTTTACATGATACGACTCGAGATGAAATTGCTTTTTATGATGAAGATACGTTGTCTGCTGATAATAAAATTTTACATCAACATAACTTGATTACGTTTTCCAAAGCTTTAGATAACAATGCAAAAGAGCGTTCAAGACGTTTTGATACGATTGATACTTCAGATACTTTAGAAAAAGTACATGAAAAAGTAAAACGTCGTTCTTTATCTTTATTTGAGCCACGTCCCGAATTAAATCACGCTACTAATGCGATGTGTATTGTAGGAAGAAGAAGTTTGTCAAAACAATTGTTCTTAGACAGACGTTCGTTTTTGAATTCGTATGACTATAAAGTCGATCCTTCCGGAGATTATTTAGCCATTATTTTAGGCGCAGTTGCTCCGGTGGGTGGGGGAATTAATTTAGAATATTATTTCTCAAGAGTTGATAATCAAAAACTAGGAGCTGGCTCTAAACTACCTCATAACGTAATGGGATTAATTGGAGTTGCGAATGGAATCGACGGCGATTTACGTCCAGGTTTACCAAGTCAAATGATTGAGGTTCATGATCCAGTTCGTTTGTTAGTCATTGCCGAACATTTTCCAGAAAAGGTAATTTATGCAATTTCTAAAAATCTAGCTACTTACGAATGGTTTAAAAACGATTGGGTAAAATTAGTGGCAGTTCAACCTGAAACTAAAGAGCTTTTTGTTTTTGAAGACGAAAAGTTTGTTCCCTATCAACCTATTCAAACTGTGAATTTCATTAAAGATGAAATGCAGTTAGTTGAAACCACAAAAGAGAATCTTCCGGTAGGAATAATTACAAATACATTTTAAGTCATGAACGAGTTATTGCAATATTTTATACTGTTACCGTTTTTAGGCTTTATCATTAGTTTGTTTTTGCCTGAATCTAAAGAAAAAGCCATCTCATGGACAGCTTTTGGGACGGTTTTTTTACAATTAGTAGGATTAGTTGTGTTTATCATTTTTTGGATAATTGACGGTGCTAAAGATTTGAATTTAGTAGAATTATCAATATTAAAAACAGCTCATTATGAGTTTTTTATCGATTTCTATTTTGATCAAATTTCAGCCGTTTATTTATTCATTGGAGCCTTATTAACTTCTATGATAACTACATATAGTCGCTATTACTTACATAGAGAAAAAGGATACAAACGTTTTTTTAATACGGTTTTGTTTTTCTTTTTCGGATATAACTTAGCTATTTTATCAGGAAATTTTGAAACCTTATTCATTGGTTGGGAAATCATTGGAATTTCATCTTTCCTTTTAATTGCATTTTATAGAGAACGTTATTTACCCGTTAAAAATGCTTTCAAAGTATTTTCAATTTATAGAATTGGCGATGTCGGATTGTTATTAGCGATGTGGGCAAGTCACCATTTATTTCATGAAAATATTACCTTCATGAAGTTGAATAATTACGAATTGGTAAATGAGCATTTGCAAAATCATTCCATAATCGGAATATTCATCGCACTTTGTTTGGCATGTGCTGCTGCGGCAAAATCGGCTCAGATTCCGTTTTCGTCTTGGTTGCCAAGAGCTATGGAAGGTCCAACACCTTCGAGTGCTATTTTCTACGGTTCGTTATCAGTGCATTTAGGAGTTTTCTTAATGTTGAGAACATTTCCATTTTGGGAACATCAAACCACCATGAGATTTGCCATTGGATTAATGGGATTAACTACTAGTTTGGCAGCTTCTGTTATGGCGAGAGTTCAATCGTCTGTGAAGAGCCAGGTGGCGTATAGCTCTATTTCTCAAATTGGAATTATTTTTATTGAAATTGCTTTAGGTTTTGAAACTTTAGCATTAATTCACTTTGCTGGAAATGCATTTTTGAGAACGTATCAATTATTGGTTTCGCCATCAGTAGTGAGTTACTTAATTCGCGACCAATTTTACAATTTCAAACCAAGAGAAAAAGCTATCGAAGATTCTTATCCAAAGAAAATAGAATACACACTTTACATTTTAGCTTTGAAAGAATTCAATTTGGAAGGATTTCTAAATATGGTATTATGGAAACCATTGAAAATTATTGGTAAATCGTTAGATTTCTTGAATATCAAGAGAATTTATTTCTTCTTTATTCCAATTTATTTATTAGGATTCATAACCTATAAATTCAAGTTGCATTTGCCTTATCAGTTGACGAATATTCTTCCAGAATTGTTTGCTTTTATCGGATTGGTATTCGTTTTCAAATCATTTTCAGAACGAAGAAGTCCGTTTTTAGCATGGATTTTAATCGTAATGAATCATTTTTGGATAGCATTAGCCATCGTATTTAATGACAAAGTTAGTGTAAGTGAAATTGCTTACTACTTAGCTGGAATCATTGTTGCAGGAATCATCGGTTATGTAGCTTTATTACAGTTGCAAAAATTAGAAAGAAGAATTTTAATAAATCAGTATTTAGGTCATGTTTACGAACATCCTAAGTTTGCTTTCTTTTTCTTGTTAGCTACTTTGGGAATTACAGGTTTTCCAATTACAACAACTTTCATTGGAGAAGATTTGATTTTTAGTCATATCGATAGTAATCAACTTTTCTTAGCCTTTTTTGTAGCATCAAGTTTTGTGGTTTCAGGTATTGCTGGAATCCGAATTTATGCTCGTCTTTTCTTAGGTCCTCATGTTAAAACGTATCATGAGTTGCCTTACAAATCATCTTAATTTATTCGAAAATATATGAACGCAAATATAAAAAAATACATTCCTGCTGATGGTTTAGCAGGTTTAAAAGAGAATTTTAAAACCGATGCCATTTCTGGTTTTATCGTGTTTTTATTAGCATTGCCTTTGAGTTTAGGAATCGCAAAAGCTTCTGATTTTCCTCCTATTATGGGATTAATTACTGCAATTATTGGAGGAATCGTCGTTTCGTTTTTCATGGGCTCTCGCTTAACAATTAAAGGACCAGCAGCAGGATTAATTGTAATCGTAGCAGGTGCAGTAGCTGAATTTGGTCAAGGGAATAATGAATTAGGTTGGAAATTAGCTCTAGGAGCAATGGTTGTGGCAGGAATAATTCAAATTCTATTTGGAGTTTTGAAATTAGGAAAATTAGCTGATTTCTTCCCACTTTCTGCTATTCATGGAATGTTAGCAGCTATTGGAATTATTATTATTGCTAAACAAATACCGGTTTTGTTGAATGATGATCCAACATTAGCAAAAGGAATGGGGCCTATTGAATTATTGCTTACTATTCCAAAATTCATTATTAATTTAGATACAAAAGCGTCAATTATTGGAGTAGTAAGTTTGTTGATAATGTTAGGTTGGCCTTATATTAAAAACAAATCAATTAAAATGATTCCTGCACCACTAGTAGTTTTGTTGTTTGCTATTCCATGTGAATTATATATGGATTTTGCTCACACTGAGCCTCCATATGCTTTAGTTAAAATTGGAAATTTAGTAGATAATATTAATTGGAATGTCGATTTTTCAGGAATTAGTCAAACAGGATTATTTATTAAATATGTGATTATGTTTGCTTTAGTAGGAACTTTAGAATCGTTATTAACGGTAAAAGCTATCGATTTGTTAGATCCATTTAAAAGAAAATCCAATACAAATAAAGATTTAATTGCTGTTGGTGTAGGAAATACTTTAGCTGCAATTTTAGGAGGTTTACCCATGATTTCCGAAGTGGCTCGTTCTTCTTCAAATGTAAATAATGGTGCTAAAACGCGTTGGGCTAACTTCTTTCACGGATTTTTCATTTTAGTTTTTGTGTTGCTTGCATCACCATTGTTAGAGATGATTCCTAATGC
This sequence comes from Flavobacterium cyclinae, assembly GCF_021172145.1. Classification (NCBI taxonomy): domain Bacteria; kingdom Pseudomonadati; phylum Bacteroidota; class Flavobacteriia; order Flavobacteriales; family Flavobacteriaceae; genus Flavobacterium; species Flavobacterium cyclinae. Next base: position 604,044 of record NZ_CP089095.1, read on the forward strand.
AGCTCTTGCAGCCATGTTAATTAGTGTGGGGATTAAATTAGCACATCCAAAAGAGTTTCTTCATATGTTACATATTGGTAAAGAGCAATTGTTCATTTTTACTGTAACAGTATTGGTAACTTTATTCGAAGATTTATTATTAGGAATTTTTGCAGGAATGTTAGTAAAAATGATAATTCATGTTGCGAATGGCACACCAATTTCATCATTCTTTAAAGCTCCAACAGTTGTTTCATTTGTTAATAACGAATACAAAGTAGAAATTAGTAAAGCAGCTATTTTTTCTAATTATTTAGGAATTAAAAGAAAATTAGAGGAAATTCCACCAGGATATCAAGTAAGTGTTTGTTTGAAAAAAACCAAATTAGTAGACCATTCCGTAATGGAAAATTTAGAACATTTTAAACACGACTATGAGGCTCATGATGATGGAGGTACAGTTACAATAATTGGTTTAGAAGATCACAAACCTCTTTCAAGTCATCCATTGTCTTCAAGAAAAGCAAAATAAATCATATAAAATTTTTGAATAATAATTGGAAACCTTTATTTCTCGATAGAGGTTTCCCTAATATTTTATGGAATAAAATGAAAAACATTTTTAAACTTATAGCAGTAGTTATTGTATGTCTTAGTTTTCAAGCTAGCTCTGCTCAAAATGAAACAATTTTAAATGACAATACCAATACTTGGTTTACCATGTTAAATAGAATTAATTTGAACACAAAATGGAGTGTTTCTAATGAAATTCACGAGCGATTTGGTGCTTTTTTAAATGAACAAGGAACCTTTTTATGGCGTCCTTCTGTAGACTATCATGTAAATAGTAGTGTTGAATTTAGTTTTGGATATTCGTATATTAATAACAAACCCAATGATCCAAATCCAAAAATTGGAGTTGTAGAAAATAATATTTGGGAACAAGTTTTATTAAAACATGATATATCGAAAGTGCATTTTCAACACCGTTTTAGACAAGAAAATAGATGGTTTGATACTGTAGGACAAAATTTGGATGGTTCCTATTCAAAAACCGGTACAGATTACGGTAATAGATTTAGATACCGATTGACAATCAATACGACTTTAAAAAAATTATCAAACAATGATGAGTTATTTTTTCAAGGTTTTGATGAAATTTGGTTCTCTCAAACGGATAAATTAGCTCCTAAAGCATTTAATAGAAATTGGTTGTATTTAGGCCTTGGATATAAATTTAATTCTAAATCGAATTTACAGCTTGGATATATGAATCAATGGGATGTGTTAAGTAATAATACTTTTGTATCAACTCCCATTATACAAACAACATTCGTTAGAAATTTTGATCTTTAAATAAAAAAACCGATTTGATGTAAATTCAAATCGGTTTTTAATTTTATTGTTTGTGTGATATTACATCATACCTGGCATTCCTCCGCCCATTGGCATAGCAGGACTATCTTCTTTGATGTCGATTAAAGCACATTCGGTAGTTAAAATCATTCCAGCTACAGAAGCTGCATTTTCTAAAGCTACACGAGTTACTTTTTTAGGATCAATGATTCCAGCTGATAACATTTGAACATATTCACCTGTTTTAGCATTGAAACCAAAATCAGCTGTTCCTTCCGTAACTTTTGCAATTACTACTGAACCTTCACCACCAGCATTTTCAACGATAGTTCTTAAAGGCGCTTCTACTGCTTTATTAATGATTTGAATTCCTGTTGCTTCGTCTGCATTTTCTGCTTTTAAGCTTGCTAATGCAGCTTTTGCTCTTACTAAAGCAACACCACCTCCAGCAACAATTCCTTCTTCAACAGCAGCACGAGTTGCATGTAAAGCATCGTCAACACGGTCTTTTTTCTCTTTCATTTCTACTTCAGAAGCTGCTCCAACATATAAAACGGCAACACCACCAGCTAATTTAGCTAAACGTTCTTGTAATTTTTCTCTATCGTAGTCAGAAGTTGTAGTTTCGATTTGCGATTTAATTTGGTTTACTCTTGCTTTAATGTTTTCAGCATCTCCAGAACCGTTTACAATTGTAGTATTATCTTTGTCAATTGTAATTGTTTCTGCAGTTCCTAACATATCTAAAGTAGTGTTCTCTAATGAATAACCGCTTTCTTCAGCAATTACAGTTCCTCCCGTTAAGATTGCGATGTCTTCTAACATAGCTTTTCTTCTGTCTCCAAACCCTGGTGCTTTAACCGCAGCAATTTTTAATCCACCACGTAATTTGTTTACAACTAAAGTTGCTAATGCTTGTCCGTCAACATCTTCAGCAATAATTAACAAAGGTCTTCCTGATTGTGCAACTGGTTCTAAAACCGGTAACAACTCTTGTAAGTTTGATATTTTTTTATCGTACAATAAAACGTATGGATTACTTAATTCAGCAATCATTTTATCAGCATCTGTTACGAAGTAAGGTGATAAATACCCTCTGTCGAATTGCATTCCTTCTACCACATCTACATAAGTATCAGTTCCTTTTGCTTCTTCTACTGTGATAACCCCTTCTTTACCCACTTTTGAGAAAGCTGTAGCGATTAAATCACCAATAGTTTCATCATTATTAGCAGAAATAGAAGCTACTTGTTTGATTTTGTCTGAAGAATCATCAACTGCAACTGCTTGTTTGCTTAATTCAGAAACAATTGTTTCAACTGCTTTATCAATTCCTCTTTTTAAATCCATAGGATTTGCTCCAGCAGCAACGTTTTTTAAACCTTCTTTTACAATTGCTTGAGCAAGAACCGTAGCGGTTGTAGTTCCGTCTCCAGCTAAATCATTGGTTTTTGAAGCTACTTCTTTAACCATTTGAGCTCCCATGTTTTCTAATGGATCTTGTAATTCGATCTCTTTTGCAACAGAAACACCATCTTTAGTTACCGTTGGTCCTCCAAATGATTTTGAAATAATTACATTTCTTCCTTTTGGACCTAAAGTTACTTTAACTGCATTTGCTAATGCATCAACACCGCGTTTTAAACCATCGCGAGCTTCAATATCGAATTTTATATCTTTTGCCATTTTATTTTTTGTTTAAATGTTTAACGTTTAAATGTTTAAAAGTTGTTGTTATACGATTAAAGAACTGCGTATATTTCGTCTTCTCTCATAATTAGGTAATCTTTACCTTCGTATTTAAACTCTGTTCCAGAGTATTTCCCATAAAGAACTACATCGCCAACTTTAACTGTCATGGTATAATCTTTTTTACCATTTCCTACGGCTACTACAGTTCCTTTTTGAGGTTTTTCTTTTGCAGTGTCTGGAATAATAATTCCTGAAGCGGTTGTAGTTTCAGCTGCTAAAGGCTCAATAACTACTCGATCTGAAATTGGTTTAATGTTTAATGACATAGTTTATATATTTTAATGTTATAATTAAATTGTTGCTAGCAATATTTCAGAAATTATGCCAAATCATTTTTCTGACAATTTTTCGGTAAAAAAAATGCCAGCACTGACATGCTGGCATTTATATTGGTTGTATTCAATTCTTATTTTGCAGAATCAGCAGCTGTTGGTGCTGGAGTTGCAGGAGCAGCTTGTTGAGTAGCTTCTGGTGTTGTAGGAACTGTAGTTGTAGGAACAGCAGTTTCATCTTCACCTAACACTTTAGAACCCGATGCAGTTCCATTAAAACTTAAACTTGAAAGTAAAATTAAAGCAATTAAAACACCTCCAAGTGTCCAAGTACTTTTATCTAAGAAATCAGTTGTTTTTTGTACACCACCTAATTGTTGAGAACCACCAAATGAAGAAGATAATCCTCCACCTTTAGGGTTTTGAACCATGATAGCTAAGATTAATAAAAAACATACAATTGTTATTGCAACTAAAAATCCTGTGAATCCCATAATTAATTATTATTTTGTTGTAAATTTTTGATTTCATTTATTCGGTCTGCAAAGAAACTACTTTTTTCTGGATATTTCAAAATTAATATTTCATAAGCTTGTATGGCTTTTGTATATTTTTTTTGTTCCAAATATACTTTTGCTAAAGTTTCTGTCATTAAATGCGTAGGTTCTTCAACGCTTTTGCTAATATTTGCAGGTGTTTTCGTGTTTTCTTTTACTGGAGCAATTTTTGGATTTGCTTCAATAAATTTATCTATAATTTGTAGTTTTTTCTGCTTTTCAACATCAATTTGAGGTGTTATTTCTTCTTTTTCTCTCTGAATAGGTGCTATTTTAGTTAATTGCAACCATTCTTGAAAGGAATGTTTTTCACTAGAAGTAAATAGTAAAGGCTTTCCAATTTCTAGTTTTTCTTCTGAAGTTGCTTCCGAATTGTTTGGGACTTCAATTTCTGGTTTAACAATTACTTCTTCGATATGATGAACTTCGATATCTAATAAAGATTTTTGAATTTCATCAATTTTTTCTTGTTGGATTGCCGTGAAATTATCTGAAGTAATAAATTCAAATAAAATGGTTCTATCAGTGGTGTAAGCAGCGGTTTTTTTTAATTCGTAGTTGTATCTAAAACTTTCTTGATTATATAGTCCTTTTAAATGTAAAGCCCTTGCTGCTTGAAAATACGGAAACTGTAAAACTACATTCTCTAAAGCAATGGTCTGCTTTTCGTTTATAGTTTCGGGCTTATTTAAAAGATATGTTAAATCAGAAATATTCAAAATTTACAAATTAATTACCATTTAGCTAATGATTCGTTGAAAATGTCTTGAGTAATTCGCTCAAAAATAACATCTAATGCCGTTGTTAATTGCGAACCAACTAATTGCTGATTGGCATCGAAATCATAGAAAAAAGAAAAGCGTTTTTCAAAATTGTCATCTTCTTTATTCCTATTGGTAAATCTTACATTAACTGTAATTGTCAAACGGTTTTGTGCTGCTCTTTGATCTGCAGTTGCAGTCATAGGAGTTATTCGATAATCAACGATTTCTCCTTCATAAATTAATTCACCACCTTGAGAAACTAGATTTAGATTGGTTTGACTTTGAATGATGTCTTGCAACTCTAAAGTAAAAGTTCTTTCAATTCCAGGTTCTATTAAAGGAGCATTGTTTTGAAAGTAATTTACTTGAAAGGTTTTAGCATCCACAGGTTTTGCTCCTGTGAAATTATAAACACCACAACTAGTTAATAGAAAGGAAAAAGTTATAGTTATTGCTATGATGAAATATCTCATTATAAATCGTATTGTTTAATTTTTCTGTATAATGTGCGTTCTGAAATTCCTAATTCGTCAGCAGCCGCTTTCCGTTTTCCTTTGTTTCGTTCTAACGATTTTTTGATTAATTCTATTTCTTTGGCTTCTAAACTCAAAGTTTCTTCTTCATCAACAGTTTCAGCAAATAAATAATTTTCATCATCATCAAACTCTTCTTGAATCAGATTGTTTTGATTTGGAAGCATTTCTACTCTTGGTTCTTCTTCAAAAATAGCATTTTCTTCGGGTTTGCCATAAATTTTTTGAATTAATCCTTTATTTGCTTCTTGAACTTTAGAACTTCCGTTTTGCATTAACTCTAACGTTAGTTTCTTCAAATCGTTCAAATCGCTCTTCATATCAAAAAGAACTTTGTACAAAATTTCTCTTTCGTTACTAAAATCACTTTCCGATTTTGGTGTCCCAATAACCGATGGTAAATTCGGATTTTCCATTGGTAAATAGGAGAGAAGTGTTTGTGATGAAATCTCGCGTTTTGTTTCTAAAACCGAAATTTGTTCGGCTACATTTCTTAATTGACGAATGTTTCCGCTCCAACGATATTTTAAAAGTAATTCAACAGCGCTGTCATCTAATTTGATAGCAGGCATTTTATATTTATGAGCAAAATCAGAAGCAAATTTTCTAAACAACAAATGAATATCGTCTTTGCGTTCACGAAGCGGTGGCAATGCAATTTCAACCGTACTCAAGCGATAATATAAATCCTCACGGAATTTTCCTTTTTCAATTGCATCAAACATATTCACATTCGTAGCCGCTACGATTCTAACATTCGTTTTTTGTACTTGCGATGAACCTACTTTGATAAATTCACCATTTTCCAAAACACGTAATAAACGTACTTGAGTAGTTAAAGGTAATTCGCCGACTTCATCTAAAAATATAGTTCCGCCATCGGCAACTTCAAAATAACCTTCACGCGTATTAGTTGCACCAGTAAACGAACCTTTTTCATGTCCAAAAAGTTCACTATCAATGGTTCCTTCTGGAATAGCACCGCAGTTTACCGCAATATATTTTCCATGTTTTCTGTGCGAAAGCGCGTGAATAATTTTTGGAATACTTTCTTTTCCAACACCACTTTCACCTGTTACCAATACCGAAATATCCGTTGGAGCAACCTGAATGGCTTTCTCCACGGCACGATTGAGTTTTGGGTCGTTCCCAATAATTTCAAATCGTTGTTTTATAGCTTGTACTGATTCCATTTTTTTATTTTTTTTGCCACGGATTAAAGGATTTTCACGGATTAATTAAAATACTAATCTTTTATGTTGTAGTGATTTGTTTTGAAAATTCACCAATAATCCAATTTCTGATTCTGAAAGTTTCATATAATTCAATACTTGTGCAGTATGTTCTCCTGAAAATTCTTTTACTGCTTTCACTTCTAAAACAATATCTTCATTTACAATGAAATCAGCATAAAATTTATGTGGTAATATAACTCCTTTATATTCGATTGAAAATTCTTTTTCTCTCTCAAAAGGAAGATTATTTGCTTTAAATTCTATCTCTAACGCATCTTTATAAACTACTTCAAGTAATCCTGGACCAAGATTTCTGTGAACTTCCATACAAATACCAATAATTTTAAAAGTTTCTTCTTCTCTATAAAGTCCCATATTGAAATCCGTGTTAATCTTTTAATCCGTGGCTTATATTTTTAGTTCATTACAGTTGAGTAACCAACCGCTTCTCCAATTAATGTTGCAGCGGTACAATCTGTGATTTTTACCATTACGAATTCGCCTACTTTGTAGTTTTCTTTTGGAAAAACCACCACAGTATTTTGAGAATTTCTTCCGCTCCAATGAGCATCCGAACGTTTTGATTCTTTTTCAATCAATACTTCTACTTCTTGTCCAATGAAACGTTGTGTTCTTTCTAAACCAATTCTTTGTTGTAAGTCTATGATTTCATTTAAACGTCTTTTCTTCACTTCTTCTGGAACGTCATCTTCCATTTTTCTAGCCGCTAAAGTTCCTGGACGTTCTGAATACGCAAACATAAATCCGAAATCATATTTTACATATTCCATCAAACTCAACGTATCTTGATGATCTTCCTCAGTTTCTGTTGGGAAACCTGCAATCATGTCTTGTGATAATGAAATATCTGGAATAATCGAGTATATTTTGTCAATCAATGCCATGTATTCTTCACGTGTGTGTTGACGATTCATTTCTTTTAAAATTCTTGTACTTCCACTTTGAACAGGTAGGTGAATGTATTTGCAAATGTTATGGTGCTTCGCCATAGTTTCAATTACTTCCACATGCATATCTTGCGGATTAGAAGTCGAGAATCTAAAACGCATTTTTGGGAACAACGTAGCGCATTTGTCTAACAATTGAGCAAAATCAACTGCAGTCGCTTTTTGCATTTCAGTTGCTTTGTCGAAATCTTTTTTCAAACCACCACCATACCAAAGGTAACTGTCTACGTTTTGTCCTAATAAAGTTACTTCTTTGAAACCTCTATCGTATAAATCTTGAATTTCGTCATAAATACTTTGTGGTTCACGACTACGCTCACGACCACGTGTAAAAGGAACAACGCAGAAGGTACACATATTATCACAACCTCTTGTAATCGAAACAAAAGCATTTACTCCGTTGCTATTCAAACGAACAGGAGCAATATCCCCATACGTTTCTTCTTTCGATAGAATTACGTTGATGGCTTCTCTTCCTTCTTCTACTTCCGCTAATAAATTCGGTAAATCTTTGTAAGCATCGGGTCCAACCACCATGTCTACAATTTTCTCTTCTTCTAAAAACTGACTTTTCAAACGTTCTGCCATACAACCTAAAACTCCAACTTTCATTGAAGGATTGATTTTCTTAACCGCATTGTATTTTTCCAATCGTTTACGAATGGTTTGCTCCGCTTTATCGCGAATAGAGCAAGTGTTAACCAGAACCAAATCAGCATCTTCCAGATTTTGAGTAGTATTATATCCGTTTTCATACAGAATAGACGCCACAATTTCGCTGTCCGAAAAATTCATTTGGCAACCATAACTCTCTATAAAAAGCTTTTTAGTATTTCCTACTTTTTGGTCAAGAACTAAACTTTGACCTTGTTTGTTTTCATCAATTACCTTTTCCATATCAAAGATTTCCATTAATCATTCCGATGTTTCGGAACGCAAAGATAATACTAAATTATAAAATCTGACAAGATGGCAGAAAAGGTTTAACAGGATTTTTTAAATTATTTTTTTTAAATTATTTTTTAGTGTCTTTTACACCTATATATATAGGTATAATAGGATTGTTTTTTGATTTAATTAGAGGTAAAATAATTTTCAAGATGTTAAAATTTAAAAAAAACCTATACTTTTGCGGTTCAAAAAAACATGAAATGGCAAAGAATTTAGTAATCGTTGAGTCACCAGCAAAGGCAAAAACCATCGAAAAATTTCTAGGAAGTGAGTATCAAGTTGAGTCGAGTTATGGGCATATTGCTGACTTACCTTCAAGAGAAATTGGAGTAGATGTAGAAAATGGTTTTAAACCTAAATACGAAGTTTCGTCTGACAAAAAAGCTTTGGTGACCAAATTAAAAGGATTAGCTAAAAATGCCGAAATGGTTTGGTTGGCTTCCGATGAGGACCGTGAGGGAGAAGCGATTTCTTGGCACCTAGCAGAAGAGTTAAAATTAAAACCAGAAAAAACAAAACGTATCGTTTTTCACGAGATTACTAAATCAGCTATTCAAAAAGCTATCGAAAATCCGAGAGGAATTGATTACAACTTAGTAAACGCTCAGCAAGCCCGTAGAGTTTTAGATCGATTAGTAGGTTATGAATTATCGCCAGTACTTTGGAAAAAAGTAAAAGGAGGATTATCGGCTGGTCGTGTACAATCGGTTTCGGTTCGTTTGATTGTGGAACGTGAAAGAGAAATTCAAGATTTCAAACCAGAAGCTTCTTACAGCATTACAGCCGAATTCAAAAACGAAGCGGGAAAAACTTTCAAAGCAAAATTACCTAAGAACTTCGCAACTAAAAAGGAAGCGGAAGATTTCTTAACTAAAAATATGGGTTCTACATACAAAGTAGGCGATTTAGAAACCAAACCAACAAAGAAATCACCAGCAGCACCATTTACTACTTCAACGTTGCAACAAGAAGCAGCTAGAAAATTGTATTTACCTGTTGGGATTACCATGCAAATTGCGCAACGTTTATACGAAGCCGGACTTATTACTTATATGAGAACGGATAGCGTGAATTTATCACAAGAAGCAATGGCGGCAGCTCAAGCTGAAATTACAAGTTACTACGGAAAGGAATTTTCTAAACCTAGAAATTTCAATACCAAATCAAAAGGAGCGCAAGAGGCGCACGAAGCGATTCGTCCAACGGATATGTCAAGACATACTGTTGATATTGATAGAGATCAAGCGCGTTTGTACGAATTGATTTGGAAAAGAACATTAGCTTCTCAAATGAGCGATGCGGAATTAGAGAGAACTAATGTAAAAATTGAAGCAAGCAATCATTCGGAAACTTTTACTGCAACAGGAGAAGTAATCAAATTTGAAGGTTTCTTAAAAGTATATTTAGAAGGACATGATGATGATGAAGAGGAACAAGAAGGAATGTTGCCAGCGTTAAAAGTAAACGAAAAGCTTACGAATAATTATATCACGGCAACGGAACGTTTTTCACGTCCGCCAAGTCGTTACACAGAAGCTTCTTTGGTAAAGAAATTAGAAGAATTAGGAATTGGTCGTCCATCAACGTATGCACCAACTATTTCTACGATTATCGCTAGAACTTACGTAGAGAAAGGAAGTTTCGAAGGTCAAGAAAGAAAATACAACCAGTTGATGTTAAAAGGAGGAGAAGTAAAATCTCAAGTTTTAACTGAAAATGTGGGGTCAGATAAAGGAAAATTAGTTCCAACCGATATCGGAATTATCGTGAACGATTTCTTGGTAAAGAACTTCAACACGATTTTAGATTACAATTTCACTGCTAAAGTGGAGCAAGATTTCGACGAAATTGCTGAAGGAAAAGTAGATTGGGCTAAAATGATGAACGATTTCTACAATCACTTTCATCCAAACGTAGTTGATGTTGAAAAAAATGCCGATAGAGAAAGTGGTGAACGTATTTTAGGAATTCATCCAGTTTCTGGAAAACAAGTTTCGGTTCGTTTAGGAAAATATGGAGCTATGGCTCAAATTGGTGATGCTGATGATGAAAACAAACAGTTTGCCAGTTTACGCCAAGATCAAAATATTGGAAATATCACTTTAGAAGAAGTATTGAATTTGTTCTTACTGCCAAAACAATTAGGAACTTACAAAGGAGAAGAAATTGAAGTGAACAATGGTCGTTTTGGACCTTATGTTCGTTTTGGTTCTCAATTTATTTCGTTACCAAAAGGAATGGATCCAATGGATGTTACCATAGAAGTCGCTCAAGGTTTAATTGATGAGAAAGTTCAAGCGGATGCTCCAATTGGAACTTATGATGGATTGCCGATTCAAAAAGGTGTTGGGCGTTTTGGACCTTTCATCAAATGGAATGGTATGTTTATCAATGTAAATAAAAAATACAACTTCGATAATTTATCACAAGCCGATTTGAATGAGTTAATCGAAGAAAAACAACAAAAAGACATTGATAAAGTAATTCACGATTGGAAGGAAGAAGGCATCAAAGTGGAAAAAGCACGTTGGGGTCGTTCTGTAATTACAAAAGGGAAAATCAAAATTGAATTGAGTAAAGATGTTGACGCAAGTAAACTGACTTTGGCTCAAGTTCAAGAGATGATAGAAAAGAAAGCGCCAGTAAAAAAGACTGCTGCTAAAAAAACCACTGCAAAAAAATCAACTACAAAAAAGAAATAGTAAATGGTTTTTGATTTTTTACAACCAATCTCAACTTCTGTAGAAGAATTTGTTGCAACATTATCCAATCAAACATTGGGGAAAAAAGTGGTGTTTCATACTCAAACTGATTTTCCGGTTTTAGATAATATTGCAATTGCGATTTTTACGGTGAATGAATATAGAGGAAATAATAAAAATAATTCGGATTTTTCATTCGATAATTTTAGAAAGAATTTTTACAGTTTATATCCGGGAAATTGGAATGCCTCAATCGTTGATTTAGGTACTATTGAAGCAGGTGCTAGTGTTGAAGATACCTATTTTGTTGTAAAGAGCTTAGTAGCTGAACTGATTAAAAAAGGTATTATTCCAATTGTTGTTGGTGGTAGTCAAGATGTAACGTATCCTATGTATCGTGCTTATGATACTTTAGATCAAATGGTAAATGTGGTGTCTGTTGATAATAGATTTGATTTTTCTAAAGAAGATAAAGTAGCATCAGATTCATATCTATCTAAAATTATAGTGGAAGAGCCTAACAATCTATTTAACTTTAGTAATATTGGTTATCAAACCTATTTTAATTCGCAAGAAGAGATTGATTTAATTGAAAAATTATATTTCGAAGCGTATCGTTTAGGAGAAGTTTCAAATAATTTATCAATTGCAGAACCAGTATTCAGAGATGCTGATTTAGTTAGTGTTGATATGACTTCTGTGCAATCATCCTATTCTGGTAATTTTAAAACCTTTAATCCAAATGGTTTTACGGGAAAAGAGATATGTGCTCTAACGCGTTATGCAGGAATAAGCGATAAAGTAACTTCTTTTGGGATTTTTAATTTTAATCCAAATGAAAATGAAGTTGTTTTAACAGCTCAAATGTTGTGGTATTTTATTGAAGGATTTTGTTTTCGTTCTAACGAATATCCATTTGGTACAAAAGAAAGTTATTTAAAGTACATTGTTCCAATTGAAGATGAAGAATTGATCTTTTATAAGAGTAATAAAACAGAAAGATGGTGGATAGAAATACCTTTTTTAACAAATGTTAACAATAAATTAAAAAGAAATACGTTATTACCTTGCACACATGAAGATTATTTAGCAGCTTGCGAGCAAGAAATTCCTGAAAGATGGTGGAAGGCTCAAAGAAGGAATATTTTATAAAAGTTGTTATTTTTCAAAGTGTTAAAGCAGTGTTAAAACAAGTATGGTGTAATATTTCAATATTTTTTTTACGTTTTTTAAAAAAATGTTGTTTTTTTCAAAATTATTGAATAGGTTTACGCCCTTAAATAGAAATTACATTTAACCCAAGTTTATATGAAGAAGTTTGTTGCATTTTCAGCAATTTTGTCATTATTTATCAGTTGTGGTAAAGGCGATAAAGGAGAATTAGTAGGAGTTAAAGGGAGAAAATGGCATCCCGAGAAACCTTACGGTATGACGTTAATCCCTGGAGGAGCTTTTATTATGGGTAAAGCCGATGATGATTTAGCTAACATTCAAGACGCACCTACTAAAACCGTTACTGTTCGTTCTTTCTACATGGATGAAACAGAAATTACTAATAGTGAGTACCGCCAGTTTGTTGAATGGGTAAAAGATTCAACTATTAGAACTCGTTTAGCGATACTTGCAGATGAGCAAGGTCAAAAACCAGGTTCTGGTGGAGGAAAAGGTGGAAGTATTGGAGATTTTGCCTTTGCAGATGTAGATCCTGAAAAAATGACTCCGTATGATAAATACATGTATGAGAACTACTACAGTGTAGGTACTGATGATGATATTTATGCAGGAAGAAAATTAAATAAGAAAATTAAACTTATTAAAGAACCTTCTAAATATCCAGATGAGTACTATGTAGAAGTAATGGATTCAATGTACCTACCTGAATCTGAATCGTATAATGGTTTAAAAACTATTGATGTTTCTAAATTAAAATTCAAGTACAATCAAGTTGATTTGAATAAGGCTGTTAAGAAAAAAGGTCGTAAAAACTTTTATGAAGATGCACCGCCAATTGAAATCTATCCTGATACTACAGCTTGGATCAAAGACTTTGCTTATTCATACAATGAGCCAATGCACAACGATTATTTTTGGCATCAAGCTTATGGAGAATATCCAGTAGTGGGTGTTTCTTGGAATCAAGCTAAAGCTTTTTGTGCTTGGAGAACTATGTACAAAAATGCATATATCAAAAAGAAAAAAGGAAGAGATCAAGTAAATTCATTCCGTTTACCTACTGAAGCAGAATGGGAATATGCTGCTAGAGGAGGAATCGAAGGAGCTACGTATCCTTGGGGTGGTCCTTATGCTAAAAATGACAGAGGTTGTTTTATGGCTAACTTTAAACCTAATCGTGGGGATTACGCAGCTGATGGTGCTCTTTATACAGTAGAGGCTAAATCATATGAGCCAAATGATTACAATTTGTATAATATGGCTGGAAACGTTTCTGAGTGGACAGAGTCTTCTTACTACGCTGAAGCATATGAGTTTGTTTCTACAATGAATCCACATGTTGCTGATAAGAAAAATCAAAGAAAAGTTGTACGTGGCGGTTCTTGGAAAGACGTTGCTTACTTCTTACAAGTTTCTACTCGTGATTATGAGTATGCTGATTCAGCAAGAAGTTACATTGGTTTCAGAACTGTACAAGATTACATGGGTACAGCTGCAACAGGTAACAGACCAAAATAGTATTAAAACCAATTTTATATAATTAACTTAACTAACTAAAATTTATTTATTATGGCAATTTTAAGCAAAAAAGTGATGGGATTCCTTTACGGAATGGGAGCGGCAGTAGTAATCGTTGGAGCATTATTTAAATTGATGCACTGGCCAGGTGCAGGTCCAATGCTTATTGTTGGATTATTAACAGAGGCAGCAATCTTTGCTTTGTCTGCTTTTGAACCGGTAGAACACGAATTAGATTGGTCTTTAGTTTACCCTGAATTAGCAGGTGGTGAAGCTAAGCCAAAAGACAAAAAAGAAAATCCAGCTGATGCTCAAGGCTTATTATCTCAAAAATTAGATAACATGTTAAAAGAAGCTAAAATTGACGGTGAGTTAATGGCTAGCTTAGGTAACAGTATCAAAAATTTTGAAGGTGCAGCTAAATCAATTTCTCCAACTGTTGATGCAATGGCTGGTCAAAAGAAATATGCTGAAGAAATGTCTACAGCAGCAGCTCAAATGGAAGCTTTAAACAATTTATACAAATTACAATTAGATAGCGCATCTAGAAATGCAGCTGCTAATCAAGAAATTGCTGACAACGCAGCTAAATTAAAAGAGCAAATGCAGTCTATGACTTCAAACATTGCTTCTTTAAATGCAGTTTACGGTGGTATGCTTTCTGCTATGAATAACAGAGGATAATTAGTTTTATCAATAAGAAAACAATTTTATTAATTAAAAACTAATTTTAAAAAATGGCAGGAGGAAAATTAACCCCTAGACAGAAGATGATTAACCTTATGTACTTGGTTTTCATCGCAATGTTGGCATTAAACATGTCAAAAGAAGTATTATCAGCGTTTGGATTAATGAATGAAAAATTTGAAGTTATTAATTCTGATGCGAAACAAGCTAATGCAGCAATTTTTGATCAATTAAAATCTAAAGCAGAAGATGCACCTGCTCAATTTAAAGGTCCTTATGATATTGCTGTTAAAGTAAAACCTTTAGCTGAAAACTTCTTTAATTATATTGAATCAATCAAAAAAGATATCAATAAAGATTTCCCATTAGAAGATAGTGGTGCTAATAAAGGTAAGTTACCTTATGAAGCAATGGATAAAAGTACTATTGACGAGGTTTGGTTTCAAGGTGACGGTTATTCAGCAAAAGGTAAAGAAATTGTTGGTAAAATCGACGAGTTTAGAAATAGCGTAAAAGCTGTTTTTGGAAATGACGTTAAGTACAAAGTTTTCTTAGACAAATTTGAAAAAACTTTCAACACTAATGATGTTGTTGATGGTGAAAATGTTAAAAAGAAATATTTAGACTATCATTTTAAAGGTTTCCCAGCTATTGCTACTGTTTCTAAGTTAACAGCTATGCAAAATGATGTTAAAAAAGCAGAGCAAGATATTTACAATTTATTATTAGGAAACACTATGGAGGCTGCAATCTCTATGAAAAAATACAAAGCTATTGTAGTTTTCGATAAAAATGTAGTGTTCCAAGGTGAAGAAGTTACAGGTAGAGTTGTATTAGGTAAATATGATGATTCTACTGTTCCTACATCTTTCACTGTTAATGGTGCTTCTTCTAAGATTGAAAATGGACAAGCTGTATTCAAAACTGTAGGTGGAGCTGTTGGTGAGAAAGATATCAAAGGTCAATTCGTGTTTACTGAAGATAGTAAGCCAGTGCCAATTGAATTCGAAGGTCAGTACGTTGTAGTGCCTAAACCAAATCAAGCAATTATTTCAGCTGATAAAATGAATGTAGTTTACCGTGGTGTGCCTAACCCAATTTCAGTTTCTGTACCTGGTATTTCATCTGATAAAGTTAAAGCAAGTGCTCCAGGTATGTCAGCTGCTGGTAAACCTGGTCAATATATATTAAAACCTGGTTCTGGTAGTGATGTTACTATTAATGTTACTGCTACAATGCCTGATGGTAAATCTTTCGGAAGTAAACAAACTTTCCGTATTAAAGGTTTACCTGCGCCAACTGGAAAAGTTGGAGGTCTTGATAAAAACAAAGGACCAAAAAGTAACTTAGAAGTTTGTTCTGTTACTGCAGTTATGGAAGATTTTGATTTCCCAGTAACTGTTAATGTAACTCAATTTAACATCAAAGTTCCTGGACAACCTACAATTGTTGTTAATGGAAGTAAAATGGATTCACGTGCTAGAGCTGCAATTGCAAAAGCTTCTAAAGGTGATGTTGTTATTATCAATGAAATTAAAGCTAATTTCGTAGGAATTGATCAAGTTGCAAAACGAGTTTCAGCTTGTACATACGAAATACAATAATTTAAATTAATTTGAGTTTATATAATAAACCAAATAAAAAATGAATAAAATGAATTGGAGAAATAGTATAGCAATTTTAGTATTTGTTTTTAGTACATCTACATTTGCTCAATCAAACTTATTAAATGCTAAGACACCTGATCAAATCGGGAAAAAAACGGAAGCTGAATTAAGTGCAGATAATGACAAACCACTTCCATATGGTTATGTTCATGATAGAGATATCTTAATGGGTAAACGTATTTGGGAATTTATTGATCTCGATGAAAGAGTAAATTTCCCTTTATATTTCCCTGTTGAGGGTGATGTTATGTCTTCACCAGATAGAAGACCTTTATATAACGTTTTAATTAACGGAATTAAAGAAGGAACTATCACAGAGGTTTACGATTCTAGTTATTTTACAACTAAGAAAACTTTGAAAGATATTGAAGCTTCATTGTTTAAAGTTGATACAACTGACGTGGGTCGTGAGCAAATGAATGAGGATATTGATGCTTATAGAAATGGTACAAAAACCATTTCTGAAGAATATATCAGAAAAACGGAAATCCAACCTTATGATGTTAATGCATATAAAATCGTTGGATATTGGTATTTCGATAAAAGACAAGGTGAATTAAAATACAGATTATTAGGTATTTGTCCTGTTGTTCCAGACGTTTATACTATGGACAACGTAGAAAAAGACTATATCGAATTATTCTGGATTTATTTCCCATCTGCTAGAGATGTATTACATGGAGCTACAGCTTTCAATAATAGAAACTCTGCAATGCCTTTCACTTTTGATCATATGTTAAATGCTCGTCGTTTTAGCGGAATGATTTATTTAGAAGAAAACGTATACGGTGATCGTAAAATTTCTGAATACATGAAAGAAAATGCACAAATGCAATTGTTAGAATCTGATCGCGTTAAAGAAAAGATTCGTGACTTTGAACAAGATATGTGGAATTATTAATAGTATTTCTCCAATTTCATTTAAAAAACTCTTACCAAATGGTAAGAGTTTTTTAATTTTACACCATGATAGATTATTTAATCGTAGGAAGTGGTTTAGCTGGAATTTCTTTTGCTGAAATTGCATTGCAAAACAATAAATCAATTTTGGTTTTTGATAATGATTCGCAACCTTCATCAAGAATTGCGGGTGGTTTGTATAATCCAGTTGTATTGAAACGTTTCAGTGAAGTTTGGAAAGCTAAAGAGCAATTAGAATTTGCTTTTCCACTATATCATAATATTCAAAAGAAACTAAATGTGGTTTTTGATTTTCAAATACCAATACTTAGAAAATTAGCTTCAATTGAAGAGCAGAATAATTGGTTTCAAGCTGCAGATAAACCAAATTTGGCTCCCTTTTTAGAATCTAAATTAGTTACAACTTCTTTCGAAAGTATTGCTTCTCCATTTCACTATGGTAAAGTAAATTATACTGGTTATTTAGAAATTTCAACTTTAATTGAAGCTTACACTAAATATTTACAAGTTCTAAATTGCTTTTCTAATGAAGGTTTTAACCATAATGAAATTGAATTTTTAGAAGACGGAATTCAGTATAAAAATTCAAAAGCCAAGCATATAATTTTTGCCGAAGGATTTGGTTTACATGCTAATCCATTTTTTAATGATTTGCCATTGGATGGGACTAAAGGTGAATTATTAATTATTAGTGCACCTGATTTAGAATTAGATGTTGTCATTAAATCTAGTGTGTTTATTCTTCCAATTGGAAATGATTTGTACAAAGTGGGAGCTACTTATGACTGGATAGACAAAACAAATATTCCAACAGAACAAGGAAAACAAGAATTGGTTGAAAAACTAAAAGAAATTATTTCATGTGATTTTGAAATTGTTAAACATTTTGGAGGAGTTCGCCCAACAGTCAAAGACAGAAGACCATTAGTAGGTACACATCCAACACACCCTCAATTACATGTTTTAAATGGCTTAGGGACTCGTGGTGTTATGCTAGGTCCTTATCTTGCAAACGAATTATTTCAACATATAGAAAATAATACACCGCTAGAGAAAGAAATAGATATTATTAGATGTTATAAAAAAAACCGAAACTGAGCTGTTTCGGTTTTTTCTTAACGTAATGTAGGTTTATTTTTCTCATCAATATGATCTTTCCAATCTTTGTCGTAACTAATAAACATGTTTACCCATATGTTTCTTGATAAACGCATGATAACTGGCATAAAAACAATTAATGTGGCTATGATAACTATGAAATTTGTTATAAGGCTTTTTTCTCCAACAAAGAAAAAGGTAATAATAAAAGCTGCAACACCAAAGGCAATTCCTAAAGCGTAACTCACATACATAGCACCATAAAAAAAGGAAGGTTCCATTTTATACTTGGTTCCACAATGGCTGCATTTTTCATGCATTTTGTAAACATTTAAAACATTATAGGGATTTTTGTCTAAATACATGCTTTCTTCATGGCAAGTTGGACAACTTCCTGTTAAAATACTATTTAATTTGGATCCTTTTTTTAACATTTGCAAAAAATTTTACACAAAGGTACAATAACTAACAATTCTATGTGTAACAATTGTAACAATCAATATGCTAAACATACATAATTTATCGGTTTCATTTGGTGGAACGTATCTTTTTGAAGAAGTAACTTTTAGACTTGGTTCTGGAGACAGAGTGGGACTTGTAGGAAAAAATGGTGCAGGAAAATCAACTATGTTGAAAATGCTTGCGGGAGATTTTAAACCTGACAGCGGAACTATTGCTACAGAAAAAGAAGTAAAAATTGGTTTTCTTCGTCAAGATATTGATTTTGTAAAAGGAAGAACGGTTTTAGAGGAAGCGTATATGGCTTTCGAAGAAATCAAGCGTGCCGAATTCAGAATCGAAGAAATCAATCATCAATTAATAACTAGAACCGATTATGAAAGTCAGGAATATTCTGATTTAATTGAGGAATTAAGTGATGTTACGCATCATTACGAAGTTCTTGGAGGATATAATTATGTGGGTGATACCGAGAAAATTTTGTTAGGTCTTGGATTCAAAAGGGAAGATTTCGATAATCAAACCGATACTTTTTCAGGTGGATGGAGAATGCGTATTGAATTAGCAAAATTGTTATTGCAATCGAACGATATTTTACTTTTGGATGAGCCTACCAACCACTTGGATATTGAAAGTATCATTTGGTTAGAAAGTTTTTTGAGAAACTTTCCGGGAGTTGTTGTGATTGTCTCTCACGATAAAATGTTTTTGGATAATGTGACAAATCGTACCATTGAAATTTCATTAGGAAAAGCATACGATTTTAATAAACCGTATTCGGAATATTTAGTATTACGTCAAGAAATTCGCGAAAAGCAATTAGCAACTCAAAAAAATCAAGCTAAAAAAATTGAAGAAACCGAGAAATTAATTGAGAAATTCCGTGCCAAAGCATCTAAAGCATCAATGGCGCAATCCTTGATTAAAAAATTAGATAAAGTAGAACGAATTGAAGTGGATGAAGATGATAATTCGGTGATGAATATTTCATTTCCTGTTTCCCAAACTCCTGGTCGTGTTGTTGTAGAAGCAGAACACGTGACAAAAGCTTATGGCGATAAAGTAATTTTAAAAGATATTTCACTTTTAGTAGAACGTGGAAGTAAAGTCGCATTCGTTGGACAAAACGGTCAAGGGAAATCAACTTTTATGAAAGCGATTGTAAATGAATTTGAATACGAAGGAACCATCAAACTTGGACACAATGTACAATTAGGTTACTTCGCTCAAAATCAAGCGGAGTATTTAGATGGTGAAAAAACATTGCTTGATACGATGTTGGAAGCTGCAACCGACACGAATCGTTCAAAAGTTCGTGATATGTTGGGAGCGTTTTTATTTCGAGGCGATGAAGTAGAGAAAAAAGTTAAAGTACTTTCGGGTGGCGAACGAAATCGTTTAGCACTTTGTAAATTGCTTTTACAGCCGATTAATGTCTTGGTAATGGACGAACCAACGAATCACTTAGATATTAAGTCTAAAAACGTTTTAAAAGCCGCTTTGCAACAGTTTGAAGGAACTTTGCTGTTAGTGTCTCACGATCGTGATTTCTTACAAGGAATGTCTAATATAGTTTACGAATTCAAAGATCAAAAGATTCGCGAATATTTAGGTGATATCAATTTCTTCTTAGAACAGAAAAACGCCATGAACATGCGCGAAATTGAGAAGAAAGATGTTGCAGTAAATACGCAAACTCAAACTAAAGCGGTAAAGAATATTTCTTACGAAGATCAAAAGAAAGCAAAAGCACTTCAAAATAAATTAAGCAAGATTGAAAGCCAAATTCAGCAATTAGAAAAAGCCATTCAGGCAGATGATAAAGCTTTGGCTTCTAATTATGACAAACATATTGAAGATGCAACATTTTTTGCTGCTTATGAAAAGAAGAAAAAAGAATTGGATCAATTATTGGAAGATTGGGAAACGGTTCAATTAGAAATTGAAGAATTAAATAGTTAATCTAAAAAGATATAAATGGCAACTTTTTTTCGAGAGTTGTCATTTTTAATTTTAAGTTGTTTAAAAATTTTTGATGACTTTCTGTATTCGGATTAAACGGACGATGTTGTAATCCTTTTTGAATCGCACTGATTTCATCCATTATTTCATAGACTGATTCTGAAATGTGATTTATTAAGAATTGTTCCCAAATATAATCGATAGCCGTTTGATTTGGATGTAACATATCTTCTGTATAAAAACGATAGTCGCGCAATTCATCTAACATGATTTCATATGCTGGAAAATAAGTGATGGATGATGAGTGATGGGTGATACGTGATAGCTTGTTGTTTTTTTGATTTTGATTTGTTGTCAGTTCGAGCGAAGTAGAGAAATTTTGATTAAATACTGAATGTATAGCCGCAATCAAATGTGCTTTACTCAAAGTGTTTTCCGTAAAACCATCTTTTATATGGCGTACAGGAGAAACTGTGAATATAAATTTACAATCAGGATTAACAGATTGCAATAAAGAAACAATGTTTTGTAAACTCTCTTCAATTTGATTAATAGATAGTAATTCTTTTACAAACTGCTTTTGCGGTACTTTATGACAATTGGCAACAATTTCATTGGATTCAATATTTCGATAAATCCACGATGTTCCTAAAGTGATAATGCAATGTTTTAAAGAACTAATTTGTTGATTTGTCAATTCTAAAATCGAATTCAAATTACTCAAAAAGATTTCTTTGTCAGGATTTGACCACTCAGAGTGTACCTCGAAACAATGCCATAAATCGTTATGAAAAAAAATATCTTTTTCGGTAAACTTATTATTTTCAACAATGCGACGAATTAATTTCTCTAAAGAAACCGCATTAAAAATAATTCCAAAAGGATTTGTTGTAGCTTGAAATTTAAAGAAATCAAATTTCATTCCCATATTTTCTGCAAAACAAGAACCTAATAATAAGATCTTTGAATCGTAATCGATTGGAAAAGCACTTTTTTCGACTTGTATTTTTGTTCTGAATTGCAATTGAATTGAGTTTTTGCCAAAATTAATTAATATTTTTTAATTCTGACTTTAAAGCTAATTTATCAATAACACGAATTATTTAATCATTTTAGCAATATCAACATTTAAAGTAATAATTGCGTTAAAAAATTTACTATTATCTCCATTATCTAATTTGAAAAATGGAGTTACTTCATATTCTAATTTTGTTTGAAGATCGAAGTACTTATAAATTCGCCATCCGAAACCTAATTGAGCGCCTAAGTTCAAGGTTTCAAAATGATGTTTAACATCTTCATTTTCTGAATCGGCATCAGCAATAACTGAAATTTTTGGGCCACCTATTAAATAGAATCCATCTCTGTAAGTTTCTCCGAAATCATATTTGAAATTAGCAGAGAAATCAACAAAATTCATGGTAATTAATTTGCTTTTGATGTCAAATAGAAAATCCTTATTGTAATAAATGGCATCAATTTTAACGCCCATATTTTTTGTGAAATTATATTCACCATAAACCCCAATTACAAACGAAGGTGATATATCTTCAGGAATGTAAGCGTTATCGGTGTTGTTATTGGCAATATTATAAAAATTTCCACCCATTACAATTCCATAAGAAAATTGATTTGGCTTTTCAATAATTGCTTCTTGTGCAATTCCAACTGTAAATGCAAAGAATAAAAATATATATAGTAAAGATTTCATAATTTATTGATTTTGTTCCTATTAAAGGTACGAAAAAAACCAGACTTATATTGTGAGAATTCTATTAATTTTTTGTTTATTTAGGGTAAATTAATAAGTGTAAACTTATAGGGAATGATTGAAAAAGAATATTTAGAACCTAACGAAGGTTTTTCTCAAACAGTAGTTGTAAAAACCGGAAATTTTAAAACGATTTATATTTCTGGACAAATCGGTGATGGCGACGATTTAGAAGCCCAAACCATTGCTACTTTTCAAAATTTAGAAAAGCAACTCACAAATTGCAATGCTACTTTCAAAGACGTAGTAAAAATGAATACCTACATCGTAAATTTCAATCCCGAAGTGGATTTGCCTATTTTTAGAGAAGTAAGAAATGTCTTGTCCTGAAAAAAGTTGACTAAAAATCACATAATATGTCAACAAAAAAGAAAATTTCAAAAATTCCAACTGTCCCACAAATTTACAGCGAAGCATTTAAACGTCAAGTTGTAAGTGAATTTGAGAGGGGTTTATTTACAAAAGCAGAGCTTCGAAGACGTTACAATATTTTAGGTAGTAGTTGTATACCAAGATGGTTAAAAAAATATGGTAAATTTACCTATGAAGATAAATTAACTATTGGTCGTCCTATGAAAGATCCTCAACAACAGCGTATAAAAGAGCTAGAAGCTCAATTAGCGAAAAAAGAAGAAGAATTAAAAGTATTTAAACGATTTATTGAAATAGCTGAACGTGAACTTAAAATTGATATTGTAAAAAAGTCTGGTTCCAAGCAGTCGAAGAAATAAATATAAATAGTTCATTGACTATTTATGAGTTATGCGAACTGTTTGGATACACAAAACAAGCATTTTACAAGCGAAAGTCAAAGGTAAAAACACCTAAATACAACTCAGAATTATTACGAAGTTTGGTAGTTACTATTCGTAAGCAATTACCCCGAACAGGTGGTAAAAAACTTCATGTAATGTTACAAGATGAATTTATAAAACACCATATATCAATTGGTCGGGATAATTTTTTAGATTTTTTAAAAGCAGAATATTTACAAGTTCCTAAAGCTCGAAGATATTACAAAACAACAAATTCAAGACATTGGATGAAACGCTATCCAAATTTAATTAGCAATTTAGTACTTAACAGACCTGAGCAGGTTTGGGTTGCTGATATAACATATTTACGAACAAAAGAGAAAACATATTATTTGCATTTACTCACTGATGCGTGTTCCAAGAAAATTGTAGGATATCAATTGTCAGATAATTTAATGAGCTCAACTACTGTAAAAGCTTTAGAAATGGCTTTGATTAAGAGGAAAACAAAAAATCAACTCATTCACCATTCTGATAGAGGTTTACAATACTGTAGTAAAGAGTATACCGAATTGTTAAAGAAAAACAATATTTTAATTAGTATGACGCAAGAATACGACCCATATGAAAATGCAGTGGCAGAAAGAGTAAATGGAATTTTAAAAGAAGAATTTGGTTTACATGAAATATTTGAAAACTATCAAAATTTAAACAAACAAGTTACACAGGCCATAACTTTATACAACAATTTTAGAATACATATGTCAATTAATATGATAACTCCAAACCAAGCACATCAACAAAAAATAATACATTTAAAACAATGGAAAAAAATAAATCGTAACAGAATTAATTCTGTTACGATTTAACTATATTTGGATTATTAACGAGTCAACCTTTTTTAGGACAACTCAATTAGTTATAGAAATACTGACTAATTGAATTGTAATCACTATTGTTAAAATCAATATATGTCTCTGTTGAAGGCATATTATTACCGTTGTAAGTATAAGTTGATCTTTCTTCAAGTGTGTTATCAATTGAAAAATCTAAAGAATTACCAACTATACCCGGATAACCTCTTGTGTAAGATGGTGTCCCAATTACAATTTTGTTAAAACCTGTAACATTAGCAAAAGGACTTACTTTTAAATCAAATGTTGATTCTTCAACCCAGCTAATTTCAAAAGCTGTACCTGGGTCTTCAGTGATTTCTTTTTTGTATGGTTGGTTTCCGTTAAAATAAATTGTTCCAGATGCTATTGTTGTACTGTTTGCTATTGTAATAAAAGAAACAGTTCCATTTGAGTTGTACGTAAAGCTGTCAGTTTCTACATCTCCAAATTCATCTGTTCTGATTGATTTAATTAATCTGCCATTAGAATCATACTCATATACAGTAACTTCTTCATAGCTATCTATACCATCATCAAAAAAATATTCTTCTTTTGTAATTAAATCTCCTGTATAAGTATAGATGGTTTCATCTCTATCATCCAAATCAGAATATGTTCTTGTGATTTTACTTCCGTTATATTCAAATCGAATTGTTTCAACCGTTCCGTCGTCATAAGTTTCGATTATTTTTGTTAGTAATGTTCCTGAAGAGTTGTTTGAATCTTCATCGTTTGAACAAGAAGTTAAAGTAAGTGCAAGAGCACTAAAAAGGTAAAGTAGTTTTTTCATTTTTTGTTAGTTAATTATTAAATTTTAGAATTCTAAATTTATTGTTTTTGTTGTCTTCTTCAATTAAGAAAACCCCATTTTCTGTAATATTTGTTTTGTAATTTAGTTTTGTTGTTTTATTTTTTTTAAAAAAAGATTCAATGTTAGGATTGAAAAAAGTGCTAAATAGAGTTTCAATATTACCATTGTTTTTTCCGATTAAGGTTTCAGAATTAAAACCAGTTGGAAAAGAACCATTCTTAATGCCTTCTCTCATTAAATCATTAACTTTAAATTCGATTTTTTTTGATTTTATAATCTTACCATCTTTTTCGTTTAATGAGAATAAGTGAGCAAAGTTACTGTTGTTACTTTTACTAATTGCAAATCCTATTTGTCCGTTATTTAAATTGTAAAAATCAACTTGCATATGAAAACACAAAGAATTTTTATTAAAATCTTTAGTGTCTACAATTGTTTTTTCCATTTTCCAAATCAATTCTCCTTCAGAATTAAATTTATGAATATAAAAACCGCCAAAAGTTGATTGATAAAAATCATTGTCTTTATCATTTGTATAAAGGCCATATATGTAAAATACATTGTTTTTTAAATCTGTATAGATATTTCCTGTTGCAGTAGAAGACATTTCGTGTCTGCTAGCCATACCTGTGTATGATATTGCATAAGCTCCAAAACCATTAAAAGAAGCTGTGAAGTATTTTTTGTCAAGTTTAATTTCTACGCTTTTTAATGAAAGTATTTCACCATTATAATCATATTTAACAATGTTGTATTTATCATTTGTTCTCTCTTTGTTTAATTCTTTGTTAACCATAAAAAAGAAGTTTTTATGATAACTTGAAAGGCCCCATTTAAGTACTTCTTGATTACTTTCTATTTTAGGAGTTTTAAATTCTGTTTTTTTAACATTCAAATTATTTAAATTTCTGAATAAGAAAATTGAGTTGTCACTTTTTTCATATTTACCTTTTTTGACTTCTATCATTTCTTTTCCAATAATGCATAAATTTTCATTTGAGATAAAGCTAGAGTTATGATCTATATCTTTTGGATAGAAAAAACTTTCGATTTTAGTATCAATTATTCTGCCATCAGGATAAAATATCTTTTTGTCATTTTCAGAAACTGCATATTTGCCATCTATAGAAACTCTTAAATCATAGTATATTGGAGAACTATACATTCCTCTTCCAAAAAAGCCAGGAAGTCCTTTGTAATTGGATTTAAAAGATTTTTCATAATTTAAATTTAATAAACTATCATAGCTTATAATTGTTAAATCTTTGCCTTCTTTACCCATAACAATAAAGGGTTGACCTTGTTTGGAAATTTTATATTGAAGAAGTTCTTCCCCTTTTTTTACATTAAAACTAATCGTTTTGTCTTGCGAATAAAACAAATTGATTGTTGATAAACATATTATAACAAAAGTCTTTTTCATTTTTTGTTTTCTTTAATTTGTAGCTAATATAGAAAAAAACCTACAAAGATTTTGTCTCTAAGTAGGTTTTTAAATAATTTAGAATCTTTCTATTTTTTAATTTAGAAACTCAACAGCCTTCTCCAACGCTTCCTTAATTCCACCTACATTTTTCCCTTTTCCTGATGCAAAGAAAGGTTGTCCACCACCATTTCCATCGATTAATTTTCCTAATTCTCTGATGACGTTTCCAGCGTTTAACCCTTTTTCAGCAACCAATTCTTTTGAAATGTAGCAGTGAATATTTGGTGCATTATCTTCAATTGATGCTAAGAATACAAAAGCATTTGGTTTTGAAGTTCCGATAGCTTGCACTAAATCTTTTGTCGAACTCATTGATAAATCTACTTGTTTGGCTAAAAATTGAATACCATTGATTTCTTGGAAATCGGCAACTAGCGTATTCTTTAATCCTTCGATTTTTTCTTTTAGTAATTGCTCTACTAGTTTTTTCAATTTTGCATTGTCATCTTGTAATGAACCAACCGATTTTAAAACATCTTGCGGGTTTTTCAATACTTCTTTGATTTCTGCCAAAGTATTTTCCTGATTTTTATAGAAATCTTTTACAGCATCACCAGTAATCGCTTCAATACGACGAATTCCAGCAGCAACGGCTCCTTCTGAAACAATTTTGAAATGCCAAATATCAGCCGTGTTTTTCACGTGAATTCCACCACATAATTCTTTACTTTCGCCAAATTCAATCATACGAACAGTATCGCCATATTTTTCTCCAAATAATGCCATCGCACCTTGTGCCATCGCTTGTTGGATTGGAATATTTCTATGTTCTACTAATTGCAATTGCTCTTCGATTCTAGCATTTACATAAGCTTCTACTTGACGTAATTCTTCATCAGAAACTTTAGAAAAATGCGAGAAGTCGAAACGTAAGTAATTTGGGTTTACCAATGAGCCTTTTTGTTCCACATGCGTTCCTAAAATCGTTCTCAAGGCCAAATGCATCAAATGCGTAGCCGAGTGATTTTTAGAAGTCGAAGTTCTTAAATCAGTATTTACTTTTGCCACAAATCCGGCTTCTACATTTTCAGGAAGTTGTTTGGCAAAATGTAAGATTAAGTTATTTTCTTTTTTCGTATCGATAATTTCGATGGTTTCGTTAGCCGAAACTAATGTTCCTTTATCTCCCACTTGTCCACCACCTTCTGGGTAAAACGGGGTGTTGTCTAAAACAATTTGGTACAAAACACCATCTTTTTTAGAATCTACTTTGCGGATTCTAGTGATTTTAACGTTGTTTTCCGTTTGGTCGTAACCAACGAATGTTTCTACATTTCCATCAATTAAAACTTTCCAGTCGTCAGTCGTTACTTCAGAAGCGGCACGAGAACGCGCTTTTTGTTTTTGTAATTCGGTTTCGAATTCAGTTTCATTGAACGAATAGCCTTTTTCTTTTAAAATTAAAGCCGTTAAGTCTTTTGGGAAACCAAAAGTATCGTACAATTCGAATACTTTTTCTCCTGAAACCTCTTTTCCAGCTGTTTCAGCTACTACTTTATCTAATAATTGTAATCCTTGTTCTAAAGTTCTTAAGAAAGAAGCTTCTTCTTCGCGAATTACATTGGTAACCAATTGTTGTTGTGATTT
Organism: Flavobacterium cyclinae; assembly: GCF_021172145.1. NCBI lineage: Bacteria > Pseudomonadati > Bacteroidota > Flavobacteriia > Flavobacteriales > Flavobacteriaceae > Flavobacterium > Flavobacterium cyclinae. The sequence goes on from NZ_CP089095.1 coordinate 631,904, forward strand.
AATCTCAGGGAAAAATTCGCCCATTTGATTCGCTAAAACTTCCACCAATTTGTTGATGAAAGGTTCTTTCGTTCCTAAAAACGTAAATCCGTAACGAATCGCACGGCGTAAAATTCTACGAATAACATAACCTGCTCCTGTGTTTGAAGGCAATTGCCCATCAGCAATAGCGAAAGCAACCGCACGAACATGATCCACAATTACACGAATTGCAATGTTGGTTTTGTTTTGTTCTTCTGATATGTTTTTTACTTCGTTTGAAGTATATTTTAATCCTGTAATTTCTTCAACTTTAGCGATAAGCGGTGTGAAAACATCTGTATCGTAATTTGAAGTTACGTTTTGCATCGCCATACACAAACGCTCAAATCCCATTCCAGTATCCACGTGTTGTGCTGGTAATTTTTCTAACGAACCATCGGCTTTACGGTTGAATTCCATGAATACGTTATTCCAAATTTCCACTACTTGTGGATGATCAGCGTTTACTAAATCTCTTCCTGAAACAGTTGCAAGTTCTGCATCGGTTCTTAAATCGATATGAATTTCAGAACATGGACCACACGGACCTTGGTCGCCCATTTCCCAGAAGTTGTCTTTTTTATTTCCTAAAATAATTCGGTCTTCTGAAACGTATTGTTTCCAAATATCAAACGCTTCTTGGTCAAACGGAACATTCTCTGCTGGATTTCCTTCAAAAACAGAAACATACAAACGGTCTTTATCTAGCTTTAAAACTTCTGTAAGAAATTCCCAAGCCCAAGCCAATGCTTCTTTTTTGAAATAATCGCCAAAGGACCAGTTACCTAACATTTCGAACATGGTGTGATGGTAAGTATCAAAACCTACATCTTCTAAATCATTGTGTTTTCCAGAAACACGAAGACATTTTTGCGTATCGGCAATTCTAGGACTTTTTGGAGTTCCATTGCCTAAGAAAAATTCTTTGAATTGTGCCATACCCGAGTTGTTAAACATAAGGGTTGGGTCGTCTTTTAAAACGATTGGCGCAGAAGGAACAATTAAATGTCCTTTTGATTCAAAAAAGTTAAGGTATGCTTTACGAATGTCTTGCGATTTCATTATCAATAATTTAGTTCTGATTTTTACTGTTTATGATTGCTGGAAAACAAACCATTAGTTTTAAAAAACATTTCAACTAAAAAATAAAATAGCTTTAAAATGAAACATTTCTTAAATTTGTTCGTATAACCTATGTCAACCAATAAATTTGGCACAAAAATAGTATATTTTCATTTATGTCGAAGGTAAAATATTATTACGATTCAGAAAATTTAGCATATAAGCGCATTCTGCCTAAAAAGAGAAAGAAATTCGCCTACGTAATGCTGTTTTTATTGTCTTCGGCATTGTTTGGTTTTTTGAGTTTTGTACTGTTGATTAATACAAGTTATTTTGAAACACCAAAAGATAAAATTCAAGCCAGAGAAATTGAAGCATTGAAATTAAATTACACTGTGTTAAATAAAAAGTTGGATTTAATGGACGATGTTTTAGAAGCAATTGAAAACAGAGACAATAATATTTACCGAATTTATTTTAATGCCACTCCCATTTCTGAAGAAGAGCGAAAAGCTGGATTTGGAGGTGTGAATCGATATAAAGATTTACAAGGTTTTAATAATTCTGATTTGATAGAAAACACGACTAGACGAGTAGATGTATTAACAAAAGAGTTAGTTATTCAATCGAAATCATTAGATGAAATTGTGGCTTTGGCAAAACAAAAAGAGAAGTTGTTAGCGGCAATTCCAGCTATACAACCTGTTAAAAATGAAGATTTAAAACAAATGGCGTCAGGTTTTGGTTATCGAAGCGACCCGTTTACTAAAATTAGAAAATTCCATTACGGAATGGATTTCACAGCAAGAACAGGAACGCCAATTTACGCTACAGGTGACGGTGTAGTATACAAAGCAGATGCTTCCTTATCAGGTTACGGAAATCATATTGAAATCAATCACGGTTTTGGTTATAAAACCTTGTATGCGCATTTGAGTAAATACAAATGTCGTCCAGGTCAAAAAGTAAAACGTGGTGATATTATCGGTTATGTAGGAAGTACAGGAAGAAGTCAGGCACCACATTTGCATTATGAAGTTTTTAAAAATGGAGAGCGTGTAAATCCGCTGAATTTCTATTATGGAAGTATTTCGGCAAAAGAATATATAGAAATTTCAAAATTAGCGAACCAAGAAAATCAATCGTTGGATTAACGATTTAAGATTGATGATTAACGATTTCAGAAGTTTTGAACTTGTAATTGAATTTGAAAAATGCATTTAGAATTAACACCAAATAAAAGATATTATAGCATTGGCGAAATTGCTAAGGCTTTCAATGTTAATGCTTCTTTAATACGTTTTTGGGACAAAGAATTTGATATTCTAAAACCAAAGAAAAACGCCAAAGGAAATCGAATGTTTACACCTGAAGACGTGAAGAATTTACAACTGATATATCATTTGGTAAAAGAGCGCGGATTTACGTTAGAAGGAGCCAAAATGCATCTGAAAGAAGGTCAGAAAAAAACGCTTGATAAATTTGAAATCATAAGTAAATTAGAAACAATTAAAGCGCAATTAAACACAATTAAAAATCAACTTTAAACAATAAACAAACTTTAAAAATTAAAAAAAAATGATTAAAAAATTTTTACCTTATATGATAGGTGGTGGGTTATTATTAATCCTTGTATTTTGGTATATCAGTGTTAAAAATGGAGCTGTTACAGTAGACCAAGCTGTGAAAAAGGAATGGGGTAATGTAGAAACTTCATACCAAAGACGTAATGACTTAATTGGGAATTTGGTTAAAACAGTAAAAGGGGCAGCTGATTTTGAAAAAACTACCCTAGAAGCAGTTATTTCTGCAAGATCTAAAGCTACTTCAGTAAATATTGATCCAACAAACATTACTCCAGAACAGTTTGAGCAATTTAATCAAGCTCAAAGTGGTGTTTCTTCTGCGTTGTCAAGATTATTGGTAACTGTAGAAAAATATCCAGAGTTACGAGCAAATGAGAATTTTAGAATGCTTCAAAATGAATTAACAAGTACAGAAAATCAGATTTTAACAGCTAGAACTCGTTTTAATGAAGCTGTTGAAAAATATAATAATTATGTGTTAAAAATGCCAAGAAGTTTTATTTTGTCTGATTACAAAGAAAAAGCATTATTTAAATCAGTTGCTGGTGCTGAAAAACCAGTTGACGTAGAATTTGACTTTAATAACGAGAAAAAATAATGTCTAAAACAGAAGATTTCTTATCAAAAGCAGACGAACAAGAAATTGTTCAAGCGATTATTGAAGCGGAAAAAAACACTTCGGGAGAAATCAGAGTGCATTTAGAAGAACATACACAAAAATCACCTCTTGACCGAGCTCAGGAGGTTTTTTTTGAACTTAACATGCACGAAACTAAAGATAGAAACGGAGTGCTTTTTTATGTAGGAATTTCAGATAAAAAGTTTGCAATTATTGGCGATCAAGGGATTAATAATGTAGTAGAAACTGATTTTTGGAATAGTACTAAAGATATTGTGATTGCCAATTTTAAAGAAGGAAATTTTAAAAGCGGTCTAATTGAAGGAATTAAAAGCGCAGGAGAACGTTTAAAAAAATATTTTCCGTATCAATCGGATGATACAAATGAATTGTCTAACGAAATTTCGAGAGGTTAAAATGAGAAAACTAATTTTACTAGTATTTTTCCTTTCTGGAATTTATGCTAATGCCCAATTCACTATTCCTAAGGTACCATCTTTTCAAACAAGTGTTTATGATTATGCTGATGTTTTAAATCCAGTTGAAGAAAAAGAATTAGAAAATAAATTAATTCGCTATTCAGATTCTACAACAACACAAATAGTTGTCATAACTATTGATGATTTAAAAGGAGAATCTATTGGAATTTTGACTCCAAGATGGGCACACGAATGGGGAATTGGTCAAGAAAAAGAGGATAATGGAATTCTGATTTTACTCTCAAAGAACGATAGAGAAATTTGGATTGCTCCAGGATACGGAGTAGAAGACCGATTAACAGCTGGAATCAACGGAGAGCTTATCCGAAATATCATTATTCCCGAATTCAAAGCTGGAAGTTATTACAACGGTTTAGACAAAGGTGCCGATGCGATTTTTGAAGTTTTAAAAGGCAAATACAAAGGTTCTAGAAAAGAGTCAAATAATCCATTGCCTTTTATTTTAATTGTAATTTTCATAATAATCTTGATTGTTTTGTCTTCAAGAGGAAGAAAAGGTGGCGGAAACTTTAGAGGAGGTGGAGGCTTAGATTTGGGTGATATCATCATTCTAAGTAGTCTTGGAAGAGGAAACGGAGGATTTGGTGGTGGAGGCTTTGGGGGCGGTTCATCAGGAGGCTTTGGCGGTGGCTTTGGCGGTGGTGGTTTCTCTGGTGGTGGTGCTGGCGGAAGTTGGTAGTTTAAATTATTATTATCTACCTTGTCATTCCGATTAAAGAGGAATCTCCTACAAAGTAGGCTTACTTTGAGCACAGCGAAAATAAACTTGTACTTGAAAAATAAAAAACTCGTTAGCTTTACTAACGAGTTTTTTATTTAGTCCATGAAAATTATGCCATTGCTATCATTCTTTTTGCCTCCAAATTTTTCTAATTTATAAGTTAATGAAAACATTGCATATTGTTGTAATACCATGTTTTCCATATCGGTAATAGCGGTTGGAGTTATCGTTCTAGTGGCACTAATATTTTGATTTAATACATCATACACTTTTACCTTAGCTAGTAGTTTGTCTTGGAAAAAATTATATCCTAAACTTAAATTCCATAAATAGAAATCTTTTTGGAAACCATCAGCAATATTTGAGTTATAATTATAACCAAAGTCACTTCCGATAACTACTTTTTTTGGCCAATAACTCGTGATTTCTAACTTAGCACTGTGTTTGAAATTTTTAGTATTTTCAATAACGTAATTAGTAAAATCATTATTAATGTAAGTGTAGCGATAAGACGGATTAATTGTTATCATTTCGTCAATTGACCAAGTCAGATTAACTCTCGGATTAAAAGTTAATCCTTTTGATTCAAATAATTCAGCATTAGTTAATCCTTGGTTGTAATCGTAACCCAGTTGCATTCCAAAACCATATTTAAAAGTTCGCTTTTCTTTCTTTAAAGATTTATTATAATTAAATCCTATATAAGTATTGTAAGCTCGGTCTACGTTTTGGTAAGTTGTTGTGGCTTTAAAATCAGAATCATATGTTGTTGAAGCTACGATTTTATTTACATTGTAATCTCCACCTATGTAAGCATATAAACCACTTCGAGTAGCATAATCGTAATTATTAAAATTGGTATAAATAGAATAATTTTCATTTGGTTTTAAATCGGCATTTCCAATAATGGTATTTAATGGATTGCCTAAGTTTTGAAATGGTAAAATTTGATTGGCCGTTGGTAAATTTACTTCGTAAGAATAATAGCTATAAATTGATTTTGATTTGCCCAATGTAATACTAACATATCCATTCATTTTAGGATACATGTAGTTTTTGTTAACTGTTGTTTTATTCGATAAATAATCCGATTGATTATTGAAATTGATAATTTCAGTTCCCATAGAAATATTTCCTCTGATGTTTTTCTTGCGAATACTTACACCTACCATGGGTGTTACTGAAGAAGTAGATGAGATAATAGAATTAGAAAGTAAATCGTTAAAATCAGAATAGATATTTAATCCGTTATTAAAATCGTAAGTTGCTCTAGTGTCTGTGGATTTTTTGTATCTGTAAACGGCTTTGAAATTTAATGACAAAGAATCTTGTAATGGTTCATTATATCCCATTTCTGCTCTAAAACTATCGTTTTTAGATTCGTCTAAACGTAATTGGTCACGAATATCACTAGAACTTCCCGATTGAAAAAAGGTAGTGGTTGTTTTGGTAACTAAATCCGATTCGTTTTTACTGTTTTCGTTATTGAAAGAAGCACTAATTCCTCTCCCTTTTTTCTTTAAACTTTTATAAAAATAAATATCGTTTCTAAATGAATTGTTTTGGCTAGCCCAATTATTATTCGTTGTATTTTCATTCAATGTTGCTCCAAATTCATCAAAAGTGTTATCAAATCCTGAGTTTTTATTTTTAATTTCATTTTTTGAAAAACTAGGATTCATATATAACGTTGTTGTAGAATCAATTTTTATTTCAAAATCCATCGAAATATTATGTCCGTCAGTTGTAGATTTTGTTGTTGACTCAGCTAATGTGTTTGTGTTGCCAGTAGGTAATAAATTGATTCTATTGGTTCTGCTTTTATTGTTTGTTTCAGCATTTGAGTAATAGTAACTCCCGTTAGGATTGATTTTCTTTTTAGCCCACTCATCTGCGAAATTTACCCCAATCATATTTGATTGTGTTATTCCTGTAGAACCACCAAATTGCATTCCATTAATTCCAAAGCTTCCGTTATCGTTTACCCAAATAGAGCTATTTCTTCCTCCGCCCATGTTGTCAAAGATTTCATCCATTGAAAATCCAATTGAATTCACATTATTGGAAGAACCTAAAATACTTATTTTTTGCGTGTCTTTGAAATAATTAAAAAGCATGCTGGATTCATATCGATCATCAGTTCCATAACCTGCATTTACTTTTCCAAAAACACCTTTGTTTTTATCTTCTTGTATAGTAAGATTTATGGTTTTTTCATCAGAAGTTGCATTTTGACCTGATAATTCTTCTTCTTTAGTTTTGGTGTCAACTACTTGAACTTTGTCAATTATCTCGGCAGGTAAATTTTGAGTTGCAATTTTTCCATCTTTGCCAAAGAAAGGCTTTCCGTTTACAAGAATATTATTAACTTCTTTTCCATTTACCGTTATTTTTCCTTCTTCATCAATTTCAACACCAGGAAGTTGTTTAAGTAACGCTTCCACATTCGCATCAGGTCTAACTTTAAAAGAAGATGCATTAAATTCTAAGGTATCATTTTTTATGGTAACGGGTGGTGCTTCAGATTGAATAACAACTTCTTTTAAATCACTCACATTTTCTTCAAGTCTGATAGATCCAAAATCTTTATCAGCAGTAATTTTTTCAATTTTTTCTGAATAATCCTTATAGCCGATATATGAAATTTTAAATAAAACTCCAGTTTCTATTTTTTTTGTTTTAAATGAAAAATTTCCATTCTTATCTGAAATTGTATAATCAATTAAAGTGGAATCAATTGCCGATTTTATGTAAATAGTTGCTGATTCAAGTGGAATAGAAGTGTTTTTGTCAATGATTTTTCCTTTTAACACAAAAGTGCTTTGGCTGTAACTAAAAATTGAAAATAGAAATACTGCAATGAAAGAAATTTTCTTACCCATAAAAATGAAATAGTTTTATTAAAATCTTATAAACCACGAATTACTATATTTATTGTGTAAATAAAAATTTTCTTACGAAAAATTTAACAATCTTAATAAAAAACCGAAGCGTAAACTTCGGTTTTTCAACTATTTCTGTCTGAAATAAATATCAATTGGAACGCCACTAAAATTGTAGTTTTCTCTTAATTTGTTTTCAATAAAACGTTTGTATGGGTCTTTAACATATTGTGGTAAATTCGCAAAAAACACAAACTGAGGTGTTGGTGTTGGCAACTGCATACAATATTTAATCTTGATGTATTTTCCTTTTAATGCTGGTGGTGGCGTTGCTTCTATAATTGGCAACATCAACTCGTTGAATTTTGAAGTCGAAATACGTTGTTTTCTGTTTTCAAAAACTTCCACGGCAGTTTCTAATGCTTTTAATAAACGTTGTTTAGTTAAAGCGGAAACGAATAAAATCGGCACATCAGTAAAAGGAGCAATTTCTTCTCTAATTTTTCTTTCGTAATCACGAGTCGTCATGGTGTCTTTTTCAACCAAATCCCATTTGTTCACTAAGATTACAATTCCTTTACGGTTTTTTTCTGCCAACCAAAAAATACTTTGATCTTGCCCCTCAAATCCGCGAGTGGCATCGATAACTAATAAACATACATCACTGTGCTCAATTGCTCTTACCGAACGCATTACCGAGTAAAATTCTAAATCTTCTTTTACTTTCGCTTTACGTCTAATTCCGGCAGTGTCAACTAAGTTGAACTCGAATCCAAAACGGTTGTATTTTGTGTCAATTGCATCACGAGTTGTTCCTGCAATATCCGTTACTACAAATCTATCTTCACCAATTAAAGCATTGATGAATGATGATTTTCCAGCATTTGGTCTTCCCACTACACAAAATCTTGGTAACGGATTTTCCTCTTCAACTGCGTCTGGTAATTCAGGTAAAACTTCTACAATTTTATCTAATAATTCTCCCGTTCCACTTCCGCTCATTCCCGAAATCGTGAAATAATCACCTAATCCTAAGTTGTAGAATTCCACCGCGTCTTTTTCACGCATGGCATTATCCACTTTATTTACAACTAAAATAACGGGTTTTTTAACTTTTCGAAGTAACTTAGCTACTTCATCATCCATTGGCGTAATGCCTTCCTCAACATCTACTACAAAAACAATAGCATCTGCTTCGTCAATAGCTAATTCTACTTGACGACGAATCTCTCCTTCAAAAATATCATCCGAACCTTTTACATAACCTCCGGTATCAATTACCGAAAACTCTTTTCCGTTCCACTCACTTTTTCCATAATTTCTATCACGCGTAACACCGCTTACCGAGTCAACAATAGCTTCTCTTCGCTGAATTAAACGGTTAAAAAATGTGGATTTTCCAACATTTGGTCTTCCTACAATGGCAACAATATTGTTCATAATCTTATTTTGAATCGGCAAAAGTACGATTTTTTTTGGAGCTTTTTCCAGCTATCCATTACAACTCCACAATTTTACGTCTTTTTTTCTAAATTTATTGCAGCAGCTTCTAAGGTCGCTACCACAATAAAAAGAAAAAATAGGTGTAAAATTTGCGGGGTTTTCATTGTTATCTGGGCTAGATTGAAAAATTTGTTCAACATTTGTTAAAAATTTATATATTCGCATAAATCCCAAGTGTATGGAACCCGAAAAAAGCATCGCACTTCGCCCCAGATTTGAAGTGGAATCAAAAAATAGTGTTGCGCAAATCTTAGAAAGAGCAAAACAACTAAAAACGGAACTTAAAGCTGATTACCAAATCAAAATCATAGACGAACATTTGTATTTCTATTTCAGTAAAGAAAAACGAAAATACTATTCGCCTTTCTTGCATTTGGAACTAGAAGCCAACGAAGGCAAAACCACCGTAAAAGGCTTGTTTGGTCCAGAGCAATTGTTATGGACGCTTTTTATGTTTTTACATTTTATCATTGCAGGATTGTTTTTGGTTTTTGCTATGATGGCTTACACGCATTGGTCGCTAAAACAATCTACAATTCTAGATTTTAGTATTATGGGAATTATGGTGATTTTTTGGTTTTCGCTCTATTTTATGGCAAGATTAAACAGAGAACGCGGTGTGCCACAAATGCACGAATTAGAAGATTTAATGTATAAGGTTTTGGAATAAAAGATACCTGATGAATATTCATCAGGTATCTTTTATCTTTCTTCTGCGGCTTGCTCTCAGTGGCGTCGCACCAACACCAAGCCATTACCAATATTACAAAACATTCCATTCAGCAGCGGATTTTCCGTAGAAAAATCCAGAAGTAGCTATTGAAGCAAACAGTGTTATGTACAGTTTATTTGATTTCAAATTGCTTCACCATCCAATGATTAGAATGATTAGTAATTAAATCAGTTTTTATAATTTCATCTTTAGAAATCAGAAAATTATATACTTTTAAAGGAATTGAATCTGGGTATTCTGTCAGACCTTCATTAAGAACTTTTACAGCTTCCTCATTTTGTCCACTTGTGTCCAAAGCTTCAAATTTATAGATGTAAATTAATACAGGTATTTTATTAAAAATATTTTTAAACTCATAAGCTATGTCCGTCATTAATTCTACTTGAAATTTTGTATTTGGTTTTTTACCAACAGCTGCCGTTTGACTTATGTGATTTTGGTATGCCATAAACATTAAAAGTAAATGTCTATTTTTAGTTTTTCTATTTTGATATAGTTTATCAATTTTTTTTGGTATATCGGCATTTAATTCACCCAAATCAGATTGTAAAGCTTGTGCATAAAATTCATCTAATAAATTGAAAATTGCTTTATCTTGATTATCGATCTTTGTTTCGCTTCGGAATTGATTTATACGTTCTTCATTAGGTTGAGAAAACAATTTGAATGAAATAAAGAAAATGATTATAATAAATTTTTTCATTGTTTAATTTTAGATTCTAGTTTTGATTAAATTACACTTATCTATCATCTTATTTTTGGTTATACCCAAAACGTCTCAACTGACGTTCGTTATTTCTCCAATCTTTATTTACTTTAACGTAAGTTTCTAGATGAATTTGTTTTCCAAAGAATTTTTCTAAATCTTCACGGGCTTGAATTCCAACTTTCTTCAAAGCAGCACCTTTATGTCCGATGATGATTCCTTTTTGCGTATCGCGTTCTACCATAATTACAGCACGAATTCTAATAATGTTGTCATCTTCTTTGAATTCTTCCGTTTCAATTTCAACCGCATACGGAATTTCTTTATCGTAATTCAACAAGATTTTTTCACGAATAGTTTCATTCACAAAGAAACGCTCTGGTTTATCGGTTAAAGCATCTTTTGGGTAAAAGGGTGGCGATTGTGGTAATAATTCTATAATTCTGTCAAACACAACCTGAACATTAAAGTTTTCTAACGCTGAAATCGGATAAATTTCGGCATTAGGGACTTTTTCTTTCCACAATTGCATTTGTTCTTCTAATTGTTCTTGATTCGATTTATCAATTTTATTTAACAACAATAATACTGGAATCTTAGAGTGAATAATTTTATTGAAAAACGCTTCGTCTTTTAATTCTTTTTCGCCAATTTCTACCATGTAAATCAATACATCGGCATCTTCAAAAGCTGATTTTACAAAATCCATCATCGAACTTTGTAATTCATATGCTGGTTTGATAATTCCAGGGGTGTCTGAGAATAAAACTTGAAAATCATCACCATTAACAATACCTAAAATACGGTGTCTTGTAGTTTGTGCTTTCGATGTAATAATAGAAAGACGCTCGCCTACAAACGCATTCATAAGAGTTGATTTTCCTACATTCGGGTTACCAATTATGTTGACATAGCCTGCTTTATGCATGAGAATTATTTTTAAAGTGTAACATTTTTAACCGAATGTCCACTGGACATTCTCCTCTTAATATCAAATCAATGATATTTACATAACCTGCTCTGTGCTCCATTTCAATAAATTTATGGGTACAAAGGTAGTGATAACGCCTGAAATAGTGGAAAGAAAACATTATTTTTAAAAAAAGTCTTGTAATTTTAAATAAAGATTGTACCTTTGCACTCACAAATCGCGGGATAGAGCAGTAGGCAGCTCGTCGGGCTCATAACCCGAAGGTCACAGGTTCGAGTCCTGTTCCCGCTACTAAGTAGAAAAAAGTCCGCTAAGGCTTTAAAGTAAAAGGTTTTGAATACTTTTCAAAACCTTTTTTTTATGTCCAAAATTCTTAGTATCTTACAAATCGTAAACGAAACCGTAAACGATTTTAACTTGAAGCCAAAACGAAATTTTACCGAACCTAAAATCTATACCGGAGGTATTGAGATTAGCAAATGGTCCAAATATTCTAAAGCAGAACAACAAGAAGCTTTAGATAAAAACTGGTTTGTCTATTTTTCTTTTCGTAATTCTAAAACAGGTTTTTTAGAAAAACAACCCTTTATCAAAGGAGGAGTAAATCGCTATAAAACCAAAGAAGAGCGAATGGAAATCTTAGAAACCTATCGCCGAAATTTACTTCGAATCTTAAAAGAAGGCTACAACCCATATGACGAAAAAGGCACACAAAACGAAATTAAATCCGTAAAAGAAGCCTTTGCTTTCGCACTGGATATCAAAAAGAATATGATGACCGAGAATTCATTTATTCGTTTTAAATCCAGAATCAAACGTTTTGAAAAGTATTTAGAAGAAAAAGGATATTTATTTCGTTTTATAACTTCTGTGGAAAAATCTACAGTTGTAAATCGTCAGCAAAAAGTGGACTGATTTAGATCAAAACTAAGAGAGTGTTTTCAAAATCTTTAAATTTGAATTATCATGAAAACACCAAAGAAAAAAACAGCAGAAAATTTCATCAAAGACATTCGTAGAAACACACGAAGAATCTTTAGTTCTGAACAGAAAATCCAAATCGTAATGGAAGCTTTACGAGCAGAAATGTCAGTTGCAGAATTGTGTCGTAAGTATTCCATTAATGAATCTCAGTTTTATAAGTGGAATAAAGAGTTTTTAGAAGCTGGTAAAAAGCGATTAGCAGGCGACATAACAAGAGAAGCCACGAGTGATGAAGTAGCAGAACTCAAGAGGGAAAACCAACGTTTAAAAGAAATGGTTGCGGATTTAGTATTACGCTATGATATCGTAAAAAAAAGCTTGGAAATGCTGGATTAACTGATAAATTCAAGAAGTACATGCGACTTACAGTATCCGAAAAACAAGAAATTATTCACATGGTTACTCGTTCAGAAATTGGCGTAAACCGAACACTTCGGGAGATTGGAATCAATAAAAGTACGTTTTACAATTGGTATCATGCTTACAGCGAAAATGGTGTTGAAGGTTTAATTCCAACTAAAAGAACATCAAACAGACAATGGAATAGCATTCCACAAGAACAGAAGAATTTGGTTGTGAAATTAGCTTTAGATTATCCTGATTTATCCTCACGGGAATTAGCTTGTAAAATGACCGATGAACAGCAAATATTTCTATCAGAATCAAGTGTTTATCGAATTTTAAAAGCAAGAGGGTTAATTACAGCTCCAGCTCATATTTTCCTGAGTGCAGGCGATGAATTTACAGATAAAACAGGCTTTGTTCATCAAATGTGGCAAACTGATTTTACGTACTTTAAAATCTTAGGATGGGGATGGTATTATCTGAGTACGGTTTTGGATGATTACAGCAGGTATATTGTGCACTGGGAACTTTGTTCTAATATGAAAGCCGATAATGTAAAAAGAACCGTTGATACCGCAATTCAAAAAGCAAAATTGATTACCAAACAAAAACCAAAGTTACTATCTGATAATGGCTCGTGTTATATTGCAAGTGAACTAAAATCATATTTAAAAGACAATTATCAAATGGAACAAGTGCATGGTAGACCCAATCATCCGCAAACACAAGGAAAGATTGAAAGATACCATAGAACCACGAAAAATGTGGTAAAACTCGATAATTACTTCGCTCCAGAAGAATTAGAAGCTGCTTTGAAAAAGTTTGTTGAACGATACAATAATGAACGATATCATGAATCATTAAACAACTTAACACCTGCAGATATTTATTTTGGAAGAGGAGAAATGATATTAAAAGAAAGAGAAAAATTAAAGAAAATTGCAATTATTAATCGCAGAAATGAGTACCAAAAAATAAAATTAACAACAAATAATAAAAACATTTATCTTTGAATTATTAACTAAATACTCTCTTAGGAAAAGTCCACTTTAGTTTGAAGACATACAGTTGTTCATTTAGGTCTGTTTGTAGATTTATTATTTTTTGATTCAAAGTCTTAAAATATTTAAAGATATAGTTTTAATAATTTGATGAGTTCCTAATCGAATAAATATTTATATTTTATAAAGTTCCTTAACTTCATTCAGAATTTTTACTATTCTATCAGATGTAATCTGCATTTTTTCTAATACAATTTTATTTTCATAAAGTTCTTTAACTAAAATTATATCTTTAGAAATAAGAGTTGTTTTTTCGTCTTTTGAAAGATTTATTAAAGTAGTAATTGGATAAAGATCAAATGAATCAATATTGTCTTTAATTCCGTTATTTAACGGATAATCCCAACTAAGTAAAGTTAAACCAACGCATTTCGCATAATTTATTGCATCAATAGTAAACCTGGTATTAGTAACCAACCAGCCTTGTTTGAGATATGTAGTGTTTTTAGAATTAGTATTCCACTGTTTTTGGATGTCTAAAAATCTTGAATTAATGTATAAAGGAATTTTTACATTACTAACTGCATTAGCGTCAGAATGAAATTTGCATTCAATTGCATAAACGCTTCCTTCTTTTTCAGCTAAAACATCTATTTCGTGGGTAACGCATTCGCCATATAAAATTACACTGACAGAGGTTTTAAATCCTTTTTCTCTCAATAATGCTGCAACTAATCTTTCAAAAGGATAACCTGTAGGACCTAAATCAAAAATGGCACGTTTTAGACTATATCGAGAAGCAGATGTTCTGTTTGATTTTTTTAAATAAGCAAACACTTTTTTATATATTTCATTTGAAGAAATACCATCATAAATTTCAGTTTGTATTTTTGAAATAATGTTTTCAATTTCTTCTTCAGATGCACCACTACGTAGTAGTGAATGTTCTAATTTTTGAGTTGAAAATGGTTCAACATCAAAAGAATTCTTTTTAATAAAAATTGGTTTTTGTTTCATAATTAAAATATTAAAAACGTAAAGTTTCTGTCATTATACCAAATCTAATTGAACTGATTTGATGTTGAAAATAAATATTATAATAATCCATACCATGATAGAATTGAACAAAAAAGCCAATATCTTCTAAGAATTTTGGGTGATAATAGAGAATTAGACTGGCATTTAATCTTTTGGCGTCAAAATAGTTCCAATTATTAAAATTATCTAACATTATTGTCGTTTCAGCTTTAATTGAGAAGTTTGCTATTTGTTTTTCGTTTGGAAGTGGATTTGTTTTCATAGGAAGTTTATAAGCTAAAAAGGTATTGTGCCATCGCAATCCGCTATATTGACCATTAAGTTCCTCTAACATCCAACTCTTTGGGTGGATTTCAAATGAGCTTTTTATAAATTTGAAAGCTTTCAAGTTTTGACTATATGATGATTTTAAAAATCCAAGTTCTATATAATTAGTTGCAAAGTTTCCTGATTGTAAATTGATATCTCCATTTTCGGTATAGAAATTTCCGTTTTGACCATTCGAATGATGTGCAATTTTACCAAAAAGTGTTAATTTATTGGCTGATTCTTTATGTCCTGTTAGAAAATAAAATGCTATTTGAGGAATATAACTGGGTGTTTTTACTGGATATGAATATTCATCAAACATTCTTATAATGATTTGAGAGGTAAGTACTGCCATTAATCTTGAATCTTTACGTTCTCGAATTTTAAAATTAGGACTAACATTTGCTTCAAATAGTAAGGGTTCTAAATTACCAATATCAAAAGGAAATGTAACATAACTTTCTCCTTGGTTAACTTGTGCTATTTTATCTAAAGATAGAATTGCTGTTGTATCTACTTTAGTTTGAGCTGAAGTTATGGTCGTTATTACAATAATAAAAACTAATACTATATTCTTTTTCATATTTTATTGCTAATTCGTCTATATTTTCAGATATTTTACAAGAAAGAAAATAATATTTTTCTACATTTTAGTATTAATTAAAAAAGACATAGACAAGAATTGTTTTAATTTTCTAAAAACCACCATTTTGGTTTATATTGTTTATTTACTAACCCAAATTTTTTGATTGCATGCGTTTCAAGATGTGTAATTAAATCAGGAATAGAATCAGTTACAAAAAGGAGCTTCATATCTTCTGGACTGATGCTTTCATTTTCAAGCATAATTTTAATATGATGACAAAGTTCTTTATGATAATCTGAATCAAAAATAATTATCGGAAAGTTTTTAATTACTTTAGTTTGTATCAATGTAAGTGCTTCAAATAATTCATCTAAAGTACCAACTCCACCTGGCATTACTACAAAGGCATACGAATATTTTATCAGAACAACTTTACGAACAAAAAAATAAGGAATATCTATCCATTTATGTAAATATGGATTTGGTTTTTGCTCTCTTGGCAATACAATATTACAACCAACAGAATAACCATCATTTTCAAATGCTCCTTTATTTGCGGCTTCCATTATTCCTGGTCCGCCACCTGTCATTATTGTAAAACCTAATTTAGAAATTTCTGCACCAATTTTTTCTGCGTTTTTATAATGTTCTGATTCTGGTGTAAATCGAGCCGAACCAAAAATAGTTACGCATGGACCAAGGAAATGTAATTTTCTAAATGCTCTTATAAAATTAATTTGAACCCTAAATGTGAATATTAGCTCTTTAAATCTCGATAGCGGACCTCGAAAGAATAAAGATTCATTCGTAACTAATTTATTACCATTCATTTTTAATACTTTTTAAAAACTTAAACTTCTAATTTGATTTTTTATAACTCCAAACCGCCATGCCGTTTACAAATACTGCAAATCCGGTAACAATTAATAGATTTGGTAATACTTCATAAAATCCAGATCCTTTTAGTAGAACCATTCTTATGAACTCTACAAAATATCGAATAGGGTTTAACAATGTTAAGCTTTGTGCCCATTTTGGCATACTTTCGATAGGTGTAAATAAACCACTCATTAATATGAAAATTACTATAAAGAACCAAGCAATAAACATAGCTTGTTGTTGGGTTTCGGTATGATTAGATATGTATAGTCCGAATCCTAAAATTAATAGCAAATACACTGATGTGAAACCATAAACAAGGAAAATATTGCCTAGCATGGGAACATTAAAAACAACTTTAGCTATAAGCAAACCAACAGTCAGAATCACTAAGCCAAGTACCCAAAATGGAAATAATTTTCCAACTATAAACTGATATTTTTTTATTGGTGTTACATTAATTTGCTCCAATGTACCTAACTCTTTTTCTCTAACTATATTCATTGATGATAGAAATAAAGTAAGCATAGTAACCAATAAAACCAAGATACCTGGAACCATAAAGGTTTTGTAGTTTAAGGTTTTGTTGTACCAAAAAGACGGTATAACTATAATATTTTGAGGTATTTCTTTGTTTCCTGAAAAATAGCTCGACTGCATTTGAATATTTTGACTGTATGTATTTATAATTTGTGTTACATATACATTTTCAACACCTGCTGTTGCAGCATCTATAGCATTAATACTTACTGAAATACTTGTTTTTTGGTCTTTTTGAAGGTCACGATTGAAGTGAATTGGAATATTTACAATAATGTCGGTTTTTCCTTTTTGCATTTCTTGGATAGCTTCTTTTTCAGAAAAATAAGGTTCTGTAACTTTAAAATAGGTTGAGGATTTAAAAGCATTTATTAAATCTCTTGATTCCCGACTTTGGTCATTGTCAACAAAGGTTATTGCAATATTTTTAACATCGAATGTAGCTGCATTTGACAAAATTAATAATTGCAAAATGGGTAATATAAATATAAGTTGAAGCATGCTTTTATCTCTAAAAATTTGCTTGAATTCTTTTTGTATGATGAATAATATTGTTTTCATAATTTATTTTTATATCCCAATGATTGTTTTTAAACCTTTACAGTAATACTATTCTTACTCTAGTCTAATTTTATATTTTTTGATGCTCAATGTTATAAAAAACACAGTCATCCCTATTAATATAAGGGTTTCTTTCCATATATATTGAATTCCGACTCCCTTGAGCATAATGGCTTTTACAATAATAATGAACCATTTTGCAGGTATGATGTTACTGATTACTTGCATGGGTAAAGGCATACTATTTATAGGAAATATAAATCCTGATAGAATAATTACTGGTAGCATCAAACCCATTAATGATAACATCATTGCGGTTTGTTGAGAATTAGAAACGGTAGAAATTAATATCCCCAATGAAAGAGCAGAAATGATAAATAATATACTTTCAAAAGCTAACAAAAAGATGCTTCCATTTATAGGCATTTTGAACACAAAATAGCCTAATGTTAATATTACTATTGCATTGATAATGGAAAGAAAAATATAAGGAAATACTTTTCCAATAATTACTTGAAATGGTTTTAATGGAGAAACTAAAAGAATTTCCATAGTGCCTAATTCTTTTTCTCGTGTGATAGAAATAGAGGTCATCATAGCTGAAACAAGCATTAGAATAACGGTCATTACACCCGGAACAAAATTAAAAACACTTTTGAGTTCAGGATTATAAAACATTCTCGATTGTACTTCAACCTTTACCTGATTACTATTGGATTGTTTTTTTTGCGATTGATAATTTTGTATAATTGCTGAGGTATAATTTGCTATTGTGTTGGCAACATTAGGTTCGGTCGCATCGGTAATTGCTTGAACTACTGCTACTTTTTTGGTTTCTAGATTTTTACTAAAATTTGGTTCGAAAATAAGAACTGCCTTGATTTTTCCTTTTTTAAATTCTGATTCTATGTCGCTTTCTTTTTCAATTTGGTTTTCAACATTAAAATAGGGTGATGCTTTTATTTTATAGATAATTTTTTGTGTTTCTATATCATTTGATTTGTCTAAAATGGCAATGTCAACATTGTTAATTTCATTTGTTATGGCAAAACCAAACAATAAAATTTGGGCAATCGGCATACCAAACAGAATAAACAAAGAACGTTTATCTCTGAAAATATGGTAGAATTCTTTTTTTACAAATCCGATAAATCTTTTCATTTGTTTTTTGTTTCTAGTTTAAGTTTCAAGTGTTGTAGTGATTTATTATTCTATATTCCTTGCTAATTTTAAAAAAACATCATTCATAGAATCTACTTTGAATTGTTGTTTTAAATTTTTTGGGGTGTCTAAAGCTTCAATAGAGCCGTCAACCATAATAGAAACACGGTCACAATATTCTGCTTCATCCATGTAATGTGTGGTTACAAAAATGGTAGTACCTTTATAAGCTTGTGTATAAATCATTTCCCAAAATTGTCTTCGGGTTATTGGGTCAACGCCTCCTGTTGGCTCATCGAGAAAAACAATTTTTGGCTCGTGCAGTAATGCAACTGAAAACGACAATTTTTGTTTCCAACCCAATGGTAACGAACCTACTAAATTATTTGCTACTTCTTGAAGTTCTAATTCTTCTATTAATTGTGCGATTTTTTGTTTGATTTGTATTCTTGATAATCCATAAATTCCACCAAAAAAAGTAATGTTTTCTTTAATAGTTAAATCATCATACATTGAGAACTTTTGGCTCATATAACCAATACTTTTTTTTACCATATCGGCTTGTGAGTGAACATCAAAACCTGCAACATTGGCTTCACCTGAAGTAGGATTTGAAATTCCAATCAACATTTTCATAGCTGTTGTTTTTCCTGCTCCATTGGCGCCTAGAAACCCAAAAATTTCTCCTTTATAAACATCAAATGAAATGCCTTTTACTGCAGTAAAATGACCAAACTCTTTCGTTAAATTTTTTACAGATATTATTTTTTCTCTTTCCATTTTTTTGTTTATAAGTCCATGAAAACATCTTCAATGGTTATTGTAGCAGGTTTAATAATTATATCCGTATGATTTTTATTTTTCAAATAGGTTTGTAAATCGTTTGGATTGAAAGTTGCATTTTTATCTATGTAATGTACAAACTCACCAAAAGCATAAACACTGTATTGATTAGGATAATTTTTTAAATCGTGAATCAATCCGTGTGTGTTTTTTGCTTGTACATCATAAATTACTTTTTCGTAGTTGTTAATGATATTTTCAGGTGTATCTATTTTTAAAATTTTGCCTTTTTGAATTAATGCAATTCTATCGCAAAGAGAAGCTTCATCCATATAGGGTGTTGAAACTAATATTGTAATGCCTTTTTGTTGCAATCTTTTTAGCATTATCCAAAATTCTTTTCGAGAAACGGGATCAACTCCTGTAGTTGGTTCGTCAAGAAATAATACTTTTGGAGCATGAATTAACGCACAACATAATGCTAATTTTTGTTTCATTCCGCCCGATAGAGCACCTGCTCTTCTGTTTTTGAATGGTTCAATTTGAATGTATATGTCTTTAATTAAATCATAATTTTCCTCAATTGTGGTTCCGAAAATAGTGGCAAAAAAATGTAAGTTTTCTTCAACAGTTAAATCTTGATATAGCGAGAATTTTCCTGGCATATAGCCAACAGAGTTTCTGATTTCTTTGAGTTGTTTGACTACATCATATCCAGCGACTTCTGCACTTCCTTCATTAGCAACTAAAAGCGTAGTTAGTATTCTGAAAATAGTTGTTTTCCCTGCACCATCAGGTCCAATTAAACCAAATAATTCTCCCTCATTTACATTAAAAGTAATGTTTTCGACTGCTTTTAACTTTTTGTAAGATTTTGATATGTTGTTTACTGCAATACTCATTATTTCATCAATAAGAAATTACTTTCATCGATTGCTTTTACAGCGTGTTTTACATTTTCTTCAATCATTACATAAGTGCCTGAATTGAGATTAACGACTGTTCCTTTATCATCAGTAAAAACAGCATTTCCTGAAATGCAAACTAACAATGCAGGTATTTTTGAAACGTGCTCTTTAAGTGTTTCACCTTTTGCTATTTGCAATGAAATTACTTTAGCGTCTTTTGGTTCAAATAATAATTGTGTTTGAACGGGTTTATTTTCGGTATGTAAGTTTTTTAAAATCATTGGAAATATTGATTAAATGTTTTAAACGAATTTTGAATTTCTGTAAACTGATTTGCTGATTTTTCTTTAGAAAACGAATCGACTAACTCTATATATGGAACTAACCATTTGTGAAGTTCGTCATGAGCTTGTCCTTTCATGGTACAATTTGATGTTAGTATATCAATATTTGTCTTTAATTTATTAGCTAATAATGAATAATTTGTGCTTTTTTCTTGGTCAAAATGGACTACATCTTTTTCCATATTACGAATGTGTATCATCATATTATCATCTACCTTCCATTTTTCACCATTGTTTAATTGAATTGTTTCGCTTTCAGAATGTTGGTGTTCTTCAGTTTTAATTTCAGTAGTTTTTTCTTCTTTTGATTTCGTGTTACAAGAGAAAATGAGTAATACAACTGTAGCTAAAAAGGCAATTTTTATTTTTAACATTTCTTGTAATTTTTTAATTAATATTTAATCCACATTTCTGCTGGCATTCCGATTTTTAGTCTGCCATCATTTTTTACTTTTACCTTTACGGCATAAACGAGATTTACTCGTTCTTCTTTTGTTTGAATAATTTTAGGAGTAAACTCTGCCGAAGATGCAATCCATGAAATATTTCCTTGATATGATTTCATATCTTTTTCAGCATCAATTTTTACCGATACATTTTGTCCAACTTTTATTTTTGACAACTGTGTTTCGCTTACATAGATTCGCAAAGTCATTTCAGAAATATCAGCTATCTTGTATAGTGGTTTTCCAAATGCTGTTATTTCGCCTGGTTCAGCATACTTAGTTAAAACAGTTCCATTAATAGGATTAATAATTTTACTTTTTGCTATTTGGTCATTGATTTTAGCAATTTGTACATCTATGGATTTTAAGTCATTTAAAATAGGTGCGTTTTGAGTTCCGACACTTTTTATTTGCTCTTCGATAACTTTTACCTTTCCTTCAATTTCATCTACTTGTCGTTTAGTTGCAGCATTTTCAGAATACATATTACGGATTCGGTTTTTCTCTAATTTAGCTGTTTTTAAGTGTTCATTTAAGACGCTTTTTTGCGATATTACATTTGCGGATTTTGACGATATGGTGCTTTTAGAGGCAATTAATTGTTGTTTCGCAAAATGTAATTGTAATGTATCAACTAATCCTACTTGTAATTGAGATTTTAATTCATCTCCTTCTTCGACTTTTAAAAACTCTATTTTACCGTTAGCTTCTGAAGAAATAGTTATTTCAGTTGCTTCAAAATTCCCATAACCGTCAGCTTTGTCGTTATTTTTGTTACAAGAAATTAGCCCTATCGTTGCTAAAATTATTATGCTTATTTTTTTCATTTTTTTAAATTTTTCGGGTACTATTTTATTTTCCTTTAATTATTTCGTAATTTGATTTAGCAGCTGCTAATTGAACTTCATGCGTTTTCAAAATATTTTTTGCTTCAAATAAATTGGTTAATTCTATAAGATATTCAGACGATGTTATCACACCATTTTTTAATTGAGCATCTGAGGATTTAATAACTTTTTCACGTATTTGAATTATTTCGGTATCAGAAAGCAGCAGTTGTTCTAATTTTTTAATTTCAAAATCTTGCTCTTCTAATTGTATTTTGTTATTTAATTCAAATGTTTCTTTCTCAGATGTTACTATTTCTTTAGATATATCCAATGCTTTTTTATCTATTTTGGTTTTGCCCCAATCAAAAATATTCCAATTCGCTTTTAGGCCAACAACATAAAATGGTTGAAAAGAATTGTCTAACATGTTTAATCCAGGATTACCATAACCCGCTTGACCAAAAGCATTTATTTTTGGAAGATTTGATTTAGATAGTACACTTTTCGAGAACTCTAATTGCTGATTTTGTAAATCATAAAAAGCAATTTCAGGTCTTGTTATATTAGTGCTATTTGGATATGATACTGGTTGTATTAAAGTTGTTTCGGCATCAATATCTGAAAAAGTTAATTCTGATAGGTTATTTAATAATTTGATGTTTTCAAATTTAATTTCGGTTAATTGCTGGTTTATTTTAATAATTTCTGCTTCTAAAACCTGTTCTGATGATGGAAGAATTGCTCCAAATTTGACTCCCGATTTCACTTCCTTAACTTTGGAAATTAATAACTCTTTTTTTGAAGATAGTAGTGCTTTTTTTTCTTGAAGTAACAAAATAGAAAAGAAATATTGACTGATTCGAGTTTTTATTTGGTATAAACTAACTTCTATTAGTTGTTGTTGTGTTTTGGTTTGTGCCTCTTTTAATTTTGCATTTGCATCAATTATTCCACCATTGTACACTAATTGATTTACATCTAAAGTTGCTCTATATTGATCTTTATTTAAAGATTGAACCCCTGGAAGTGAAGTAGGTAATCCAATCACATCAGATTGATAAGTTGCTTGTGCGTTTACATCGATTTTTGGTAATTTTCCTTTGCTTAATGCGTCAATTTCATAACTTGATTTCTGTTCTAATAAACCTGTTTGTTTTGATAAAGGATAATTTTTTGTAGCTAATGAGTAACAATCTTCCAAGGTTAAAGTCTGTTGTGCATTTGCATATATTGATATAAACAATACTATCAGTATGATTAACTTAATTTTCATAATTTATATTTTTATTGAATTAATGATAAACTCAGCCACTTCCGTTTTTCTATTTTCTAGTATTTTATTGTAGCTTTCTTTATCCACATTAACAAGCGCCATCAATAGCGGTTCTCCGATAAAAGGAAAAATATTTAAAGAGATAATATTGATAAATAACTGTTCGGCTTCGATTGGTTTAATAATTCCTTGATTTATAGCATCACTTACTTGAAGTTTAAATTTTTCAATGGAAGGAAAATTTTTTTCAGAGCGAAGCTTTTGAACAAATTCTGGGTTTTTATTTAATTCTTGTATTACAAAATTTGGTAAATAGGGATGTTTGATTACAAACGAAACATAATTTTCAGTGAACTTTCGTATTTTTTCAAATAAGTCACTATCATCATTTAACACTTTATTTAATTGTGGTGCTAAAAGCGAAAAAGCACTTTTGAAAACAGCTTCAAATAATAATTGTTTGCTTCTATAATAATAATGCAATAATGCTTTATTAATTTTTGCTTTATCTGCTATTTCTTGCATTCTTGCACCTGCCATTCCTTTTTGCTGAAAGATTTCTTTTGCAGCTATTAATATTTCAGTTTCAGTATTTTCAGTTTTAATTTTATCCATATTGTTTAATTATATAGTTTAACCATTTGGTTAACAAATGTAATTATTTTTTTTTAGAATAATCTTTTTTAATATTTTTTTAACTTTTTTATTAAACATGATTTTTATCATATTAAAGGATGTTTTTGTCCTTTAATTTTGACCTATAAAATGATAGTAACGAAACTATTATTGAAACCAATATTTAAAACTAATTTTTTCTACCATGAGTAATTTTATTAAAAAAGTTCTTGTATTGTGTGTAGCTTGTGCAGCAAGTATTGCATGTAAACAGAACGGTGACTCAACAACCAACTATGCCGATATTTCTGTTGGTGATGAAATGATTGCAGAATTAACAGCGCCTCCATTTGTTCCCAAACCTGTTGGAGATCGTCCTGCTAAAAAATTAATTGTAAACATGGAAATTAAAGAAATCGAAGGTGAAATGGCCGACGGTGTTAAGTATGTTTACTGGACTTTTGGAGGTAGTGTTCCAGGAAGTTTTATTAGAACTAGAGTAGGTGATGAAGTAGAATTTACTTTAAAAAATCACCCAGACAACAAATTGCCTCACAACATCGATTTACACGCAGTTACAGGGCCAGGTGGTGGAGCAGCTTCTTCATTAGTAGCACCTGGGCATGAAAAAACATTCAATTTTAAATGTATTAATCCAGGATTATACGTATACCACTGTGCTACAGCACCTGTAGGGATGCACATTGCAAACGGAATGTACGGTTTAATTTTGGTGGAACCAGAAGGTGGTTTACCTCCAGTTGATAAAGAATACTACGTAATGCAAGGGGATTTCTATACGAAAGGAAAGTACGGAGAACCTGGAATGCAACCTTTCGATATGACAAAAGCTGTTGATGAGCACGCGGATTATGTTGTATTTAATGGTAAAGTTGGGGCTTTAACAGGTGAAAAAGCTTTAACGGCTAAAGTAGGAGAAACAGTTAGAATTTATATGGGTAACGGTGGACCAAATTTAGTTTCTTCCTTCCACGTTATTGGAGAAATTTTCGACAAGGTACACATTGAAGGTGGAGACATGATCAACAAAAACGTACAAACAACTTTAATTCCTGCTGGAGGTTCTGCAATTGTAGAGTTTAAAGTTGACGTTCCAGGAACATTTATTTTAGTAGACCACTCTATCTTCAGAGCATTTAATAAAGGTGCATTAGGGATGTTAAAAGTAGAAGGTGCTGAGAATGCTAAAATTTATTCTGGTACTACACAAGAAGGAATTTATCACCCAGAAGGAGGAACTATTCAAAACATGCCGAAAACAGGTAATGGAAAAGAAATTGTAGTTAACAAAACCTTAGACCAACAGATTATAGATGGTAAAAATGTTTATGGAAGAACTTGTTTTGCTTGTCACCAATCAGAAGGTCAAGGAATACCTGGAGCTTTCCCTCCATTAGCTAAATCTGATTTCTTAAATGCTGATCCAAATAGAGCTATCAATGCGGTTCTTCACGGATTAAGTGGTGAAATCACTGTAAATGGTAAAAAATACAATTCGGTAATGACCAGTCAAAACCTTACAGATCAAGAAATTTCAGATGTTTTAACTTATGTATACAACAGTTGGGGAAACAACAAAACCAAAGTAACTCCAGAAATGGTTAAAACACAAAGAGCAAAACCAGCTCCAAAAGCAAAAGATATGCACGAATAATAATCAAATAAATAGAGTAAATATAAAATGAAAAAAATAGTATTGAGTGCCATCGCACTTATCGTACCGGAACTTTAATCAGTTTTAAATTACCAACAACCAAAACATCTGAAGTAGTTGCATTTCAAGATGGAAATAAAGGAAAAGCAATTTATAACAAAACTTGTGTGGCTTGTCATCAGGCAAATGGGCAAGGAATTCCAAATGCATTTCCTCCTTTAGCCAAATCCGATTACTTAAATAAAGATGTAAATAGAGCTATTAAAGTGGTATTAAACGGATTAAACGGACCTATTACTGTTAATGGAAAAAAATACAATAGTGCTATGACAAGTCAGGGATTAAGCGACCAACAAGTGGCGGATGTACTGACTTATGTTTACAGCAGTTGGGGAAATAACAATACAAAAGTTACTCCAGCTATGGTAAAAGCACAAAGAGGTAAAAAATAATAATAAACCCTAAAAAAACTGAAGAATGGAAGCTCAATTTATGAAACGATTTCACTACTGCCTAATTTTATTATCTTGGGTTTCCATTTCTTTTTCTCAGGTACCCAAAGATATGGTAACCATTGGAGCAGGGAGTTACGTTCCGTTATATGGAACTACTGATAAGAAACCAGTGTTCATCAAATCCTTTTTGTTAGATGTATATCCGGTTACGAAT
The DNA here is from genome assembly GCF_021172145.1 of Flavobacterium cyclinae. Taxonomy (NCBI): domain Bacteria; kingdom Pseudomonadati; phylum Bacteroidota; class Flavobacteriia; order Flavobacteriales; family Flavobacteriaceae; genus Flavobacterium; species Flavobacterium cyclinae. Next base: position 658,115 of record NZ_CP089095.1, read on the forward strand.
AAGGAATATTTAGAATTTTTGAAAAAAAATCCGAATTACAGAAAATCAAAAATCAAACGCCTTTTTGCTAATACAACTTATTTATCAGAGTGGAGTGGTGATTTAAGTTTCGGACAATTAAATGCAAATGCACCTGTAACTAATATTTCTTGGTTTGCTGCGAAAGAATATTGCGAATGTCAAGGTAAAAGATTAGCCACTTTAGATGAATGGGAATATGTAGCTATGGCTGATGAGAAACGAAAAGACGCTCGTTCAAGAGAAGAATTCAACAAATACATCTTGAGTTGGTACGAAAAAAACAAAACCTATAACAATTCCGTAGGGAAAACATTCAAAAATTATTGGGGCGTTTACGATATGCACGGATTAGTTTGGGAATGGACTTTCGATTTCAACAGCATTTTTTTATCAGGAGAATCTAGAAAAGATAAAGACACCGATAAAGATTTGTTCTGCGGAAGCGGTTCTGTCAACGCCACCGATTTAATGAATTACGCCGCTTTTATGCGCTATGCTTTCAGAGGCAGTATAAAAGCAAACTACACTACAAAAAATTTAGGTTTCCGATGTGCCAAAAACATCGCTAATTGAGTTTTCAATTAAAAAATTGAGTCATGAAATCGCCACAAATTCTTCTTTTGCGTAAGCAAAAATCATTATGAAAAAAGGCGATAACATATGTTACCAATAATAAATATAATTTCAACATATGAAAAAGATAATTTTATTCGTAATTGCTTCCCTTTTATTAATCGGATGCAATTTAAAAGAAGATAAACAAGATATAAAAGATAAACCCATAACCGATTTATCAATTTATAATTTACCTGAAAAATGGACCAATCAAGACGGAAAAGATATTGAACTAAAAGAATTGAGAGGAAAAGTTCTTGTTATGGTGATGATTTACACTTCTTGCAAAGCCGCTTGTCCAAGATTAGTTGCCGATATGCGAAATATTGAAGAACGAATTCCCGAAGAATACAAAGACAAAGTACAATTGGTTTTAGTAAGTATTGATCCAACTGTGGATACTCCAAAACGATTAAAAGATTTCTCTATCGAAAATAAAATGACTGGAGATCAATGGGTTTTCTTGCGTTCAAATGAAGAAAACACCAGAGAATTCGCAGCAGTTCTAGCCGTAAATTATAAAAAAATATCTCCGATAGATTTCTCTCATTCCAATATCATCAGTGTATTTAATGCAGAAGGGGAATTGGCATTCCAACAAGAAGGCTTAGGAGTTAGTTACGACAAAACGGTTTCAAAAATCAAAGAAGAAGCGGCTAAAATAGAGTAGTGGCTTCCCCAAAAAATCAATAAAACATGAAACTTCAAAATAAAATGCTAGTTGCAGTTGCTTTTGCAATTTCAACTGTAGGTTCTTTTGCTCAAGAGTTAGAAGTCAACCTACAAATACGACCTCGATTTGAATACCGAAACGGGTTCAAAGAACTAATGAAAGATGATTTTTATCCCACTTCGTTTGTTTCCCAACGTTCAAGAATGAACTTTTTCTACAAACAAGAAAAAATGAAAGCCAATGTTTCGTTTCAAAACGTTAGAGTTTGGGGCGATGTGGCCACAACTTCTCCTTCTGATAAAAACGGAGTAGCGTTATTCGAATCTTGGATTTCGTATGATTTCAATACGAATTGGACCGCTAAATTTGGTCGACAAGTGCTTTCTTATGACAATCAAAGAATTCTAGGTGGAATCGATTGGCTCCAACAAGGACAAAGTCACGATGCTGTTTTGGTTACAAACAAGAAAAATGGCTACCAATTGGATTTCGGAGCAGCGTTAAATAATAATAACGAAGCTCTTTATGAATCTGCTTATGTGACGAACTATAAAAACATGCAGTTCATTTGGTTCAACCAAAAATTTTCAAAGCTTAGTTTGAGCTTTTTAGCATTGAATAATGGTTATCAATATGAAAATTTGGTAGAAAATAAATTCCAAGTTGCCTATTTGCAAACCATCGGAACTTATGGAAAATGGGATGCTTCTAAATTCTATGGCGATTTCGGTTTGTATGTACAAATGGGTGAAGCTGCTGTTACAAATGATAAAGTTGATGTTGGTGCGTATTATGCTGGATTTAATTTAGGATATAAATTCTCTTCTCCATTTAAAGCCGAATTAGGTTTCGAATATTTATCTGGAAAAGATCAAAATGATACCGATACTAAAGTAAAATCATTCACACCTTTATTTGGAACCAATCACGGATTCAATGGTTTAATGGATTATTTCTATGTAGGAAATCATAAAAATTCGGTTGGATTACAAGATTTTTACACGAAATTCATTTACGACAAAAACAAATGGCAAGTAACGTTTGCGCCACACCTTTTTTACAGTGCTGCATCGGTTTACAACATGACTACTTTAGAGGAACAAGATAGTTATTTAGGTACAGAAATCGATTTAACAGCAACTTATAAATTAGATAAAAACTTTGTAATATCGGGTGGTATTTCCAAAATGTTTGCCAGCGATACAATGGAAATATTAAAAGGTGGAAATAACAACAATTGTAACAATTGGGCATGGGTAATGGTTTCATTTAATCCGCAATTGTTTACTTACAAAAAATAGATTAATTATAAATGGGTTATTTTTAATTAAAAAAGGACTGCTAATTATTTTAGCAGTCCTTTTACTTTAAAAAGAGTCGCTCTGTTTAGCAAAACGACTCCGTTTAAAGAACCTAATTAACTAATAAAACTTATCTTGTAAAACAATGGCACTTGGAAACAAAATATTATTTTCTAAATGAATGTGCGCATGTAAATCCGCTTCAAATTCTTGTAACATTTGATAGGTTACTTTGTAAGTGTTGCAAGCATCTGCTGGTGGCGTGTAGTTGTTTGATAATTCTACAATTTTTTCAAATCGTTCACCTTCATTTTCATGTTCTTCCATCATCATCGCAATTGGATTAGCAACAGAACCAAATCCAGGATTGTTGATAGGTGTGTTATTTCGATTAGCCTCTACCATTTTTTTGATAAACGGAAACAGAATTAACTCTTCTTTTTTCATGTGTTGGGTTAATTCGTCGGCGCTTCTTTTGAATAATTTTTTAATTTCAAAAAGTTCTGGATGTTGAGCGCCATGTACTTGTTCCAACTTAATTAAAAACGATACCAATTGCGGAATTTTTTCTTCCACATAACGATGGTGTTTTTTCTCAATATAATCAATCAATAAATCCAATTCCCAAGATTTAAAATCGATTCCTTGATTGTTGTTGTTTGCCGTAACACGTTCTAATTCGTCTAAAAGCGCATATTTATCAATGCCTTTTTTTGCACATACTTCATCGATTGTTCGGTTTCCTTTACAACAAAAATCGATACCTAGTTGACTGAAAACACCTGCAGTTCTATAATCATCTGCTACTATGTTTCCCACTGTTTTGTTTGAATCTATTACCATAATACTGTATTGTTTAAATAAAAGACAAATTTATCCTTAATTTAATTTTCATAGTATGATTTGAATCATAACGAATGTTTTTTTTTGGCAGTTATTTTGTACTTAATTAAAGGATAAAAATATCCTTTATAATTTCTAACTAATATCTAAAATATGTTATCAAAATCACAAGCACGAGCATTTTTTTTAGGTGGAACTGTAGTAACCTTTTTAGTCTTTATCGGCTTAACTATTTACTCGTTCATGCCTAAAAATGATCAAACTTATCATGATAAGATTGATGCAAAAGTTATTCGAGGAAAGGAACTTTGGGAATCGAATAATTGTATGGGTTGTCATACCATACTTGGGGAAGGAGGCTACTATGCTCCAGAACTTACTAAAGTAATCGAAAGAAGAGGAGAAGGTTATGTAAAAGCTGTTTTACAATCGCCAGTTCCTTGGGGACCAAAAGGCAGAAAAATGGTAAAATACGAAATGAACGATGCCGATGCCGAAGCCATGATTGCTTACTTCAAGTGGATTGGAAACATTGATTTGAATGGGTTTGAGCGCGTGGTTTCCCCTTTAGCTAAAGAAGAATAATCCAAAATTTAGTATCATGAAATATAAATCACAAAAAGTAGCGTATTGGTTCTTTGGATTATGCATGTTATTATTTGCATTACAAATTATCTATGGTTTTATTATGGGCTTTGCCCGAATTGGAATGGATGGTCTTCACGATTTTATTCCGTTCAACACAGCAAGAGCTGTTCACACAAATTTATTAGTAGTTTGGTTGTTAACAGGTTTTATGGGAGCCGCTTATTACATTATCCCTGAAGAAGCTCAAAGGGAGTTGATAAGTGTAAAATGGGCTTACGTTCAGTTAATATCATTAGCCGTTGTAGGTGTAATGGCTATTGTAGGTTATCATTTTAATATTTGGGAAGGACGTAAATTCCTTGAAATTCCGAGAGAATTAGACTTTTTAGTTGTCGTAAATGTGTTGTTATTTCTAGGATTAATTTTAGGAACACTCTTTAAAGCAGAAAGGAGAACAACAACTTCGCTTGTATTATCAATGGGATTACTTTTTGCAGCCTTATTATACTTACCAGGTATGATTTGGTTCGATAGTCAAGTAACCGATTCATTCTTCCGTTGGTGGGTAGTTCACTTATGGGTTGAAGGAGTATGGGAACTAATCATGGGAGGTATTTTATCATATTTACTAATAAAACTTACAGGAGTAGATCGCGAAGTAATCGAAAAATGGTTATATGTAATTGTTGGTTTGACATTTTTATCAGGTTTATTAGGTACAGGTCACCACTATTATTATATCGGAGTAAATAAAATTTGGTTAATTGTAGGTGGAATTTTCTCTGCATTAGAACCGTTAGCTTTCTTGGCAATGGCATTATTTGCAGTATATATGTATAGAAAAGGTGAAAAATCGCATCCAAATAAAATTGCATTGTTCTGGACAATCGGAGCATCTATCGTTTCATTCATCGGTGCTGGATTGTTAGGATTTGCACATACTTTACCTCAAACAAATATTTATACACACGGAACATTAGTAACAGCAATGCACGGACATTATGCTTTCTGGGGGGCTTACGCAATGATTGTTTTAGCAATTATAAGTTATGCATTGCCTAATATAACCGGAAGAAAATTATACGACAGTACAAGAGGTCATATGGCGTTTTGGTTGTCAAATATTGGAATGCTTGGAATGACCGTAGCTTTTGGTGTTGCTGGTGTAGCTCAAGTGTACATGGAACGTAAAATGAAAATGGATTTTATGGACGTACAAAACGAAATTAGTATTCACTTTGTAGTATTATTACTTTGTGCTACATTATTTACAACAGGAATTACTTTATATATTTTAGAGTTTATTAAGTATGGTAAGCCTACTGATGAAGCTCTAATAAAAGAATAGGTTTGTTTTTAATCTTTGATTAGTGTTTAATTACTAACCCTGCCGAAACCAATTGTTCAGAGTTGTCATTTTCGCTTTTGGTTTCGGTTTTTTCAAAAAAGTTATGATAACAACAGAAAAAAAAATATTTTACAAGGCAGTTGGTCAAGAAATAGAAGTGTTTAATCAAATTAATCAACTGCAATTACCTCTTTTGTTAAAAGGGCCAACAGGTTCTGGTAAGTCTCGTTTTATCGAATATATGGCTAATGAGTTAAACAAAAAATTAGTTACGGTAAGTTGTCACGAAGAAACTTCTGCAACCGATTTAATAGGACGTTTCATTATTAAAGGTGCCGAAACTATTTGGATTGATGGTCCATTGTCTATAGCTGTAAAAAATGGTTATATTTTATATTTAGATGAGGTTGCCGAAGCACGTCCGGATGTCATAGTAGCCATTCACTCTTTAACCGATCATAGAAGGGAACTTTTTATTGATAAATTAGGTGAAACCATTAAGGCGCATTCTGATTTTCTACTAGTAGCCTCTTTCAATCCAGGTTATCAAAAAGGATTCAAAGAGTTAAAACCTTCCACGCGTCAACGTTTTGTTGCTCTTTCATTCGATTATCCAAATCCAAAAATTGAAGCAGAAATTTTAGTAAACGAAACGGGAATTCAACACGATATTGCTCAAAAGTTAGTCGCAATCGGAACTAAAATCAGAAATCTTACCGAATTAGGTTTAACCGAAACCGTTTCTACTCGATTATTAGTTGATGCCGCTAAGCTAATCAATAATGGTTTACCAAAAAGATTAGCAGTACATGTTGCGGTTGTTGAGCCTTTAACAGATGAACAAGAAACTATACAAGCATTAAACGATTTGTGTGATTTAATGATTTAAAGAAGCAAAAATGGGGTTTGAATTAGATGAAATAATTTATAAAAAAGTACTCAAATACTTTAAAAATAAACGACTGAATGATGCAGAAATTCTATGCTGTCAAATTAACTTGTCCGATATTAAACCAAGATTAACTCTTTTTGCAAGAGCTATTTGCGGTGCTCCAATCGAAATTTTTCCTGCTGAAAGAGAAGGTGGTTACAAAAACAAAAACTTTTTCTTACCCATTAATTGTTCGCTGTTTCCAACTAAGGAAGAAAATTTAAAATTCTATTTTTTTAGAACCGTTTATTTAAGCATTCAAAAACAACTGAATTTGAATTGGGACAATCAAGACAATTCACAACTGCTTTCTTTAGAAAAAGCAGCAGAAACGGCTCCTTTGGTTCTGGAAAAAATGTTTCAAGATTATCCATCAATGCAAGAGTTTTATTTTGATGCGGTGCCAAAATTACCCATTAATAAAAAATATCAAACCAATGATTATTCTTGGTTGTATGGTAAATGGATGAAAAACACACCAGAAGTTGAAAACGAAAATGCCTTACATAATTTTGATGACAATACTAAGAAAATTCAAAATAACGTCGTAGCCAAAACCACACTTCATGCCAAAGCAGTTGAAGAAATCGAATCGCTTACGATTGACAAAAAACAACAAGAAGATTACGTATTAATGCACAGTTTCGAGAAAATTGAAACCGCAGAAGAATTTAACGGAAATTGGCGCGATTTTGATGGTGCCGATGATTTAGAACAACATCAAGAAGCCTTGGAAGAAATGAACATGCGATTCACCGTTCGTGTGGATGATATGGTGCATTCTGTGTATCAAGCAGATTTTGTTGAAAATACATCTATTGCCGAAAGTGCTGAGGTCGATGAAAAAGGCTTTCATTTAAAATACGACGAATGGGATTTCAAAAAACGAAATTACTTAACTAATTTCTGTAAAGTATATCCGAAAACCCAACTCAAAACCCACGCAACTTATTATAAAAATACGATGGCGAAGTACAAAACCACTTTAAATGGTTTACGAAAAATGCTTACCAGCGTGAATAATAAAATGCAACAACAACGAAGACAATTACAAGGTGACGCTTTCGATTTAGACGCGTTAACCGATTTATATACCAACATTCATTCTGGAAAATCGCCAGACGAACGCATTTATTTATCGCAAAGAAAGAAAAACAAAGACATTGCGATTTTAGTTTTGTTAGATATTAGTCTTTCAAGTGATGGTTATGCCGCAGGAAATCGTGTGATTGATGTAGAAAAAGAAGTTTCCATTTTATTTGGCGAAATTCTGCATGAGTTCGACATCGATTTTGCGATTGATGGATTTTATTCCAAAACCAGAAATTTCACGACTTATTTGACTTTGAAAGATTTCAATGAAAGTTGGAACAAAGCCAAACATAAAATTGGAGCTGTTGAACCTAATGGCTACACCCGAATTGGTCCAGCTTTACGTCACGCTGGAGCAAGAATGGATCAATTGGATGCCAAAAACAAATGGATTATCGTGCTTTCCGATGGAAAACCAAACGATTACGATAAATACGAAGGACAACACGGAATTCAAGACATCAAACAAGCGTTGCGAGAATTGAATGAACGAAAAATCAATTCGTATGCTTTAGCCATCGAAGCGCAAGCCAAATATTATTTACCGCAAATGTTCGGTCAAAATCATTATCAAATATTAACGTCTCCTGAAGCTTTACTAAAATCATTGGTAAAACTTTATGAGAAAATTAAACATCAATAAAATGTCAACATCAGAAACACATGCAAACGTGATTGAAGGACATCCCATCCATACTTATTTCGTAGAAACCGATTTGATTCATCAATTATTGGAAGAATTAAATACTATCAATCCAAAAGAAGAATTTCAGAAATTTTACAATGTTTTCAATCATCTTGCAACCGTTGAACGACGTTTTGAACGAAAAGAAAATCAATTATTTCCGTTTTTAGAACAAAAAGGTTGGACAGGACCATCTCGCAATATGTGGTCGTTTCATGATACGATTAGAGAAATGTTTCGCATTGTTAGAAAAAATTTGGAAGATCAAGATTTCACTTCTGCCAAGCACAATACCAATTTAATCTCTCAAAATTTATATCGATTATTAGAAGTAGAAGAAAACATGTTGTTTCCAAATGCTTTAGAAATGCTATCCGATGAAGATTGGATTAAAATGCGAAAAGGAGAAGATGAAATTGGTTGGATGTTATCAGAAGCGCCACCAAAATTTCCAAAAGAATCCGAATACATTCATCCTTCTCAAGATACAGAACACAGAACCGATGTGGTTTTCAACGAAAATGCAGCACATTATGATGAAGGTTACATGACGGTTGAACAAGTAAACTTACTGTTTAAAACCTTACCAATCGATTTAACTTATGTAGATGAAAACGATAAAGTTATTTTCTACAACCGTGGTGAAGAACGTGTGTTTCCTAGAAGTGCTGGAATCATTGGTAGAGAAGTTCGTTTTTGTCATCCGCCCAAAAGTGTGGATACCGTTTTGCAAATTTTAGAAGCATTTAGAAAAGGCGAACAAAACGAAGCTTCTTTCTGGATTAACTATAAAGAACGCCTGATTTACATTCGCTATTTCGCTGTTAGAGATGCTCAAAAACGTTATAAAGGTGTAATCGAAATGTCGCAAGATATTACTGATATCAAACAAATTAACGGTGAAAAACGATTATTAGAATGGAGTAATTGATTCAAAAAAGTTATGAAAATCATAGGAACTATTTTATTCAGCATTTTTATTCTTTTTATTTTTTCTTGTGAAACTGTAGAGCATCATCATATGCCAAAAACAGCAGATGAGGCATTAAAAGAATTAATGGAAGGAAATGAACGGTACGTAAATAATATACTCATACATCATGATTTTATTGATGAAGCACATCATTCAGAAAAAGACCAACATCCGCACACTTTTGTGTTGTCTTGTATTGATTCTCGTGTACCACCTGAAATTGTTTTTGACCAAGGAATTGGAAATTTATTTGTAGCACGTGTAGCGGGAAACATAGAAGATCCAAACATTTTAGGAAGTATGGAATATGCCGTTCAAGTAAAAGGAACCAAATTGTTGGTGGTGTTAGGACATTCCAATTGTGGTGCAGTTCAAGGCGCAATTGATAATGTGAATTTAGGACATTTAACACAATTAACCAATCAAATCAAAGTGGCATTTAGTAATCATAGAACCTATCCGTTACCCGAACATTTATCAAATGAAACAGGTCGATTGAACGTGCTTTCCACCATAGATCACATTCTCTCATCGAGCAAAATTATTAGAGATTTGGTCCATCAAAAGAAAATAAAAATAGTAGGAGCATTTTACGATTTACACACAGGTAAAGTTGAATTATTACAATCATGAACAATACAAAATCAATATACTATCCGCCAGGAGGCATTTTAATTTGGATCATTATTTATTTGGAACTCATCACTTTCGGAATGGCGATTTTAGCATTAGCCTATTACGGTTCGGAAGAGCGTGAATTGTTTCACAGCAGTAGCTTAAAATTGAATAAAACAATAGGAACTATAAACACAATTTTGTTGTTAACTAGTGGTTTTTTTGTAGCCAAAGGGATTCATTTTTTTAAAGCTGCTAACATCAAAAAGACATTGTTTTATTTCAATTGGGCAATTGTAGGAGGTCTTGGATTTTTAGTTTTAAAATCATTTGAATATTACGAAAAATTAGAAGCCGGATTGCACATGGATTACAATTCGTTTTTTAGATTTTATTGGTTATTAACGGGTTTTCATTTTATACATGTTTTGGTGGGATTGGTAATTTTATTAGTCATTACATTTTCCATCAGAAAAAAACAAACCGAAGCATCCTTTGAAGATATCGAAGCAAGCGCCAGTTTTTGGCACATGTGCGATTTAATTTGGTTGCTTTTATTCCCAGTACTTTATTTACTTTTTTAAATGTTAGATTATGCGAGACACTATTTCTTCTACGTTTGTTTTGTTGTTGGCACTGACTATAATCGCTGCTTTTTTAGCATTAAATGTAAGTGCAGAAATTATGGCAATAACGGTTGTGACTTTAGCTTTAATTAAGTTTTGGTTAGTAGCTTTTCAGTTTATGGAATTAAAAAAAGCGCATTCTTTTTGGAAATATTTGATATTAGGTTTTGGTGGTTTAATGGGAATTATTTTAATGATTTTGCTCTAATTAATTTTATTAAAATTTGGAGTTGATTAATTATCTATGCTTAGTTATTTGAATTTTAAAAATTATATTTTTATTCTACTAAATACTATGTTACTTTTGTCGTATAAGATTAAATACATCCATTATGATAACTGTTGTTGAAGCATTGAATATTTTAAACAACATCTCAATTCGTAAGAGTGAAATTACGTTGCCACTTCATTTAGTAAATAATTATATTTTATCACAAGATGTTTTTTCGCCAATTAACATGCCTCCATTTAGACAATCTGCAATGGATGGTTTTGCTATCCAAACAGATGAAAATAATAGCTATAAAATAATTGGAGAAATTAAAGCAGGAGACACTGAAAATATTAAATTAAGTAAAGGTCAGTCGGTTAAAATATTTACAGGAGCTAAAGTTCCAGATGATGCTAATGCGGTTATTCAAATTGAAAAATGTTCGGTAAATGAGTCTATTCTCACTATAGAAATAGAACCTAAGATTAACCAAAATATTAGACCAATTGGCGAGCAAATTTTTATAAATGATATTGCACTGTCTAAAGACACACTTTTAAATCCAGCAGCTATAGGTTTTTTAGCAGGATTAGGAATTACAGAAGTTAAGGTGTACAAAAAACCGTCTGTAGGAATTATTGTAACAGGAAATGAATTAATTGAACCAGGGATTCCTTTGCCAGATGGTAAAATTTATGAAAGTAACGGTATAATGTTGCAAATGGCACTTTCTGAGTTAACTTCTGAAATACAAGTCTATAAAGTTTTTGATGAATATCAAGCAACAAAACAAGTAATAGAGAATGCTATTGCTATTCATGATGTTGTACTTATATCTGGTGGAATTTCAGTAGGGGATTACGATTTTGTTTACGACTCATTGCAGGTAATTGGGGTACAAACCCTTTTTTATAAAGTCAATCAAAAACCTGGTAAGCCATTGTTTGCAGGTACTTTTAATGATAAAGTTATTTTAGCTCTTCCAGGAAATCCTGCAGCAAGTTTAACTTGTTTTTATATTTATGTACATCCAATTCTAAAAAAAATAGCTGGAAATTCAAAGACGACTTCAACAGCAATAAAAGAATTATCTCATGATTTTGTAGTAGATAATCCACGAAGTCAGTTCCTAAAAGCTAATTATTTAGATGCTACAGTTTCAGTTTTATCTCACCAACAATCTTCTATGCTAAACACTTTTGCGCTTGCAAATTGCTTGATTTACCTTCCTGAAGGAAACTATGAACTAAAAAAAGGTTCAAAAGTTGATATTTATCATATTTAGGATCTTCAGTTTTTCGTTATATTTGTTAAAGTATAACGAAATAAGTTTATTTTGAAAATCAAAAGTAAAATTTGGATAGAGTCTAATAATGGAATTCTTTTAAGTGATGGGCGTGTGCAACTCCTTAAAATGATTGATGAAACAGGTTCTTTAAATAAAGCTTCAAAAGCGTTAAATATTTCATATCAAAAAGCTTGGCGCTTGCTAGATGAAGTAAATAAAACTACAAATCAGCCTTTAATTGAAACAAAAATTGGAGGAACAAAAGGTGGAGGAACGGTTTTAACACCTTATGGAAAATCACTTATTATTGTTTTTGATACAATAAATAAAGATTGCTGGGAATTTTTAGATAAACAATTAAAAAAGCATTCTTTATGTTAGGAACTGAAATTTTAAGTTCACCTTTATTATTTTTACTATTACCAATAGTTGCTTTTTTATATGCTAGTGTAGGACACGGTGGAGCAAGTGGTTATTTGGCTTTAATGAGCTTATTTGCTTTTCCAATTACGTTTATGAAGCCAACAGCTTTACTCTTAAATATTTTAGTTTCTGGAATTTCATTCTACTTTTATTATAGAGAGAAAAATTTTAAATGGAACTTATTTTATCCATTTGTTATAACATCAATTCCGTTCTCTTTTCTAGGAGGATTTTTATCAGTAGATACTAAAATTTATAAAATAATATTAGGAATTTTTTTAGTTTTTGCGGTATTTAGATTGTTAGGTTTTTTTGGAAAGGAAAAAACAACACTAAAAGAAATTAACATTCCATTTGCCTTGCTAATTGGAGCTATAATTGGGTTTTTATCGGGCTTAATTGGTATTGGAGGTGGAATTGTTTTGAGCCCTATTTTACTAATATTAGGCTGGGCAAACATGAAACAAACCGCTGCTGTATCTGCATTATTTATATTTGTAAATTCAATTTCGGGAATTGTTGGTTTTCTATCTAAAGGTAGTGAAATTCCAACCTCCTCATCTCTTTTAATAGGGATTGTATTTGTAGGAGGTTTTTTTGGAGCCTATTATGGGAGTAAAAAATTCAACACTTTAGTATTACGAAATGTGTTAGCCATAGTTTTAGGAATTGCAATACTTAAATTATATACCATCTAATGAGTGAAGTTTCAGCATACATATTAGCAGGTGGAAGAAGTTCTCGAATGGGTTCAGATAAAGGAATGTTGCTTTTAAATGAAACCGTTTTTATTGCTCATATAGTAAAAGCTTTACAAGAAGCTTCTATTCAAAATATTTCGATTGTATCTACAAATATGGCTTATGATTTTTTAAATTGTAATCGAATCGAAGATGTATATAAAGATAAAGGTCCTGTTGGCGGAATTTTTACCGCTTTATCGCATTCGAAAACAGAACAAAACATTATTTTAAGCGTAGATATTCCATTAATTTCTGCTGATGTTATAAAATGGTTACTTACTAATATCGATAAAGAGAAACAAATAACACAAGTAAAAGTAGTAGACAAAACCAGCCCTTTAATAGCTGTTTATAATAAAAGTGTAGTATCAATTTTTGAAGAGAATTTAAAAAAAGAACAATTAAAACTGAGAATGATAGTGGATGAAATTCAGCATCAAACTATTGAAGTTCCTGAAAAATGGTGTACTTTATTACAAAATATCAACACAAAAGAAGATTATAAAAATTTAATAAAATGACAGTGAAAATAAAATATTTCGGACTTATTGCTGATATCACCAAAAGAAACGAAGAACTATTTTCTTTGTCAGAATCAGTAATAACAACTGAAGAATTGATTTCGGATTTATATAAAATATATACCGAATTAAAAAATACATCCTTTGTAATTGCAGTTAATAAATCAATTGTAACTAGTGATTTAAAATTAAATAATAACGACATTATAGCCTTATTGCCTCCTTTTGCAGGCGGATAAAAAAAATGGAACATTCAAAACGATATTCACGACAACTGGATCTTTCAGAAATTGGGAGTCTTGGTCAGCAAAAATTACGAAACGCAAAAGTGTTAGTTATTGGTGCTGGTGGTTTAGGCTGTCCAGTTTTACAAATACTTGCAGCTGCTGGAGTTGGAACTTTAGGTATTGTGGATGGTGATGTTGTAGATGAAACAAATTTGCACCGACAATTATTGTATACTTTTGATGATTGTGGAGAAAATAAAGTAAATGCCGCAGCAAATGCTATTCATAAAATTAATTTTGAAATTAAAACGAATGTTTATCCTGATTTTGTAAATGAAAGTAACATTGCATTTATAACAAAAGATTATGATATTATTGTAGATTGTACCGATTCTATTGCAACACGTTATTTAATTAATGACATTTCGGTTTACATGAATAAACCTATGGTTTACGCTTCAATTCATAAATTTGAAGGTCAAATAAGTGTATTTAATTTTCAAAATGGTCCTTCGTATCGTTGTCTATTTCCTGAAAAAGAAATTGGAAATATTCCCAATTGTGTTACAACCGGTGTTTTAGGGGTTTTGCCAAATACACTTGGAATGTTGCAAGCTACCGAAGTGTTGAAAATAATTTTAGGAATAGGTTCTATTCTTTCGGGAAGATTACTAATTTACAATGCATTAGAGTTATCGTTTAACGAAATGGAATTTGTGAAAAATAAAACACAATTAGAAATTGGAATTGAAAAAGGAAAACAATTGTCTCAAAATAAAAAACAGAATTACGAGTTGGACAAAACTGCATTTTTAGAAAAATGTACCAACGAAAATTATATTATTATCGATTTAAGAGAGGTTCATGAACTCCCTAAATTAAAATACAAATCAATTCAAAATATTCCTTTTTCAGAAATTGAAAAACATCAAAATCAATTAGTAAAAAGTCAAAACATAGTCTTTTTTTGTCAAAGTGGCATACGCAGTAAAAAAGCAGTTGAACTATTGGTAAATAATGGTTATACAAACATTTATCATTTACAAAACGGAATTCAATCATTACATTTAGAAACAACAACATAAATATGGAAACAAAACCAATTAAAAAATCATTCGTTCAAGGTCCAATTTCTGCTGATTTTATTGGGAATTCAATTGCAAAACACCAAACAAAAACAAGTATTGGAGCACATAATATCTTTTTAGGGCAAGTTCGCGCCGATGAAATTGATGGAAAAACTGTTGTTGCGATTGACTATTCAGCTTATGAAGAAATGGCTGAACAAAAATTTCATGAAATTCGTGAAGCTGCATTTGAAAAATACGATTTAACATGTTTGCATATTTACCATAGTTTAGGACTAGTAAAAGCAGGTGAAATTTGCTTATTTGTATTTGTTTCGGCACCTAGAAGAAAAGTGGTTTATGATGCATTAAATTTTTTGGTTGAAGAAATAAAAGAAAAAGTAGCCATTTTTGGTAAAGAACTATTTGAAGATGAAACCTATACTTGGAAAAAAAATCAATAACTATGGTTGATATAACACATAAAATAAACACAAAAAGAGAAGCTGTTGCACAAGCAATTGTGAAAGTAGGAAGTTTAAAGACTATAGAAGCTATTCAAAATAAAACGGTTCCTAAAGGAGATGTAATTGAAGTTTCTAAAGTTGCTGGATTGTTTGCTGTAAAAAATACTTCTAATGCCATTCCAGATTGTCATCCATTGCCTATTGAATTCACTGCTGTTCATCATTATATTCAAGATGATTGCATATATATAGAAGTTTCGGTTAAAACCATTTACAAAACAGGTGTAGAGGTAGAGGCTATGCATGGCGCTTCTATTGTTGCTTTAACCATGTACGATATGTTAAAACCAATCGATAAAAATGTAGAAATTTCTAGTGTCAAGTTATTACATAAAAAAGGAGGTAAATCAGATTTTGGTAAAAATGAAAATCTAAATTTAAATGTAGCCGTTGTTGTCAGTTCCGATAGCGTTTCTAGTGGAAAAAAAGAAGATAAAGCTGGAAAAATAATAGGTTCAAAATTAAACACATTAGGTCTTGATGTTTCAGATTATATTATTGTTCCAGATGAAATTGAAACGTTACAAAATACGTTATTACAATTTTGTGCAGCCCAAAAGGATTTAATTATTATAACTGGAGGAACCGGATTGTCGCCAAGAGATACCACTCCAGAAGCTATAATTCCGTTATTAGACAGAAGAATTCCAGGTATTGAAGAAGCTATTCGTTCTTATGGGCAAGACAGAACACCTTACGCCATGCTTTCCAGAAGTGTAGTTGGATTTAAAGGTGATACTTTAATAATGGCACTTCCAGGATCTACAAGCGGTGCTTCAGAATCTATAGATGCGGTATTTCCATCTGTATTACATTTATTTAAGATAATCAAAGGATTTAATCATGACAAAAAATAAGGTTTTAATAGATTCTCACGGTAGAAACCACAATTATCTTCGAATTTCAATTACAGAAAATTGCAATCTAAGATGTACTTATTGTATGCCTGCCGAAGGAATTCAATTAACTCCTAAGAAACACTTGATGTCTGCCGATGAAATTATTGAAATAGCTTCAACTTTTGTTTCTCTTGGTGTAACAAAAATCCGCTTAACAGGTGGAGAGCCATTGGTACGTAAAGACGCGAAAGAAATTCTTCTGCGCCTTTCAAAATTAGAAACTGAATTGACTTTAACAACTAATGGATTATTTGTACATGATTATATTACAGTTTTTAAAGAAGCTGGCATCAAAGCACTAAATGTTAGTATAGATACGTTACAAAAAGATAAATTTGCTCAAATTACACGTCGTGATGAGTTTGATAAATTAGATGAAAATATTCGATTGTTATTAGCCGAAGGATTTATTGTTAAATTAAACGTTGTTTTAATAAAAGGATTTAACGAAAATGAGATTTTAGATTTTATTGATTTAAC
Organism: Flavobacterium cyclinae; assembly: GCF_021172145.1. Classification (NCBI taxonomy): domain Bacteria; kingdom Pseudomonadati; phylum Bacteroidota; class Flavobacteriia; order Flavobacteriales; family Flavobacteriaceae; genus Flavobacterium; species Flavobacterium cyclinae. Next base: position 674,812 of record NZ_CP089095.1, read on the forward strand.
GAAAGATAAAAATCTTCAAATTCGTTTCATAGAATTTATGCCATTTGATGGTAATAATTGGGATAAGTCTAAATTAGTTAGTCAAGCTGAAATTTTACATACAATTCAGGAACTACATGCTAAAGAAGCTATTGAAAGATTAATAGATAAGCCAAATGATACCGCAAGAAACTATAAAATTAAAAACTATTGCGGTAGTTTTGCAATTATAAGTTCTGTGACCAATCCTTTTTGCAATACTTGTAATAGAATTAGATTAACTGCAGATGGAAAATTAAAGAACTGTTTGTTTTCTAATTCGGAAACCTCACTTTTAGAAGCCTTACGAAATGGAGATTCAATACTTCCTTTAATTGAAAAAAATATTTATTCAAAAAAAGGAATTCGTGCTGGCTTAGACGACCAAAATGCATTTGAAAACCCATTAGTTTTTAATAAAAACCGAAGTATGATTGCTATTGGTGGTTAGTATTATTGGTTTTTTAAATGAAATTATATGATATTTGTCATATAGGGACATTATTGTCTTTTATACTTTTACACAAGAATTAAAATGTAAGTTTATGAGCAGTTTGTCACAATCTCACAAAATATTATTTTTAAATACTTTAGCTTTTACTATTTGTTTCGCTTGTTGGACATTAAATGGCGTCTTGGTAACTTACTTGGTAGATAAAGGAATATTTAATTTTAGTGTTGTTGAAATAGGTTGGTTACTAGGAATTCCAATACTATCAGGTGCTATATTTAGATTGCCTGTAGGTATATTAACTGACAAATATGGTGGTAAAGTCGTGTTCTCATTTTTATTAATTTTATGTGCTATTCCGCTATTCCTATTAACATTTGCAAACTCTTTTTGGTCATTTGCTATTTTGAGTTTTCTTTTTGGATTAGTTGGAACTAGTTTTGCAGTTGGAATTGGTTACACTTCTGTTTGGTACCCAAAAGAGTGGCAAGGTAGAGCTTTAGGTATTTTCGGAATGGGAAATGCAGGAGCTGCAATTACTACTTTTATTGCACCCACACTTTTAAATAAATTCTCAGAGACTGACCCTGAAAATGGATGGAAAACATTGCCAATTATTTATGGAATTACTTTATTACTTATAGGATTGTTGTTCGTATTCTTTGCAAAAAATAAAAAAGTTGAAGCCTCTGGAAAAACAATTTCTCAATTGTTATTACCCTTAAAAAATAAAAGAGTTTGGCGTTTTGGTGTTTACTACTTTTTAGTTTTTGGTTGCTTTGTTGCTTATTCACAATGGTTGTTACCTAACTTTATGAATGTATATAGCACTTCGTTAGTAATGGGCGGAATGTTTGCTACTATGTTTAGTTTACCATCCGGAGTTATTAGAGCGTTTGGAGGCTATTTATCTGATAAGTTTGGAGCTAGAAAAGTTATGTACTGGGTATTAGGTTCTTCTGTTATAATAAGTTTTTTATTAATGTTTCCAAAAATGGAAATTATAACTGCTGGTCCCGGAGTATTGTCTGCTAAAAATGGAATTGTTTCTGAAATAAAAGGTTCACATATTGTTATAGATACAAAAGAATATGATATAAATATTAAAGATGTAACTGACGAAAAAGAAAGCAATATCTTACCCGTTAGCTCTTCTTGGCAAGAGATTGTTGTAAAACAAAATCAAGAAGTAAAGAAGAAAGAATTATTAGCAAAAGGAATAACCCAAATCAAATTCAGTGCGAATATGTGGGTGTATTTAATTTTAGTCATTTTAATAGGAATTGCTTGGGGTATTGGTAAAGCAGCTGTTTACAAACACATTCCTGAATATTTTCCAAACGAAGTAGGAGTAGTTGGTGGAATGGTAGGCTTAATTGGTGGTTTAGGAGGTTTCTTTGGTCCCATCATTTTTGGATATTTATTAAGCTCTACTGGATTATGGACAAGTTCTTGGATATTTATTTTTGTAATATCGCTAGCCTGTCTGATTTGGATGCACAATACCATTATTAGAATTTTAAGAATAAAATCTCCAGAATTTTCAAGAGATATAGAACACGATCATTAATAAAACAAACTAATTTATATTAAACATAAAACAATTACTATGGGAACTTGGCTAGAAAAATGGGAACCAGAAGAAGATAATTTTTGGAACCAAACAGGAAGTAAAATAGCATGGAAAACATTAACAATAACAACATTGTCGTTAATTTTGTCATTTGCGTCATGGTTTATGATGAGCGTTATTGTGGTAAAATTACCAGGTTTAGGTTTTAGTTTCGATAAAGATCAATTATTTTGGTTAGCCGCAATTCCAGGATTAGCTGCGGGTATTTTAAGAATAGTACATACGTTTATATTACCTATTTTCGGAACAAGACATGTAGTTGCATTTTCAACATTAATAAAATTAATCCCAGTTGTAGGAATTGGGTTTGCAGTTATGAATCCTACTACACCATTTTGGGTGTTTATGATTTTAGCTTTTACTACTGGCTTTGGTGGAGGCGATTTTTCTTCATTTATGCCAAGTACTAATATGTTCTTTCCAAAACGATTAAAAGGAACAGCACTTGGTGTTCAAGCAGGTATTGGAAATTTTGGTGTTTCTTTAGCGCAATTTGTAACTCCAATGGTTTTAAGTATCGCTTTATATGGAGCACCTTCTATGTTTACAAGTATAGATGCAAAAGAAGCGAAAGCAATTGTTGCTAGAACTACAGTAGAACAACAAGTTGCAATTTTTGAAAAAATCGAAGATAAAAAGCAAACAGCAATGCTTTCAAACGTGAAACCTAAAGTAATGGATTCTGTTAAAGCCGCTATTAGTTCAACTGATAATGTAAAAGTATTTGCTGCACTACCTTTAAAAGCTAGAGCAAAAATTATTGCTAATTCAAATCCTAAATTAGCTGAAAAAATATTAAACCAATTAGAACCAGACAATAAAGCCGTAACCAATAAAGAAATTTATATTCAATCGGCTGCATTTTGGTACATTCCATTATTAATTTTACTTTCAATAATTAGTTGGTTTTATTTAAGAAGTATCCCTATGAAGGCTTCTATAAAAGAACAAATGGATATTTTTAGTAACAAACACACTTGGTTTTGTACCGTAACTTATGTTATGACTTTTGGAACATTTGCTGGATTATCAGCAGCTTTTCCATTAATGATTAAATTCTTATATGGCGATTTTCCAAATGCTCCAGATCCGTTAGCTTATGCTTTTTATGGTCCACTTATTGGTTCAGCAAGTAGAGTTGTTTTCGGATTTGTGGCTGACAAAGTAGGAGGAGCTATTTTAACTACTATTACAGGTATTGGTATTTTAACAGGAGCAATAATTTTAGTAACTCAAGGATTGGTAGCGCCAACTAGTATGGACCAATTCCCAATGTTTGTAACAATTATTTTGTTGATGTTTTTGTTTACTGGAATTGGAAATGCTGGCACCTTTAGACAATATCCAATTATATTTTCTGAAAATCAAAGACAAGCTGCTGGAGTTATTGGATGGACAGCCGCAATTGCAGCCTTTGGACCTTTTATTTTTTCTAAATTAATTGGAAATAATATTAGTTCAAATGGAGGAGCAAACCAATTCTTTATAGGCTTAATTATTTTCACTATATTAGCTACAGTTATTAATTGGTATTATTATAATAGAAAAGGTTGTGAAAGACCTAGTTAATGATTAATTAGAAAAAAAGAGTCATGAATTATAACGTTAGAGCACTACTTTCTGCAACTTTTGCTTCGGTTTTAATGGTTGTATTAGTTTTTTTTGGTTCTAGAAATTTGCAAAATTTCGATGCTGCCTTAATTACTTATTTGTTTGGTACTGTATTTGCATTTTTTGGAATCGTATACAGAACAACTGTTTGGTTACAAAGACCTCCAACGTGGATGTATTTTAAACGAGGAATTCATTTTTTATTTACAGGAAAAGTTTTTTCTCATTTAGTTTTTGTCTCCAAAGAAGTGGTAGGTAATATTGCTTTACAAAAATTTATTTATCCAAGAGGAAAGTACCGTTGGTTAGCTCATTTTCTAATCGCTATAGGATGTACTTCGGCTTTTTTAATCACGATTCCTCTAACTTTTGGATGGATACATTTCACTTTAGCACCCAATTCTATAGAACTTTACGAAGCCCATGTTTTTGGTTTTCATATGTTCTCATTTAAACTAGGCTCAATAATAGCTTTTTTAACTTTTCATGCTTTAAATTGGTCTTCTTGGTTTGTTATCTTGGGCTCTTTATACTATTTAAGAAGACGTTTAACAAATCCTGGTTTAATAGCAACCCAAACTTTTGATGGAGATTTATTGCCATTAATTTTATTAATTGCTATTTCTGCTACGGGTCTTGGTCTTACCTATTCTTATCAATTTATGAAAGGCTTTGCTTTTGACTTTTTAGCAGTTTTACATGCAGTAACCGTTATTTTGTTTTTAATTTGGATTCCTTTCGGTAAATTTTTCCATATTATACAAAGACCTGCGCAAATTGGAGCTCACATCTATAAAATTGAAGGAAAAAAACTAAAAGGAATGGCAGTTTGTCCTCATACAGGTAAAGAATTCACTACGCAATTGCATGTAGACGATTTAAAAATTGTAACACGAAAATTAGGGTTCGACTTTTCTCAACAAGACGGAGGTTCGCATTTAGATTTAAGTCCAGAAGGGAAGCGTTCAAGAATTGCTCAAGCACATTTAAATGCTCGAAAAGATGGAGGCAATTTATTTGGTTAATTTAATATAAGAACAAAATGGCAAAATTACCAGTTTCAATAGATAAAATTATAGAACAATTTGGACCTAGTTTAAACTATGCTCCTAAAGATGGATTTACAGGTAGAGACGAACCAGATGAAGTTGTAAATACACATTGTTGCTTTTGCGGTATGCAATGTGGAATTAAATTATTAGTAAAAGAAAATAAAGTTGTAGGATTCGATCCATGGATGGAATTTCCTTTTAACGAGGGAAGATTGTGTCCAAAAGGGGTGCAACGTTATTTACAAAATAATCACCCTGATAGAATTTTAAATCCACTTCAACGAGTAGAAGGTAAAGGTTTTGAACCTATTTCTTGGGATAGTGCGATGGATAAAACTATCACAGAAATTAAAAGAATTCAAGAAAAATATGGAAAAGACGCCTTTTCCATGTTGTCTGGAGTTTCTTTAACTAACGAAAAAAGTTACTTAGTAGGCAAGTTTGCACGTGTAGCATTAAAAACCAAAAACCTGGACTATAATGGTCGTTTGTGTATGGTAAGTGCTGGAGCAGGAAATAAAAAAGCTTTTGGATTAGATAGAGCATCTAATAATTATTCGGATTTAGAGTATGCTGAGGTTATTATTGTCGCAGGTGCAAATATTAGTGAAACATTCCCAACATTAACACATTGGATTTGGAAAGCAAGAGATAGAGGTGCTAAACTAATTGTTATAGACCCACGTGTTATTCCTCTAGCTCGTACGGCTGATATTCATTTAGATGTGAAACCAGGAACCGATTCTGCTTTGTATGGTGCTATGCTAAAATATTTAGTTGATAATGACATGTTAGATCATGATTTTATTGATAATTATACTTCAGGTTTTCAAGATACAATAGACGCAGTTAAAGATTATACGCTTGAATGGGCTGAGGAAATAACCGGTATTCAAAAAGAAAAAATAAAAGCAGCAGCTGAATTATGGGGAAAAGCCAAAACATCATTCTTATTACACGCTCGTGGAATTGAACATCATTCAAAAGGTGTAGATAACGTTTTAGGCTGTATAAATTTAGTATTAGCTACAGGAAGAATAGGAAAACCTTATTGCGGATACGGAACTATTACAGGTCAAGGAAACGGACAAGGAGGAAGAGAACATGGTCATAAGTGTGATCAATTACCAGGTAACCGTGATATTGAAAACCCAGAACACAGAAAATATATTTCAGAAGTTTGGGGAATTGATGAAAAGGATTTGCCAGGAAAAGGACTTTCAGCCTACGAAATTATTGAGGCGATTCATCGTGGAGAAATAAAGGGGCTTTTGTCAATTTGTTTTAATCCATTAGTCTCTTTACCTAACAGTAATTATGTTAGAGAAGCATTAGAAAAATTAGAATATTACGTATGTATTGATTTCTTTTTAAATGAAACAGCAAGACATGCCGATATTATATTGGCAGGTTCATTACAAGAAGAAGAAGAAGGAACTACAACTTCTGCTGAAGGTAGAGTTATTAGAATTAGACAAGCAGTAACTCCTCCAGGAGATGCAAGAACAGATACTTCTATTATACTTGAATTAGCAGAAAGATTAGGTGTAAAAGATAAATTTACCTATGATAATAGTGAAACAATTTTTAATGAATTGAGAGTAGCTTCTAAAGGAGGAACAGCTGATTATTACGGTATTACTTATAAGAGAATCGAAGACAACATGGGTGTTTTTTGGCCATGTCCTTCCGAAGATCATCCAGGAACACCACGTTTATGGGAAGATAAAAAATTCAAAACACCCGACGGGAAAGCACATTTTAATCCAGCCCCTTATAAATTACCAGGAGAAGTTACAGATGAAGCATATCCAATTACTTTAACCACAGGTCGCGTAGTATCACAATATTTAAGTGGAACACAAACTAGACGTATAGGAAAATTAGTTGATCAATTTCCAGAACCTTTATTAGAAATTCATCCGGAAATGGCTGAAAAATATAACATAAAACAAAGAGAATTAGTTAAGGTTTCTACCCGTCGTGGAGAAGGTATTTTTCCAGCTAATATTGTTGAAACGATTAGGAAAGACACCGTTTTTATACCGTATCATTGGCCAGGTCAAAAATCAGCAAATTTATTAACACCAGGGACTCTAGACCCTATTTCTAAAATACCAGAATTTAAAGTGTCTGCATGTAAATTAGAGCCATTAAATGAAATTGCTCCACTTGGTACAGAATCAAAAGCCTACGCAAGCATTTAATTTATTAAAAAAATACTATGAGTAATTATACCACATTTAATAGAAACGAAGAGTTTTTTGTAGATATGCAACGTTGCATAGGATGTAAAGCTTGTGAAATGGCATGTGCAGAATGTGAAACGAATGGTCATGACTCTATGATACATGTAAATTACGTGGAGCGTTCTACTACTATTCAAACTACTGTTCAAGTTTGTATGCATTGTGAAGATCCTGTATGTGCAAATGTTTGCCCCGCCGATGCTATTTCAAAAGATGAATTTGGTATAGTTCATACTGCAAATACTGAACGTTGCATTGGATGTTCCAATTGTGTTATGGCATGTCCGTTTGGAGTTCCTAAGAAAATTGAAGAGTATGATTTAATGATGAAATGTACTATGTGTTATGATAGAACAAGCGTTGGAAAAAAACCAATGTGTGCTACAGTATGCCCAAGCGGCGCTTTGTTTTACGGTACTAAAGAAGAAATTAAAGAAATGAGACCAAACAGTTCACCAGTGAATACATTTGTATTTGGAAAAGAAGTAGTGAATACAAAAGTGAATATAATGATGCCAAAAGGTAGTACCGAATTAATTATTTATTAATGAATTTATCATGTCAAAAGAAAATAATTTAGATAAAAATTGGAAAAAAGATTTTCCAATCCAAAAACAAGAAGCAGCTCAAGTTAGTAGAAGAGATTTTGCAAAGTTTTTAACTCTAGTATCAGGTGGATTAATGGTAGGTAGTGGTTTAGTTGCAGCAAAATCTTATTTATTACCTAAAGAGGAAGTAGAAGGAGAACATTTTGTTTGTGATATAAAAGATATCCCTGTTGGCGGAACAAAAGCATTTTTAATTAAAGGAAGTACTATTCCTTATATTTTAATCCATTTAGAGGATGGTAGTTTTACTGCATATGAACAAAAATGTACACATTTATCATGTGCGGTTTATTATAAACCTGGTTCTGGTCAAATAATTTGTCCGTGTCATGAAGGTCACTTTGATGCTAAAACAGGTGATGTTTTAGCAGGACCACCTCCAAGACCCTTACCACGTTTAGATGTGTTAGTAAAAGAACAAGCTATCTTTGTAAAAGCTCATGAAAATTCAATTGGTTAATCTTAATAAATAAAGCCCATGAGTACTTTTAGACAAGGACAGAATAGTGCCAATACAAGAAAACTAAATGCTGTATTATCTACCATAATTTTTATATTAATACTTAATGTTACTATTCAAATTTGGTTATTATACGCTGCATTAAATAATGCTTTAGATAATAACAAAGAGATTTTAATTCCAGCTTTTATTGCATCGGCTATATTATTTGCAATTGGAGTAGGTTTACTCTATTATCTCCCTATTGGCAATAACAAAAAATAATATCTTACTTTTTTTAATTTAAAAACTTTTGAAAATTCTGTATTCAAAAGTTTTTTTTATTTTAAATTATTGATTTGTAGTTAATAAATAAAAAGTAAGGTTTTGAGAACTATGATTTTAATCATGTTTTAATCGTTTTAATTGTGTTTCATTTGTCACTATTTATTTTGCTAAGAGAATAAGTAGAACGCAAAAATTAACCAAGAAAACAATATGACTTTACAAAAAAACGTACACACTTTTCACATTCCTGTTATGGGATTGGCTTTCACTATTGATAGTCCAGTGCGAGTGGCACAATACGGAATTGATTCTGTAATCTCTATCATGGATGACGATTTGATTGAAAAAATGACCGCTTTTTATGCCGAAAAATTCAAGCAACCGTATGAAGAAATTTCGCAAAAAGTAGAAGATTTTAGAGCCAAAAGAATTACCAATTATTTGAATTTACTCGATACAGTTGTCACTCAAAAATTCGAAAGTTTCAAATCGGAATTGATTGAAAAAAGAACGCAATTAGAAGATTTTATCGCCATTTTGCCAACAACTTCCGAATTAAAAATCAAATTAGAACATTTAATCGAATCAGGAAAAAACAATATAATGGAATTGAAAACGATTCTTGACCATCATTTTGCACCAGGTAGTATCGATGTGAATATCATGACAAAACTTGATAAAGATAATTTTAGTGATGAAGAACAATTGCCCGTAATTTATAACGATGCGCATGCAGCTTTAAGAGGTTTTGTAAACAGTACCACAAATTCATCGGTAGTTTTTTCTGCTGGAATGAATCCGAGATTGTACAGTTATATGGAAAATTTTGATGCTTTTTATCCCAATGCAAACGGACAATTTCAGAAGAAAATCATTTTGAAAGTGAGTGATTTCCGTTCAGCAATGATTCAAGGAAATTTTCTTGCTAAGAAAGGACTTTGGGTTTCTGAATATCGTATAGAATCAGGTTTAAATTGTGGAGGTCACGCTTTTGCTACTGATGGGTTTTTATTAGGTCCAATTTTGGAAGAATTCAAAAACAAAAAAGACGAGTTGATTCAATCGGCTTATTCGCTATTGACAAATGCTTTAGCTTCAAAAAATAAAATAGTTCCAAACGAACCTCCTGTTTTAAAAATCACAGTGCAAGGTGGCGTAGGAACAGCAGAAGAGCATCAGTTTTTATTAGACCATTATCAAGTAGATGCTGTGGGTTGGGGTTCTCCGTTTCTTTTAGTTCCAGAAGCTACTTCAGTTGATGCGGAAACAAGAAAATTATTAGCTGATGCCAAAGAAAAAGATTTGTATTTGAGTAATATTTCTCCACTTGGAGTTCCGTTTAATACGATTAAAGGCATGACAAATGATTTCTTTAAAAGCCAACGCATCGCTTCAGGAAAAGCAGGAAGTTCGTGTCCTAAAAAATATTTAGCATTAAGCAAAGAATACAAGAAAGAAGGTACTTGTATCGCATCTAAAAAACATCAAGACAAGAAATTAGAAGAGTTAGAAGCAAAACGCAATAGCATTTCGTTCGAAGCTTACACCAAAGAATACAATTCAATCACAGAAAAATCATGTTTGTGTGTGGGATTATCCAATGCAAGTCACTTAGAATTAGGAATTCCAATTAAAGGTCAAGCGCAAGGAGTGGTTGTTTGTCCTGGTCCAAATATGGCTTATTTTTCAAGGGAATTTTCTTTAAAAGAGATGATTCAGCATATTTATGGCAAAAAAGAAATCGAAGATCATACCGATAGACCTAATATGTTAGTGAAAGAATTAGGTTTGTATGTTTCGTATTTGTCAACTCAAATAAATGAAGCTTTCGAGATAACTCCCCAACAAATCAAAAAATGGGAAACATTTAAAACGAATCTTTTAAATGGAATCGACTATTATAAATCGATTTTCCAAGAAAAGAACTCAAAAATTCAAAACGATATTACAGAATTAGAATTGCAACTAAACAAACTTGAATTCAATGTTGTTTCAGTTTAAGATATAATTATTTAATAATGAGGGTTATTTAATTTTTATAAGTAGGTTTTTTTTAAAAGGTTGTTTTCAGTTTTTGGAGACAACCTTTTTTATTCAACAATTGTTAAGAATAAAGATAAAAATATCTTTTTTATGATTGTAATCATACTTTTAAAGCGCTCAATTTCAGAAATTTGTAGTAATAATTTTAATATTAAAATATCATGAACAAATCAATTTTACTTGTTTTATCTCTTGCTTTAGCTATAGCATGTGGTAAAAAAGAAGCATCTGCTGAGGATAATTATCAACCTGGTGGAGGTGAAGCAACAACAGAGGCTGCCGCTGATCCGGCTTCGTATGATCCAAAACGTGGTGAAGGAAAATACGACACTGTTGAATTAGGTGCAACATTAGACCAAGCAATGGCTACTAAAGGGGAAGAAGTTGCAGGTGTAAAATGTACATCGTGTCATAAAATGACAGATGAAAAATTAGTAGGGCCAGGATGGAAAGGCGTAACTGAAAGAAGAACACCTCAATGGATTATGAACTTCATTACTAATCCAGATCCAATGATTGATAAAGATCCAGAAGTACAAGCACAACTTGAAATTTGTTTGGTTCGTATGCCTAACCAAGGTGTTTCTGATGATGAAGCCAGAGGGATTTTAGAGTATATGCGTAAAAATGACGGTGTAAAATAAACGTAAAAAGGTATTGTATTAAGTGAAAGTGATACGATACCTTAATTTAACTACATATATCATGAAAAATAAATTTGTAAAAGCAATTTTAGTAATTGTATTAGGAAGTGCACTTTTTACTTCTTGTAAACCCAAAAATTCAGGAGATGCTGTTAGTGGTGATGCCGCTCAACGAGTATACGTTGCTCCTGGTAAATACGATGAATTTTATAATTTCGTTTCAGGGGGATTTAGTGGTCAAATGAGTGTTTATGGTCTGCCAAGTGGTAGAATGTTAAAAGTAGTTCCTATTTTTTCTCAAGACCCTGAAAGTGGATGGGGCTTTAGTGAAGAAACTAAACCTATGTTAAATACTTCAGAAGGTTTTATTCCTTGGGATGATCAACATCACTTAGAGTTATCACAAACCAACGGAGAAGTTGATGGTAGATGGATATTTGCTAATGCAAACAACACACCACGTATTGCAAGAGTTGATTTAAAACGTTTTAAAACTGCAGAAATTATTGAGTTGCCAAACTCTGCGGGTAACCACTCATCACCTTTTATTACTGAAAATACAGAATATGTAGTTGCAGGAACTCGTTTTGGTGTACCTGGTGATTACGAAAATGGTGATGTTCCAATCAATACTTATAAAGAAAATTTTAAAGGACATATTAGTTTTATTAAAGTGGATAAAGAATCAGGTAAAATGGATTTATCTTTTCAATTACGATTACCTGGTGTAAATTTTGACCTTTCTCATGCTGGAAAAGGAAAATCTCATGGATGGTTTTTCTTCACTTGTTACAATTCTGAACAAGCTAATACACTTTTAGAAGTTAATGCTTCTCAAAGAGATAAAGACTTTATTATGGCAGTAAACTGGAAAAAAGCTGAAGAGTATATAAAAGCTGGTAAAGGGAAAATAGAAAAAACAAAATATGCCCATAATACTTGGAATGACGAAACACATACTGGGACTTCTGTAATTAAAGATGAGGTTTTAGTTTTAGACGCTATGGCAATGAAAGATATTTGCTATTTAATGCCTTGTCCAAAATCTCCACATGGTTGTGATGTTGATCCAACTGGAGAATATATCGTAGGTTCAGGTAAATTAGCAGCTTTAATACCTGTATTTAGCTTTGATAAAATGATAAATGCTATTGGCAAAAAAGATTATGAAGGTGATTATGAAGGTATTCCTGTATTAAAATACAACTCAGTACTTCATGGAGAGGTTCAAAAACCAGGTTTAGGACCATTACATACTGAATTTGATGGAAAAGGAAACGCATACACTACTTTCTTTGTGTCTTCTGAAGTAGTTAAATGGGATATTAAAACATTAAAAGTGTTAGATAGAGTACCAACTTATTATTCTGTAGGTCACTTATGTATTCCTGGTGGCGACTCTAAAAAACCTTTTGGAAAATATCTGATTGCTTACAATAAAATTACAAAAGATAGATATTTACCTACAGGGCCAGAGTTAACGCAATCTGCTCAATTATATGATATTAGCGGAGATAAAATGCAATTATTGTTAGATTTTCCAACTATTGGTGAGCCTCACTATGCACAAGCAGCTCCTGCTGATTTGATTCGAAATAACGGACAATTGAAAATTTACGATATTAAGAAAAATAATCACCCAAGAGTAGCTAAAGGTGAAAAAGAAACAAAAGTGGTAAGAGAAGGTAACAAAGTACATGTTTATATGACAATGGTACGTTCACACTTTTCTCCAGATAATATTGAAGGAATTAAAGTTGGAGATGATGTTTATTTCCACATTACAAACCTTGAACAAGATTGGGATGTACCTCATGGATTCTCAATTAGAAGAGCACAAACCGCTGAATTACTAATTATGCCTGGCGAAACCTCTACCTTGAATTGGAAACCTACAAAAGTTGGTATTGTTCCATTTTATTGTACAGATTTCTGTAGTGCATTACACCAAGAAATGTCAGGATACATCAGAGTTTCTCCTGCAGGAAGTAATGTTCCTCTTAGTTATAGCTTAGGTACAAATTTACCAGCTTCTTCAACAAAATAATTTTTTAGGGAGCAGAAATGCTCCCTAATTTTTCTTCCAATAAAACAAAAATCTTCACTTAAAACTATAATTAAAAATCATTATTGTTTTTCTTTTAGTAAGAAAAACTTACGATAATTTATTTAAAACAATATATGATTTTAACATAAAAATAAAAATCATGAAAGAAAATAATTTAACAATACTTTCTAAAGTTTTGTTAGTAATAGTAGGATTATTATTTATTGGCTCTTTATTTGTACCAATGTGGAGAATTGAATTAGATGCTCCACAATATCCAGAGGGATTAATGTTACAACTTCATGCAAATAAAATTGGCGGTGATGTTGATATTATAAATGGATTAAATCACTACATCGGTATGGCAACTTTACATACGGAGAACTTTTTTGAATTTACGATTCTTCCTTATGTTTTTGGGACTTTTGCATTTATTTCACTAATTTTAGTATTCATTAATAATAGAAAAGCTGTTTTTGGCTTTCTTATAACTTTTGTTCTTTTTGTAATTCTTTCTGGAATTGATTTTTATAGATGGAATTATGAATACGGACACAATCTTGATCCTAATGCAGCAATAAAAGTGCCGGGTATGGCTTATCAACCTCCATTAATTGGTTACAAACAATTATTAAACTTTGGAGCTTATTCAATTCCAGATATAGGTGGATGGATGCTTACAGGCGCTGGAATTTTATTATTTGTTGTAGTTTTAAAAGAATTTAAATTTAAAAAATCAATATAAATGAAACGACTATCTTATATTTTAATCTTGTTAGTATCAATTTCTTGTGCAACAAAAGAAGCTGATCCAATTAAACTTAATTCTGACGGATGTGATTTTTGTAAAATGAAAATTGCAGATGGTAAATTTGGAGCAGAATTAATCACAACAAAGGGTAGAATATATAAATTTGATGATATGCATTGTATGATTAATTATCATAAAGAAAATCTAACAACAAATATTCAATCATTTTACATACATGATTTTAATCAAAATAATGTTTTAATTCCTGCCGAAAATGCCTTTTACGTAAAAGGAGGAGAAATTAGCAGTCCAATGCGTGGCAATATAATTGCAGTTAAAACCGAGGAGGAAGCAAAAAAAATAGCATCAAAATATAATGCAAATCCAATTTCTTGGAGCGAAATAATTAAATAAAATCAAATGAAATATTTCTTAATTATATTACTTTTTTTTTCACTCTCACTTAAAGCAACCACTATACATGTAGGTAAAAAGCATGAGATTAAGTCTGTTAAGAAAGGAATTGCTTTAGCAAAAAATGGAGATACTCTTATTGTACATGGTGGATTGTATAAAGAAGGTAATATAAAAATTGATAAAAAAATTGTCTTTTTAGGAAAAGGTTTGCCGGTTTTAGATGGGGAAAAAAAACATGAAGTTTTATCAATACACGCAGATAGTGTAGTGGTTGATGGATTCAAAATAGTAAGATGTGCTTACGCAACTATTACAGATCCTTGTGGTATTAAAGTTTATAATAGAAGTCACGTTTTAATTCAAAATAATGTTTTAGATGATAATTTTTTTGGGATATATCTTCAAAATTCTCAAAATTGTACTATTAAAAATAATACACTAAAAGCTTATGGAAAACAAGAGCAACAGCTTGGAAATGGAATTCATTGTTGGAAATCAAATAATATTTTAATAATTGCAAATCGTATTGATGGTCATAGAGATGGGATTTATTTTGAATTTGTATATGATTCATTAATTTGGAGAAATATTAGCACAAATAATGTCAGATATGGATTGCATTTTATGTTTTCACACAGCGATACATATATTACTAATATTTTTAGAAATAACGGTGCTGGAGTTGCAGTAATGTATACTAAAGATGTTAAAATGTTTAATAACACTTTTGATGAAAATTGGGGAGCTTCAGCTTATGGATTGCTTTTAAAAGATATAACGGATAGTTATATATTTAACAATAGATTTAACTCAAATACTTCAGCTATTTACGTTGAAGGTAGTAGCCGAAATAAAATAGAGAAAAATCAATTTAACGCTAATGGATGGGCTATGCAAATTCAAGCAAGTAGCATGGATAACGAAGTTGTAAACAATAATTTCATTGGTAATACTTTTGATATGGGAACCAACGGAAGTTTAGTGTTGAATACTTTTAATTCAAATTATTGGGATAAATATGAAGGCTATGATTTGAATAAAGATGAAATTGGTGATGTACCATATCATCCTTTGAGTTTATTTGCTGTTCTGATTGAAAATAATCCTTCAACTATGCTTTTATTTAGAAGTTTTATGATTACACTTTTAGATAAATCTGAAAAAGTATTACCAAGTATAACTCCTGATAATTTTATAGACAATAAGCCACAAATGAAACCATTACCATTATTATGATTGAAATAAAAAATATATCTAAAAAATTTGGAAAACTGGAAGTCCTTAAGAATGTTTCTGTTTCCTGTAATTCTGGTCAATGTATTGCTTTAATTGGACCTAATGGTTGTGGAAAAACAACTTTGATAAAGTCGATTTTAGGTATGGTGATTCCTGATGCTGGAAGTATGGAATTTAATAAAAAATCGATTTTTGGTGATTATCTGTACAGAGAAAAAATTGGATACATGCCACAAATTGGTCGCTATCCAGATACAATGACTATTGGTGAAATTATCGAAATGGTTAAGAAAATTCGAAATTCAAAAGACAATTTAGATGAAGATTTGTTTAGAGATTTTGAAATTGAGAAAATGTTAAATAAGCAAATGCGAACACTATCTGGTGGAACTACTCAAAAAATCAGTGCAGTTTTAGCTTTTTTATTTAATCCAGATGTTTTAATATTAGATGAACCTACAGCTGGTTTAGATCCTCTTGCATCTGAATTATTAAAAGAGAAAATTATTAAAGAAAAAGAAAAAGGCAAATTAATTATTATTACATCACATTTACTAAGTGAATTAGATGATTTGATTTCTGAAATTATTTTTATGCAAGAAGGTAAAATATTCTTTCATAAAAATATAGATGAATTAAGAGATGAAACACAAGAAGATAAAATTTCAAAAGCCATTGCTAAAATTTTAAGAGCCAATTCAAATGAACAGAATAATTAAAATTATACTATCCGATATTTTAAAAAATAAAATTGTATTAGTTTACACATTTATTTTAGCCGTTTTATCTTGGAGTTCTTTTGGAATGGAAGATAATACAGCAAAAGGAATGCTAACAATTTTGAATGTTATTTTATTTACAGTTCCATTAGTTTCAATTTTGTTTGCAACAATTTACATTTATAATAGTTCTGAATTTATTGAACTTTTAATAAGTCAACCTATTAGAAGAAGTAAAATTTGGATAAGTTTATTTATTAGTTTATCACTCTCGCTTATTATTTCTTTTTTAATTGGATCTGGAATTCCATTACTCATCAATGCACCTAATTTGAATGGTATAATGATGTTGCTAATAGGTGTTTTAATCACTGCTATTTTTGTTTCTTTAGCGTTTCTTAGTGCTATTTTTAATAGAGATAAAGCCAGAGGAATTGGTGCTTCAATAGTTATTTGGCTCTTTTTTGCATTAATTTTTGATGGATTGATATTGTTTTTATTGTTTCAATTCTCAGATTATCCTATAGAAAAACCAATGATTTTTGTAACTTCTCTAAGTCCAATTGATTTAGCAAGAATCCAAATGTTATTACATTTAGATGCTTCTGCAATGATGGGATATACAGGTGCTTTATTTAAAGAATATTTTGGTAATGGAACAGGAATAGCTATTTCATTATTATTGCTAATTCTATGGGTAATTGTTCCTTTTGTATTATCGCTTAAAAAATTTAAAACTAAAGATTTGTAAAATATATGGTTTATAAATTTAGATTTTATAGTTAAATAATTTATTTTTTTTAACTGATCCAATATGAAAACAGATATTAGAAATAGAAAAGATATTGAAAAATTAGTCAATGCATTCTATGATAAAGTAAAAAAAGATGACACTATTGGATATTTATTCAATGATGTAGCAAAAGTAAATTGGGAATTACATTTGCCTATAATGTATGATTTTTGGGAGAATATTCTTTTTTACTCTGGAAATTATAGTGGAAGTCCTATGGTGGTTCACAAAGAGTTACATCAAAAAAGCACTATGAATCAACAACATTTTCAGCATTGGAATAATTTATTTAGTGAAACAGTAGATAAGCTTTTTATAGGTATAAAAGCCAATGAAATTAAAGAAAGAGCTTCAAATATTGCCCAGGTAATTATGTACAAAACACTATCATAATGTATCATCAAATAATTTTAATAATTCACTTATTAGCGGCTACAATTTGGGTTGGGGGACATTTAATATTACTTTTAAGATATGTTCCAAAAGCTTTGAAAAATAAATCATTAGATGACATAACATTTTTTAGAAAAAATTTTGAATCTGTTGGAATTCCTTCATTATTAATTTTATTTGTAACAGGAATATTGTTAGCCTACGATTATGGAATTTCATTTGACAAATGGTTTAATTTTCAAAATTCAATAGAAAAAATAATAAGTTTAAAAATAGCACTCTTTTTTTGCACAATACTCTTAGCTTTTACAGCGGTTAAGTTTTTATTTCCAAAACTACAAAACCAACCATCATATTTACTCTATTTATTCATCTCGTTAGTAACTATTATTGCAGTTATAATGTTAATTTTAGGAAGTTTAATTCGAATAGGAGGAATATAATTTAGTTTAACCATCGCTAAAACAAAAAGCGTGAATTGATTCAATTCACGCTTTTTAACCTAATTATAAGAAAAGCAAAGTTGAATTAATAATTATTTCTATTTTGGTAAAAGTACGTCGCCAATTACGTGAATTATTCCGTTGCCAGTTTCAATTGTAGCAACTATTTCAGAACCATTGATATACGTTTTGTCATCTTTTTTAGTGATTTTTACTTTTCCGCCATAAACCATGTCAAACTCTTGACCATCTTGCATGTATTCTACTTTTAAGACACCTACATAGGTATGATATCCTAAAATATTTTCTAAATCACCCTTCTTTTCAGGTTTTAACAAGCCTTCTACTGTTCCAGCAGGTAACTTGTCAAATGCAGCATTTGTTGGTGCAAATACAGTAAATGGTCCAGCATTACTTAATGATGTTACTAAACCAGCCGCTTTAACAGCAGTAACTAAAGTAGTGTGGTCTTTACTTCCTACAGCTGTTTGCACAATATTTGGAACTGAAGTTTCATCAACCACATTCTCTTGTCCACCAGCTGGTACTTCTGTAGATTCTGATGCTGGTTCTGAAGCTGTTTCTTCGCCTTGTTTACACCCAAAAGTGATCAGTAAACTGGCTAACAATAAAGTTTTAATGGAATTTTTCATAATTTGAATAATTTATACACACAAAGTACTTGATTATCTGAAAATTATTTTATGCGTAGAATCATAAAAAAAATACTTTTTTATTCCTTTTTTGTAAAAAAAGTTGTCCATAAAATACTTGCGAAAAGAAGTATAGCAATTCCAAACAAAGCTTCATTAATTTTAGGAATTAAAGTATAATTTAATGATGCGATTCCTTGAATTCCTAATACCACTTCATTAAGTACAACTCCAATGCTAAATACAATTAATCCTAAGATGGTTTTTTTATTTACAACAATAAAATTATTTACATAAATGTAAAACAACAGAAAAAGTGAAATAATAGCTAATAATATCAAGTGTAAGTAAGCAATCACAATCGGTCTAAAACCAAATGCTAATTTGCTAATTGCAGGAACGGTGGAACCCAATTGTAATAAGAACTTCGCACTCAAAGCAAAACTGATGAATAAAATCATATATTTTAAGTAATTTGGAAGAGTAACGAAGATGGATTTGTTTTCTTTAAAAATAGTTTTGAATAATAAATACCAAACAACTACTTGAACAATTGCCGAAATAGCCGTTAAAACATAAATTAGTAGCGGTAAATCTAACCAAAGAGTTGATAGAAAATACCCTGCAATACAAGACCAAAATAGCAATACAAATGATTGTGAATAAATGCGATTTGAGTTTGATGTTATTTTTAAATAATCCAACAACAATCCCATACAAGCAAAGAAAAACCAACCATTGTATTGAAAATGCAAATAGTAGTAAATGGAAGCCAAATATTCATTTTGATGGATGTTTTTTGTTGCCATCATATAAGCTAAAGCAAAAGTTCCTAAAGACGAAATCACATTAAAAAATAATGCAGCTTTGAACCATTTTGTTGCTACAGAAGAAGTTTCAAGTTGTTTGCAATCTTTAAAGAAAACATAAGCAAACCAATAAGAAACAAAAATAGAAAGGGTTGAAAAAGTAATCGAAATTGCACCATAACCTTGCATAATAAAGGAAATCAGCATTACATAAGAGCAAATTAAATTTCCAATTAAAATAAGATTATATTTCTTAAATGTTATTTTGTGAAGCGTGTTGTGTTTTTGTAAAAAGGCAATTAGTAACGTCATTAAAGTATGCGTAACCCAACCAGCGAAAGCAAAATGAGAGTGCGAATGTTGTACACTTTTTTGATCGAGTAGCGGAAATTCAAACAGAATTTTATAACGCATTAAAAGTCCTAATAATGCAACAAGCATCAGATTAAAAATCGAAAACCGAATCCAAAAAGTTGTTTTAAACGACATCAGTAATATAATTTGTGATTAATAATTTCCACTTTATTCGTTTTACTTAATCTTGAAAGCTCTCTAATCACCGTTTCCACACGTAATCCTGTAAAGTTGGCAATTTCTTGTCTTGTAAATTCCACTAATTCTTTTTTAGAACAATCGGGGTTTTTGTGTGCATTTAGAAAAGCTAAAATTCTAAACTCTGGTTTTTGGTTTACAATGTCTTTAGTGGTTTTGGCTTTGGTGTGAATTCGAGTTGCCATTAAATTCAAGAATTGTTTTTGAATAAAGGGATATTCCTCTAAAATCTTTAAAAACTTCTCTTTTGAAATTTTTATAATCTTGGAATCTTTGAAAACTACTGCTGTAGAAGGATATACTTCATCAATAAATAAAGGAGGTTCTCCAAAACTCTGACCATTTTTAAAATAGCCTTGGGTAAACTCTTTTCCTTCATCATTTGAATTGTACATTCTTACGCAACCGTCAATAATTTGATAATAAAAATTCGCTGATTCCTCTTCATGAAAAATAATTTCATTTTTCTTGTACTCCTTGGCAATAGCGCCCCAAGTAAATAATAAATCTAAATCAATCTGCATAAAGTAGTTGTGTTGAAGGCTTTAATTCTTTTAGATAAAGCACAAATTAATTTCAATAAAAGTAAAAAAAATATGACTGAAATCATACTAGACCTTAATTTATTTCTTGTAAATTTGTCCCATGAAACAATTACTAATCATATTAACCGCGCTAATGTTCCTGAAGCCAATACTCCCGGTTTTAGAGTATGCCGTGAATTATGATTACATTGTAAACAACCTTTGTGAGAACAAATCTAAACCCGAATTAAAATGTAACGGAAAGTGTCACTTGGCAAAACAATTGGCAAAAGCTTCCGAAAGTAATTCTGAAAATTCTTCTGATAAAAAAATATCTTTCGAACATACTGAAATTGTATTTTTTCAGGAAATTCAACCTATAGAAATTAGACAAATTTATTTTTTAAATAAAACTTCTATTGGTAACAATTATTCTAACCTTTACTTTCACTTGAATGATTGTGCCTTTTTTCATCCACCCACATTTATTTCTTAATTAAATATTGGTTTTTGTTAGTTCATTTACTGAATTAACCCACTCAACTTATATCATAATTTCTCTGAAAAAATCACATTTCAGATGGAATTACAATCACTTTAATTAAAAAATATAATGAAAACTTCAATAAAATATATTGCAGCCATTTTTGCTATGGCTTTAACTTTTGTGTCTTGTTCAAACGATGATGAAATTACTGTAAATGAATTAGACGGAATTACTAAATTTAAAGAAATCACTAACGATACACATACGATTGAATTGTATTCTCACATGGGAAGTTTAGAACAAGGATACAATGAAATTAGTCTACGAATCAAAGAAAACGGAACCAACAATTATATAACAAATGCCCAAGTGAGTTGGATGCCTCTAATGCACATGACTTCAATGACGCATTCTTGTCCTAAATCAGAAGTGGAAAAAGTAACTGAAAATGGAACTTTATATGAAGGTTATATTATGTTTCAAATGGCGCAAAATGACACGGAATATTGGGACTTAAAAATAGATTATACCATTAATGGAATAGACTACACTGCTACAGATGTAATTGATTTACCAGCCTCTACTCATCGAAAAGTAAATACATTCACAGGTTCAGATGGTGTTAAGTATTTAGTGGCTTACATTGAGCCTCATCATCCAAAAGTAGCGCTTAACGATATGAAAGTTGGCGTTTGGAAAATGCAAAACATGATGACGTTCCCAGTTGTGGATGGTTACACTGTAAAAATCGACCCAAGAATGCCAAGTATGGGAAATCATACCTCTCCAAATAACGTTCATGCAACTCAAACGCTTGCTGGTGGATTATATGATGGGAAATTATCGTTAACCATGACAGGTTATTGGAAAATCAACTTACAATTAGCTGACGCAGAAGGAACTATCTTAAAAGGAGAAGAAATCACAGAAACAGTTACTGCTAGTAGTATTTTCTTCGAAATCGAATTTTAAATTTTACTTATAAAAAAGGTCGTTATGACATTATAATGACCTTTTTTAAAACTTTTATATCATGAAAAAATTAATAGTATTTTTTCTGTCACTTTCGTTTTGTTTTACTTTTAGTCAAGAAGCGGATTCTCTTAAAACCAAAGAACTCAAAGAAGTTTTGGTAGTAGGAACAAAAGCAGCTTTACACGAAAAACAAACCAAAACACTTGCTACTTTAGACGAATTTCTGCAAAAATCAACCAAAGTAGATTTAATCAAAAGAGGTGCTTATGCTTGGGAACCCATCATCAACGGAATGGCAACTGAACGAACCGTAGTTACCATCGACGGAATGCGAATCTTTGGTGCTTGTACCGATAAAATGGATCCTGTAACTTCCTATGTTGAAGTATCTAATTTGTCAGAAGCTACCATTTCTTCAGGGCAACAAGGCAGTTGTCATGGAAATACGATTGGTGGTTCTATCGATTTAAAAAGAAGCCAACGCCAATTTACTAATGCGGGTTGGGAATTCTTTGTTAACTCAGGTTATGAAACGAATAATCACCAAAAAATCATAGGCTCAGCCATCAATTATGCTGATAGTTTATTTTATGTGGATACCGATGTAATGTTTCGCGATGCCGAAAATTACAAAGCAGGAAATAACAAAGAAATTCAATTTTCACAGTTCAGAAAACTGAATCTTTCCGCCACTTCGGGTTACCGATTAGCTCCCAATAAAAACATTGAAGCTTCTGTAATTTTTGATAGAGCTACTGATGTTGGTTATCCTGCATTACCAATGGATGTTTCTTTGGCGGAAGCTTTGATTACTTCAGTAAAATTCAATTACAAACCAAGTTTTGATTCAATCGATAATTGGGAAACCAAACTCTATTTCAATACGATTACACACACCATGGACGACACCAAACGTCCTGATGTTCCTATTCACATGGATATGCCAGGTTGGAGCGATACCTATGGTTTTTATTCCAAAGTAAATAGGAAATACAAAAAACATCAATTTTTAGCCAATTTGAATTCGTTTTACAATCGTTCCGTTGCCGAAATGACAATGTATCCGTCTGATCCAAACGAAAACTTAATGTTTATGTACACTTGGCCTGATGTTCGTACGTTGTATGCTGGAATTTATTTGGAAGATAATTTCGAAATCAACTGTCATTCGAATTTGAAATTCACCACCAATTTAGGTTTTCATAATAACAATGTAGCGAGTGATTTCGGCTTACAAAGTTTACAGATTTTTTATCCTGAAATGGATGCTTCAAAATCTCGATTCCTAAAAAGTTTTTCCACTAATTATTTCTATAACAAAGACGGAATTTCGTATGGATTCGGAATGGGGTATGGCGAACGCGCTCCATCAGTTTCAGAAGGGTATGGGTTTTATTTGTACAACAGTTTTGATGGATTTGATTACATTGGGAACCCAAACTTAAAAAACGAAAAATCATTAGAAGGAAATGCCAATATTGGTTTCAAAAATGCGAAATGGCAAACCAAAATATCAGCATCGTATTTTCATATTTACGATTATATCATTGGAATTCCGGATGCTTCGGTAGCGCCTATGACTATTGGTGCCAATGGAATAAAAGTCTATACTGCTTTAGATTATGCGACTATTTTATCTTCCGATTTTACGGTAAGTTATCAATTATCAGATTTCTGGATTTGGAAAGGACAATTCGTCTATAACTTAGGAAAAGACAATGAGAATAACGGATTGCCTTTTATGAGTCCGTTTAATTACATGACTTCTTTAGGCTTTAGACCAGGAAAATTTAGCTCGGAATTACAACTAAAAGGAAATACTACACAAACTCAATACAATGCTTTTTATGGTGAAGACAAAACACCAGATTATGCGATTGTAAATGCCAATTTTGGATATAAATTTACTTTTGAGAAATCAAAAATGATGCTAAATATGGGTGTTGAAAACATGTTCGATGCCAATTATACTACTTATACCGATTGGAAAAATATTCCAAGAATGGGACGAAATATCTTTATTAATTTGATGTTTCAGTTTTAAAAATACTACAAATTAGAAGAATTGGTTTTATAGCGATTTCAAGAAAGTTTCTCCTGACTTAATTCCCAAAGCTAATTCTTCTAAATTCGTGGTTTCTAGCATATACGCTAGTTCATTACGAATACTTTTAAATTTATCATGCACCGGACAAGGATGAGTTTCTGAGCAATGAGATAAACCTAATCCGCAACCATGAAAAACGGCATCACCATCAATAGCATCAACGATTTCAACTAAGAAAGTTGAAGCAATACGTTTTTTCGGAATATAAAATCCACCATTTACACCTTTAACAGAATCGATAATACCAGCTTTTACAAGTATTTGTAAAATTTTAGCTGTAAACGCTTGTGGCGAATCGATTTCTTTAGCGATATCAACAAAACCTACCTTTTTTTCTTCTAAGGAATGTTTAGCAATAAATATAGTAGCTTTTATAGCATAATTGCATGATTTTGAAAACATAAGCAATGATAAATTTGAAAGAATTAAGGGTCAAATATACAATGGAATTATCAAATCTCACCTGATTTTTATCATCGTATTTTTAGGATAAATTTATTCTTCAATGTTCAATTTACTTTTCTTCCAAGATTGAATTAAAAGATAAATGAAGAAACTCGCCATACTGAACATTAAAATTGTTCCTAAAATGATGAAAAGTAAAACCCAATTCCCACTGGAACTACTCATTTTACTAAAACTATCCGAAGTCAATCCTGCTTGCCAAATCGCACGTTGAATGCCCATCCCAATTAAGGAAATTAGAAAAAGTAATAAGGTAATTTGTACTATCCAAAACGCAATGCTCCCATACAAACGCCATTTTGCAGAATTAAAAGTCGGTTTAATAAAGTAGAAAACACCTGCCAAAATAATCATAGTGTTAATCCCAATGGTAGTTCCCATAGCATGCGCCACCGTGATATGCGTTCCGTGCGTGTATAAGTTGATGGCTGGAATCGACATGAATAAAGCTAGAGTTAAGTTTATCGTGACCCAATAATCAGATGCCATCAAAAATCGATAAGGGAAAAAGTAGTAAAATTGTTTATTTTCTTTGATTTGTTGGCTCCATTTGTAGAAAATACGAATCAAAATAATCCATTCCGTCATGCTCACTGCGTAAGCAATGTAGTGAATGTATTTTTCGGTTGGAAGTAGGTAAATATGATGTCCCCAATTGAACATCAAATTAAACATTCCCAGAAAATACATCGCAAAAGATAGTTTTTGATAGGACGATTTCTCATCGCCACTAATTTTTTCCATCAAATAAAAAGCAACACCATAAATGATTTGATTGATAGCACCCACAAGCGAACCATTTACTTTCCACTGAATCGTCATATCGGCAATAAAATGTTGTCTGAAATAAGGAAAAATCCACAAATAGTTTTCGATGAAAGTGAAAATAAAGAAGATAATTCCAGTAAGCCACATCCAATAATACACAGGCCATTTTATCGAAAAACCAATTTGATGCAGATAGAAAACTAAGAAAATAATAAAAGAGAGAAAAATCGGTAAAGCCCAAACAGGATTGAATTCCCAATATTCTCTTCCGCCAAAATCACCTGTAAAATAGCTGTAGAAAATTCCAAGTAAAGCAATTACCCAAAGTGAAAAATGCAAGTATTGTAAAAAAGTACCCAATCGAGTGGTTTTCATTTTTGCAATAATCAGTGTTACAAAACCTAATCCTGCTGTTATGATGCCCAAATAAGCGCTACTCACATGAAGCGGACGAAGCGATAAAAATCCCATAACACCCGATTTTGGTTGGGTTATGCGATAACTTTCGGAAGCTAAATGTCCAAAAAACAAACCTAAAACAAACAGTATAAGAGCTACTCTGATGAGCCAAATTCCAATATTCTTCATTTCTTTTCTAAACTAAAAGTTCCTATTATTTCAGGTTGGTAATCTTGCGGATTCGATGTTCCGGTGGCATCTACATTTTTTAAAAAGTGTAAAAGCGCTTTCATTTCGTCATCCGAAATTTCAAAAGCAGGCATTTGTTTTACTCCCGATTTTATAATGCCTTTGATATACGCTTCGTTGTTGGCAGTTCTGGAATACACATTCGTTAAATCCGGACCCAAATAACCGCCTAAGCCATACAATTGATGACACGTATGGCAATTGTATTTTTGCCAAACCAATCGACCTTCAGCTACTAAATGAAGTTCTTTTTCAGAATAGGGCGTTGGGCTAAAAAGCGGAATGGCATAAATCCAAATGCTAAACGTTAGAAAACAAACGAAAAGCAACAAAAAAATGCGTTTTGGATGAGCAAATAGATTCAGCATTACGAAATAGTTTTTTCTTTTTTAACCGATTTTACTCGGTATCTTTTTGGTAAACAATCTTTTAAAATGATTTCTGCGGTTTGAATCAAATTATAAGTTTCGCATAAAAACGGATGCGAATTATAATTTTTGAACTTCATTTTGAAGCGTTTGCTCATTTCGGTAACCATTTCATATACTTTTTCAGTATTTTTTCCCGAAGTGTACAAAGCATCGTATTTCATGAAATGTTGCAGTTGGTTTTTGAATTGCAAAATTTGGTCGTGATGAATGTTTTTATAGCGAATTGGCGTAATTTCAGACTTATTCAATTTAATTGCATCTATTGATGAAATCAGATGATTTGCTAAATCATGCGCATAAACAATCGCTTCTAATAATGAATTCGAAGCCAATCGATTGGCGCCATGAAGTCCGGTGTGCGAACATTCTCCTATGGCAAACAATTGTTTGATAGAAGTAGCACCCATTTCATCCACCACAATACCACCACATTGATAATGCGCTGCTGGAGTTATCGGAATTAAATCTTTAGCAACATCAATTCCATTTTCGAAACAATAGTTGTAAACCTTTGGAAATTTTGTTTTAAATGTAGCTATCGGTAAATGTCTAACATCGAGCCAAACGTGTTGCGAATGTTCTTTTTTCATTTGATCCGAAATGGTTTTCGAAACGATATCTCGAGTTGCTAATTCGCCATCAGGATGGTATTGAAAAACAAAACGTTCCATTTTTTGATTCAAAATATGAGCTCCAAATCCTCTAATCGCTTCGGTAATTAAGAAAGCTTGGCTTTTATTAGGTTCGTAAAGTGCTGTGGGATGAAATTGAATGTATTTCATTTTTTCCAATTTAGCACCCGCTCGATACGCCATCGCCACACCATCCCCAGTTGAAACAAACGGATTAGAAGTCACGCCAAACACTTGTCCCGAACCACCAGTTGCTAAAACGGTTGCTTTTGCTACGATGGATGTCACTTCGCTTTTTTCATCAAATCCAATGATTCCGATGCATTTTTGATTGTCTAATAATAAATCAGTTGCAAAAAAGGAAGTTTTGATGGTGACATTCCGTAAATTTTGAACAACTTGAATCAACTTGGTTTCAATTTCTAATCCTGTTTTGTCTTTGTAATGTACAATACGATTTTGAGAATGACCGCCTTCTAACCCTAAATCCAGTTCACCTGAATTATTCTTGTCCAATTCCACTCCCCATTGAATCAATTCTTGCAATCGGGTAGGTGCTTCTGTAATGACGTGTTCGACTACTTTTTTATCGCAAATGCCTTTTCCAGCAAGTAAAGTGTCTTGAATGTGTTGTTGATAACTATCTTTGATAAAATCGTGTACTACGGCAATTCCGCCTTGAGCATAATAGGTATTGCACTCGTCTATAGAGGTTTTGCTAAGTAAAATAATTTGTAAGTTCGGATTTTGCTCGCTGAGATATTTTGCTAGTGATAATCCCGCTAATCCTGTTCCTACTATGAGTATATCGGTTTCTAAATTTTGCATGATGTTTTAGTTTAGCGCTAACATTCTTTGAATAGGAAGTAAAGCTTTTTCGATGATTTCGTTGTCCAAATGTACTTCCGGATGTTCATCTTGTAAACATTGATAGAGTTTTTCTAAGGTGTTGACTTTCATAAACGCACACTCACTGCACGCACAAGTATTGTCTTCTTTTGAAGGCGCTGGAATTAATGTTTTGGTCGGATTATCCAATTGCATTTGATGTAAAATTCCCGCTTCTGTGGCTACGATGAAAGTGTCGTTTGAACTGTTTTTTACATGATTCAACATGCCAGATGTCGAACCTATGTAATGCGCTACCTTCAAAATATGCGTTTCCGATTCTGGATGTGCAATGATAGTAGCGGTGGGATGTTTTTTATATAAATCGATTAATTTTTCTAATGAAAATGCTTCGTGAACAATACAAGAACCTTCCCATAAAACCATATCGCGACCAGTTTCTGAAATTAAGTATTTGCCTAAGTTTTTATCTGGAGCAAAAACAATAGGTTGGTCTTCAGGAATAGATGCGATTACTTTTTTAGCATTGGAAGAAGTACAAACTATATCTGTTAAGGTTTTAACTTCGGCTGTGCAATTTATGTAAGTTACAACGGTATGATTCGGATAATTTTTTAGAAAAGCTTTGAATGCATCTGGCGGACAACCATCGGCAAGGGAACAACCTGCTTTAACATCGGGAACGATTACTTTTTTATTGGGATTCACAATTTTAGCCGTTTCTGCCATAAAATAAACGCCAGCAAAAACGATAATATCGGCATCAACTTGCGATGCTTTTCTCGATAATTCTAAACTATCACCTACAAAATCAGCAATTTCTTGAACGGTTTCTTCTTGATAATAATGCGCCAAAATAACCGCATTTTTTCTTTTTTTCAATTCAAGAATTTTCTCTTTTAAATCCGAAGTTGTTTTCATTAGAGGATATTTTTATCTTTTATTTAATTAAATTTTTTAAAGCTTAAGGAAAGTTTCTCCGGTGTTGAATTCACTAATTAAATCCAAAAGAGAGGTTTCTTTCAGCGTTTTCTTCAAGTTTTCACGTAATGGTTTGTACTTATGATGAAAAGGACACGGTTGTTTGTCGGAACAATCATGAAGTCCTAAACTGCATCGGTCAAATAAGTCATTTCCGTCGATAGCTTTTACGAGCTGTTCTAATTTGATGTGTTTCAATTGTACCTTTTCGATTTCAAATCCACCGCCATTTCCTTTAATCGATTTTATGATGTCGGCTTTTACCAAACGTTGTAAAATCTTAGCTGTAAAAGGTTCTGGTGATTCAATTTTTCTGGCAATGTCTCGAATACCGCAACGCTTGCCCGCAGAGGATTCTGAGGCAATGTAAATGGTAGCTCGTATGGCATATTCACAGGTTTTTGAAAACATAGATAAAATTTACACAAAGTTAGGCATTTTAAATCATCGAAATATGATTTTAGTCATATTCTGATGGATATCCTTTTCCGAAATTGATTGCGAATCGGGTAGTGGTGCAATCGTGTTTTGATAATTTCTAAAATTTTGAATGTAATAGTCTTTATCGTAACCTAATACCAATAAAACGTTTTGCATTGCTGCAATATCTTCTGAATTCAATAAAGAAGAATGATAAGTAGTTCGGACTTCAAATGGAATGGAACTCGCTTGAAGCAATTCCAAACAACTTAGAAATTGAGTATAAAAATTAGATTTAGTAATTGCATAGAATTTCTCTTTCGGACCTTTAAAATCTAAAGCCACATAATCGATTAGCTTTTCTTCTATTAGTTTTTCTAGTACTTTGGGCTGACTTCCATTCGTATCTACTTTGATTAAAAACCCTAAACTTTTTACTAATTTGATGAATGGAATTATGTCTTTATGTATCAAGCATTCGCCACCGCTAAGAACTACGGCATCCAACAAATTTCTTCTGGATTTTAAAAACGAAATGATTTCGGAAAAGTAAAAAGAGCCTTTTCCGAAAACTATTTCGGGATTGTAACAATAATCACATTTCATGTTACACCCTGCAAACCAAAAGATACAAGCCGATTTATCGGGATAATCTAGTAGAGTGAAGGGTGTAAAGCTATGAATGGCTTTTTTGTTTAGAAAATCAAGATTTACATTCTCTAAAGTGGGTTCGTTGTTTGTGTTCACCTTTTTTTCCAATATTAAAACTTTCTACGGGTCTGTGATAGCCCATTACTCGTGTATACACCAAACATTTGGTTCTTTTTTCATTGTGTTGAAGCAAGGCTTCAGTGGTTTGTGTTTGCATAGGATGTTGTTTTTAAGGTTGCTAATAATTCTTCATCGCATTTCGGACAATACTCGTGTTCGCCATTCAAATAGCCATGTTTCGGACAAACGCTGAAAACGGGAGTCACCGTGATATATGGCAATTTGAAATTCGTAATCACTTTTTTAATGAAATTGCGACATGCTTCTACCGAACTTAGTTTTTCATTCATGTACAAGTGTAGAACAGTTCCGCCTGTATACTGACATTGTAAATTGTCTTGTAATAGCAAAGCTTCAAACGGATCTTCGGTATAGTCTACTGGTAATTGTGAACTGTTCGTATAATAAATGTTTTCACCTTCACCTGCTTGAATAATATTGGAATAACGTTTCTTGTCTTCTTTGGCAAAACGATATGTAGTTCCTTCTGCTGGAGTAGCTTCTAAGTTGTATAAATTACCTGTTTCTTCTTGATAAGCTCTCATTGTGGTTCGAATGTGTTCCAAAATTTCAGTCGCGAACGCCATTCCGTAATCTGAAACGATATCTTCTTTTCCATCGGTGAAATTTTGAATCATTTCGTTAATTCCGTTCACACCAATTGTAGAAAAGTGATTTCTGAAATGTGGCAAATAACGTTTGGTATATGGAAATAAACCTCTATCGTACATTTCCTGAATGAAAAGGCGTTTTTTCTCTAAGGTTGCTTTTGAAATTTCTAACAAACGATCTAAATCGGAATATAATTTCACTTTATTGCCTTTGTTCAAATAACCCAATCGCGCCATATTGATAGTTACGACACCGATACTTCCTGTCATTTCTGCACTACCGAATAAACCGTTACCTCTTTTTAATAATTCGCGTAAATCGAGTTGTAAGCGGCAGCACATGCTTCTAACGGCATTGGGTTTGTAGGCATTTGGATTTTCAACTTTATTGCCATTTTCATCATACGTATATTGACTTCCAATGAAATTTTGGAAATAAGACGAACCAATTTTTGCTGTATTTTCGAAAAGAATATCGGTGTTTTCTCCGTACCAATCAAATTCTTCAGTAATATTAACCGTTGGAATAGGGAAGGTGAACGGCTGTCCATGCGCATCGCCTTCGGTCATAACCGTATAATAGGCTTTGTTGATGAGATTCATTTCTTTTTGAAAATGTTCGTAACGCATTTCGGTTACATCTGAAACGCCTCTTTCTTTGGCTCTTTGTATAAAATCTTCAGATGTAATTCCCTTGAAAAGATGCTGTTCGTTTCGTGTTGGGATTTGCTCTTTTAAGTCGTCAGGAACTACCCAATCTAAAGTAATATTCGTAAACGGCGATTGTCCCCAACGAGCTGGAACATTCAAATTGTAGACGAAACTTCGAATCGCTTTTAAAACATCATCATATGATAAATTATCTTTGAAAACATAAGGAGCCAAATAAGTATCAAACGAACTAAACGCTTGAGCTCCGGCCCATTCGCTTTGTAAAATTCCTAGGAAATTAGCCATTTGTCCTAATGCTTCTCTGAAATGATTAGGAGGACGACTTTCCACTCGACCTCGAACACCGTTAAAACCTTCATTTAATAAAACCCGTAAACTCCAACCCGCACAATAACCCGTTAAGCAATCTAAATCGTGAATGTGAATATCGCCATTACGGTGTGCATAGCCTTCTTCTTTCGAATAGACTTTGTCTAACCAATAATTCGCAATAATTTTTCCTGCGACATTATTCACTAAACCTGCATTTGAATATGAAGTATTAGCGTTTGCATTGATGCGCCAATCGGTTTGGTTGGTATATTCTTCGATGGTTTGGGTGCTGTCGACATAAGTGGTATCGTCATTTAATCCTAAAACGTGTTCGCGTTGCAGTTTTCTAGTATGACGGAACAACATGAAAGAACGCATCACTTCATAATGACCATATTCATAAAGCGTTTTTTCAATCTTATCTTGTATATCTTCAACTGCCCAAGTGTCTTCGTGTGATAACAATTGGAATACGGTTTCAATTACTTTTGGATTTAAAGTTTCGCTTACACTAGCAAAAGCTTTTGTAATGGCTTCTTCTATTTTGAAAGGTTCAAATGGTAAATACGTGCCATTTCGTTTGATTACAAATTTGTCCATATTGCAGAATTTTTATTGTGGTATGGAACAAATTTAAATATTAAAAAGACTTTTTAGTCTTGTTTGAATAAATAGTAATCAACAAATTATGTTGATAAGTAATCGTCTTAAAAATTTGATGGTATTTTAATGTGTAAGTTTTTAATAAAGTAATAAAAATATTAATTTCTTCTTGTATTGTATAGTTTTTTAACTATATTTGCAACATAATAAAAGTAAACGATTCCGTAAACGATTTTACTTTTTGAGCTGGCAAACAAAATTTTAGGTTGTTGATTTTCAGGGTTTTAATTTTTAATTGAAATAAGTTTTTAAACTCATAACCCGAAGGTCACAGGTTCGAGTCCTGTTCCCGCTACTAAAAATTTATTGAATTACAACCGTACATCGCGGGATAGAGCAGTAGGCAGCTCGTCGGGCTCATAACCCGAAGGTCACAGGTTCGAGTCCTGTTCCCGCTACTAGAAGCCCAGCAAAATGCTGGGCTTTTTTATTTTTAAAAAATTATGAATCCAAAAAAAATTGCTGAGTACAGAAAATTACTCAATGTTACTAAGACAGCTACGCTGAAAGAATTAAAAACCATTTACAGAAATAGCATGAAGGAAGATCATCCTGATACTATTGCTGACCCAGTGGAGCGTTTAGCTGCTGAGGAAAGAAGTAAGAATATTATTGAGGCATATCATTTTTTGGTTAGTATTGCTCCTGAAACCCAAGAGAAAAATAAAGAAGTTTACCAAAGAATTACTTCAACAGTAAACATTCAGGATTTTTATATGGATAATGGAGTGTTGTACATTTCATTTTTAGATGGAAGTAATTACGAATATTTCAGCGTTCCAAAAGTAACTTACATTAAAATGGTAAATGCAGAATCGCCTAGTCGTTTTGCGAGAAGACACATTTACAATGAGTTTTTATATAGAAGCGCTTCAAAATTAGTTGCGGAATAATCAGTCGTTAAAAAAATATCCTTATTTTTGATATACTAACCAATAAACTATATCAATATGGAAATGAATTATTTAGCTGTTTTAGTGGCCGCTTTGTCAAGTTTTGTTGTCGGCTTTGTCTGGTACAATCCCAAAGTTTTTGGAACCATTTGGATGAATGAAATCGGGATGACCGAAGAAAAAGCGAAACAAGGCAACATGGCAAAAATTTTTGGATTAACTTTTGTGTTTGCATTTATGTTAGCTTTTATGATGCCAACATTGGTAATCCATCAAATAGGCGCTTTGCAATTAGCTGGTGGTAACGAAAAAGACGAAGCTTTTTTAGCTTACATGCAAGTTCATGGTCACATGTTCAGAAGTTTTGGCCACGGGGCATTACATGGTTTTTTTGCTTCTTTATTTATTGTAGTTCCTACAATTGCTACTAACTGCTTATTTGAGCAAAAATCATTTAAGTATGCAGCAATTACCTCTGGTTATTGGATTCTTGTTATGACATTAATGGGAGCTATAATTTGTGGATGGAAATAATTTAACATTTAATTATATAAGAATCGCTCTACATTTGTAGGGCGATTTTATTTATACATTGAACAGTATTCATTTTAAAATATTCAATTCGGTTAAAGATTTACCAGTGCTTTGGGATGTAGTAGCTCAGAGTAATGTATTTCTTCAAACTCCTTATCTATCTGTATTGGAACGTTCAGCTCCAGTGAATATGGAATGTTTTTACATTGGTATTTTTGAAAATTCAGAACTTATTGGAGTTTCTTTAGCACAATATTTAGATTTGAATAAACTAGAGTCGTTTGGTGAACGTGACAAATGTTTTAAAACTGCGATTCGTAATTTTATCTTCAAAAATTTTGCTTCTCATACCTTGTTTTTAGGAAATAATATGATTACTGGGCAAAATGGTTACGTTTTTTCAAAGGAAATCGATTTTAAACATATCAGTGAAATTCTTTTGCAAAGTGCTGATGAAATAACATTGTATTTTAAGAAAAAAGGGATTTCAATTCACTTAGTTTCTTTTAAAGATTTTTATGACCATTGTTCGGTAGAATTGAAAAAATATCATTTTTCAAATGTTTACGAATTCAATACGCAACCGAACATGATTTTCTATTTGGATGAAAATTGGAAATCCATAGAAGATTATGTTGCAGTACTTTCCAAAAAATATCGCGATCAATTTAAAAGAGCTCGTAAAAAGTTTGACAGTATTCAAGTCAAAAACCTTTCTTACGAAGAAGTACATCAAAATGAAGAAAAGATTTACGATTTGTATCATTATGTGGCAAAAAATGCTCCTTTTAATACGTTTTTCTTATCTCAAAATCATTTTTCTACACTAAAAGGACAATGTGGAAATCGATTTCAGATTTTTGGTTATTTTTTGAATGAGGAATTAGTTGGATTTCATACGTTACTTTTGAATGATGAAACTCTTGAAACCTATTTCTTAGGTTACAATGATCACATTCAAAAAGAAAACATGTTGTATTTGAATATGTTATACAATATGACGGAATTTGGAATTCAAAACGGATTTAAACGAATCATTTTTGGTAGAACGGCTCTTGAAATTAAAAGTTCTATTGGCGCTACACCAGTTCAAATGTCGGGATTTATCTTTCACAATAATAAATTGATAAACCGATTTATTGGTAAAATCTTCAGAAGTTTAGAGCCAGAGTTACATTGGCAACAACGTCATCCTTTTAAATAAAAAAAGTCCCGATTTAATCGAGACTTTCTTTTTATAATTTACTTTCTAAACTGTTCCAACCACCACCGTTGATACAATCAATTCCGTGTTGTTGTAGCATGGAAGTAGCTTGCGCACTTCGCATTCCTGAACGGCAACAAGCGATAATTGGTTTGTTCCATTTTTTGATGGTTTCAATATTTCCGCTTAAAACTTGTAAAGCAATATTCTTTGAACCTTTGATGTGCCCTTCTCTAAATTCTTCTGGCGTTCTTACGTCTAAGATAATAGCGCCTTTTTTAACATATTCTTGAACATCATTTGTTTTACTTCCTAATCCTAAAAAATCTAAAATTCCCATAATTGTTTCTTTTTTTTTGACAAAGATAGAGCTGATTGAAAATCTTTTCAGTAACAAAAGTTACTTTGGTTAAACGTTAGCTTTCTCAAAAATTAATTCCAATCCGTTATCCACTAAATGCACAATTTCTGGGCGATTATTTTTCACTTTCTCTAAATGATTTAGAACTTTATCTACTAAATCAGAATTTCCTTCTTTTTTTGCTAATTCTGCAATCTCTACCGATAATAACCAATCATTTGGATGTCCCGCAGAAACCGAAGCAAATGCTTCTTTTAAAGTAGTAGCAGCAGGTTTACCTTCTCTAATATTACGAACACTTAAATATAGTCTTTCTAATTCTTCTCTCTCTGCCGATTTCTTCTGTTTAATCGTTTGTGAAGACGGAACGTGATTAATCATGTCAAAACTATTCACATCAGCTGGACCAGAAAAAGCAGAAATTACTTTTTTACCAACTGCCATGTCGTAAATGCCCCATTCTGGTTGAAAAAGAACTGTGTCGTTGTGAGTAACCGTACAATTTTTGAATTTAATCAATAAGATTTCGCCTTGTAAATTGCGAGTTCCTGTAACAATTTCACCTACAACTTTAATATTT
Source organism: Flavobacterium cyclinae (assembly GCF_021172145.1). Classification (NCBI taxonomy): domain Bacteria; kingdom Pseudomonadati; phylum Bacteroidota; class Flavobacteriia; order Flavobacteriales; family Flavobacteriaceae; genus Flavobacterium; species Flavobacterium cyclinae. The sequence continues at coordinate 710,549 of NZ_CP089095.1, forward strand.
CCTTCAAACTCTAAAGTCACTTGCTCGCCTTCGTAAATATCATATGCACGCAAATCTCTCGGACTCATTTCTTCAATGGCTAAGTTGATGCCTTTTAGTTTTCCAATTGGTGAACCAAAGCCTTCAGCATGATATTCTGTTCCGTGCCCTACTAATTCTTTTTCTCTGTAGGAAAGAGCTGTTTTTCCAGTAGTTTGAACATAAACTGGTTTTCCTTCATCTTCAATAACATTTGTGAAAACGCCTGAAATTTGAAGTCCTGTACTTAATTCAATTGTTCCTAAAGCTTTAGAATTTATTAGTTTTTGAATGCCCGATAATCCACCAGTTCTTAATGCCATTTTATTTGCAAATTCTTCTAAAACCGAACTCAAATGAGCGAAATCTGGAGTTACATAAAGTTGAGGTTGCGGTTTTGTAATATCAAAACTTATATCGGCTGCTGAAATATCGTATGGAATTTTCTTCACATTATCGGTCATACACCAAGTACTTTCTCCAATCGAAGAAAGTAATCCAGCACCATAAATTTTTGGATTGTCAACCGTTCCAATTAAGCCGTATTCTACTGTCCACCAATGTAAATTTCGAATACGAGACATTTCCGATAGTTCACCCATATTATTTTGCAAGAAATCCACTTGCTCTTCCGCTTTTTTGATTTCTTCTTCTGGAGTATCTTCTGCTTCTTTTAAAATTGAAAGCAAACGTATCGCTTCATACAATTCATAATCTCGTGCCGATGAAATCGCTTTACAACCAATTTCACCAAAACGTCTTAAATATTCAGCATATTCTGGATTCGCAATAATAGGAGCGTGACCAGCACCTTCGTGAATAATATCTGGAGCTGGAGTGTATTCGATGTGTTCTAATTGGCGAATATCGCAAGCAATAACTAATACATTATACGCTTGAAATTCCATAAAGGCATTAGGCGGAATGAATCCGTCAACAGCCACAGCAGCCCAACCGATTTCTTTTAAAATTCGGTTCATGCCATACATGCTAGGAATGTTATCAACTTCAATTCCTGTTTTTTGTAAACCATCTAAATAAGAACTATGAGCTACTTTTGAAAGATAATCTACATTTTTACGCATAACATAGCGCCAAACCGCTTGATTTATTGGTGTGTAATCTTCATAAACTTGCGGCTTAATGAATTGTTTTAAATGTTTTGGTAATCTGTCAATCAGTGGATTACTTTCAAAATGCGTTTCCATAATTTTACTTGTGATGTTTGACGTAAAATTACGACTTTTTCAGAAATATTGAAAGTTTTTTGAAGATATGATATAATTTATTGAAGTATTCTTTTGTAGTTGCCAACGATAAATTTTATGAATATTATTTAAAAAAATAAGGGGTTATTTATAACCCCTTAAATCATAAAAAAAATTAATTTTTTGGTGGATATTGTTCTAAGATTTTAGAAACAAATTCCATAATTCTTGCATCTTTCTTTTCAGTATTATTTGTAAGATTACCACTGCCTTCACCTTGCCAAACTAGTTCTTTTGTTTTAGCATCGATAATGTCAATGAAAAGAGTTCCTTCTGGAGTTGTAGTTACATTGGTATATCCCATTCCCATTCCCCACCAAGGATTCCAACCCCAACCAAAACCATAGTTTTGATATACATCTACTCGGTCTCTCTCTTTTGTAAAAATACTAATTAATACATCAGGATTCTCAGATTTTGTAAAGCCTTTAGTTGACATGACTTCGTCAATTGAATAAAGTATCCTTTTCTTGTCTAAATCGGATATTTCAGCTTTATCAATACCACTTTTTAAATACGCATAGGTTTTGTAGTTTGTAAAAGTTGCTTTTTTATCATAATCTGCATTCACTCTTACACTGCCGCATGATGCTAATGTTAAAACAAATAGAATCGAAAGTAATTTTAGTGTTTTCATATGTTTAAATTATATTTTTAAATGGTAACATATGGTATCGCCTTTTTAATTATTGGTGTTTGCTTAAGCAAACTTTTTTTTAAAGCCGATTTCATAACAATTAGTTTTAAGTTTTAATTTCAGGAATTAGCATCTTGATTTGAAACTTAAACCCGAAACTATAATAAATTATCGTCTACAATATTAGGGATGGTAACTTTTAATAAAGGTTGCGTCTCCATAGCTCTTTTTATTGCAAAAATAGCACCTTCGTTTCTCGCCCAACTTCTTCTAGAAATTCCGTTGTTTACATCCCAGAATAGCATTGACTCTAAGCGTCTTGATGCTTCTTTACTACCATCAAGAACCATACCAAAACCACCATTTATTACTTCGCCCCAGCCAACACCACCACCGTTGTGAATAGAAACCCAAGTTGCACCTCGGAAACTATCACCAATTACATTGTGTATTGCCATGTCTGAAGTAAATCTTGAACCATCATAAATGTTAGAAGTTTCTCTGTAAGGAGAATCAGTACCTGAAACATCGTGATGGTCGCGACCTAAAATTACATAACCAATTTCACCTTTTGCAATCGCTTGATTGAAGGCTTCTGCAATTTTTATTCTTCCTTCGGCATCGGCATATAAAATTCGAGCTTGTGAACCTACAACTAATTTGTTTTCTTGTGCTCCTTTAATCCATTGAATATTATCCGCCATTTGTTGTTGGATTTCTTCTGGAGAATTTTTCATCATTTCTTCTAAAACATCACAAGCTATTTTATCTGTTTTCGCTAAATCTTCTGGGTCACCCGAAGCACAAACCCAACGGAAGGGTCCAAAACCATAATCAAAACACATTGGTCCCATAATATCCTGAACATAGCTAGGATATTTGAATTCTCTTCCTAAGGTTGGATGATCATTCATAACATCGGCACCGGCTCTTGAAGATTCTAATAAAAAGGCATTTCCATAATCAAAGAAATACGTTCCTTTAGCGGTATGTTTGTTAATTGCTTCAGCATGACGACGAAGTGTTTTTCTAACTTCTTCTTTGAAACGATCCGGTTCGTTAGCCATCATTTTATTTGAATCTTCAAATGTAAATCCGATAGGGTAGTAGCCTCCAGCCCAAGGATTGTGAAGAGAAGTTTGGTCAGAACCTAAATCGATATGTAAATTTTCTTGGTCAAATCGTTCCCAAACATCTACCACATTTCCTAAATAAGCAATGGAAACCACTTCTTGATTTTCTAAAGCTTTTTTAACTCGAGGAACTAATTCGTTAATATTATCAATTATCTCATTAATCCAACCTTGTTCATGACGAATTTTGGTAATCTTGGGATTTACTTCGGCACAAACGGTAACACAACCTGCAATATTTCCTGCTTTTGGTTGAGCTCCACTCATTCCTCCTAATCCAGAAGTTACAAATAATCCGCCTTTTGGTGATTTTTTAATTTTTCTAAATCCGTTTAAAACTGTGATTGTTGTACCATGAACAATTCCTTGTGGACCAATATACATATAGCTTCCAGCTGTCATTTGTCCGTATTGCGAAACACCCAATGCGTTCATTTTTTCCCAGTCGTCTGGTTTGGAATAATTTGGGATAACCATTCCATTAGTAACCACAACTCTTGGCGCTTCTTTGTGCGAAGGGAATAATCCCATAGGATGACCCGAATACATGACTAGCGTTTGTTCGTCTGTCATTTCGGCCAAATATTTCATGGTTAAGCGATATTGTGCCCAGTTTTGAAAAACAGCTCCATTTCCACCATAGGTAATTAATTCATGAGGATGTTGTGCCACAGCATAATCCAAGTTGTTTTGAATCATTAACATAATCGCTTTGGCTTGTTCGCTTTTTCCAGGATATTCTGAAATGGGACGTGCATACATCTTGTAATCAGGACGCAAACGGTACATGTAAATTCTTCCGTAAGTTTCTAGTTCCGCTTTAAATTCTGGAATTAAAGTTGCATGATGTTTTGGTTCAAAATAGCGAAGCGCATTTTTAAGAGCTAATTTCTTTTCTTCTTCAGTAAGAATTTCTTTTCTTTTTGGCGCGTGATTAATTGCTGTTTCGTATGGTTTAGGATTGGGTAAAACCGACGGAATTCCCTCTAGTATTTGTTCTTTAAATGTCATTTTTTAATTTTTATTCGTTAATAATATTTCCAAAAATTAAATTTATAAACTAAGGATAACGAATGTCAGACCTATGATAGGACTTGTGAATTTTAATACGATATTTGAATAAATTGATGTCCATTTACTTTTTCTTATTGGTTCCAGTTTTTTTATCAAAACCATAAGGACAATGACGACAACCACTTTTACAGCAATAACCTCTTTTTAAATGATATTTTTCTGTAAAGCATTTGTATCCTTCAGGAGTATAATAAAAATCTTCTCCTTCTTTTAAATTATTTGGATTTAATTCATTGTTCATGTGGACAAATTTACCAATTTTGTATAATATGATTGTACTAGTTATTAAATATTTAATTCCAAAAGGATTTCGAGGACTTACAGTTTTTCCGTTTATTTTTTTATTCAACAAAAAAGACAAAACAAATCAGGAATTATTAAATCATGAAAAAATTCATATTCGGCAACAATTAGAAATGTTAGTATTGCCTTTTTTTGTATGGTATGGAATTGAGTTTTTTGTTGGGTTAATTCGATTTAGAAATAGGAGAGTAGCTTATTTAAATATTTCATTTGAAAAAGAAGCCTACCAAAATGAAAAAGACCTTAACTATTTAAAGCAAAGGTCTTTTTGGAATTTTTTGAAGTACTAAATTATTTCTTTTTAGGAGCTTCTTTTTTATTGTATTGAATCATTGAATCAGGCATTCTTTCAAAACGAACATTGTTTCCGTCGAAATAAATAGGTGTTCCTTCTTCTTTACTACCGTCATTATTCATAACACCATTCATATTTTTATCGAAGTTATTAGATAAAACAACATCAGAAATTTCTACACCATTTTCATATCCTTTTCTTGTTCCGATTGCAGTCCAGTTGAAAGTAACGTTACTAGTACCATTTTTATTTTCTTTCACATAGAAACCTTCACTAGTAACTTTACTAACATAAACACCATTTGTTTCACCTGTAGGAGTAACTGTAATATTTATAGGTTCATTGTTTGAAACTAAATTTTTGAATGATTCTTTGAAAGAAACAAAGCTTTCACCATTTTTTAAATTACCAATACCTCTTGTAGTTACATCTACTTCTGTAGAAGTTGCAGTATAAGAAATGGTTCTTTGAGCATTACTAGTCTCAGTTAGTTGAACTATTGGTTCATTAGTAATTGTGTTTCCTTGAACATACATTCCAAATTCGTTACCACTTGAAATTAATCCATATTCACTTCCTTTTACATATCCACCCATAAAACCACCATTGATTCCTAATCCAATTGTATTGTTTTGAGAATTATTTAGATAATTTCTACCATTATTTCCGTTAGAAATAGATCCGTTTGCATTTCCTCCGTATACACTATAGTTTGTTCCATTTTTTGATTTATAACCTAGGATACCAAAATCACTACTTGCATTTGTTCCTAGAACACCTCCTGTAGCATCTGGTTGGCTGGCAACTCCTAATAGTAGAATATCTCCAATTACACCAAATTGGTAGGCGTCAGTAGAAGCTGACGATACTCTTGTAGCCATATTTCCATAAACACCAGCTACTGCAGGGTTAGAACTGTTGTATGCTCCTCCACCTAATCCAGTTCCTGTAGTAATATTATTATTTTCACCTAATATAGGAGTCGCGGTATTTAAACCTGAAGTGTTTTCATCTATAATTCCATGAACTCCAATTGGTATAGTTGAGATACCAGTTGAACCATCGGCTTGTCCTAATACTCCTTCACCAGTTTGTACGAAACTAGAAATTACTGAAGGTTGTGTTAATCCTACTACTCCATAACCTGTTCTGTCAGCAAAACCAAAAACTCCCATTCCTCCGCCATTTGCATAACCTGAAATTGCTCTTGAGTTTGTAGCTCCGGGATATCCAGTTACATTATTATAAGCAGAAGCTGTTGTATGTGATGAGAAAATATCTCTAGTGTCCTCTCCAGAAGCTTTTCCAATTACAGTTTTTCCTTGTACTCTTAAACCATTTGTTGGAGCAGCATTTGTTGATGCGTAAGTAGCACCTATACTAACATTGCTATTTTCTCTTAATCTTAAACCTTCAACTCCGTTAGTAGTTAATCCTAAATTATCTGCCGCAGAACGAAATACTCCTGTATTTGGATCAGCATTCCAAGAAAAAGCTGGTGCAGTATTTGTTCCTGCAAAATAGGATTGAAGCTGACCGTTCGTGTTTAAAATGTTTAAACGATCATTGCCTCCAGTTTTAAATCTTAAATCCTGAGCATCAGTTGTACCAATGAAATTAGTTCCTGCTGAAGTTCCTGAGTTACCAGTAAGAGCCCAATTGTTTGAAGCACCACTTGCAATTCTAACCCAAATTGAGCCATCCCAATAGTAAAAACCAGGTGTTACTTGATTTGGACCAGGTACAGAGGTTGCAGTATTATAAACTAATTCTGAAACTGTAGGGGTTAACACTGTTGCAACATTAGTCGCTGTTAAAGCAATCCTTGGTATTAATATACCATCATTTGTTGATGTTATATCCATTGTTGCTTGAGGGGTTGTAGTTCCAACACCAACTTGTCCAAATATGGATGTATTTATTAAAATTAGTAGGATAAATAGATTTCTTTTCATTAGGTTTATGTGTTTGATAGTTAAATTTTTAGGTGGGCAAATGTATAATATAAATCATAAAGAGCCAAAAAAAATAACAAAAAATTAATGTATTGTTAATTTATTTTAAAACACACTTATTTTACAAAGTTTTATAACATTTTATTTTTTCGTGAAATTTAATTATAATCATAAAAAAAATACCCCAAATAGTCGAGCTATATGGGGTAAAATATTAGTAAATAGGGGGCGGTTTGTATGCTAATCAAGTAATGTTAATAAATAACTTTTTTGTTAATTATTGAACCATTTGTTAGTGTTACTTGAATTATTAAACCTGTATTGTTTTTTTGAATTTTATTCAATGAAGTTTCATAACTATTAACTTTTGGATAATAAGCTAATTCTCTTCCTAGAACATCAAAAACTCTAATTGATAAAATTTCATTCTTAGTAGATTTTACAGATAAATTGTCTGAAGAAATTACCCATAAATTGGATTCATCTGCAATTAAATCATCATTACCTAAGGTTTCGTTCGTATATCTTAAGATAAAACGATCTGTATAACGACCTGCATTAGAACTAAAGCTGTATGGAGTTTCTCTCAAATTGTGTATGATGTTTTCTTGTAAGTCTTCTAAATAAATGTTTTGATTTTGATCGGTAAAAAATCCTTCTAATGCACCTATTCCAATAGAGTAGTTACCATCTTGAGGGATTTTTATTCCAAATGGAACTTTATCGTTTTCATCAAAAGGCAAACTTCTTCCTTGAATTTTCATAGTTTCATTTCCTATTAAAGAAAACAAGTTTAAATTTAGTTTTTCGTTTGTTATAGCGTCAAACATTCTATCTCTGTTGTTAGTAGCATTTGAAACGTAAGCTAATAAACTTCTGACATTTGATCCGTTTGTAGCAATTAAATCAAGCCATATTTTACCACTTTCATTTGATGTTCTATAAAACTGATTATTACTTAATGAACTGCTTCTTAGAGAATTGTTAAAGGTAATAGTTTCGTTATTTGTTGCTGAAGTGTGATTCATCAAAACGAAGAACCCTTGTCCGGCACCTATAGAACCTGAAAATGTACCAGGTCCTGCTGAAGCTCCAGAGCTATTGTAAGTAATATAATCTCCAGGAGTATAATTATATACAAAATCTTCATAGAATGGATCTGCTATTGAGTTGTTTGGTAAAGTTCCATGTGTCCATAAATTTATGAAGCCATCAATATTGGTGTTTAATGTTAAAAAGTCTATTGCATCAATAGCTGATGGATATGGGTTTCCAACTAAATTCCAATTGTCATCCTCATTTGTTCCTAATGTTGTTGAAACACCTGTGCTGTAATTTCCACCATTCCATGTTCCTCTTTGAATAGGAGTCGTAATAATTCCATTATTTGGTGTTCCTGTGAAAACGGCATTAAATGCTGCAACTGAACTTGTAAAGCTATCAGGACCTCTAACTATATATCCTTTTCCAAGTACCATATTTTCATTGGCGGTGTTCCAATTTCCAAATCCATTAACATTTGCTGGAATTGTTGGTAGCCATTTGTATTTAAATCCATTAGTACCAGGTGATACACTGTTGATGCTAAAATTAGTTACGGGTGAAGACCAATATACATAATCTAATTTTCTAATATTAGCAGTTCTTGTCATGTGCATTGTACCTTGATTTGTTGCATTATTAGTTTGAATTAAACTTGCACTATTCTGAAGAACTAAATCACCAGTAGCGTTAATGTTTACCCAATCAGTAATTGTTAAATAGTTATTAGAGTTAACAGTTAAGGTAGCATTGTTGTTTATGGTTAAGTTTAAACCTAATCCTACATAGTTTGTTCCTGAGATTATTGGGTCGTTTGGGGTATCTGCAATAACTACGCAATCCATTGCTGTTGGTACACCACTAGGAGTCCAGTTATTGGCTACGTTCCAATCTGTATCAACTGATCCATTCCAAACTTTTGCTCCATTTACTGTAACAGTAGTTTCATCTATTTCTTTGATTGTTCTTCCATCACATAATGTGTAAGTGATTTCTGCTGTATATGTTGTTGTAGAAGTTGGACAAACATTGATTGTAGGAGTTGTTCCAACAACTGGGCCTGTTGTTCCAGAGCCTTCGTACCATGCAATAGAGGCAATTGAGTTTCCATTTGGTACAAATCGCCAAGCTTCATTTGTAGTTGCCCAGTTTGGATCAAGTCCATTTCTACCAGGGGCAACACTTGCTAATGTTCCAGTTGCATTTTGAATACCTACAACAGCATTACCATCATTCCAAGTACCAGCTCCAAAATTATCAATATTTTTTTCTTGAATATAAACTTCAATAATATTAGAGTTTTCATATAAAACCATCATACCTGTATAAAGTATTGAGTTTTCGTCAAACATAGGTACATTATACCAAGATGCTACTAATGCTCTACATCCTGTTGGTAATGTAATTAATTCCCAACCTACTTCTCCGCCAACTCCAGGGTTTATATCGTGAAATACACCAAAGATTGAATTTTCAAGTAGTCTTGGATCACCGCTAATAGGAATGTTATTACTAAAGCTGTAGCCACTTGAACCACCTGCTACCGATGTGTTAAAAGTTAATATTCCATTTGAGCCAATAACACATTGATTGTAAGTATTTCCATAGAAACAAAAATCAAAAGGAAGGTTTACAATAGGAGACCAAACGTCATCGGTATTCACACTTACAGGATTTGCAAGTCCGTTAAAAGCAAAAGGAGGGTTGTATAAAATTGGTTCTACAATATAATCCGTTGTTTCTCCAAGATCTAAGTAAGTAGCTTCTAAGTCTACACAAGTAGTGCTAGCTGTACAATCAAATGGAGCAGGATCAGCTCCGTTTAATCCTAATCCTCCTGAAACTACATTAGGGCAACCCGTAACAACGCTACTAACTTCCATAGTTGTAAAAATTCCAACGGTAGAATTACTTGAAATACCACTATTAGTACATGTAACTACTAATTGCCAATGAACCAATCCGCTTGTTGGTGCAGTTGCACTATAATCTGAATATGTACTAGAAGATGCTCCCGCATTAGTCCATGAAACTCCTGCGTCTGTACTAAATTGCCATTGGTAAGTTAGATTAAGTGCTTGTGTATAACCACTTGAAGAGACAGTATACGATGAACCTGGCCAACCTGTATTTGGACTTGTGCTAACAGTTCCTCCAGAAGGAGTTCCAGAACAAACAGGATAACAAACTCCACTGTAAGATACTGAAAGTGCAAAACCTGAATAAACAACAGAACTATCAGAGGTAAATTGAATAGTAAGTGTTTGTCCAGCTGTACCTGTATAATTGATAGTTCCAGTTCCAGAGTAGGTAGCTAATAAAGTGCCTCCAGTTCCTACGCCATTGTAAATTCTGATATAATCAACACTTTCGGTTGTATAATTTCCAGATATTGTTATTGTAGCTCCTAATCCAGCTTCTAATACAGTGTAACCTGATGAGCTATTTGCATAATCTGAAGCCGATCCTCCATTGTCATATAATACTATGCTTGTTCCACAAGATACAGTATTGCTTCCAGAGGTAGGAATATTTTGAGCTGATACAGATGTGAATGTACCTGTTGATGAAGTTGCACTTAATCCACTATTTGTACATGTTACGATTAATTGCCATATTACAGTTGTGCCTAAAGCCGGAGCAGTTGCTGTATAATTTGAATATGTTCCTGATGCAGCACCAGCATTTGTCCAAGTTGATCCTCCATTAGTGCTATATTGCCATTGGAAATTTAAACCAGTTGCACCGGTATAACCAGTTGATGATACTGTGTATGATGATCCAGGAATACCTGAAGCAGGACTTATGCTTACTGTGCCTCCAGAAGGAGTTCCAGAACAAGCAGGATAACATACACCGCTGTATGATACAGAAAGTGCAAATCCAGAATATACAACAGAACTATCAGAAGTAAATTGGACAGTTAGTGTTTGTCCAGCTGTTCCTGTATAATTTATTGCTCCAGTCCCTGAGTATGTTGCTAATAAAGTTCCACCTGTTCCAATTCCACTATATATTCTAATGTAGTCTAAACTCTCAGTTGTATAATTTCCAGAGATAGATATTGTTGCTCCTAAACCAGCTTCTAAAACTGTGTAACCTGAAGAACTATTTGCATAATCTGAAGAAGCACCTCCATTATCGTATAATACCACATTGGTGCCACAACTAACTGTGTTATTTCCAGAAGCAGGGATATTTATTGTTGAAACAGATGTAAATGTTGCTGTTGATGAAGTTGCACTAAGTCCACTATTGGTACAAGTAACGATTAAGTGCCATATAACAGTAGTTCCTAATGCTGGAGCTATTGCAGTATAATTTGAATAAGTGCTGGAAGCTGCGCCAGCGTTAGTCCAAGTAGATCCTCCGTTTGTGCTATATTGCCATTGAAAAGTAAGTCCAGAAGCTGATGTAAAACCTGTGGCAGAAACCGTGTAGTTTGAGCCTGCATTTCCAGATGTAGGGTTTGTAGTAACTGTACCTGCGCTTGGAGTGCCTGAACATGCTGCAGGTGCAACAACTTGAATAGTATAGTCTTCAGCTTCACCATAATCAAAAGATCCACAAGCTGGAGCAGGACTACTTAAATAAGCATTTCTAATACGCATTCTATAACTACCAACAGGTTGTCCTGGAGGAATAGTTATTGTTCCTAAACTTGCTGGAGTAGATAAATACCCAGTGGAAAGAACATTTTCTCCTGCATCATTAAAATCAGAATCGTTGTTCCAATCCACCCAAACTGAATAGGCATATGTACTTGAAGGATGAGTAGCATTTAACGAAAAACTACTACCAGGTAATTGACTAACAAATAATGAAGAATAGTTTGTATATTGTGAAAAACCAGTAGGAGTGTTACTGATGTTAGCAATCCCACCTGTAGTAGTTACTCCACTTATGTAATAAGAAGTTGAGTAGGTATTTGTAGGAACACAGTAAGTTACGGGAGGTGTGTAAGTAAAACGAATTTCTCCTCTTGCTCCATCTCCACCAGGTTGATTGCCGCCGCCACGTTCACCACCACCACCACCAGCTCCTGGAGTGTTACCTGGGTTTCCTGCAGCGTTTGTAGTTCCTGTTCCACCAGCTCCTCCATTGGGAGCAGTACCACCATTTCCTCCTGATGCGCCACCAACTATTCCTGGGTTACCGTTAGTGTTAGTTGAACCTCCACTTGCAATACCACCAGTGCCAACAGCTCCTGAATTTCTTGCGCCACCATTACCACCTCCAGCAGTGATTAATCCTCCAAAATTTATTGTTGAGTCACCACCATTACCACCGGTAGCGGAGCCTGCTGCTCCACCTATTCCACCAGCTCCTATTGTAAAAGTATAGTTTGTTGATGGTGTAACAGTCATTGTTTTAGAAGCATATGCTCCAGAACCACCTCCAGAACCACCAGATCCATTAGTGTTAGAGCCACCTCCACCACCTCCAGCGCCCCATATTTCAACAGTAACAGAAGTAACACCTGCAGGGACTGTCCATGAACCAGACGTTATAAAAGTGTCAGTAGTTTGCGAAAACGATTGAGTTGTAAAAACAAAAAAAAGAAAAACCATAAAGTTTTTCAGAATGAAAGAGATTTTTTTCATTTTAGGGTTAAGTTTTTAATTTATAGTTGTTTAAGTTGATTTTTGACAAAATTACTTTTTTTTGTGAATTACACAACTTTTTTTTAAACATTTGTTAACAAAAGTGCATTTTGTTGATAAGTATGTTATTTTTTTTGCTATAAAAATAGGGGATGTGTTTTTTTATCGAACTTTTATTGCAAAAAAAAGAGCTACCATTTGTTAGCTCTTTAGTGGAATAATATAATTTTAAATTCTTTAATAAATTACTTTAAAAGTTTTAATAGCTCCATTTTCTAGAGTTACCTCTACTAGTAATGCACTTTGTGTTTTTGAAATGTTTTTACTCATAAAAGAGTTTGAATTAACATTGTTTACTTCTGTAACAACTCTTCCAAGTAAATCATGAATTTTGATAGATTTAATAGTTTCGTTTGTAGTAGTAACGTTAATATAGTCGTTTGTGAATACTACAATTGAATTTGATGTGAAATCTTCATTGCCTAAAGTGTTGTTGTTGAATTTTAAAACAAATCTATTTTCAATTCTTCCAATATTTGCCATAAAATTATATGGACTGTTTCTTAAATCATGAGTAATTCCTAATTGTAAATCTTCTAAATAGATAGTTTGATTTTCACTTTCAAATAATCCATCAACTTTATTAATTCCAATTGAATGTATACCATTTTCTGCTATAGAAACACCTAAATGAATTTGATCCTCGTTTGAAAACGGTAATCCTTTTCCTTGGATATTTAATTTATCAGAATTAGAGTATGAATAAATCTCAAAATTTGTTTTTACATCAAGTGCTGGCGCATCATACATTCTGTCTAACTCATTTGTTGCATTGGTAATATATCCTAAAAGCGTTGTACTTGATTTTAATGTTGGGCTAATTAAATTTAACCAAATTCTATTTTTTTCTTCAATATCATTATCAGTTACGTTTCCATTTCTATAGAATAAATCATTTCTATAATCATTTCTTCTCATGCTGTTATCAAATACAACATTTTCATTTGCAGATCCTGAGGTATGGTTCATCAATACAAAAAATCCTTGTCCAGCAGCTATGTTTCCATTACCAATAGGTGGGTTAGCTCCCGTTGCATTGTAAGTTACATAGTCTCCAACAGTATAATTTTGAACGAAATCTGAATAAAATGGATCAGTAATCACAGATGAAGGTAAGTTGCTGTGGGTCCAAAATTTAATAAATCCAGCAATGTTTGTATTCGTGGCTAAAAATGTATTTGCACTTATAGCTGATGGGTATGGATTTCCAATTAGATTCCAGTTATCATCATTTTTAGTAGCCAAAGTAGTTGAAACTCCTGTACTATAATTAGCACCATCATAAGTACCTCTGCTTATAGGCATGTTGATTGTTCCGTTATTTGGAACGCCTACAAAATTTTGAGTATAATTTTGTGGAGTCGATGTAAAGTTATCCGGTCCTCTAACAATATAACCTTTACCACTAATCATATTTTCATTAGCTAATGCCCAATTACCCCAACCATTGACATTTGCTCCAATTGTAGGTAACCATTTATATCTGTACATTGTTGTAGAAATATTGTTTAAGGCATAATTTGCTACTGGTGATGACCAATACACATAATCAAGTTTTCTAATATTAACATCACGTTTCATAGAGATGTTACCTGTATTTGCAACATTGTCAATTTGAATTAAACTAGCTGAATTTTCTATTTCAAAAGTTCCAGTTGCGCCCACTTCAACAAAGTTTTGAATTGTTAAAGTATTTCCTGAAGCAACGTTAAGAGTTCCGTTATCTTTTACTTGTATTGTCTTACCAAATCCATTATAATTTGATCCAAATATATTAGAAGGATTAGTAGAACTTACATCGGGAATGATTACGCAATTTGTAATATCTGGCACTCCAACAGGAGACCAGTTGTTAGGGTCGTTCCAATCATTACTTGAAGTTCCTTTCCAAACTTTTGATTTGTTATCAACTGATACATTTTGACTTACAGAACATCCATTAGATAATACGGCTGTTGCAGTAAAGCTATATGTTGTGTTTTCAAGCTGAGTAAGATTTGGTCTAACATAAACAGTAACTATTGGAGTTCCTGAAACATAAGGAATTGTACAAGCTGCATCTTGAAAAGCATCTACAGGTGAACCAGCAGCCCAATCAAAGGCAGTATTTAATGGTACATTTCCATGTAATTTAAAATTATCAATTGCTAATCCATCACACCATTCACCATAATATTGAATTCTGATTCTAAAGTTTGGCTGATTAATGTAAGCACTTAAATCATAAGTTTTATTTACAAATCTTGTTCCATATCCTAAGTCTGCAGTATATCTATCAATTTCTGTCCAAGCAGTTCCGCCATCAGTTGAAACATCTACTGTTACGTAGTCAAGAGGTAAATTAGCACCATCAATATAGTATCTTGAATAGAATATATCGAAAGATAAAGTTAAATCTAAATAGGTGTTAGTATTTACAACTGGTGATAATAAAGCATTGTGTGTAATAAATGCTCCTACATCGGAAGTTGACATTGCAAAGTTATTTCCATTTAAACCAGAAGCGATTGCAGGGAACCATACTTGTTGTGCTGGTACAAACGTACTTGATTCAGTTTGCCATTGAGTTAAAGCGTCAGTTCCAGCTCCGTTTGAAACTATATTTTGGTTGGTCATTACTCCTAAGCCTGATTCGAAATCTTCATCAATTAAGTATGTTTCCTGAACATCACCAGATGCTGTTAATGAAAGTACATTGTTTTCACCACATACTTCAGGAACTGAAGGAGTAAAGCTAATAGACGCTAATGGGCTAACTATAGCAGTAACTTTTGTTCTAACATGTGATTCACAACCATTATATGCTGTTACCCAATATGTTGTAGTTGATGAAATTGATGGAGTGGTCCAGTTTCCTGTTGCTGTAGTAGCAATAGGTGTACCTCCAAATTCACTGCTGTACCATCTGTATTCGCTAGGGCTTCCTGTTGCACTTGCACTTAGTGTAACACTACCAGTACCACATGTAGTGTCGTTAGTTACTGATGTTACAATTGCATTACAACTAGCAATTACTGTAAATAAATAATCTTCTGTTTCTCCATAATAATTAATATTTTGACAAGAATCAAAAGTGCTTATTGCATTTGGATCATAAGGTGCAGTGTTGTCATCTTTGTTTATTCTAATGCGAACTCTATAGTTTCCAGGGGCTTGAGCAATAGGTACAACAAATCCAAAAGTAGTAGAATAAGAAGCAATTCCACCTACATCATAGACTAATTCTCCAGCGTCAAGAAAATCTCCATCTTGATTCCAATCAACCCATGCTTTTAAATAACCTCTATTTGTTGTTTGAGTTGAAATATTAATTCCCTGTCCTTGTGCTTGAATAGCTAAATTTGGAAGAGTAGTAAAATCTTCATACCCTCTTGGTGCACTTGAAAATGTTGAATTGTTTGAAACATCATTTAGTGTTCCAACAAAACTAATATTAGTGAAATAAGTTAAACTTTCAAATCCGGCACCAACCGAAGGTGTACAATAGTTTGCTACTAAAGTAGTAGTATTTCCTGTTAGTGGGCTAGTTGTTAAATATAATGGACCGCCAGTACAAGCATTATTAAAGGAGTAAACAAAAACGTAGTAAGTTGTTAAAGGGGTTAATCCAGTAGCTGTAAAGGCTGTATTGGTGTCATTATCTACTACTATGTTGCCAGCTCCTAAGGTAGCTCCAATTGCGTAAGAAGTTCCATTAACAGGGTTAATTGGTGGAGTGCCTGTAGTATTGATGACTACCAAATAATTATCTGCTGCTGGAACTGCTGCTGTGAATGATCCAGATATTGAAGTTCCAGTTGGTGTTAGAATTAATGCTGTTGGTTGTGCAGTAGGTGCAACACAAGGTAGTGGTGTGTAGCAAGTTATTGACAAATCAAATCCTGAACAATTGTTAGATCCATCTGAATAGAATTGTATAGTTAAAGGACCTGTTGTTGATGTAATTGTAGGAACAGTAAAAGTTGTACAACTTGTACCAGAACCATGTGGAGAACCACCCCATAAGATAGTTCCTCCTGTACCAGTTCCATCATAAATAGTTAAATAATCATAGCCTGCTTCTGCAGTGATAGTTCCTGAAACCCTAATAAAACTACCTGGTGTTGATGGGTTAATTACTGTATAACCATTAGAAGAAGTTGCGTAATTGCCAGAAGCTCCGCCATTATCATAAATATTCCCAGAACAAGTTGTAAACGAATTATTTCCACTTGCAGGTACAGTCATTATAGAAGTAAAAGTATCAGTTGAAGAAGGTGTACTAATGCCAGAATTTGTACAAGATACTAAAAGTCTCCAAGTTCTAACTGTTCCAACTGCAGGTGCAATCATACCTGTTAGTGCTGAGTATGTACTTGAAGAAGCACCTTGATTAGTCCAAGGAGCAGATCCCGTATCGCTATATTGCCATTGATATGTTATCCCTAATCCAGTAGAAAATCCTGAAGCTGTTACTCCATAAGTAGAACCTGGATTTCCAGATGTTGGGTTAACAATAATTGAACCTCCCACAGGAGCACCTGAACAAGGTGTTGGTGAATATACACATATATCACCTGTCATGTCATTGTTGCTATTATATCTTTGTATTCTTACCCTATATCTTTGACCTATGGTTGTTGCATATGTAATTGTTTCTGCACCACCTGCACCATATAAATCAGCACATGCAACTGCGCTCATTGTAGTTGAGCATGCTCCTTCAAATAATGTTAGTATTGCGTCTTGTGAATCTGGAGAGTATGTGATTATTGTTGTAGTGGAAGTTGCATCAAACCAACCCCATGCGTCATCAAGGTCAGCTGCATTACATCCAGAAGCTCCATTCCAATAATCTGAATTGTTTGTGGAATCCCAAGTTTGAAAAGTACAACTTGTTCCAACGGTTAATTGCCCTGCAGAGTTGCTGTCGCAATCGCTTCTTTGTCCAAATGAAATTACTGTTGTAAATAACAATGCTAACAACGAAATTGATTTGAAAAAATTACCAGACTTTTCCTTAGAGTGAAAATTCTTAAATCTAAAAGTTGTTGAATTCTTTTTTAACGCGTACTTTTTTTGCATAGAAATTAATTTTAGTTTAAACAATCTGCTTGGGGAAGCTTATGCTTAATAGTAAGTACTATTTAAACAATTATATTTATTATTAATTTATTGTTAGTCTTTTAACTAAAATGAAACTAATAATGTAAACATACAAATTATTTTTTAATTTTTTGGAATAAGTGTATGTTTTTTTGGAATAACTGTTTCTGATGCAAATGTATGTTGAAAACTATCACTGCAAAAATTTTAACGATGTAATGTTTGGTTTTTTCGTCAAAATCACATTATGAGTCATAATTGTTATAAAAATGCGTTTTTTTTATAAGAAAAATTGTATTTTTTTAAGATTTGTTTAACTTGTAAGGTGTTCAATATGAGGTAATTTGTAAATATTTCATTTTTTTATGCTTAATTTTCTAGATCATATAAAAAGTATTTTATTTGTGCATTAAAATTTAGTCATTGTCATTTTGTTTGAACTTATTTTTTTAAATTGTTAATAAAAAGTTGGGTTTTTGTTATAAATAGTTTAAAAAAATGATTTTTTGTTATAATTAGATTAAATTTATTGTGTAGATTTGCACGCTACTAAACTTAATTTCAGCACTATGAAGAAAAATGCACTTTTATTGTTTGGGTTTTTAACATGTTTTTCTGTTTTCTCTCAGATGTATGTTAGTCCTAATAGTTATGTTTTTGTGAATAATCAGTTTATGTATGTTGAACAAGATGTTAATTTGCAAAACAACGGGAATTTCTTTCTTAGAAATAATTCACAGTTATTACAAGGTTCTACTGGTGCTGGAGCAAATACAGGAGCTGGTAAATTATCTGTTTTTCAAGAAGGGACAGTGAATAATTTTCAATATAACTATTGGTGTTCACCAGTCGGAAATGCTACGGCGGCAATCGGAAATGAAGCTTTCGGAATTACCATGTTAAACCGTCCAACAGGATTAACAGCTAGTACTCCTGCAACCGTTTTGGCAACCAATAATTATAATGGTACTGCCAATCCTTTGGCTATTGCGCCTTATTGGATTTGGAAATTCATAACGTCTAATGCTTATGCACAATGGGCTTATGTGGGAGCTGCTACAGCAATTAATGCGGGTGAAGGTTTTACCATGAAAGGGACTTCAGGTACAGATGCTACAATTGCAGATGCAACTGAGAATGTTCAGAACAATACAGGAAGCAGACAACGTTATGACTTTAGAGGTAAACCCAATGATGGTACAATAACAGCTTCAGTTTCAGCTTCAAATTTTACATTGGTTGGAAATCCTTATCCAAGTGCTATTGATTTAAATTCTTATTTATTAGATCCTTCTAATGCTGCTGTAATTAATGGACAAGCTTATTTTTGGGAACAAGTAGTTGTTAATACTCATATTTTAAGTCAATATCAAGGAGGTTATGGAATTTATAATCCTGTAACGCAAATTTATACACCTGCTGCTTTTTGGACTTACGATGGTGCTGGAAATCAAACTGGAGGAATTCCTTTTGGTGCTGGCACGTCTTTTGAAAGAAGATTTTCACCTGTAGGGCAAGGTTTTATGGTTATGGGTACGGCAAACGGAAATGTGACAATGAAAAATGCATTTAGAGTTTTTGTAAAAGAAGGTGTTGCTAGTCAGTCTCAATTTGCTAGAAATAATTCAAATTCAGATGTAACAAATACTGATTCTGAATATTATCCTGAAATTCCAAATGTAGCCGGTATCGATTATACTCAAATTAAAAAAGGTCCTGCACCATACATTAGAATTCATGCTATGTATAATAATGGCGGTGTACGTCCTACTACAATTGCGTTTTTAGATACTGCAACAGATGGATTTGACTATGGTGCTGATGGTCGTTCTCCATCTTCTGAAGCTGCAGAATTTTATTATATATTAAATGATATGCCTCATGAGTATGTTGCGAATGCTGTAAAATTTGATATCAATAAAAGAATTCCTGTTGGATTTAGATGCGCAAGTGCAACGAATTTTAAAGTACAAGTTAAAGATGTAGTAAATTTTGATCAAAACCAAGAAGTTTATCTACACGATAAAGTAAATGATATTTATTACGATATCAAGAATGGTATTTTTGATATGACGCTTCCAGCTGGAGATAATAAAACTCAATTTGAAGTTACATTTAAAAACACTACACTATCAACTCCACTTGAAGATGTAGATGCAATGTTTGTTGTAGCTCAAAATAATGAAAATGAAGCTTTAATGTTGTACAATACTCAAAATAAAGATATTACAAGTTTGGAATTATATGATGTTACGGGTAAACTAATTATCAAAAAAGAAAATATTGGTACTGTATCAGAATATAAAATTTCAACATCAAGTTATAGTACGGGTGTTTATGTTGTTAAGTTAGCTACAAATGATAATTTGAGCATTTCTAAGAAAATATCAATTTACAATAAATAAATAATACACATTGTTGTATATTTGAAAGCAGCTTTAATTAGCTGCTTTTTTTATGCACTCAATTAATCAAAAAATACCATTATCTTTTCCAAATAATATTGAACTCTTTATTAAAAGAGAAGATTTGTTACATCCAATCATTTCTGGAAATAAATTTAGAAAACTCAAATATAATATTCAAGAAGCTAAACGATTGGGTCATTCTACTTTGTTAACTTTTGGTGGAGCTTTTTCAAATCATATTTTAGCAGTTGCTGGAGCGGGTGCTGAATTTGGGTTTTCAACTATTGGTGTAATAAGGGGAGAAGAAATAGAGTTTAAAATTCATGAAAACCCTACTTTAATAAAAGCACAAGAATTAGGAATGAAGTTTTATTTTGTTTCTAGGTCGGACTATCGTGAAAAAGAAAACACTAATTTTAAAGAAAAATTACAGACCATTTTTGGAAATTTTTACTTAATTCCTGAAGGAGGTACTAATAATTTAGCTATTAAAGGTTGTGAAGAAATATTGACAAAAGAAGACAAAGAAGGGTTTTCTCATGTGGTTTGTTCAGTTGGAACAGGAGGAACATTGTCGGGTTTAATAAATTCATCTAATAAAAATCAATACATAATCGGATTTTCTTCATTAAAAGGGAGTTTTTTGTCTGATGTAATTCGTAATTTTGTCTCTAATAACAATTGGGAGATTAATGATGAATATCATTTTGGTGGATATGGTAAAGTTTCAAATGAATTGATTGATTTTTTAAATTCATTTTACACACAAACAAGTATTCCATTAGATCCGGTTTACACTGGTAAAATGGTATTTGGTGTCCTTGACAAAATCAAAGAGGGATATTTTCCAGAAAACTCAAAAATTTTGATTATTCATACTGGTGGATTGCAAGGGATAAAAGGTATGAATTTTGTACTAAGTAAAAATAACAAAGAAATATTAAATTATGGCGAAAAGTAAATTGGTTTTATTTGTGTTAGCCCTTTTTATAATCAGTTGTAAAAGTTCAAAGCCTGTAGTTAGAACCACTACAAAAACAAAAGTTTCGATCAATAAAAAACCAACTGTACACACTAAGACCGAAACTAAATCAGTATCAATCAAAACTAAAGATAATTCACAAGAGACTTTGGAGGCTACTTCAAATGTTAAAACCTATGCAGAAGAAGTTAGAGATTATATTGATAATTTTAAAGAAATTGCAAAAAACAATATGAAGATCCATGGAATTCCTGCAAGTATAACTTTAGCGCAAGGAATTTTAGAATCTGGTGCCGGTAAAGGTAGATTGGCTCAAACGGCTAATAATCATTTTGGAATTAAATGTCATAGTGGTTGGACAGGAGAAACCATTCACCATGATGATGATGCTGCTCAAGAATGTTTTAGAAAGTATAATCATCCATCAGAATCTTACCGAGACCATTCATTATTTTTAACAACTCGATCACGCTATTCTAAATTATTTAAATTGAATAAAGGGGATTATAAATCGTGGGCAAGAGGTTTAAAAGAAGCCGGTTATGCAACAGATGTTAAATATCCAGATAAATTAATTGGACTAATTGAACGATATGAGTTATTTAAATACGATAATGAAGTATTGGGTCAAGATTCAAATTTTTCAAATGACACAAACCTAGTTTCAGATGGAGACGAATTTTATACGATTCAACAAGGTGATACTTTATATTCCTTATCAAAAAGGTTTAATATCTCGATAAATGAGATAAAGAAAATGAATAATTTATCAGATAATACCATTTCAATTGGTCAAAAATTAAGAATTAAGAAATGATTTATAAAAGAAGTAGCGAACTATTTGTAGAAGCATGTAATGTAATTCCTGGAGGTGTTAATTCTCCAGTTAGAGCCTTTAAAGGTGTTGGAGGAACTCCAATTTTTGTTAAGGAAGCAAAAGGAGCATATTTATATGATGAAGATGGTAATCGTTTAATTGATTACATCAACTCCTGGGGTCCTATGATTTTAGGACATGCTTACGAACCTGTTGTTAACGCGGTAATTGAAAAAGCAAAAAAAGGAACTTCTTTTGGTATGCCAACAGCGTTAGAAACTGAAATTGCCAAATTAGCAGTTTCGATGGTTCCAAATATTGATAAAATAAGATTTGTTAACTCAGGTACAGAAGCTTGTATGAGTGCTATTCGTTTAGCTAGAGGGTTTACAAAACGAGACAAGATTATAAAATTTTCAGGATGTTATCACGGGCATTCTGATTCTTTTTTAATTGCTGCAGGAAGTGGATTGAGTACATTTGGTGTGCCAAATTCTCCTGGAGTTACAGAAGGTACGGCAAAAGATACTTTACTTGCGGCTTACAATGATATTGAAAATGTAAAAGCCTTATATGAAGCAAATAAAAATCAAATCGCGGCTATTATTATTGAACCTGTTGCAGGAAATATGGGGTGTGTTCCGCCTACAAAAGGTTTTTTAGAAGCCTTGAGAGAAATTTGTTTAGAAAATGGAATATTACTTATTTTTGATGAAGTAATGACTGGATTTCGACTAGCAAAAGGTGGGGCTCAAGAATTGTATAACATACAAGCCGATATTGTTTGTTTTGGAAAAGTAATTGGTGGTGGATTACCTGTGGGAGCATTTGCAGCAAGAGAAGAAATAATGAACTATTTAGCACCAATTGGTCCGGTATATCAAGCGGGTACATTATCTGGGAATCCTTTAGCTATGGTAGCAGGTTTAGAAATGTTAAAAGCTTTAAATGCTGATAAAGAGATTTTTAATCGATTAGACCAAAAAACAGCATACCTAGAAAAAGGGATTAGAAAAGTTCTTAATGAAAACAATATTGTTTTTACAATAAATAGAGTGGGGTCTATGATTTCAGTTCATTTTGATGCTAATCCTGTTTTTGATTTTCAAACTGCTAAAAATGGTGATAATGAAACTTTTAAAAAGTTTTTCCATGGATTATTAAAACAAGGAATTTATATTGCGCCATCAGCTTATGAAACTTGGTTTATTACAGATGCATTAAGTTATGATGATTTAGATTTTACAATTAATGCAATAGCCGAAGTTGCAAAGGAATTATAAAAAAAATGTCCCGATATCGGGACATTTTTTTAATGTGTTAATTTATGTAATAAATCTTTTTGACTTGCTAATTTTTCCATTTGACTTGGAGTAAGAGTAGCTCTTAATTTTGCATCAATTTGCGCACTGATTTGTTCCTTTTCATTTTCATTTTTTGCTAAGCTTAATTGGTTGTATTTGTATAAAAACAAACCATTTAAATCTTTAGTCATTTGTTCATCTAATTGTAATAATTTAGCTAAAGAATAAGCTTCTTTTTTTGCTAAATCATTAAAATCTGATTGTCTAACTTCTGTATTTTGTTCAGTTTTAGCTTTTTTAATTTCTTGAGCATTTGCAACAGTAGAAATGCCAATAAAGAACACGAATGCAATGATTATTTTTTTCATAATTTATGTAAAATTTACTTTAAAGTTTGTCAAAACTAAATTATTTTGACAAATAAAACAAAAAAAATACAATTTAAAATTTTTCTTCTCTGTGTTTTTTTGCCTTTCTTTTAGCATTGTCAATTTTTTCTTTTCTTTGACTTTGGTGTTCTTCCCATTTTGCCATTTGTTCTTGGCTTAGGATTTTTTTCATTTTAGCTTTTAATTCTATTTGATTATCTAAAATTTCAATTTGTTTTTTGTATTTTTCATCTGATGTGAAATTTTTTTCTTCTTCACTTCTAGCATTCATTTCTTTTTTGATAGCTTCTCTTTTTTTAGCTTCTTCTAATAAAAGTGCTTTTACTTCTTTTTGTTGATTTGCATTTAAATCTAAATCCAAGGTCATTTTTTTTGTTTGAAGTTCAGCAACTTGCTCAGGAGTCATTTCAAAAGATTTTCTACTTTGAGCGATTGATATGTTACATAAAAATATAAATGCAACTAAAATTAATTTTTTCATTTTTTGTGATTTTAAAGTTATATGTATAAGACAATACTAGTTTGATAAAGTTTAATGCTTTATGAAAATTTTATTAATTAAATTTTAGAAATCCATAACGAGCCGAATTCCCACAACGTGATCGAACAACATATGTGTCTTGGTCAATTGGTAATGCAATTGATAAATCTAGCTCATAACAAAAATTATAATTTTTACCAACTCCTGAATTTGAAATATCTTTCGTATTAATGATTTTTCCATCATTGTTAATTACACTCATTACAACAAATCGACTATCTTTAGTATAATATTTGGTATTAATATTAATATCTCTAGAATCATTATATATCAAAATTAATTCGTTGTTTCTAAAGAAATGTAAATATTTTAAATGATCACCATTGTCATTTATTGTTTTTGGTTCCATATTGTTAATTCTCGTATACCAATCCAATTTACCTGAAGTAGCATCTAACTTTATTACACTATAGCCAGTTGATAAATAAGAATATTCTGTAGGTCTTTCTAAAGGTTTTGTTTTGTCTGGTGCCGGTAAACTTTTTGTTCCAGTGTAGAGTTCGTTAAATAGTAACCAAATCTTATTATCCTTTATAATTACTTCTTCAAAATTTAGATTGTTTTGTTTCTCAATATTAATTTTTTCATCTAAAAGTAATTTTCCATTTAAATCAAAATGCATAAATAATAGTGTATTTAGTGGATTTCCTTTTGGAAGTGCTCCTCCTAAATCTATTGTTACTTTTCGTTTTCCATCATTAATTCCGCCAAAAAAATAAGAACCATTTTCGCTATCTTTCCATTTAAATTGAGAAACCTGAAAATCTAAATCTTGCTTTAAATTATATTCCAATATATTTGATGCTTCTTTATTCCAAAAATAGATTGTTTTAAAAGGTTTGGTTTTTGGTAAATCAATTTCTCTTGTTAGCGCTACGTTTCCATTGTTTGAAACATATACATCAATGTCAAAAGATTGTTTAGTTGTGAAATTAAATTCGTGTTCTAATGATTTAATAAT
Organism: Flavobacterium cyclinae; assembly: GCF_021172145.1. Taxonomy (NCBI): domain Bacteria; kingdom Pseudomonadati; phylum Bacteroidota; class Flavobacteriia; order Flavobacteriales; family Flavobacteriaceae; genus Flavobacterium; species Flavobacterium cyclinae. Next base: position 735,424 of record NZ_CP089095.1, read on the forward strand.
TTTGAAATTTGCATCTAAAACATAAAGAGTAACTTTTTCATTTAGTTTTTTGTCACCAATAGGTCTTGAAACTACACCATAATATTGTTTGTTTTCTGATTGTGCAATAAAATAATCACCAATATTAAACATGTTTTTTGCAGGCATTTTAGTAAGAAAAACGGCTTTTGTTTTAGTGCCCGTGTCAAAATTTACTTTTTGAGTAAATAATTCAAAATCTTTTGTTTCATTATTAAACTCAGTTAAAAAGTAAACATAATCTTTATTGTTAAGATAAAAAAGATGACTGACCGTTTGCATGTTTTTACCCATTAAAGGCTGGTCTACACTTATAGAAAAATTACTTTCGTCCTTTTCGAAATCATCATTAATTGAAAAAATGTCAACAAAAACATCTTTGTTGAAAATTTTATCATTGTAGATGGATTTAACCTTAAAAATACGTTTGCCATCAATATAATTTTGAATAGAATAATTCAATTCATTATCAATAGGAGATTGGCTTTCACTCCAAGTAAAAGAAGGGTTTTGAGCTAGTAAAATCAGATTTTGTAAAAACAAAATAAGCAGAAATAATTTTTTCATTTTGAGAGAGTTGAATTTTTGTAAATATATAAAAAAAGACTCCATAATTGAAGTCTTTCTTAAAAGTAGTTGTTTGTTATTTTCCTAAATATTCTGCTATTTTATTATCTCCATCTACAACAACACGCATCAAGCCATGTTTGCTTAATCCTTTACTTGCAGCATCCCATTTTTTTCCGCTTAATTCTGATTTAGTTTTTAAATCACCAATCGAAATTCCTTCATTAGCTTTTAAAATTTCGATAATGTGTTTTTCGTCTTCTGTTAATTCTGGACCTTTTTTCTCAGGACGCATTTGCGGGAAGAACAATACTTCTTGAATCGATTGATTGTTTGTTAAGAACATAATTAAACGGTCCATTCCAATTCCTAAACCAGATGTAGGTGGCATTCCATATTCTAAAGCTCTTAAGAAATCTTCATCGATAATTCCGTTAGCTTCGTCATCACCTTTTGCAGCTAATTCCATTTGGGCTACAAAACGCTCTCTTTGGTCAATTGGGTCATTTAATTCGGAATACGCATTTGCGATTTCTTTTCCACAAACCATCAACTCAAAACGCTCTGTTAAGTCTGGATTATCTCGGTGCGATTTACATAATGGCGACATTTCTTTTGGATAATCGGTAATGAAAGTTGGTTGAATAAAGTTACCTTCACATTTCTCACCAAAAATTTCATCAATTAATTTTCCTTTACCCATGGTATCGTTTACTTCAATTCCCATAGATTTTGCAGCTTCACGTAATTCATCTTCCGTTTTTCCTGTAATGTCAAAACCTGTGAATTGTTTGATAGCATCAGTCATCGTTACTCTTGCGTAAGGTGCTTTGAAATCAACTTCATGGTCGCCAAAAGTAGCTTTTGTAGTACCATTTACTTGAGTGGCACAATATTCTAATAAATTTTCTGTCATTTCCATCATCCAGTTGTAGTCTTTATAAGCTACATAAATTTCCATTGCGGTAAATTCTGGATTGTGTGTTCTGTCCATTCCTTCGTTACGGAAGTTTTTCGAAAATTCGTAAACACCATCAAAACCACCAACGATTAATCTTTTCAAATATAATTCGTTAGCAATTCGCATATATAAAGGAATGTCTAAACTATTATGATGTGTAATAAACGGACGCGCTGCTGCTCCACCAGGAATCGATTGTAAAACCGGAGTTTCCACTTCCATATAACCAGCATCATTGAAAAATGTTCTCATGGCTGTGAAAAGTTTAGTTCTTTTCATGAAAACCTCTTTCACTTGCGGATTTACAACTAAATCCACGTAACGCATACGGTAACGTAGTTCTGGGTCAGTAAAAGCATCAAATACATGGCCTTCTTCATCAGTTTTTGGTAACGGAAGCGGTTTTAATGTTTTGCTTAACATTTTAAAATCATCCACACGAACGCACATTGCACCCACTTTTGTCATGAATAATTCTCCTTCAATTCCAATAAAGTCACCTAAATCAGTCAATTTTTTAAAAACTTGATTGTAAAGTGTTTTATCCTCACCAGGGCAAAGCATATCACGATTAAAATACAACTGAATTCTACCTTCGCTATCTTGAAGTTCGGCAAACGAAGCTTTTCCTTGATCACGAACACTCATCAAACGTCCAGCCAAAATAACCTTCTTACCTTCTTCAAAATTTTCCTTCACTTGCTTTGAAGTGTGATTTACCGGAAATAAATCCGCTGGATAAGGGTTAATTCCAAGTTCGCGTAAAGCGTTTAATTTGTCTCTTCTAATGATTTCTTGTTCCGAAAGTTGCATAGTATTGTATTTTAGCGTGCAAATGTAACTATAAATTAAAAAACTGCCAACTTTCAACTGAACACTGAATACTTTTTTTAAGAGCGAGTAGTTCGGGCTTTTTTGGTTTCCATGTTCCTGCCATCCGTTATATCTTTTTTTTAAAAAGGATGTCACTCCTGTCAGGACTAATTAGTAAACTATTCGTATCTTTGCGTCACTTTTCAAAACACAATTTCGGTTATCATGAACAAAAAAATCCAACTTCAAGATTTAGGAAATAAAGATTACAAAGACACTTGGGATTATCAAGAAGAATTGTTCAAAGAAATTGTTGACATTAAAGTGCAAAATAGGAGAGACGAAACTTCGATTGCTACACCAAACTATTTTTTATATGTAGAGCATCCCCATGTTTACACATTAGGAAAAAGTGGTGACATCTCAAATTTATTACTTTCCGAAAAACAATTAGAAGCTAAAGGAGCAACATTTTACAAAATCAATAGAGGAGGAGACATTACTTACCATGGACCTGGTCAAATTGTGGGTTATCCTATTTTAGATTTAGAAAACTTTTTTACCGATATTCATAAATATTTACGATTTCTTGAAGAAGCAATTATTTTAACATTAGCAGAATATGGTTTAAAAGGAACAAGAAGTGAAGGTGAAACCGGGGTTTGGTTTGACGTAGGAACACCTTTTGCAAGAAAAATTTGCGCCATGGGAGTTCGTGCTTCTAGATGGGTAACCATGCATGGCTTCGCACTAAATGTTAATGCAGATTTAGGATACTTCGATAATATTATTCCATGTGGAATAAAAGGAAAAGCGGTTACTTCAATGCATGTTGAATTAAATAGAAATGTAGACGAGCAAGAAGTGAAAGAAAAAATTCTTAAACATTTTCAAAATTTATTTGAAGCAGAGATTTTTTAAAATTCAAAAGCAAGTTCAATCTCAATTTTAAAGTTAAACAACTAAAGTGCTCTGTGTTTCTCTAATCAACACAATCAAAATCAAAAAAACTCTGCTAATCTCTTTGTAAAAATCAAAATTCCAATTCCAGTTGATCAGGCAACAATCGAAAACTCATTCGATGATATTTGCACGGGCCATATTTTTTTATAGCCTCTCTGTGGTCTTTTGTTGGGTAACCTTTGTTTTTTTTCCAATTATACATCGGAAATTCTTCGTGAATTTTATCCATGTATTCGTCACGGTAAGTTTTGGCTAAAATAGAAGCGGCTGCAATACTTACATATTTGCTATCACCTTTAATAATACTTGTGTTCGGAATGGATTTTAAAAGTTCAATTTCTTCCTTAGTAAAAATTTTGCCTGTTTTCTGTTTTGTTCCCAATTTACCATTTAATGGCCGATTTCCGTCTACAATAATGTATTCAGGTGTTGGATTTAATTTTAATACACATTCTTGCATAGCCTTCATAGATGCATTTAAGATGTTAATTTCGTCTATTTCATTTGGATAAATATGGGTAACTGCAAAAGAAATGGCTAATGATTCTATTTCGGGTTTTAATTTTTCTCTAATTTTTTCTGATAATTGTTTAGAGTCATTAAGTAAGTTTAAATGAAAATTTTCAGGAAGCAAAATAGCTGCGGCAGTTACTGGGCCGGCTAGGCATCCTCTACCTGCTTCATCGGTGCCGCATTCTAATATTAAATTACTGTAACTTTTTGTTAACATACTTTTTTTTGACAAAAATATAATTTTCAACGCAACCTTTTTGAGATATTATCATCTAATGAATGTTATTGTTTCGCAAAATGTTTTTTTAAAACAAAAACTTTAACAAAAATAAATTAGTAATATTCCGAAGTATTATTTGTTTATTTAAGAAATAATTAAGAAGTTTGCGGAATAACTAACTCAAATAAATTTAATATGAGATCGAAGTTCAAATGGATTTTTACGCTTTTAGTAGCGTTTACAATGCAGTTTTCGTTCGCGCAAGAGAAAACTGTTACAGGTGTAGTTTCTGACGAACTAGGCCCAATTGCAGGTGCTAACGTTGTTGTTGAAGGAACAACTCGTGGTACTACAACAGATTTTGATGGTAATTATACTATCAAAGTTAAAAATGGTGAAGTTTTAGTATTCTCTTACACGGGTAAGAAAAATGCAAAAGTAACTATCACTGCTGCTAATTCCTACAATATAACATTGAAAGATGATGTTGTTCAGGGTATCGATGTTGTTGTGACGGCTTACGGTGTTCAGAAAAAAGAATCTATTACGGGTTCTATTGCTGAAGTTAAAGCTGCTGAAATTGAAAATGTTGCTTCAAGTAATGTTATTCAAGGTATGGTTGGTAAGGTAGCAGGGGTTCAAGTAATTAATAATAATGGTATGCCAGGTGATCCTCCTGTTGTTAGATTTAGAGGTATTGGATCTATTAATGCTTCATCTGCTCCATTATATGTTGTAGATGGTGTTCCTTTTAATGGGGATATAGCTTCTATTAGTAATTTTGATATTGAATCTATTTCGTTCTTAAAAGATGCTTCTGCAGCTGCTTTATATGGTAACAGAGGTGCAAATGGTGTTATCATTGTTACTACTAAGAAAGGTAAAAAAGGAAAGTCTAAAGTTATGTTTGACTCTAAAGTAGGTTTTTCTTCTAGAGCTGTTAAGGAATATGATATCTTAACAAGTCAAAGAGAATATTATGAAACTTATTTTTCTGCTTTGAAAACAACATTAATGTTTGGTCCTACTAACTATGATGCTACAACTGCGGCTAACGTTGCTTCTCAGGAATTAATTACTGGTTCTCAAGGTTTGGCTTACAATGCATATAATGTTGCTGATAATGCTTTGATTAACCCTGCTACAGGTCAATTAAATCCTGGTGCTGCATTATTGTATGATGAGAATTATTCTGATTATTTGTTTGGAGATGGTTTGTTTACTCAGTCGGTCTTTAATATATCTGGTTCAGATGATAATCTAACTCACTTTTTCTCTATGGGTTATGAGAAAAATGAAGGTTATGTAGTTAATTCTGGATTAGAAAAAATTACTTCAAGATTGAAGTTAGATGCTAATATTTTAGATGGAAAAATTAAATTTGGTGGAAACTTTAGTTATTCTCACTTGTTCCAAGATTATTTAGACGGATATACGGGTGGAAGTACTTATAGTAGCCCTTTCTTTTGGACGAGAACTACCGCTCCTATTTATCCGGTTTATTTGTATGATACAGCGGGTAATCCAATTTTTAATTCATCTGGAGTTCATATGTTTGACGATGGTACTGGTTTTGGTGCAGCTCCTGTAAGACCATTTGGTTCATTACAGAATCCTTATGCTACAGCTATTAATGATGTTAAAAAATATCAAACAGATAACTTATTTGTTAGTGGTTATGTAGATATTAATTTGTATGATGGATTAAATTTTGTTTATACTGCTACTGGTGATTTATTTAATCAAAATGATAGAAGTTTAGATACTCCATTATATGGTGATGCTGTTAATGCTGGAGGTAGAGTTAGCTATTCTAACAATAGAACAATGTCCTTTACTCAACAACAATTATTAAAATATAACAAAGATTTTGGTAAACATGGATTTGATTTGTTATTAGGTCATGAAACATTAGATAGAAGAACTGATTATGTTTATGCTGAAAGATCAAAGTTATTACTTCCAGATAGTCCTTATGTTAATCAAGCTGGTGTATTACAAGCTGGTAATGCAGGTGGTTCAAGTTATGCTTTAGAAGGATATTTTTCTAGATTGAATTATGATTTTGATAATAAGTACTATATTAATGCTAGTATTAGACGAGATGGTTCTTCAAGATTTCATCCAGATAATAGATGGGGAACTTTCTATGGTTTAGGTGCTGCTTGGAGAGTTTCACAAGAGAAGTTTATGTCTAATATTTCTTGGTTGAATGAATTTAAATTAAAGGCTAGTTATGGAGAGCAAGGTAATGATAATTTAGGTTTAGAATTACCTTATTTAGATCAATATACAGTTTCTGTAACTACTGATACAAGTTTACCTGTAAGTTTTAATCTTACGCAATTAGGTAATAGAAATATTACTTGGGAGAAAAAAGCAAATTTTAATGCAGGATTTGATTTAAGTTTATTTGATAGAAGACTTAACATAGAAGCTGAGTATTTTAAAAATGAGGTAAATGATATGTTATTTAATAGACCATTACCTCCTTCTTCAGGTTTCTCTTCTATTCCTGACAATGTTGGTTCAATGCAAAATGTTGGTTTTGAAGTGTCTCTTGATGCTGAATTGATTAGAAAAAAAGATTTTAGTTTCGGAGTGAATTTCAATACAACACATTATAAAAATGAGATTACAAAGCTACCTGAGAATGGACAAGAGAATAATCGAATTGTTTCTGGTGTTTATTTAAGAGAAGAAGGAGGTAGTGTTTATGATTTTTATATGAGAGAATTTGCTGGTGTTAATCCTTTAACAGGTGCTGCTTTATTTTGGATGGATGATGCAACTACAGGTGAGAGAGTTTTAACAGAAAATTATAATCAAGCAACTCAATACAAAATTGGTAAAAGTGCTATTCCTGATTTTTATGGAGGTTTTGGATTTAACACAAACTACAAAGGTTTTGATATGACTGTAAATTTTGCTTATCAATTTGGTGGTTATGGTTACGATTCAATTTATATGGGTTCTATGTCTCCTAGTAGAGGTGAAAACTTCCACAGTGATTATTCAAAAACTTGGACTGTAGACAATATGAATGCTTCATTGCCACGTGTTGAAATTGGAGATCCTCAAAACTTTTATTCAACTTCTTCATTAGGTTTAGTTAAGTCGGATTATTTAAGTATTCAAAATATTTCATTAGGTTATACATTTAATAATGATTTAACTTCAAAACTTGGGTTGTCTTCTTTAAGAGTTTACAGCTTAATAGATAATGTGCATTTGTGGTCAAAAAGACAAGGTTATGATCCTAGATTAAGTTTAACTGGTGGATCTGATAATAAATATTCGTTGTTACGTACAGTTTCATTTGGTATGAATGTTCAATTTTAAAAAAAAATGATATGAAAAGAATTAAAATTTTATTAATCTTATCATTATCTCTATCATTGTTTTCTTGTTCTGATGATTTTTTAGGCAAGGATTCAAGAGATAATGTTTCTGGCGATCAGATTATTGATTTAGCCAATTCTTCTCCGGAAGCTGCTTTTACTATTACAAGTGGTATGGAATCTGGTAATAATATTTTTGTTAATGATTTTAATACGGCTGGTAATGGTAATATTCATGATGACTTCGGTTATATGGCTATTAACCTTGGTCTTGATTTAATGTCTAATGACATGGTTCAATATCAATCTCACTGGTTTGTTAATTATTATAATTATACTGCTAGAAATGAGATTTCTATTAGAACTGATATGGTTTGGAAATTTTATTATAAAGTAATTTATAATATGAATTCAATTTTGAAATTTTTACCAGAAAATATTAATAATGATGAATTACGTTATTTGAAGGCTAGATGTCTCGCAATGAGAGGTTTATCTTATTTTAACTTGGTAAGATTGTACGCTAATGGTGAAGTTGGTATACCAATGTATACAGAGACTGTATTAGATGCTTCAAGAGTTCCTACTTCTACAATTGTTGCTCTAATTGAAGATGATTTGACTACTGCTCATCAGTTAATCGACGGGTACAGTAGACCTACTAAAGTTAACATTGATAAGAATGTTGTTGCAGGATTTTTAGCTAGATATTATTTAGAATATGGTGATTATTCTCAAGCTGCAACTTATGCTGCTGAAGCTAGATCAGGTTATCTTCCAATGAACAATCTTTTTGATGGTTTTAATAAAATATCTAACTCTGAGTGGATGTGGGGTGCTGACATTAATACAAATACATCAACTTATTATGCTTCTTATTTTTCTCATGTAGGAAATCTTAACGCTGGTTATGCTGGATTGTTAGGTATTTACAAAAACATTGATAAGAGATTGTACGATAATATTCCAAGTACTGATCAGAGAAAAGATTGGTTTGATGGTCCGTCTTATGGATTACCTCAATATGCAAATGTTAAGTATTATGATGATACTGACTTTGAAGGAGATTATGTTTTCATGAGAGCTGCTGAAATGTATTTAATTGAAGCAGAAGCTAAAGCACTTAATGGAGATGATTTAGGGGCTAGACAAGCATTGTTTGATTTAATTTCAACAAGAGATGCTTCTTATACATTATCATCTAATTCTGGGTCTGCTTTACTTTCTGAGATTAGATTACATAGAAGAATTGAACTTTGGGGTGAAGGTTTTGCTTTGTATGATATGAAAAGATGGGGTGTTGATTTAGAAAGAAATTATGCAGGTTCAAATCATACTTCTTTCGGATTTTTCAACTATCCTGCTGGATCTGTTAAATTTACTTTCCAAATTCCATTAAGTGAGATTAATGCTAATCCTGCTTTAGGTAGCCAAAATCCTTTTTAATTTTTAAATTTATATTATGAAGAAATTTTTTAAAATTTTAGCTTTAGTAGTTGCTCCTATTTTATTAAATAGTTGTGATGAGTACGAAGCAGGAAGTGAGGTTAATTCTCCTTTATCATATGGTTTTGAAAGATCTACTGTTAGTGTAGAGATTGAAGAAGTTGATCCAAATTTTGCTTTAAAAGTTTATTCTACCCAAGTAGTAAATTATGATCGTACTGTAGTGTTTGATATTGATCCATCATCAACTGCTTTACCAGGTGATTATGTTCCTTTTTCATCTAATTCTATAGTTATTCCTGCAGGTTCTAATTATGGATCATTAGATATTGAGTTTAATCACAATAACTTGTCTTTGTCAGACGCAAGGATGTTAAAATTTAATTTGGTTCAACCTGATGATGCCACTGCTGTAGCACTTACTACATCTTCAATGAGTGTAAGTTATAAAGCTAAATGTATTTATAATCTTGTTGAGCTTTCATTAATACTTGATAGATGGGGTTCTGAAACAACTTGGTCAATTACTAAAAATGGAGTAACAGTTGCTTCAGGTGGACCTTATACTGATGCTGGTTCAAATGCATTACAGCCTGAGAAAAAGTTTACTTTATGTTTAGATAGTGGTGATTATGTATTTACTGTAAATGATTCTTATGGTGATGGTATGTACACTAGTGCGTCTGTCATTGGATCATATCAAATTAAAGCAAATGGTACTACAATAGTTCCTCGTCAAACATGGGGAGATGGTACTCGTACCCATTATACTAGAAGTGTCAATTTTACACTTTAAATTTTTTAACGCCTCATAATTTTATGAGGCGTTTTTATATACACATTTGATTTTATGAAAAAAATATTATTATCATTATTGTTTTTGTTAACTTCTCAAATTTTTATCAGTCAAACTATATCTGAATCTGAAAAAATTCTTTCAAGTTATGATTTAGTTAAATTGCGAATTCTTAGAGATAAATTTTCTATCAATGATAGTTTACGTGATTTAAGGATAAGTTCTTATTTAGATGCCAATCCTAAGACTAAATATAATTTTAAAAGTGATAAGAATGTGACTTATCAAATATATGATATATTAAATGGCAAACCCATTTATATTTCTACAGATAATTTAAATGCAGCTAGAGTTACAAAAATCAATACATTACAAACTGGTGGAAGTTTAGGTTTAAATTTAGATGGACAAAATATGATTGTTGGTGTATGGGATGGTGGTTTCGGATTGATAAATCATGTTGAATTTCTTGATGATAATTCTACCCCAAGTTCTAGAATAACGATTCCTCAGTCTTCTTTGCCAATTCCACCAAGTGATGATCATGCTACTCATGTTTTGGGTACTATTATCGCTAAAGGTACTAATGCAAGTGCAAAAGGAATGGCTCCTCAAGCAACTGCTTATTCTTACAATTGGACAAACGATATTACAAATGTTGCTTCCTTAATTCAAAATATAGGTTTGTTAGTTTCAAATCATTCATATGGAGTACCAGTAATTAGTGATGGTAATCCTATTGATTCTTGGATAATGGGTTGTTATTCTACTCAAGCTCGTGATTGGGATGAGTTACATTATAATTCACCTTATTATTTGATGATTGCATCTGCTGGTAATTCTGGTTCTGATTCATATTCTGGTGGTTTAGCTCCAGGTTATGACAAGTTAACAACTAATAAAACTGCTAAAAACAATCTTGTTGTTGCTAATGCGAATCCAACACTTTTACCAACTGGTTTTATAACATCTCCTATAAATTCTAGTAGTAGTCAAGGGCCTACAGATGATGGTAGAATTAAGCCAGATATTGCAGGAGATGGAACTAATTTGTTTTCTACTGTAAATACTTCAATAAATTCATATGCTACAATGTCTGGAACTTCAATGGCATCACCTAATGTTGCTGGAGGAGCACTTTTGTTGCAACAGTATTATAATCAATTAAATGGTAATTTTATGAGGTCATCTACACTTAAAGGTTTAATTACTCATACTGCAAGAGATTTTGGCTCTGTTGGTCCAGATCCTATTTTTGGTTGGGGATTACTTGATGCTAATAAAGCTGCTCAATTGATATCTAATGATTTTTCAAATACTTCTGCATTAATTAGTGAAAATGTTATTTCAAGTTCTGAAACTTTTAGTTTTGATGTTGTAATTAATACTCCACAAAAATTAGAGGTTACAATTTGTTGGACTGATCCTGCAGGTACTTCTAGAAATGGTATATTAAATGATTCAAATCCTGTTTTAGTTAATGATTTGGATTTAAGAATAATTAAAAACCCAGATACTTTTTTTCCATGGAAACTTAGTTTAGCTGATGTTTCAGCTCCTGCAACAACTGGAGATAATATAGTTGACAATGTGGAAAAGGTTGAAATTGCCAATGCTGTTGGGACATATACAGTTCAGGTTACTCACAAAGGAATTTTAGAAAATGGTAGTCAATCCTTTAGTTTAATTGCAAGTGGTTTTGATGAATCTTTATCAGTTACTGACTATGAAAGTAATATTGATCATATTAAAATTTATCCTAACCCAGCTAATGATAATGTATTTGTTTTGTCAAAATATTCTGAAATTAATAGTTATAATATAATTGATATTCAAGGTAGGGTTGTTTATTCTACTGATATTATTGATTCTAAGAATTTTTCTGTTGATATATCGTTTCTTAATTCTGGAGTCTATATGCTTCAATTAAATTCTAATTCAGGTATTTTTAATTATAAAATTGTAAAAAAATAACAATTTATTTTCACTTTTATTCTCGTAAAATCTCATTACATTTGCCTTTATTATAAAATGTGATGAGATTTTTTTTATTTTTCTTTTTCTTTTCAATTACTTTTATTTCTAATTCTCAAATTAGGAATGTTAATGGTGGTCTTGGAGGTTTACCTAATAGAAATTCTGATGCTAATGATACTTTAGTAAATCTTAATAAAAAAAGTAAGAGAGAATCGTTGGCCAAAGCACCTATTGATCTTTATAAAATCTACACATTACATAAAGACACTACATTTGTTGATACTTCACTAACTATTAAAAGTGAGTATAAATATAATTTGATTCGTAAAGATATCTTTGGTTTATTGCCGTTCTCAAACGAAGGTCATACTTATAATACTTTGCAATTCGGATGGTTTAAGAAAGCATCTTTTCCTAATTTCGGATTTACTGCTAAGCATTTTAATTATTTAGAAGTTGAAGATATCAACTATTATTCTGTTCCCACACCATTAACGGATTTATATTTTAAAACGGTAATGGAACAAGGACAAACATTAGATGCTTTTTTGACAGTTAATACTAAACCCAATTTAAATTTTTCTATTGCATACAGAGGGTTACGATCGCTTGGTAAGTATGTCAACAATTTAAGTAGTTCAGGAAATTTTCGATTTACTTCGAGTTATTTTACTGAAGATAAACGTTATGTTTTTAATGCTCATTTTACTGGCCAAGACATATCAAATCAAGAAAATGGGGGTATAGTAAATCTTGAAGAATTTGAAACAAGTGAAGATCCTTTTAATGAAAGAGAACGAATAAAAGTATATTTCACCAATGCAACATCTTTATTAAAAGGAAATCGTTTTTTTATTGATCATTCATTTAAATTGAATAAAGAAAATCCAAATAGTTTGGTATTTACTCATCAATTCAATCATGAATACAAGTTTTTTCAATTTACTCAACCAACCCCAAGTGACCGTTTTGGTGACCGCTTCTCAAGTTCTATCAATAATAAAACGCGTTACAATCACCTATATAACAAAGTTGGTGTGGCATACAAAACAAAAAATTATGGTGATTTAGAGTTTTTTGTAGATGATAATAAATATAATTATTATTATAATAGTCTTATTTATGATTCAAGTGGGAATATATCGGTTCCTAATGCTATTTCAGATAGAATTAATAATTTAGGTGGAAATTATTCTTATCTAATAAAAAATGTAAACGTAAGATTACACGTTTCTCAATCTATTTCTGATCAGTCTATTTCTAATATTGAAGCTAGCGGAAACTATAAATTAAATGATGATTATAAATTTGAGTTTAAATACCAAAAGCTAAATAGTTTGCCTAATTTAAATTTTAATTTGTATCAAAGTGGTTATTTAGATTACAATTGGTTTAATAATTTTAAAAATGAAAAACTTAATCAATTTGAGTTTTCTGTATTTTCAAAATGGTTAAATATTAATACAACATATAAAGTTTTAAATGACTATTTGTATTTTGATAATACAACCAATGATATTACAAAATTGACTGTTAAACCTATGCAGTATGACAAAACAATCAATTATTTGTCAGTAAAAGCTAGTGGAGAAATTAAATTTTGGAAATTTGCAATAGATAATACAGTTTTATATCAATCTGTTGAACAATCAAGCGACATTGTTAATGTTCCACAAATTGTTACTCGTAATACATTGTATTTTACGGGCTATGTGTTTAAAAAAGCGATGTTATTGCAAACTGGTGTTACTTTTCAATATTTTACTAAATATTATGCTAATGATTATAATCCTTTATTGGGTGAGTTTTATGTTCAAAATGAACGTAAAATTGGTGATTTTCCCATGATGGATTTCTTTATTAACGCTAGAGTAAAACAAACACGAATTTTCTTAAAAGCTGAACACTTTAATTCTGCATGGACAGGGTACGATTTTTATTCAGCTCCAAATTATCCTTATCGTGATTTTATTGTGCGTTTTGGTTTGGTTTGGAATTTCTTCCAATAATCGATTGATGATACGAGTCAATTTCTGATTTTATATTTCTAAAAATTCAAGCTATCTTTGCCAACAATTTATAATTTCAAATGAAATACGCTAAAAATATATTAGAAACTATTGGAAATACTCCTTTAGTGAAATTAAACAAAGTTACTGCTGAAATAGATGCTTTAGTTTTGGCCAAAGTTGAAACTTTTAACCCAGGAAATTCTGTTAAGGATAGAATGGCACTTAAAATGATTGAAGATGCAGAAGCCGATGGTCGTTTAAAACCAGGTGGAACAATCATTGAAGGGACTTCTGGTAATACAGGAATGGGTTTAGCTTTAGCAGCTATCGTAAAAGGATACAAATGTATTTTCGTAATTTCGGATAAACAATCAAAAGAAAAATCAGATATTCTTCGTGCTGTTGGTGCTAAGGTTATTGTTTGTCCAACAGATGTTGAACCTACAGATCCTCGTTCCTATTATTCGGTTTCTAAAAGATTAGGTGAAGAGATTCCAAATTCTTGGTATGTAAATCAATATGATAATCCAAGTAATTCCATTGCACATTACGAACAAACAGGGCCGGAAATTTGGGAACAAACAGAAGGAAAAATTACGCACTTTGTAGTGGGTGTTGGAACAGGAGGTACGATTTCAGGAACTGCTAAATATTTAAAAGAGAAAAATCCAAACATCAAAATTTGGGGAATTGATACGTATGGTTCGGTTTTCAAAAAATACCACGAAACCGGAATTTTTGATGAGAACGAAATCTACTCATATATTACAGAAGGAATTGGAGAAGATATTTTACCAAAGAATGTAGACTTTTCTTTAATCGATGGTTTTACAAAAGTTACCGATAAAGATGCAGCAGTTTACACCAGAAAAATCGCTTTAGAAGAAGGAATTTTTGTTGGAAACTCTGCAGGAGCTGCTGTAAAAGGTTTGTTACAGTTGAAAGAACATTTTGGTCCAGAAGATGTAGTAGTGGTCTTATTTCACGATTCTGGAAGCCGTTATGTTGGAAAGATGTTTAACGATGATTGGATGCGCGAAAGAGGTTTCCTTGAAGAAGAAATCACAAAAGCTGAAGATTTAATCAAAGAACACATTGAAAAACCATTAGTTATTGTTCGTACAGAAGAATTAGTTTCGCACGCTATCGAAAGAATGAGAAAATATAAAATCTCACAAATCCCGGTAGTTGATGTTAATGGATTTGTTGGATCGGTTGATGAATCGGATTTATTTCAAAGTTATATCACAGATAAAAACACAGCGGAACGACCAATTCGTGAAGTAATGGGAAAACCATTTCCAATTGTAAAATTAGGAACACCAGTAGAAGAAGTTTCTAAATTAATCACGAAAGAAAATCAAGCAGTTTTAATTGATTTAGGAAACGGAAAACATCATATCATTACCAAACACGATATTATCAATTCGATAAAATAATTTTAAATTTATTTAACCGCAAAGAGTGCTAAGAAATCGCTAAGAACGCAATAAACTTTGCGAACTTTGCTTTTAACCTTGCGAACTTTGCGGTTATTTTTTTGAACAATTTTTACTATTCCTAAAATTATTCTCCCAGTAAAACACCCGAAACATTCCAAGAACTAAAACTTCCACCTTCGTTAGGTCCTTGTGAGATTTTTACTTGTATTGTATGTGTTCCCGCTTTCAAATCTCCTAATTCAATGTAAATCGGATTCGTTGCTGTACCTGGACACCAATTCGAGCGACTCAAATCGGAAGATGATAATCCATCGTTAAAATTTCCTGACGCTGGATTAAATAATCGATAACCACCACAATCTTGTCGCCATGGAATAAACGAAAAGAATTCTTTTCCGTTTAAAATGATTGTATTTTTCTTTGGAACAAATTCATCGCCATTTTCCCAACCACCATGTCCAGTCGTAATGTAGCGCAATTGAGCATTTTTGATTTCTTTGTCTAACATGAAAGTAACTTCCAATCCTTTTTCGTGATTGAACATCGTTGCATATTCTTGTCCCGCCATTTCCATAACGTTTGTGGTATTGAATAACGGAATAGAAACATTGGTTTTGTCCAATGAACTTTCACTCGGATTAATCGTAATATTCATTGAAATTTTGTGTCCGCCTTTATCGTAATTACCAATAAATGTTCCTACATAAACTGATTTTCCAGAAAAATTTTGTTTTAAATCGGTAATATCCATTCGGTAAGGTACAATTTCATGCCAATTTTTGTCTTTCAATTGAATGTAGTTGTATTGTTTGATTCCGAAAGGCGTAAAAAAGCGCATCAATTCAATTATTGGAGAAAATTCTGGAGTTGCCACAATACCTTGATAATGCTTTCCATTTCCGTTTTCATAAATAGGTAAAGTCTTAGCTCCATTTTGCAAACCATCTAAAAACGATTGCTTCTTATCTTGCGGAATCATGAAAACCGAACCTGTTCTGTCATAAGCATCTCCATTAGATTGTTCTGCCAAATCTAAAAAGACTAAATCTCCTTTTTTTATTTCTGGAAAAGTGATTTTTTTCAAAATGATAGTTCCGTTAGCAAATCGTAAAATACTATCATTTGATTTAGATGCATCTGAAAAGTTAATAATTTCATTTTCAAATACTTTTATGGTATTAAAACGACTTTTCCAAACCAAATCTTTATAAGTCAATCCATCTATAACTGGACTATTTGTTGTGTTTTTTTCTAATTCTAAACTCGGACTAACCGATTTCATTTTTTCGATTTTTGTGGCAGAAATCACAAAATTTCCATTGCGAACCATTTCCAAAACCAACCCAATATTTTGGCCTAATGTAGTTGGTGCGCCTTTTACTTGTAATTCATTCGTGTACCAAAGTTCAATGGTGTTGGAATTGATTATAGTTTTTGCTTTTTGACATTTGTAACCCAAAATAGTTTTGGTATCCGATAAAAACTCAAAATTTTGTTTTGCTAAAGAAACACTGTCAACCGTAGTAACAGATTTCGTTTTTTTGAGTTGGGTAACCTGAATAATTTTATTTTCAGAATGATGAATTAACGTTTGTTCGTATGGAAATTCCGCTTTTCCTGAACTCATTTTTTCAGTTGTGATTAAAGTTTCAGTAGAATTGGTGAATACAAAAATCGGATCTTGATTTTCGATTAGTTTTCCGTTAGAACTTCTTGTGTAAGTAATTTTGAATCCTTTTTGTAGTTTGTTGTAGGTTTGAGATTGTACAATTGAAAAAAGACTTAATAATGTGATGGTTATAAAATTTTTCATAAAAGTTGAGTTGTTCAGCAAATATAAATTTTTATCTTTGTTTTTCAATTATATACGCCATACAGAATGAAAGAAGATTTTTTGCACCACGTGTGGCAATTCAAGAAATTTGATATTGCCAATTTGAAAACTACTAAAGGAGAATCGATTCAGATTCTCAATTCAGGTCAATATTTACAACTTGCCGGACCTGATTTTTTTAATGCACAATTGATTATCGGAAATCAAAAATGGGCTGGAAATGTTGAAATTCATCTCAAGTCATCGGATTGGTATGTTCACAATCACGAAAAAGATTCGAATTACGATTCCGTGATTTTACATGTGGTTTGGGAACATGATGTGCCTATTTTTAGGAAAGATAATTCCGAAATTCCAACTTTAGAGCTTAAGGAATATGTTATGCTTTCGGATTTGCATAATTATCAATCGTTAGTAAGTCAGAAATCTTGGATTTATTGCGAAAACGAAATTCGAAATGTTGATGAATTTATTTTCAAAAATTGGCAAGAACGTTTGTATTTTGAGCGTTTAGAAAGAAAATCACAATTAATTTTCGAATTAGCTGTAGCATCCAATCAAGATTGGGAAGCGGTTTTATTTTGTCTTTTAGCTAAAAATTTCGGGTTGAATTCAAATGGTGAAATATTTTATAAAATTGCTAAATCTATTCCATTTTCAGTTGTTCGAAAAGAATCTCATTCTTTAGAATCATTAGAATCTTTATTTTTAGGTCAAGCAAATTTACTTTCTAATGATTTTCAGGATAGTTATGCAAAAGAATTGAAATCAAATTATTTTTATACGGTTCAAAAACATCAATTAATTGATAGAATTCCTGATACGGTAGAATTTTTCAAACATCGTCCTGATAATTTTCCAACAATTCGCTTGTCGCAATTGGCTAATTTGTATTTTCATCGAAAGAATTTATTTTCTTTGGTTATGAATTGCAGTTCAATAAATGAATTGTATCAGGTTTTTAATGTGGGTGTCAGTGAATATTGGAAAACGCATTATAATTTTGATAAAGAGAGTTCAAAAAAGATAAAAAAACTTTCCAAATCATTTATAGATTTATTGATTATAAATACAATCATTCCGCTTCGATTTGCTTATGCCAGAAGCCAGCAAAAAGATATTACTCAAGAATTGATTGATTTAGCAACTTTAATTCCAGCCGAACAAAATGTAATTATCGAAAAGTTTAAGATTTTTGGACTACAAGTCAATAATGTATATGAATCTCAATCTTTATTAGAGTTAAAAAAGAATTATTGTGATCATAAAAAGTGTTTGGATTGTGCAATTGGCCATTTTATTCTTAAAAATTAATCGTATTTTTGAAAAAAAATAATTGAAATGATTCAAAACTTATTACATTTTTTTGAAAAACACGGTTTTTTTGTTGCTTCTCGCTTAGCCGATCGATTAGGAATGAGAACATCTAATGTAAGATTGTTTTTTATCTATATATCTTTTATAACTGTAGGTTTGGGTTTTGGGTTGTATCTGACTTTAGCGTTTCTTTTAAAATTAAAAGATATGATTAAAACTAAAAGAAGTTCAGTTTTTGACTTATAAATTTTCATTAAGTATAAGTTTTATTTGAATTTTAGATACTTTTCTTATCTTTGAGGCATTAACAACCAATAAATATATATGACAGCAAAAGTAGAATCGTGGGGTTCACGAGTTGGACTTATCTTAGCCATGGCCGGAAATGCTGTAGGATTGGGTAACTTTTTAAGATTTCCAGTTCAAGCAGTGCAAAATGGAGGAGGAGCTTTTATTATTCCTTATTTAATTTGTTTTTTAGTAATGGGAATTCCATTATTGTTCATAGAGTGGTCTTCTGGTCGTTTTGGAGGAAAGTTTGGTAACCACAGTACACCTTACATTTTAGACTCAATGGTTAAAGGTCGCCTATTAAAATATATAGGTGTTTTTGGAATCTTTACCAATATAGCCGTTGTTGCTTATTATTGTTACATTGAATCTTGGACAATGTCGTACATGTTTCACTCAATTATTGGAACTTTTACCGATATGAGTCAAGCAGATGTTTCAGCATTTTTTACTTCTTATGTTGATATCGGACATTCAACAACTGGAATTCCTTATGAAGCAGTTGTGTTTTATATTATATGTTTACTTATCAATACATTTATCTTATCAAAAGGATTAAGTGGTGTTGAAAAAGTTGCAAAAATTGGAATGCCTTTATTGATATTATTTGGTGTTTTATTAGCTATTAAAGGATTAACGCTTGGAACTAGTGGTGCGTCTGATCAATTTCCTGACGCTAATGCTTGGGATGGTTTAAATTTCTTATGGACACCACAGTATGAATCTTTATGGGATTTAAAAGTTTGGATGGCAGCAGCAGGTCAAATTTTCTTCACCTTATCAGTAGGTATGGGAACGATTCATTGTTATGCCGCTTATGTTAAACCTAAGGATGATATTGCATTAAATGCTGCTTCAGCTGGTTTTATGAATGAATTTGTTGAAGTTGTATTGGGATCATTAATTGTAATTCCAATTGCTGCAGGTTATTTAGGATTAGATTGGGTAAAAGAAAATGCAGGTTTCGGAATGGCTTTTCAAACAATGCCTTATTTATTCCAGCAGTGGGGTGATGTTTTATCAGTTGTTGCTGGTGTAATGTGGTTTGGATTGTTGTTCTTTGCAGGAATCACATCGTCATTAGCTATGGGAACTCCATGGATGGGATTCATGAGAGATGAATTTGGATGGGGTAGAAATAAAGGTGCATGGTCTTTTGGAGCTATGGCTTTAATTTTAGGGTTGCCTACGGTTCTTTTTTATCAGCAAGGAGTTTTTGACGAATATGATTATTGGGCAGGAACCGTTAGTTTGGTTGTTTTTGCGATGTTAGAAACAATCTTATTTTCTTGGGTTTTTGGAATGGATAAAGGATGGAAAGAAATTACAAGTGGAGCAGATATTAAAGTGCCAAGCATTTATAAATATATCATTAAATATGTAACTCCATTAATGTTGATCGTTATTTTCTTAGGTTCTTTGTTTAAACCATTAAATAATGACTGGTCTGGAAACGTTAGTAATTTGATGTCTGGAAATGGATGGAGTTTAGATAATGGTTCAATTATTAAAACTATTACACATGCAGGAATTCATGAGCAAATTGCAGCTTCTACAGATGCAATTCAAATTGCTGCTTTAGAAGATAAAATATTTTATATTAACATTGCAAGATTCTTACTAGTAGCATTGTTTGTGTTTATTAGTTTGTTAGTTTATATTGCATATAAAAAACGAGTTAAAGAAGGGAGAGCTACATTATGAATTCAACAGCATTAACAACCATGTTACTAACTCAAGGTATAGTAATTAGTTTTACGGCATTTTTTTTCTATAAAGTATTAACTACTCCTCCTAGACAAGAACCAGATTCTTATGAGGATAATGATGAAGAATTAATTCGTAAAGAAGAATAAATAAATCAAATGATGAAAAATTTAAAATCCTACTTCCTGTTTTCAAATGAACACAGAAGTGGGATTTTTTTGTTATTTATTATCATAATTCTAGTTCAATTAGGATATTTTTTTCTAAAAGAAATAGTGATAAATAATGACACTAATTCAAATGATAAAGCTTGGTTGTTAGTTCAAAATGAAATCGACAGCTTAAAAAATATTCAGTATACTAAAAAAGATATAATTTATCCTTTTAATCCAAATTATATTACGGATTATAAAGGATATAAATTAGGAATGTCAATTGAACAAATTGATAGATTGTTGGTTTATCGAAAAGCTGGAAAATTTGTAAATTCTGCTCAAGAATTTCAGCAAGTTACAAAGGTATCAGATGACCTTTTAGCAAAAATTAGTCCCTATTTTAAGTTTCCTGACTGGGTATCAAATAAAAGCAAAACTAAAGAACAAAAGTTTTATAAATATTCAGCAAATGAGAAAGAAAAAATTGTTAAAAAGGATATCAATTCTGCCTCACGTGAAGATTTGATTGCAGTCTATGGAATAGGAGAAAAACTTGCAGATAAAATCTTGATAGAAAAAGAAAAATTTGGAGCTTTTGTTAGTATGGACCAATTTCAGTTCATTTGGGGAATAAGTCCCGAAGCAATCGAAGATTTAAACAAACGTTTTTTTGTAAATAATTTAAGTGCTATTAATAAAATAGCTATAAATGATTTGTCTCAGAAAGAATTAGCAAAATTTCCTTATTTTAATTATTCTTTAGCAAAGGAAATTGTAGTCTATAGATCAATGAATGGCGGAATCAAAAATTTTGATGATTTAACAAAAATTAAAGGAATGCCTAACGAAAAAATAAAAATAATCGCCTTATATTTGGAATTTTAAAATTATTATCAAAAAACAACCTACATAATTATTGATTTATGAATTCAATGTATTTCACAGAAGAACACGAATTATTCCGCCAGAGTTTTAGAGATTTTTTACACAAGGAAGTTGTTCCACATATTGAAAAATGGGAAAAAACGGGTACGATAGAACGTTTTATTTGGGAAAAATTTGGCGAAATGGGATTCTTTGGGTTAAATTATCCAGAGGCTTATGGAGGAATGAACTTGGATTTATTTTACACTGTTATTTTCTTAGAAGAACTTCAAAAAATAAAATCATCTGGTTTTGCTGCAGCTATGTGGGCTCATGCTTATTTGGCAATGACTCATTTAAATGCTGAAGGAGATGAAAGAATAAAACAAGAATATTTAGCACCAAGTATTGCTGGAAAAAAAATTGGGGCATTGTGTATTACTGAACCTTTTGGAGGAAGTGATGTTGCGGGAATGAGAACAACAGCGGTTCGTAAAGGAGATAAGTTTGTAATTAATGGTTCTAAAACGTTTATAACAAATGGCGTTTATGCGGATTATTATGTTGTAGCTGCAAAAACAAATCCAGAATTAGGTAATAAAGGAATCAGTATCTTTTTAGTAGATACCAATATTCAAGGTATTTCGGCTACTAAACTAGATAAATTAGGGTGGAGAGCATCTGATACAGCAGAAATTGCTTTTGATAATGTTGAAATTCCTGTTGAAAATTTAATGGGTGAAGAAGGAAAAGGATTTCCTTATATTATGCAACATTTTGCATTGGAAAGATTAATTATGGCGATTAATGCTCACGCAAGAGCGGAATATGCTATTGATTATACATTAGAATATATGTCACAGCGTGAGGCTTTTGGTAGTCCAATTAATAAATTTCAAGCTTTACGCCATACCATGGTAGAGCATGCAACTGAGGTTGAACACTGTAAAATTTTCAATTATGCTGCAGTAGCTCGATTAAATAACAAAGAATACGTTGTTAAAGAAGCGACTATGGCTAAATTAAAATCAACTAAGGTTGCGGATTTGGCTATATATGATTGTTTGCAAATGTTAGGAGGTTATGGTTATATGGAAGAATATCCGTTAGCACGTTTGTTAAGAGATAGTCGTTTAGGACCAATTGGAGGTGGAACTTCTGAAATTTTGAAAGAGATTTTATCAAAAATGATAATCGATAATCAGAATTATAAGCCTGCAGTAAAATAATTTATTTTTTAATTTTTAATTCAAAATTATTTTCTACATTTGCACCCTTAACGAGAGGAGGTGTCTATATTATGTTAATTATACCAATTAAAGACGGAGAAAATATCGATAGAGCATTAAAGCGCTATAAAAGAAAATTTGATAAAACAGGAACTGTTCGTCAGTTACGTGCACGTCAAGCTTTCATTAAGCCATCTGTTTTAAACAGAGCTAAAATTCAAAAAGCAGCTTATATTCAAGGATTAAAAGATTCTTTAGAGAGTTAATATTTTTTTGAATAAACTATACTAACCGCTAATAAATAAAGTGTAACTTTGTTTTTAGCGGTTTTTTTTATGGCTACAAATTTACAAGCATATCAGAATTATTTAGTTAAAGAGAAAAATTATTCTCCTTTAACAGTTCGTGCTTATTTAGATGATATTTTATCTTTTCAGGATTATCTAAATCAACAATCAATCACATTAGAAGAAGTTGTTTATCCAAATGTTAGAAATTGGATAGTTGTTTTAGTCGAAAACAATGTAAGTACTACTTCCGTTAATCGGAAAATTTCTGCCTTAAAATCGTTTTATAAGTTTTTACTAAAGGTAAAGCAGATAACGGTAAATCCACTTCTGAAGCATAAATCATTAAAAACAGCTAAAAAAGTTCAAATTCCATTTTCTGAGAAAGAAATGAGAGATGTGTTTTTGGATCATGATTATGTTGATGATTTTGAAAGTATTCGAAATAGATTTATTTTGGAGCTATTTTATACCACTGGAATTAGAAGAGCCGAATTGATTAATTTAAAGTTGAAAAGTATAAATGAAATCCAAAAAACAATTCGAGTAATTGGAAAAAGAAACAAAGAACGAATTATTCCAGTATTAGATTGTACTTTAGATTTATTCAAGAAATATAAAGAGCAACGAGATAATTTAGAGCAAATTAAAGATATTGAGATGTTAATTTTGTCTAAAAGAGGTAATAAAGTGAGTGAATCGTTTGTATATCGATTAATAAATGATTACTTTAGTACTGTCTCGAAAAAAGAAAAAAAGAGTCCACACGTTCTTAGGCATTCCTTTGCAACACATTTGTTGAATAATGGTGCCGATTTAAATTCCGTAAAAGAGTTATTAGGTCATGCTAGTTTGTCATCTACCCAAATATACACCCATAGTAGTTTGGCAGAATTAAAAAAAATATATCAAGAAGCGCATCCTAGAAATAAAAAATAACTCGATTGTATAACCTTTTAATTAACAATAATTATGAAAGTTAATTTGCAAGCAGTAAATTTTAATGTAGACAGAAAATTGGTAGATTTCATTCAAGAACGAATGGATAAATTAGAAAAGTATTATGATAAAATTGTTTCGGCTGAAGTATTTTTAAGACTCGAAAACACTAGTGATAAAGAAAATAAGACGGTTGAAATAAAAATTATTGTTCCTGGAGATGATTTTTTAGTTAAAAAAACAGCAAAAAGTTTTGAAGAAGCGGCTGATTTATCGGTTGATTCACTAGAGCGAGTAATTATGAAAAGGAAAGAAAAATTAAGAGCGCATTCATAAAGATAAAAAAAATATAAAAAATGTTTTGATTCAAAAATAAATTATATACATTTGCAGTCCGTTAGAAATAGCGGACTTTTTATATTTAAGTTGCCGGTGTAGCTCAGCTGGCTAGAGCAGCTGATTTGTAATCAGCAGGTCGTGGGTTCGAGTCCCTCCATCGGCTCAAATTTTGCAACAAAAATATAAATGGTTCGGGGAGATACTCAAGCGGCCAACGAGGGCGGACTGTAAATCCGCTGGTTACACCTTCGCAGGTTCGAATCCTGCTCTCCCCACAATGAAAATTAGAATTTAGAAAACGAATTTAGATATTTCTGAATTCTGAATTCTAACTTCTGAACTCACAAAAGCCGGTGTAGCTCAGGGGTAGAGTGCTTCCTTGGTAAGGAAGAGGTCACGGGTTCAATTCCCGTCATTGGCTCTTAAGAATGTTTATTTTTTGAACACTAATATATAACTAAGATTAAATTATTAAATCATGGCAAAAGAAACCTTTGATCGTTCGAAGCCCCATTTAAATATTGGAACTATCGGACACGTTGACCACGGTAAAACTACATTAACAGCTGCAATTACTAAAGTATTAGCTGATGCTGGTTTATCAGAAGCAAAATCATTTGATCAAATTGATAATGCTCCAGAAGAAAAAGAAAGAGGTATTACTATTAATACATCTCACGTAGAATATTCTACAGCTAACCGTCACTACGCTCACGTTGACTGTCCAGGTCACGCGGATTACGTTAAGAACATGGTTACAGGTGCTGCTCAAATGGACGGTGCTATCTTAGTAGTTGCTGCTACAGATGGTCCTATGCCACAAACAAGAGAGCACATCCTTTTAGGTCGTCAAGTAGGTGTGCCTAGAATGGTTGTATTCATGAACAAAGTGGATATGGTTGATGATGCTGAATTATTAGAATTAGTAGAAATGGAAATCAGAGATTTATTATCTTTCTATCAATATGATGGTGATAATGGTCCTGTAATCCAAGGTTCTGCTTTAGGAGCTTTAAACGGAGAGCCAAAATGGGTTGATACAGTATTAGCTTTAATGGAAGCTGTTGATAACTGGATTGAATTACCTGCTCGTGATGTTGATAAGCCATTCTTGATGCCAGTTGAGGACGTATTTACAATTACAGGTCGTGGAACTGTTGCTACAGGTCGTATCGAAACTGGAGTTGCTAATACAGGTGATGCTGTTGAAATCATTGGTATGGGAGCTGATAAATTAACTTCTACAATTACAGGAGTTGAGATGTTCCGTAAAATCCTTGATAGAGGTGAAGCTGGAGATAACGTAGGTTTATTATTAAGAGGTATCGCTAAAGAAGATATTAAAAGAGGAATGGTTATTATTAAACCAGGATCTGTTAAGCCACACGCTCACTTCAAAGCTGAGGTATATATCTTGAAAAAAGAAGAAGGTGGACGTCACACTCCATTCCACAATAACTACCGTCCACAGTTCTATGTACGTACAACTGACGTAACTGGTACTATTTCTTTACCAGCTGGTGTAGAGATGGTAATGCCAGGTGATAACTTAACAATTGATGTTCAATTATTAAGCCCTATCGCTTTATCAGTAGGTTTACGTTTCGCTATCCGTGAGGGTGGTAGAACAGTAGGTGCTGGTCAGGTTACTGAAATTTTAGACTAATTATAAGTCAACAATAAATTAAACCAGCAGTTTAGCTGCTGGTTTTTTAACAAACGGGCGTAGTACAAGGGCTAGTATAGTGGTCTCCAAAACCATTGATGGGGGTTCGAATCCCTCCGCCCGTGCAAATAAAGATTAAAATGACAAAAGTAGTTAATTACATATCTGAAGCTTTTCATGAATTGAAAGCAAATGTTACTTGGCCTATTTGGGCTGACGTACAACGTTTGACAATTATTGTAGCTGTATTTTCAATTGTTTTCGCTCTTTTAACTTGGGGTGTAGATGAATTATTTGTAAAAGCTCTTGAATTGTTTTTTAACATTTTAAAATAATACTTACAGTATGGCTGATAATAATGTTAATAAGTGGTATGTAGTAAGAGCTGTAAGTGGTCAGGAAAATAAAGTTAAAGCTTACATTGAAACAGAAGCATCTCGTTTAGGTATGGCTGATTACATTTCTCAAGTACTTGTTCCTACTGAAAAAGTAGTACAAGTAAGAGATGGGAAAAAAATTGCAAAAGATAAAGTTTATTTCCCAGGTTATGTAATGATTGAAGCTAACTTAACAGGTGAAATTCCACATATAATCAAGTCGATTCCTGGAGTTATTGGTTTTTTAGGTGAAACTAAAGGAGGAGATGCAGTTCCGTTAAGACAGTCTGAAGTAAATAGAATGTTAGGTAAAGTTGATGAATTATCTGTAAAAGTTGATAATGTTGCTATTCCTTATTCTGTAGGTGAAACTGTAAAAGTTATTGACGGACCTTTCAATGGTTTTAATGGAACTATTGAAAAAGTAAATGAAGAAAAGCGTAAACTAGAAGTAATGGTGAAAATTTTTGGTAGAAAAACACCATTAGAATTAAGTTTTATGCAAGTTGAAAAAGTATAATTTTCGTTACATATATAAATCACATCAATCGCTTCCAATTGATAGATGTGCTAAATTTTTTTAAAAATGGCAAAAGAAGTTAGTAAAGTAGTTAAACTACAAGTTAAGGGAGGTGCTGCGAATCCATCGCCACCGGTTGGACCTGCTTTGGGGGCTGCTGGGGTTAACATCATGGAGTTCTGTAAGCAATTTAATGCTAGAACACAAGATAAACCTGGCAAAGTATTACCAGTACAAATTACTGTGTATAAAGACAAGTCTTTTGACTTTGTTGTTAAAACGCCACCTGCTGCAATTCAGTTATTAGAAGCAGCAAAATTAAAGTCTGGTTCAGGGCAACCTAACCGTAAAAAAGTAGCTAACGTTACTTGGGATCAAATTAGAACTATTGCTGAAGACAAAATGGCAGACTTAAATGCTTTCGAAATTGAAAAAGCTATGAGTATGATTGCTGGAACAGCTAGATCTATGGGTATAACAGTAACAGGAAATGCTCCTTTTTAATCTCTAAAAAGAAATTAGACAATGGCAAAATTGACAAAAAAGCAAAAAGAGGCTGCAGCAAAAATTGAGAAGAATAAACTTTATTCTTTAAAAGATGCTTCTGCATTAATTAAAGAAGTTGCTTCTGCAAAATTTGATGAGTCTGTTGATATCGCAGTTAAGTTAGGTGTAGATCCTAGAAAAGCGAATCAAATGGTAAGAGGGGTTGTAACATTACCTCATGGAACTGGTAAAGATGTAAGAGTATTAGCATTAGTTACTCCAGATAAAGAAGCTGAAGCTAAAGCTGCTGGTGCAGACCACGTAGGTTTAGATGACTATTTACAAAAAATTAAAGATGGTTGGACAGATGTAGATGTTATCATCACTATGCCAGCTGTTATGGGTAAATTAGGTCCATTAGGACGTGTTTTAGGTCCAAGAGGTTTAATGCCAAACCCTAAAACAGGAACTGTAACTATGGACGTTGCTAAAGCGGTGCAAGAAGTGAAAGCTGGTAAAATCGACTTCAAAGTTGATAAAACTGGTATCGTTCACGCTGGAATAGGTAGAGTATCTTTTGATGCTGATAAAATCTATGACAATGCACACGAAATCGTTCAAACATTAATCAAATTAAAACCAACTGCAGCTAAAGGTACTTATATTAAGTCTATTCATATATCAAGTACACAAAGTCCTGCTATTGCTTTAGATCCTAAAGCTGTATAATTGGTAGTTAAAAATTTTTAGTATGACTAGAGAAGAAAAATCAATCGCTATTGAAGATTTAACTGCACAGTTAGCGGATGTGAATGTTGTTTATTTAGCAGACATTTCAGGACTTGATGCAGATACTACTTCAAACTTAAGAAGAGCTTGTTTTAAAGCTGGTATTAAATTAGAAGTTGTTAAGAACACATTGTTAGAAAAAGCAATGGAAGCTTCTGATAACGACTATGGTGATTTAGCATCAGTACTTAAAGGAAACACTTCTATGTTTATTGCTGAAACCGCTAATGGTCCAGCAAAAGTTATTAAAGAATTCCGTAAGAAAGGTGAAAAACCAATCTTCAAAGGAGCTTACATTAACCAAGAAATTTATATTGGTGACAACTTATTAGATAGCTTAGTAGCTATTAAATCTAAAGAAGAAGTTATCGCAGAAATTATTGGATTATTACAATCTCCTGCTAAACGAGTTCTTGCAGCTCTTCAAAATCAACCTGAGAAGGAAGAAGGAGCTGAATAATACGTACGCACTTAATAAATTATATTTTTACAAAACATTTTAAAAGATAGAAAAAATGGCAGATTTGAAACAATTCGCAGAACAATTAGTTAACTTAACAGTTAAAGAAGTTAACGAATTAGCAACAATATTAAAAGATGAGTATGGTATCGAGCCTGCTGCTGCAGCTGTAGTAGTTGCTGCTGGTGGTGGAGATGCTGGTGCAGGTGCTGCTGAGCAAACTGAATTCACAGTAGTATTAAAAGATGCTGGTGCTTCTAAATTAGGAGTTGTTAAAGCGGTTAAAGAATTAACTGGTTTAGGTCTTAAAGAAGCTAAAGATTTAGTTGATGCTGCTCCAACAAACGTTAAAGAAGGAGTTTCTAAAGATGAGGCTGAAGGTCTTAAGAAAGCTTTAGAGGAAGCAGGAGCTGTAGTTGAGTTAAAATAATTTATACTCATAAATAAGCTAGGTTTAGGTCTTGAGAGTGTTCTCAAAGACCTAAACCATTTTGCGTATATTAAATATTAGTATTTCTTATACGTTTCAAAGTAGCCCATAACGAAGAAAAAAAATAAACAATCTTTCCTGGTTTATTTTTAAAGATGTATCGGTTTACTAATTAAAAAAGGAAGTATTAAAAATCAGTGTTTTTACACAAAAAATTACTTTTTTTAAATCAAAATTTTGTCCATTGATGATAACAAATCAGACTGAAAGATTAAATTTTGCTTCGACAAAAAACATTCCACAATATCCAGATTTTCTAGATATTCAAGTGAAATCGTTTAAAGATTTCTTCCAATTGGAAACGAAATCAGATGAAAGAGGCAACGAAGGGCTGTATAATACCTTCATGGAAAATTTTCCAATTACTGATACGAGAAACCAATTCGTATTAGAGTTTCTAGATTATTTTATTGATCCACCTAGATATACTATTGAAGAGTGTATTGATAGAGGTTTAACATATAGTGTGCCTCTTAAAGCTAGATTAAAATTATATTGTACTGACCCTGAACACGAGGATTTTGAAACAATCGTTCAAGATGTGTATTTAGGAACAATACCATATATGACACCTAGCGGTACTTTCGTTATCAATGGTGCAGAGCGTGTAGTTGTATCGCAGTTACACAGATCTCCAGGTGTATTCTTTGGACAGTCTTTCCATGCAAATGGAACTAAATTATATTCTGCCAGAATTATTCCATTTAAAGGTTCTTGGATTGAATTCGCTACCGATATCAACAACGTAATGTATGCGTATATCGATAGAAAGAAAAAATTGCCTGTAACTACTTTATTCAGAGCAATCGGATTTGAAAGAGATAAAGATATCTTAGAAATTTTCGACTTAGCTGAAGAAATTAAAGTATCTAAAACAGGAATCAAGAAATATGCGGGAAGAAGACTTGCTGCACGTGTATTAAATACATGGCATGAAGACTTCGTGGATGAGGATACTGGTGAAGTGGTTTCTATTGAGCGTAACGAAATTATCTTAGATCGTGATACAATTCTTGATAAAGATAATATCGAAGAAATAATTGAAGCAGACGTAAAAACTATCCTTTTACATAAAGAGGACAACAATGCGGCTGATTACACAATTATCCACAATACGTTACAAAAAGACCCAACAAACTCTGAAAAAGAGGCTGTTGAGCATATTTACAGACAATTACGTAACGCGGAACCGCCTGATGAGGAAACGGCTCGTGGTATTATAGATAAATTATTCTTCTCTGACCAACGTTATAACTTAGGTGAAGTAGGTCGTTACAGAATGAACAAAAAGTTAAATCTTGATATTCCTATGGAAAAACAAGTTTTAACTAAAGAAGATATTATTACAATCGTTAAATATTTGATCGAATTAATCAACTCTAAAGCAGAGATTGATGATATCGACCACTTATCAAACCGTCGTGTAAGAACTGTTGGTGAGCAATTATCAGCTCAGTTCGGAGTAGGTTTAGCTCGTATGGCTAGAACTATCCGTGAAAGAATGAACGTTCGTGATAACGAGGTGTTTACACCTATCGATTTGATTAATGCTAAAACATTATCATCGGTAATTAACTCATTCTTTGGAACAAACCAGTTATCTCAGTTCATGGACCAAACGAATCCATTAGCAGAGATTACACACAAACGTCGTTTATCTGCCCTTGGACCTGGAGGTTTATCTAGAGAAAGAGCTGGTTTCGAGGTTCGTGACGTTCACTATACACACTACGGAAGACTTTGTCCAATTGAAACTCCAGAGGGACCAAACATTGGTTTGATTTCATCTTTAGGGGTTTATGCAAAAGTTAACGGAATGGGATTCATCGAAACTCCTTACCGTAAAGTAACTAACGGACAAGTTGATTTAATTTCTGAACCTATCTACTTAAGCGCTGAAGAAGAAGAAGGTAAAATGATTGCGCAAGCAAACATTGAAATGGATGCTAACGGAAAAATTACAGCTGATAAAGTTATTGCTCGTGAGGAAGGTGACTTCCCAGTAGTAGAACCTACAGTTGTTCATTATACAGACGTTGCTCCAAATCAGATTGCTTCAATTTCAGCTTCATTGATTCCTTTCTTAGAGCATGATGATGCGAACCGTGCGTTGATGGGATCTAACATGATGCGTCAGGCCGTTCCATTATTACGTCCTGAAGCTCCAATCGTTGGTACTGGTTTAGAAAGACAAGTTGCTTCTGATTCAAGAGTGTTAATCAACGCTGAAGGTAGCGGAACTGTAGAGTATGTTGATGCTAATATGATTACCATCAAATACGACAGAACTGAAGAAGAGCGTATGGTAAGCTTTGATACAGATGAGAAAACGTATCAATTAATCAAATATAGAAAAACCAACCAAAGTACTTGTATCAACTTAAAACCAATCGTTAGAAAAGGTGACAGAGTTGTAAAAGGTCAAGTATTATGTGAAGGTTATGCTACTCAAAACGGAGAATTAGCAATCGGAAGAAACTTAAAAGTGGCGTTCATGCCATGGAAAGGATATAACTTCGAGGATGCTATCGTAATTTCTGAAAAAGTAGTACGTGATGATATCTTTACATCATTACATATTGATGATTATACATTAGAAGTTCGTGATACTAAGTTAGGTAACGAAGAATTAACGAATGATATTCCAAACGTTTCTGAAGAAGCTACTAAAGATTTAGATGAAAACGGTATGATTAGAATTGGAGCAGAGGTAAAACCTGGCGATATTTTAATCGGAAAAATTACACCAAAAGGAGAATCAGATCCTACTCCAGAAGAAAAACTTTTAAGAGCAATCTTTGGAGATAAAGCAGGTGATGTTAAAGATGCTTCATTAAAAGCGTCTCCATCTTTACACGGTGTAGTTTTAGATAAAAAATTATTTGCGAAAGCAGTAAAAGATAAGAGAAAACGTTCTAAAGATAAAGAAGACGTTGATAAATTAGAAACAGAATTCGAAGTTAAGTACAACGACTTGAAAGACAAATTAATTGAAAAATTATTTGTTATCATCGATGGTAAAACTTCTCAAGGTGTAATGAACGATTTAGGTGAAGAAGTATTACCAAAAGGTAAAAAATTCACTAAAAAGATGTTACAAGGAGTTGAAGATTTTGCTCACTTAACTAAAGGTCAGTGGACAACAGATGAGCATACTAATGCTATGGTGAACGACTTAATTCACAATTACAAAATCAAATTAAACGATTTACAAGGTTGGTTAAGAAGAGAGAAATTCACAATTACTGTGGGAGATGAATTACCTTCTGGAATTTTAAAACTTGCTAAAGTTTACATCGCTAAGAAACGTAAATTGAAAGTAGGGGATAAAATGGCAGGACGTCACGGTAACAAAGGTATTGTTGCTAAAATCGTTCGTCATGAAGATATGCCATTCTTAGAAGACGGAACACCAGTAGATATCGTATTGAATCCACTTGGGGTACCATCTCGTATGAACATCGGTCAGATTTATGAAACGGTACTTGGATGGGCTGGTCAAAAATTAGGTAAGAAGTTTGCTACTCCAATTTTTGATGGTGCTACTTTAGATCAAATTAATGCCTTAACAGACGAAGCAGGAATTCCAAGATTCGGTCATACATATTTATATGACGGAGGAACTGGAGAGCGTTTCCACCAACCAGCAACTGTAGGAGTTATCTACATGTTGAAATTAGGTCACATGGTAGACGATAAAATGCACGCTCGTTCTATTGGTCCTTACTCTTTAATTACGCAACAACCATTAGGAGGTAAAGCTCAGTTCGGAGGTCAGCGTTTTGGAGAGATGGAGGTTTGGGCTCTTGAAGCATATGGTGCATCAAGTACGCTAAGAGAAATCTTAACTGTTAAATCGGATGACGTTATTGGTAGAGCTAAAACTTACGAAGCTATCGTTAAAGGAGAAACTATGCCAGAACCAGGATTACCTGAATCGTTCAATGTATTAATGCATGAATTAAAAGGTCTTGGATTAGACATCAGATTAGAAGAATAAATTTATCCGGGAGCAGCCTTGGTTGCTCCCTTTACAACGCTTTTCATAAATCGAAAGTATTCATATCATGACAAGATTAAAAGATAAAAATACCGTTAAAAGATTTGACAAAATCACGATAGGATTAGCTTCTCCAGAGTCTATTTTGGCAGAGTCTAGAGGTGAGGTTTTAAAACCAGAAACAATTAACTATCGTACCCACAAACCAGAAAGAGATGGTCTTTTCTGTGAGCGAATTTTCGGTCCAGTTAAAGATTATGAGTGTGCTTGTGGTAAGTATAAAAGAATCCGCTACAAAGGAATCGTTTGTGACCGATGTGGTGTTGAAGTAACGGAGAAAAAAGTACGTAGAGACAGAGTTGGACACATCAACTTAGTTGTGCCAATCGCTCACATTTGGTATTTCCGTTCGTTACCAAACAAAATCGGATATATTTTAGGATTACCATCTAAGAAATTAGATATGATTATTTACTACGAAAGATATGTAGTAATTCAACCAGGTATTGCTAAAAATGCTGATGGCGAATCTTTACAAAAATTAGATTTCCTTACAGAAGAAGAGTATTTAAATATTTTAGATACACTTCCAATGGAAAATCAATATTTAGATGATAATGATCCAAATAAATTCATCGCTAAAATGGGTGCTGAATGTATTATGGATTTATTAGCTCGTACAGATTTAGATGAATTATCATATGAATTACGTCATGCAGCTAATAACGAAACATCTAAACAACGTAAGACAGAAGCCTTAAAACGTTTAAATGTTGTTGAATCATTCCGTGAGTCTAACTTAAACAGAGAAAACCGTCCTGAGTGGATGATTTTAAAAGTAATTCCAGTTATTCCACCAGAATTACGTCCGTTAGTGCCACTTGATGGAGGTCGTTTTGCTACGTCAGATTTAAATGATTTATACAGAAGAGTTATCATCCGTAACAACCGTTTAAAAAGATTAATGGAGATCAAAGCTCCAGAAGTAATTTTAAGAAACGAAAAACGTATGTTACAAGAATCTGTAGATTCATTATTTGATAACACGCGTAAAGCTTCTGCAGTTAAAACAGAATCAAATAGACCATTAAAATCATTATCAGATTCATTAAAAGGTAAACAAGGTCGTTTCCGTCAAAACTTATTAGGTAAACGTGTAGATTATTCTGCTCGTTCGGTAATTGTCGTTGGACCAGAAATGAAAATGTATGAGTGTGGTTTGCCAAAAGATATGGCGGCTGAACTTTACAAACCATTCGTTATTCGTAAGTTAATCGAAAGAGGAATTGTAAAAACAGTTAAGTCGGCTAAGAAAATTATCGACAAAAAAGAGCCTGTAGTATGGGATATCCTTGAAAATGTAATTAAAGGTCATCCAGTATTACTTAACCGTGCTCCTACGTTACACCGTTTAGGTATTCAAGCATTCCAACCTAAATTAATTGAAGGAAAAGCAATTCAGTTACACCCATTGACATGTACGGCGTTTAATGCCGATTTCGATGGTGACCAGATGGCGGTTCACTTACCATTAGGACCAGAAGCTATTTTAGAAGCACAATTATTAATGTTGGCTTCTCACAATATCTTAAATCCTGCAAATGGTGCGCCTATCACGGTTCCTTCTCAGGACATGGTTCTTGGTCTTTACTATATGACTAAAGAGCGTTTATCAACTCCTGAGCATAAAATTTTAGGTGAAGGATTAACTTTCTATTCTGCTGAAGAGGTAAATATCGCTTTAAATGAAGGAAAATTAGAGTTGAATGCTAGAGTGAAAATTAGAGCAAAAGACTTTAATGAAAACGGTGAATTAGTTTATAAAATTATTCAAACAACTGCTGGTAGAGTATTATTTAACGAAGTAGTACCTGAAGCAGCTGGATATATCAATGAGGTATTAACTAAGAAATCACTACGTGATATTATTGGTAAAATCTTAGCGGTAACTGATGTTCCTACAACTGCAGCTTTCTTGGACAACATGAAAGATATGGGGTATAAGTTCGCATTCCGTGGAGGTTTATCATTCTCATTAGGTGATATTAGAATTCCAGAACAAAAAGAGAAATTAATCGCTGATGCTCGTGAGCAAGTAGAAGGAATTTCGATGAACTATAGCATGGGTCTTATTACGAATAACGAGCGTTATAACCAAGTTATTGATATCTGGACTTCAGCTAATGCGCAATTAACAGAGTTAGCAATGAAAAATATCCGTGAAGACCAACAAGGTTTCAACTCGGTATATATGATGCTTGATTCTGGAGCGAGGGGTTCTAAAGAGCAGATTCGTCAGTTAACTGGTATGCGTGGTTTGATGGCTAAGCCTAAAAAATCAACTGCTGGTGGTGGTGAAATTATCGAAAACCCAATTTTATCGAACTTTAAAGAAGGTCTTTCTATCCTTGAGTACTTTATTTCTACTCACGGTGCTCGTAAAGGTCTTGCGGATACCGCTCTTAAAACAGCCGATGCGGGTTATTTAACACGTCGTTTACATGACGTATCTCAAGATGTAATCGTAAACTCTGTAGATTGTGGTACATTAAGAGGTATTGAAGTTTCTGCTTTAAAGAAAAACGAAGAAATCGTTGAAACTTTAGGAGAAAGAATTTTAGGACGTGTGGCTTTACAAAATGTAATCAACCCATTAGATAATGAAATTTTAGTTCATGCTGGTGAGGAAATTACAGAAGCAATTGTTAAGAAGATCGAAGCTTCTCCAGTAGAGAGAGTTGATGTACGTTCGCCATTAACATGTGAGGCAACAAAAGGAATTTGTGCTAAATGTTATGGTAGAAACTTGGCAACAGGTAAGATGACTCAAAAAGGTGAAGCAGTTGGAGTTATTGCAGCGCAATCAATTGGTGAGCCTGGTACACAGTTAACACTTCGTACGTTCCACGTTGGAGGGGTTGCTGGAGGTATCTCTGAAGAATCTAGCATTGTAACTCGTTTTGCAGGTAGATTAGAAATTGAAGATTTAAAAACGGTTAAAGGTGAAGATGCTGAAGGAAATACTGTTGATATCGTAATTTCTCGTTCTACGGAGTTGAAATTAGTTGAGCCAAAAACAGGTATTGTATTAAATACACATTATATTCCTTACGGATCAAGTATTTTTGTAAATGATGGTGACATTGTTGAAAAAGGTACTACTATCTGTAAATGGGATCCATATAACGGGGTAATTATTTCTGAATTTACAGGTAAAGTAGGTTACGAAGATTTAGAACAAGGACAATCGTTCATTGTTGAAATCGACGAGCAAACTGGTTTCCAAGAGAAAGTAATTTCTGAAGGTAGAAATAAGAAATTAATCCCTACGTTACACATCTATGGTAAAGATGGCGAGTTAATTCGTTCATACAACTTACCAGTAGGAGCTCACCTTATGGTTAACGATGGAGAAAAAATTAAAGCTGGTAAGATTTTAGTTAAAATTCCTCGTCGTTCTTCTAAAGCAGGTGATATTACCGGAGGTTTACCAAGAATTACTGAGTTATTAGAAGCTCGTAATCCTTCAAACCCAGCGGTAGTTTCTGAAATTGACGGTGTTGTAACATTTGGAAAAATTAAGAGAGGTAACCGAGAAATCGCTATCGAGTCTAAATTTGGTGAAGTGAAGAAATACTTAGTAAAACTTTCAAACCAAATTTTAGTTCAAGAGAATGACTTCGTAAAAGCGGGAACTCCACTTTCTGATGGTGCAATTACTCCAGAAGATATCCTAAGAATTCAAGGTCCATCTGCTGTTCAACAGTACTTGGTTAACGAAATTCAAGAGGTGTACCGTTTACAAGGGGTAAAAATCAACGATAAACACTTTGAGGTAGTTATCCGTCAGATGATGCGTAAAGTAAGAATCGTGGATCCAGGAGATACTTTATTCTTAGAAGATCAATTGGCTCATACAAGTGATTTCATCGTTGAAAACGATAAATTATACGGAATGAAAGTAGTGGAAGATGCAGGTGATTCTGAGAATTTAAAACCAGGTCAAATTGTTTCTCCACGCCAATTAAGAGATGAAAATTCGTTATTAAAACGTAATGACAAGAACTTAGTTGTGGCTCGTGATGTTATTACAGCAACAGCTACTCCAGTATTACAAGGTATTACAAGAGCATCGTTACAAACGAAATCATTCATTTCTGCGGCATCGTTCCAGGAAACAACTAAAGTATTAAACGAAGCTGCAGTAGCAGGTAAAGTAGATACTTTAGAAGGATTGAAAGAAAATGTTATTGTAGGACATAGAATTCCAGCTGGTACTGGTATGAGAGATTACGATAATATTATTGTAGGTTCTAAAGAAGAATACAATGAATTAATGGCTGCTAAAGAAGAGTTTAACTACTAATTAGCTTTATTATTCCAATATAAAGCCTAACAGATTTTCTGTTAGGCTTTTTTTTTACCCAAATTATACTTATTCTTGTAAAAGATTTTCAAATATTACTTAAATGAACTAATAATATAAGTCAAAAACATTTAAAAACTTCAATGACTTTTATGATTAAAAAATAAAAAAATGGAAAATAATAACCAACAAGGACAAATTAACATCGAATTAGACGAGCAAACAGCTGAAGGAATTTATTCTAATTTAGCTATTATCAATCATTCTAATTCTGAGTTTGTAGTAGATTTCGTAACGATTATGCCGGGAGTGCCAAAGGCGAAAGTAAAATCAAGAATTATTTTAACGCCTCAACATGCAAAACGTTTGTTGAAAGCATTAGGAGAAAATATTCACCGTTTTGAAAGTGCTCATGGAAAAATTGAAGAAGGAGAACAACCTCCAATTCCTTTAAATTTTGGTCCAACAGGGCAAGCATAATAACCAAAAGTCTCGTATATTGCGGGACTTTTTTAGTTGATTACCTATGAATTTAATAAAAGCAAATTCTGAAGATATTCCAATTATCATCGACTTAACCAA
Organism: Flavobacterium cyclinae; assembly: GCF_021172145.1. Classification (NCBI taxonomy): domain Bacteria; kingdom Pseudomonadati; phylum Bacteroidota; class Flavobacteriia; order Flavobacteriales; family Flavobacteriaceae; genus Flavobacterium; species Flavobacterium cyclinae. The sequence continues at coordinate 773,191 of NZ_CP089095.1, forward strand.
GAAAATTTGGCCCGTTGCTTATGGAGAAATATTATCAAAAGCACAATTAGATTACATGATTGACAAGTTTTATAACGAACCTGCTTTATGCGAATTAATGCAAAAAGGACACATTTTTTATTTGGCACAAGATGATAAAGATAATTATGTAGGTTTTGTTTCCTATGAAATTAATAGCGAACCCAATAAAACCAAAATCCACAAAATTTACGTGTTACCCGAAACTCAAGGAATAGGTTTAGGTAGACAATTTTTTGAATTGGTAAAAGATAAAGCCATAGAAAATAACCAAGAAGCTATTTTCTTAAACGTAAACAAATACAACAACGCCATACATTTTTACACCAAACTAGGCTTTACAACAGTAAAAGATGAAGTAATAGATATAGGAAGTGGTTATGTGATGGATGATTATGTGATGGAGGTAGCAATTATATAATAAGTCAATTATTTTAGCGTTATTCTTTTGTGTAAATAATCTTATAATTTTATCATTACCTTTAAACAATTTACTAATTTGAAAAATATAGCAATTGTACTTTGCAGTTTGTTTAGTATATCATTTTCTGCTCAAGAATTCAATCCAAAAATAATAACTCTTTCACAAAATCCCGAAATCACTGATTTTAGTTTTTTAAAAAAAGAATTAAAAGATGTTCAAGTGGTTATGCTTGGAGAAAATACGCATTTTGATGGAAATGTATTTGAAATGAAAACCAAAATCGTTCAATATTTGCATCAAGAGATGGGGTTTAATACAATTGCATTTGAATCTGGAATTTATGATGTGTGGAACGCTCAAAAAAATATTGAACAAGGACAAAATGTAAAGGAAGCACTATCAAATTCTTTGTTTTCTATTTGGGCAAAAAGAAACGAATTTCAAAGTTTTATCGAGTTTTATAATCAGAATAAGAAAGATTTGAAAATTTTCGGTTTTGATTATCAGATTACGGGTAATAACGGAAATGTTGATCTTGCTAAAGATATTTTTGAATATTCTAAAAGAGTCAATTATAAAATAAAATTTAAACAAGAAGATTTTGAGTTGCTTTTAGAATCGATGACTAATTCTGGAATGTTTGATGAAGAAGATATTTCTTATGAACAATTTAAAACCGAATTAACGTTATTTAAAACTAAAATTAGCCAACAAAAAGATTCTGAGGAAAAGTTTTATTGGAATCAAATTGTAAAAAGTCTTTTAGAGTTAGGTTATGATGCTATTTCAAAAGAAGAAATTTTAAGCACTTTCAACACAACTTCATATGACAATATTCGCGACAAACAAATGGCGAACAATTTATTAGCTTATTTAAAACAAAATCCTGATGCTAAGATAATTTGTTGGGGAGCCAATGCGCATTTTGCTAATAATTTGAGTTCGATTACTGAACCTATATTAAAAGAGTTTGTACCAATGGGTTCTTACATTAAAAAAGAACTAAAAAACAAAGTGTATAGTTTGGCTGCTGTAACATCTGAAGATTCTATTTATCTTCAAAATAAATGGAACAAAACACCAATCAAAAAGCACTCATTTGAGTATTTCTTAAAAGAGAAAAATACGTCACCACATATTTTCATTTCTTCAAATCAAATTGGAATGCAAATTTCAGCATGGAATAGACTTTTTAGCCCAATTACATTTGTGGAAAGTAAATTAAATGAATTGCATGATGGTTATCTCTATTTTAGAACCGTTGCACCTTCGACTTTAATTGATTCTGATGAAAAGAATGTTTTTTTTAAAACTAAAGAAAAACAAAAGAATAATTTTTCTGAACATAATGATGATGAACTAAAGAAAACAGAATTAAATGAAGTTATCATTTACGGAAAAAGAACAGCTTATCAGGTAATGAAAAACGTTGTTGAGTCTTTGGAAAAAAATTATCCTGATAACGCATTTAGTTCTTTGATGAAAACCAATATTCAAACCAAAGTTTCAAATGTTACTTATCTTGATTTTGATTTAATTGCCGAACAATATGATTTAGGATACGTCAATCATATCAATAGAAGTACCAAAAATATAAAAGAATTAAGATGGAATAAGAAAGGAGATTTTCTATCGGAAAGTTTAAGAGAATATCATGGTTTGGTTTATAATTGTCCAATAAAATATGCGCCTTTTTTGAAAAAAGGAAAGTTTAAAAAATTTATTTTTCAAATAGAAGAATCTAAGATGTACAATAATGAAGAAGTCTTTGTAATTAATTTTTCATCTCCAAGAAATCATTCCACTTTTACCAGACGTGTTTTTTTAAGTAACTATTCAGGATATTTGTATGTAAATAAAAAAGATTTTGCCATTGTAAAGATTTTTGAAAATTGGTCAGTAACCGAATTCCCTGAACAGTTTAGAGAGGGGTTTCATCTTAAAAATTCTTTATCAAAATACTCTTCTAAAGAATATAAAAACGAATCCATGCTTACAGAATTTACAAAAAATGGTGAGCATTATTTCATTGTACAATCTACAAGTGTTTTATCTGGGAATGTTTATAATGATAAAACAGATAACGAAGAATTTGAAATAACAGCACATTCAAATTGGAAGGATTTTAACATTCAGAATCCTAAACTAATAAAAAATAAGGATGAAGTACATTCATTTGAGAAAATTAATTATAACGAAGATTTTTGGAGCAACTTGAAGTTTTAATTTTTACCTATTCCTCTCCCCATAATTCCTCTTTCCACTAAATTTCCCTTTATTACTTGGTAAACTTGCTTCTTCGGTTTTGCTAGAAGGTGCAATTAATTGGTTTAATTCGGTAATTTCTTTATCGGTAAGATGGCGGTATTTTCCTTCTGGTACATCTAAGGAAATATTAATAATACGCGTACGTTTTAAAGCTGTTACTTCGTAATCTAAGTATTCACACATTCTTCGTATTTGTCTATTTAAACCTTGAGTTAAAATAATTCGGAAAACGTATTTGCTAATTTGTTCTACTTTACATTTCTTGGTAATCGTTTCCAAAATTGGAATTCCGTTTGCCATTCGGTCAATAAATCGGTCGGTAATGGGTTTGTTTACGGTTACGATGTATTCTTTTTCGTGGTTGTTTCTTGCTCTAAGAATTTTATTTACAATATCGCCGTCACTCGTCATGAAAATCAAACCCTCACTGGCTTTATCTAATCGTCCAATAGGAAAAATACGCTCTGGATAATTGATGTAATCTACAATGTTATCCTTAATTTTTTGGTTGGTCGTGCATTCGATTCCAGCGGGTTTGTTGAAAGCTAAATAGATGTGTTTTTGTTTTTTGTCCTCAACTAAAACTCCATTCACACGAACTTCATCACCAGGCGCCACTTTTGTGCCCATTTCCGGAACTTTTCCGTTTATGGTTACTCTTCCTTGCTCAATCAATCGATCCGCTTCTCTACGAGAACAAAAGCCGATTTCCGATAAATATTTGTTGATGCGTACTGTGTTTTCTTCCATTGTGCAAAGATAGGTTTTTTTAGTAAATAGTGAATAGTGAATGGTGATTAGCAAGTTTTCTACAGAAATATTCTTTGCATCTTAAAACAAAAAAAGCCCTTTTAAAAAAGGACTTTCATTTATTTGGAAAAGGATTCAATTAGATGCTAGCAAATAATTTCTCCATTTTTTCTCTTTCTTCGTCAGCTAAAACACCGTCTACTAAGATTCTTCCACTGTGCTCATCTGTAATGATTTTTTTACGAGCAGCAATTTCCATTTGCGTTTGAGGTGGAATGGTAAAGAATGAACCAGCAGAAGCGCCACGCTCAATAGAAACAACTGCTAAACCATTTCTAACACTGTTTCTAATTCTGTCGTAAGCAGCTAATAAACGCTCTTCGATTTGACCTCTTAATTCTTCTGATTTACCTAATAAGAAGTTTTCTTCTTTTTCAGTTTCAGCCATAATGTCGCTTAATTCAGCTTTCTTATGTTTTAGGTGCGTTTGTTTACCTTCTAATTTTTCTTTTGTTTGAGCTAAAACTTCTTTTTTGTGCTCAATAGAAGCTTTCATTTCTTTAATGTGTTTTTCAGCTAATTGAATTTCTAATTCCTGAAACTCCACTTCTTTAGTTAAAGAGTTGAATTCTCTATTATTACGAACATTTTTTTGTTGCTCTAAATATTTTTTAATCGCAGCTTTGTGTTCGTCAATTGCATTTTTCTTGTCTTTGATTTGCTCGTCAATTGTCTCTAAATCGCTTTTTAGTTTTTCTAAACGAGTAGAAAGTCCTGCTACTTCATCTTCTAAATCTTCTACTTCAAGAGGTAATTCTCCTCTTACATTTCTTATTTCGTCTATTTTAGAATCAACTAGTTGTAAAGCATAAAGGGCTCTTAACTTATCTTCTACACTTAGCTCTTTGATTGTTGCCATATTTAAAAGTACTTAACTGGATTTGTATTTTCTTCTGATAAAAGAATTCCGCTTTCTAGCGAATTCGGTGCAAAATTAGTGATTTTTTCTTTAAGAAAATCAACAATATAATTTTTTGTAAATCTTTCGCTTTCAAAATGTCCAATATCAGCTAAAAGTAACTGATTTTCAGCTTCATAGAATTGATGATATTTTAAGTCGGCTGTAAGATAAGCATCTGCTCCTGAGGAAATTGCATTTTTTATAGCAAAACTTCCGCTTCCTCCTAACACGGCTACTTTTTTTATTGGCTTTCCAGTGAAAGCGGAATGTCTGATACCATCACATTGTAATTTCTCCTTTACCAATTGTAAAAACTCGGTCTCAGAAATCGAATTTTCTAATTCGCCAACTCGCCCCAATCCAATATTTTGATGTTTGTTTTCCAATTGATAAATTTCGTAAGCCACTTCTTCATAAATATGATTTTTAAACAAAGCCTTCAAGATTTTACCTTGTAAATGCTTTTCAAACGTCATTTCAATTTTGATTTCTTCGTTTTCTACAAACTCAAAGCGCTCTCCAATTTCCGGATTCGAATTTTCATTGCCCATGTAGGTTCCAATTCCTTTCGAATTAAAACTGCAATCTTCATAGTTTCCAATAGTTCCAGCCCCGGCATCAAATAAAGCATTTCGCAATTTTTCAAAGTTTTCAGGAATCGTATAGGTAACTAATTTTTGAATGTAATTTTCTTTCGGAATCAACACTTTAGAATGTTTCAAACCTAAAGCATCACAGAAAATTTTATTCACGCCTTTTTGATGATTGTCTAACGCAGTATGAACGGCATAAATCGCAATATCATTTTTAATTGCTTTTAAAATGGCGCGTTCTACATAATTTTTACCCGTAATTTTCTTAATTCCCGAAAATAAAATAGGATGGAAGCAAACCACCAAATTACATTTTTTTGAAATAGCTTCATCAATCACAGATTCCAATGCATCATGACAAACTAAAACGCCAGAAATTTCCTGATTTGGGTTACCTACTAAAAGTCCAACATTATCAAAATCTTCGGCATAACCTAGTGGTGCCATTTCTTCTAAAACAGAAAGTATATTGGAAAGTTTCATGATGTTTTTTTTATATATCAAAGATAAAAATTCAATTTAGTAATATTACGATTTTTGACAGAAAATATATTAGCACGATTTTTGTATATTTGTAAATACAAATTCATCTGTTATGACAACAATAACCATTAAAATTAACGAGCGTTCAAAAAAAGGCAAAGCTTTCTTAGAGTTTGCTAAAACTTTTTTTGCCGAAGGTAAAGACGTTGAGATTATTAAGTCCGATGATAAAAAACCCAAAAAAGAAAAAAGTATTTACAGTGATGCTTTTATTGCAAAAATGAAAAAAGCGGAGGAAAATATTAAAAATGGTGATGTTACAAGGTTAAATCTTGACGATATATGGGGAAGTATTTTGTAGATTTTGATTCAATTGCTAGAAAAGATTTACAAGCACACTACAAATCTGGCAATAAAGCTACTATAAAGAAAATTGAAAAAATACTTTTTGAACTTTCAGAAACACCTTTTGAGGGAATTGGAAATCCAGAAGCTTTAAAATATGAATTTTCAGGTTATTGGTCCAGAAGAATTAATGCTAAAGACAGAATGATTTACAAAGTTGAAGAAAATATCGTTACAGTAACAATAGTTTCTGCAATGGGACATTATTCTGATAAATAACCTATGAATTTCCTTCGAAAAATACTTTTCCCTTTAGCCTTATTGTATTGGCTGATTACTTATATCCGAAATTGGTTGTATGATAAAGGGTTTTTTAATGCTGCTGAATTTGATTTACCGATAATTGCTGTTGGAAATCTTAGCGTTGGCGGAACTGGAAAAACACCTCAAATTGAATATTTAATCCGATTGCTTTCTGACAAATATAAGGTGGCTGTTTTGAGTCGCGGTTATAAGCGTTCAACCGATGGTTTTATTTTAGCTGATAAAAAGGCTACGGCAAGTTCTATTGGTGATGAACCTTTTCAGTTTTATTCTAAATTCCCAAATATTCAAGTTGCAGTTGATGCGAATAGAAAAAACGGAATTGAAAATTTATTACAACTTAAAGATAAGCCTGATGTTATTTTACTAGACGACGCTTTTCAACACAGAAAAGTAAAAGCAGGATTTTATATTTTACTTACTGCTTACGATGATTTGTTTTGTGATGACTATATTTTGCCTTTCGGGAATTTACGTGAACCTTCTTCAGGTAAAAAGCGAGCTGATATGATAATTGTCACAAAATGTCCAAAGGATTTGTCCGAAATTGCCCAACAGAAAATTAAAGAAAAACTTAAGGTCAAACAACCTGTTTTCTTCACCACAATTCAGTACGACGATTGTATTTTTGGAAATGATAGCCAATTGTTGGTTTCAGAAATTCAATCAGAAAGCAAAGTGTTGGTAGCAGGAATTGCAAAGCCTAAATTGTTTTTCGATTTTCTAAAAAATGAAACAGATGATACTTTGGTTTTTCCAGATCATCATCATTTTTCAAAACAAGATTGTGAGCAAATTTTGGCAAAAGCCAATGGAAGTAAAATTATTACAACAGAAAAAGATTTTGTTCGTTTAAATGGATTATTGCCTAAAGAGCAATTGTTTTATTTACCAATAAAATCAACTTTTTTAAATACAAACATTGATAAAACGATAGAAGATTATGTGGGACAAAGTTCAAGAAACAGTTAGTTATATTAAAGATAAAACCAATTTTACTCCAGAATATGGAGTGATTTTAGGTTCTGGATTAGGAGGATTTACAGAAGACATTACGATAGAATATACATTGCCTTATTCCGATATTCCTAATTTTCCTATTTCAACAGTTCAAGGTCATAAAGGGGCTTTAGTGTTTGGAAATATTCAAGGGAAAAAAGTGGTAGCCATGCAAGGGCGTTTTCATTTTTATGAAGGGTACGATATGAAACAAGTAACGTTTCCTGTTCGTGTGATGAAATATTTAGGAGTTGAAAAATTGATAGTTTCCAATGCATCTGGAGGAGTTAATCCAGAATATGTTATAGGAGATGTTGTGGTAATTACGGATCATATTAATATGATGCCTGAACATCCGTTAAGAGGACATAATGATGAACGCTTTGGACCTAGATTTGTTAATATGAGCGAGCCTTATTCTAAAGCAATGATTGATAAAGCATTTGAATTGGCAGAAGATTTAAATATTTATCTTAAAACAGGAATTTACTTAGGATTACAAGGTCCAACTTTTGAAACACTTGCAGAATATAAAATGGTAAAAGCCGTTGGGGCTGATTGTGTAGGGATGTCAACCGTTCCTGAAGTAATTGTAGCAAGGCATATGGATATGGAATGCTTTGGAGTATCAGTTATTACAGATATGGGTGACGAAGATAATATTGAAGAAGTAAATCACGAAGAGGTTTTAGAAGCAGCAAAAAAAGCAGAGCCTCATGTTAGAAATTTAATTAAAAATTTAATTATTCAGTACTAGATAAATATTTAGTAATTACATTATAGAAATGCTCGGGTTCAAAAGGTTTGGTGATTACTTCATTCATGCCGTAGGACAAGAGCATTTCTCTATTTTCATTTAGAGAAATTGCAGTTAATGCAATAATTGGAGTTTGAGTATTAAACTTTCTTATTTCGCTAGTAGCTTCAGTTCCGTTGATTCCTGGAAGGTGAACATCCATAAGGATTAAATCATAATTATTGTCCTTAATTTCATGAATTGCATCTTCACCATTATCAATTATTTTGCATGAAATCCCTCTTTTTTCTAACATTTTTTGGGTAATCATTTGATTGATTTTATTGTCCTCAACAAGTAGAATATTTTTTTTATTTAAAATTTCAATATTTACATTATGATCAATGGTAATGTTTTCATTAATTCCTTTTTCAAATTCTAGTTCAAAACTAAAAGTACTTCCTTTGCCGGGTTCACTTTGCAAATGAATTTGACTTCCCATTATTTCTAAAATCTTTTTCACAATAGACAATCCAAGTCCGGTTCCACCATAAGTTCTATTAATTTCTACAGAACCTTGACTGAAACTATCAAAAATAGCTTCTTGTTTGTCTTTGGCAATTCCAATTCCATTATCTTTTACTTCGAAAAATAAGTGTAAAGAGTTAGGATTTTCTGATTTTACATTTATTGTAAACCAAACATCGCCATCTTTACTAAATTTAATGGCATTGTTTAATAGGTTAATAAAAATTTGGGATAATTTTGTAGGGTCACCTTTCAAATTATAATTTACAGATCTGTCTATATTTAAATGAAAATTAATGTTATTTTCATTGATAAATTCTTTAAATGAAGCTGAAATATTTTCACACAATTCCAATAAATTAAAATTGATTTTTTCAATAAAAACTTTATCCGATTCAAGTCGGTTAATTTCTAAAATGTCATTAATGAAGTTCAACAAGTAATTTCCAGAAAACTCTAAGGATTTTAAATAATTGAGTTGGCTAACTTTTGGTTTTTCTTGTAACAAAAGATAGGTAATTCCATTAATTGCATTAAGAGGAGTTCTAAGTTCATGACTTACTGTAGATAAGAAATCAGCTCTAGCTTTTGATGCTCGCTCTGCTTTTTCTTTTTCAAGCGTTAATTCTTTGTTTTTATCTTTTAACAGCTTATTAGTGCTCGTTCTTATTTTATTGTTTTTGTATAAAGATAAACTCAATAAGGATAAAATAGAAATTAAAGCAATACTTAAAATACTAATTAATTTTGAAAACTGTAGTGTCTTTTGTTGGCTTTTTCTTTCTTTATCTAATTGCTCAATGGTTTTAAGCTGCTTGTCAAATTGAATTTTATCTACCGTATTTTCAGTTAAATTATTGTTGTTTAATTTACTTAAAGAATCTGTAAGGTGAACATATCTTTTTAAATACAAATTAGAACTTAAAATATTATTATTCTTTTCATAAGAAGTACTTAATAGCTTATAAATTCGTTTGGTAAATTTTACATCTTTATTGCCATATTTATTGTTTAATAGAGCAAGATTTAAATAATCAATAGCTTGAGGATAATTGTTTTTTATTAATTCTAGTTCGCTTAATTGAATGTAAGCTTCTGTTTTTGTACTTATTAAGGCGCTGTCATCATTAATATTATCAATTACACTTTTTAAAATTGCACTTGCTTCATCATTATATCCTTTCTCTTTTTTAATGATAGCTTTTTGAAGATTAATAAGTTCAATAGCATCTGAAAAATTTAATTTTTCATAAACCGTTGCAGCTTTTTCAAAATAGGTTTCTGCTAAATCTATATTGTTTTTAATTAAATAGCATTTTCCTAAACCGTAATAGGCGAGAGCAATATTAGATTTTGGATTTTTCTTACTAAAAAGACTTACAGCTCTTATGTAGTAATCAATTGCTAAGTCATTTTTCTCCAATTCAAAGAAAATGGTTGCAAGTTGTAAGTACGAATCACCAAGCTTTTCTTCTAAATTATTTTTTTTAGCATATTCAATAGCTTTTTCGGTAAACAAAATAGCTTTAGAGTAGGATTTTTTATCCTCTTTGTTAAACAAACCTACTTCTAAATAATAATCAGAACTATCGGTTATTTTAGCAGCTTCTTTATAAACAGCTGACTGCGAAAAACCAATATTCGTTGAAGAAATTAAAATAAATAATATGAAAAAAAGATTTTTCAAGAGTTAACAATTAAATTTAACCCTGCAATTTAAGTTTTTTAGCGTTAATAAAAAACTTTATTTTTTAGAAACGAATGTAATTAAGTCAATTAATCGAGAAGAATAACCAATTTCATTGTCGTACCAACCTACAATTTTAACCATTTTGTCAATAACAGAAGTTAATTGCGCATCAAACAAACAAGAATTTTGATTTCCAATAATATCCACAGAAACAATTGGGTCTTCTGTGTAATCTAAAATTCCTTTAAAATTAGTTTCAGACGCTTTTTTAAATGCTTGATTGATTTCTTCAATTGAAACTTGACGTTTTACATTGAATGTAATATCAGTCAACGAACCATCTGGAACTGGAACACGAATACCGCAACCGCCCATTTTTCCTTCTAATTCTGGGAAAATTTTTGTCAAAGCTTTTGCTGCACCGGTTGTTGTTGGAACAATTGATTGCGCTGCGCCACGAGCTCTACGTAAATCTTTATGGGGCTGGTCGTGTAAACTTTGGTCGGTAGTGTAGGAGTGAACCGTTGTGATGTACGCTTGTTCAATTTCGCACAATTCCTGAATGATTTTAATCATCGGAGCTGCGTTATTTGTCGTACAACTTGCGTTGGAAATTATCGTTTCACTTCCATCTAAAATGTGTTCGTTTACCCCTAAAACAACGGTTTTAATTTCATCTACTTCAGATGGTGCCGAAAGAATTACTTTTTTTGCTCCAGCTAAAATATGTTGGTTTATCTCTTCAAACGTTTTGAATTTCCCTGTCGATTCAATAACAATATCAACGTTTACCGATTTCCAATCTAAATTTATAATTTCTCTTTCGTGAAAAAATAAAAAAGATTTGTCATCGATTATAATCGAATCTTCAGAAAATGAAACATTCTGATTCAAAACACCATGAATGCTATCGTATTTTACCAAGTGCGCCATTGTTTTATTATCGGCAATGTCGTTGATGGCAACTACTTCAATAGTAGGATGATTCAAAAGCAATCGGAATAAATTACGTCCAATTCTTCCAAAACCATTAATAGCAATTTTTATTTTTGTTTCAGGTTTCAATGTTTTTGTTTCAAGTTTCAAGTTTCAAGTTGAAAAGTTAGTGTAACTAAGCTTAATTATTTGAATTCGGCATTTAAAAAACTTCCAGCATCCATCATCCAGCTTCCCGCTTAATGGATATGTTTCTCCGCATGATAAGACGAACGTACTAAAGCACCGCTTTCCACATGTCTAAAACCTAATTCTTTTCCGATTTTTTCGTATTTAGCAAATTGCTCTGGTGTAATATATTCTTTAACAGGTAAATGCTTTTTACTTGGTTGTAAGTACTGACCTATAGTAACAATATCCACTTTTGCATCAGCTAAATCATGTAGGACCTGAATTACTTCTTCCTCAGTTTCACCTAAACCTAACATGATACCCGATTTTGTTCTTTTGATGCCTTGCTCTTTTAAATAGCGAAGTACTTCCAAACTTTTCTCATATTTCGCTTGAATACGAACCTCACGCGTCAAACGTTTTACGGTTTCCATGTTGTGCGAAACTACTTCTGGAGCTACTTCAATAATTCGGTCTATATTTCTTGTATTCCCCTGAAAATCTGGAATTAACGTTTCTAAAGTCGTATTTGGATTCATTCGGCGAATGGCTTTCACGGTTTCTGCCCAAATAATTGAACCCATGTCTTTTAAATCATCACGATCCACACTCGTAATAACCGCATGTTTGATGTTCATAATTTTGATAGAACGCGCTACTTTTTCAGGTTCGTCCCAATCCACCGTTTCAGGGCGACCGGTTTTTACACCACAAAAGCCGCACGAACGCGTACAAATGTTTCCTAAAATCATGAAAGTTGCTGTTCCTTCGCCCCAACATTCGCCCATATTAGGACAACTTCCCGAAGTACAAATCGTATTCAGTTTGTATTTGTCTACTAAACCTCTAAGTTCGGTGTAGTTTTTACCGGTTGGTAATTTTACGCGTAACCATTTTGGTTTGGGTTCTCTTGGTGGAAAAACATTGTCAATAGCCGTGTCCATAATCAAAATTTTGATAGGCAAAGATAATTAGAAATGATGGATTTCTATAGAAGAATGGAAAGTTTTAAGATTTGTTTAGAATTTTATTTTCCAGAAATAATCTCAGCCAATAATTTCTTTGCTCTAAGTAATTTAATTTTGATGTTATTAAGCGGTTCATTAATTTGTTCTGCCATTTCTTGATAGGTCATTTCTTGAAAATAACGCATTTGAATGACTTCTTGATAAGCAGGTTTTAATTGTTTGATATATTGGAGTAATTGCGCTAAATTTTGCTCGATAATTAATTCGTCTTCCGCAGAATTGGATTCATCGGCAACACTGTAAGCTTGGTGATCTTCTTCGTCATTCATTTCAATAAATAAAGATGATTTCTTTTTGCGAAGCATGTCGATATGAACGTTTTTTGCAATCGCAATCAACCAAGTATTAAAACCGTATTCAGGATTATAGGTTGCGATTTTATCAAATGCCTTTGCGAAAGTTTCAATTACGATGTCTTCAGTGTCGGTTTCGTTTTCGGTGCGTTTTAGCATGAATCCGTACACTTCATTCCAGAAAAAATCCAATAGAAAGGTGAAAGCAACTTGGTCTCCCTTTTTTGCTTTTTCAATATTTTCTTGAATAATTACCGAATTTACTTCCAATGTATTGGTTTTGAGATGAGGTTTCTAAAAAATACGCTCAGTTGGGTAAAGATAAGCACAATTTCTATAATTGGATACCAATACATCACATCTTTTTCTTTTAGTTTTCCAGCGGCATAACCTAAAGAAATCCAAGTGAATAAATATCTGAAAACAATAATTCCAGTCACAATCATCCATTGGAATTGAAAGGCTAACAAAATAATCGCTAAAGCTAAAAACCAAAACTGACTAAAGAAAAATAATCCCAACTGAAATTTATCAAATCCTTTGTAGTAATTTGCAGTCGTAGCATGTCTTCTTTTTTGGTACATCCAAGATGAAAAAGTAGTTTTTGGTTCCGAAAAAGTGAAACTTTCTGGTGTATATAAAATTGCTGTATTCTTATTTGTTGCTGCTTGATTAATAAACAAATCATCATCCCCTGAACGAATTTTCATGTGATCCATAAAACCTCGAACGTTGAAAAATTCTTCTTTTTTGTAAGCTAAATTACGACCAACACCCATATAAGGTTTGCCAATTTTTGCCCAAGAAAAATATTGCGTAGCGGTTAACATCGTTTCAAAACGAATGATTTTATTTAGGAAGGAATTCTTTACTTTTTCGTAAGCGCCATAGCCTAAAACAATCGTTTTTTCTTTGGTAAATTGAGTTGAAATTTGCAACAACCAATCGTTTGAAGCTGGATAACAATCCGCATCGGTAAATACTAAATACTCGTTTTTTGCGGCTTTGATTCCTAAGGTTAGCGCAAATTTTTTATTACCCCAAAAGGCTTCATTGTTTTGAACTTTTACCAATTTTACATTTGGATATTGCTTTTCATACGCTTCAAAAAGTTCCAAGGTTTCATCGCTCGAAGCATCGTCAATTAAGACAATTTCGTAATCTGGATAGTTTTGGCTCACCAAAGTTTGAAAATACTTTTTGATATTTTCTTCTTCGTTTTTAGCACAGACAATAATGGAAATAGGTAAACGTTTCGGAGTTCCTTCTGGTTTTTTACCAAAAGAGAATTTTCCGAAAATAAAAAGGTAATAAATAAATTGAATAAACACGATAACCGCAAATGCGATTAAAAGTATCATTAGTATCATAAAGTTTAGAAAATTAAGAATGCGAAGGTTCGCTGCAATCTTTCATTTGTTCAGGAGTTTTTCCGCAGTAGCTACAGTTTTCTCCATCTTTATTTAAAAACGGACTTTGGCTAGCACAAGTTCCAGCAAATTTTCCGTCTTTTTTTGCCCAAATTTTTATCGCGATACCTGCAAATGCAAGTCCTAAAAGTCCAATGGTTACTAATACAAGTTTCATTTTTTTCTATTTTGAACTGCAAATTTACAAAAGAAAATTCAAATCAAGTTCAGAATTTAAACGTAAAGTTCGCAAAGTTTTTTAGCAAAGCATGCAAAGATTTTAAACTCCCAACTCCCAACTAAATAATATTCACTTCCGCTTCAATAGCAATTCCGAATTTTTCTAAAATCGTTTGTTGGATATTTCTCGAAAGTGCTACAATTTCGGCTCCTGTTGCTGTTCCGTAATTGACTAAAACCAAAGCTTGATTTTTATGAACTCCAGCATCGCCAAAACGTTTGTCTTTAAAACCAGCTTGTTCAATTAGCCAACCAGCCGGAACTTTTACCTCCGTTTCCGAAACTACATAATGAGGCATTTCTGGGTGAAGTGCTTTTGCTTTTTCGTAGACTTCTTTTGCAATAATCGGGTTTTTGAAGAAACTTCCACTGTTGCCTAATTCTTTTGGATCTGGTAATTTACTTCGACGAATGGCAATTACAGCATTGCTAACGTCTTTTAAGGTTGGGTTTTCTATTCCGTTTTGTTTTAATTCGGTTTCAATAGCGCCATAAGTTGTAGAAACTTTGTGGTTTTTCTTCGTTAATTTAAAACTAACCGAAGTTATGATGTATTGGTTTTTTAATTCGTTTTTGAAAACACTTTCACGGTATTCAAATTTACATTGCGCATTGGTAAACTTTTCAATTGCTAATGTTTTCAAATTCAAAGCATCGCACGAAAACATCGTGTCTTTAATTTCCACACCATAAGCTCCAATATTTTGAATAGGAGTTGTACCTACATTTCCAGGAATCAAAGATAAGTTTTCAATTCCGCCGAAATTTTGGTTGATGCACCAAAGTACAAATTCATGCCAATTTTCGCCAGCTTGCGCTTTTACGATGACAAAATCATCGTTTTCTTCAACAATTTCTCTTCCTTTTAAGTTCACATGAACGACTAATTTTTCAATGTTTTGCGTTAACAACATATTGCTTCCGCCACCCAAAATAAAAATATCGTTGTTTGCTCTCAACACTTCTTTTAATTCATCGATAGATGAAACAGAAACAAACTGTTTAGCTTTAGCTTCAATTCCAAAAGTGTTATAATTTTTTAAAGAGAAATTGGTTTGAATATTCATGGTGGAATAATTTTTTTCAAATGTAATGTATATAGTAGAAATTCCAAAAATCAAGTTCAAAACTTCTTAAATCTAAAATCCATAATCATCAATCTTCAATCAAAAACATTTTATACGATTGATGCGTTTCTTTGATAATCATCTCCGTTCGTTCTGCATGCGTGTCGGAAATAAAAATTTGTCCAAAAACAGCATCATTTACCATAGTGACAATTTTTTGCACACGTGTTTCGTCTAATTTATCGAAAATATCATCAAAAAGAAGAATTGGTAATTCGCCACTTTGTTTTTTCATAAACTCGAATTGTGCCAATTTCAGAGCTATCAAAAATGATTTCTGTTGGCCTTGTGAGCCAAATTTCTTAATCGGGAAACCATCAATCTCAAAAACCAAATCATCTTTGTGAATTCCAGAACTTGTATATTGAATAATTCGGTCTTTTTGTAACGATTCTTCTAAAAGTGATGATAAATCTTTTTCGAACAATTGACTTTCGTAACGCAAAGCAACCGATTCATTTCCTCCCGAAATATTAGTGTGATGTTTTTGGAAAATCGGGATAAAATCGTTCAAAAATTGGTTTCTTTTTTCGAAGATTAATTGTCCGGTTTCACTTAATAATTCGTTGTAAATCGATAAATTATCAGAATCAAAAGTCTGGTTTAAAGCGAAGTATTTCAATAAAGCATTGCGCTGCGCTAACGTTTTTTGATATTGAATCAGTAATTGTAAATATTGGTTATCTAATGTTCCAATAACGCTATCAATAAATTTTCTTCTTGTTTCACTTCCTTCCACAATCAAATCAGCATCGGAAGGCGAAATGATTACCAAAGGAATTAATCCCAAATGTTCAGAAAGTTTTTCATAAACTTTTCCATTTCGCTTGATGGTCTTTTTTTGTCCTTTTTTTAAACTGCAAACTATTTTTTCCTCTTTGCCATTTTTATGAAGCAAAGCGTCAATCACGAAAAACTCTTCGCCATGTTTGATGTTTTGAATTGCTAAGGGATTGAAATAGCTTTTTCCATAAGCTAAATGGTAAATTGCATCTAAAATATTGGTTTTTCCAACACCATTTTTTCCTACAAAACAATTAATTTTAGCATCAAAATCAAATTCGATTTGGGCTAAATTCTTATAATTAAGTAAAGATAATTGTTTTAAAAACACAATAATTAAAGGTTGTTTGATGAGTAAAAGTAAGACTTCCTGCAAAAGTAAATTGAAATTCTTAAAAATATCTACAAAAATGGTTTTAAATTTTAATAAAAATTATATTTTTGCACCTCATTAAATTAAAAATAAATGGCAACATATAACAAAAGAGGTTACAAAGCCCCAAAACCTGAAGAAGCAAAAGTTGAAAATGAGTTTGAAGAAGTAGAAGCAATTGATGTACAAGATAGTACTACAGCTGAGGTATTCAATACTTTAGATGAAACAGCTTCTAAAACTGAGGATTGGGTAGCAAAAAATCAAAAATTACTTTTAGGTATTGTAGGTGCAATTGCGATTGGTACATTATCTTACTTGTTATACAATCGTTTTGTTGTTGAGCCTAATGAAGAAAAAGCTGCAAATGAAATTTTTCAAGCGCAACAATTTTTTCAACAAGCGGTTGATGCTTCAGAAAAGAATGATTCTTTATACAAATTAGCTCTTAATGGTGGAGAAGGTAAATTAGGTTTCTTAGCGGTAGCTGATCAATATTCAGGAACTGCAGCTGGAAATTTAGCCAACTATCATGCTGGTATGGCTTATTTAAACTTAGGTGATTTCAAAAATGCGATTACTTATTTAGAGAAATTTAAGTCTGATGATGCTATTTTAAAACCAATTGCTTTAGGTGCTATTGGAGATGCTTTATCAGAAACAAATAAAGTTGATGAAGCTATTTCATATTACAAGCAAGCTGCAGAAGCTTCTGAAAATGAATTTACAACTCCAAGATTTTTGTTGAAAGCTGCTCAATTAAATTTAGTGGCTGGAAAGAAAGAAGAAGCGCACAAATTATTTGTAGAGATCAAAGAAAAATATGAAACTTCTAAAGAAGGTTTAAATATTGATGCTTTTATTGCATTGACAGAAAAATAATGGCAACAGAAAATAAAAATTTATCAAATTACGATAAAAACACAATCCCAAATGCGAAAGACTTTCGGTTTGGGATTGTTGTTTCAGAATGGAATGAACAAGTAACAGAAGGCTTGTATAATGGAGCTTTTTCCGCTTTAACCGATTGTGGAGCTTTGCAAGAAAACATTATTCGTTGGAATGTTCCTGGAAGTTTTGAATTGATTTTTGGTGCACGACAAATGCATGAAAAATTAGAGTTGGACGCAGTAATCGTTATTGGTTGTGTAATCAAAGGAGAAACGATGCATTTCGAATTTGTTTGTGAAGGGGTTACTCAAGGTATGAAAGATTTAAATCTTTTATATGATGTGCCTACAATTTTTTGCGTGTTAACCGATAACAATATGCAACAATCGCTTGACAGAAGCGGAGGAAAGCACGGAAATAAAGGTGTAGAAGCTGCAATAGCAGCCATTAAAATGATAGATTTGAATAAAAAAGTTTAATTTTTACTATAGAAAATTATAAATCCCGCTTTTATGGCGGGATTTTTGTTAACAATGTCTTGTCCTGAAAAAAGTTGACTAAAAATCACATAATATGTCAACAAAAAAGAAAATTTCAAAAATTCCAACTGTCCCACAAATTTACAGCGAAGCATTTAAACGTCAAGTTGTAAGTGAATTTGAGAGGGGTTTATTTACAAAAGCAGAGCTTCGAAGACGTTACAATATTTTAGGTAGTAGTTGTATACCAAGATGGTTAAAAAAATATGGTAAATTTACCTATGAAGATAAATTAACTATTGGTCGTCCTATGAAAGATCCTCAACAACAGCGTATAAAAGAGCTAGAAGCTCAATTAGCGAAAAAAGAAGAAGAATTAAAAGTATTTAAACGATTTATTGAAATAGCTGAACGTGAACTTAAAATTGATATTGTAAAAAAGTCTGGTTCCAAGCAGTCGAAGAAATAAATATAAATAGTTCATTGACTATTTATGAGTTATGCGAACTGTTTGGATACACAAAACAAGCATTTTACAAGCGAAAGTCAAAGGTAAAAACACCTAAATACAACTCAGAATTATTACGAAGTTTGGTAGTTACTATTCGTAAGCAATTACCCCGAACAGGTGGTAAAAAACTTCATGTAATGTTACAAGATGAATTTATAAAACACCATATATCAATTGGTCGGGATAATTTTTTAGATTTTTTAAAAGCAGAATATTTACAAGTTCCTAAAGCTCGAAGATATTACAAAACAACAAATTCAAGACATTGGATGAAACGCTATCCAAATTTAATTAGCAATTTAGTACTTAACAGACCTGAGCAGGTTTGGGTTGCTGATATAACATATTTACGAACAAAAGAGAAAACATATTATTTGCATTTACTCACTGATGCGTGTTCCAAGAAAATTGTAGGATATCAATTGTCAGATAATTTAATGAGCTCAACTACTGTAAAAGCTTTAGAAATGGCTTTGATTAAGAGGAAAACAAAAAATCAACTCATTCACCATTCTGATAGAGGTTTACAATACTGTAGTAAAGAGTATACCGAATTGTTAAAGAAAAACAATATTTTAATTAGTATGACGCAAGAATACGACCCATATGAAAATGCAGTGGCAGAAAGAGTAAATGGAATTTTAAAAGAAGAATTTGGTTTACATGAAATATTTGAAAACTATCAAAATTTAAACAAACAAGTTACACAGGCCATAACTTTATACAACAATTTTAGAATACATATGTCAATTAATATGATAACTCCAAACCAAGCACATCAACAAAAAATAATACATTTAAAACAATGGAAAAAAATAAATCGTAACAGAATTAATTCTGTTACGATTTAACTATATTTGGATTATTAACGAGTCAACCTTTTTTAGGACAACTCACAAATAATTAGATTTAAAAAGTAATTAATTTGTTAAATTTGAAAAAAATAATGTGTTATGTTTAAGTTTGGAAGAGGTTCGTTTAAATTACCACAAAATAGAAAATTCAACTACACACCTCGACATTATAAAGGGAAAGAAGTAGAAAATCCATTCGATTTTGACTCGGCTATTAGAAGAGATCGTGAATCTGTAAATTATAATGATTTTAGAGCGCATTGGAGTGAAGCCCGAGTAAATAGCAGACATAGAGGGAATCGTCATTTTAATATGCGTATAATGATTATTGTTTTGATTCTACTTTTTATTTTTATGTATGTAATTGATTTTGACTTTTCCATTTTTAAGAAATAACTAAAATAATGTATATGAATAACGCAATATGGTTTTTTGATAATATTGATGTTTTTCAAATTCTATGTCCTCATAAGTTCCAAGAATATAAAAAAGATCACGCTTTTAATTATTTTAAAAAAGGGGATTATATCTATTTTGAAAACGATGTTGCAAATAAAGTTTTTTTAGTTAATTCTGGTAAAATAAAAGTAGGATATATAACAGATGATGGTGATGAAATAATTACAGCCATTTTAATAAAAGGACAAATTTTTGGTGAGAAAGCCATATTAGGAGAAGAAAAACGAAACGAATTTGCCCAAGCACTAGATAACGAGGTATCAACTTGTGTGGTTTCTTTAGATATGATGCATGAACTGTTGAGGCGAAATTCTGAATTCAGCATCTCCATATATAAATTCATAGGATATCGTTTTAAAAAGTTAGAAAGAAGATTGCAGATTATGCTTTTTAAGGATGCTAAAACACGATTATTAGAATTTTTAAAAGAGTTGTCTGATGACTATGGGTTTACAAATGCAGTTACCGGTGATACTGTTATTAAACATCCATTTACTCAAAAAGAAATTGCTTCATTAATTGGTTTGTCTCGCCCAACCCTGAATGTTCTTATTAATGAGCTTCAAAATGAAAAAGTATTGACTTTTGAACGAAAACAAATTATTCTCCATAAGTAAAAAGTGTTAGCTATCTAACACTTTTTTGTTTTTTTAGAATGTAATTTTGTGGTATTAGTTTTAGTTCGTTTATAATATTTTATTAATTCGAATTTCGAATTAGATAACCAAAATGGATTTGATGAAAAAAGTTGTATTTGTTTTAATTTTATGGGCTAGTAATGCTGTTTTTTCGCAAGGTTGTAGTGATGCTGGATTTTGCACTTCAGAAAACATGAAATATGGAACAGCTGTAGATTCTATAAAACATACGTTAAAATTTGGAGTTAATCATGGTAGTGCAGATTTTGATATTTCTGTATTTGGGATGTACTTAGAGTACCAATATAAAATTACAGAAAAATTAAATATTGGTACAAGAATAAATTACATTAATCAAACAAAAGAAACAGTTTCATCAAGTAGTTTATCTGATGGTTTTATAATAGCAGATTATATAGTTAATCCCACAGTAAGTGCAAGTGTTGGGTTGAAAATTCCTTTTACAGACGGAAATGTGAAAGAGAATGGCATGGCTTTACCAATGGATTTACAACCTAGTTTAGGAACTTATGATTTAATTTTTGGGGTTTCAAAAAAATATAAAAATTTATTTTTTGCTTTGGGTTACCAACACCCCTTGAATAAAAACAATAATACTTTTATTAAGCCATCAAGTTCTAATGAATTTTTTACAACAAATCAATTTGAAAGAGCTCCCGATTTGTTATTCAGATTGGGATATAATTATTCTATAAATTCTAAATGGAAACTAAGCCCAAGTTTGCTCCCAATCTACCATATTGCTAATGATACTTTTGAAGATGTTAACAATCAGGAAGTTCAGATAAGTGGATCTAAAGGTTTAACATTAAATGCTAGTTTATTGGCGGTATATTCATTAAATGACAAAAATGCGATTGAATTTAATTTAGGTACACCATTAATAGTTAGAGATGCCAGACCTGATGGTTTGACTAGGTCAATAGTATTAAATTTAGAATATAAATTTAGATTTTAAGTTTTTAAAGTTTGTTTTAGTAAACCTACATTTTTATGTAGGTTTATTTTTTTTATAAAGAAAACACCATATAATTTCTTTATTTTTGCAAATCAAATAAATCATTTAAAATATCTAATGGCTGCTAGTATAATCCAACTTTTACCTGATCATGTTGCCAATCAAATTGCTGCTGGTGAAGTAGTTCAAAGACCTGCTTCTGTTGTTAAAGAGTTGTTAGAAAATGCAGTAGATGCAAAATCAACTGATATCAAGTTAATCGTTAAAGATGCTGGAAAAACTTTGGTTCAGGTTATCGATAATGGTTTAGGTATGAATACTACTGATGCACGCTTGTGTTTTGAGCGTCATGCAACTTCAAAAATTCGAAAAGCAGAGGATTTATTTGATTTACATACCAAAGGTTTTCGTGGAGAAGCCTTAGCTTCTATTGCTGCGATTGCACATGTGGAATTAAAAACCAAACAAGACCAAGAAGAACTAGGAACTCATATCATTATTGAGGGAAGTAAATTAGTAACCCAAGATGTTGCAGTTTTACCTAAAGGAACTTCTTTTGCTGTTAAGAATTTGTTTTTCAATATTCCAGCCAGAAGAAATTTCTTGAAATCGGAAACGGTAGAATTTCGTCATGTAATGGATGAATTCCAACGTGTAGCGATGGCACATCCATCGATTTCGTTTACTTTGATCCATAACGGAAGTGAATTATACAATTTACCAAGTTCGAATTACCGCCAACGTATTGTAAATATTTTTGGTGGAAAAACCAATGAAAAATTAGTGCCAGTTTCAGAAGATACGGAGTTGATTAAAATTTCAGGCTTTGTTGGAAAACCAGAATTTGCAAAAAAGAGTAGAGGAGAGCAGTTTTTCTTTGTGAACGATAGATATATCAAAAGCGCGTATTTGCATCATGCGATTATGAGCGCTTATGAAGGTCTATTAAAAGAAGGCAATCAGCCAAGTTATTTCTTGTATTTGCAAGTGCCACCACATACTATCGATATTAACATTCATCCAACCAAAACCGAAATTAAGTTCGACGACGAACATTCGTTATATGCCATTTTACGATCGGCTGTTAAACATAGTTTAGGACAGTTTAATGTGGCACCGGTTTTAGATTTTGAGCGCGATGCTAATTTAGACACACCTTACGAATACAAAAATAGAGAAGCTGATTTTCCAACGATTCAAGTGGATTCAAATTTTAATCCGTTTGCAGCTGAAAAAACAAGTTCAAAACCATTGTCTTCTTTTGGAAGTTATAAAAGAGAAACAACGGAATCTAGCTGGGAAAGTTTGTATGTAGGGCTTAAACAAGACACGCAAGAAATTGAAACTTTTTCGTTTGAGAGTGTAGAAGTTTCTAGTAAATTGTTTGATGATGAGGTTGTTGAAACTAAAACTACTTCTACTTATCAAATACATAAAAAATATATTGTTAGTGCTATAAAATCGGGAATGTTAGTTATTGATCAAGGAAGAGCACATCAACGTGTATTATACGAACAATTTCTAACTAATATTACAGTTCAAAAAGCTTCGAGCCAACAGTTGTTATTTCCATTGGAATTGTATTTTTCATCTGACGAAATGATTTTATTGAAAGAATTGCAATCGTCTTTAGAAAATACCGGATTTGTTTTTGATGCTTTTAATGCTGATTCTGTTCAAATTTCTGGGTTGCCAATTGGAATGGCAGAAAGTGAAGTTTCCATTGTTTTAGAAGAATTGATTGGGAATTTACAAAACGAAATTCCAGAAAGTAGTTTTTCGCAAAGTGATAGTATAGCCAAATCGATGGCAAAAAGTATGGCAGTAAAAACCGGAACTTACTTAACGGAAAAAGAACAAGAAAATTTAGTAAATTCGTTATTTGCATGTAAAGAACCGAATGTTTCCCCTTTTCAAAAACCAACTTTCATTACCTTAACGGTAGAAGATTTAGATAAAAAATTTGCGATATGATGAACATGACCGATACTGTAAAGCAGTTGTTGATAATCAATATTTTATGCTATGTTGGGGCCTTTATAGTTCCTCAATCATATGATTTATTATCATTGTATTATTTTGAAAGTGATAAATTTCATTTTTGGCAACCTATTACTTACATGTTTATGCATTCAAAAAATAGTTTAATGCATATCTTTTTTAATATGTTTGCCTTGGTTTCTTTTGGTAGTGCATTAGAACATTTTTGGGGAGCTAAGAAATTTCTATTTTTCTATTTTTCTTGTGGGTTAGGTGCTGCGTTAATTCATTCGGGGGTTGATTATTATGAAATTCATGCGTTATTGAATCAATTGCAGAATACAACCATTTCAACCGCAGATATTCATACAATTTTAAATACTAATTTTGATGATGGAAATCAATTTCAGGGTAAATTGTTATATGAAAATGCGCAAGTTATTTTTGATAGGTTAAATTTATCTGCTGAAGATTTCCGTATTTTATTCGATGCAGCAATTAAAAATCAGGCTTCTGCTGTTGGAGCTTCAGGAGCAATTTACGGATTATTAGTGGCTTTTGCTTTTATGTTTCCAAATGCCGAGTTGATGATGATGTTTATTCCGGTTCCTGTGAAAGCCAAATATTTTGTTCCTGTGATTGTGATGTTAGATTTATTTTCAGGGGTAACCGGATTTAGTTTATTTGGAAGCAATATTGCTCATTTTGCTCATTTGGGCGGGGCATTAATTGGTTTTATCATGATGTGGTATTGGAAGAAAAATCAGTTTAATAAAAACCGTTGGGACAGATAGATTTCAGAAAATAGAAGTTAGAACAAAGAGAAAAGATGAACATATTAGATGATTTAAAATTACAATACAGAACAGGAGGTATGGTACAAAAGTTAATCTTTTGGAACATAGGTTGCTTTTTGTTGTCGTTGGTCTTCTTTTATAAATTTTCTGTTGGTAAATTTGAAATTCCGACATGGATTGCTTTATCTTCTCATTTAGAGACTTTTATCAGTTCACCTTGGACATTAATAACGTTTAATTTTTTTCATTTCGGATTTTTTCATTTGATTTTTAATTTGTTGGTGCTTCATTTTTCAGGGAGATTATTTTCGACTTATTTTACTGATAAACAATTGTTAGGTGTTTATGTTTTAGGTGGAATTTTTTCTGGAATTTCTTTTGTGCTGTCTTACATTTTTGTTGGAAAAGCAGGTTTATTGATTGGTGCTAGCGGTGCAATTATGGCAATTTTATTAAGTGCTGCCACTTATGCACCTTTTATGTTATTACGAATTCCATTGGTAGGTATTGTAAAACTTTGGCATGTTACTTTTGTAATTTTACTGCTAGATTTGATTCAATTGCCTTTAGATAATACAGGTGGTCATATTGCTCATTTAGGTGGTGCTTTATTTGGATTTCTGTATATAAAACTTTTGAAATCGGGAATAGATTTGAGTAACGGAATTTCAAAAGTTTTAGATTTTTTTGTAAATCTTTTTAAACCTAAAACGCATACTCCATTTAAAAAAGTGCATCGAAACACAACAAAAAAAGGTGTAAATTCGTTTTCAGAGAAAAATGTAACTCAAAAACAGATTGATGATATATTGGATAAAATCAGTAAATCGGGTTATGATAGTTTAACAAAAGAAGAAAAGGAATTCCTATTTAAAGCAGGAAAATAATTCATGCGCAAACAAACTTGGTTGAGTAAAATAATGTTTTTTTTCAATATAGTATTAACTGTATTGACTTTTCTTGCCTATTTATTGCCATTTTTAGCTCCAAAAGCCTTCCCTTTTTTAAGTGTATTGACACTTATTCTTCCTTTTTTTTTAATTTTAAATTTTTTCTTTTTTGTATATTGGTTGTTACAGTTCAAGCGTTATATGTTACTTTCTGGATTAGTTTTGTTACTAGGAATTACTTTTATTAATCGTTTTTATAAATTTTCAGAAACCAATTTGCCTAAAGAAGAAAATGACTTCACTTTGATGAGTTATAATGTTCGTCTTTTTAATTTATACGAATGGTTGCCAAAAGAGGATGTGCCAGAACAAATTTCAAAATTAATTGATGAGAAAAACCCGGATATTTTATGCTTACAAGAATATTCGCCAAATGAAAAAGTAAATACAACTAAGTTTCCATTTAGTTTTATAAAATTAGAAGGAGGGAAAAATAAATATGGACAAGCTATTTTTTCAAACTATTCTATTATTAATCAGGGCATAATTGAATTTCCTAATTCTAATAATAATGTTATTTATGTTGATTTGTTAAAACAAAAAGACACTATTAGAATTTACAGTATTCATTTACAATCGATAAAAATTAGTACTGATATTCATGAAAATATTGATGAAGAAAAGTCAAAATTTATTTTTAAGCGATTGAGTGAAGCTTTCACAATTCAGCAACAACAAGCAGAAATTATAAAAGCCCATTTTGAAACCTGTAAATATCCAAAAATTATTTGCGGTGATTTAAATAACAGCGCTTTTTCATATGTTTATAGAACTATTAAAGGTGATTTAAAAGATGCATTTGAAGAGGCAGGTACAGGTTTTGGAAAATCTTATAATTTTAAGTATTATCCTGCAAGAATAGATTATGTTTTTGTGGAAAATACAATTAATGTTAAACAGTTTAAAACAATTGATACTTTTTTTCAAAGTGATCATTTTCCACAAATAGCCAGATGTTCATTTGTTAAATAAGTATATTTATTTTTTGCTTAATGTAATTTATCGTTTTTTTTAGTTTTATATCGATTTATTTGTTGGTTTTGAATGTTTTAGCTAAATTTGTAGGCTTGTTTAACCCTAAAACCCTAAATGCTTTTTGTAGGTTCAAAACTATCTTTGATACCTAGTCTTTTTTAAATATAGTATTTGGTTTTGCAATCCCTATACGCAAAATGAAAAATTACTTTATGTTCTTGTGCCTTATTGTAGGTGCTATATATAGTTATTCACAATGTTCGTTCCCTTCTGGTGCTACTCAGAACGGCGCTACTCAATCTTTTTGTGTTAGTGCGCCACCCCAAAGTCAAAATGTTTCTAATGCTACAGGGAATAATTTTATTTTATTAAATGTTGTTCAAGGTTTTACTTATGAATTCAGTGTAGGCGATGCTTTCCCTTCAAATAGTGAAAATTTAGACATTTTTAATATGTCAAATGTAAATATTGGATTTTCATCTGGACCTAATGGAGCTACAATTACAAATTGGGTTGCACCATATTCTGGTCAAGTGAAAATTGTATTATCTTTTGATGCTTGTGACTTTTCAAGTGTTTCAGGTAGAATAATAACATTAACATTATTAAATGTTGGAAACACTTTAGATAACCAAAATGCAAGAGGTGTAAATACTTGGATTGGTCATGCATACGATTGGATTTATGTTCCACCATTGCCAGGAGAATCAACGTTTCCGCCAGGAGGATCAACTTCACCTATTACACCAACAGCTACATTTCCATTTAATGTTGAAAATTATTTAGGATATTATAATGTTGGTTCAGAAAGTATTGTTGAAAACTTTGGAGGTAATACCGCATGTTTTCCCTTTTTAAGTGGAGGATCTTCTTATTCTTCAGTATCCACGACTTCTTTTGCAATGCGATATAGAATGCGGTCTACAAAGCCTGCGGGTTGTTATATAGCAACTATTAGAGGAGATGAAGGTGTTAGGTTATATGTAGATAATCAGTTGGTTTTTAATGAATGGAAACAACAATCTAGTACATATACAAATGTTTTAATCTATTTGGATGGAGATGCAGAATTGGTTTTAGATTATTATGAAAATAGTAGTCAAAATATTTTAGAATTTAGTTTAGCAAGTTTCGATAATACCACAAATGTAATTTCATTTGTTGGTGACTCACAAGTTTGTAATAATGTAGCTCCTGGTTTTTTAAATGGGTCTAGTTATACTTATCTTGGTTCAAGAACGAATCCAACTATTTCTTTTCAATGGCAAGTTTCAAATGATAATATTACGTTTGTAGATATTCCAGGTGCAACTGCTCAAAATTATACTCCACCCGGAACTACAACGGCTGGGTTTAGATATTTTAGACGATTGGTTTCTCCTTCATCAAATATAGGTATCTGTTTTAATCCAAGTAATGTAATTAGTCTTGAAACAATAGCAACGCCTCCTTTATCAACACCAGTAATTACCACCCCAACAAATTTACAATGTGATAGATTTGATGCTAATTGGAATCCGGTTTCTGGAGCAATTAGTTATTTATTATATGTTTCAACTACTAGTAATTTTACTACAATTTTACCAGGTTTTAATGGATTAGATGTAGGGAATGTCACAAGTTATACTATTTCTGGATTAGATTATAGTACTTTGTATTATTATAGAATCCAAGCAGTTTCTTCTGCATGTTCGAGTAGATTTTCTTCTACAGCAAATTTTAGTTATTTAGGTAGGCCTGCTTCACCTTCTATAAGTCCTATTTCTTGTGATTCATTCACGATTAATTGGGTTGCTCAAGTTAGAGCGGATAGTTATGAATTAGATGTTTCTACATCTAGTGGTTTTGGTACATTTCTACCCGGATATAATGGTTTAAATGTAGGAAATGTTACCTCATATTTATTGACAGGATTGCCTTTAGATACTCCAATTTATTTTAGAATTAGATCGGTTAATAATATTTGTGGTAAAAGCTTAAATTCAGGTGTTAATTCAAATACAACAGTTTGGAATGGTTCAACATGGTCTAATGGTTTACCTGATTTAACAAAGTATGTATTTATAAATGGTAATTATGATATGACTTCATTACCAAGTATAGATGCTTGTACTATACAAGTTAATAACGGTAGAACGTTAACTGTTGTTGGTGGAAAATATGTAAATGTTCAAAATAAAGTTATTGTACAACCTTTAGGGTTATTTGAAGTATTAAACGATGGATCCTTAATTCAAATTACGGATGGAGTTTCTAATACAGGGGATATTTATTTGGAGCGTACAACTCAAACAAGATTAAGCGACTATGTTTATTGGTCTTCACCCGTTAATAATTTTCCATTATTTGATGTTTCTCCAAATACTCCGTCTAATTCAATATACAGCTGGAGAGCTACAGCATTAAACTCTAATGGTGGTCAAGGAAATTGGCAACTTGCTAATGAGAATATGATTTTAGGTAAAGGTTATGCCATTAGGGGTCCTGTTGGATTTACTAATGGAGCTCCTCAAAACTTAACTGCAACATTTATTGGAGTCCCTAATAATGGAATTATTACTTTTCCTATTGAAAGAGGAAATAATTTAGGTGCTGGCTCTAATGGTCCTAACGGAGTTATGCGCACTGTTTATGATGATAATTGGAATTTAATTGGAAATCCATATCCTTCTTCAATTGATGTAATGTCGTTTTTATCTAACAATCCAGATCTTGATGGAAATGTTCGTATTTGGTCCAGTACAGCTCTTCCTTCCAATTTAGTTTCAGATCCATTTTATAGTGATTATTTATACAATTATTCACCTAATGATTATATTGTGCATAATGGAACTGCTACTACAAGTGGACCAGGAACTTTTAATGGAAATATTGCTACTGGACAAGGTTTTATGGTTATGATGAACGAAGGAGCAACTGCTGCTACAAGTAATGTTACGTTTACTAATTCAATGAGAAGTTCTAGTTATGATAATTCAGAATTTTTTAGAAATTCTCAACCAATTAGTCCTAAACATCGAATATGGTTAGATTTAATAGCTAATGTTCCAAACGGAATTGTTTCAAGAACTGTAATAGGCTATGTTGATGGTGCAACAGATGAGAAAGACAGATTATTTGATGCGGTAACAAGTTATAAAACAAGTCAAAATTTTTATTCTATTTTGAACAATGATATTTTATGTATTCAAGGTAAAGGTCTTCCTTTTGTAGATAATGATGTCATTCCTTTAGGATATAAAGCAGCAAGACGAGGAAGTTATTCAGTTGCAATAGCTGCAGTGGATGGTATTTTCAATGAAAATCAAGATGTTTATTTGGAGGATTTACTAACTAATACTATTCATAATTTATCTCAATCTCCTTATACTTTTCAATCAGAAATAGGGATATTTAACAATAGATTTGTTTTACGATATAAAGATACCGTATTGTCAAATCCAAATTTTGATATTGATTCAATATTGATTTACACAGAATCTAATCATGTAATTATTAATTCCGGAATTGAAACGATAGCATCATATGAGATTTATGACATTCTTGGAAGGGTAATAAAAAATGGTTCAGGATTATCCACTAATCAAGTTATTTCTGAATTAGAAGTTACAAATCAACCTTTGATTGTAAAAGTTAAATTGGCAAATAATCAAATAATTTCAAAAAAGATAATCCATTAACATTGCAATAAAATGAGATAAAAAAAGGAGTTAATATTAATTAACTCCTTTTTTTATCTATCTCATAAATTGTGTCTTTTTAAATAATCAACAGCATATCTACCTTCATTAAATAGTAAGTCTAAAATACTTAAGTTATTTATAAAACCGTGTTTATCATTAAAAACTTGTGTGTATGTTTCTAATTGAGTAGTGTCTTTTTTTCCATTAGCCAAATGTCTTAAATCTATAAAATTTGGGACATCATGAAAGAATTCAGTTGTTTTTTCAGGAATTATTTTTATGCCTAATGCACTATTTACTAATTCAAAGATTTCCAAATTCAAATCCATTAAAAATTCATGTCTTTTTTCGAATAACGGTCGAAAATCATCTTCAAAATATTCAAAAAAAGGTGAAGTTCTGTAAGCGGCTTCTAACGATTTAAAATGATTTTTCTGCCATCCAAAATCATTCTCAATACGAACATCTTTATATTTTTGATGTTTTTCTTTTGAATGTTTGATTGGGATATTCAACATTTGAATACCATTTGGACTATAAATGTACATCCTATTTCTATTAGTTTGTTTTTGAAAATTATCTTCCATTTCAAATGTAATCGAATCCGCCTTAAGCATTGCTACATAATGACTAATTGAAGGAAAATAAGTAGGATGTATAAGAATATTATTCATGATAAATATTGTTATTAAAGCACGAATTTCACTTATTAGCACGAAATAGTTGGTGATAATTAGTGAAATTCGTTTAAAATTATATTACGCTTCTTCTTTGTTTTTCTTCTTTTTTCTGAAATAATCAAAACCAAAGTAAGCCGCTAATGCAATTAAGAAAAATTGAAAATAGGATTTTGGTTGACCATCACCACTAACAGTAGTGAATAATCTGTCCCAACGAATACTCCAATTTTTAATTCCATCGTTAATGCCATCAATGCTCATCCAAATGAAAATAGGTTTTCCAACGATGTGATCTGCTGGAACAAATCCCCAATAACGAGAATCTTCAGAATTATGGCGGTTGTCTCCCATCATCCAAAAATAATCTTGCTTAAAGGTGTAAGAAGTCGCAATCTGACCATTAATTCTAATTTCATTACCATTTATTTTTAAATCATTTCCTTCGTATTCTTTAATGATTCTTTTGTAAAAAGGTAATGTTTCTTGATTTAATGCTACAGTTTTTCCAGCTGCTGGGATTTCAATAGGGCCTAGATTATCTTTAGTCCAATTTTTTTGGTTTGGACCATGAGGGAAAATCTCATATTTCTCAATAGTTTGTGTAACCGCTTTTTGAGATTTAATAAAGTTAACGATATCTGTTGGAATATAATCTACAAATAATAAGTTGTCATCTTTTCTAATAGTTGCACTTATTTTATTTTCTTTTAATTTTTCAACAATGTTTTCAATTTCAGAAATATTTTGTTTCGGGTCTAATTTAAAAACATAAGAAAAAATAGTATTTGTAGTATCAATGTTTTTTTGAAGAAGTTTTAATCCTTCAATTTTTTTCAATTTTTCTACATTTTCACTTGTGATTGCAGGAAATACTACTTTGTTTTGATATCGTTGAAATTTATCACTTCTGTAAGTGTTTAATTCAAAAAGTTGGTTTTCATTAATTGGAGTTTTCTCATCAAATTCAGTATAATAAGAATACTGTGTTTTTGCTCTTTCAGGTAAACTTTCAATTTTACCATTGATGAATAAGTCACCATTTTTTATTTCTAGTTTGTCTCCAGGTAAACCCACACATCTTTTTACATAATTTGTTTTTTTATCTATAGGCTTCTCTGCATATCTATGTAATCCATCTCTAAACATATATACCGTATCGGTTGGCCAATTGAATACTACAATATCATTGCGTTCGATTTTTTGTAACGCAGGAAAACGGAAATACGGTAAAGAAGGTTTTGATGAATATGATTTTGTTTTTATAAAAGGTAAGGTGTCATGAACCATTGGAGCAGCAATAGGTGTCATAGGAGTTCTTGCACCATAATGAAATTTACTAACAAATAAAAAGTCACCTACCAATAATGATTTTTCTAACGAAGAAGTAGGAATTGTGTAGGGTTGAATAAAATAGGTGTGAACTAAAGTAGCCACCACAACAGCAAACGATAATGAACCCAAAGTGTCCATTGTTTTGTTAGGCGCTTTTAAATCGCGATTTGCATGATAAGTCGTTTCTTGAGTATAGTTTACATAAGCAATGTAAAGGCCAAGAGTAACCACTCCTAGAACCATATCAGCAGTTGATTTTTTGCCAAAAGTCCTTAAAGTTTCAATCCAAATAATTGGAAATAAAAACAAATTAATTACGGGTATAAAAAGCAATAAGATCCAATATTTCGGACGATTGATGATTTGCATTAATACAATTCCGTTATATACCGGAACAAATGCTTCCCAAGCTTTTCTGCCTGCTTTTACATATAATTTCCAAGTCCCAATTCCATGAATTGCTTGAACCAATAAAATAAAAATTAACCAACTTGATATTTCCATAATATTATTTTTAGAAAAAAGAATATAGAGAATAGAATATAGACTTTACTGAAGTCCGTTTTGAAATCCCATTGCCATTCTCTGAAATTCTTCTAGTTTATTTTCAATTGTTTGATGTGTAATGTCGTCTATGTAATTTTTGTGTCGTGCTATAATAAGTTGAGTTGCTAATTCAAAAGATGAGCCTAACGAAATATCAATAAAATGGCTAAAAGATTTATCAGTTCGTGAAGACCCTTCAGCAATATTACTTTGAATAGAAATAGAACTTTTATTCATTTGAGAACTTAAATCGTATTGTTCATGCTTTGGAAAAAGAACTAAAATATCTGAAATGTCTTTGGCTATTTCTATTCCTAATAACCAAATTTTCAAATTTTTATAATTATGTCTTTTTTTTCCACTCATTCGCTCCGTTTTATAATGTCTATATTCTATTATCAATATTCTATTATCTTAAACCTAATACGTCTTTCATTGTAAAGACACCTTTTTTATCTTTTAACCATTCAGCTGCAACTACAGCTCCTAAAGCAAAACCTTCTCTGCTGTGTGCCGTATGTTTGATTTCGATTTGATCCACCTCGCTATCGTAAAAGATACTGTGTGTTCCAGGTACGTTTTCAATACGTTTTGCTTCAATATGGATTTCGTTGCTGATTGGAGTTTCTAGTGTCCAATTGGCATAATCTGTGTGTTTGATAACTCCTTCAGCAAGTGTGATAGCGGTTCCGCTTGGTGCATCTAATTTTTGAGTGTGATGAATTTCTTCCATTGAAACTTTGTATTGTTTCAAGTTGGCCATCATTTTGGCCAAATATTCATTTAATTCAAAAAATACATTTACACCTAAGCTAAAATTAGAAGCATAAATAAAACTTCCGTTCTTTTCTTCACACAATTGTACCATTTTAGGGTAATCTGCTAACCAACCTGTAGTTCCTGAAATTACTGGAATTCCGTTGTTTAAACATTCTGAAATGTTTCCTACAGCACTAGTTGGAACACTAAAATCTATGGCGACATCTGCATTTAATAATCCGTCAAATGAATTGTTTTGATCTTTTTTTAATACGATTTCATGACCTCTTTCTAAAGCTATTCTTTCAATAACTTTACCCATTTTTCCGTATCCTAAAAGTGCAATTTTCATAATTCTTAGTTGTTCAGTTATCCAATTTGTTAGCCAATGATATGTTAAAATCGAAAAGTAAGTGTCATTCCGTAATTAAATTGATAATCAATTTGGTTTTGATTCATATCAGGTTTAATAGATAAGTTGTCATTTACATTAAATTGCATTAAATGTGCATCTATATTAGCATCTACAATGTTTAAAATGTAAATTAATCCTGTAATTAAGGCTGATAAATCTCTGTTTTTTTGATGGAATTTTTGAGCACGTATCAAACGATCGTTATCTAAACCACCATAAATGGGATGTTCAGGATCATAAGTACCATCTAAACGTCTTTTATATTCGTTTCTGTATTCTTGATATTTATTTTGATTCCAAGTGTAATAATAAATACCAGCTCCTAATCCAGCGTAAACTAATGGAATTTTCCAATATTTTTTGTTGTAAGCCTGACCAAGTCCCGGAACTAAAGCCGAATAAAATGCTGCTCTAGCAGGACGATTTGGGTCAATAATAGCTTTTACAGTATCTTGCGGAAGTAAACTAATTTCTTCTTGTGCTTTCCCTTTGTAAGTAAGAAAAAGACAAGTTACTATAAATATGTAATGCAGTTTTTTCACTAAGAATTAATTAGTTTCAAGATACGATTAAAGTCTTCTTCAGAATGAAATGGGATAGTGATTTTTCCTTTTCCATTGCCAGCTAATTTAACGTCTACTTTTGTTCCAAAGTAATTTGCAAATGCTTTTTTCTCTTCTTCTTTAATATCAAAAGAGCTTGATTTAGGTTTTGAAGTCTTTGGTTTTAAGCTGTCTTGATAATTTTTTACTAAGGCTTCTGTTTCTCTAACCGAAAGATTTTGCGTTACCACTTTATGATAAATATCGCTTTGTACATCTTGATTGTCAATGTTAATCAATGCTCTTCCGTGTCCCATTGAAATAAAACCATCTCGCATTCCGGTTTGAATGATTGGGTCTAATTTTAATAAACGAAGATAATTGGTAATCGTAGAACGTTTTTTACCTACACGCTCACTCAATTCTTCTTGCGTTAAATTAATTTCTTCGATTAATCTTTGATACGAAATCGCCACCTCAATTGGATCTAAATCATGACGTTGGATGTTTTCCACCAATGCCATAACCAATGATTCGTTATCATTAGCTAAACGAATGTAAGCCGGTATCGTTTTTAATCCGATTAATTTAGAAGCACGCAAACGACGTTCACCCGAAATCAATTGGAATTTATTAAATTCTAATTTTCTAACGGTTATAGGTTGAATTACACCAAGTTCTTTGATTGATTTGGCTAATTCTTGTAACGTTTCTTCATTGAAATTCGTTCTTGGTTGAAACGGATTAATTTCAATAGACTCTATATCTAATTCAATAATATTTCCTACAACTTTATCTGCGTT
This sequence comes from Flavobacterium cyclinae, assembly GCF_021172145.1. Taxonomy (NCBI): domain Bacteria; kingdom Pseudomonadati; phylum Bacteroidota; class Flavobacteriia; order Flavobacteriales; family Flavobacteriaceae; genus Flavobacterium; species Flavobacterium cyclinae. The sequence goes on from NZ_CP089095.1 coordinate 807,943, forward strand.
TTTGTCCTCAACTGATTTAATATCGTTTTCTGGATCTTTCAATAAAGCCGATAATCCTCTTCCTAAGGCTTGTTTTTTTACCGCTTTTGTCATCTTACTCTATTATTGATTTTTCTTAATAATTTCTTCTGCTAAGTTTAAATAGTTTGAAGCTCCTTTACTCGTTGCATCATAATTAATGATGCTTTCTCCAAAACTTGGAGCCTCGCTTAACTTAATATTTCTTTGAATTACCGTTTCAAATACCATATCGTTAAAGTGTTTTTGAACTTCTTCAACTACTTGGTTAGATAATCGTAATCGAGAATCGTACATAGTTAATAATAATCCTTCAATATCCAAGTTTGGATTGTGGATTTTTTGTACACTTTTAATGGTGTTCAATAATTTTCCTAGACCTTCTAAAGCAAAATATTCGCATTGAATAGGGATAACCACACTATCAGCAGCCGTTAAAGCATTTAAAGTTAACAACCCTAACGAAGGAGCGCAATCAATTAGAATATAATCGTATTTGTCTTTTACACTTTCCAAAGCCGTTTTAAGCATGTACTCGCGATTTTCTTTATCAACTAATTCAATTTCGATAGCAACCAAGTCAATATGAGCTGGAATCACCGAAACATTTGGAGCTGTACAAGAAACAGTTGCTTCCTCTGGAGTAGCACTATGTTCAAGGACTTGATACGAACCTGTTTCAACACTTTCTACATCAATTCCTAAACCCGAACTAGCATTTGCTTGTGGGTCAGCATCAATTAAAAGTACTTTCTTTTCTAAAACACCAAGAGAAGCTGCTAAGTTAACAGATGTAGTTGTTTTGCCAACACCACCTTTTTGATTGGCAATTGCAATGATTTTACCCATTTGATTATTGAAAATTTTAAGCCGTAAAAATACAATTATTTATGGTTTTTTCAAGGTAATTTTGTTAACAATGGGTTAAAGTGTTAGTTAAATGATTTACAATCTGACAAATAATAGGTTACAATCAAAATTTTATATGATAAGTTACCCTTTTATCGAATTAAACTAAAGTGAGAATTAATCGATTTTTGAACACCATTTTCTTCATATTCTAATCTAAACCAATAATCTGTAGAAGGTAGTTTGTTATTGTTAAAAGTGCCATCCCAAGCTGAATTTACAGGGTTTAGCTGTGTAAGTAATTTTCCAAATCGATCAAAAATGGTTATTTTCCAATTATTTAATATGGATATTCCTTCGATAGTCCAAAAATCATTTATTCCATCATCATTTGGAGTAAAATAATTGGGATAGTTTAAAATAAAAACATCCTCTGTAATGAAATAACCACACCCATTACTATCTAAAACTGTAATGGTATGATTTCCAATACTAACATTTTCAAAAACAGGACTTTCTTGTAATGCACCATTATCGAGTTGGTAGTAATAATTACCAGTTGGAAATGCATTTATAGTAATACTTTGATTCTCTGTAAAAATTCCAGAAACACTATACGAAAAACTTTGTAATTGCGATTCTAAAATGGTAACAGAAATTGTTTGAGGGTTTGCACAAGAACCTAAACTTGGTGTAAACGTATAATTACCTGAATTCAAATTGTCAATTGTTGCTGGTGACCATGTTCCAGTAATTCCATTAGGAGATGTAGTTGCTAAAATTGGAGGTGTATCTCCAGAACATAACGAAATACTATTAGGAAAATCAGGTGAAAAATTATTTCCAACTGTAATGTTTATTTGGTATGGAGTAATAATTTCACAGGGTCCAGTTTGAGGTGTAAAAGTATAAGTTGTAGTTCCTGATATTGAAGTGTTAATCGCTGAAGGACTCCAAGTTCCTAAAATTGGAGTAGCGTTTGATGATGCAGAAGGCAAATTTTCAGGTATTGCATTTAAGCAATATGTAGTTGTTAACGGAGGAAAAACCAATGCAATTGTAGTAGAAGGTGTTACCGTAACAATTATAGTTTCAGGTGTTCCTTCACATCCGTTTAGAATAGGAGTAACTACATAGGTTACAGTTCCAGAAGTAGCTCCATTATATTGTAATGTTTGATTAATTGTAGTTCCGGAACCATTTGAAAATCCTGTAACATCAGAAGATGATGCAGTCCAATTCAAAGTGGCATTTACATCAGAAGCAACTAGTGTAATCGAGGTATTGGTATTGGTACACAAAGTAGTTGGCCCAGAAGAAGTTATTGAAATTGCCGGTAATAATGTTACTGCCGTTCTTGTATTGCTTCTGCATCCACTTGAAATAGTGATGGTTTCAGCATAGTAAGTTCCTATGGAAGTCGGTGAATAAGTAGTTGAATTGGCTAATAAAAGATTTCCATTTGTTGGGCTATCATACCAATCCACTGTTTCTCCAGCTAGTAAACTAACGCTTAAACTCGTAGCTTGATTAGTACAAAATCGTTGATCTCCATTTGAAGTGGGAGCGTTAGGTGCAGGATTAATAATTACACTGTAAACATCAGAAAAAGTAGAGCAAAACGGATTGTTTAAATTCGCAATATCTTGTGCTACTTTTACACGGTAATACGTGGTGGTAGTTAAAGTAGGAATAGAAAAATTTGCAGATGTTTCACCCGTAATATCCGTGAAATTTGTGTTGTCGTTACTTTGTTGCCATTGGTAAACATGTGAAATACTTCCAGATGTAATAACTTCTAAATTTGGATTTGTTATTTCAGAATTTGGGCAGATCGTCATGGTGTTTCCAGAAATAGAAGTGTTAATAATCGTACTATTTTCACCACAAGCTCTAAACATAATATCGTCAATAGCTAAGTCATTTCCGCAACCACCGCCACCGTTATTTCGCATTTTTAAAATTACCGAAGTTTGTCCTGCCGGCATCGTAAAAACCAAACCAAATTGATTCCATATGGGAGTAGTTGTGCCTGCAATATTTCCAGTATTTCCAGAACGAAGCAAAATAGTGTCGGTTTCATCCCAAATTTCAAATGTAACATTGATAGGAATTCCAGAACCAGGACAAGCACCAGAAGCCGCATTGTAAATATTGATTAACCAAGCCGAAAATTCAAAACGTGTGTTGCTACACAATCCTGTTACGGTTCTTCTGTAAAATTGTCCTGGAGTATTGCTAGCATTTACAATTAAACATTTTCCGTTAATTCCATCTGGTTCATTATCGGGAGTTCTGTCAAGTGAATTGTGCCAGTTATTTGGGATTAAATTAGTTCTGTTGTAAATTGTATATTGACCATCTTGTGGAAATCCAGAATTGACAAAAGTATAGTTGGTAATACCAACCGGCAGAGCAGGGCCATAAGTTGTACCACTTCCAAAATTCTCATAAAATATTGGTGCACCACTACTACCTGTGCAAAATCCTAACTGTCCAAAGGAGTTTGAAGTGTAACAAAATAAAACAATAAAAATCCAATATTGCTTTGTTAGTAAAGGGATGTTTTTCTTTTTATTCATAACTGCTTAAAATTAAAACTTCTTTTTAAGAGTTTGAAGCGAAAATCTATCATAAAAACTATACAAAAAACGATATAGTACAATCATAATAAATAATGTTGGTTAGCTGAAATTACCCTCAATTATATGTTGTTTTGTATAGGTGTTGTTTAGGTTAATTTGGGTTCAAAAAATCAATTAGACAAGGATTTTATATAGCACAAAGCTTATTAGCCGCTTTTATTAAAGTTTCATCCGTTTTAGCGAAACAAAAACGAAGCATATGTCTATCCGTATTATCGTTATAAAAAACAGAAATCGGAATCGAAGCCACACCATGATTTACAATCAATTCTTTAGCAAAATCCACATCGTTTTTATTCGAAATTTGGTTATAATTCACTACTTGAAAATACGTTCCATCGCAAGGCATTAACTCGAATCGACTGTTTTTGATTAGATTTTGAAACAAATCGCGTTTGTGTTGGTACATTTTGGAAACTTCGCTAAAATCAACCACATCTAAGTATTCCGAAATAGCATGTTGCGAAAAACTATTCACACTAAATACCAAAAACTGATGCACTTTCTTCATTTCGTACATTAGATGTTCAGGAGCAATTAAATAACCCACTTTCCAACCCGTAACATGCAACGATTTTCCAAAAGAAGAAGCGATGATGGCTCTTTCGACTAATTTCGGACGTGTATTAAACGAAATATGAGGTTGTGAAAACGTAATGTATTCATACACTTCGTCACCCAAAATAAGGATTTGAGGATGTTTTTCTAAAATAGTTTCCAAAGCTTCAAAGTCACTTTCTGTCCAAATTCTTCCCGTTGGATTGTGTGGATTATTGATGACAATCATTTTTGTTTTAGCTGAAATTGCGCTTTCAATTCGGTTGAAATTGGGCGTATAATCATCGTTTAATGAAACACGGACTGGTTTTCCACCGGAAACTAAAACCGAAGGTTCGTAACTGTCATAACTTGGATCTAAAATCAACACTTCATCATCCTGATTCACAAATGTGTTAATAGCAGTAAAAACGCCTTGTGTAGCACCAGCAGTAATCAAAATTTCGGTTGCCGTATTGACTTTTCTAACGTATTGTTTTAACGTTTGATTCGCAATTTTTACCAATAACGAAGGCAAACCTGCCATCGGTGTATATTGGTGAATGTTTTCTCTAATAATACGCTCCGAAATTTGTAACAAACGTTCGTCTTCAGGGAAATTTGGAAATCCTTGCGATAAATTAATAGCTCCGTGCTCATTCGCTAATTGCGACATTACAGAGAAAATACTGGTGGTGATGTTAGGAAGTTTTGACATGAGATAATTATTTCATACTTGAAAAATCATCAAGTTGTGTTTTGATATGTTGTTTTACTATTTCGATATTATGAAACTCATTTTTGAATATGAATTCGAGTTTGTAATAAATTTCTTCTTCAGGGATTTCATAATTGATTTCCAATTTTGAAAATTCTTTATTATCAGATTTTGAATACCATTTGTCAAATAGTTTACTTCTAAAAAGTTGTTTGTTATCTAAACTATCACAAACATAGTGTAGTAAACTATCAGGATAAGATGTAAAGAAATCAAAAATAATCTCAATGATTGTATTTTCAATCAAATCGTCTTTTATGAATTTCTTGTTGTTTAATTCTCCAAAATCTATGGCATAAAGTCTATTGAAATTGTCATTTTCTAAATCCATTTTTTTAAACGAAACGTAATATTCTAAACCATGCTTGGTTAAAAAAGTAAAAAGAGGGTCATTGCCCTCTTTTGTATATGAATATGAATTCGTGCTCATTTATTTTTTTGAAGCCTTAATTTTTGCCACAACAATTTCGCGGTTTTCTTTTTTTAAAGCAACCATTTTTTTCAATGTAGCAGCCATTTTGCTATCTGCTGTTATTGTAATTGTTTGTTTCATACTTATGCAAATGTATAATAATTTGTAATATTCTCAAAAATTATTCCAATTTATTCTTTTTGAGCGGATTAGTTGTTATTTTATATTTTTTGAGAATACACACGCTCTAATTTCTTCAAATTACTTTATTTTGTGATTTAATTCTGAGATTTTGAAGATAGTTATTCTAACACCAATGGAAATTGAGCGAGAGAAAGTCTTAAACGCTTTAGCTCGAATTCCGAATTTGAATCATACATACGAAGTAATCGTTTCTGGAATTGGTCGTGAAAGTACGGCTAAGGCGATGATGCATTTGCCAGCTCATGATGTTTGCGTTTTAATGGGTTTTGCAGCTGTAGTAGGAAAAGAAGCCCATTTACCTGATTATTTACATTTAGGAAAACCTATCGAAATTACCAATGCTTCGCTATATGGTTACGAAGGTAGCTTGTTTGAAAACGGAAAACCCATTATCACAGAAAAACCAAAGCTAAATTTACCTTGTTTGTCTTCTTTAACTTCCGATAAGTTTGTACGAACAACCGATTTAGCTGAAAAAACGGTTGTAAACATGGAAGATTACACTTTTAAATTTTTGAAAAAACCACAAGATTTTATCGTGCGCATCATCTCCGATTTTTTACCACACGAAACCGAAATCGACTTTTTTGAAGAAGTGAAAAGTATTGATTTTTTGGAAGGTGTTAAGGCTGTGGATGGGGTGAAGTAAATTCTAATTTTATTTTTGTAGACAATACTCCGTTGTTTAGTAGTCTTCATTTTTTAAACTTTGAGGCTATGAATATTAAACAAAAATTTGGTCTCAAAGTAAAAGAATTGCGAAAAGTAAAAAATTTGTCGCAAGAAAAATTAGCGAACTTAGCTGAAATTGACAGAACATATTTGCCAACGATAGAAAAAGGAGAAAGAAATGTTTCGATTGAAGTTGTTGAAAAATTAGCAAAAGCTCTTGATGTAAAAATTAAAGATTTATTCGATGAATAGGTCATATTACTCAAATTCTATTGAAGAATTTATCAAAGAAGACGTTAATTCAATTTACGGAAAAATTTCAGGAAATTATGATTTGAATAAATTGACTATTCAACAGTCAAATGCATGGAAAAAGCAAATCGAAATTTTAAAACAATCCATTTCTTTATTTAGCGGAAAGATTTATTTCGAGTTTACAATCCCAAGAATGGGAAAAAGAGTTGATAATATTTTAATTATTGATAATTGTATTTTTGTTTTAGAATTTAAAATTGGTTCTGATATTTATGATAAATCAGCTAAAGAACAAGCTTTTGATTATGGGTTAGACTTGAATAATTTTCATGAAGGAAGTCATAACAAAAATTTAATACCAATCTTAGTTGCAGATAAAGCTCCTTCAATTATAAATATATCTTCAAAAAGTTTAGATTGCTTGCATCAGACTATTTGCGCAAATTCTTCTAATCTTAAAGATGTAATTAATAACACCCTACAAAATTTAAAATCTTTTGAGAAGATAGATATAAAGTTTTGGGAAGAATCTATTTATAAGCCTACTCCAACAATTATTGAAGCCGCAACTGCTCTATATAAAAAGCATAATGTTTTAGAAATTTCAAGAAGTGATTCAGGTGCTGAAAATTTATCAGTAACATCAAATTGTATTTCAGAAATAATTGATTTTTCAAAAAGGAATAATAAAAAATCTATTTGTTTTATTACTGGAGTTCCTGGAGCAGGAAAAACACTGGCAGGTTTAAATATCGCGAACATACGTTCAAATTATATTGAGGAAGAGCATGCAGTTTTCCTTTCGGGAAATGGTCCATTGGTTGATGTTTTAAGAGAAGCTTTAACAAGAGATAAAGTAAAGTCTGCATTGGAAAATGGAGAAAAATTATCAAAAGAAAATGCAAAATCTCAAGTTAAATCATTCATACAAAATATCCATCATTTTAGAGATGCATCTTTAAGAGATGACAAAGCACCAATTGAAAAAGTAACAATATTCGATGAGGCTCAAAGAGCTTGGACAAAGGAACAAGCATCGAGTTTTATGAAAAGAAATAAAGGAAATTCTGAATTTAATAAATCTGAACCTGAATTCTTAATTGAAGTTATGGACAGGCATAAAGATTGGTGTACAATAGTCTGTTTAATAGGAGGAGGACAAGAAATTAATACAGGAGAGGCAGGTTTAGAAGAATGGATTAGACCTTTTGATCATAAATTTAAAGATTGGGATATTTATTATTCATCAAAAATAATAGAAGATGATAATTATATAAAGGACAATTATGCCTTAGAAATTTTAAAAAATAAAAAAGCTGAAAGAAAAGATGAACTTCATTTGTCAGTTTCCTTGCGTTCATTTAGAAGCTCTCAATTATCAAGTTTTATTCAAGAGATTATAAATAATGATATTGTAAAAGCAAATAGTATTTATAAGGAGTTTATTGAAAAAGATTATCCAATTAGAATAACTCGTGATTTAGAAAAAGCAAAAAACTGGTTAAATAATCAAGCAAAAGGAACAGAAAGAACTGGGATTATTGCATCGTCGGGTGCTATTCGATTAAGACCTTTTGGATTAAATGTAAAAGCTAAGATTGATGCGCCAATATGGTTTTTAAATGAGAAAGAAGATATTCGTTCATCATATTTTTTGGAAGAAGTTGCTACAGAATTTGATATTCAAGGATTGGAATTAGATTGGACTTGTGTTGCTTGGGATGGTGATTTGTTTTATAATAATAATCAATGGAATTATAAAAAGTTTACGGGAACAACATGGAAAAATTGCAGTAATACTGAAAGAATAAAGTATTTGATTAATTCTTATAGAGTTTTATTAACAAGAGCAAGACAAGGTATGATTATTTATATTCCGAATGGAAATAATGAAGATTTAACTAGGCCACACTTTATGTATGATGGGACATTTGAATTTTTTATTAAAATCGGGATTAAAGAAATTTAGATAAAAAAAAACACCAACATTTCTGCTGGTGTTTTTTGTTTTTATATTGAATTTAGATTAGTCCTCCAATAAAACCTCTAAAATCGTAATCGCGGCATCGCTAATTTTAGTTCCAGGACCAAAAACCGCCACTGCTCCGGCGTCGAATAAGAATTGGTAATCTTGTGCTGGGATAACACCACCAACAATTACCATAATATCTTCTCTTCCGTATTTTTTTAGTTCTTCGATAACTTGAGGTACTAAGGTTTTGTGTCCCGCTGCTAAAGAAGAAACACCTAAAATATGCACGTCATTTTCAACCGCTTGTTTAGCTGCTTCTTGTGGCGTTTGGAATAATGGTCCAATGTCTACGTCAAAACCTACATCGGCATAACCTGTTGCTACTACTTTAGCACCACGATCGTGACCGTCTTGTCCCATTTTCGCAATCATAATACGAGGACGACGCCCTTCTTTCTTAGCGAAAGCATCGGCTAATTGTTTTGCTTTTTCAAAACTTTCGTCGTTTTTAATTTCTTTACTATACACGCCGCTAAAACTTCTAATTTGTGCTTTATATCTTCCAAAAACAGTTTCTAAAGCATCACTAATTTCACCTAATGTTGCTCTGTTTCTTGCTGCTTCTACTGCTAAAGATAATAAATTTTCACCACCATTTTTAGCGCTTTCGGTTAATTTTGCTAAACATTCGGCAACTTTAGCGTTATCGCGAGTGGCTTTAATTTGTTCTAAACGTTCAATTTGTTGTTTGCGCACCATTTGGTTGTCCACATCCAAAATATGTAACGGATCTTCTTTTTCCAAACGGTATTTGTTCACCCCAACAATAATATCTTGTCCGCTGTCGATACGTGCTTGTTTGCGCGCAGCAGCTTCTTCAATTCTTAGTTTTGGAATTCCAGCTTCAATCGCTTTTGTCATTCCTCCTAATTCTTCTACTTCTTCAATTAATGCCCAAGCTTTTTCAGCAATTTCGGCAGTTAAACTTTCTACATAATAACTTCCTGCCCAAGGATCCACCGTTTTACAAATTTTGGTTTCTTCTTGTAAAAAGATTTGGGTGTTACGCGCAATTCGAGCTGAGAAATCGGTTGGTAAAGCAATCGCTTCATCCAAAGCATTGGTGTGTAACGATTGTGTTCCTCCAAAGGCTGCTGCCGCTGCTTCAATAGCAGTTCGAGCTACGTTATTAAAAGGATCTTGCTCGGTTAAACTCCAACCCGAAGTTTGGCAATGCGTTCTTAAAGCCAATGATTTTTCGTCTTTTGGGTTGAATTGTTTCAATAGTTTTGCCCAAAGCATGCGACCCGCACGCATTTTTGCAATTTCCATGAAATGGTTCATACCAATTGCCCAGAAAAACGAAAGGCGAGGAGCGAAGGTATCAATATCCATTCCAGCGGCTAAACCGGTACGGATGTATTCCAAACCATCTGCTAAAGTGTACGCTAATTCAATATCTGCAGTAGCTCCCGCTTCTTGCATGTGGTAACCCGAAATCGAAATCGAGTTGAATTTCGGCATATTTTTACTCGTATATTCGAAAATATCCGCAATAATTTTCATCGAAGGCGTTGGTGGATAAATGTAGGTATTTCGCACCATGAATTCCTTCAAAATGTCATTCTGAATCGTTCCTGATAATAGGTTAGGTGCAACGCCTTGTTCTTCCGCTGCCACGATGTAGAAAGCCATAATCGGTAAAACCGCACCATTCATTGTCATCGAAACCGACATTTCCCCTAATGGAATTTGGTCGAAAAGTACTTTCATATCTTCCACCGAGTCAATTGCAACTCCCGCTTTTCCAACGTCACCCACCACTCGTTCATGGTCAGAATCGTAACCTCTGTGCGTCGCTAAATCGAAGGCAACTGATAAACCTTTTTGTCCAGCGGCTAAGTTTCTTCTGTAAAAAGCGTTACTTTCTTCCGCAGTTGAGAATCCTGCATACTGACGAATCGTCCAAGGTCTGCGAACGTACATAGTAGCGTATGGTCCGCGTAAATTGGGTGCAAAACCTGCTCCAAAACCAAGATGTTCTAAATCGGAAATATCTTCTTTAGAATAAGTTGGTTTAACTTCGATGCCTTCAGCAGTTGTAAATGAGTTTGGAGTTTGGAGTTTAGAGTTTGGAGTAACTTCTAACTTCTGACTTTTAACTTCTAACTTTAAATGTTGTATATCTTTTCTCATCTTTAGAGAATTTTTCAAATTAATAGAATTGGCACATTGACTAATTGGCTAAATTGCCTCATTATTCAATCGTTCTTGTTCTAATTTTTCAGCCAAGCGTTTTTCGATAATTGGTGTGATTAGCGTTTTTCTGGCGTTTTGTTTCACGAAAGGATACAATTCCAAGTCGTTTTTCATTTGGTCGTTTTTGTTTGGATATTTGTTAGTTCCCAATAAAACTTCTTTCCCAGAATCGAAAAGTTCTTGTTCTTTTTGAGCGCTTTCGTTGATTTTTCTTTGAATCGTTCCATCAATTAATTGCGAAATCAATCCGCCATTTTTCTCGATATCTTTGAATAATTCTAATGCTTTTTCTGCTAATTGCTCTGTTAATGTTTCAATGTAATAAGCGCCATCAGCTGGATTGTTTACCTTGTCGAAATAACTTTCGTGTTTTAAAACTAACAATTGGTTTCTCGAAATTCTATCTCCAAACTCGTTGTCTTTATGGTAAATCGCATCGTAAGCTAAATTCGCAACCGCATCGGCTCCACCTAAGATGGCCGACATACATTCCGTAGTCGTACGCAACATGTTGACGTTGTAATCGTATAAAGTTTTGTTACGTTTTGTTGGTGTAGCGATGATATGACAATCGAAATTATGATTGTATTCTGCTGCTAATGTGTTGAATAAAAGACGTAAGGCTCTTAGTTTTGCAATTTCAAAAAAGTAATTTGTTCCAACAGCCACTTCAATCGTAATCGATTGGTTGATAGCTGGAATTCTATTGAAATATTCGTTTGCTTGCGCTAATGCGTAAGCCAATTGTTGTACGATATTCGCACCAGCGTTTTGATAAATTCTGCTTGAAATTGTTAAAAATGAAACAGTTGATTTTGAAGCAATTGTGTTTAGTTTCTCAATATCTTTTTCAAGATTTTCAAACCAATTTCCGTCCTTTGCTAATTGTCCGATTGGGTCATTTTGAATAAAGATGTTGGCTTTATTTTTTGACGCAAATTCATTTATTTTAGAAACGAAATCGTTTGAAAGAAAAGGTAAATGGAAATAATAATTCACATTTTCTAAGGGAAGATTTTGCATCAATTCTTCAATGGAAACCGAATCATTTTCTAAAGTAAACCGAACACTTTCAGCTCCTCTTTGTAACGTTTCTAGCGCACGAGCATTCGATTTTCTTACATCGTGAACAAAAATATTTTGAACTATTGCAAAAGGTTTTGAAGGAGTAATGGGATTTAGATTTACTTCTTCCGACACTTCGGAATCATCATTATGATAAAACGGTTTTACTTTAATACCTTCTGGACTTTCCCAAACTAAAGTTTCGTTGTAATCAGCACCTTTTAGTTCGTATTGAATTTTTTGCTTCCATTGTTTAGAAGAAACGGCTTCAAAATCGGAAAATAAATTGTTGTTAGCCACGAATTATATGTTTAATTGTTACTAGTTGTTTTTTCGGCAGCCGCTTTCTTTTCGTCTTCAAATTCGATGATGTAGATGTCTTCGTTATCGCGTTTCATGTAATATTTCTCGCGCGCATATTTTTCTACACGATCATCATTTTTCAACTCTTTGATTTTTATGCTGTCTTTTTTGATTTCAGTTTTATAATACTGGATATTGTTTTCAATTTCGTCAATTTCTTTATCCAAAACCCGATGTTCTAAATAGGAATAATTGTCGAAAAAAAGCATCCAAACAGAAAAAAGAATTAACACCAAAACGTAGCGATTCATTACGAATGCTAAAAACGGATATTTGGCAATTAAATTCTTGATTTTGTTCATTATGCGATTCTTTGATTAATAACGGCACGCACTACGTCAATAGCAACCGTATTGTATTTGTCATTTGGAATTATAATATCAGCAAAAGCTTTTGTAGGCTCGATGAATTGTTCGTGCATCGGTTTTAAAGTAGTTTGATAACGATTCAAAACTTCTTCCATATCACGACCACGTTCTGCAATATCACGTTTTAAACGACGAATTAAACGCTCATCTGAATCTGCGTGAACGTATACTTTTATATCGAACATGTCTCTTAATTCAGGATTTGTTAGAATTAAGATACCTTCTACAATCATAACCTGTCTTGGATGTGTAATTATTTTGTCATCTGTTCTATCATGAGTTACAAATGAATAAACAGGTTGTTCAATCGTTTTTCCTGCTTTTAAATCTTTAAGATGTGCTACTAATAATTCAAAGTCAATTGCTCTTGGATGATCAAAATTGATTTTAGTACGTTCTTCGTAACTTAAATGATGCGTTTCTTTATAATATGAATCTTGAGAAATGATGCCTACTTCAGAAGAAGGTAACTCATTCATAATCTGATGAACTACTGTTGTTTTTCCACTTCCGGTACCACCGGCAATACCAATAATTAGCATATAGAATGTTGTCTAGGTTTATTTTAGCAAAAATAGAAATAATATTCTAAGTCTTTTTTGTTTTTGCTCATAAAGTTAAGAATATGTGCTAAAAAAATATAGGTTTTTTCCAGAAATAATTTATTTTAAAAAAAGATTTGATTTGTTTGGAACAATAGAAATTAGTTATATATTTGCACTCACAAATTCGGGGTGTAGCGTAGCCCGGTTATCGCGCCTGCTTTGGGAGCAGGAGGCCGCAGGTTCGAATCCTGCCACCCCGACAAAACCTTCTTGAAACATCAGGAAGGTTTTTTTATTTTAAAAAACTATATATTTATAGTTAAAACTAATTCATTTTTAAGAAATAATTTTAATTAAAAACTTACATTTGCTATTCTTAAAAGATTTAAAGTTATGTCAGATACAATTGAAAAAGTAAAATGCTTAATTATAGGTTCTGGTCCAGCGGGTTATACTGCGGCTATTTATGCGGCTAGAGCAAATATGAATCCTGTTTTATATCAAGGACAACAACCAGGTGGTCAGTTAACCACAACTAATGAAGTGGAAAACTTTCCAGGTTATCCTGAAGGTGTAACCGGACCTGAAATGATGGTACAGTTGCAAGAGCAAGCAAAACGTTTTGGTTCAGATATTCGTGATGGATGGGCTACAAAAGTAGATTTTTCTGGACCTATTCATAAAGTTTGGATTAATGATACGATTGAAATCCACGCAGAAACGGTAATTATTTCTACTGGAGCTTCAGCTAAATATTTAGGATTAGAATCGGAGCAACATTATTTAAAATTAGGTGGTGGAGTTTCGGCTTGTGCGGTTTGTGATGGATTTTTCTATAGAAATCAAGAAGTAGTAATTGTTGGAGCAGGAGATAGTGCTTGTGAAGAAGCACATTACTTATCTAAATTATGTAAAAAAGTAACGATGTTAGTGCGTAGCGATAAATTTAGAGCTTCTAAAATTATGGCAGAACGTGTACAAAAAACAGAGAACATCGAAATTTTAATGCACACCGAAACGGAAGAAGTTCTAGGTGACGGACAAGTAGTTACTGGAGTAAAAGTTAAAAACAGAGCTACCGGGGAAACAAAAGAAATTCCAGCAACAGGGTTTTTCGTAGCCATTGGCCATAAACCAAACACAGATATTTTTGCAGATTACATTACGTTAGACGAAACAGGTTATATAGTAAATGTACCAGGAAGTTCTAAAACGAATGTACCAGGTGTGTTTGTAGCAGGTGATGCTGCAGATCATGTATATCGTCAGGCAATTACGGCTGCTGGAACAGGTTGTATGGCAGCTTTAGATGCAGAACGTTATTTAGCAGCAAAAGAGTAATTTGATTACTGAATAAATAAAAAAGCTCCTATTGAAAAAATAGGAGCTTTTATTTTGAACGCTATCTACTAATAGTAGCTGTATCTTCTAACTTTAGCAATGTATTTTGCTAAACGAATAACTTGGTGACTGTAGCCATATTCGTTATCGTACCAAACGTACATTACAATGTTTTTTCCATCTCCAGAAACAATAGTGGCGTTACTATCAAAAATAGCAGGAGCAGAAGTTCCTACGATATCTGAAGACACTAATTCATTGTTTAAAGAGTATTTGATTTGCTCTACAAGATCACCTTCTAAAGCATATTTTTTCATAATGTTGTTAACTTCTTCAACTGAAGTGTTTTTTCCAACTTCTAAGTTCAATACTACTAATGAACCATTTGGAACAGGAACACGAATTGCATTTGAAGTTAATTTTCCAGCTAATGCAGGTAAAGCTTTGGCAACCGCACTTCCAGCACCAGTTTCAGTGATAACCATGTTTAAGGCAGCAGCACGACCTCTACGGTATTTTTTGTGCATGTTGTCCACTAAGTTTTGGTCATTCGTATAAGCGTGAATGGTTTCTAAGTGACCTTTTACCACACCTAAAGTGTCTTCAACCGCTTTTAAAACAGGAGTAATTGCATTGGTTGTACATGAAGCAGCTGAATAAATGTTAACTTCATCTGGGTTGTAATCTTCATGATTTACGCCGTAAACGATATTTGGAACTCCTTTTCCAGGAGCTGTTAATAATACTTTGTCAACTCCTTTTGAAGTTAAATGACGCTTTAGTGCTTCTTCAGTTGTGAAGGCTCCAGTATTGTCGATTACTAAAGCATCTTCAATTCCGTAAGCGGTATAATCAATTTCTTCTGGAGAATTTGCAGTAATGATATGAACTGTTGTTCCGTTAATCAATAGAGCATTGTTTTCTGGATCAGCAATAACTGAACCGTTGAAATCACCATGTACAGAATCATAACGTAATAATGAAGCTCTTTTTTCTAATAAAACTGCATCATTTTTATCTCTAGTTACAATTGCTCTTAAACGTAATTGTTGTCCTTTTCCAATTTTAGACATCATTTCACGAGCTAATAAACGTCCAATTCTACCAAATCCATATAAAACCACATCTTTTGGTTTAATTTCTTGGAAGTTTTTAGCATTTTTTAATTTGTCGATTACAAATGCTTTAGCATCGTTGTATTTGTCGTCTTCTAAATGATATTCGTAAGTTAATTTTCCAATATCAATTCTAGATGGTGGTAAATCTAAATCAACAATAGCGCTTGCAATTTCAACAGAATCAAAAACATTGATTGGTTTTCCAACAAAGGCACCAGCATATTCATGTAAATTGATAATTTCACTTACGTTTTTGTCGATTAATTGATTTCGGAATAAAACCAATTCAATTGATTTATCATACCATAAATCACTAATGATTTTAATAAATTCTACACCAGCTTTTCTTCTATCTGCCTGAAAAGCTAATTCTTTTTCGTATAAAGAGATATTGCTCATGAAAATAAATGTGTTGTTTTGTGGTGCAAAAGTATAGATTTCAATCGTTTTCGTAAAATTTATTTCAATTTTTTTTAGGGTAATAAAATCTATTCTTTTATAACACTTGAGTTTCGTTTATTTTTCTATTTTTGAAAAAAAATGAAATGAAATCAAAATCCCTATTCCTATTTGCCTTTTTTCTATTTTTTGTTCTTGGATATTCGCAGGATACCATTTCTAGGTTCAAATGGATAAGAACGGGTATTGTTATTGGTTATGCTTCTCAAAATACTATTATTAAGCAAGATTCTGATTACACATATGAGACAATGTGTATTAAATTTTCGAATCATTTAAATTTTAGCAGAAAAAATAAACATTCTTGGGAAATTCTGATTGAGCCAAGTTATTACAGATCCCAACATCAATTGTTAAATTACTGGTTTATAAGTCATACTGTTCCCAATGGTGATGAATTAAGGGCTAAATTCATGCCTTTAAAATCAATGAATGAATATGTGTTAAATATTGGAATTGTTTACAGACGATATTTGGATTTAAATTCATCTGTATTTGCAACATTAAATTCGGGACCCATGTATATTGATACCGATACAGAGCGTTTGAAAAAAGGTTTTGCTTTTAGTGATATTTTTACGCTTGGATACAACTATAAACGTAATAGAATGTCTTTTGATGCTAAGTGTGTTTTTAGACATGTATCCAACGCAGATCTTCAAATGCCAAATTTCGGACTTAATTCTGTGGGTTTTGAGTTGGGTACTTATTTTGAACTTAAATAAAAAAAATCGCAATATTTTATCATATTGCGATTTTATATTCTTTTGCCAAATATAGTTTACATAATTATACTGTACATCTGACCATTTTTAGAGATAATTTGGTATCTCGCTTTTTGGTTTTCTTTCTTCGCTAAATAACTAGAAACAGTTTCCATGTCTTTTGCAGGGCGGCCATCAATGCTAAGAATTACTGCTCCATCTAAAATGTCACTATACTCGGCATATTCTGCATTATTTACTTTTTTAATTTTGATACCTTCTTTTACATTAAATTGTTTTTTGTCAGCTGCATCAAGATCTTCAAATTCAATTCCGTTGAATTCGTAATTTAAAATTTCTTTTTTAGTCAACTTAACAGGAAGCGTTTTTTGTTTTCCATCGCGTAAAACGGTTACTTGAATGACATCGTTAGGTCTTTTCGTATTGATGTAAGCGGATAATTCTGAGAAACTAGTAATTTTTTTATCGTCTAATTGAACAATAATATCCCCTTTAGATACTCCAGCTTTTTCTGCACCTGAATTTTTAGTTACTTTATTAATATAAAATCCTTGAGTTTCTTTAATTCCTAATTCTTTTGCATAATTTGAATTCAATTCACCGCCTTCAATTCCTAAAACACCGCGTTGAACGTTTCCAAATTGCATTAAATCTTCAATAATTTTTCGAGTCAAATTCGATGGAACGGCAAATGAATAACCTGCATAACTTCCTGTTGGAGAAGAAATCATGGTGTTAATTCCAACTAGTTCCCCACGTGTGTTTACTAAGGCTCCACCGCTGTTTCCAGGATTTACAGCAGCATCCGTTTGAATAAAAGATTGAATTCCGTTGTTTGATAAATTTCTAGCTTTAGCAGATACAATTCCAGCAGTAACTGTAGAATTCAAGTTATACGGATTTCCAACTGCTAAAACCCATTCGCCTACTTTAATGGCATCTGAATCACCAAAAACCACATAAGGCAATTTTTCATCAGCATCAACTTTAAGAAGTGCAATGTCCATTTTTGAATCGGTTCCAACCAATTTTGCTTTATACGATTTATTGTCGTTTAAAGTTACTTCTATTTCAGTTGCATCCTGAATAACATGATTGTTAGTAACGATATAACCATCTTCGGTAATTATCACTCCAGAACCTGTACCAATTTGCGTTTGTTCTCTTGGTCCTTGGTAGCCGTAGAAAAATTCCATTAAAGGATTACTAGGTACTCTTGATACACTAACATTTTTGACGTGAACTACAGCGTGAACTGTGTTTTCGGCAGCAGTTGTAAAATCAATATTTTCTGCTCCTAAATTTACATTTTTAGCATAATTAGGTGATGCAAGTGAAATTTTACCTGTATTATTAGGTTCTAAAAAGAATTTGTAAGCGCCTAATGTTACGGCACCACTTAACAAAGAAACCGCTAATAAACTTCCAAATTTTTTCATATGTTTTTCATTTTTATTCACTCAAATTTATAACAAAAAATATTCCATTTTATTACTTTAACGCTCGATTAACAATGTTTAACATCTTATTAATAATTCGTACTTTTGTATAAACTAATTACACAATGCAACTTACATTTTATAAATATCAAGGAACTGGAAACGATTTTGTTATGATTGACAATCGTACAGAATTTTTTCCAAAAAATAACACCAAACTTATCGAACAATTGTGTGACAGAAGATTTGGCATAGGTGGTGATGGCTTAATTTTGCTAGAAAACCATCCACAAAATGATTTTAAAATGGTCTACTATAATTCAGATGGAAACGAAAGTTCAATGTGTGGAAATGGAGGTAGATGTTTGGTCGCTTTTGCAAAACATATGGGTGTTATTGAAAATAAAGCCGAGTTTGAAGCGATTGATGGATATCATTATGCAACGATTGATACAAATGGAATTGTAGCGTTACAAATGAAAGATGTTGATGTAATTAACCAACAAGAAAACTATACGTTTCTTAATACGGGTTCTCCTCATCATGTGCAAATAGTTAACGATTTAAAAGCCTTGGATGTAAAATCAGAAGGAGCAAAAATTCGTTATTCCGATTTGTATGGAAAAGCAGGAAGTAATGTCAATTTTGTACATCAATTGGAAAATGACATTTTTGCAGTTCGCACCTATGAGCGTGGTGTTGAAGATGAAACTTTGTCTTGTGGAACAGGCGTAACAGCAGTTGCTATTGCGATGCATCAAACTGGAAAAACAAACAACAACATCATAGATTTAAATGTAGAAGGCGGAAAACTAAAAGTACAATTTGATGTAGATAACGGAAAATACACTAACGTTTTCTTAATTGGACCCGCAACTTTTGTTTTTGAAGGGAAAATCATTTTAGATTTTTGAATTTGTAATTGAACTTGAAATCGAAATGATAACATTAAAAGGAACTAACATATACTTACGCGCACTTGAGCCCGAAGATTTAGAGTTTATCTATGCGATAGAAAACAATGAATCCATTTGGGATGTGAGTAATACGCAAACCCCATATAGTCGATTTTTGATTCGACAGTATTTAGAAAATGCACATCAAGACATCTATGAGGCAAAACAATTACGATTAGCAATTTGTTTAAACGATACCTTTGAAGCAGTAGGTTTGATTGATTTATTTGATTTTGATCCTAAAAATAACAGGGCTGGAGTAGGAATTGTAATTTCAAATGAAGCCAAACGAAATTCAGGAATAGGTTCAGAAGCTTTAGAACTTGTAATTCATTATGCATTTAATCAATTGCAATTGCATCAATTATATGCAAATATTGGCTCAAAAAATGATATTAGTATTTCCCTTTTTACTAAATTTGGCTTTGAAAAAATTGGAGTAAAAAAAGATTGGAATAAAATCAATCATCAATATGAAGACGAGTTGTTATTTCAATTAATTAATCAACATTAAATCGAATTTTCTTGAACATTAAAAAACTTATTTCAATAGTAGCGGTAGCTGGTATTGTAATTGCAACTATTTTAGGGGTTTATGTTTACTTTAAGGCTTTTACGCCGAATACACAATTTGCCCAAGATGAGGTGTTTGTTTATGTGCCAACAGGAGCTTCTTACGAAGAAGTTAAAGAAATGATTGCGCCTTTAGTTAAAGACATTGATAAATTTGATTTTGTTGCTTCTTCAAGAAATTATTCTGCCAATGTAAAACCTGGAAAGTTTTTATTTAAAAAAGACATGACCAGTTTTGATATGGTTAGAAGCTTGCGACTAAACGTTCCGGTAAAAGTAGCTTTCAATAATCAAGAAACATTAGGAAAGTTAGTGCAAAGACTTGCTACACAATTAGAGCCAGATAGTTTAAAATTAGAAGTAGCCTTTACTAATACTCCATTTATGGAAGAAAATGGCTTAACTGAAGAAACAGTTTTAGCTCTTTTTATTCCGAATACGTATGAGTTTTATTGGAATACAAAAGCCGAAAAAATTGCCCAAAAATTAGCAAAAGAATATCAGATTTTTTGGAATGCACAACGTTTAGAAAAAGCAAAAGCTTTAGGATTGACTCCTATTCAGGTTTACACTTTAGCTTCAATTGTACATAAAGAAACAGCAAAAGTTGATGAAAGACCAACGGTGGCCGGAGTTTACTTAAACCGTTTGAATCAAGATATGCCGTTACAGGCTGATCCAACTGTAATTTTTGCCTTAAAGAAACGATCTGGTGATTTTGATCAAGAAATTAAACGCGTTTTTTACAATGACTTGCGAATTAATTCGCCTTATAATACTTATATAAATAAAGGATTACCACCTGGACCAATTGCAATGCCAGATGTTTCAGCTATTGATGCGGTATTAAATGCAGAAAAGCATGATTATATTTATTTTTGTGCTAATCCCGATAAACCTGGATATCACGCTTTTGCATCCAGTTATGAAGCTCATCAAGTAAACGCAAAAAAATATGCTGATTGGGTTTCCAAACTAGGTATTGAACGTTAATTTTTTGTAACAAATTCCCGAACCTTCGAGATTGGGATTTTTTGTGGAATTTAAATCAATATTTGAAATTTTAATACTAATGAAACTTTTTCGGTTCAAATCAAATTTTAAATGTTGGTTGTTTATAAGAAATAAATTCTTATTGATTCTTTTTGGATCTTTATTTTCTCAAGCACAATCGGATATCAATACCTTCTTAAAACCTTCTGATACTTTAAATAAGGCTAGAAGGACTGGAGTTTATGTAGGTGAATCTATTGCTTTGGGAGCTACTTTAATTGGTTTGAATCAAATTTGGTACAAAGATTATCCGCAAACTAATTTTCATTTTATAAATGATAACAACCAATGGATGCAAATGGACAAATTAGGTCATATGTATTCCACATATCATATTGGAAGAGTAGGGGCAGAAATGCTGGCTTGGAGCGGTGCACCAAGGAAAGAGCAATTAATTTATGGTTCAACACTAGGTTTAGGTTTTTTAACAATAGTTGAGGTTTTTGATGGGTATTCACAAGAATGGGGTGCTTCCTCTGGAGATATTATTGCTAATTTTTCAGGGACTGCTTTATATGTTTCTCAAGAATTACTTTGGAAAGAACAACGTATAATTCCAAAGTTTTCATTTCATCAAACAAGTTTTGCTGCAAATAGGCCAGAAACACTTGGGTCATCGTTCAACGAACAAATTTTAAAAGATTATAACGGTCAAACCTATTGGTTTTCGTTTAATATTCATTCATTTACAAAAGATTCGTTTTTTCCCAAATGGTTAAATTTAGCAATTGGTTATGGTGCTGATGGTATGCTTTATGGAGATGAAACGGAAGCTTTTGCTAATGCTATTTATCAAAATTCTTATCGACAATTTTATTTAAGTTTTGATGTAGACTTAACGAAAATTAGTACAAAATCTCATTTTTTGAAGACTTTATTTTCTGTTTTTAACACAATAAAAATTCCGGCACCAACTTTGCAATACGATGATTATAACGGAGTTAAAGGGCACTTCATGTACTTTTGAAATTATTAACATGCTGTAAATCAATATAATAATTTTTTTTGTATATTTGCGCCGGTAATTTCAGATGGGTGACAGACGCTGAGAAATAACAATTCATGATAAATAAAAGGTCGTATTTTATAGGATTGACACTCCTAGTTTTAATTGTTTCTTCGGGTTTTATAAGCTTTAAAGAAGAAAAAATAGAAGGTTTTCATTTGTCTAATTACGAAGGGATTAAATACCACGTGCCAAATGAATATGAAAGTGAAGAAGAAATTTTGATTAAAGTTCCTCAAGTAGGTAAATCATTTGCTGGGTTTGCTCAAAAAATGGCCTACAAAGAGTCAAGAGGAATACTACATTTGGTTAATCCCTATGGATATATGGGTAAATACCAATTTGGAAGAAGTACACTACGAACTGTAGGTATTTATGATTTTCAAGAGTTTTTACGTAATGCTAAATGGCAAGATGAGGCTTTTAAAGCTTTAATTGCAAGAAATAAATGGGAATTACGTAAAGAAATTCCAAAATATACAGGGAGAGTAATTAATGGTGTAGAAATTACAGAATCAGGATTAATAGCTGCTGCTCACTTAGGAGGTGCAAGTTCAGTAAAAAAATACTTGAGAAGTAATGGTCGTAGTGGATTCAAAGATGGATTTGGAACATCATTATCAAGCTACATCAGAAAATTTTCAAATTACGATATTTCGCACATCAAAGCAGATGCAAATGCTAAAGTAGATTTAGAGTAATTTTATACTTTATGGATTATAAAAATACTAGGTCGGTTATGTAAATCGGCCTTTTCTTTTTTCCATTGATTTACAGTTTTGGTTTTGATGAATTCGGTAGGTAATGTAATATCACAAGCCACACATAAAAGTGTATTAGGTTGTAATATTTGTAATAAATCTTCCATCAATTTATTATTTCTATAAGGCGTTTCAATAAACAATTGGGATTGATTTTTATCTTGAGACAAACGTTCGAAATTTTTCAAAGCTTGTTTTTTATCGTTTTTGTCGATAGGTAAATAACCGTTAAAAGCAAAACTTTGTCCATTCATACCGCTTGCCATTAGTGCTAATAAAATAGAACTAGGTCCCACCAATGGTACTACTTGAATACCTTTTTCATGAGCCAGTTTTACAATAACAGCACCTGGGTCTGCAACTCCTGGACAGCCAGATTCACTCATTAATCCAATGTTTTTACCATTTAATAAAGGTTGGATAAACTCGTTATGTTCAGAAAAATCAGTGTGTTTATTAAGAACCGAAATCTTTAACTCGGGTTGTTTTTTTTCGGGATGAATGCTTTTGATGAATTTTCGAGCTGTTTTTTCGTTTTCAACAATATAATAATCTACGAAATCGATGGTTCTTTTTATGGTTTGTGGCAAAACATCTTCAGGTGCTACTGTTGTTTCTCCTGGATTAGATAAAGTAATTGGAATTAAATACAGTTTGCCTAAAGAAGTTGATTTCATGATATTATCGGTTAAGGTTTCTTGCAATTTCCTCACAAGCTTGGTCTAACATGTCAAAAACGTTTTCAAATCCATCTTGACCACCATAATAAGGGTCTGGAACATCGACGTTTTCATTTGGAAAAATTTCGTTTAAAATGAGCTTGACCTTTGATTTTGCTTCTTCATTTGGAGCTAAAGCCAAAACATCCTTGTAATTAGAATTATCCATTACAAAAATATGGTCAAAAGTGTCAAAATCACTTCTTTTAAATTGTCTAGCTCTTTGATTGGTGATATCTAATCCTCTACTTTTAGCAGTTGAAATCGAACGTTTATCGGGTAATTCGCCTGCATGCCAACCACCAGTTCCGGCAGAATCTACAATAAAATCGTTAGAAAGTTTAGAGCGCATGATACCTTCTGCCAAAGGAGAACGGCAAATATTTCCTAAGCAAACCATTAAGATTTTTGTAGCCATGAATTATAGCGATAACTTCTTGTTGATATCGTCAACAAATTTACGGAATTGTTTGTCAGTAGTTACTAAGTTGTCAACTGTTTTGCAAGCATGTAATACCGTTGCGTGGTCTCTGTCTCCAATTTGCGAGCCAATGTTAGCCAAAGAAGCTTTTGTAAATTTCTTAGCGAAGAACATGGCTAATTGTCTAGCTTGTACTACGTGACGTTTTCTAGTTTTAGACTGTAACGTTTCAACATCCAATTGGAAATAATCCGAAACTATTTTCTGGATATAATCAATTGAAATTTCACGTTTTACGTTTTTAACGAATTTCTCAACTACTTGTTTTGCTAAATCAATAGTAACTTCACGTTTATTGAAAGAAGATTGAGCAATCAAAGAAATGATAGCGCCTTCTAATTCACGAACATTAGTTTTAATGTTTTTAGCTACATATTCAATAATTTCATCTGGCATTTCTACTCCGTCACGGAATAAAATGTTTTTCAAAATTGAAATACGCGTTTCATAGTCAGGTTGGTGTAATTCTGCTGATAATCCCCATTTGAAACGAGATAGTAAGCGTTGCTCAATATCTTGCATATCAACAGGAGCTTTGTCAGAAGTTAGAATTACTTGTTTTCCGTTTTGGTGTAAATGATTGAAGATGTGGAAAAATACATCTTGTGTTCCTGATTTACCTGATAAGAATTGAACGTCGTCAATAATCAAAACATCAATTAATTGATAGAAATGAATAAAGTCGTTACGTGTGTTTTTCTTAACGGAATCAATATATTGTTGGGTGAATATTTCAGCCGAAATATACAACACGGTTTTTTCTGGATATTTATCTTTGATTTCAACCCCAATAGCATGAGCTAAATGCGTTTTTCCTAATCCAACACCACCAAAAATTAATAATGGATTGAAAGAGGTTCCGCCTGGTTTATTAGCTACTGCCATACCTGCGCTTCTTGCTAAACGATTTGAATCTCCTTCAAGGAAATTGTCAAAGCTGTAATTAGCATTTAATTGCGATTCGATTTTTAAATTTCGAATTCCAGGGATAATAAATGGGTTTTTTAATTCTGGATTTTTGTTCACAATTGGTACGTCAACTTCTTGAGGTTTTACCGCTGTTCTGTTGTAACTTGGTATTTGCTCAGTAAATGGAAGTTTATTACCATAAGTGTTTTCCATTTTAATTTTATACAATAACTTTGCACTTGGTCCAAGTTCTTTAGTTAAAGCAACTTTTAATAATTTCACATAGTGTTCTTCTAGCCATTCGTAGAAGAATTTACTTGGAACTTGAATTGATAATGCATTATCTTTTAACTCCACAGATTGTATGGGTTCAAACCAAGTTTTATAAGCTTGATCTTGAATGTTGTCTTTTATGAAAGACAGACAGTTATTCCATACCGATTGCGCAGTTTTAGTCATGAATTCAATTAATTATTACTAGTTTATTTTAACTTTGTACAGGTTACAAGTTAGTAAAGAATGAATATTCCTTACTTAATGTTTGGGATAGCAAATATGTGAACAATTTTTTTTAAAAAAAATTTTTTTGCTATTGATTTTTTAAAAAAAAAATTGTAAAGCTATTTCGGGTTTAATTAATGTTAATTTAATATAGATTTAATATGAGAGAATATCAATTTCAAGTTCGTGTGCGATATGCTGAAACGGATCAAATGGGAGTGGTTTATCATGGTAATTATGCACAGTATTTTGAGATGGGACGCGTGGAATGGCTAAGAAATCTAGGGGTTTCTTATAAATGGATGGAAGAAAACGGTGTTATGCTTCCGGTAGTTTCGTTAACAATGAATTATAAGAAACCGGCTCGTTATGATGATTTGTTAACCGTTAAGACAATATTAAAAAGTCAGACTTCTGTGAAGATAGAATTTGACTACGAAATCTATAATGAAGCTAATGAGTTATTAACAACAGGTTACTCCATGTTGGTGTTTGTTGACATGAAATCGGGTCGTCCAATGTTGCCTCCAAGTTATGTTTCAGAGAAGATAAATTCGTTTCTTGAAGTTTAAATTTCGGTTAGTTTAATTTCGTATAAATTTTCAAAAGTGTCCAATAGGTTTTGGACATTTTTTTTTCGAGTCGCAATTTCAATTTCACAATCCATTTCCATTTTTTGAGAAACGATTTGTAGATTTTTTTCCTTAATGATGCGCATCACTTTATTCATGTTGGCATACCCAAAAGAAATGATAAAATGTTTGTCTATTGTGCGCTCTTCAATTTCAGAATTTTCCAATGCCATTTGGGCAGCGATTTTATAGGCAGAAATCAAGCCACCAACACCTAGTTTTACACCTCCAAAATAACGAACTACTACAACCAATACATTAGTAACTTCAAATGACTGAATTTGGCCATAAATAGGTATTCCGGCACTATTATTAGGTTCTCCATCATCATTCGCACGGTATTGAATTTTCTCTGTTCCAATTTGATATGCATAACACCAATGACGCGCTGAAAAATGTTCTTTTCGCAAACGCTCTAAAATTTCCTTGATTTCTTCTTCGGTAGTTACAGGAAAAGCGTAACCAAAGAATTTGCTATTTTTTTTTTTGTATAGTACTTCTTCAGAAACGGTGGCAATGGTTTTATATGTGTCTTTTTCCAGAAAATCCATATTAATAAGTAACTAAATAAAGTGCAAATAAAGCTAATCCAATACCAAAAGCATTTCGGATAGAAATTTGTTCTTTAAAGAAAAGGATGCCTACAAAGGTAGACACAATTACAATAGCAATATTATGAATGGTGAATAATGTAGCACTTTCAAAAGCTTTTGCTTCTAGCATTTTAACTAAAAAATACAATGAAAAATAGTTGGGCAAACCTAATGCGATACCGCCTAAAATATTTCTTCCTGAAAATTTAATTTTTCCTTGTATGCTTAAAAACAACAAAATTAGTAATCCAACAAAGAAAGCACATAAAAAGGTTATGGAAGAAAACAAACTAATTTTATCAGAAGCAACATGGAAGGTTTGCAAATATTTTAAACTAGAATCTATGGTACCGGCACCTATAAAAACCAAAATAGGATAAAGTAGGTTAGTAGCTTTTTGGACTTCTCCTGTTTCTTTTTTTGATGTAAAATATACGGCTACAAGGGCAAGTAGTATTCCTGTAATTTTTATTGCATTTAGTGTTTCATTATATAAAAACACACCTAAAGTAATCGGAATTATTACAGACATTTTAGAAGCCACTGAAGCTACTGAAAGGCCATTTCTTTGTGAAGTTAAGGTGGTAGCATAAAAAGTCGAAATAAAAACAAAACCTAAAAGAATACTTCCTTTAAACCAATTTTCATTCATGATTTCTTGAGGAACCACATCGACTTCTAGAAATAATAGACCTACAAAAAACGCTACAAAATAATTTACAACTAAAGCTTGTAAGGCATCAATATTAAATTTGGCAAATAATTTAATAATAACAAATAAAACAGCATTAAATAAAATGCTCAGTAGGAGGTATATCACGAATTAAAAAAGTATTTTCTTGTCAAACATTTGGGTAACATCGTCTACGCCAGGTTGTAAATTCCAAACTTGTAATCCAAGTTGTGCAGCTACATCTGTATTTTCTTTTTTATCATCAATGAATAAGGTTTTTTTAGGGTTTAAGTTGTGGTTGTTGATTACGTATTTGAAAGCATTTTCATCTGGTTTTCTTAAACCAATTTCATAAGAGAAATATACTTTTTCAAAACAGCTATAAAAATCGCGTGCAAATGTTTGCCCAACTTTATGTTCAAATTTTTCAATATGAGTGCTATCGGTATTACTCAAAAGAAATAAACGATATTTTGATGCTATCTTTTCTAAAAATTCTAAACGGTTTAACGGGAAATCACCTAAAATTGAATTCCATGCGGTTCTAATATCTACTAAATCTACATTAGGTAAATGCTTTTGAAAACCTTGCATGAATTCAAGTTCGTCAATTTTTCCAATTTCATATTGTTTGTTTAAAGCATCTAAATCGTCATGCCAAGCTGTTAAGCCTAGTTTTCTAAATTCTGTATCGATTGCTTTCTTGTTTAAATCGATAAAAACATCACCAAAATCAAAAATAATTGCTTCAATCATAATTCTTGAAAATATTAAGTTCATCATTCATTATGTCAAAACCAGCAACCGGATTTCCGGAAATGTTAGGGGCTAAAATGCCGTTTTGAAATGTTGTATTCCCTTTAAAAACTCGTGCTTCATCCCATAAATTGGCATCTATAAAGGATTGCAGTGTTTTACTTCCACCTTCGATAATTACAGATTGTATTCCATGTTTATACAATATATTACCTATCGATGTGACAAGGTTGGTATCAAAGGTAGCATTTTCATAGATACAATTTTCAGTTGAATTAAAAATTTCACTTTCTGTAATAAAAATTGTTTTTTGGGAATTATTTTTAACGTGATAGTTTTCAGAAATTTTTCCCGATTTATCTAACACAATTCGAACTGGGTTATTGCCTGAAAAATCGCGTGTATCCAATTTTGGATTGTCGTCTAAAACAGTATTCGTTCCTACTAAAATCGCTTGTTCTTCCGCACGCCATCTGTGAACCAATTGTCTTGAGTATTGATTTGTAATCCAAACGGGACTTTTTTCTTCTTTCGAAATTGGAGCAATAAATCCATCAGCTGTTTCTGCCCATTTCAAAATAATGTAAGGTCTTTTCTTTTGATGAAAAGTAAAAAAACGTTTATTGAGTTCGTTACATTCTTCTTCTAAAATACCAACGGTTACATTTTTGCCACTTTCAACCAATTTTTTAATCCCGTTTCCAGCCACTTTTGCAAAAGGGTCAACAGTTCCAACTACAACATTCGGAATTTCATTTGCAATGATTAAATCGCAACAAGGAGGCGTTTTTCCGAAGTGACTGCACGGTTCTAAACTAACATAAATCGTAGCTTCTTTTAATAACGATTTGTCTTTTACCGAATTCACCGCATTAACTTCAGCATGAGGTTCGCCTGCTTTTTTGTGCCAACCTTCTCCTATAATTTTACCTTCGTGCACAATCACACTTCCCACCAACGGATTAGGATAGGTTGTTCCCAAACCATTTTTGGCAAGTTCAATACAGCGTTTCATGTAAAATTCGTGCGTCGTCATAATACAAAAGTAGTATTTTTAAGATAGAATTAATAATCGATTCTTCCAATTTACGTACTTTTACCCAACAATATAAATGCTATGCTAATTAGAGAAATTCAACAAAAAGATAATGCCTCGATTGCTAAAGTAATTCGCGATATTTTTCACGAACTCGATGCGCCAAAAGTCGGAACAGCATATGCCGACCCAATTTTAGATACGTTATACGAAGTCTATCAAGAACCGCGTTCTATCTATTATATTGTGGAAAAAGATGGGAAAGTGGTTGGTGGTTGCGGTGTAGCTCCTTTAGAGATGCTGAAACCAGTTCAGCATGACACCATTAAAGTATGTGAGTTGCAAAAAATGTATTTTGCTCCTGAAATTAGAGGAACAGGTTATGCGGAGAAAATTATTGAAAAGTGTTTGGAATTTGCAAAAAAAGAAGGATTCGAATTATGTTATTTGGAAACCTTATCTTTTATGACAACCGCACAAAAATTGTACAAAAGGATCGGTTTTGAAAATATCGATGGACCAATGGGAAATACCGGTCATAATAGTTGTGAAGTTTGGATGACGAAGAAGTTGTAGAATTATGAATTAAGAACAAATTAGCTTATGCTACTAAAACAATATAAAACCCACTTTTTCGATTCGTTACAAGGTATTCAAGATGAACAAGAAATCGAAAGTTTCTTTTTCATTCTAACCGAATATTTGCATAATTTGAAACGAGTGGATGTCGCTTTGAATCCCAATTTTGAACTTTCAGAAGATGATGTTGAAAAATGGAATGTAATTTTAGCTGAATTACAACTAGAAAAACCCATTCAGTACATCACAGGAGAAGCTTGGTTTTTCGGATTACGTTTTGAAGTCAATGAAAACACCTTAATTCCAAGACCAGAAACGGAAGAATTGGTAGATTGGATTTTGAGTTCATCCATCACCCAACACCCAACACCCCTAACCATTCTTGATATCGGAACAGGTTCTGGATGTATTCCAATTTCATTAAAAGCAAATTTACCTCAAGCAAACGTTTCAGCAATTGACGTTTCCGAAAAAGCGTTAGAAGTTGCTAAAAGAAACGCCACTTCAAATAAAGTCGAAATCAATTTCATTCAAACCAACATATTAGAAGTGGAAGATTTATCTCAACTTCCATCAACTATTACCGATTACCAATCACCTTACAATATCATCGTATCCAATCCTCCCTACGTTCGTAATTTGGAAAAAGAAGAAATCAAGAAAAATGTCTTGGATTATGAACCGCATTTGGCTTTGTTTGTAGAAGATACTGATGCCTTACTTTTTTATAGAAAAATTGCGCAATTGGCTTTGAGAAACTTGTCGCCAAACGGATTGTTATTCTTCGAAATCAATCAATATTTAGGGAAAGAAATGGTTGAATTACTTGAAAATCTAGGATTTAAAAATATCGAATTGAAAAAAGATATGTATGGTAATGATCGAATGATTAAGTGTAAAAAGTAAAAATTAAAAATTAAAAAGTAAAAAGTAAAAAGTAAAAAGTAAAAAGTAAAAAGTAAAAAGTAAAAAGTAAAAAGTAAAAAGTAATTTTGCACTAATCACTAATCACTAATCACTAATCACTAATTACTCATATCGCAACGCTTCCACAGGATCTAATTTTGATGCTTTAATCGCAGGATATAATCCAGAAACAATGGTAACTATGAATGTTGTAATAAAAGCCGCAATAATCGCCATCCAAGGAATTACAAAGGAAAAACCAAAGCTAAAAGCAATTACTGAACCAAGTAAAATCCCAAAAATTATTCCTAAAACTCCTCCTATTTGGCTAATAACAAAAGTTTCTGTGAAAAATTGAAATGCAATTGTACTTCTTTTAGCACCTAACGATTTTCTTACACCAATTTCTCTAGTTCTTTCTGTTACAGAAACCAGCATAATGTTCATTAAAGCAATAGTAGAGCCAAACACAGTAATTGCGCCAATTATAACTGCTATCCAATTAATTACTGCAATGTTTGAACCTAATGTTTGAATTAAATCATCACTACGCTCAATTCCGAAATTGTTTTTTTCAACCGGATTTAACTTTCTAACTCTGCGCATAGTTATGGTAGCATCATCAACAGCTTCATCAAGAAGTGCTTCATTATTTACTTTAATATCTAAATCATAATTTATGCTAGGAGCAGAAAATAATGATCTAGCAATTTGAGTAGGAATCAAAACTCGTAAATCTTGACTGTTTCCAAAAGTAGAACCTTTTTCTTTTAATACTCCAATTACTTTAAATTTGGCACCTCGAATTGAAATAGTTTTATCTATAGGATTGATATTTTCAAACAAGCCTTTTTCAAAATCCGAACCTAAAACACAAACATAATTATTGTTTGAAATATCAAACGAATTAAAATTTCGTCCTTTAACGACTTCTAATCCTTTATTGGGACAATAATTTTCATCAACACCTAAAACTGAAATTTCAGGATCTGTTTTCTTTTCGCCATATTTTACTTCGATTGCAGAACCTGCTGTAAAAGACAAAGATGTTGTGGTAAAAGGAAAATTAAATTTGTCTTGAAAGGATTTAGCTTCAGGATAACTGATGATAGGATTGATACGTTGCTCAGTATCATTTTGATTGATTTCAGAAGAAAAATCATATCTACTGATAGAAAAAGTATTGGCTCCCATAGAAGCAAAATTCCCAAATAAATTATTTTCTAGGGCTTTTGTTAGAGTTAATATACCAACTAAAAAAGTTATTCCCAAAGTAATAATCATTACGGTTAATGCTGTACGCAAAGCCTGACTTCTAATAGAGTCAAGCGCAATTTTTGTATTTTCCTTAAATAATCCTACCATGACTATAAGACTAAATAGTTTATTATTTGTTACATATTTAAAGTAAGAAATTTGTCAGTTCGAGCGAAGTCGAGAACTTTTTAATGAACGAATCTCGACTTCGCTCGATTTGACAATCATAAAACAGCAACTTCAATTTTTGAAATGTTTGATTTGATTTTTTATACTGCCGAATATGTTCGATATTTGCACTACTAAAATTAGAATTGTCTTATTGACACATTTTCATTGACACATTAAAAAAATGGCACAAAAACCAAGTATACCAAAAGGAACCCGAGATTTTTCACCAGCAGAAGTGGCGAAACGCAATTATATTTTCAGTACGATAAAAACCAATTTCGAAAAATTTGGCTTTCAACCTATTGAAACACCTTCGTTTGAAAATTCTGAAACCTTAATGGGAAAGTATGGGGAAGAAGGTGATCGTTTGATTTTTAAGATTTTGAATTCGGGAGATTACTTGGATAAAGTTCCAATGGAAGAACTACAAACCATAAACTACAAACAATTAACTTCTAAAATTTCCGAAAAAGCACTTCGTTACGATTTAACTGTTCCTTTTGCGCGTTATGTGGTGCAACACCAAAACGAAATTGAGTTTCCGTTTAAGCGTTACCAAATTCAACCGGTTTGGCGTGCCGATAGACCTCAAAAAGGGCGTTTTAGAGAGTTTTATCAATGCGATGCGGATGTGGTGGGTTCGAATTCGCTTTGGCAAGAAGTGGAGTTGGTGCAATTGTATGACTCGGTTTTTAGTCAGTTAGGTTTAGGTGGCGTTACTATTAAAATTAACAATCGCAAAATATTATCTGGAATAGCTGAGGTAATTGGCGCTTCGGATAAATTGATTGATTTTACAGTAGCTTTAGATAAATTAGACAAGATAGGAGAGGACGGCGTGAAAAAAGAAATGTTAGAAAAAGGCATTTCGGAAACTGCGATTGAAAAAGTACAACCGTTGTTCAATTTCACTGGAACCATCAACGAAAAAATAGAAAAATTAGCGAATTTATTAGCCAATTCTGAAGAAGGAATGAAAGGGGTTAACGAGTTGCAATTTATTTGTGATAACGTTACGACTTTAGGTTTACAAACCGCTTTCTTGGATTTAGATGTTACGTTAGCACGTGGTTTGAATTATTACACGGGTGCTATTTTTGAAGTCGCTGCTCCAAAAGGTGTCGCAATGGGTTCCATTGGTGGCGGTGGTCGTTATGATGATTTGACGGGGATTTTCGGATTGAAAAATATGTCAGGTGTAGGGATTTCATTTGGTTTAGACCGAATTGCTTTGGTAATGGAAGAAGTTGGTTTGTTTCCAGAAGCCGTTTTAGCGACATCAAAAGCCTTGTTCTTAAACTTTGGCGATAAAGAAGCTTTGTATGCTATGAAAGCTATTAGAAAATTACGTCAAAAAGGAATCAAAGTTGAGTTATATCCTGATAAAGCAAAAATTGATAAGCAATTCAAACACGCTGATAGAAGAGGAATTCCATTTGCAATAATTGTAGGAGAAACAGAAATGGAACGTGAAGAATTTGGATTGAAAAACTTAACCACTGGCGAACAACAGAAAGTAGACTTTGCAACATTAGTTTCTTTATTAAGTGAATAAATTACACTGAGATTCGTCGAGTTTTTTGTCCCGAAGTTTCGGGATTTGCGTTAAAATTTACACAGAGAAGCTCTGAGTTTTTTTAATAAGGATTGTGCTGATTAGAGCTACACAGAGCGTTTCACTTATTTTGAGCTTGAATTTGTAATTATTTTTGAACTTGAACTTGAATTTGATTTTTGCCCTTGAACTTGTAATTGATTTTTGATATGGTAGACGACGAAGCTAAAAAAGTAATTTGGTCCCTTCAGAACAATAAACGTACTGAAGCAGAACGAAATGTATTTGCTCCAACAGGTAAAAAACCGATGAATAAAAATCTGGTTTATATTTTGTCGGCTATCGGAATTACTTTTTTGATGAGTTTTGCTTTGTCTTTATTTTCTAAAGAAACTACTCAATTTTGTTTTTTGATTGATAATTACTGCTTCAATTCAACTGAAAATCCAATTGTCTATACATTTTATATTTTCATGAATATTTGGATTATGATTCTTGGAATTGGAATAGCTTATTTAATTGGAAAAAAACTAGGAGATTATTTTAAAATATAATTAGTTATTATAGTAATAAACAAACGGATACTTTTAAAAAAGCATCCGTTTATAGAGTAGTAGAAAATTGTAGTTGTACACTACCTAACAATAATTTTTTGATTTATATATTTATTATCATTAGTTTTTATTTTGACAATATAAACTCCTCGTTCTAAATTTTTAGTTGGAATTTTAATATTGAGTTCGTTGCTGTTGATTTTCCATTGACTTACTTTTTGTCCTAATAATGAATATAGAGTAGCACCTTCAATTTCTAAAGTGAGGTTATTAATTATTTCGATTACTTCATTTGTAGCATTGAAATATACTAATGTATTTAACATGTTATTGTCAGCTTCGCTTAATGTTTCAGTTGCAAATCGTAATGAGAATCTATTTGTAATTTCTCCTGGAGGAATAATGATACTGATATTAGATTCTCTTAAATTATAATAATTTCCGGTTTCATTATCGTGAATATAAATTGGTTGAATGGCATCAAAGTTTTCTAAACCGTCTAACATGAAATTTACTTCGCCTGTTTGACTTGATATTACAGTTAATGGATAGGAATTGTTACTATTAAAATACCCAACACCTTGAATAACTAATTTGTAAATTCCTGCTTGGAAATAGATGTCGTTTGGTTGAATATCAATAATTTCTGCATCGTATCCTAAATTAAAACTATCATCAGCATGTTCGTTCATAAAGCCAATTAAGAGCTGTCTGTGATAATTTGTGCTTCCTGTATAGCCAAGTCTAATTCTTAAAAAGTTATCGGAATTTTCAACTATATCATTACTGTTGTTTCGGTTAGAATATTGATTTGTAGTTCTAAACATTTCGTTTGAATCAGCATCATCTTCTTTAACGAATTTACGTTGGCTATTTTGATAAATAATCTGACCTCCATTAGAATTTCCTTTTACAAAAAAGCCTTGAGCAACAGGAATATATCTGCCTGGAATTCGAGAACTAGAACCTAATCCGCTTATCAAAGCTGGGGCAACTGGGGGAACACCACCTACTAAATTACGAGTAGCATAGCCACCTTGGTAGCCTGATAAAATATGCGTACTATTTGAAGTGTAGTGTTCCCAAAAATACAATGAGCCTGTAATTGATGATAAATTATCAATTATAAATTCATTTGCATCTAAAGCGGAGCAATAAGGGTTACCTACAAGATTGATGTTATTTACACCAATTTGTAGTGTAGGATGATTAATTAAACCATTATTAGGTTTTCCAGAAAAAACATAGTTTTGAGACAATACCGCAGGTGCAGTTACGATACCACTTCCTTTCATGGTGTAGCCTTGACCTGCTTGTAGTATTGTAGTTTCGGTTATTTGTTGCCAATTCGCATATTCTGAAGTTAAATTAGTGAATTTATAGAGCCAATATCTTGCTAATCGCATTGGATTAGCAGCTCCATTTAATCCTGTTATCCAACTAATTGATTGAGGTGATGCTGGATTTGTACCATCTTTTAAAACATTTCCAACGGTATATCCAGTATTGTTTTTGGTTGAACTTACAACAGAACTTACTGGAGAAGACCAATAATTATAATTATATAAATTACCTGTTCCTTTTTGATCTTTTTCTATACTACCAATGCTCATCGGATCTAAATCACTTTCATCGGTTTGAAGTAATTGTGAATAGTCAACTAAATCGATTTTACCATCAAGTCTTAAATACCAATCATTTTGAAGTTTTGTATCATTAATTACATCGATTTTAGCACTAACATCTACAATCATTCCTAAATCAATGTGATTTGCATCAGAAATAATATCGTGATTTACTTGTATTATAGACCAATCGTAATCCTCAACATCCATACCTCTAATCTCTTTTATAATTGAATTAGCGGCTGTGGCAAAATCACCAGATTGTTCTGTAATAAATGGCATAGGTGCTTCTTGAGGAGCAATAGTTTTTACATTATAAATCCTTGCGCCTGGTGTTGTGTCTATAGTTGTAGTAGTATGGTTGTCAATGATATCGTCTTTATAATTGTCCATTTTAAAGTAACGAATAAGATTTGCCCAAGGAAGACTTGGAATGTCTTTTGGAATAATAGCTCCTCGAGTTTGACTACTATTATTTTCAATTTCTTGATACACCATTTTTTGAAATTGCGAATCTGTTAATGCAATATCAAACAAACGTACTTCATCAATTTTGCCTTTAAAAAATTCTGTGTCTGAAATTGCATTTTTTCCGATGGTAAAAAGAGATGTGTCGGAAATAGTACCTGTTACAGCATCACTATTAACCATTTCTCCATTAATATATAATTTAAGAATTTCGTTAGTACCATCATAAACTGCTCCCACATGAATCCATTGTGCAGTACTTAATACGGAATCACTAGTTAAAGTAACCCCATTAGCATTGATTTCAACTTTTTTAGAATTTGTAATTTTAATGTTAAAATCATTTTGTCCTACAATCATTCCTTCTGAAGTAAAAGCATCATTAATATTAATCCAAGCCATTAATGAAGCGTTTCCCCAATTGTTGATAATATTGGCATCAGTAGCAAAATCATTTCTACCATCAAAAGTTAGTAATAATTTACGTTCTAAATCTCTTGGTGAACCAAAAATACTATTGTTGGTGTCAAAAGCATCTAGTATTCCATCGCCATCAGTATCGGTTATTCCATCAATAATTCCGTCCAAATTTGAATCTAAGTTGGTATAAAGAGTATGAGAAATATCATAAGTAGCGCCATCAGACATAACATCTAAATAATCTGGAATTCCATCTGCATCGGTATCTTTTACATAATAAGTAAAGGGTGCAATATTGGTTCCTTGATTATCATTTCCATACACATTAAAAGCATAATCATATATATCTAAGATTCCGTCTCCAAAACCTTCTATATTTCCGTCTCCATCAGTGTCTTTATTTCTAAAATCTTCTGATTCTGGTCCGTCTCCAGCGCCATCACCATTAATGTCTCCATCTCCATTTTCATAACCAACATAGGCATTACTATTTTCTGCCCAAGATTCATCTACGTCAAAAACACTATCATTATCACTGTCTAAATCTAGGTAGTTTGGAGCGCCATCACCATCAGTATCTGGAATAATATTAGATTCTGCGCTATCGTGCATACCATTAAGGTTGGTATCTAGCCATTGATGCAAATATGCTTTTCCATCAGAAAGATTACCTAAACCTACTTCAACTACATCAGGAATTCCATCGTTGTCTGAATCTAAATCAAAAACATCGGCAATATCATCACCATCTACATCACATAATGTTTGAGAAATTAAAATGTCATCTAAAGCTAAATCATTTCCAGTTCCTCCAGTTTCATTATTAATAAAAATTACATTAAAAGCACTTACATTTAAGTTAATATCCGCAGTAAAGTGAATCCAATCTCCAGCTAAATTGCCTGCTGTAGTAGGAGGAATATCTCCTGTTTCAATAAAGGTTATTAAATTATTACTCATGTCTCTGAATTCTACTCTAACGTTTGGACGTAAACGAGTAGCAATTCCAGGGGCATCTGTTCTGTCTAAGTTAATAACCCAAAAACTATATGTAATAGGAATATTTGGAAGTGCTCCTGTTATAGTTGCTGTGTAAAAAATTCCAGGAGTATAAGAGGCATTAAAAATTGCCATTCTACCATTTGGATTACCAGTATGATCACCTCCTAAGTACCAATAAGTTGGAGCCCATGAAGCAATTTGTGCTGATGAACCAACTGTGTATTTTCCGTCATTTAAATCGGTTAAATTTTGTTTTGGACATTCAGGTGTGTTTATACCAACAGTACCATCTTCAAAACAATAGGTTGTCATTGCATTATAAGTAGTGTTTATTGTGGTTCTAGTTCCGGCTCCAAATGTTTCATGTAAAAATTTGTAATTTATCTTATTACCATTTACTGCATTACAATTTGATTCTTCAATATCGTCTCTAACGCCATCATTGTCATCGTCAATATCAACATTGTCAAAAATTCCATCGCCATCACTATCAAAAAAAGTTTGGATTCCAATACCTTCGATGTCAAATAAATAAGGATTATAATCATCGTTATTGCTTGAAATTGAAACTTGAGCAGTTTTTAATCCTATTGAGCTTGGATTAAACAATATTTTGAAGGTTGTTGCATTGTTTTTAGTGATTGAACTGCTAGGGTCTTGTGAAACCGTAAAATCAGTATCTCCGGTTATTACAATTAGTGGACTTCCGGTTAAATTAATAGTATTTGAACCTGTGTTTTGAATT
Source organism: Flavobacterium cyclinae (assembly GCF_021172145.1). Taxonomy (NCBI): domain Bacteria; kingdom Pseudomonadati; phylum Bacteroidota; class Flavobacteriia; order Flavobacteriales; family Flavobacteriaceae; genus Flavobacterium; species Flavobacterium cyclinae. The sequence continues at coordinate 845,898 of NZ_CP089095.1, forward strand.
GTAAATGTTCTTTCTACAGGATCTGTCACAATTTGAGTTTCCCCAAAATTAGTTCCATTGCCTGAATTGGCTGATGAATTATGAGGAACATGATTATTATCTAATCCTAAAACTTCAAAATGATTACCATTCAAATTTCCATGCAGACTAACATTATCAATAAAATAATAGTCTGAAGTGTTATTTTGACCATTGTATTCATCAAAACGTATTTTAACTCTAATTTGGGTATTTCCACTTGGGACTGGAAAAGTATAAGATGAACCAACAGTATTTCCAATACTAACAGGATGCTCAAAAGGGTAAATGTCAGAAGTAGTACTTGATTTACCATCAATTAATTTTATGCTAGTAGTATAACTAGCGCCATCATTGTAAGATATATCAACATATAAATCATCGCGGTCATCGGGCGAACCATTTGATGAAAAATAAATTTTTAGATAAACATCAGAATATAAACTTATATCAATATTATCCAAGGTAATAAAAGGGTCGTCAGGTGTGGCACTGCTAGAACCACCTATTCTCAAAGAGTTAGGAGCTGATACATAAGTACTAGTATTGGTTTGGATAGTACCTGTATTTAATGTAGTGCTATAACCCCAAGTATCTTCTATGGTACTATCGAATCCTTGATACCTAATTAATGTTTGTGCATTATTAATTGTAAAACAGAAAAAAAATAAAATAGCAAGCACTACTTTATGAGTCTGAAGGGTGAATTTTTTTTCCATAATAAACACCTTTTGATAAAGAAATCCATTATTAGAAAAAGAGAGCTTAAAATTTATTACCTTTAGTAATATGTAATATTTTTTGAGTTCATGTTTTATGGAATATAATAATGGGTTTTCTTTACGCTATTAATTAATAGTAAAGTTTTAAATTATTACATTCAATTGAAAGTGGTACGTAATAAGTGTACGTTAAATTTAAATAAATGTTTTTAGATTTTTTTGACTTTTAAAAGAATATAAAATAAAAAATGTTTTGCTTTTAAGGAGTTTTAAAAATTTCTTTAACAGCTGCTTCATAGTTTTTACTGTTGTTCGCTTTTTTAATTTTTTTAAATGTTTTTTGTGGGTTTGAAAAAGATTGTGAAAAATATTCCCAAAAGCCTAACATTTTCATTCGTATAGGTGTTGGTCCTTGTAAATAGGCATCATATTCTCGATAAATTTCATCATGAAAAGCTTCGAAAATTTCAAATCTATTTTTAGGATATTCCGTAGTGTTGTTTTTTATCATAGAGGGTAAAAAGGGGTCGGCAATCAAGCCTCTACCTATCATCCAATGATCAACAGAAGGAAATCGTTCTTGTAATTCTTTAAATTTATTAACAGAAGTAATATCTCCATTATAGTAAATTTTTTGTTTTGAAGTGTCTAAACATTTTTGAAATGAGTCTAAATCTACGCCTCCTTTGTACAATTGTTTTCCTATACGAGCATGAATTGCTATATTTTTAATTGGATATTGTTCTAAAATAGGAAAAACATCTAAAATTTCAGTAGGATTTTCATAGCCCATTCGCATTTTCATTGAAACAATAATATTGGTTTCGTTATGAAGGCGATTTAAAATATGTTCAATTTGAGAAGTATTACTAATTAATCCAGAACCCATTCCACATTTGGCAACCATAGGGTATGGACAACCTAAATTCCAGTTTAATTCTTTATAACCAAACTGTTGAACGTATTTTGCAACGAACAAAAATTCTTCAGCATCGTTAGTAATTATCTGTGGAATAACTTCTAAGGTAGAATTATTTTCGGGAAGAATATCTCGTTCGTAAGATCCTTTAATAACTAATTTTCCATTTAACTTTATGTAAGGAGAATAAAATGTATCAATTCCGCCAAAATATTTATGGAATGCGTTTCTAAAACGAAAATCGGTAAAACCTTGTAAAGGGGAAGATAATAGTGTGATACTCATATAGCAAAGATAGATTAAAGTTGGAAATAACTATCTTTTCTGTTTAAATAACCAGTCATATAATGCATCTTCATGAAAAAGGCGTTCTACATTGCCGTGATTTCCACCTTTGATAATGGTTAAGGTAACATCGGCATTTTCATCGCATTTTTTTATGGCATCTACTACTTTTTTGGATTCTGACATGGGTACAATATAATCCACATCTCCATGTTGAATCCATAGAGGGATTGTTGCTAATTTACAACCATCACTTACATTGCCACCTCCACAAATAGCAACGGCTGCTGTGATTTTATCGGCATGTTTTCCTGCAAAATGTAAAGTGCCATATCCTCCTAAGCTCATACCACAAACATAGATTCTTGATTCGTCTACATTGTAGTTTTTCTTTACATATTCTAAAATCTCTAAGACTTTATCTGGATTCCAACTTCCTTTTGCTAGTTGTGGTGCAACAACTATTGCAGGAATATTTCTTCCTTTATCCATTGCCCTTAGCACTCCATATCGTCTTACTCGATTTAAATCAGTTCCAGATAAGCTTTTTCCATGTAAAAAAATTAATACGGGATGTTTTTCATTTTCTCGGGAATTAGTCGGGATTTTAATCCAAAAAGGGTATTCGGTTTTGTTTTTGATAGCTTTTAATTGTGAAAAACTTAAAGAAGAAACTAATACTAAAAAAACTATAAATAATTGTTTTGTTTTCATTATCAGTGAATTGTGTTAAAAAAATAAAACCCGAAATTTACAAATGTAAAATTTCGGGTTTTCGTAGCGAAGACGGGAGTTGAACCCGTGACCTCAGGGTTATGAATTCGGCAATCAGTAAATTCTTAACGTATTTACTGGGCTACCGAGACCAAAATTTACTAGTTTTTTATAAAATCGTGTTCAATTTCGTGTTCAGGAATAGAACTTGATTAATAAGTATTTTAACAATTCAAATATGATGTAAAAGTAATCTATTTTAAAATAAATTTATGCTGGAAATATAAAAAACTAACGAATTAAACTAAATTTTTATTGTAATATGAAATCTTGAACCTTCTGAATTATCGCTTTCAATTAGTAAATCTGCATTAATTGTTTTTGCTCTTTCTTTAATGTTATTAATACCTATTCCAGATGATAAGTTTTTTAAGTCAAATCCTTTACCATTATCTTTTACTTCAACTATCAAATTATTATTCATTTTAGAGATTCTTATAAAACATTTTTTAGCTTCGGCATACTTGTTTACGTTTTGAAATAATTCCTGAAGAATTCTATAAATATTGATTTTAATTAGAGACGAATAAGTATTCCAATCAATAGTTGAACTAATATCTAGATTAAAAATTGTATTTCCAATTTCATTATTTTTTTGAATTAATTGTTCTAATAGAAATTTAAACTCACCAACATACTTTGAAAAGTCTGAATTTAAATCGTGTGACAATGCTCTTATTTCAGTTTCTAATTTATGTAATTCTTTTAAATACTCAGATCGTTTTTTTTGAGACTCTTCATCAGTATTTCTATTTAAAGATCCTAAAATCATTCTTATCCCATAGATTTGATTAACAATACCATCATGAAGTTCTTTAGAAATACGATCTTGTTCTTGTTCTTTGGCTTTTACAAGTCCAAATTGAAATTCTCTTGTTATGTTAGAAAGCTCCTCACTTGCCTTTTCTTTTTGTTGAACAAAATAGAGTTCTTTTTTTCTAGCAATTCTGATTCTAATTATTAAGACAATTAGGAAAACTACGATTGTTATTGTTAATCCAAGTAATAATAGTAAGTTTTTATTAGAAAGCACTTTGTTAGCTTCTTCAACTTTTTCAGTTTCGTATTCAATTCTAGCAAATTTCTCTCTATTCTCTCGTTGTTTTTTTATGATACTATCATTTATTCTAATATATTCAGTTTTGTAACTGGAAGCATTAGTCTTGTCTGCAACCGATAAAAAATCTAATGATTTTAAAATCTCTTTACCATTCTTTAATTTCTTTGAAAGGATTAAAGCTTCATTAAATAATTTTTGAGCTTTTAAAGTGTCTTTCGTTAATAAATGGTATTCTCCATAATCAATGATTTTGTATAAATAGCCTAACTTGTCATTTTTATTGTTAGCTAATTTTATTGATTCAACAAAGTACTTTCTAGATTCTTCATACTGATTGTTTTTCATTAAAGAATAAGCAAGGTTGCCAAGAACAGAATAATGTAATTTAGAATAATTGATAAAATTTCCTTTTTTAATAACCTCCTTTAGCAATTTTATTGATTCTGAATATTTTCCTTTTTTGTCATATGCAGTGCATAAATCTATTGTGTTTGTTATTTCATAATCATAAAAAGTATCTTTATCTGTGTCATTTTTTTTCATTTTGTTAAGTACAACAGCACTTAAATCAAAATACTCTAATGCTTTATCATATTCTCCAAGCTCTAAAAGATTGGACCCTTGTAAGGAATAACAGCGATATTGATACAATAGATTTTTTTCATTTTTTAATAGATTTAGAGCCTTAATAACCTCGATTTCACTCTCTACATAATTCCCTTCATAATATAATAAATAAGCTTTATTATATAGTACTTTTGCTAACCTATCACTATTATTAATTTTTCTGAATATTTTTTCAGATTCTTTATAATAATAGTAGGCACTATCTTTTTGAAAATCTAAATAACAATCTCCAATATAATATAATGCTCTACCTATATTTATTGAATCTTTAAGGATCACTGATGTGGTGTAGGCTTCTTTAGATACTTTTAGTGAAGAAGTATTGTTTTCTAAATAGTAGTATTCTGCTGCTATTTCAAAAAGAGTTTTTAATTTAGTTGAGTCATTAGTAATTTCATTAGATTCTAAAAAGATAGAATCCAAATAATTATTTTTATATTGTTGTGATAAATTTTTATTTTTTTCAAATAGTACACTTATACTTTTACTATTTGAAGTTTCTTTGTTATTACAACTTAAAAGAATGAATGTAAAAAAAAGTATTTTTTTCAAATGAATTGCATTTTTACCAAAATTAACAAAAGCTGTGCAAAACACAGCTTTTGTTTAATAAAAATAATTAATCTTTTCCATTCGTCTTAACAGGATCAGTCTCTAAACCAATACTATCAGCTTCTTTCGCGTTATAATCATTTTGGATGAGTATTGAATTAGTATCTACATTTTGATTATCTAGGTCATCATTAGTACAAGAAGTAATTAAAAAGCAAGCAGAAGCTACTACTATTAAAGCATAAATTTTCATAAAAATCATTTTAAAAATTGGACAATACTGAGCAGTACGGTGTCATTGCACCGCAAATGATTATCTGAAAAAGCTGGGAGTACTTTAGCAGCAGTCTTTTAATGCTTGGTTATTTTTTTACCAATTCCCTCATTAAAAAAACTAAATTGAATTCAACTGTTCTGTGTTTCGAACAAGCCAAAATTAGAGTGAGATTTTTGAAAAAAACAGTAAAATAGAGTACCTTTAGTAAGTGGTAACTTTCTAATATTGGATGACATCAAATAGAGGGTAACTAACAAAATGGTTTAACCTAATCTTTTGATTATTAAATCAATTTGTTCTTTATAAGTTCTAGAAAAGGGAACTTTAATTGTATTGTCAAGTAAGTAACAATCAGATTTACCAGTGTTAATTCTACTAACATGATTTAAATTAATGATATAACTATTGTGAATTCTAAAAAAAGAAGAAGGTAATTGACTTTCGTAGTGCTTTAAAGTTTTAAATCCTGTAATCAATTTACCTGAAATTAGATAAATATCTGTGGTATTATTATCCGCTTTTAAATATAGAATGTCATCAAAATCTATAAAATTATAATCACCATTGGATCGTACACATAATCTGCCAGACAACTTCTTTTGTTGTTGTAAAGAAAATTTATATAATGCTTTTCTAATTTCTATTTCTTGTAAAGGCAATAAAATAAAATCAGAAACATTATGTTTTAAAGCCGTATATGCCATTTTTTCTTCCTTATTCATTCCTATTACGTAAGGTAAATATTCAGTAAACTCTTTGAGTTCGTATAAAAGACTAAGTGGAATTTCAGAAGTAAAATGGAAAAAGATTAATTCAGGCTTTTTAACTAGTATCGTATTTAAAGAAGTTTCATAATCTTTACAGTAGCCTACACATAGATAATCTTCAAATGATTGAAATTCGTTCAAATTTTCATCAATTGTGATTGAAAAGTCTATTATAATGAAGGTTTTTAACACAGTTTGTATAATTTTGGTGCAAATTAGATTTCATTTCTATCTTTTTTTACGGTTTAAAAAATCAATTATTACGGTTTGATATGAAAAACAAAAAAATAAATATTCTTGTTATTGACGATCATCAGATGAATTCTGATGCATATATAAATTTGATAAAATCTAAACAAGGAATGAAAGAAATAATATTTCAAAAAGCCATTGATTGCTACTCAGCTTTCAAATTAATAAAACAAGCAGAAAAGACTAATACTCCTATCGATATTGCGTTAGTAGATATTAGCATACCCGAGTGTAAAGAAGAAAAATTATTATCAGGTACTGATGTAGCTTTATTATTGAGAAACTCTTTTCCTGATTGTTTGATCATTATGCTTACTATGCATACTGAACCATTAATTTTATTTAATGTTTTCAAACAAATTAATCCGGAGGGCTTTATTTCTAAAAATGATATAGATTTTGAAATGTTTCCAGAAATTTTTGATAGAATTGTTAATATAGAAAACTATTTTTCTCCAACCATTAATGCCGCTATACAATCATTAGTTAAGCAAACTTTAAAATGGGATGAATTTGATACACAAATTATACTATTGTTAGACAAGGGAATTCAAACTAAAGATTTACCTCAGTATATTGATCTTTCATTAAGTTCAATTGAAAAAAGAAAAGCAATATTAAAAAGACAAATTTTAGATCAAAAATCATCTGATAAAGAGTTGATTGCAAAGTGTAAAATGTTAAAGTTGATTTAAAATACTAAACCGTAAATATTAGTTTTAAATACCGTAATTATTTTTTTTTTAATAAAATATTTTTGAAATATAACTTTTAAAAATGTAAATCATGAAAGATTTAAAATTAAACAGATCGCTTTCTAGAGCTGAAATGAAATTTATTTCTGGTGGAAAAGCTAATGTTCAAGAATTTCAATGTTGGTGTGATGGTATCAGAAACGGTTATTGTGACGGAGCTACTGTAGCATGTTGCGGTCAGCCAAGATGCGATGGTAGTACAGATGGAAGCAAAGCAAGCTTAACTATTGCTCCTTAAAGCTTTACTATTTAATAAAGGAGGCAGAAGCCTCCTTTTAAATTTTCTCTAAATTTTTTAAAATGCACTTAATGAAAATTAAATTTCTAATAATATTAGTATCTTTTTTTCAATTCGGGTTTTCTCAGAGTGTTTCTATTAAACTGAATTTTGAAAATGTGCCGGATTCTGTAGCTATTGTGGCCAGTAAAAGTATTAATCATGATGCAGCATATTATCTATCAAATACTGATACGATTTACACAAAAAATAATCAAGCAACATTGAGTTTTAATTCTATAAATTCAGGCTACATGAATTTTAGTTTTTCAAAAGTTAATCCAGGTATTAGTATTTTATTCGAACCGGATGATAATATTATTTTGAATATTACTAAAAATCAAGACAATAAATATCATATTCATTATGTTGGAAAAAATAGTGATATATTGTTACTTATAAATACTGATACTGTTTATAAATACCAAAAATTATCTAAAAAATTAAGACCTATAATTTTTGAAGCAAATAGAGGTTCGGACATTTTAAATGTTATAAAGAGTGAATATAAAAATGCACTATCAAAATTGCAAAGTTTATATGATGAGAATAAGATTTCAAATCAAATTTTCCAGATTTCAAAATTATATCTTGAAACAACTCTAGCAGACAACTCTAAAGGTATAATTGAAGATATTTTTAGAATTGAAGAAGAGTTTTCTAAGACAAAATTGCCTAAAAGTGAATTTATAGATTTATTAAACAATCTAATGTTTGAGTTTAATCCATTTAATGAAAAATTTAATTCTTTTGCCTCTATAAGTTTTTTTAATAGTCTACAAGCAACTTCAAAATTTATTAAAGAAAGCGGAACTGATGAAAAAGTTTTTAATAAGAATTTGTGGAAAAATAAAAATGCAAGAGAATATTATAATTATATACCATTGCAATATCAAGAAAAATTGTTTGCTTATCTTTTTGTTAATGATCGTCTAAACGAAGATGATTTGAAACAATTTAAAAAAATATTTCCTAATAGTAAATATTACAAATATTTAGAGAATTACTTAAAGAACAAAAAAGTTACAACTTTAAAGCCTTTAGCTCATGGATATTTTATTAACAATAATTTTGAGTACATAAACCAGATTAAAAGTTATGATATAAGTTCTATTATTAAGGATAATTTTCAAGGTAAGCCAGTTTTTGTAGACTTATGGGCGGCATATTGTGCGCCATGTTTTCAAGAATTTTCGCACTCACAAAAATTATTTGCTTTTTTAAAAATTAACAATATAGAAATGCTTTATATTGCTATTGATAACGACAAAGAAATTGCTAAGTGGCAACCTAATATAAAGCAAAATTATTTAGAGGGGAATCATGTTTTTGCCTCCAATAAGATTCAGGAATCATTACAAATATTACTAAATGAGCCTCAAGGAGTATATATACCAAGATATCTACTATTCAATTCAAAAGGAAATCTAGTTTTACCTAATACCAAAAAACCTTCTGAAGGGGAATTATTATATAATCAAATTTTAGAGGCTTTAAAATAATTATGAGTAATTCATACAATTTTTTGTTTAAGTATTTCGAAAAAGAAAATATTTATATTGATAAATCTGAGTTTATATTTCAGGTTAGTTCTCATCCTAATTATCCTTCTGTTTTGTCTATAATTGACACATTAGATTTCTTCGGCATTGAAAACGCAATGATTAAAGTAGATCTTTTTGAAATTGATATTCTTCCTAAAAGATTTGTCGTTCTTTTGGAAAATAATAATAATGAAACACAGTTATATCTTATTGAAAAGGATGGATATGATTTAGTTCTTTTTGACGAAAATAATAAAAGAAAAAAGATCACTAAAGAGAGCATAAAAGAAAGATGGAGTGGTATAATTCTTTTAGTTGAAAACAATAAAGTTGAAATGATTCCGTCAAAATCAAAAAGAACAAATTTGTTTTTTGGTATTACTTTCATTTCTCTCTTTTTATTATTTCTATTTTTTACAGGAAGTGATTTTAAAATTAAATTTCTTTTCTTTTTTAGCCTTTTAGGATTAATCTTTTCTTTCGCAATAATTAGAGAGTTATTTGATTCGAAAAATGATTTTTTCAATAAGTTTTGTAACTTAACGGAATCAACAAGTTGTTCCTCTGTAGTTAATTCAGATAAATGGAGTTTTTTTAAAATTATAAATTTGAGTGATTTAAGCATCCTCTTTTTTGTATTTCAATTTGTAGGTTTATTTTTTTCAATTTTATTAAATATTGAAGGAAACTTTGTTAAGGTTATTTTTTATATGTTATTAATGGCTTCTCCTCTTTTTTTTATTTCAATTTATTATCAAAAATTCGTAGAAAAAAAATGGTGTCCATTGTGTTTAGTAATAATTCTAATTTCTTTATCCGAAATGATTTATATCCACTTTTGGATAAATTTCAGTAATGTCTTTCCGTTAAATTTATTTTTACTTTTCAGTTCCTTGTTTATTTGTATTTCATATTTATGGATTTCAATCAAAGAGATTTTAGTAGAAAAAAAGGAATTGAAAGAATTTAAATTGAAAGCATTAAAGTTTCAGAGAAATTATAAAATTTTTAAAAATTCATTGTTATCCTCACCGAAGATAATATTACCCAAAACGCCAATTTTGTTAGGGAATAAAAACTCAAAGACTATCGTTACCGTAATAACCAACCCATTTTGTGGTCATTGCCAAAAAGTACACGAGATTGTTGATAAAATATTAGATACTAATAATGATATTCAAGTTCAATTAATTATCAAAGTAAATCTTGAAAATGAGGATCAAAAAAGAAGAAAATTTTATACTAGTATAATTAACAACTTTATTCAGAAGGATGAGAATTACTTTATAAATTCATTTAAAGATTGGTTTAATAATAAAGATGTCGATAAATGGTTAAATAAGTATGAACTTTTGGATAGTAATGAAATGATTATTAATTCATTTTATGAAAATCATAATTATTGGTGCGTTCAAAATAATTTTAATTATACTCCAGCAATTTTCATAAATGGATATGAGTATCCTGAACAATTTAATAGAGAAGATTTGTTTTTTTATATCAAGGAGATAATAGAAGACGATTTTTTTAAACCGTAATAATAATGTTTTTAAACCGTAAAATAAGTTATCTTTTTTTATTTTTTTTGACACAGTTATTCGAAACTTAATTATTGTGCGCGCAAATGATAAATAGTTTTGTTTATTTTTTTAACAATTAAATACAAAAATTATGAAAAATTTCAATTCAGATTTATTTAAAAAATTCGAGGATGCTAAAATTGTAAAAGAGTCATCGATTTTAATAAATGGAGGTAAAGCACTTGCAGAAATTGGACCTGGAGGCACAACAAATGATTGTACTGGAACTGGCGGGGATTGTTGGGATGCTGATTGTGGAACAAATGTTGTAGACGATATGACTTGGACGGGTGGTAAAGACAGTGGAAATGATACTTGTAATTAAATTATAAGTTCATATTAACTGGAAGACTTTCTTTTTAGGAAGTCTTCATTTTTTAAACTTAAATTCTATTTAATCATGAAATTTATTATAGCATTATTTTTTTCATTGATTTCGGGTTGTTATTGCTCTGCTCAAAATGAAAGAGATATGATTATTAAAGATTCTATTTTGCCAATTTTAAATTCTAATAAGATTTTAAAAGAGAATAATTATTTTAAAATCAAATCTTTAATTATTGAAATTGAAAGAAAATTTGGATACGAAACAGAGTTAAAAAAAAAACTAATAGAGGGCAGTTATCATCATAAAGATATGTCTTTTTTTAAGAGAGAAATTAAAGAATTAATTAAAAATCACGGTTTTCAAATTGAATATTTAAGCGGGAATGAAAATTACTTCAATGATATTTGCTATGGAGAATTATCTAAATGGTTTAAAAGTGTTTATTCAAAAAACCATTCTAAATGGATAAAAAATAATTTCAGTAAAGTAATGGAATTAAAAAAAATTAATGACCTTTATTTGAAAGATCAAATAATAGCAAGATTAAGTTCTAATTTGATTAATGATTTAAATTTTGATTCTTTGCAAAAAGAAGTAATATTAAAAGAATCGAATAAATTATATTTTGAAAATATAACCTTTCTGTATGAAATTTCAAAAAAATATGGGAAGTTACCAAATTCAAAAAATTTTGGAATAATTCAAAATAGTTATGAAACGGTTTTAATTCATAATTTTAGAGAAAATACTGACGAAACATGGTTGTTATTATATCCGTATTTTAAAAAAGCATATTTAAATTTTGAGATTACTAATGTAGTTTTTCAAAATTATGATTTTTATTGTTATTTAAGACATGGATATCAAGAATTTAATAGCTTTACTATAGAACAAATACCAATAGATTTTAGAAAAAATGAAGGTGAAATCCCATTAAAAAATCAAGAAGAGTTTAATAAAATTAAAATTGAATTCAAATGGTTTTAATTATTTCTAGCGAGGATGATCAGTCAACTAATGACGTTATTGATTGGTTAAGATATTTTAAAATAAAATATATAAGAATATCACATCTTGATATTATTAATTATAAAAACTTAATTGTCAACAACAATGAATTCGATGTAGAGTTATTAATAAATGGTCTTTCTTACAAGTTAACAGAATTTAATTTCTTTTGGTACAGAAGAAGTTTTTTAAACTTGCAACTAAAAGAACTTGAAATAAATAGTCCTGTTAGTTATGAATTAAAAAAACATATTTATACTGAAGCTCAAGAGATTCATAGAATTGTTAAAAGATATATTGAAAGTAGATCTATTAATAAACATAATGATATTTTTATTAATAAGTTAGAGGTTTTAAAAAAAGCTGCAGAAATTGGAATTAAAATACCTAAAACTATTGTAACAAACAATAAGGAAGAACTCATACGTTTTTTGAATGAGAATAAAAATGTTATAACTAAAAATATTTCACAAGGAGTGTTTATCAAACATAAGAATTCATATTTAACAAGTAGTACAAATGTTATCGATGATTATATTTTAAATAATATTCCAGAAAATTTTCATTTCATGTTATTTCAAGAAATGGTTGAAAAGTTGTTTGAAGTAAGAATATTCTTTATAGATAATGATTTTTATTCAAGCGCAATTTTTTCTCAAAATAATGAGAAAACAAAAGTAGATTTTCGAAACTATGATTTTCAAAACCCAAATAGAACTCCGCCATTTTTGTTGCCAAAAGTTATTAAAAAGAATTTAATAAAATTAATGAAAGAGATAAATATTAATTCAGGCTCCATCGATTTAATAGTAAATACAAATAATGAATTTGTTTTTTTAGAGGTCAATCCTATTGGGCAATTTTCTCAGGTTTCAATGCCTTGCAACTATTATATAGAAAAATTAATTGCAAAAAAGATTGCAATTAAAATAAAGAAAAAGAGTAATGGATCTATTTAACATTAAGTCACTACCTATTTTTATCAGAACTGGTAAGTTTGCATTAAAAGGGAATAATAAAAAAAATAGTATAAAATTTTCCACATCAAGAGAGTATAATACAAAGTTTTATCCTAAAAAAAAATTTCATAAACCAATTATATTTTGATTAAATGATATTAAAATTTCATTCAGAAACCCCTATAGTGTTAGGTTATAATAGAAGTTGTATTTATGATTTGCCAAGACAGAAATATGATTTTGTTCCAAATGAAGTAATAAATACTTTAAGGGATAATATAAATTGTAATATTTCTGATTTAAATAATCGATTAGATAATAATGATAAAATTTGGCTTAAATTTTTAATAGAAAATGAATATTGTTTTTTAGTACCAGATTTTTTCATTGATTCTTTTCCAGAGATTAATTTTAAATGGGAATCACCAGCAAATATTACAAATGCAATAATTGATTTAGATAATTTAGAATGTGAAAGAAATTTTAAATATTTTGAAGAAATAAACTGTAAACATATTTTATTGAGATTTGTCAAAAATTATAGTGCAGATGAAATAGTTAATTTTTTATTTAGCACATTCAATGATTTAACATTTAAATCAGTTGAAGTTGTTTTACCTTTTAATTTGAAAAGCAATAAAAAAAATAATCATATTATATTCAAAAAAATTATTGATAACATTGAACAAGTGACAAGTATAAAGTTTTTTGAAGAAAAAATAGAAACTGACATATTTACACCTTATTTGTCAGTTAATATAGGAATATATACTGAAGCGCTACTTAAAAATGTATATTTTAATGGGAAAATATACATTGAATCCAAAGGTAATATAAAAAATGGTATTGAAACTAAAGAAATTTTAGGAAATTTTTTTAAAATTAAAAATAGCCAACATTTAATAAAAAAAATTAAGAACTCTAAATTATGGGGTATTTGTAAGGATCAAATAGATGTTTGCAAAGACTGTGAATTTAGATATATGTGTATAGACAATAGAGTTCCACAGGAGAGAAATAATGGTTCTTTTTATTATAAATCAGAGTGCTCATATAATCCTTACATTTCTAAATGGAAAGGAGAATTAGGTTATCTATCTTTGAATGAATCAGGGATTTTATTGAATGATGAAAATTGTTTTGTTGATTACAAAAAAGTAAATGAAATAAATAAAAGTATTTGGAGTGATAAAATATAGTTTTTAATACACAATCTAATAGAAAAAAATAAAATAAATAAGCCCTCATTTATTGTGCTAATTTTGAACGTAAATAGACTTTCTACTCATTTAAAGCGTAATTGTAATACTTATTGTATGAATTAATTAAATGCTAAAGTCTTTACAACAAAAAAGAATAGAAAATTCTAGCATGTAAGAATTAGTTAAAAAGATGCGTAAATTTTTCCCTTTCTACAAACAACCCGACAGTAAAGACTGCGGTCCTACATGCCTTAAAATTATTGCCAAGTATCATGGTAAAACTTTAAATATTCAGACCTTACGAAGTTTATCAGAAACTACTCGTGAAGGTAGTAATCTATTAACTTTAAGTGATGCTGCTGAAAAAATTGGATTTAGAACATTAGGTGTTAAATTATCCATTAAAAAGTTAGAAGAAGCACCTTTACCTTGTATTTTGCATTGGAATAACAATCATTATGTTGTGTTATATAAAATTAAAAAAAATAAATTTTATGTTTCCGACCCGGCACATGGTTTGTTAGAATATAACGAAGAAGAATTTTTAAAATTTTGGATTGGAAATAATGCTTCAACAGACACAGAAGAAGGAATTGCTTTACTATTAGAACCTACTCCAACTTTTTATAAAAATGAGTGGGATAATCAAGATAGTAAAGAGTTTGGTTTTGCTTTGTTAACTAAATATATTATTCCTTATAAATCTTTTGTTGTTCAGTTGGCTATTGGTTTATTAGCGGGTAGTTTATTGCAACTTATTTTTCCATTTCTTACTCAAAGTATAGTAGATGTTGGTATTCAAAACCAAAATCTACATTTTATTTATTTAGTATTGTTTGCTCAACTTTTTTTGTTCTTTGGTAAAACGGCTTTAGAACTCATTAGAAGTTGGATATTATTGCATTTATCAACCCGAATAAATATTTCACTTATTTCTGATTTTTTCATCAAATTAATGAACTTACCTATTTCATTTTTTGATGTTAGAATGACAGGAGATATCATGCAACGCATTAATGATCATAAAAGAATTGAAAGGATATTAACCACTTCTTCATTAAGTGTATTATTTTCTGTGATTAATATGTTTATTATGGGCGGAGTTTTGGCTTACTATAATTTAAAAATATTTGCAGTTTTCTTTATCGGAAGTATCTTATACTTTGGTTGGGTAGTTTTGTTTTTAAAAAGAAGAGAAGCATTAGATTATAAGCGATTTGCAGAAGTTTCACAAGAGCAAAGCAAAGTAATTGAACTTATAAATGGCATGCAAGAAATCAAACTCCACAATGCAGAAAAACAAAAGCGCTGGGGTTGGGAATACGTTCAAGCACGATTGTTCAGGGTTTCAATGAAAAGCTTGGTATTAGAACAAACACAAAGTATTGGTTCTAACTTCATCAACGAATTAAAAAATATCATCATCGTTTTTCTATCTGCCAAATTGGTTATCGATGGGCAAATCACTTTAGGTATGATGATGGCAATTAGTAGTATTGTAGGAAACCTTAATGGACCTGTTTTGCAATTAATAGGTTTCATTAGAGAAGTACAAGATGCTAAAATATCATTAGCTAGATTATCTGAAATTCACGAAAAAGAAGATGAAGCGCAGCAAGAAGCAACACAAACGAATAACATCCCATTAGAAAGCGATATTGCTTTAAAAGAAGTCTCTTTTAGATATATAGGTTCAGATAGTAATGTATTAGATAATTTGAATTTGGTCATTCCTTCAAATAAAATAACAGCAGTTGTTGGAACTAGTGGAAGCGGTAAGACCACCCTGATGAAACTTTTATTAAAGTTCTATGAACCTAATAAAGGTCAAATCACAATTGGTAAAACGGATTTGAATAATATCCAGCAAAAATCCTGGCGTTCTCATATTGGAACAGTAATGCAAGAAGGTTATATTTTTAATGACACAATTGCTAATAATATTGCAGTTGGTGTTGATGTAATTGATAAAGAACGTTTAGTTTATGCAGCCGATGTGGCAAATATTTTAAGTTTCATTCAAGAATATCCTTTAGGATTCAATACTAAAATCGGTCAAGAAGGTGTAGGAATGAGTACAGGACAGAAGCAACGATTATTAATTGCAAGAGCGGTTTACAAAAATCCGGAAATGCTATTCTTTGATGAAGCCACTTCTGCTTTAGATGCCAATAACGAAAAAGAAATTATGGAGAAGTTAAATATCTTCTTCAAAAATAAGACCGTTGTTGTAATTGCACACCGATTAAGTACAGTTATGAATGCTGAACAAATCGTAGTTTTGGAAAAAGGAAAAATTATTGAAACGGGTAATCATTACGAATTAGTTGCCAAGAAAGGAAACTATTATGGGTTAGTAAAAAATCAATTGCAATTAGGAAATTAACATGCCGAATCATAACGAAATAGAACTTAGAAGCGAGGAAGTTCAGGATATATTAACTAAAATTCCACATTGGATTATTCGATGGGGTTCTTTGGTGGTTTTAATTATTTTACTGTTTTTATTTTTGGTGTCCTGGATGGTTAAATATCCAGACATAATTACTACTGAGATTACCATTACAACCCAAATCCCCCCTGAAAAACTAGTTGCTAAAACTTCTGGTAAAATTCAAGCCATTTTAATTAGTGATAAAGCAAAAGTTAATGAAAATACTCCGTTAGCAGTGATTGAAAATGCAGCCAATTATAAAGATGTATTTCTTTTAAAAGCAATCACAGATACGATTTCTTTAAGTAATTCAAAATTCCCTTTTGAAAAATTACAAGCGGCACAATTGGGAGAAATTGAAAATAGTTTTGCTATGTTTCAAAAGGAGTATATCGCAAGCGAATTGAACAAACAATTGCAACCATATAAAGTTGAGTCAAGCGCACAAAGTTTTGAAGCTAAACAATTAAGAGAACGTTTACAGCTTTTGGAAGGACAGAAAGGAATTAATCAATCAGAACTTCAGTTACTAAAAACTGATGTGGAGCGTTATGAAAAACTATTCAAAAAAGGTGTCATATCAGCACAAGAAATCGAAAAACAAAGATTAGTTTTTCTACAAGCCGAAAAGAACTACAAAAGTTTATTAAGTTCTATTTCACAATTGAAATCTTCCATTAACGAATTGAACAGAAGTAGTAAAACAACCGTAATAAATGAGAGTACCACTTCAATTAATTTAGAAAGAAGTGTAATGCAATCGTTTTACCAACTTAAAAAAGCAATTAAAGATTGGGAGTTAAATTATGTCTTTCGTTCATCAGTAAAAGGTACTGTTTCCTTTTTGCAGATTTGGTCTGAAAATCAAACCATAAACTCTGGAGAAAACATGTTTGCCATAATACCTTCAACTGAAAAAGGCTACATTGGAAAAGTGAAAGCTATAGCTCAAAATTCAGGTAAATTACAAATAGGTCAAAAAGTAAACATTCGATTAGCCAATTATCCTGATAGAGAATTTGGAGTGATTGAAGGAAGATTAAAAACCATATCACTGACTCCGGATGAAGAAGGTAATTTACTTTTAGATATAGAACTTCCAAACGGACTCCAAACTTCGTATAAAAAGCAAATCAACTTCCAACAAGAAATGACAGGAACCGCTGATATCATTACTGAAGATTTACGATTGTTAGAAAGATTATTATATCAATTTAGAGATGTTTTTAGAAGATAATTTAAACCGTAAAAATCAATTTATTAAACCGTAAAATAACTTTTTTATTTAAATTATGTTTGTATTTATATAGCTATAAATCCATTGTTATTTTAATTATGGTACTAAAGGATTGATCATCCGAAACTTTATTTAGTTAATGAAAAATTAAAATTATTAAATTAATCTTATGAAAAACAAAAAATTAATTGTTGTATTAAGTGCTATTCTTATGTTTGTAATGTCTACAGAAATAGCATTTGCAAAAAAACCACCAAGAGGAAATAATTATATTGAAAATGGTCATTTATATGTTTGGTTTGAAGATCATTATATTGACATGGGTGAATACGATCCAGGGCCATAATTTTAAATTTTTAAATTTGAGGTGGTAAATCCACCTCATTTTTTTATTATGAAAAACAAATTAACTTTTATATTATATTTTATTTGTCTGACTGTTAGTTCTCAAATTATTAGAGGCACAGTTGTTGATAGTTTACAAAACAAACCTTTAGACTTTGTTAATGTATTTCTTAAAAAAAGTACTTTTGGAACTTTTACAGATACCATTGGGAAATTTGAGATAGGGTGTCTTGATTCTTCTGATAGTTTATTCATCTCAAGAATAGGTTATAGAACAAAAAAATATAAAATTTCAGAGATTAATATTGAGAAAGAATTAAGGATAGACTTAACAGAAGCAGTAGAAAAACTAAATGAGATTATAATTGTAAGTAAAAAAGTTAATTATACAGCTGTAAAAAAAATAAAAGATCATAGTAAAAAAGAGGAATCAAACTATTTTTCTTTTCAGTTTGGGACAGAACATTGCGTTTATGTTTCTAATCCTTCAAAAATTAGAGGGAAATTGGAAATCATTTCATTAGAATTAAATGAGGTAAAAGATGGTACAAAATCATGTAAAGAATGTAAAGTTGATTACATAACGGATTTTAATATTAAATTTTATGAATATGATGAAAAGACTAAAAAACCAGGTAACGAAATCTATGATAAACCAATATTAATAATTCCTCAGAATAAAAGTTACACCTTAAAAATAAATCTTAAAGATTTAAATATTCCATTTCCTGATAATGGTATATGTATAGGTGTTGAAGTAATAAATACAAAATATAAAAATCCAAAATTAGCTGGAGCAATAACTGCACCATCTTTGAATTTTGATAGAATTCGAAAGCCAATTAATAATGAAAGTTGGGTTAGATATAGGAATATTGGCAATTGGAATTTTAAATCTTTTAAAGGAAGAGATAAAAAAGGGGTCTTTTTAGATAGATTAAAAATAGATTTAAGTGTTAAATTTGAAAAAGAGTAATGTATGTATAGAGTTATTTTAATAATGCTATTTCTATGGAATAGTTTAAGTGCTCAAAACTTTAGTGGAAGAGCAGAATATATAACTAAATTGAATGAAGAAGAGTTTAAAAAACAAGCTTTTTCAGATCCTAATATGGATCCTGTAATGAAAAAATTTATTGAAGACAAAATGAAGCAAAAACTTCAAAAGAATTATGTTTTAAATTTTAATCAATATTTGTCCATTTATCAAGAAAATCAAACCATTAATATAGATAAAGAAAATATAGATAATTCATGGTCTCCTTATGGTATTGATTTAAAATATTTTAAAAATTTAAAATCTCAAAAAAGTATAATTCAGAAAGATTTATTGGGTAAGTATTTTTTTATAGAAGACGATTTGGAAAAATTTGAATGGCAACTTTTAAATCAAACAAAAAAAATTGGAGACTATAATTGTTTTAGTGCTAAATTAATAATAAAACCTAGTCAAGAAGAAATTACAAATTATGAAGCAGAACTTATAGAATACGAAAAGAATAAGACTAATTTCATGAAACCAATTATTCCTGAGGATAAAATTATCACTGTTTGGTATACCACAGAAATACCTGTTAGCATGGGGCCTGATAAATACTGGGGATTACCAGGATTAATTTTAGAAGTTAATGATGGAAAAACTATAACTCAATGTAGTAAAATAATACTTAGTGGTAAAGAAATCAAGATTGATTTTCCAAAGGGAAATCTTATTTCTCCAAATAACTATAATAAAATTGTTGAAGAAAAAATAAAACAAATGGAAGACTAAATTTATTCCAATAAAAATAGAATTGTGAACTTAAAAAAAGATTAATCCTTTTATTTCTCTTGTTTTTAGTGTTCTAGATAGTTGAATTACTAGGTATAATTATGACTGTGGATGCTATATTCAATATAATTCTAACTGATAAATTAGTTGCCAAAATTCCTAGTATAATTGATGTCATTTTAATTGAATACAAGGTAAATATTAAAAACACTTTAGCAATAATTGAAAATGTTTCTAATTTTGGATGGACAAAAAGAAATTAATCAATCAGAACTTCAATTATTAAAATGGATGTAAAGTTCTAAAAAGAATATTTCAGCGAAAAAACAAAAATAAATATTTTGACTAGCTAAAATTACTCTGATAAGTAGTTTGGTGTTTTTGAAGGAAAATTTTAAACAGTATCATCAACACAAGGCAAAGAAGACAATTTGCTTTTAGATATTGAACTTCCAAATAGTCTTCAAACATCCTATAATAAACAGATCAACTTCCAACAGAAAATTACAGGAACTGATATCATTACCGAAGATTTACGCTTATTAGAAAGATTATTATATCAATTTAGAGATATTTTAGAAAATAATCATGTTTCTATAAACCGTAAACAATACCCTTTAAAACCGTAAAATACTATTTTTCAAAATTTTAATTTGCTTACAAATTTTAGTTTATGAAAGCATATACCCTAAAAAGAAGAAAAGATACTGAAGAATATCATTTATTTGAAGGAGATTTTTCTCAAGAGCCGTGTACTTCTCAGAATTTATCAATTTGTGAAAAAATGATAAAATCAGAAAGTGTAGGTAATAAATTTCAATGTTTAAATGAAAAAGAAGCTAGGTTAGAAATTGCCAAAATAGGTAGACCTGTTTGTGGCGTTTGTACAAGTCATTTATATACAACTTATTAATATAATAACAATGAAAAAGCTACTTATAATCACATTATTAGCTGTATTTACAGTTTTAGTTAATGCACAAGAAAAAAAATCAAAAACTTACAACCAACACAGAAGTGCTAAAACAGGTAGATATGTAACTAAATCGGAAACTAAAAAGAGTCCGAGTACTACTTATACAACAAAAAGAAGTAGAAAGTAAATGTAATATTTATTAGTTATGAGCAATGTAAAAAATAGACGTTAAAAGAATAAATATAATAAATGGCAAATAATTTTGTAGACCACAAAGACAGATGGTTACTTATTGCGAATGGAGACTTTGAATATCCAATTTTATTTATAAAATCTTGGTTGCCATTTAATGCTTGGTATTGTAACAATTATCCTCATCATAAAAATAAAGACCGTCCCATTTTAGAAGAAATGAAATCGGACAATAATTTATTTAAAACTAGAATAATTGCTTTACTTCAAAATAGCGATCAAGATTCAACTATTTTTCAAAGTAATTTAGTTAAACTTCATAATTATTTAGAAAGTTATAAAGTACCCAATGCTATTGAAAATATAAGCTTTAAATCTTTAAACTATAGAGTTAATCCTAAAACTTCTTTTGTAAAAGCACACAGAAATCACAATTATAAAGTCGAAATTATTACTCCAACACCACCAAACAATTACCGCATTAGAATTGACATACTTAATGCAGGAGGTAGTAATATTTTTTTATATAATCATACAAAATATGATAAAACACATTTGACTTCAGATGTTAATTTTATGGCACTTTCACAACAAAAAAAAGATGTTATTCTTGAAGGGTTTGAAGCTATTAATCCTAAATTAAAAGAGTCCTTAATAGTTGATAGAAAAAATGAATCTTTAAATACAATATCTCAAGTTTTATTTAAAAATGATACTCTTTTACTATCAAACGCAATTATAGAAATTCTTTACAATATTCGTTGTATTCTTTTTCACGGTGAAATACAACCGAGTAAGGATAATTTAAAAATTTACGAACCAGCTTTTTACATGTTAAAACAATTAATAAAATCTCTAGACTAATGAGTTTAAGTAACAACATACAAGCAAATGCTAGAAAACTTTTTGAATTGCTACAAAACAAATACATTGTAGATTACTTTCAAAGAGAATATAAATGGGAGTATAAACATATTGAACAATTACTAGTTGATTTAGAGGCCTCTTTTTTGTCAAACTATGACAATGGAGATACAATTCAAGACATCAATAGTAAATATAATTCTTATTACTTAGGCCCTGTTGTAATTTGCGAAAAAGGAAGCATTCGATCAATTGTTGACGGTCAGCAAAGATTAACTTCAATAACATTACTATTAATTTATCTTAATAATCTTCAAAAGGAAAGTAATGACCCAGAAGATATAATTCCTTTGATTTATTCTAAAAAAGGAGGTCGTAAAACCTATAATATAGAAGTACCCGATAGAACAAAAATTTTAGAAGCACTTTTTAATAGTGAAGACTATGACTTAAGTAATGAGATTGACGAATCAATTAGAAATATGTATGAAAGATATACAGATATTTCAAATATTTTCTCTGAAGAACTGAAAAACGAAAAGTTGCCTTTATTCATAGAGTGGCTAAAGGAAAAAGTAGTTTTTGTAGAAATCTTAGCATATAGTGATGAAAATGCTTATACAATCTTTGAAACAATGAATGATAGAGGATTAAATCTTACTCCTACTGAAATGTTAAAAGGTTATTTATTAACGCACTTAAAAGACCCAATAAAAATTGATGAACTAAATATAATTTGGAAAGAAAAGATATCGAATCTTCATAAATACTCAACACAAGAAGATTTGGAGTTCATTAGAGCATGGTTAAGAAGTCAATACGCAGACACCATAAGAAGTGGTGCAAGAGGTGCTGAAAATGAAGATTTTGAAAAAATAGGAACAAGATTTCATACATGGGTTAAAGATAATCATAAAAAAATCGGGCTATCTAACGCTGACCAGTTCTACTATTTTATAAAAGGCGACTTTGAATTTTATTCTACTTTATACGAAAAAATCAAAACTTATGAAAACAATTATACAGAAGGAGTTGAAAGATTGTATTTAACATCTTATTGGGGTATAGCTTCATCATTAAGTTATCCTTTATTAATGTCATCTGTAAACAAACTTGATAATGAGGAAACCATACAAGAAAAACTAAGAGCAGTTTCAACATTCATTGATATTTTGATTGTTACAAGAGCAATAAATTATAAAGGTAGTTCTCAATCATTTTTAAGATACATAATTTACACTTTAGTTAAGGATATCAGAAATAAGTCAGTTGAAGAATTAAGAACAATTTTGAGAGAAAGACTTTTAACAAGTAAAGAGAGTATAAATGAAGTTGATAAGTTTTTCTTCAACAATGGAAATAGAAAATTCATTCATTATTTATTTGCTCGTTGTACTTTATATGTAGAAAACAAAATTTACTCCAACCAAAATATTGAAATGAATGATTTAATGGCGACTAGAAAATATAATAGATTCGTACTTACTCCTATTATTTGGGAATACAACAAGTATAGTAGTCATTTTGAAAATGAAGAAACATATTATGCAACTGAAAAAAAATTAGGTAATTTTATTTTAATTCCTAATCCCGTATCTATTGAGTTTATGCCTGATAAAAAAATCAGTAAAGTTAATGTGCTTAAGAAAGAATTAAAGCTATCTAATTGCTTAACTAATAACTACTATAACAACATAAATGACCAAGATTTTTTAATTCAAAAAGGTTTCAAAGCATTAGCAAATTTTAAAGAAGGAATTGATGATAGAACTAATGCCATCAATAATTTGATTAAAGAAATTTGGAGTATTGAAAACATTTAAAAAAAAACACTGTCAACAACAGAGGTTTGTCAAAATGATGGCTACAAAGCTAAATTATACATTTGGCTTTCAGATTAACATCAATGCCAAAATCAAGATAAGTACTTCTAAATCCTCAACATCGCAAAGCCTAGGGAACTTGTGTGTCACTTAAAATAAATACAGAGACAAAATGAAAGACTACAGAGAAATTTTAGCAAAACAACTTGAAGAAATTTTAAAGAAACAAGAAGAAATTACAATCAACGATAATTTAGCAAATATCTGTAGAGAGCTTGATAGTTTTACAGTAAAAATAAAGGATTGTCTAGAAAATAACCAAGACTTGCCAGAGTTTGACAAGAAAAGAATTCAAGAACTCAATGACGAATACAATATAAATATTGACAGATATAAAAAACTAAAATTTATTAATTAAAATTTGAATAATGAGCCAAAATATATTTGACCCTAATAATTCAAACTTTCTGACAGCAATCGCGACTGTGCTTTTGGTGCTAGTTGGGCTGGTTCAAATATTCGTTTTGTATTCACAAAAGAAACAGGCTAGAATTGCTTTAACCGAGCAATATCGACAATTATGGCATAGCTTAAAGAAATATTGGGGTAATGTGATTTTTATTGGAAGAGAAAATGGGGAATATTATCAGGTTTTAGATGACGTATCAATAAACAATCTCAAAATTGAAATAGAAAAACACAGACTTGGGACACCAACAATTTGGGCATTGGACAGCATTCAAAAAGTTTGTGGTGTATTAGGTGAAATTTCCACAAGAATTTTGCAAGGGCATTTAAATATTGCAGACATATATCCAATTTTTGGAACTCAATTTCTAAGACAAAGCAGGCCGTTAAGACAATTATTAGAGCCTGAGTATCAAAACTCCTATCAGACTAACGAAACAGCAGAACAGCACAAATATATAAGGACTGAAGTACAGGATTGGCTTGTATATCACAATGGACTTAGAAGACGATGTTTAATCTTAATAGATTTGTTGTGGGCAGAAGCAGTAAGACTTGAAGATTTACCGCCTTATGACACTCAAAGTGCAGCCCTAGCCAAAGATAAAACAGGAAGTCTTAATAGAAAAAGAATTTTTGATGAAACGATAAGATTGAAAGGCATAATTAATATTTATCAAGCAATCAGATTATCAAGATTTTTACGAAAAGCTGAATATAGTTCTTGGAAAAATTGGAGAGGAATAAAAAAAACTAGACTTACTAATCTTGATGAAGAATGGACTAAACGGCTCTTACGTGACAGATTTAAATAACATAACATAATAGGATTCTGATTCAATTTCGGTTTAAACCCTGCATCTACTTTTGTTCTCCAAAATCAAGCTACTCGCTTATTGACAAAATTTTACCAGCATGTTTAACAAATGTTACTAAATAATATGAAAAAAAACTACACTCAAAGACTTGAAAAATTAAAGAATAGAAGGCTAGATGAACAGTTACAAAAAGCTGTGTTATCAAAATCATTCTCTGATATTAGAATTGGTGAAAGCGTAAAGTATGCTCTTGAATCCATGAGTCCAATTGATCCAAGCTACACAAGAAACACATACTTGGCTTCTGAAAACATAAGGAATAATTTAACTAAAGGTCTTATTAACAAAGGACTAACCGTTGAATATCGTCACCAAGGTTCAGTAGAGACAGATACACATATAAAACTTCATAGCGATATTGATATCCTTGTGTTTACGGAAAAGTATCATAGTATGGAACTCCCTCTAACACCTTCTAATCCTTATCATGGTGATCCTTTAGCTGATTTAAAGGAACTAAGACAAGAATGTTACAACGTTTTAAATTCAACATATAATCAAGTTGATAATTCTAAAGCAAAATCAATCCAAGTTTTTCCAACAAATCCAAAAAGAAAAGTTGATGTAGTTCCTGCAAATTGGGTAAATACAGAAGATTATCAGACAACTTCTAATGAAAAATATCGAGGAATTCATATTTACGACAAAGAGAACCATTCGAGACAAAAAGATTATCCCTTTATGCATATTACTAATGTAAAATCAAAAAATAATCTTGTCTCGGGTGGACTTGCTAAATTAGTTAGGCTTTTAAAAACACTAAAAGTTGACGCTGAATATGAAATAAAATTATCAAGTTTTGAAATTACAAGTATAGTATACGCAATGGATAATAACTTATTGAACAAACCTAAATATCAAGAATTGTTATTATTAAATGAAGGATCTAAACAGCTTGAAAAGGTTATCACAAACAAGTTTTATAGAGAAAGTTTAATGTCACCCAATGGTAAAGAGAATGTATTTGGAACTAGCGAAATTAAAATAATTGAACTTAAAAAATTAAAACTTGAACTTGATGAACTTATTGAAGATATTACAGAAGAATTAAGAATACAATTTAAAAGAATTGATGAAAATATAATTTACGGATAATGAAAACTAGGATATTTATTGGTTCCTCGAAAGAAGGGCTTGAAATAGCAGAATATATTAAATCACAACTAGCAGTAAAATATGAGTGTTACTTGTGGACAGATGATATTTTTAAATTTAACGAGAGCTTTTTATATACTCTACTAAAAGAAGCTAGTCTATTTGACTTTGGAATTCTCGTTGCAACAAAGGATGATTTTTCAACTATTCGAGATAATTCATTTGAAACACCCCGAGACAATGTTATCTTTGAATTTGGTTTGTTTCTTGGACGTCTTGGTCCATCACGTGCTTTTGTTATCCAAGAAAAAGAGGCAAAACTTCCAACGGATTTGCTTGGTATTACAGTTCCTCAATTTGAAAGAGCTATTCCTCTTTCAAATTCAGTTACCTTGAACAACGAGATTGAGCGGATTTCAAAAACAATTGATGAAAAAATTATACTTGGTGAATTGGGTTTACTGCCTTCAACAGTTCTAGCTATTGGATATTTCTACAACTTTGTTTCTATTGTATGCGAATCAATACATTTAAAATCTGATATAGTTGTAGATGATTCAAGTTTCAATAAATTTGAGTTGAACATAGTAATACCTAAAGACCTTGATGCAGATATTAAGAAACGTGCTACTGTATATTTTAAATCTAAAACTTTAAAAGAAATTCAATTTGAAACTTCAAGCAGAAATTTCCCTGTATTTGTAACATATGATAATGAAAGTAAAGACATTTTGAAACTTTATGATATGCCAACAACCTTGGGAGGTATTGACAAAGCTATTGAGATGTTTATGCGTAAAGGATATATCGGTAAAACTTCTCAACAAAAACTTCTTGAAGAAAGAGAGTTAAGAAATTTTCAAACAACATTACAAAATCTTGTAGACAATGACGCATTTTGCAGAAACCTGGTAAAAATAATACAAGAAGAATGATGAACGAGAGAAAAGTCAATGCCAAAAAATAATGTAATTTACGAACTTTATAAATTATTAAATGAGTACTACAATTAGTGTCACAAATGGTAATATTTACCTAGGACAAGACACCGGCAAAGAGGTCATTAATGATATTAAAAATGCCAAAAAAACATTAAAAATCGTATCACCTTATTTGTCATCTCCATATGTAAATGAATTAGTTTCTCTTCATAATAAAAATGTTGATGTTCAATTAATAACTACTGATAAAATTAAAGATAAGAATTTGCATCTTAATTTTTTGAAAAAATTAATTATACAGCATCGAATTGTAAACAAAGAGGCTGAAAAAACAAGAAATAAGTGGATAGAATGGTGTAGTTTTTTATTATTTGGAATTGCAGGATATGTGATTGCATTTCTTCTTACGGCCTACTTTTATTGGGGTATTAAGCTTTTTTATGGAATAATTCCTCTTGTAATAGCTATTATGATTCGTAAACTATATCAAGAAAAAATACTGCAAAAAAGAATTTTCGATTATAAATATGAGTCATTATTTCCCTTTAAAGTTTTTATTTCTCCTACTTATAAAAATTACTATAAAGGAATATTTTTACATAGTAAAATTTATATTATCGATGATCAAATTGCGTATTTAGGATCGTTAAATTTTACTGAAAGTGGTATGAAATATAATTATGAAACTATCATTAAAATTACCGATCAAGAATCTGTAGACAAAATCATTAAAGAGTTTAATGATTTATTTTTCAGTTCAACTTTGCCTAATCATCATATTAATTTATTTGGAAAAGAATTATTTGCCGAGGAGATAAATTAAATTATTATGAATAAAATGTTTTCAGTTTTAATTTTTTAAAGAATGTAACACTACATAATCATGGCAGAATTTAAAATTTCTATAAATCAATTAGCCACATTTTCAAAAGTATCTGAAGCTCGAAAAAAGGCTATTATTAAACAACAAAAAAATCCACCACCGATTTTGGTTGGACGTTATGCTATGGCAAAAGCTAGGATATCAAAAGCTATAAGTAATGGTGGTGACATTATTCCAATCTTGAAAGGTATTGAAGAATTGAAGAAAAGGAATCCTGAAACACCTTGGAAAAAAAATGATAAGTCAGTTTCTATTGATGCTATGGAGCGTTATATCAAAATGAGTTTACCCGCCATTTTAAAAGAAAATCGATATGAAATACTTCCAAAACAAAAAATCAGATCATTTTTTATGTCTGATGTTGAAATATTAGTTTCTCCAGATTTAATTATTAAAGTTTTTATTGACGGTAAATGGTATTTAGGTGGGCTAAAATTACATGTTTCTAAATCAGAACTGTTTGATGAAAATCAATCAAAGTATGTAGCAACTTGTATTTATCAATATCTTGATTTAGTTTTTGAAGATGATGAAATAATTGTTTTACCTGAGTTATGTTTTTCGCTTGATGTATTCGCTAATAGTATAATTTCTGCGCCAAAAAAAATTGAAAGAGCATTGGAAGAGATTGAAAGTATGTGTTTAGAAATAAAGAAAATTTGGCCTAACGTTTAAAATATAAAAATGAAAAAATACTATTTACACGATGGTACTAACAATATTGGACCATTTGATTTTGAGGAATTAAATCAAAAAAGTATTACTAGAAATACACCAATATGGTGTGAAGGTATGGAAGATTGGAAAGAAGCCGGAACTGTAGAGGAATTAAGAAATCTTTTCCCAACTTTACCACCACCATTAAAAAAAAATAAAGTTGATGCTCCTAATAAAGAACCATCATCAGATATAAAAAATAGTATTTATTGGAGAATTTATAAAATTGTTAGAATAATAATTATCATTTTTTTAGTGATTTTTGGGATTTCTATCGTCTCGAAGTTTATAGACAATGAATCTTCGTCATCGACTTATCAAGAAAGTGTCATGACTATTCAAGAAATTGAAGCAGCAAGCCCATTAAATTATTTACAAGCTGATGGAACTTACAGGGAAAATTTTATAGGTGATAAAATTAAAATTGATGGTTCTATTGCTAATACAGCCACTGTAACTACCTACAAAGATGTTACCGTCAGAGTAAATTTTTATAGTAAAACTAACACATTGATTGGATCAGAGGATTATACACTATATGAATTTTATCCACCTAATAGCAAACAAAGTTTTAAACTAAAAGTAAAAGCTTACAGAAATGTCAGTAGTTTAGGCTGGGAAGTTATAAGTGCAAGTGAAAAATAATCGAAAATAAAATTTAATAAAAAAATATTAATACTGATGAAAACCTTTTTTTTATTCATTGACGGCGAACAACAAGGGCCATTTAATTTAGATGAACTAAAAACAAAAAAAATAGATAGAGCTACTAAAGTCTGGTTTGAAGGATTAGAAGATTGGAATAATGCTGAAGAGATAGAAGAATTAAAGTCAATTTTTGTTTCAATTCCACCTCCAATTAAAACATTATCATCACCACCACCAATAAATAAAGCACATCCTGAAGTTAATAATGAGCAGGAAGAAAAGATATTGGGATTAAGAAAAAAAACATTTTTTATATCTATTGGAATATTCGTTTTGCTTCTTTCATTAACATTTAAAATGATACAAAGCTTTCAAAAAGATGCGATTGAAAGAGAAAATAAAGAAACTGAAATTTACAACGAGCAGTTGAAAATTCAAAATGAAGAGATTGCCAAGCAAAAACAAATAATTGCCGAAAAAGAACGCTTGGAACAAGAACGAATTGAGAGAGAACGAGAAAAAGCCAGAAAAAAAAGAATAGATGAAATAGTTTCTGAAATGAACATTGCTCATGAAGAACTTAGGAAAGCTAACAAAAAACTAGTTGATGTCACAGCATTTAAGTTTTTGAGAAGTTCAAATCAAAGAGCGAATGAAATTGCTTTAGCTCAAGAAAATATTTCATTTTGGCAAAATAGCATAGCCGAGCTAGAAAAGGAAATGAAAAGATTAAATCCTAAGTGGGGAGAAATGGAATAGAATTCCATTTAGCATAAAGGAATACAAAAATGTATTAATACAAAAATATACTAATACAAAAATATATTTTTGTATATATGTATATATGTATATATGTATATATGTATATATGTATATATGTATATATGTATATATGTATATATGTATATTTTCTAATTATTTCTCAAACCCGTTGTAATTTCTTATAATTATAAAAAAACAGTTTTCTTTACCCTTAAGAAACTTATTGAAAATCAAATTTCGATGAATAGGAAAATTCATTTTTTAATCTTTTCTATAATTTAGTTTTATTTATAAATGAGTTTGAAAAAAAATTAGTTGTCATGAAGCAAGCCATGTTTTTGATAGCAAAAACGCTCCCTTTGGTCACATGGCTTGGCAGGGTTGCACCCCACACCCCGTTTGAGATTGATAGACTAGCAGAGCCAAATTTTTATTTTATTTTGATATTAATTGACAGAATAATATTGATTTTAATTGTTAGAAATTTTAATTTTCTGATACTTTTTTAAATAAAATTTAAAAGAGTAAATTATTGATTTTAAAAAAGTTAAAGTTATAAAATTTAAAAAATATCTAAATTCTCTATATTACCTCTTGAAATATTAAATTATTCTATATCAATTACTTATGTTTATTTTTTTTGTCTAAAAAGCTTTTTTATTCATTTCTAATTTCTATTTTTATCCAAAATAAAACAATAAAATTTTGATAAAAACATGGAATTATTTGCCTTAGAATTTAAAGATTACAACCACATTACATTAAAAAATGTAATTGATAAACAAATAAAAATAAAAGATCAATTGGCGATTAAATTATCATTAGATGAATTAAAATCTGTGCTATCAGTATTTTTTTCAATTCAATTTCATTTCAATGATAGTGTTACTCAAGATAAAAAGCTTTATAAAAAAGTAATATTTGAGGATGATGATTTAGTTAATATTACAAGAGATTTTGGAAGACAATTATTGGAAAATTTAGATGGCTTTAAAAAGGAAGAATTACTATCATTAGCAAATCAAGATTACGATATGAATATGATTTTCAAGAATGACAATCTAGATGACTTTGTTGAGAGAAATCTCATTAGTGATATGAATTTTAGAAGCATAGAATATGGTAGATTCTTTTTGAAAAATTTTTCAACTAAAGTTTTAAATTTTAATGAACATCATTTGAATTCCATCCAGATTAACGATGCTCTAAAAAAAGATAAGTACCCTTTAAAAACAATAGCTAAACAAATTACAGATTCAAATTCAAATTTATCAACTCAAGAAGGATTACTATTATCTTTTGTTTTAGATGAATATTTATTTAAAACCAATATCAATGCATTACAGCTTGGATTAGTGAGTTTTATTGTAAAAGAAAATATGTATAAGTTGTCCGATAATCTGAATATCTATGGAGAAGTATTAAATAAAAGTCTTAATAAAAAGTGGAAATTAAATAGAGGTTTAGGAATATGAATTATAATCTACAAGAAATTTTGAATATTTTGAAACCTTATTATAGAAAGGATTATAAAATTATAAGACATAATCAGGTTTTTGATCCCGATAGTTTTTTTATCTTTTTTAAAGATATGATGGATATTGCAGATAAATTAAAGGATTTTCGAATTGTGGTCAGTTTATGGAGAAGAAATGGATTGTTGGTTATTTTACAAGAGAAGTATTATAAACTGACATCCTACTCTGAAGCAGACATAGATATTGAAAAAATTGAAATTCTTGCAAAAGAAAGATTTAAATTCACAAACCGTGATAAATCTAAATTTAATCACCCAGAAGTTATTCATCCTAAAAATCCATTTCAATATTATGGTAATGATATGCATAGTTTGAATCATTACAGAGCTGCATTAGAACACCTTTTAGCATTTCCTAAAATATATATTTATGATGATGAAGCAATTA
The DNA here is from genome assembly GCF_021172145.1 of Flavobacterium cyclinae. Lineage (NCBI taxonomy): Bacteria > Pseudomonadati > Bacteroidota > Flavobacteriia > Flavobacteriales > Flavobacteriaceae > Flavobacterium > Flavobacterium cyclinae. The sequence continues at coordinate 877,703 of NZ_CP089095.1, forward strand.
GTCACCTTGTTAAGTTATATGATAGGATAAAATCTTAGGAACTTTATTTTAGAGAACACCTAACCTGTTTTCTAACTCTAGTTTATCTTTTTACACCCACTTAAATTTGTCCTGTTGAACAAGTTTAAGTGGGTTTCTTATTTTGAATTTGACCCAATAATTATTCAAATTAAAAATAGAAAGTATGGCACGACCAAGAAAGAAATTAGATGAAATCAAGTTATTTCAAATTAACCTAAGAGTCACTTTAAATGAGCAAGTTCAATTAGAGGAAATAGCAAAAGCCAATGGTTTAAATTTAGTAGAATATATTAGACGAAGAGCTTTACAAAAACAGTTGCCAAAATTCACAATGTCAGGATTACAAAGAGATTTGCTTATTGAACTTTCTCGAATTGGAAACAACATCAATCAAATGTCAAAAAGAGTAAATCAAGGAAATCCTAATTTAAAAGGATTGGAAAGTGAATTATCGAATTTACACAAACAATTAAACGAAATTAAAAATCAATTATTAGCATAAATACATGATATCCAAGCAGATAAAGGGGGTTGATTTCTGTAATGTTTTGAAATACAATCAAAACAAAGTAGATAAAGGTGAAGCTATTATATTGGATTCCAATTTAGCATCTAGTTCGGTTATAAAACAAACCAAAGAGTTTAACGTGGTTCGGCAGCTTAAGCCCAACTTATCAAAAGCAGTTTATCATGTGAGCTTGAACTTACCCTATGAGGACGCAAATAAATTATCTGATGAGAAATTCGCAAACTTAGCAAGAGATTACCTTGTAGGAATGGGTTTCAAAGATAGTCAATACGTAATATATAAACACTTCGATAGGTATCATTCTCATATCCATATAGTTGCAAATCGAGTCAAGTATTCTGGTGATGTAGTAAGCGATTCACATGATTATAAACGAAGTGAAGCATTAATTAGAAAATTAGAACAGAAATACAACTTAACGGAATTCGTTCGAAAGGAACAATCTAATGTTTTATCAAAAGGTGAAATAGAAAAATGTTTACGAACTGGTGATGTTCCAGAACGTTTAGAATTACAAAATATTTTAATAGAAATTCTAAATCAAAATTTGTTGATGAAAGATTTTATTGATAAGCTCAAATTAAAAGGAGTCAATGTCAAAATCAATCAAAGTTTAACAACAGGATTTATATCAGGAATATCATTTGAATATAAAGGGACTTTTTACAAAGGAAGTAAAATACATAAAAACTTTTCTTGGAATAATATCAAAATTAAAATAATAACAGATGAACAAAACAGAAACTATTCTATTATTCCAGAAGATAATGCTGGAATTAGAGCAGCTAAAACAAAAACAGTTGGAGATGAAAAACTTATTAGTAAAATCTCACGAACTCATAACAGAGAATCAAGTGAAAATATCAAACAAAATCGACCAGCTAACGAAGAAATAAAAAACAAACCAAGATTTAGATTTAGAAGATAATTAAATGTTAAAAGCTGAAACTCTTTATAATATAATTCAAACCCTTTCGGAATCGGAAGTAGCTCGTTTTTATAAAATGATGGGGGTTCAGCCTACTTTGAAATCTAAACCTAAACAAAATAAAAAGAAACATTTAATTACAGACGCTGAAGCAACAGAATATTTACTTAAAAAGTTAAAAAGATACCCTTAGAAAATAAACTTTAATTTTAATTAAACAATAATTTTATTTCAAAAGAATAATCTAATTTTACAATAACAAAAATAATATTAATCGCGTAAGCTATTAAATAGGAACTCAGGAAACTAGGAACTTCCGTACAAGACATCCAAATTTAATAGACTTACGCCTGTGCAAAATACTTGCGTGGGCGTAGTCTTCTGGATGTCGGGCTTCCTAGTGCCTCTGAGTCTGCTGGCTATTGTCTCACGCATTTTTTTAGCACATATGAAAAACATCAAATCAAACCCAGCACATGAGTACGAAGTACTTTTTCCATTAGTTAATTTATTATTATTTGATAGTTCTGATTCTCTAGATTTTGAATCTAATTATGAAAAATTATCGGATAATTTTATTGAGGCAATTAATACAACTAATCCAACTGAAATAGAGGATAACTTTTTTACAAAAAGAGTTTACTTTTATTTAAAAGAATTGTCACCCAAAGGAAGAGAACATTTGTTTAATGTTATTTTTAATAATGATATTTTCATTAGTACTTTGACTATTGGTAATTTGCTAGAAAATGGTTTGTTACCAGATGAAAAAAATACATTATCAATCCAAAATAAAATTCTAATTGATTTATTAAATTATAGAGAGGAAGCAAAATTTAGTAGATCCCTAGTCATGTATTTTATTTTACAATTTGAATTTATTTTTTATTATGAATTTTCAGATTCAAAAATTATTTCCAAAATAGAATATAATAACATAATTGATAGATTAGGTAGTTTCAAAGAACCAACTTTTAAATAGAATTTAATATGGAAATTGAAAAAAATGATGTGCTAAATTGGTTCTGGAAATTCAGACCAGATTTGACAGTTGATGAAGATTTTGTTGAAGGTCTACATCAAGAATTTCTTCAAGCTAACAATAAATTATCTTTGGATGAAATTTCTTTTTACGGATTTGTTGTTTCAAATTATAAATCAGAAATCATAGACTTTATTTATAAGGCTTTAGAAGAAAATTGGTCAGAAATATATGAGAATTGGGAAACTAAAAACACAATATCCTTTCACATTAAAAACTTAAAGGAACTAATTGATTCCAAAGACCCAACGGAAAATCAAGAAGAATATCCTCATTTAGAGTTTAATGAAGAAAATATTAGAGAAATTTATTTGAATTTAATTGGTTATTACATTCAGAAAGCAAAAACCTTGAAAAATTGATTTCAAGGTTTTTTTATGCATGAAGTAATAAACATCTTTGCTATATTTCATTATAATGAGACTCTAATGCTAACATAAAATATACCATTTAGTTTATTTTTTTAATGATAAATAAACTATTTAGTTTATAATATATTATATTTGCGTAACACTACACATTGTGTAGTAGATAGCAAACAAAATATGCAAGTGAAATCAGGAATTCTAACATATAATTATTTAGAAGAGTATATTGATAGCGTTAGAGCTAAAGGAAGATATGCATTTACACTAGAAGAACTTAAAGATAAATTAGAAGTAACAGATAAAGCATTGCTTCAAAATCTATACCGCTTAAAAGCAAAAAATAAAATCGTTCAAATTCGGAAAGGCTTCTATACAATACTCCCAGCAGAGTATTCGAGATATGGTGTAATTCCGAGTAATATGTATTTGGATGATATGATGTTGTCACTAAATAAAAACTATTATTTAGGTTTAATCTCCGCAGCTGCTATTCATGGAGCGTCACATCAACAATCAATGGAAACATTTGTGATAACAGAAAAACCAGCTTTACGGGATATTAAAAACAAAAAACTAAAAATAAACTTTTTAGTAAAAAATGAGTGGAACAAAGAAGATATTAAAAAAGTAAAAACCGAAGCAGGTTATATTAATGTTTCTTCTCCAGAACTAACCGCATTAGATTTACTCTACTATGTAGATAAATTAGGAATGAATCGTGTGATTACAATTTTAAAAGAATTAGTTGAAGTAATCAAACCAAGTATATTAACTAAAACAGCTAAAAACTATTCGCAAATTGCAGCAGTACAACGATTAGGGTATTTATTAGAATATGAACTTGAAAATGATAAACTAAGCCATGCCGTTTATAATACAATCGCAGATAAAAAAGGAACGAATATACCTTTAATGCCAGGTAAGAATAAAAAAGGAACTACAAATACCAAATGGCGAATTATAAATAATATTAATATCGAAAGTGATTTATGATTCCAAAAAGATACATAGAAGAGTGGCGCGAGTTTGCTCCTTGGCCAGAAAACGGACAAGTAGAACAAGACTTAATTATTGAAAGAGCAATTGTAGAAATATTTGCCGATCCATTTCTGAATGAAAATCTTGCTTTTCGTGGCGGAACAGCTTTACATAAGTTATTCTTAAAACCTCAGGCGCGATATTCAGAAGATATAGACTTAGTACAAATAAAGCCTGGTCCAATAAAACCTATACTAGCTAGAATAAGAATAGTATTAGCAACATTTTTAGGAACAAAGAGAAATATTGAGACGAGTATTCACAACAATACGGCAACGTATAAATTTGAAACCGAAATACAGCCAATAATTCAAATGCGATTGAAAATTGAAATCAATTGTAGAGAGCATTTTACGGTATTGGGATTTCAAAAAGTACCTTTTGAAGTTAATAATGGATGGTTTTCTGGAAAATGCATGATAAACACCTATAAGATTGAAGAATTATTAGGAACAAAACTAAGAGCATTATACCAACGAAGAAAAGGAAGAGATTTATTTGATTTGGACTTTGCATTGACAAAACTTGAAATTGACACGAATAGGTTAATTCAATGCTACAAAGAATACATTAATTTTTCGGATGGTATTAACCCAACTAGTAAAATGTTTATAGCAAATATGGAAGAAAAAATGCAAGATGCTGAATTTAGAAACGACATCTTTACAATTTTAAGACCAGAGGTTGAGTATGATAATGATTTGGCTTATAAACTTATCAAAGATAAAATAATCAACAATATCTAAATTGTAAGATTAAATTATAAATAAAATAATTTGAAAAACGAAAAACATACTCGCAAAGAAATCATAGACAATCGCTTGAAACAAGCGGGTTGGAATATCAATGATAGAACTCAAGTAGTAGAAGAATTCGATATTATTATTGATGAAAATCTAGTAAAAGAAGCTCCAACTCCTTACGCTGGACATCAATATAGTGATTATGTTTTGCTAGGTAAAGATGGTAAGCCATTAGCTGTTGTTGAAGCTAAAAAATCAGCTGTTGATGCTGCAATAGGAAGAGAACAAGCCAAACAATATTGTTATAACATACAAAAGAAAACAGGACTACTACCATTCTGTTTTTACACTAACGGCAATGATATTTATTATTGGGATTTAGAAAACTATCCACCTAAAAAAGTTTATGGTTTTCCAACTCGTGATGATTTAGAGCGATATTTATATATCAAAAAAGCGCGTAAATCTCTAGTTGGTGAATTAATTAATACAAAAATCGCAGGTAGAGACTATCAAATTGCAGCTATTAGAGCTGTTATGGAAGCCATTGAAAAAAGAAGGCGTAAGTTTTTACTAATCATGGCAACAGGAACGGGTAAAACTAGAACTTGTATTGCATTAGTTGAAACACTTATGAAATCGGGTTGGGCAGAACGAGTTTTATTTTTAGTAGATAGAATTGCACTAAGAGATCAAACTTTAGAAGCATTCAAAGAACACTTGCCTAATGAACCAAGATGGCCTAATCAAGGAGAAAAAGAAATTTCAGCAGATAGAAGGATTTATATTTCTACCTATCCAACGATGCTGAATATTATAAGAAATGAAGAAAAATCATTGTCTCCTCACTTTTTTGATTTGATTATAATAGATGAAAGTCACAGAAGTATTTACAACACATATCAAGAAATTTTAGATTATTTCAATACAATTACTTTAGGATTGACAGCAACTCCTACTGATGTAATTGATCATAATACGTTTCAGCTTTTTGAATGTGAAGACGGATTACCAACATTTGCCTACACTTATGAAGAAGCGGTAAACAATATCCCTCCTTACTTGAGCAATTTTCAGGTTATGAAAATTAAAACAAAGTTTCAAGAAGATGGAATTAGCAAAAGAACGGTATCATTAGAAGACCAAAAGAAATTAATTTTAGAAGGTAAAGAAATTGAAGAGATTAATTTTGAAGGAACTGATTTAGAAAAAAAGGTTTCTAATAAAGGAACTAATGCTTTGATCGTTCGTGAATTCATGGAGGAATCAATCAAAGACGCTAATGGTGTTTTACCAGGTAAAACTATTTTCTTTTGTATGACGAAAGCGCATGCTAGAAGGATTGAAGAAATATTCGATGCTTTGTATCCTGAGTACAATGGAGAATTAGCAAAAGTACTTGTTAGTGATGACCCTAGAGTTTATGGAAAAGGAGGATTACTAGACCAATTTACGCATCAAGATATGCCAAGAATTGCTATCAGTGTGGATATGTTAGATACTGGTATTGATGTTCGTGAACTAGTTAATTTAGTATTTGCAAAACCGGTCTATTCATATACTAAATTTTGGCAAATGATTGGTCGTGGAACTCGTTTACTTGAACCAAGTAAGATGAAACCATGGTGTTCTGAAAAGAGTAACTTTTTAATTCTAGATTGTTGGGATAATTTTGATTACTTCAAATTGAATCCAAAAGGAAAAGAGATTAAAAGTCAAATTCCATTACCTGTTCGTTTATTTGGAATTCGTTTAGATAAAATTGAAAAAGCTATAGAACTAAATGAAAGTGAAATTATTAAAAATGAAAGTCTAAAGCTTCGCAAACAAATTGAAAATTTACCTCAAAATTCAGTAGTTATTTTAGATGCTAAGCATGAACTTCAAAGATTAGAAGATGAAAATTTCTGGAATCTATTAACTCAAGATAAAATTGATTTTCTTAGAAATGTAGTAAAACCTCTTTTAAGAACAATTTCAAATGTTGATTTTAAAGCAATGCGATTTGAAAAAGATATTGTTGAAGTTTCATTAGCTCGTTTAGCAGATGAAAAAGATAAGTTTGAAGCCTTAAAAGACAGCATTATAGAAGAAATATCTGAGTTACCTTTAACGGTAAATACAGTAGCAAAAGAAGAAAAATTAATCCGACAAGCTCAAACCAATCATTATTGGTCAAAAATTAAAGAAACAGACTTTGATGAGTTAATTGAAAAATTATGCCCATTAATGTATTTCCGAGAAAGTTTGGTTGTGCCATTAGGGACAGCTAAATATAATTTTAAAGATGTATTACATAACAAAGAATACATAGAGTTTGGTCCAGAGCATGAGTCACTTAGTATTGCAAAATACCGTGAAATGGTAGAACAAAAAGTAAATGAATTGGTCAAAGCAAATCCTTTGTTACAAAAGCTAAAATCAGGTAGGGATATTACTGAGGAAGAAGCGAAACAATTAGCAGAAGATTTACACAACGAAAAACCATTTATTACCGTAGATTTGCTACGAAGAGTTTACAACCACAGAAAAGCACAATTAGTACAATTCATAAAACACATTTTAGGAATTGAAGTGTTAGAAGCTTTTCCTGATACTGTTTCGAAATCTTTCGATTTATTTATTGAGCAGCACAGTTATTTAAACAGCCGTCAATTAGAATTTTTAAATCTTTTAAAATCATTCCTAATTGAAAAGGGTGAAGTAGAAAAACGAGATTTAATCAATGCTCCATTCACTAGAATTCATCCGGATGGCATTAGAGGTGTCTTTTCAAATGCAGAGATAAATGAAATAATTGTATTCATAGAAAAATTAGCTGCATAATGGATAAAGAAATCAGATTAAAATTAATTGAGTTTGCTCGTCTTAAAACAACCTGTACTTACTCACAGTTAAATGAACAATTACAATTACACCTCAATTTTGCTGACGCATCAGACAGAAGTTTAATTGGTGATTGGTTAGGTGAAATATCCATACATGAACACGAAAAAGGAAGACCTTTATTAAGCAGCCTGGTAACTCATAAAGATAAAATGCGAGAACAAGGCGATGGGTTTTATAAACTATGCGAAGGATTATTAGGAATTCCATGGCAAGAATTAAAAGCAGACAAAGAATGGGAAAACCAACAAATTGCAAAATGCTTTGAGTTTTGGACAAATCCAACAAATTATAAAAATTACAAAAACGATTAATAAAAATGTTAACACCAATATTAAAAAGTAAAGTTGCAACGCTGTGGGATAAATTTTGGAGCGGTGGTATATCAAATCCACTTAACGCGATAGAACAAATCACCTATTTGCTATTCATGAAGCAATTAGACGAAACCGATAAACGAAAAATGAGCAATGCTGATTTTTTAGGGGAAGAATATAAATCCATTTTTTCTGGAAAATATTTTCCACCAGGTGTAGATGAAAAAAATGAAGAAAATGCTGTAAATAAAGAATCACTTCGCTGGAGTTACTTTACAAAATTACCAAGTGACGATATGCTTCTTCATATACAAAGTAAGGTATTTCCTTTTATTAAACAGCTTGATGACGCTAATTCATTTTTTACAAAGCACATGGCTAATGCTGCTTTCTTAATTCCTAGCGGAAGAATGTTAACGGAAGCAGTTAAAACAATTGATGAAATATACAAGGAATTAGAAAAAGAAAACCGTTTTATTGATGCGCAGGGAGATTTTTATGAATATCTCTTAGACTCATTACGTAGCTCTGGGAAAAATGGACAATTTAGAACGCCGACACATATTATTGAACTAATTACAGAATTAGTTGAACCAAAATTAGGCCATAAAATTGCCGACCCTGCAAGTGGAACAGCAGGTTTTCTTTTAGCTGCTTATAAGTACATTATTACTGAATTTACAAGTGATGCTTACAAACAAAAAGATGACAATGGTTTTGTTAGAGGAACACTTGCAGATAAGTTGGTTGACGAACAAGCCAAAAAAATACTGAACGAAGAAACTTTTTATGGTTTTGACATTGACCCAACGATGATTCGTATTGGATTGATGAACCTAATGATGCATGGCATTACACAACCTAAAATCGACTATAAAGATACTTTAAGTAAAAATTATAACGAAGATAATTTTTACGATGTCGTAATGGCAAATCCACCATTTGCTGGTAGTATGGATAAAGGAGATTTAAACCCAAGTTTTACGGTTTCTTCTACCAAAAGTGAATTGTTATTCTTAGAGCGAATATACAAAATGCTTCGAATGGGAGGAACAGCTGGAGTAGTGATACCTCAAGGGGTTTTATTTGGAAGTGGAAAAGCTTTTATTACCGTTAGAAAATTATTAATTGACAAATGTGAACTAAAAGCGGTAATAGCCATGCCAAGCGGTGTTTTTAAACCATATGCAGGTGTAGCCTCTGCAATTTTGTTATTTACAAAAGGAGGCGAAACCAAAGACGTTTGGTTTTATGAAATGCAAGGCGATGGATGGAGTTTAGACGATAAGCGTAATCCTAAAACGCTGCCAAATGGAGACCGCGATTTTGAAGATTTACATGTTATCATTGATAAATACAAGAAAAGAAATCCTAAAAAAGAAACAGACCGTTCCAAACAAAATTTCTTTGTACCTAAACAGGAAATTATAGACAATGATTATGATTTAAGTTTAAGCAAATACAAAGAAAAAATTTATAAGGAAATCAAATATGATAAACCTAAATTAATTTTGGAAAAATTATCAAAATTGGAAGAATTGATTAAAAGTGAAATTGAAGAACTAAATAATATCCTATGATGAAGTTTGAGAAACTAAATAAAATTTTCACAATTCAAAAAGGAAAAAAAAATAATATCCTAGAAAATCCTGATAATGATTCAATCAGAGTTATTCAAATTGATGATTTAAGAAATAACAATAATATAAAATATACTAATGATATTAATGGACTTTTAATTAATGAAGAAGATATTTTAATAGCTTGGGATGGTGCAAATGTAGGAACTGTAGGTTATGGAAAAAAAGGTTATTTAGGTAGTACTTTGGCACAGTTAAAAATTATTAATGACAACAAATATCACTCAACATATTTAGGTTTATTTTTAAAAACTAAAAGTGATTTTTTTAAGAAGAATTCTACTGGCGCTACAATTCCACATATCCACAGAAAATCATTAGAGAGTTTATTAATACCAATTCCTGAAAACTTAGCTGACCAAATTCGCATTGCAGAAGTATTAACAAAAGTTGAAACTTTAATCCAAAAACGTAAAGATAGTATTGATCTATTGGATGATTTTCTAAGAAGTACTTTTTTGGATATGTTTGGGGATCCAGTTAAAAATGAAAAAAAATGGGAAATGGTAAAACTTTCTCAATTAGGGAGTTTAGACAGAGGTGTTTCTAAAAATAGACCTAGAAATGCACCTGAATTGTTAGGTGGCATTTATCCTCTTATTCAAACTGGTGAAGTATCAAATGCTGGATTATTTATTAAGGAATATAAAAACACATATTCAGAATTAGGTCTAAAACAAAGCAAATTATGGGATGAAGGGACATTGTTAATTACTATTGCCGCCAACATTGCTCAAACAAGTATATTAACATTTAAAGCATGTTTTCCTGATAGTGTTGTTGGTTTTAATTCTAACAAAAAAGAATCTAATGCAATTTATGTTCATTTTCTATTCAGTTTTTTTCAAAAAATCCTTGAATATAATGCACCATCATCAGCACAAAAAAATATTAATTTAGGAATATTAAGAGAATTAAAAGTTCCAAAACCACAATTAAAACTCCAAAACAAATTTGCTTCAATAGTAGAAAAAGCTGAAAATGTTAAAGAGCAATTTGAAGCGAGTTTAAATGAACTTGAAAAATTATTTGGTTCGCTTAGTCAAAAGGCATTTAAAGGAGAATTAGATTTAAGTAAACTAGATGTCAGTGCTCAAATAAATGAAATTGAAAAGAAAGTTGAAGCAGAAAGAGGTTTAGATATTAGTTTAGAAAACAAGCTAACCAAATCAATGCAGCAATTTATCAAACAAACGACAGATATTCAAAAAAGCATTGATATAGCCAATAATATGATACCAAAAGCTTTATTGAAACAAATTGAAACAATTAATAAAATTGCTACTCCTTTTCAAAAATTAAAGCCGTATCAAATTCCAGAATCTTTGTCACTTGCAATGAAATCGTTTGAAAGTATTAAGTCAATAACATCAACTTTAAATGAAGAGAAAAAATCCACTTGGTCTTCTATGCGTGATCTGGGAGAATTTGAAAGATTAGAATTTGATGAAACGGAAGGTTTAGAATTAATTGAAATAGTCTTTTCTAAGAGAAAAGAGGGATTTACATTTGAAGATTTTGAAACCCTATTAATCAAAGAAAAATTCAAGTATAGCTATAAACAAATACAACAATTTATTTTTAAACTTATTGCTGAGAAAAAACTAACACAGCATTTTTTGAGTAATAAAAAAGAAAATAGATTACTTCAATTAAAAGAAGACAAAAATGAGATTTTTTTTGGAGATGAACGCATTTGGTTAAAATATAATAAGTAAAAGAATTATGAAGCTTTTGAAACTTACCTTATTTAGTTCTTTTAGAGGTTTACCAAAAGGATTTGAATTAAATTTTAGAAAAGATAATTATACTGAAATAGACATTCATGACCCAATTTGTCTAGTTGGTTTAAACGGCAGTGGAAAATCCAATACACTTGAGGCGTTAAGTGAGATATTCTATTTTTTAGAACTCAAAACAATTGTTGAAGGTAAAGAAAAGCTAGATCTTGATACAAGATATAAAGACGTAGGTTTTGAAATTCATTATAAAATTAGCAAAAACAAATGGCTATTTGCATATAGTAGAATTATTGAACAAAACCTTCCCTTGTTGAATAAAAATGAAGATGTAATAATTATTTGTAGAAAAGAGATTGGGAAAGATTTAGCGATGTTTGTATCGCAATATTCAAATTTTAAAAATAGTTATCCATTAAATGAATCGATTTGGAAAGAAATCTTACCAAATAATGTAATAGGATATAGTAGTGGACAAAATGAATTAATTAGTAATCCGTTTATAAAACTAGATTATTACTATTTCGACCAATTTATAAAAAGCACAAGCGAAGATAATTTTGTAAGCAACACAAATGTTAACCGTATGTTTTTTATGGATTACAATTCTAATGAATTAGTTGTTTTGTCTAACTATTTATTTAATGATCATAAAGAATTCAAATGGAAAGACGAAAAAGAGTTTAACACTAAGCTCAAGATTAATGAATTACACTCATTTTCAATTACAATAAGATATAGAAATTATGATGGAAAACCAATTGAATTTCCATCTGAAATAAATCTTGGTATTGAAAAGTTAAAACAATGCGCTACTTCATATTATGATAATAGAGAGGAACTTGAAAAAAATACATCAAGAAGTAAAAGTGCAAGAATTACTATTTTAAATTTTTTTACAGACAAAACTGTTAGAAGTGCATTTCAAAAAACTTTTAACAGACCATTTGAAATATTCAAATTATTGTATTTATTGCGTTTAATGAATATACATTGCACAAGTCCAACAAATAGAAATAGTATTAAAAATGCATCAAGAGGAACTAATTTAAGTGACCTTATACCAAAACCAGCGATAGAAAATTTAGTTTTTAAAATTGATAATATCAATTTCATTAAAACAAATGTTGTTGAACCTGTTCCATATAAAAATTTAAGTGATGGTGAACATCAATTGTTACATGTTATTGGAACCTTACGTTTAATGCAAGAAAATGATACTTTTTTCATATTAGATGAACCAGAAACGCATTTTAATCCAGAATGGCGAGCTAAAATGATTAATCTTATAATGTCGAACAATCAAGTTGTCTTTAAAGAGCAAGATCACTTTATTACTTCTCATTCTCCATTTATTATTTCAGATTGTAAACCAAACAATGTATATATTTTTAATAGAGAAAAATCTGGAAAACTAAAAGTAGAAACCGCAGCACAAAAAAGGTTAAATACTTTTGGAACTTCGGTAAATATTCTTACTGAAGAAATCTTTAATAAAAATGAAAGCCAAGGAGATTATTCTAATAAAGAAATAAATAAAATAAAAAAACGAAAATTGGATAGTCCTGAAAAAATTCAAAAAGCAAAAGAGGATTCTAGGCTTTTAGGCGACTCTGTCGAAAAAACGTTGTTATTTAGAACATTATTATTAAAAGAAGAAAAAATAAAAAAAGATAAAGAATGATAAATACATATACTTTTTTTGATAGTCCTCATAATAAATTACATCAATTTATAATCGCTTTTTTTAACTCCATTGAATATGAAACAGGTGATTTTTCTGAAAATCTATTTGAAAAAGAATTTTATGATAATTTAGTTTCTAGACATACGGGAATTTTAAAGAAAAATTTACAAGACATCTATGATATTGTTAAAGATTGGAAACAACCAAAAAAAACAGCTTTTTGTGAAGCTATTAGACGTAGCAATAATATTGAAGCAATTTGTAACGGTACATTAAAACCATGGAAAGAAGATGATATTCCTATTGAAGTTAGAGAATTAACTAAAACATTATTTTTAAAACTTTATAATGATGTTTTAAAGGGCGCAATTTTTAAAGAGAAATATGGTGATAGAAAAAGTCACTACCATGGATTTAAAAAACATGCTACAAATGATTTGGAATTTTGTCCTGCATGCGGTATAGTAGAGATGAAAACTTATGAAGATAAAAAAACCGACCAATATGATCATTACTTACCAAAAGATATTTATCCATTATCATCTATAAATTTCAAAAATCTTGTTCCTATTTGTATTGATTGCAATTCAATTGAAATCAAAAGCAATAAAGATATTTTAAGTTATTCAGGAAAAGTATTTTATCCTTTTGATGAAAACAATAATGAAATTGAAATTGAGTTGAGCATTAATACAAATCATGTTGATTTATCAAAAATATTATGGAATATTAATTACTCATGTGCTACTAACAAAACCGATGAAATAACCGCTTGGAAAATGATTTATAATATTGAAAGCAGGCATAAGACTCATCTATCTGGTAGAATAATAAAATGGTATGGGTTCTACAACGAATACATGTGTGATAAAGATTGTGTCAATGACATCCCTGAACCAAAAAAAAGAGCAAACAGTTATTTGAGATCAATTAAAAACAGAAAAACTTTAGAAAAAAAAGCAATAGGTTTTTTGATTAATGACTTTGACTTAAAAGCTAGAGAAGAATCCAAAAAATATTCAAGATTTTAATAATGAATTTAAAAGAAGATATTCAAACATATATAGAAGCGAATGGAAAACATTTACAAAATGTAAAAACGGCTTTTGAAAATTTCGATTTAAAAGAAACTATTGAAAAAGCAGCAAAGGCTATTGATCCAACAAATGATAATAAAATGTTTAGTCATCAAAGAAGGGTTGGTTACAAAGTTGCTTATAGTGGTTATGAATCATTAAAAGAAAGAGAAAACGACTTGAGAAACTGTCGAAGTTTTGAAGAAATACTAGAAATAACAAATGAAGTTTCAAAACAAATCTTTAGACTTGGACAATTATGGAGTTACGATACTGCTTTAAGAATTGGTTTCCAAAAGAAAGTATATCCCAAAAATGTTTATTTACAAGCAGGAGTTTTAAAAGGATATAAAAAAATCTTCAATCGAAATCCTAAAGATAGATTTGAAGAAAAAAACAAGTTTCCAAAAGAACTACAAATTCTTGAACCATATGAAATTGAAAACTTTTTATGTATCTGGGGAAATAACAAAAAAACAAATCCTGTTAGATGTAATTAATTTTGTTTAAATTTACATTATGAATTTAGAAAGTATCATATCAATTCTAGCAGATGTAGTGGCGATTTTATTAGCCGCTAAAAATGATACACCATTAATTTCCCTTTTTAAAAAAACCTTTTTTTAACTTTTTTTGACCCACTAATTTTAGTGTGTCACAAACTTTTCTTATTTCATAAGCCTTAGGACCTTTTCAGGATTCAAACCTGTGACCTACATAAATGTAAAAACAAAAAAAAACAGGTCTTATTTACCCGTTTTTTTTGTGCATAAAGACTTATCTTTTCTTCTTTTTTTTCCTTTTAAAAAAGAAGTTTTTCTTTTTCTTTTCATCTTTTTGAACTCCGTCATTTATTTCATCTGACGACCAAATTCTAGCAAATTCAACCTTACTTTTTCTAATAAAATAATGAGATTGACATGTAAAATTCCAATTGCCAATAGAAGGAGATAAACTAATGGTTTCTCCATCAAAAGTCATTTTCCAATCCGTTGGTGAAAAAGGAGTAACAACCTCATTGTTACAGCCACACACACATTTGTGTATGGCTGTACAATAAGTAAGCGAAATATATAATATTCCATCTTCCAATACTTCTGGAATAAACTCTACAAACTTATGCTGTAACTTCATCACTTGTCAATTGATTAACATTAATAGAGTAAGTACTATGATGCTCTTCTCGTAGATCTTGATAGAAACCACATAGCTTTTTCCATTTAATAACTGCTAAAACGGCATTCAAACAATTCAACTCAGCTATTTGAATGTTAGTGTTATAATCGTTATTATCTTCATTAACAAAAGGAATTCTATCAGCTAAATGATTATGTTTTTCATGAGTTCCAGTTGTAACTCTAACAGTACCAATCAAAGAATCATCTAACGCATTTACACCAAGACCTACATCTATAAATGGAATATTGCTTTTTAACAAAAATTGAATAATCAACTTTCTGGAAACATCATTATCAATACATATAAACACAAAAGACATCGTTGATAGTTCTTTCATATTATCTGTTGAAACATAACTGTGATGTGCAGTAATTTTTTGATGAATTTTTGAATACTGATTAAAATAATAGTCAACCTTTGATGGCACAGTGTCTAAATCTTCCTTTCCAGCAGCTCCAGGAGAACGAAATGCATTATGTTGCGAAAACACGTCGCCATCATAAAGATGAATTTCACTCACAGGAGTTTTTGAAAGTAAATCTAGAATGTATGCACCTGTTCCACCCAACCCAATTATAGCAATTTTTTGACCTTTAACTTTTTCATTAATAAGATTAATTTTCGCTCTACCGGAATTAGTATCAATATATTGAAAAACATCAGTATCAATTGCGTTTTCTCTAATTCTGAAAGTCTTTTCAGTAACTAACGGATCAATGTTTTTAGCCGGTGAACTTAGAATTTTGCTATAAGTAGATACTTTTTCATAATAATCAACATAACCACTTTGTGGTTTGTTGGAAAAAGAAAAATTAATCACAATTCCATGACCAAGGTTTTGTTGATTGGAATGTTGAATAGCTGTGATGATACTACCATCAGCATTGCAAGGATATTCACCTATAAAATTGATAACGTGTGTACTTGGTTTAATAGTCCTTTGACTATTAGCCAATGACAATTCACTAACCAAAATACCATATTTAACTTCTCTAAGATGAGTTACATAAGGTATATGGTGGATAAGTAAATATCCACCTTTAACCTCAAGTTCATAACCTTCATCTTGTAACCTTTTAAGGTCGGGACTATGATTTATTAGTTGCTGTAACATTGAAAACCATTTTATTAGTTACAAAAACTTTATCATCTTTAACCATGCTGCCTTCAGGATTTTGATGAGGACCTTTAGCATAGGTTACAGTATAAACTGTATTTGGATTTTCCTGATAATTCCCAAATGCCAATTCAACAACTTGTTTAAAACTTATTGTTTTTTGGTTCCACTGCTTTTCTCTACCATTAACAATGATAATAAATTCAGTAACTTCCTTTTTAGAGTAGAATTTTTCTTTGCCAGGTCTAGCTAAATCTACGATTTCATCGTCCTCAATTAAATCGTCTTCCCAAGGTTGTTTATTATCCAAGTAGATTTGGAAATCAGCTGCTATATTTCCCTGTCTTCTAATTTGAGAACCTTTGATATACTGCTTATCAGTTTCAAAGTTTTTTCCATCAATAGAATACTTTAATTTCTGCTTGATGTAAAATTGCTCAATTCCTGGTCTTGCCAAGTCAACAGTTTCGTCGTTCAAAATAGCGTCATCTTTCCAAGGTTCAACTATATCTAAGAATAATTCATAATCAAGAGGAAGTCCTCTCAATTCTTTCAGTTGTTTTCCGGTGATAAACTGCTCAAACCATTCAAACTTTTTGCCTTCAATAATT
Organism: Flavobacterium cyclinae; assembly: GCF_021172145.1. NCBI lineage: Bacteria > Pseudomonadati > Bacteroidota > Flavobacteriia > Flavobacteriales > Flavobacteriaceae > Flavobacterium > Flavobacterium cyclinae. Next base: position 894,624 of record NZ_CP089095.1, read on the forward strand.
AATTCTAACGAAGGTCTTTTACTGTGGTCATTCTGACCATCTTTTTGTGTATTCATGATACTTTATTTTTTAATTTTTTAAAATATTTTAACACTCCTATTCCTTTAAAAACTCTTGGAGATTTGAGTTTCAAGCGGTTTTGTTGCTAAAAAATTTGTTTTTCTCAAAAAACATAGTAGTTTTACACAACAAAATAGAGGGATACTGAGGTGATAAGCCTAAGTATTTTAAAGTCACGCAACTTAATTCCCTATAACCCAATCCGTACCGCCAAGTTCGATTGGGTTTTTTTATTTATCAGCTCATATTTTTAATTTCTTAATTATCTTATCTATTTCTTCAATTGGTAATCTATCATTAACTGTTTTGAGTTCCTCTAACAGAGTAATGGCTTTAGACTTATACAATATATTTTCTTCTACCAATTTCTCAATAACCCAAATACTACCGTGAACTTCAATACCGTGTTCTTTAGCTTCTAATTTCAATTTTCTATCACAGGTAAGTAATGCACAGTTAAGTTGAATTGATTTCCAAAGCATTGTTTTATCTGGTAATGATTTGAGGTTTCTCTTTGTTGCAAATTGATTTACTGCATCTTGCTCTTCATCAGTTAACATAATCACATTTAACTTTTGTGACCTTTTATAAACTTCAAACTCAACAACCTGATTCGCTATTACAATTTCATTATATACAAATGAAGTGGTAGAGATTTCTGCTTTCAAAGCAAAAAACTCTGGTAAAATCTCCAACTGATAGAGATCAAATAGTACACTTACATCTGTAATAATTAATTTCATACCAATAATTTCATTTTACCACGCAATTGCCAAGCTGTTATACCTGAAAAATAAGCCGCTTCATTAATTGTCAGAACTTCTTTTGCCAAACCCAAATACACCAATCGTTCCATTCGGGTTGGTTCTTCTTTACTTCTGTACCTACCAGGTTCACTATTAGGAACATGATAACCTCTTTTTTTATAGCCAACATGGAACTTTCTTAAAATAAAATCGTTCAAGATACCTAATCGATGTGCTCTATGAAAAATAGCAGTAAACGATATTCCCCAACGTTCTTTTATAATTTCTAACTCTTTTTGATAGAAGTGAAAACGTTGTTTATGCAGCTCTTTTTTAGCCATTTCTTCTGGATATAGTACAGCACAAGCAAAGACATGACATAATTTTTCTTCTTCTGCATGCTTCAAATCTTTTGAGAAAGTCAATGCATGATGTGCCAATTCATGCAATGCTGTAAATCGTTTTCTAACCACATCATCATTAGCATTAATACTCTTTTTTAATACAATAATTTTTCTATCTCCAACAGTAGCTTTCATACCATCAAAAGCATCATTAACTAAAAGATCAATCACTTTGTAACCTTTATCTTCAAGCATTTCAACAACATCCGGTATTGGGTCATATCCTAAATTCCACTCTTCTCGCAGTTTTTTTGCAGCATCCTCAGCATCTTCGGCAGTCTTAATTTCTTTGTCAAAAGTAAAATAGTCATACTTCTCATTTAACTGAAGAATATCCTCCAATTCAAAATACCTTTCAAAACAATCTTTAGCTTTTTCAATAACAGAAGCTTCTTCGGTTTTAGACAGCTTTGAACTGTATTTTCTAAAATCAATATTCTCAAATTCAACTTTAATACTAGGCACCGAGTAAAAATAATCTATAGAAACATTTAATGAGTTAGCCAATGCAATTAAAACTTCACTATCTGGCTTCATGACACCTTGCTCATATTTATTCAAAGACTGCTTGCTAACTAGATTATCTAGTTTGTCGGCGAGTCCTTGAAGAGACAAACCCGCCATTCTTCTGGCAGATTGTAGTCTATTTGCAAATACATTTTCCATAATTAAAGATTTAAACTATCAGTTTGTTGACAAAAATACAAAAAAAATATTATTTGTCAACAAATAGATTCAAAATAATTATTAACAAGTAATATTTTTTTAAACTTTAGGTTTCTTTTTTGTTTTACAAAAATCTTGAATAATCTTCAGGAATATATGCATTTATTTCCCTTAAGTATTTTCTTAACGCCGTTTTACTTGTATGCCCCGTTATAGCCATGATATTGGATTCGGCTTCCTCTGGTGTCATTTCTTTAATAAAGGTGTTGTAAAGCTTCGTTATAAAAGTATGTCTAAAGCTATACAATCCGTAATCTTTGCCTAATTTGAATTTCTTTTTAACTTCTAGGAAATAATCAGAATAATCATTTCTTCTGCTAGTTTCTGTAGCTTCCCAGTATTGTCCGAAATCTTTTCTTCCGAATAAATATGTATCTTTAGGGTATTTAGTGATATCAGGTATTTCATCAATTAGAACTTGAGGAATTCGCTTTAATTTGAAGCCTGTTTTAGTTTTAATCTTTAAAATTTTGTCATTTAAGTCTATATCACCTATTGTAATACGATTAACTTCTACAGGTCTTAAAAAGTTGTATGAAATGAATTTGACATACAAGGAAAGTAACTTATTATTCTTATCTAAATAGTCAAATATTTTAGTTTCCTCTGAACTAGTGTAAGATTTATTCTTTTCAGGATTACTTTTTAAAACTGGAATTTTGTGAATAAAATTATCAGATATGATTTCATTATCTGCCAAAACCGTAAAGATTGAACTAATATCGGTTCTAGTATTATTTCTGTTTTTAGCTGAGGTAGCAATTAAAACTTCATTTAGATAGGTTGTAATTACTTTTTTATTGACAGAAGATACCAATCTATTTTTAAAACCATTTTCGTTTAGCCATTTTTCAAAACGTAGAATTCTTCCTTCTAAACCTTTATAAGAGGTTTCAGCTAATGTGCTTTTTTTGATATTTAAAGCAAATTCAAAAGCTTCTTTAATGGATTTACTATTAGATTCTTCTTCAAAATTGAATTTATTTTCAGGATTGTATGGATTGAATCCGTCTTTTAAAAGAAGTGACAAATTTCTTTGCATGGTTTTTAGCCACAACAATCTCTCTCTTTTTTCTAAGTGTTGAGGAGCATAAATGTTGTTTGGAAATCTTTCAAGTGGTCCATCTGACTTCTTTCGAAAAGAAAAATACACATACCAGCGCTTTGCTAAATCACCATTAGCATCATATATCTTTGGTTCGGAGTATTTTTTCTTTTCTTTCAAAGCGTGTTCAAAATCGTGTTCAAAACCGTGTTCATTTTTCAAATATCGTAAAATTTTTGACATAAAAAAAGCAGGATTAAATTGCTCTAATCCTGCTTAAAATCTAACTTTTTGATTTTTAAAAAACTTGTAGCGAAGACGGGAGTTGAACCCGTGACCTCAGGGTTATGAATCCTGCGCTCTAACCAACTGAGCTACCTCGCCAAATGTTGGTCTTACATCCTTGCTGAATGCGGGTGCAAATATAAAACTAATTCTTTTGTTTGCAAATATTTTTTCACTAAAATAAATTAAAATATTTTTTTTGTTTATTAGATTAATTCTATATATATTTCGAATCTGAAAAATAAAAACGACTATGAGTGTAAAAGTAAAGTACGAATTAGAATTTCCTATACAATCTTCGCCACAATTATTATATCAATATATTTCTACTCCTTCTGGATTATCAGAATGGTTTGCTGATAATGTAAATTCTAGAGGTGAATTTTTTACTTTTATTTGGGATGACTCTGAAGAAAAAGCAAGATTAGCATCTAAAAAAACAGGGGAAAGAATTAAATTCAAATGGTTAGACGAAGACGGCAATGAAACAGATTATTTTTTCGAAATGAAAATTATAGAAGATGAAATCACTAAAGATGTTTCCATAGTAGTATCCGATTTTGCTCACTCTGATGAATTGGAAGAATCAAAACTTTTGTGGGAAAATCAAATTTCAGACCTAAAACATGTATTAGGTTCCGTTTAAAAACTCGATAATATCAACTATATTTGTCCCGATTTTTAAATCGGGATTTTTTATGGTAAATTACAACGGAAATATTCAGGAGAGCAGTTCAATTTCAATTGAAAATAACAGAGGTTTTTTATTTGGAGATAGTGTTTTTGAAACTATCAAAGTAATGGACAACAAAGTATTGTTTCTTGAGGATCACTATTTTAGATTGATGGCTTCTATGCGAATATGCCGAATGGAAATTCCTATGAATTTTACTATGGAATACTTTGAATCCCAAATAGTAACGCTAATTTCTTCTCTTGAAAAAAATAATTCATATCGTGTTCGTTTCTCCGTATATAGAGAATCAGAAGGATTTTATTTGCCAAAGTCAAGAAATGTTCAGTTTATCGTTACAGCCTCGCCTTTAAGTTCCGATTTGTATAGTATTGGAAAAGAAAACTACGAAGTAGAATTATACAAAGATTTTTACATTCAAAAGCAATTGTTATCTGCTCTAAAAACCAATAATAAAATGCTTCAAATTACAGGAAGTATTTTTGCTAGCGAAAATGGTTATGATAATTGTTTGGTACTTAATGATGAAAAAAATGTTGTAGAAGCCTTGCAAAGCAATCTATTTATGAAAACAGGAAATGTAGTGGTCACACCACCTGTTTCTGACGGATGTTTGAATGGAATTATGCGCAAACAAGTATTAGAAATTTTAAAAAAAATAGAAGGAATTGAAGTGAATGAAATTTCTATTTCACCTTTCGATTTGCAAAAAGCAGATGAGTTGTTTTTAACCAATGTAATTTCAGGTATTCAACCCATTACTAAATACAGAAAAAAAGAATACACAACCGAATTTGCATCGGAAGTAGTAAAGCGTTTAAATGCTAAAATCCGTCTTAGTTAAGCATTGGATTTTCAGGAGAATTAGAAAACAAGACATAGTCGCCCCCTTGTTCTATTATTTTTTCCTTCCACATAGCTGTGCTAGCCTTAGCTAATAGATTATTTTCAGAAGTGTTTTCAGAAATTATCCAGGCATTTTCTTGCATTTCCATTTCTAATTGATTGAAACTCCATCCGCTGTAGCCAAGAAAAAAACGAATATTCTCTTTGGTAATTTTTCCTTCATTTATGAGGTTTTTTGTGGCTTCAAAATCACCACCCCAATAAATTCCGTTAGAAATCTCTACGCTATTAGGAATGATTTCTGGGATGTTGTGTATGAAATACAAATTATCCTGTTCTACAGGGCCGCCATTATAAATTTTAAAGGTTGCCTCAATTTCTGGTAACAAGTCATTTATAGTATAGCTTAAAGGTTTGTTTAATATAAAACCTACAGAACCATCACTATTATGCTCTGCTAAAAGTACTACAGAGCGATTGAAAGAAACATCACCTAACATGGAAGGTTCTGCTATTAACAAATGACCTTTTTTGGGTAGCGTTGTTATCATATTTCTATAGTTTGTGAATGTAAGTTAGCAAAAAATTCATACAAAATCAAAAAAAAATCGATAAAGTGTAAAAAAAAAGTCCCGATTTGCATCGGGACTCTCTATTTTTTGTAACAAAAATATTATTTGTTTACTGCTCCTTCTAATTCAGCACCAGCTTTGAATTTTACTACGTTTTTAGCAGCGATTTTAATAGTTTTACCAGTTTGAGGGTTTCTTCCATCTCTTGCAGCTCTTTTAGATACTGACCAAGAACCAAAACCTACTAAAGAAACTCTTCCACCTTTGTTTAAAGTTCCTTCTACATTGCTTAAAAATGATTCTAAAGCTAATTTAGCAGCTGCTTTTGTAATTCCAGCAGAAGCTGCCATTGCATCGATTAATTCTGATTTGTTCATGATTAAAGTTATTTTTAATTGGTTAAACTTAATTATTTATCACAAATTTAGCGGTATTATTGACCTGTGCAAGTGTTTGTCTTTTTTTTCGATAAAAATGTTAATAAAATGGGGTAAATGTTAATAACATTGTTTGTTTTTTTAAATTTTACCCTTAAATATAGTGTTTTCAAGGCTTACAGCGCTATTGCGTTTTCTGATAACTTAACACCATTAAGTAATTCATGTGCTAACATTCTTTTCTTTCCAGGAAATTGCAAACTTTCAATTTTTAAAATGCCATCTTTAACTGCTATAAAAATTTCTTTTTTAGTGGTAGAAATTTTTCCGATAGCATCCGAATGTGCTTTTTCTTCAAAACTAGCCGAGTAAATTTTTACGTTCCATTCGTTTTCTCCATCTTGAATATAGGTCCAAGCAGCAGGATAAGGAGATAATCCTCTGATTAAATTAAAAATCGTCTCTCCTGATTGGGTCCAATCTATTTTACAATTCTCTTTATTTAACTTGTATGCAGTTTTAACATCAGGATTATTTTCTTGTAATGTGGTTGTTGCTTTTTCTGATTCAATTAATTGAAGTGTTTCTAAAACGGTTGTACTTCCTAAATGCATCAAACGATCATGTAATTCGCCCGCTGTCTCGCTAGCTCCAATTTCTGTTTCCTTGCTTAAAATCATGGCGCCTGTATCAATTTTATCATCAATGAAGAAAGTGGTAACACCGGTTTTGGTTTCTCCATTAATAATAGCCCAATTTATGGGTGCGGCTCCACGATATTCTGGTAATAAAGAAGCGTGTAAATTGAATGTACCTAATTTTGGCATTTTCCAAACCACTTCAGGTAACATCCTAAAGGCAACTACCACTTGTAAGTTGGCTTCTAAACTTTTTAATTCGTTTAAAAACTCTTCCGATTTTAAGTTGGTAGGTTGTAATAAGCGTAAGTTTTTTTCTAAAGCATATTCTTTAACTGCACTCATGCTTACTTTTTGTCCTCTACCGGCTGGTTTGTCTGGAGCAGTTATTACACCTACTATTTCGTAGTTATTATTATAAATGGTATCTAAAATCCCAACGGCAAAATCGGGGGTTCCCATGAATACAATGCGAAGTTTTTCCATTATATAAGGTAATATTGATTGTTTGAATTAATTTTAATTTTATTATTTTCCAATAATAATTTTAGGGCAAAGATAGTGGCTTCTGAAGAAATGTGTAGTTGGTTTTCAATTTCTCTCGAATTCATCGGACATTTTTCAAGCAATTGAAGAATTAATTGGGGTACTTCTTTTGGTTGGGTTTTATTTTTTGCAATACAGTACGAACAAATGCCACAATCATCCTTTGAGATTTCATCAAAATAGGCAAGTAGCATTTTGTTTTTGCACGTATCATCATTAGTAATATAATTCACAACACTTTGGAATTGCTCTTCCTTTAATTTGTTTTGATGTTCTAAAAACTTAGCCACTCGATTGATGGTTAAGTCGTCTTCACGTGCTTCGTTAAAAGTAATCGAACTGTCATTGTTTTTTGCATGCAAAAGAATGCACTGACTCGCAGCCAATTTATCAATTACTTCTTCCACATGTTTTTCGGTTGTATTTGCTTTTTTAGCAATCAAATGCGGATTTATAGTGGTTTCCACATCAAAAATTCCGGAATAAGTTCTTAATATAGCAGTAATAATGGGTTCGTCATGCGGATGCAAACTGATATAACGAATTACTTCTTTACTTGGGATGATAAATTGCAAACTAATTTTTTCAGTAGATTCACTCTGAAAGGTAATAATGCCTTGACGATCTAAAAATTGCAAGCTATTGAATGCTTTTAAAATCGGAAATTGATATTGTGCACAAAATTGATTCAAACTAAAAGCAAAGCTTTCATTGTAACCTTCACCATAAGCGATTTGAAAGTAATTGTTCAGCTTGATGTAAACGTCTTTTACGAATTTTTTATCAGGTAAAACATCTATAAATTGGGCTTTAGTGTAACCAATATCTGTAGGGTTTGTGACAATTATCCCAAACGCTTTTTCGCCATTTCTACCCGCTCTTCCGGCTTCCTGATAATAATTTTCAATATTTTCTGGAAGTTGAATGTGAATTACTGTTTTTACATCGGGTTTGTCGATTCCCATTCCAAAAGCATTCGTGGCTACAATAACCTGCGATTTGTTTTCCAACCACAATTGCATGTTTTTTTCTTTCTCCTTTGATGGGAGTCCGCCATGATAAAAGGTAGCTGTAAATCCCAATTGATTCAACTGTTTTGATGTTTCAATACACGATTTACGATTACGAACATAAATGATAGAAGATTGCGGGTTTTTGGTTAAAATCTGCTGTATTTTGAAAAGTTTATCCTCGGTTTTAATCACATGATAAGCCAAGTTTTCTCGAGTAAATGATTTGGTAAAAACTTTCGGATTTACCAACGCTAAATGTGTACATATATCTTCCTGAACTCTTTTGTTTGCTGTTGCAGTCAAGGCTAAAAATGGAGTAGAAGGGAAGTGCGTTTTTAAAGCCGAAATTTTTAAATAAGCAGGTCTAAAATCATGTCCCCATTGGCTCACACAATGTGCTTCATCAATTGCAATAAGATTAATAGGTAATTGTTTCAAACGTTCTACAATCCAATCGTGTTGTAAACGTTCTGGTGAAAGGTATAAGAATTTGTAGTTTCCAAATTGGCAATTGTCTAAAATATCAATAATATCATCTTGTGAAATCCCACCTGTTAAAGCAATCGCTTTTATATTTCTGCTTTGTAAATTTTGAACTTGGTCTTTCATCAATGCAATTAAAGGCGAAATCACCAAACAAATGCCATTAAGCATCATGGCTGGAATCTGAAAACAAACCGACTTTCCTCCGCCTGTTGGTAATAGAGCAAACGTATCATTTCCATCTAAAACCGATTGAATAATGGCTTCTTGAGGTTCCCTAAAACTATCGTGTTTCCAGTATTTTTGAAGAATTTGTAAGGCTTCCGACATTAGATTGGGCTTTTAGAAACACTAAAGTATAAAAAATTATTGATTAAGATGTTTCATAATAAAAGCTACACGATTTTCCACCGTATCTTTCGGAACTTCTGTAATCGAATAACCGTATTTTTTGTAAGTTTCTATTAAATGTTCGTGAATCAAAACGGCTTGTTCGTAGTTCTCATAACGTTCGGCATCACTAACATAGATTTCTTTCCAAGGGGGTAAAACAAATATCGAACTATATTTATAATCCTGACACGCTTTGTCAAAAAAGGAAGGATACGAATCGCCAATATAATGCATGTAAGCCAAAACATCTGGAATACCGCGATCTAAAAAAACAACATCGGCTTCTTCATTTAAAGCTTGATGGAATTGTTTTTTTCTGCCTTCTAATAATAATTCACTAAATAAAAGTGGTTTTTCGAGAAACAATTGTTCAATTCCTTGTTCTTGAGCTTCACGGATTACTTCACGAGAAATCTCAGGATAACAAGTGTGTCCTTTTGCTTTTAATGCTTCGATTAAGGTGGTTTTTCCAGAACTTGGTCCACCTATTAAAACCACAATTTCTTTATTCATATTGGAATTTCTAAGGCGCAAAAGTAAGTTTTTTTAAAAATCTAATCAACTTAAAAAATTATAAGTTGCTACAATACAATTCTGAACATAAAAAAGTATATTTGCTAATTCAAATACGAAATGATGATGGATAAGAAAACAGAAGAATTTTACATACGATTAAAAGAAGAGTTATCAAATTCAACACTTTGGCCTTCAGAATACTTATATAAATTTATCATGCCTTCTAACGCACATAGTATTGCAAAAGTAGAAGCTGCTTTTAATAATATGGGAGCTGTTATTACGACACAACAGTCAAAAACAGGTAAATTTACAAGCGTTTCAGTAAGTGTGAACATGCAAAATCCGCAAAGTGTAATTGATAAATACATTGAGGTTTCGGATATTGAAGGCATCATTTCATTATAAAATAAACATGCAAGAACAAGTAAGCAACTTAGAATATAATTCGCAACGTCCGCATTTAATTATTCCAGAATACGGAAGACATTTGCAAAAATTAATCGATCAAGCCACGGCTATTGAAGATCGTGACGAGCGAAACAAAGCAGCAAAATACATTATTTCGGTAATGGGTTCTTTGAATCCACATTTACGTGATGTATTGGATTTTCAACATAAATTATGGGATCAATTGTTTATCATGTCTGATTTTAAATTGGATGTCGATTCTCCGTATCCTATTCCGTCTAAAGAATTGTTATCTCAAAAACCAGAGCGATTACAATATCCACAAAATTTCCCAAAATATCGTTTTTACGGAAACAACATCAAATACATGATTGATGTAGCGAATAGCTGGGAAGAAAGCGAATTAAAAAATGCTTTAGTTTTAGTAATTGCAAATCACATGAAAAAATGTTACTTGAGTTGGAACAAAGATACGGTTACAGACGAAGTAATTTTTGAACATTTATTAGAACTTTCGGGAGGTAAATTAAATCTTTCTAAATCCAATGAGGAGCTTTCTAATACACACGATTTGATGAAAGTGAACAAGAAAGTATCCAATAAAACGCAATTTAGTTCCAATAAACCCGGAATTGTTAAGAAAAATAACAACAATAAAGGGCACATGAATAAAAACAATCAAAACAAAAATACATTTAAAAAATAGGCAGTTGCATGGGAACATTTAAAATTGAAGGAGGAAAACCATTAAAAGGGGATATAACCCCTCAGGGAGCAAAAAATGAAGCTTTACAAGTTTTGTGTCCGGTTTTATTAACTTCTGAAAAAGTTAGAATTACCAATATTCCAGATATTATTGATGTAAATAAATTAATTACACTTTTAGGAAACTTAGGGGTTAAAATTCAAAAAAATGGACCTGGTGATTATACGTTTCAAGCCGATGAGGTAAATGTAAACTACTTAAAAACAGAAGCTTTCAAAAAAGAAGGTGGAAGTTTAAGAGGTTCAATTATGATTGTAGGACCGCTATTAGCACGTTTTGGTTGTGGATACATTCCTAAGCCTGGAGGTGATAAAATTGGTCGTCGTCGTTTAGATACGCACTTTGAAGGTTTTATTAATCTTGGTGCTAAATTTAGATACGAAAGAGAAGACCATTTCTACGGAGTGGAAATCGACGGAAGATTACAAGGTTCTTATATGTTGTTAGACGAAGCTTCGGTAACCGGAACGGCTAATATTGTAATGGCTGCCGTTTTAGCAGAAGGAACAACAACGATTTATAATGCAGCTTGCGAACCTTACTTACAGCAATTGTGTAAAATGTTAAATTCGATGGGTGCGAAAATCACCGGTGTTGGGTCTAATTTACTTACAATTGAAGGTGTGGAAAGTTTAGGCGGTTGCGAACACAGAATTTTACCGGATATGATTGAAATCGGTTCTTGGATTGGTCTTGCAGCTATGACAAGAAGCGAAATTACGATTAAAAATGTGAGTTGGGATAACTTAGGGCAAATTCCAAACGTATTTAGAAAATTAGGAATTACACTTGAAAGAAAAGGCGATGATATCTACATTCCTGCACATAAAGACGGATATGAAATCAAAACCGATATCGATGGTTCAATTTTAACTATTGCCGATGCTCCATGGCCAGGATTTACACCTGACTTGTTAAGTATCGTTTTAGTTGTAGCAACTCAAGCTAAAGGAGATGTGTTAATTCACCAAAAAATGTTTGAAAGCCGTTTGTTCTTCGTAGATAAATTAATCGATATGGGAGCAAAAATTATGTTATGTGACCCACACAGAGCAGTGGTTATGGGACATAACTTCCAATCGCAACTAAAAGCAACTACTATGAGTTCTCCAGATATTAGAGCCGGAATTTCATTATTAATTGCCGCTTTAACAGCAAAAGGAACTTCAACCATTCAAAATATCGAACAAATCGACAGAGGTTACGAGCGCATCGACGAAAGACTTCGCGCTATCGGAGCTAATATTGTAAGAGTATAATTTAGTGTTCAATGTTCAGTCGCAGTAAGCAGTATTACTGAGACTGAACACTGAGACTGATTACTAAAAAAATGGAGACTTACATTATCATTTTTCTCTGCATCGCGTCCTTCATAGCGGGTTTTATAGACGCTATAGTTGGTGGTGGTGGATTAATTCAAACACCTGCAGCTTTAATTTTATTACCTAAATTACCTGTTGCCTCTATTATTGGAACGCTAAAAATCCCAGGTTTTAGTGGAACTAGTATGGCAACATACCATTATTTAAAATCGGCAAAAGTAAATTGGAAGCTATTCATTGTAATAGCTATAATTTCTTTTGCATTTGCTTATATAGGTTCGAGTTTGCTCAATGTAATGCAAAACGATTTTATGAAACCCCTGCTTTTTGTTATTCTAGTACTTCTTTTAATTTATACCTATTTTAAAAAAGATTTTGGTCAATTTCAAATCAACAAACTTTCAAAGAAGCAAACCTATATCTACGGAAGTATTATATGTGTTTTCTTAGGTTTTTATGATGGATTCATTGGACCAGGAACTGGAAGCTTGTTAATCATGGCTTTTATTGCGGTTTTGGGTTTCGATTTTTTACAGGCTAATATTTATGCAAAATTAGTCAACTTGGCAACCAACATTGGTTCTATTACCTTATTTGTATTAAAAGGAAAAATCATCTGGACGATTGCTATTCCCATGGCAATTTGTAATGTTACCGGTTCGTGGTTAGGCGCTAGATTGGCTATTTCTAAAGGCAACGGATTTATTCGTGTTTTCTTTTTAATTGTAGTAGGATTAGCGTTGCTTCGTTTTGGATATGATGTCTTTTTGAAGTAATTTATCATTTAATAAAGAATTAAATTAACTAGCACGATTTTTGTATATTTGTATTTAAATACTATAATCATGGCAGAAATAACATTAAGATTCGATGCAAGAAACCCAATTGCAAAAAAAACGATAGCATATGTTCTTTCACTTGGAGTTTTTAAAAAAGTATCAGGTTTAGATCAAGCACTTGAAGATGAAAAAAAGGGGAAAGTGAAAAAGTATAAAAATACTGATGACCTTTTCAAAAAAGTGTTGGGTTAATGTATACTATTACTACAACCAACAAATTTGATAAAAGTTTAAAACTTTGTAAAAAGAGAAATTATGATTTGTCTTTATTGCAAGTAGTTATTGACTTACTCCAAAAAGAAGGTAAGTTACCACAAAAATATAAACCGCATAAATTATCCGGAAATTATAAGGATTGTTGGGAATGTCACATAAAACCAGATTGGCTTTTAGTTTGGAAACAAAACGATACTGAATTAATATTACTATTATTGGATACAGGAACGCATAGCGATTTGTTTTAGTATTTTTATTTCGTTTTGGATATGATGTGTTTATAAAATAAAAAGAGCACCTTGTGGGTGCTCGTACTAACTTTTAGGAAATCCAGTTTTTACTTATTGCTTTTTTACTATACCATATTAAAAAGATAGCAAATAAAGGTATCATAATTGTCATGGATAATGCAAAACTGTCAAAGTCTGAAAAGCTATAACGCATAAAACCATCAATATTTTGAACAATTATGGCAATAAACGATACTATAAATAACGAATAAGCCCATTTTTTTCGCAGTAATAATGAGATGCAACCTAATGCAGCTGAAAATACAGCAATTGCAAATGCTGCTGTAGCCCAAGCCGGTGTAGCATCCATTAATAACAATTGCTCACTGGTGTACATCGCTCTGAACGATTCTGTATTATACGCTTGTTGAATGTATTGGCTTACACCCATTAAATTCCACAATAGGGCAACTACACTAATTACCCAAAAAGAAATGCTTGGTTTTGTCATAATTTATACTTGTATTGGTTAGTACTACTAAAGTATAAAATAATTGGTAATAAATCCTAAAACTTCAACCCAAACATTACACCATCACCTTGATAACCATTTTGGTAGCTTCTTACATAATCAATTCGTAAGAATCTAAATTTACCAAAACCAATGTTGTCAAACCCAACAGTAAACTCTTGATAGGGTTTCATGTTAGGGATGTTTAACTGATGAAATCCACCAATTAAATTCCATTGCAATTTGTTTAGTAACGGAATCTTATTCATGATATAGCCTTTAAAGTTGTGTTCTAAATGCGTTTCCAAATACGCATCATTCGTAGAGTGACTGTAATAAGGTAATAAATTAAATGCATTCAATGAATTGTTCATCATGTTAACATGCGTTTGATTTCCATTAAAATGTTTATAATCTACAAACGAAATATTCTCAGCATTAAAGAATTTTCCGGCTTTAAAACGTAAGCCAAAATCCCCTTTATTTCCTATCGTTTTATTGTAGCTTACAATGGCACTTACTAAATCATAATGATAATTACTATTGCTTGCTCCAAAAGCTTTTTCATAGTAAAAACTTAAAATAGGATAATTGTCGTTTTGGATGTTGATTTTTCCGTCAGGGCGCGATATGTATTTTTGTCCAAAATGTATGCGCGTTCCAAAACTAGCTTTCATAATGTGATGGTTCTCAAAAGGAACTGAAGAGTTATTGTCAGGTTGTAACGGATCGTTTGATAAATACAAATCATCGTTTTTAATCATGGTATAATCCGTGTTGTTGAATAAAGCACGACGGTTTTCATACAATAATTTTCCATTTGCATAAATTCCGTTAGTAACTTCTCTACCATAATTAATTTCAGCAAACTCTTTATTATACAATTTCATGTAATTGTTTTTAAAGAAAAGAGTAGCAACAGTATTTATCGTATTGCTAATTGGTTCACTCGGATTAAATTGACTTATAGCACTTCCTCCATATAGACTAATGTAAGCGTTGTTTCGATTATTAAATCGGTGATAAAAACGACCGTTAACACGAAGGCGATCTTCGGCAAAACCATAATTGAAGGTAGAAGAAATTAAAGTAAATTTACCTGTTTCTTCATTCCATTTTCTAAATGAAAAACCACTATCTAAATTCCAACCTTGAACGGTATTAAAACTTAACGACCCTAAATTGGTTACACCTTGATAGTTGAAATTCCAATTTTTATACGAATTCTTATACGTGTAACCAGTTATTAATTTCAATAAGTTGAATTTATTTCCTTTAGCATCAATCGAGTCCAAATATACTTGCGATTTTCGAATGGTTTGTATGCTGTCTTTTTTTACATAATTGGATGTTTCTTCTTCTGTTAATGGAACCGGACGATTTTCTTCCCAATACGAAGCTTCTTTTTTGTTTGCATTCTCAGCAAAAGTAACAACCTCTTTTCCAAAGGTTTTCTTTTCAAATGCCTCTTTAAAGTTGTAATTAGTAAATACGTGCGTAAACTTTCCTGTGAACTTCATTCCAAAAATACCTGCTTGAAAATCCAAAGCTTGAATGTTTTTGGCCCAAATCTTATTTTCTGAATTGTAACTGAAGTTTTGAGTCAGTTTCATTGTCTCTAATATCGGTTGTTGCATGCGATATCCTTTGATGTCAAAGTCAACTCCATATATAGCCCAAGTATCTTCAACAATATAAAGGTAACCTTCAAAAACAGGTTCTTTATCGCGTTTTGGAGTTACTAAAATCTTATTGATTAATTGATTTCTATCATCATAAAAAGTGCTTTCTAATTTGAATTTGTAGTAATTAAAAGCATTATCAGCAATAGGAGAAACCATGTTAATTCCTAAATCTACATAGTTCTCATAAAAATCATAATTGGTATTCAAAGCTGTGTTGTAGCTAAAACCATTATCGTCTCCTGCAATTTTAGAAGCAATGATTTCTTCTTTTAAGTTATCAGGTTTTTGGAATTTAATTTTAGAAACCGTTTCCGATTGGTAAATAATACCACTACGTGTTGAATCTAAGTTGCCGTCTAAATCACCAATCTCAACACCCATGAATTTTTTAGGTATATCCTTCGCTCTAAAAATACCTCTAGAATAAAAATCAGCTTCAAACTTATCTGTTTTAGCAGCATTTTTCTTTTTCGATTTAATAGTATTTCGAATAATTTCATAAGCCGGATTTTCGCCATTTACTACAAGCACTTCTTTTAATTGAAAATCTTCTTCCTCTAACGTTACATCAAATTCATAAGGAAAACTATTTATATTTAAGATATGTTTTTGGGTTTTAAATCCTAAATATTGAAAAATTAAAGGCACATTTTTCTTTTCAGTAGTGTTTAATTCATATTTTCCCAATTCATTTGAAGTAGTACCTATATAAGTATTCTCAATATAGATATTCACAAAGGGTAATGGGTTTCCATCTTTGTCTTTTACAGTTCCTTTTATTTGGGAAAAAGAAATACTTGCGATGAATAATAATAGTAGGGTAATTTGATGTTTCATGTTGTTGTTTTTTTACACCGAGCTCCACCGAGCTTTTTTTGATATTCTTTATTTTTATAGAGTTACACCGAGATGCGTTTCACTTATTTTTCACAAAGAGTCCAAGACTTCGGGAGTTTCACTTTTTTCGAATTGCACTTATTTTTTACACAGAGCTACACCGAGCTTTTTTTTGATTTTCTTTGTCTTTAGAGAGCTACACAGAGTCCGAAACTTCGGACGTTTCACTTATTTTTCACACAGAGTCCGAAGCTTCGGGCGTTATACTTTAGACGTTTTGTGATAATTATTGTTACACGGAAAATCTTGTAATTCCCTTAGATAATAATTTTGTATTAAAATTAATTAGTAATCCAGTTTTATATTTTCCAAGCCTTAAATAAGAAATAATTTGAGCCTTGTGAACATCAGTAATAACATCAACCGCCTTTAATTCTATTACCAATCTATCTTCTATTAATAAATCAATTCTGTATCCATGATCAATTCTAATCTCTTTATAGGAAATAGGAAGTTTTTTTTCTCGTTCTACTTTCAAATTAGCTTTACTTAATTCATAATACAAACATTCCTGATAAGCAGATTCCAATAATCCTGGTCCCAAATGCCGATGAACTTCAATAGCTAAACCAATTACTTGTTCCGTTAACTTATCTACTTCCATAATATTATTTAAATTTTATAAATATTCTTTAATTAACCAAGTGCAACGCCTTCATCATCTCATTTACCTCCGTGTATCTCTGTGTAACAAAAAAGTGCAACGCCCTCTTTATCTCAATTACCACAAAGCATATAAAAAAAACACTCTGTGAATCTCATTTTCTCCGTGTATCTCGGTGTAAAACCAAGTGCAACGCACCAAATTTCAAATATAAAGTGCAACGCCCTCTTTATCTCAATTACCACAAAGCATATAAAAAAAACACTCTGTGAATCTCATTTTCTCCGTGTATCTCGGTGTAAAACCAATTGCAACGCACCAAATTTCAAATATTAAGTGCAACGCCCTCTTTATCTCAATTACCACAAAGCATATAAAAAATACACTCTGTGCATCTCATTCTCTCTGTGCATCTCGGTGTAAAACCAAGTGCAACGCCCTCTTTATCTCATTTGCCACAAAGCATATAAAAAAAACACTCTGTGAATCTCATTCTCTCTGTGTATCTCGGTGTAAAACCAAGTGCAACGTCCTCATCATCTCAATTACCACAAAGCATTTAAAAACCCTCTGTGTATCTCTGTGTAAAAAAGTGCAACGCTACTCAAAAGCCCTTATCCCCAATTCATAACTCATCAATCCAAAACCAATAACAACTCCTTTAGCATTAGGAGAAATATAAGACTGATGGCGGAAAGATTCTCGAGCAAAAGTATTGGAAATATGAACTTCCACAACCGGAGTTGTGATTGCTTTAACAGCATCACCAATACCTATTGAAGTATGAGTATAAGCACCTGCATTTAAGATTATACCATCATAAGTAAATCCAACCTCTTGAATTTTAGAAATCAGTTCGCCTTCAATATTACTTTGAAAATGTTCTAATGAAATTGTAGGAAACTGTAATTGTAATTTCTCAAAATAGGAATCAAAAGTTTCATTACCGTATACTTCTGGTTCTCTTTTTCCCAATAGATTAAGATTAGGGCCATTGATGATGATAATCTTCATAAGAAATGTTTTTGTAAAATTAAAAAAACCATTCTTTATAGGAATGGTTTTAATAAAATATTGTGAGTTTTAAAATTAAAATAAATACCCAACAGAAAACTGAATTACCGAATTTTTTACATCAGCATCTTTTTTGGCTTCTGTTAAACCTGCTACATATCGTCCGGAAACAAAAATACTTTTGGTGATTTTATAACTTAAACCACCTGCTAAACCAAACTCAAATGAATTGGTGTCATTAGAACTTACTTCATTACGTTCGCTAACTAAAAATGAAGCTTGCGGACCTAGTTCTAAACTTAGTTCGTTTGAAGTTAAATAAAACTTCGCTAACACTGGAATAGAAATGTAGCCCAATTCATTTTTGATTTGATCCCCTAATCCTTTTAATTCAGAACCCTGTGTAGAATATAAAAGTTCGGGTTGCAATGCTAGGTTTTCAAATAGTTTAACTTCCATGATCATACCGCCATGATAACTGGTTATGGTTTTAAAGTCCATACCCGAAACATCTCCTCCGGTATAATTGGCAAAGTTAACTCCGGCTTTAACACCAAACTTTAAAAGTTGGGCTTGTGAAATACCTGTTCCTAGAACAAGTAAAATGAGGGTTGCGATTGTTTTTCTCATACTATCAAATTTTAATTTTATATATGGGGTGTACCACCTACCTTAATTAGGTATAAAATTAATCTAATTTTAAACTTTTTGAGTAGGTTTCTTGACTAAACTAACGTTTTTTAACGCTTTTTAGTATTTTTTACTGTAAAATGTCTTTTTTTTAGATTTTAAATAGTGTTGATTTTCAATTAGTTGTAAATGATTCTTATTTTTATCGATGATAAAAAGTATTAAAAAAACTTTAAATTATTGATTTTTTGAATTTTTAATCGCTTGATTATTAACATTTTATATTTCGATTGTTAATAAAATTGTTAATAACATAACAAAAAAAGATATTTTGTAATAAAAAATACTATAAATTTGCCTCATTAACTTTAAATTTAAACTAAACATGAAAAAAGTTTTATTATCTGCTGTAGCATTATTAGCTTTTGGTTTTGCTAACGCACAAGAAGAAAAAAGTAACGAAGGTTTCGCAAAAGGTGATGTATTCGTATCAGGAGCATTTACTTACAGCTCTGCTAAAACTGGAGATTTTAAAGAAAATGCTTTTACTATTGCTCCTAAAGTAGGTTATTTCGTAACTGAAAACATTGCTGTAGGTGGTATGTTAGGTTATTCATCAAACAAAATTGACAATGGTGCTGCAGATGCTACTAATTCAGGTTTCGGATTAGGAGCTTTTGGACGTTATTATTTTACTCCAGCATCTAAATTTTCTTTATTTGGAGAATTGGCTTTTGATTACATGACTTTAGACAGTGAGTTTTATTTTGATCAAACAATTGGAGATTATGTTGTGCCAGGAAATTCATTTGAAACTAAACAATTTGGTGTAAACTTAGGTTTAGGTATGAATTATTTTGTATCTTCTAACTTCTCTTTAGAAGCTGGTGTAGGTGTTTTAGGTTACTCTTCTAACGATAATGGTGGTGGATCAGGTGTTGATTCAACAAATACTTTTAATTTTGGAGGTGATTGGACTGCAGTAACTTTCGGAGTTAACTACAAATTCTAATTTGTAACAAATATTATAAGAAATCCCGAGCATTGCTCGGGATTTTTTTTGTTTTATAAGTAAAATAATTTAAAAACCAAATGGTTTTACGTATTAAATTTCTTTCTTTTTTAAATACCTTTGACCTTTAATTTATTAATATATTTATGAAAAAAGTTATTTTGTCAGCCGTGGCTATTATGCTTTTTGGCTTTATGAGTGCTCAAGAGAAGGAGCAATCAAAATCTGATGTGAAATTTGGTGCTAAAGGTGGAATTAATTTTGCCAACCTTAGTGGTGATGATGCAGGTGATGCTACAGTTTATGTAGGTTTCAATGTAGGTTTGTTTGTTGAAATTCCAGTTACAGATAAATTAATTATCCAGCCAGAACTTTTGTATTCTGCACAAGGTTCAAAGTCAGAAGGCCCATTGGTTGTTGAAGGTAGTTTATATGATGTTAAGGCTACATTGAAGTTTAATTATATTAATGTTCCTGTTATGTTTAAATATAAAGTGGCAGAAAAATTTTCATTAGAAGCCGGACCTTATGTTGGTTTTTTAACCGCTGCTAAGGTAAAAGTAGAAGTTGCTGGATATGGTTCAGAAACGGAAGATATTAAGGATATTGTAAAATCAACAGACTTTGGACTTGCTTTAGGTATGAATTATGAGTTTTCAGATGTAATTTTTGCTAATGCAAGATATCAAGGAGGTCTAACACAAATTGGAGATTCAGGAGACGGTGATGATATTAAAAATTCGGTATTCCAATTAGGATTAGGTTTTAGATTCTAGTTTTAAGCATATCAACTAATACATAAAAAAAGGGATTTTCCTTACGGATTTCCGTACAACAAAGTCGTTTTTTTCATTCTAAGTTTGTGGTATTAAATTTAATATTTCAGAAATTATGAGAAAAATTACATTTTTAGCCTTTTTAGGAATAATTTTAACGTCTTGTTCAGTTACAAAGTCTGGTACGGCAAAGTCTATGGATGTTGTAGGTCCTGGTGTTATTCATAAACCAGTTGTGGTAGATTTAAATGTTAAACCTGAAAAAGTTGAGGTTACTACTACTTTCAATGGAATTGAGTCTTTAGAAAATGCTAAAAACAATGTAGTAAGGAAATTATTGAAAGAGCAAGATGCAGATGTTTTGGTGGAACCTACTTTTGAAACTGTAACTAAAAATGGTAAAACTGAGCTTACAGTTAAAGGTTGGCCAGCTACCTATAATAATTTTAGACCTATTGAAGAAAAAGATTTAAAATTATTAGAAGTAAAACCTAGTTATTTGCAAAAAGCGGATACATATCAGCCAGTAATTCAAGAGAAAAAGAAAAATACCGGATGGTTAGTAACTTTAGGAGTTGTGTTATTAGGAGGAGCTGTCGCAGCAACTCTTCTTTAAAATGTATTTTATTTAACTATTATATTTTTATGAAAAAAATGATTTTTAGTGCTCTTGCACTAGTAGTATTTGGAGTTTCTCAAGCTCAAGAAATTAAATATGGAGCAAAGGCAGGTTTAAATATCTCTAATGTTTCAGGTGATATTGAAAATAATAAGCCATTGATAGGAGCTCATTTAGGTGCTTTTGTTGAAGTTAAATTAACAGATAAGTTTGCTTTTCAACCAGAGTTATTGTTTTCTATGCAAGGAGTGAAAATTGATTATTCTGAGAGTGCTGTAGATTATTCTTATAGTTACAAAGAGGACAATAAAATTAATTATTTAAACGTGCCATTAATGGCAAAATATTTTGCAACAGAAAAGTTGTTTTTAGAAGCAGGTCCACAAATTGGATTTGTTTTAAGTGCTAAAAGTGATATAGAAGAAACAGAAACTTTTATGGGTATTACGGATTCATTTTCTGGAGATGTAGATATTAAAGATAATTTAAAATCTGTTGATTTTGGTTTAAATTTTGGGTTGGGTTATGAATTTACATCTCAATTTTTTGCATCAGCACGCTACAATGTTGGTTTAACTAATATTAACAACGCAAGTGGTTCAAGTGCAGATTTAAAAAATGGAGTTGTGCAATTCTCTTTTGGATATAAATTTTAATTTATAGTTCATACTTTTGAAATTATCCCGAGCATTGCTCGGGATTTTTTTATTCCTGTAAATTACCTATTTTTGATACATGAGTACTTGGCAATCCTATATAAAAGAATATCAAAATTATCTGCGTTTAGAACGTGGGCTTTCTAAGAATACTATAGAAAATTATTCTTTTGATATCGAAAAGTTGGTTTTGTTTTTAAACCAACACGATATAAAAGTTACGCCAATTACTATAACAGAAGAAACCATTCAGCAATTTATTTATGAAATAGCTTCAAAAGTAAATGCTAGGAGTCAATCGCGAATAATTTCGGGTTTAAAAAGCTTTTTTAATTATTTGGTTTTTGAAGATTATCGAAAAGATACTCCACTAGAATTAATTGAAGTTCCAAAAACAGGTCGAAAACTTCCAGATACATTAGCTACAGAAGAAATTGACGCTTTAATTGCAGCCATAGATTTATCAACTCCTGAAGGTGAACGCAACAGAGCAATGTTAGAAACCCTATACAGTTGTGGTTTGCGTGTATCGGAATTAGTAGGGTTAAAAATTTCCGATTTATTTTTTGAAGAAGGTTTTGTTAAAATCACAGGAAAAGGAAACAAGCAACGATTTGTACCGGTGGGTCAGTCTACCATTAAATATATTACTTCTTATGTGAATTTAATTCGAGTGCATTATCCTGTTCAAAAAGGACATGAAGACACCTTGTTTTTGAATAGGAGAGGAAGACAATTAACACGAGCCATGGTTTTTACTATTATTAAAGATTTAGCGGTAAAAATCAATTTAAATAAAACCATTAGTCCGCATACGTTTCGTCATTCATTCGCAACGCATCTATTAGAAAATGGAGCCGATTTACGTTCGATTCAATTAATGCTCGGTCATGAATCCATTACTACAACCGAAGTGTATATGCATTTGGATAGAAAATTCCTTTCTGAGGTATTGAATAATTATCATCCACGTAAATAGTTGCCAGTCACAGTTGACAGTCGCAATTTTTAGTCACAGTCTCAGTTTGAGGCATAAAAAAAGGGATTTTCAAAAATTGAAAATCCCTTTTTTAGTATTTACTGTCAACTGCGACTGTCAACTGCGACTGTCAACTGCGACTGTCAACTGCGACTGTCAACTGCGACTAAAAATTACTTCGCAATATTAACCGCTCTAGTTTCTCTGATAACCGTGATTTTTACTTGACCTGGGTATGTCATTTCCGTTTGAATTTTTTGAGAAATATCAAATGATAAGTTAGCCGCTGCTTCATCTGATACTTTTTCACTCTCTACAATAACACGTAATTCTCTACCTGCTTGAATAGCATAAGCATTCTTAACTCCATTAAATCCGAAAGCGATATCTTCAAGATCTTTTAAACGTTGGATGTAAGAATCTAAAACTTGTCTTCTTGCTCCAGGGCGTGCTCCAGAAATAGCATCACAAACTTGGATAATTGGAGAAATTAATGACTTCATTTCAATTTCGTCATGGTGAGCTCCAATAGCGTTGCAAACCTCTTCTTTTTCACCATATTTCTCAGCCCATTGCATACCTAAAATAGCGTGAGGTAATTCACTTTCTGTATCTGGCACTTTTCCTATATCGTGTAATAAACCAGCTCTTTTTGCTAATTTAACGTTTAAGCCTAATTCAGCAGCCATGATACCACACAACTTAGCTACTTCTCTAGAGTGTTGTAATAAGTTTTGTCCGTAAGATGAACGGTATTTCATTCTACCTACTACTTTGATTAATTCAGGGTGTAATCCGTGAATACCTAAATCAATTACAGTACGTTTACCTGTTTCAATGATTTCCTCATCGATTTGTTTTGCAGTTTTAGCAACCACTTCTTCAATACGTGCTGGGTGAATACGTCCGTCAGTTACTAATTTGTGTAATGCTAAACGAGCAATTTCTCTTCTCACAGGATCAAAACACGATAAGATGATAGCTTCTGGTGTGTCGTCCACAATGATTTCAACTCCAGTTGCAGCTTCTAAAGCTCTAATGTTACGACCTTCACGACCAATGATTCTACCTTTTACATCATCTGATTCAATGTTAAATACAGAAACACAGTTTTCAACTGCTTCTTCAGTACCAACTCGTTGTATCGTATTGATGATGATTTTCTTAGCTTCTTGTTGTGCTGTCATTTTAGCTTCTTCCACAGTATCTTGGATGAACGACATAGCATTTGTTTTAGCTTCAGCTTTTAAGCTTTCCACCAATTGATTTTTAGCTTCTTCAGCAGATAGACCAGAAATAGCTTCTAATTGCTCCACTTGACTTCTGTGAAGTTTGTCAATTTCTTGTTGTTTCTTGTCTAAATATTCGATTTTATTGTTGTAATCGTTGATTTTAGCTTCCGCTTCATCAGCTGCTTTTTTGGCTCTAGCAAGTTCGTTAGAGATTTGCGATTCTTTATCACGTGTTCTTTTTTCGGCTTCGGCCATTTTTTTATCACGTGCTAAAATCACTTGTTCGTGTTCCGCTTTAAGTTCTAAAAACTTTTCTTTTGCTTGTAAAATTTTATCTTTTTTAGCGGCTTCAGCTTCAGTTTTAGCGTCTTTTAAAATCGAAGCTGCTTCTTTTTTTGCATTCTTAATAAGGTTAGAAACATTGCTTTTTTCTAAAAATTTAGCAATTCCAAAACCTCCTGCAAGACCAACGACAATTCCAATTATTATACCTAGTATATCCATTATGTTTGTTAAAAAAATTATATAAAAAAAGCCTACATTAGGTGTTTGTATAAACTCTGTTATACAAGATTTAAGCTAACCTGCAGTTCAAACTTCCCACTTAAGGGCCTGTTATAGTTGCAAAGATTCACTCGTTTAATTTGTTAGTGTTGAGTTTATCAAATATATACTAATGTAGGCAGTATCTTTATTTATTATGTAAGAACGTATTTTATTTAGAGAGTAACTCGCTCAGTTTTTTATCAAGATTAACTAATCTTTTTAAATTGATTTCATTGTCCTGAGAATTCGATATTTGTTTTTGCTCTACTTGTGCTGCAAATTGTAAAGCGCACATAGCTAAAACATCTTGTTTATCTCTAACGGCATAGCTTTGTTCAAACTGTTTTATCATAGCATCTATTTTTTTTGAAGCACTTCTAAGTCCTTCTTCTTGTGATGGATCCACGGTTAATGGATACACACGATCTGCTATTGAAATTTTAATTTTCAGTTTTTCACTCATTTGCTTTCTAATCTGAAAGTTGTGCTATACAATAATCGATTTCTCGGATTAATGAATTTATTTTGAGTTTTGTTTCTCGTTTATTTTCTTCACTGCCTAGTAATGAATTTACCATTTTTAGAGTATCTACTTGCTTCTTAAGAGCATCAATTTCGTCAAGTTGAACTTGTTGGTTCTTTTTAGAAAGCAACAATTCCGTTTCTAACTCTTGATTTTTTTTCTCAAGCTGAGTTAATTTTTGATTCAACTTAAAAAATTTAACTTCTAGAGAATCAATTAATTCAGATAATCCGTTCATTAATGATAAATTTCATTTCATTATTTCACAAAGTTAGCATTAGTATTCAAAAATAGCAATACTTTTTACTAAATTTTATGAATTAATTTTTATTATTTCTAACTATTTGGAAATTAAATCGTTATTATTAGGTATGGTTTTTGTTTTATTTTGATGAGTTTTTTTATTATTTTAGCAACAAACAGCAGCACGATGAAATTTGTATTAGCCCTACTTTTTTTTCCAATTTTATTTTTTGCACAGCAATATCCAGAAGATTATTTTCAATCTCCGTTAGACATACCTTTAGATCTCTCGGGTTCTTTTGGTGAATTGCGTAGTAATCACTTTCATTCGGGACTTGATTTTAAGACTAAAGGAGTTGAAGGATTGCCTGTTTATGCTGCGGGAGATGGTTATGTTTCACGTATTAAAATTTCAACTTTTGGCTACGGAAAAGCTATTTATATTACGCATCCTAATGGCTATACTTCGGTTTATGGGCATTTACAAAAAGCCAATGGAGCTATTCAAGATTTTATAAAGAAAAAACAATACGAAGAACAATCGTATGAGGTTGAAATTTATTTGTATCCTACAGAATTGCCCGTAAAAAAAGGCGATATAATAGCATTTACAGGTAATACAGGAGGTAGCGGAGCTCCTCATTTGCATTTTGAATTTCGTAATACCAAATCGGAAGAAATTTTGAATCCGTTGCATTTCGGATTTAAAAAAATCATTAAAGACGAAAGAAAACCTATTATTCAAGGTCTTGTTGCCTATCCGTTAGATTCAACAACGGTTAATAATTCGCAATTACCCATCAACATTTCTTTTACAAAACAAACCGATGGCACTTATTTAGGAACAAAAGTTAGGGCTGATGGTAGAATTGCCTTTGGGATTAATGCATATGATTTTTGTACCAATGCCTATAATAAAAACGGATTGTATAAAGTAAAAGCCTACTTAAATGGTGTTTTACAGTACCAATATGGTTTTGATGGATTTGCTTTTGATGAATCGCGTTATATTAATAATTTTATCGATTATGAACGTTTTCATCTCATGGGACAACGGGTTCAAAAGCTTTTTCAATTAACAAATTATCCACTTTCAATAGTAGCAGGAAATAAAAAAGACGGAACCATTCGAGTGCAACCTGCTGCTAATTATTTGTATCGAGTAGAACTGTATGATTTTCATGGTAATAAAGTCGAAATTACTGTGCCTATAGAGTTTGCGCGTCAAGAAGCTAAAATTGAAAAAACGTACCCAAAAACTCCATATTTTATCAAAGCAAAAAACGAATCTATTTTTGAAAAAAATAATGTTTCAGTACAAATTCCTGAAAATGCTTTTTACCATGACTTTTATATAAATTTCGATGTTAACGGCGATATTTTAACCTTGCATGATGATAGTGTTCCTGTGCACAAAAATATAACCATATCGTTTACAAACGTACAAGGTTTAACAGAAGAGCAATTGGCAAAAACATACATTGCAACTTTAGAAGGTTATAAATTAGAATATAACAAAACCTACAGAAAAGGAAATACATTTTCTATAAAAACTAAGACTTTAGGTAAGTTTAAATTGGCTCAAGATAACACACCGCCAAGAATTTATAATGTAAATTTTGTAGAAGGAAAGACTATTAAAGAGCAAAAAACAATTAGTGTTTCTATTTCTGATTTGCATTCAGGAATTGATACCTACAATGCTTACATAAACGGAAAATGGATTTTAATGGAGTATGATTATAAAACAAAAAAGTTGGTACACAATTTAGATGATGCTATTTGCGTTGAAGGTAAAAACGATTTCAAGTTAGTTGTTACTGATAATTTGCAAAATTCTACTACCTTTGAATCTTACTTTTTTAGATAATTAAAACGAATTCTTTTGAAAAATATATTTTTTGTATTCATTATTGGATTAATTTCCTTCTCAGTTTCAGCTCAAAAAGCCCGAGTTAAAGGGGTTATTTTAGACGAATTTAATAATCCAGTAGAAAATGTAACAGTTAAAGTAGGCGATAAAGGAACTGTAACCAATGAAAATGGGTTCTATATTTTAGAAATTGAAGCCAATAAAAAAGTAACCATTACTTTTTCCCATGTTTCATTAAAGAAAGTTACAATTGAACTTAATTTAAAACCTAATGAAGATTTTGAGTTAAATCCGGTGATGAATTCAAAAATTGAAGAATTTGGAGTAGTAACGGTAACTGCTAATAGTAAAAAACGTATCGAAGGAGTTACAACAATTGATCCTGTTGTCATTCGTAAAATGCCAGGCGCTAATCCAGGTATTGAAAATATCATTAAAACACTACCCGGAGTTTATTCTAATAACGAATTAAGTACTTCGTATGCAGTTCGTGGTGGAAATTATGACGAGAACTTGGTTTATGTAAACGAAATCGAAGTTTATCGTCCGTTTTTAATTCGTTCAGGACAACAAGAAGGATTGAGTTTTACCAATACGGATATGGTACAAAATGTAGATTTTTCTGCTGGAGGTTTTCAATCTAAATATGGAGATAAATTATCTTCTGTTTTAGATATTACTTATCGAAACCCAAAGCGTTTTGGTGCAAGTTTAGAAGCAAGTTTTTTAGGTGGAAGCCTTACGGTTGAAGGTGTTTCTAAAAATCAAAAATGGAGCAATATTACAGGGGTTCGTTATCGAGATAATAGTTTGTTAGTGAACAGTCAGGAAACGGAAACCAATTTTAGACCCACATTTTTTGATGTGCAATCGCTCTTGAATTTTAACGCTTCTACCAAGTGGAATTTTAGTTTTTTAGGTAATATTTCGCAAAACAAATACAATTATCAGCCATTAACACGTCAAACTAACTTTGGAACTATCGATGAACCAATTGCTTTGTTAGTGTTTTACGAAGGGCAAGAAAAAGATCAATATTTGACGTTTTTTGGTGCTGGAAAAGCGATTTATCAATACAATGAGAAAAATAAATTGAAGTTTATCCTTTCAGGGTATCATACACAAGAACAAGAATATTATGATATTTTGGCACAATATCGTTTGGGCGAAGTAGATGCTAATATTGGTTCTGAAACTTTTGGTGATGTTGTTTTTACAAGAGGAATAGGTTCGCAATTGAATCACGCACGTAACGATTTAGATGCCTTAATTGTTAATGCTGAAGTAAAAGGTTTTCACGATATCAATGAAAAATCGCAAATAGAATGGGGTGCTAAATTTACGAAAGAAGATATTCGTGATAGAATTGTAGAATGGGAAGTTGTAGATTCAGCTGGTTTTTCGTTGCCAAATCCAATTTTAGATTACCAAAATGACCAACCTTATAATCCTTATGTGGGACCATTAGCTCCTTATCAAAATGTTAGAGCAACTAATTTCACTAAGATCAATCGATTTTCGGGTTATGCTCAATGGAATTACAAAGGAAAAATAGGAACACATGAATATTGGTTAAATGCCGGTGTTAGAGCGCATCAATGGCAAGTACAAGCGGATGGTAGACCTGATGGCGATAGTCAAATAACGTTCTCACCAAGAGCTCAATTTGCTTTTAAACCTGATTGGAGTAAAGATATGATGTTCCGATTATCAGGAGGTTTGTATCACCAACCCCCATTTTATCGAGAACTTAGAGATTATGAAGGTGTGGTTCAAACCAATGTCAAAGCGCAAAAATCATTTCATTTGGTGTTAAGTAATGATTACAGTTTTAAAATGTGGAATAGACCTTTTAAGTTGATTTCAGAAGCATATTATAAAAACATTACCGATGTGAATACGTACACAATTGATAATGTTCGTATTCGATATAGAGCCAATAATAATGCAGAAGCTTACGCATACGGTTTTGATGCACGTTTGAATGGAGAATTTGTACCAGGAACAGAATCATGGTTTAGTTTCGGATATCTAAAAACAGAAGAAAATCAGGATGGAAAAGGTTTTATTGCACGCCCAACCGATCAAAGATTAAAATTTGGTGTGTTGTTCCAAGATTACATGCCTAATATCCCAAATTTACAATTGTATTTGAACTTAGTGTATAATACTGGTTTACCAGGTGGTTCTCCTGCTTATGCAGATCCATATGCTTATCAATTACGATTAAATGATTATCGAAGAGCTGATGTTGGATTTTCTTATGTCTTTAAAGATGAGAAAATTAAATCTTCAAAACGCTGGTTAAAATCGTTCAACGAATTTTCATTAGGATTGGAAATTTTCAATTTGTTTAACAATCAAAATGCGATTACAAATACTTGGGTTCGAGATGTATATACAAAATCGCAATACGGAATTCCAAACTATATGACGACTCGTGTTTTCAATATCAAATTAGTGGCTCGATTGTAAGCCAATATTAATTTTAGTATATTTGACTATAAAATTCAAACAAATGAAGCGTATTCTTTTTACTTTTAGCTTAATTGCAACATTAATGAGTTGTAAAGAAGAGACGGAAACTCCAAAAGTGATTTACGAAGAAGGAAAAACTAAGGTAGAAGCCGAAGTTAAAGATACGTCATCTATAAAAGTGGCCGATTTACCAATTTTGATGGAAGGAACCAAGTATTTGATTCATCCTATTGGTGATGTTCGGGTGTATGATTCCAATAGTAAAGTGTATGGAAGTAGCAAAACCAATCAGGTAAGTTATGCGATATCTAATTATAACCGATTTGAAATTACAGGTTATTTGGATAATTTGAATTTTCAACACATCGATTCCACTACTGTAAAACCATTAACAGATAAGAAAATCCAAATCCAAACGGCTACTTTTTTAGATGGAATTGCTGCTAAAACGAAAAAGCAAATCATGGTATATACTTTAGTGGATTCCGATACTAATAAAGATGGAAAAATTAATCAAAATGATATTCGTTCGTTGTATTTGAGCAATATTACTGGTGAAAAATTTACCAAACTATCAGAAGAATTCAAAGAGTTAATTGATTGGAATGTAATCGAAGCTCAAAATCGTTTGTACTTTAGATGTATTGAAGATATCAACAAAAACGGTGCTTTTGATAAAAATGATAAAGTACATTATCACTTCGTAAACTTGTTAGCGGATGAGTGGAAAGTAGAAGTGTATACACCGAATTAATATAAATGTCATCCCTACGGGATTTTAGTTACTGCAGATACCTTTTTACCAATATTACATACCTAACGGCATTTTTAAATTCCAAAGTAAATTTGCATTTGTTTTAAGTTCCGATAGGAACGATATTTTGGTAACAATAAAGTAAAATAGAAATAAAGTCCCATAGGGACGACATTAAAATAATGAAAGAAAATCCGACTTAATCCGCGATGTAATGCATCCGTTTCATCCGCATTCCAACTCTAAATCAAAATATCGCTCTCTAAATCCGATTTTTCAATTTCAAAATCAAAACCTAATTTCGAAACCAACTCGATTACCAATTTTTTATACCAGTTTTCGCTTTTTGGATGAATGTAGATTTTTTCGATTAATTGGTTCAAATTAACATCGACTTTTAAGCCGTTATCGATTTTTATACCATTAGCTGAAACGTCAGAAATAATTCGAATTTCTCTTTCGTATTGAAAACTTTTACGCTTAAACAAAAAGGGGAAAAACGTATCTTCAAACGGAATAAACTCTTTTTTGTAATCGATATAATTTACAGCACCGATATATTGTTCGGTTTGTCTTTCAGGTTGTAAGGCTTCTTTTAGTCTGCCAATTGTAGTTTGAATGGCTAAACCTTCAGTATTTTGAGTGAAAATTTGCCACATTGCAAACGATTCGTATTCGTTAATGTGCCAACTGCTAATCACTACTTTTTCGCGATGTGATTTATAGTAATCCAAAAACTTCGGATTATTAGCGGCAATTTTTTTGATTTCTTCAAAAGTAGGTTCCGAAAAGGTGCCTTCGTATTGATCTTCAAACTTATCTGAACGCGACATAAACAACTGTTGCGAAAACAGCATGTCTAAAAACTTAGACAAGTCCAAATACTTCCAAACAATGGTGTCATTGTCATCAGGTAAGGTAATATTGGGATGGTTTACGTACATAATTTTTCAAGTTCAAAAATCAAATT
This sequence comes from Flavobacterium cyclinae, assembly GCF_021172145.1. NCBI lineage: Bacteria > Pseudomonadati > Bacteroidota > Flavobacteriia > Flavobacteriales > Flavobacteriaceae > Flavobacterium > Flavobacterium cyclinae. Next base: position 925,754 of record NZ_CP089095.1, read on the forward strand.
CAATTTCAAAATTCAAGCTTTGGAACACAGATTTAAGAAATTTACATAATCTAAAAAATCTTAAAATGAGATTAATTTATTTTGCTAAACTCCTAACTTCCATCTCCCAACTCATCCTTTTATTCAAAACTTTGCATCATTACCAACTTCGAATACGTCCCGTTTAAAGCCAATAATTCGTCATGCGTTCCTTGTTCAACGATTTCGCCTTTTTGCATTACAACAATTTTATCAGCTTTTTGAATCGTAGATAATCGGTGCGCAATTACTATTGATGTTCGGTTTTGCATCATATTTTCTAACGCTACTTGAACGAATTTTTCACTTTCCGTATCTAAAGCAGAAGTTGCTTCATCCAAAATCATGATGGGTGGATTTTTCAAAACGGCTCTCGCAATTGATAAGCGTTGTTTTTGTCCTCCTGAAAGTTTTCCACCAGCATCACCAATATTGGTTTCAATTCCGTAAGGTAGATCTTTTACAAATTCATAAGCGTTAGCAACTTTTAAAGCGGCAATAATATCTTCATCCGTTGCATCTTCTTTTCCTAAACGAATATTATTTTTAATCGTATCGTTAAATAAAATCGAATCTTGAGTTACTAATCCCATTAAATCACGAAGTGATTCTAACTTCATATCTTTGATATCGATTCCGTCAATTTTTACGGTTCCTTCTTGCACGTCATAAAAACGAGTCAATAAATTCGCAATCGTACTTTTTCCAGAACCAGATTGCCCAACTAATGCCACTGTTTTACCTTTCGGAATTTCCAAAGAGAAGTTTTTTAGAACATTTTCTTCAGCATATCCGAAGTTAATGTTTTCAATGCTGATTTTCTCTGTGAAAGTCTCTTTTACGATTGCATTTTCTTTATTGGTAATCGTATTTTCTACTTCTAAAACTTCAAACACACGTTCGGCAGCCGCTAAACCATTCTTAACTTGATATGAAGCTTTTGAAATGGCTTTAGCTGGAGTTAAAATATTGTAAGCTAAACCTATATAGGTAATGAAATTGGATCCTTTTAAAGATTCTTCAACTAAAACTAGATTTCCTCCGTAAACCAATAACACACCAATTACTAAGATTCCCATGAATTCACTCATAGGAGAAGCTAAATTGTTTTTCTTACCTATCGAGATTGTTAATTGGTACAAACGATTGATAGAATCATTAAAAGTTTTAGCAAAATATTTTTCAGCATTGTAACTCTTAACTACTTTTAAACCACCTAAACTTTCTTCAACAATCGAAATTAAATACCCATTTTCTTGTTGGGCTCTAGTTGATTTTGATTTTAAGCTTTTACCAATTTTTGAAATAATAAATCCTGAAACAGGAATAAAAAGAAATACAAAAACGGTTAATTTCCAGCTGATGGATATCATCGCAATTAAAGAAAATAAAATGGTTAATGGCTCTTTAACGATAAGTTCTAAAACCATAAAAAAAGAATTTTGAACTTCGTTTACATCGCCAAGCATTCTAGCCATTACATCACCTTTTCTTTTTTCAGAATAATAGGAAACAGGTAATGAAACAATTTTATTGAACATTTTTTCACGTAAATCACGCAACACTCCGGTTTTAACTTTTGTTAAGTGTTGTAATGCTAAATAATTAGATAAGTTTTTTAATAGAAAAGTTACTAATACTAAGGCTACAGTTAGCATTAATCCATATTGAATTCCATATTCAGTTGAATATTCGTTTACATAATAGGCAATATATTCTTGCCAATTGCTTAATGCATTAAATATTCCTTCGTATTTAGGCAGTTCAACTTTAGCTGTTTTTCTTTCGTCAAATAAAACCGAAAGTACTGGCATTATAAAGACCATTCCTAATGTTCCAAATAGAGCATACAAAATATTGAAGGATATGTTACCCGCCACATTATACTTGTACTTTTTTGCAAAAGGAATAAGTTTTTTAAAATTTTCGTCCATTTAGTTTAATTTCATTGCCGAAATAATGCCAGCAATTTTGTTGTCTAATTCTTTTTCTACTGTTTCAGCGTTTTCAATCGCGTCTAAAACTCCATTTACGCTGAAATAGAATTTAATTTTAGGTTCGGTTCCACTTGGTCTTGCACAAATTTTGCTTCCGTCTTCCAAATAGTAAATTAATACATTGGATTTTGGAATTAAAATGTCAAATTCTTCATTATTCATGTAGTCTTTTCCTTTAGAAGCTTGATAGTCTTCGATGCAAATTACACGTTGACCGTTGATTTCTTTCAATGGGTTTTCGCGTAAATCAATCATCATTTGCTTGATTTCGTTTGCTCCTTCAATTCCTTTTTTGGTAATCGAAATTAAATGCTCTTTATAGAAACCAAAATCAATATATAAATTTAATAATTCCTGATATAACGAACTTCCTGAAGCCTTTGCTTGTGCTGCAATTTCACTCACCAATAAGATAGCAGCAACCGCGTCTTTATCACGAACGGCATCGCCCACCATAAAACCAAAACTTTCTTCACCACCTCCAATAAATTTCTGATTAGGGAAATCTTTAATGAATTTTGCAATCCATTTGAAACCTGTTAATCCTACTTTACATTCTACATCATAAGCGGCTGCTAATTCCAACATCATTGGAGTAGAAACAATAGTCGAACCAATGAATTCATTTCCTTGGAATTTATTGGCGCGTTTCCACTGTTCTAATAAGAAAGCGGTCATGATAACCATGGTTTGGTTTCCGTTCAATAATTTGATTTTTCCATCTAAATCACGAACCGCAACACCTAATCGATCAGAATCAGGATCGGTTCCCACTACCATATCGGCACCAATTTTTTCAGCCAATGCAATTGCCATCGACAACGCTTCTGGTTCTTCTGGATTTGGAGAAACTACGGTTGGGAAATCTCCATTTGGTTCCGCTTGATCTGGAACAATATTTACATCGGTATAACCCGCTTTTGCTAAAACGTTTGGAATTGCTTTAATCGAAGTCCCGTGTAATGAAGTATAAACGATTTTTAAATTCGCTTTAGCTTCTGTTGGTGTATTAAAACTTGCATTTTCAACCGTAGATTTTGCGAAAGCTTCGTCTACTTCAGCATCGATATATTCAATTAAATCGTTATTCGCTTCGAATTTGATATCGCTGTATTTTAAATCTTCGATTACTTTGATAATTTCAGCATCTTGTGGTGGTACTAATTGGCCACCATCTTGCCAATATACTTTATAACCGTTGTATTCTGGTGGATTATGAGATGCAGTTAAAACAATTCCTGCATGACAATTTAAGTAACGAACTGCAAATGATAATTCGGGAGTTGGACGCATATCCGAAAACAAATACACTTTAATTCCGTTAGCCGAAAAAACATCAGCTACAACTTTAGCTAATGTATTACTATTGTGACGGCAATCGTAAGCAATAGCTACTTTTAACTGTTCGTTTGGAAACGATTTGTGTAAATAATCCGATAAACCTTGCGTATTTTTACCTAATGTATATTTGTTGATACGATTAGTTCCAACGCCCATAACGCCACGCATTCCACCCGTTCCAAACTCTAAATTTTTATAGAAACTTTCTTCTAATTCTTTTGGAGCAGAAGTCATCATTTCTTTTATTGCGTCTTGAGTTGCTTCGTCAAATGTTGGGGTTAACCACTCGTTTACTTTGTTTAAAATACTTTGTTCGATATGCATTTTTAATCTTGATAATGATATTTATTTTGAAACTAAACTTGAGGTCACAATTTGTGACCTTAAATTATAATACTTCTGAAATCTTATAGCGTTCTTCGTTGTTTTTGGTTCTTAAGATTATTTCACCTAAAAATCCGGCTAAGAATAGTTGTGTTCCAATTAACATTGCGGTTAATGCCAAATAAAATTGCGGTCTTTCAGTAATTAATCTTCCAGTTGTGTTGATAAATAATTTATCGATTCCTAAGTAGAACGCAAATAAAAATCCAATCACAAACATAATAGAACCTAATAAACCAAAAAGGTGCATGGGTCGTTTTCCGAAAGTGGATAAAAACCAAATCGTAATTAAATCTAAAAATCCATTGATAAAACGGCTCATTCCAAATTTAGAACTTCCGTATTTTCTAGCTTGATGAATCACGACTTTTTCACCGATTTTTCCAAATCCAGCATTTTTTGCTAAAACCGGAATGTAACGGTGCATTTCACCTGAAACTTCGATGTTTTTGATGACAATATTTTTATAAGCTTTTAATCCACAGTTGAAATCATTCAATTTGACTCCCGAAGTTTTTCGAGCGGCCCAATTGAACAATTTAGAAGGAATGTTTTTTGCTACAACTGAATCGTAACGTTTTTTCTTCCAACCTGAAATCAAATCATAATTATCTTCAGAAATTAAACGAAATAATTCTGGAATTTCATCTGGACTGTCTTGTAAATCGGCATCCATAGTAATTACTACATCACCTTGTGCTTTAGCAAAACCGGCATGTAAAGCTTGCGATTTTCCGTAATTTCTTAGAAAACGAATTCCTTTTACATTTTGATTCTCTTTCGATAAATTAGAGATAACTTCCCAAGAAGCATCAGTGCTACCGTCATCAATAAAAAGGATTTCGTAAGAGTAGTTATGCGCTTGCATTACTTTTACAATCCAATTGTGTAATTCAGGCAACGATTCTTGTTCGTTTAATAATGGGATAACTATGGATAAGTTCATTTACTTAAAATACAGGTTTGTTTTTTTTGAAAATTGCGGCAAGGATTAACCCAAAAATAATTGATCCTAATAATGATTTTAGTATTCCATAAAGTAGACCAGTTGTAGAAAATTGTGGATTTTCTTTCATACCTTCAACTACTTTCTTTATTTCAGAAGAAGGAACATTCCATTTTTGAAGATTTTCTACTTGGAACGTAATTAAAGCATCATGTATTAAATCTCTTGTTTCTGTATCAATAACATTAAATAAAACAATTGAAAAAGTAGTAGAAATTAATATTCCTATAAGAGCAGCCACAAAATAACCGCTAAAACCTTCTTTAAAAGTCATGAAGCCTCCTAAGTTTTTTCTTAATTCTGATAACTGAAAAATACCAATAGCTAAAAAGCCTAATAAAATTGCTAGTCCTAACCAAATGTTAATGAATAGTTTGTAATCAATAATGTATAATATTAATACGTAAAAAACACTAAATAAGCCACTGATTACTCCAAATTTAATTCCGTTTTTTTTGATAATTTCGTTCATAGTTTGTTTTGGTTTAATTAATTTACAAATATAAGAATTCTAATCGTTGTAAGATTAGAGTTTAAAAATAAAAAAAAGTTACAGAAACATTGGTAAATTAAAAATTAAATGTAATTTTGCACTCTCAAATTAAAAAGTTTATAAACCAAAAGGTTATAAGTTGTTTACACCTTTATAGTTTTAAAGCCGCGAAACAAGTTATAATCGTTTAATAAAAAGATTTACAAAATGAAAAAAGGTATTCACCCAGAAAATTACAGATTAGTAGCTTTCAAAGACATGTCAAACGAGGATGTGTTTATTACAAAATCAACAGTAGAAACTAAAGAAACAATTGTTCACGAAGGAGTTGAATATCCTGTTTATAAAATGGAGATTTCTAGAACGTCACACCCATTCTATACTGGTAAATCTAAACTTATTGATACTGCAGGTCGTATCGATAAATTCAACAGCAAATACGCTAAAAAAGCTAAATAATTTTTCGCTTTTTAAAAATAATAAGAAAGCTTCACAAAATGTGAAGCTTTTTTTATGGAATAAATTGTATTTTTGAATTTACAATTTGAAAAAACTTATAGTACAGACAAGTCATTGACTTGTCTCAACAAAAAACAAAAATATGAACTATATACTTTTTGACGGAACTGTTCGCAATGCGTTACTTCCATTTACTTTTACGCGTCCTGTAGCTGATATTCGTATTGGGATTTTAACAATTCGTGAAAAATGGGAGAAATATTTAGGTAATACAACCACTACGCTGACTGAGGAATATCTCATGGAAAAATATCCAATGGTGGAAATGGAAGAAAATATTATGATTAACGCTTCCTTTTTGCCTAATCCTATTTTAATTGATATGGTTCAAAATTTGAATCCGAAAGAAGCGATTCTTTTTGGAGAAGAAATCATTGCTTTCCATACCAATGATACACAAGAAGATATCGATTTTGATGAATATGAATTAATTGAATACGAAGGTGACGTTTTACGTATTGAAAATACTTGGGATATTTTTGCAAAAAATGATGCAGCTATTCGTGAAGATTTCGAATTATTAACGGAAGATCGATTTTCTCAACCCATTCCAAAAAGTGTTAATGTAATTGCTCCAGAAAATATTTTTATTGAAGAAGGAGCAAAGTTAGAATTTGTAACTTTAAATGCATCAACTGGGCCAATTTACATTGGTAAAAATGCTGAAATCATGGAAGGTTCTGTTATTCGTGGACCTTTTGCTTTGTGTGAAGAAGCACAAGTAAAATTAGCAACAAAAGTATACGGAGCCACTACTGTTGGACCACATTGTCGTATTGGTGGCGAAGTAAATAATTCGGTTTTATTTGGTTATTCTAACAAAGGACATGATGGGTTTTTAGGAAATTCAGTTTTAGGTGAATGGTGTAATATTGGTGCCGATTCTAATAATTCCAACTTAAAAAACAATTACGAAGAAGTACGTTTGTGGAGTTATGAAACGGAGGGTTTTGCTAAAACAGGATTGCAGTTTTGTGGTTTGATGATGGGGGATCACAGTAAATGTGGTATTAATACCATGTTTAATACAGGAACGGTAGTGGGTGTTTCAACAAATATTTTTGGTTCAGGTTTTCCAAGAAATTTTGTTCCGAGTTTTTCATGGGGTGGTGCTTCAGGATTTACGACTTATATAACTAAAAAAGCATTTGAAACAGCTAAAATAGTGATGAGTCGTCGTCATGTGGAATTCTCAGAACAAGATGCAAAGATATTAGAGCATGTTTTTGAAGAGACTAAAAAATATAGAAAAGAGTAATTAAAAATCGGGCTGTATTCCAACCCAATTCAAATTACTAACTATATAAATCAATAAAATCGCAACAATAATGGAAAGAAACGCTAATAGAATTTGACGTTTCTTTCTTTTTTTGTTTTTTGATTGCATACGAAAACGAATTGCTTCCAATTGTTCTGGAGTTGATTTAATAGGGTCGTGTCCAGGAGTTGAATCGTTGATTTTATAATCCTTCCAATTTAGACGATTTCGATTACCTCTTAATAATTTGTTATAAGCTAAGCTTTTTATAGCATGCATCATTGAACCCTCTCCAGCCATATTTTTTTTGTAGTTATACGTTTAATATGAAATAAAGTTACATTTTCCCACTTATTACCTACATTTTCCCACTTGTCTATTTAATTATTGTTGAAGTAACTTCTCTATTTACTTTTACTCCATTGAAAGAGATTTTTAGTTCTGTAGGGGGAATTTAAAAATTGTTAAGGCTAGATTTATCTAGCCTTTTTCATTTTAATAAAACTTGATTTATTATTTATATTCCCACTTATTACCTAAATCCGTACACTTATCTATTTCGGTTATCAATAGAAATGTAATGTTTGTAATTTTAACCCATAGAAAGAAATTTTTAGTTCTGTAGGGGGAATGTAAAAATTTTAAAAGGCTAGACAAATTGTCTAGCCTTTTTAATTTAATTCTGGTTTTAAAACGGATAAATATATACTCTTACCACTTATTACTTAAAATAATACGGTTGTCTATTTTGGTTATCTGCAGAAATGTATTGTTTGTAATTTTAACTCATAGAAAGAAATTTTTAGTTCTGTAGGGGGAATGTAAAAATTTTAAAAGGCTAGACAAATCGTCTAGCCTTTTTAATTTAATTCTGGTTTTAAAACGGATAAATATATACTCTTACCACTTATTACTTAAAATAATACGGTTGTCTATTTTGGTTAACTTCTGAAAAATATTGTTTGTAATTTTAACTCATAGAAAGAAATTTTTAGTTCTGTAGGGGGAATGTAAAAATTTTTAAAAGGCTAGATTAATCGTCTAGCCTTTTTATTTTGGCTTTTATCAATAATGTTTGTAATTTTGTCCATCTCAATTTTTTGACAACGATTTCATTAATTGAGTTTTACTTATGGAAAACAAGAAAAAAGTCGCATTCTACACTTTAGGATGCAAATTAAACTTCTCAGAAACGTCCACTATTGCACGTGATTTTCAAAATGAAGGTTTTGAACGTGTGGATTTCGAAGAAATTGCAGATATTTATGTAATTAATACTTGCTCGGTTACTGATAATGCCGATAAACAATTCAAGCAAATTGTAAAAAAAGCAATGAAGCTGAATGATAAAGCGTTTGTTGCTGCAGTTGGTTGTTATGCTCAATTAAAACCAGAAGAATTAGCTGCAGTTGATGGAGTAGATTTGGTTTTAGGTGCTACAGAAAAATTCAAAATCACCGATTATATCAACGACTTGTCGAAAAATGACATGGGTGAAGTTCATTCATGTGAAATTGAAGAAGCTGATTTTTATGTAGGAAGTTATTCCATTGGCGACAGAACTCGTGCCTTTTTAAAAGTTCAAGACGGTTGCGATTATAAATGTACCTATTGTACGATTCCATTAGCTAGAGGAATTTCTAGAAGTGATGCATTGGAAAATGTATTGAAAAACGCTAAAGAAATTTCAGAGCAAGGAATTAAAGAGATTGTTTTAACTGGAGTAAATATTGGCGATTACGGAAAAGGAGAATTCGGAAATAAAAAGCACGAACATACTTTCTTAGATTTAGTAAAAGCCTTAGATGAAGTAGAAGGAATCGAGCGTTTACGAATTTCTTCCATCGAACCTAACTTATTGAAAAACGAAACAATTGAATTCGTTGCACAAAGTAGAACATTCGTTCCGCATTTTCATATTCCATTGCAATCAGGTTCTAATGCTATTTTAAAGAAAATGAAACGTCGTTATATGCGTGAATTATATTCGGAACGTGTTGCTAAAATTCGTGAAGTAATGCCTCATGCTTGTATTGGAGTTGATGTTATTGTTGGATTTCCAGGAGAAACGGATGAGCATTTTTTAGAAACATATCATTTCTTAAATGATTTAGATATTTCCTATTTACACGTATTTACTTATTCGGAAAGAGATAATACCGAAGCAGTTGAAATGGATGGAGTAGTGCCAATGAATGTGCGTTCAAAAAGAAGTAAAATGTTACGAGGACTTTCCGTTAAGAAAAGAAGAGCGTTTTACGAAAGTCAAATTGGAACGAATAGAACGGTTCTTTTTGAAAGTGAAAATAAAGAAGGCTACATTCACGGATTTACCGAAAATTACGTAAAAGTAAAAACACCTTGGAATCCTGAATTGGTCAATACCTTGCACGACATTCAGTTGAAAAAAATTGATGAAGAAGGAAGTGTAAGAATAGAATTTTTAAACGTTGAAGCATAAAAAAATCCCGATTATTTCGGGATTCTTTGTTTATATGAGTTTTGAAAATTAAATCTTAATTCCAGGCGGCAACATCTCTTGAAATTTTCGATTTTTTCTAAAGAAACTAATGAATTTTGCGTGAGTTGGAACAACTTTTAGTTTTTTGCTTTCTGCAATTTCTAAAACAGCTTTGATGAATTCATTGTGTAATTCTTCATCTTCATTGTTATTACTGCAAAATTTAGTCAAAAACAACTTGCGTTCTTGAATAGAATATTCAATAGAAACCAATCCAGTTTCGGTAATAATTTCAAATTGTCTTAAAAGTTCATTATCTTTGATTTCCATGATGCCTTTCAATTTAGGTGCGAATTTACGAAACTTTTTTAAAATAATGGTAATGAGTAAGATTCCAATTTATTTTATGCCAGGCTTGGCTGCAAGTCCAACAATTTTTGAAAACATAAAATTACCAGAAGACCAATTTGAAATGCACTTTTTGGAATGGTTTTTGCCTAATGATAAAGAAAGTATCGAAAGTTACGCACTACGAATGACCGATAAAATTCAGCATGAAAATCCAGTTTTAGTTGGGGTTTCTTTTGGAGGGGTTTTGGTTCAGGAAATGGCCAAGCAAACGAAAGTTCGTAAAGTAATTATCATTTCAAGCGTAAAATCAAATACCGAGTTTCCGCAGCGGTTTAAAGTTGCGAAGACCACAAAGGCGTATAAGTTAATTCCAACCCAACTTTTGGCTGATATTGAAAAATTGGTTAAATATGCATTTGGCGATAATATTGTAGCGAAACGTTTAAAATTGTATGAAAAATATTTGTCGGTTCGCGATAAACAGTATTTAGATTGGGCTATTGAAACTATTTTGTGTTGGAAGCAAAAAGAAATTAACGAATCCGTAATTCACATTCACGGCGATGCGGATGAGGTTTTCCCAATTAAGAACATCGAAAAATGTATAGTGGTAAAAGGCGGAACTCACATCATGATTATTAATAAATTCAAGTGGTTGAATGAAAATTTACCAAAATTAATTCTAAACGATTAAAAAATGAAAAAGCATATGAAGAAGATTGTAATTTTAGCAACAGTTGTATTTTTAGCAAGTTTCTTGCTTTATGGAGTAGTTTCAGATGATACAAAATACTCGCCAGTAGGCTATAACTCAAAAATGGACTTTTCAGGTGAAGAAGTGCCTACTTTCATGGCGGATGTTCAAGAACGATTGGATAAAGAAATGGTAACCAATATGAATTATCATACCAATACGACTTTGGTTATCAAACGTGCGAATAAAGTATTTCCAATCATTGAGCCAATTTTAGCCAAATATGGTGTTCCTGATGATTTTAAATATTTAGCAGTAATTGAAAGTAGTCTAGTAAATGCAGTATCTCCAGCAGGAGCAAGAGGTGTTTGGCAATTTATGCCAGCTACGGCTAAAGAAAAAGGCATGGAAGTTAATGATGAGGTTGACGAACGCTATCATTTAGAAAAATCAACCGAAGCGGCTTGCAAATATTTAATAAGTGCAAAGGAAAAATTTGGAACTTGGACACTAGCTGCAGCTTCTTATAATGGAGGTATGAATGGAATTGCAAAACGACTAGAAGAACAACAAGTTGATAATTATTATGATTTATTACTTACAGAAGAAACTTCTAGATATGTTTTTAGAATTTTAGCCTTAAAAGAGATTATGACTAATTCAAATAAATACGGCTTTAGTATTCCAAAAGAAGCTTTGTATTATTCAGTTCCAACAAAAACAATTATCGTAGATTCTTCAATTACGAATTTGGCCAATTTTGCTAAAAGTCAAGGTGTAAATTATAAGATTCTTAAAATTCATAACCCTTGGTTGCGTGATAAAAAATTAACTAATACTACAGGAAAAAAATATGAAATCGAAATCCCAACCTCTGGATATCAAAAACAATAAGCGCAAAATGGATATTCAAATTGTCTTATCGTTAGTTTTAATTGGAGTGCTAGCAGGAATTTTAAGTGGTCTTGTTGGTGTAGGAGGAGGAGTTGTTATGGTTCCTTTGCTAGTTTTACTTTTAGGATTTAACCAACATCAAGCACAAGGAACGAGTTTGGCGGTTTTGGTAGTGCCAGTTACTGCTGTTGCTGTTTACACGTATCACAAAGAAGGTTTTATCGATTGGCGATATGTTGGAATTATAGCTTTGTTTTTTGTGATTGGAGGTTATTTTGGAAGTAAAATAGCAGTAGGTTTAGATCAAAAAATGCTTAAAAAAGTATTTGGATTAATTTTACTTTTGATAGCAGGAAAGATGTTATTAGGAAAATAAAAAAAAGCACCTTTAAGGTGCTTTCATTTTTTTAAAATGAGGAATTACATTTTCTTCATTTGGTCCTTCATCATTTTGATTTGGTCTTTTAACATGTTTTGCTTGTCTAATTTTTTAGCTTCGTTTAATAAATTAGTAGCTTCCATTTTTCTTCTTTTTGTCATGGCGATACCAGCTAATTGTAATTTTGCTAAAGCTAAATCTTGATCCATTGATAAGCCTAATGAAATCGCTTTTTTGAAATATTTTTCAGCTTCATTTAAATTGGTTTGCGATACCATTAATCCGTGCAAATAGTTAAAATAACCTTGTTGTTTTTTTACTAATGCGGCTTCCGGATTTTTAATATGAGCTAACCATTTTTGAGCTCCAGGAAAATCTTGCTTTCTTAATTTTAAAAAGGCTAATAAAATAAATTCATTTTTAAAATATAAGAAAATAAAAATGGTAGAGAATAATAATAAGAATATTCCGTTTCCAATGTTGTTTTCTGTGAATTGATAAATTCCGAATGCTATGATTAAGGCAGCTAAAACTAATTTGATATTTTTGTGAAACATATATTTATTTTTTGTTTGATGCAAAGGTAATAAAATCAATTAAAAATATTTTTAAAAAAGTACTTGCGAATGAAAAAAGTCTTTGTATATTTGCACTCGGTTTTCAGGAAAGGAAACCTACGAGTTTAAAAAAGAATTTTATTTATAGATTTTAAAAGATACTACAATGAGTAAGAGAACGTTTCAACCATCAAAAAGAAAAAGAAGAAATAAGCACGGTTTCATGGATAGAATGGCTTCTGCAAATGGAAGAAAAGTGCTTGCTCGTAGAAGAGCTAAAGGAAGACATAAATTAACTGTTTCTTGTGAACCAAGACACAAAAAATAATGTTTTAGCTTAAAACAATATATCAGCCGTTACTTTTATTAGTAGCGGCTTTTTTTTAAACTGTTTATAAAATTTGATAAGTTTTAAAATGCATTTTAGTGCAACCCTTTGAAAATTAGTAATTTTATAGTCGCAATATAACTACAACCCACAACAAACAACAACACAATGCCTAAAGACACTACAATTAAATCGGTTTTAATTATTGGATCTGGACCTATCGTTATTGGTCAAGCTTGCGAATTTGACTATGCAGGTTCTCAATCCGCTCGTTCACTTCGTGAGGAAGGAATAGAAGTTATCTTAATTAACTCGAATCCTGCTACCATCATGACGGATCCATCAATGGCAGATCATGTTTACTTAAAACCACTTACTACTAAATCAATTATCGAAATTTTAAAAGCGCATCCACAAATTGATGCTGTTTTACCAACAATGGGAGGGCAAACAGCACTTAATTTAGCCATAGAAGCGGAAGAAAAAGGAATTTGGAAAGATTTTGGAGTACGTTTAATTGGGGTTGACATCAACGCCATTAACATTACCGAAGATAGAGAAAAATTTAAAGTACTTTTAAATCAAATTGGAATTCCACAAGCGCCAGCTAAAACAGCTAATTCTTTCTTAAAAGGAAAAGAAATTGCACAAGAATTTGGTTTTCCTTTGGTAATTCGTCCTTCGTTTACTCTTGGAGGAACTGGAGCTGCTTTCGTACACAAGAAAGAAGATTTTGACGATTTACTAACAAGAGGTTTAGAGGCTTCTCCAATTCACGAAGTGTTGATTGATAAGGCTTTGCTAGGTTGGAAAGAATACGAATTAGAATTACTTCGCGATAAAAACGATAACGTAGTAATCATTTGTACTATTGAAAATATGGATCCAATGGGAATTCATACTGGAGATTCGATTACCGTAGCACCTGCAATGACTTTATCGGATACCACATTCCAAAAAATGCGCGATATGGCCATTTTAATGATGCGTTCTATTGGAAATTTTGCTGGTGGGTGTAACGTACAATTCGCAGTTTCACCAGATGATAAAGAAGATATCGTAGCAATTGAAATTAATCCACGTGTATCGCGTTCTTCGGCATTAGCTTCAAAAGCAACAGGTTACCCAATTGCAAAAATAGCAACGAAATTAGCTTTAGGATATAACTTAGATGAATTACAAAATCAAATTACAAAATCAACTTCGGCTTTATTCGAACCAACGTTAGATTATGTAATTGTAAAAATACCAAGATGGAACTTCGATAAATTTGAAGGTTCTGATAGAACGCTAGGACTTCAAATGAAATCGGTAGGAGAAGTTATGGGAATTGGACGTTCGTTCCAAGAGGCACTTCATAAAGCTACCCAGTCGCTTGAAATCAAACGTAATGGGTTAGGAGCAGATGGAAAAGGTTATAAAAACTACGAACAAATCATCGAAAAATTAACTTTCGCGAGTTGGGACCGAGTTTTCGTAATCTATGATGCTATTGCGATGGGAATTCCGTTAAGCAGAATTCATGAGATTACAAAAATTGACATGTGGTTCTTGAAACAATACGAAGAATTATTCCATTTAGAGAAAGAAATTTCGAATTATAAAGTAGATACATTACCAAGAGAGTTGCTTTTAGAGGCGAAACAAAAAGGATACGGAGACCGTCAAATTGCTCATATGATGGGTTGTTTGGAAAGTCAAGTGCATAAGTTGCGCGAAGAGCAAAACATCAAACGTGTTTACAAATTAGTAGATACTTGTGCTGCCGAATTTAAAGCAGTAACACCTTATTTCTATTCAACTTTTGAAGCCGAAATTGAAAAAGCTGACGGGACCAAATATGTTCATAACGAAAGTATCGTTACCGATAAGAAAAAAGTAGTGGTTTTAGGTTCAGGACCAAATAGAATTGGACAAGGAATTGAGTTCGATTATTCATGTGTTCACGGGGTTCTGGCTGCCAAAGAATGTGGTTACGAAACCATCATGATTAACTGTAATCCAGAAACGGTTTCTACCGATTTTGATACAGCCGATAAATTATACTTCGAGCCAGTTTTTTGGGAACATATTTACGATATCATTCAACACGAAAAACCAGAAGGTGTAATCGTTCAGTTAGGTGGACAAACGGCTTTGAAATTAGCAGAAAAATTATCGAAATACGGAATCAAAATCATCGGAACATCTTTTGATGCATTAGATTTAGCAGAAGATAGAGGAAGATTCTCAGAATTGTTAACGGAATTAAATATTCCTTTCCCAAGATTTGGAGTAGCTGAAAATGCTGAAGAAGCTGTAAAATTAGCTGATACTTTGGATTTTCCACTTTTGGTGAGACCATCTTATGTATTAGGAGGTCAAGGTATGAAAATTGTCATCAACAAGCAAGAGTTAGAAGAGCACGTAATCGAGATTTTAAAGCATATTCCAAATAACAAATTGTTGTTAGATCATTACTTAGACGGCGCTATCGAAGCAGAAGCGGATGCTATTTGTGATGCGGATGGAAATGTGTACATCATAGGAATTATGGAGCACATAGAGCCGTGTGGAGTGCATTCTGGAGATAGTAACGCAACATTACCACCATTTAATTTAGGTGAGTTTGTAATGCAACAAATCAAAGATCATACGAAAAAAATTGCGGTAGCTTTAAAAACGGTTGGGTTAATTAACATCCAGTTTGCTATAAAAGACGATACGGTTTATATTATTGAAGCGAATCCAAGAGCTTCTCGTACCGTTCCATTTATTGCAAAAGCGTATGGTGAACCGTATGTAAATTATGCAACAAAAGTAATGTTAGGTCACAATAAAGTAACTGATTTTACTTTTAATCCAAAATTAAACGGTTATGCAATTAAGCAACCAGTATTCTCATTTAGTAAGTTCCCAAATGTAAACAAAGCATTAGGTCCAGAGATGAAATCAACAGGAGAAAGTATTTTATTTATTGAAGATTTAAAAGACGATCAATTCTACGATTTGTACTCAAGAAGAAAAATGTACTTAACGAAGTAATAAAAATAGAAATCCTAATCGAAAGATTAGGATTTTTTTATTTTGGTATGGAATACAATTCTGCGAATCGAGTTACTCAATTTACACTTCGAACGATACATTGCCATTTAAAAAACAAAAAGCCTCAAATTAATGAAGCTTTTAGCATATATATTATAATCAAACTACCAGTCGCTTTTTGCTGCACTAGCTTTTGCCATTTCTTTTTTAATGTTGCTTTTAATAGTTTCAATTGTAGAATTGATCTCTGCATAATATGTTTTAAGATTTTCCATTAATTTTGGATTATCAACTGCTTTTTCGGAAGCCAATTTATCAAACATTTTCTCTACAGTTGTTTCAGCATTAGACTTGATAAAGATATTTTTTATTTCGTATTTGTATTTACCATCTTTTGACATAATAGAAATAGTATAAAATAATTTGACTTTTGTCTCGCTTCCGTTTGCCTTGATCGTCATGAAAGAATATTGGGTGTCAGTAACTGACAAAGCTTCTTTGTCTTGCTTAATCTTATCCTGTGTTTCTTTATAGATATTTACAAAGAACATTTTAGAGTTGTAAAACAAGTCATCTTTGGTTTTTCCTTCCGCAGATACTACTTCCGAGAAGATAATTTGCCCGTTTTCATTCAATGGGAAATCAAATTTTTCTTGGGCATTCATTGTGAACGTGGTGAATGCTAATAATAAAAGGATTTTTTTCATATTTATGGAGTTTGGTTAAATACTAGTTAGTAGAATACAATGATAATATAATTTTTTTAAAATAAAAAAACTTTAAAATAAATAAGCTTTTCAATTTAACCTATCATTAATTGAAACAAGTAATTTTGAATTATTATAATTTTAAAGCTTGTTTTAGATTTTTTAAAAGACCTATAACAGTGGGTTTTGATCTTAATCCGAAATTTAATGGTGATGCAATTTAGCATTTAGTAAGTTTCCAAATGTAAATAAAGCATTAGATCCAGATATGAAATCATAAGGATAAAGTACTTTATTTATAGAAGATTTAAAAGACGATCAGTTCTACGATTTGTTCTCAAAAAAAAAATGTACTTAATTAAGTAATAGAAATAGAAATCTCAATCTAAATTGAACATGATCCAAATTGTGTCTAACTTTTTTGTGCATGTTTAGAGATTAGTTTGGAATTTTTTAGGTCTGCAACCTTTTGATTTTTTATTGTTTAAGCTGAATTTTAAAATAGTGAGACTTTTGTGGGCTATTTATCTAATTATAAGTTCTTTACTATATGATTTTTTTGTTTTCATATTTATTTTCAATATTTCCTTTTTTTAAATAAATATTTAAATTTTTTACTAACTCACTTTTTTTACAACTAATTAACATAGGTTTTAATGAAAAAGTTCCATTAAAATATTTGGCATTCAATTTCATTATCAAACGTTTATATGAATTTGTTTCTTTTTTTAAAAAGAAGGATGGAGATTTGACTTCAATTGAAATGTGATTTGCAGGATAATTAAATTGATACTTTATTTTTTTTATTTCTGTCCAAGAATATGTTATGTTATTCACATTGTCAATTAATTCTTTTTCGGTTAAGATAAGTGCTGGTTTACCTTTGATTAAGTGTCTTGAAAATCGAAAAAGATTTGGAATAGCTTCGTTAGATATTATAAAAAGTAAAAATCCTAGAAAAATAATTGCTAAGTATGCTTTTACACTAAATAGAGCAACTATAATAATCACTAATATTATAAAAAGAAAAAGAAAAATAATCAAACTTAC
Organism: Flavobacterium cyclinae; assembly: GCF_021172145.1. Taxonomy (NCBI): domain Bacteria; kingdom Pseudomonadati; phylum Bacteroidota; class Flavobacteriia; order Flavobacteriales; family Flavobacteriaceae; genus Flavobacterium; species Flavobacterium cyclinae. The sequence continues at coordinate 943,215 of NZ_CP089095.1, forward strand.
AATAATTGCTAAAGGAGAAAATTTATATTGAATTTCCTTTTGAAACATAATTATTTGATTTTATATATTTTAATTTTACCAACTAAATCTTACTTATAGCCGTTTCGTATTTAATATTTACCACATTCCAATCGATTATGTTGAAAATAGCGGTTAAATATTCGTTACGTTTGTTTTGGTAGTTTAAGTAATAAGCGTGTTCCCATACATCAATAGCTAAGATAGGTGTTCCTCTAACTTCGGCATTAGGCATTAAAGGATTGTCTTGGTTTGCAGTGCTGGTAACGGCTAGTTTTCCATCTCGAGTAACTACTAACCATGCCCATCCACTTCCAAATTGACCTGCAGCAGCATCTGTTATTTCTTTTTGTAAATTATCAAACGAACCGAATTCGGTTGTAATGGCTTCGGCAAGAGCACCTGTTGGAGTTCCGCCACCATTTGGATTTAAAATCTCGAAAAATAAGTTGTGATTATAGTAACCTCCCGCATTATTTCGGATGTCTTTATTATTTACGTCTAAGTTTTTTAGAATGTCTTCAACTGTTTTTAATTCTAAATCAGTTCCAATTACCGCTTTGTTTAACTTATTGGCATAGCCCAAATGATGTTTCGAATAATGAATTTCCATTGTTTTGCCATCAATATGAGGTTCTAGAGCATCATAAGCATATTTTAATCCGCGCATTTGGAAAATACCGCCTTCTGTTACTTTTACATCAGCAGGATTTCCTAAAGCTGAAATGGTGTTTTCTACTTCAGGTTCAGGGATTTTAACTTCAATAAGTTCATTTTCTTTTTTACAGCTTGTCATCATTAGTGATACACAAGCTACCCATAATAATGACTTTTTCATGGCAGTACTATTTTAAAGATTTCGTTCTTTTAATAATTTGTTGATGATTCGGATGTATTCACTTTTTGCTTCTTCTACAGTTAAGTGTTTAACTTGCATCCAAGCATTTAGTTTGAAAGCATTGATAATGTCTTGTGGATTTTGAAACATTAAAGGAGTTGTTGTTTCGGAAGTAGCTTGCTTGTACAAACCATACAATACCAATTGCATATCCTGAGGCACTGATTCTTGTGGGATCAATTGTGCATTAGCAAATGCTTCATTAAATAGTGTATTTAAATCCTTTTCGCTCATTTATTTTTATGCTTTTTTACTAATAACGGTTTTGTTTCCGATAGCTTTATCGCCTAATTTTACGTTGATTTCTGTACCTAATGGTAAGTAAATATCTACTCTTGAACCAAATTTAATAAATCCAGCATCTTTACCTTGAACCACGCGCATTCCTTCTTGAGCATAATTTACAATGCGTCTCGCTAAAGCACCTGCAATTTGTCGGTATAAGATTTCACCATAGATTCTATTATTAATAACAACGGTAGTTCTTTCGTTTTCTTCACTTGCTTTTGGATGCCAAGCTACTAAGTATTTTCCTGGGTGATATTTGCTGTATTTTACAACTCCATTTACACAATAACGAGTAACATGAACGTTAATTGGTGACATAAAGATGGAAACCATTAAGCGTTTGTCTTTAAAGTATTCAGGTTCAAATACTTCTTCAATAACCACTACTTTTCCATCAACAGGCGCTAAAATATGATTATCACTATTATCTGCAATTCGTTTTGGGTTTCTAAAGAATTGTAAAACCAAAAATAATATTACTAATGCAAATAAATATAAAACAGTACGTAACCAATTTATAGAAACAAAAGCATCAGATAAGAAAATAATTGCAACTACTAAAAGCAGCGTAATGAAAATGATTTTTGAACCTTCTTTATGAAACATAATATAAAATTAAATAAAATAAGTTAATAAATGGAATTACAAATATAATACTATCTAGTCGATCTAAAATACCTCCGTGACCAGGCATTATATTTCCAGTATCTTTTATGCCAGCTACCCGCTTAAGTTTCGATTCTATCAAATCGCCTAATGTACTGAAAATGCTTACTATAGCGGCAATTACAATCCAGATATAGAGCATAGAAGCCATAATGTAATAATTGGCTAATAACGTGCCTACGATTACAGTAAATACTAATCCACCAACGAAACCTTCTATAGTTTTTTTAGGAGAAACACTTGGGAATAGTTTATTTTTTCCTATGTTTTTTCCAACTAAGTAAGCAAAAGTATCGTTTGTCCAAATTAAAATTATAATTGAAATAAGGATTTTTGGATTATATCCTTTAACTCCCATTGCTACATAATTAGTTAAGATAAAAGGAAGAATTATATAGCCAAACAAAAGAAAATATCGGGTATAAACCTTGAAATGAGTTTTATTTGTGTTGAATAAATATAAAAGTAATTTTATTGAGATAATAATTGAAATTGCTGTTAAAGTTGTATTTATGTTTACGTCTATATTCTTATTCCATAAGTAATAATATAAACCTCCAGCAATGGGAATACTTACGTATAAGTTTAAATCGCACATTTTACAGAATTCGTAAACTCCAATCACTAAAAAAGCGCCAAAAAGAATAGCCAAACCCTCTTTTGAATACGATATACAGCCCAATAGTAATACTACATAAACTGCCCCAGATAATGCTCTTTTTAGCGTTTCGTTCATTATTATAAATCTTCTAAAAGAAGTAGGTAAAGATTTTTATGGCAACTTCCATAGTGAAGAAAATCTTGTTCTTTTACTTCTTCAAAATATTTTATGGTAGTAATATTAGAAGGATAATTTTTTTCGTGAGTGCTTTTTATTCGCCTCAATCCATCACTTTTGCTGTTTACAATTTGACTCGTAGTAGCAAAAACAATCATGTTTGTAGGAAGTTCGTTTGGTTTAAAATGTTTAAATTGATAAGAAGAAAATAATATTGAACCTTCATCTGCAATTAAATTTTCACATGATGAAAGAAAAAATAGCGGGTTTGATGAATCGTCATACGTTAATTTATTTTCGTTTAATAAATAAAGTAATCGATTGTCAAAGCATTGTGCGTTGCATTCAAACCAATCATTTTCAGCTAATATGTTTTCGAAATTTTCTGAAATTTCATCTAAATTTTCACAATAGATAAATTTACCTCCATTTTCTTTAAAATTGAAAGTGAACTGTTCGTCTATAGGTAAAGAGATATCAGGAGTATAAGGACTCTTAACTTCTTGTTTTTTGTCTTTGTCTTCCTCTTCTGATGATGTCCCAAATAGTTTTCTAAAAAGACTCATGTATCTTTATTAGGTTTTTAACTGTGAAAATCAAAGATAAAAAAAATCTTAGTTCTAAACATACAGAACTAAGATTTTTATTAAAATTAATTTGTTGATAAGTCTATTCTTCTGTTGTAGTGTTTTCAGTAGTAATTTCAGTAGTAGTTTTTACTTCTTTGTCAAAAGGTCTATTACCAAAAATATTTTCTAAATCGTCTTTGAAAATCACTTCTTTTTCAATCAGAATATCCGCTAATTGAGTTAATTTTTCTTTATTAGTTTCTAATAAATGTATTGCTCTTTCGTATTGCTCTTCGATTAATTTTGAAATTTCAGTGTCAATTACTTTAGCTGTTTCCTCTGAATAAGGTTTTGAAAAATTATAATCAGATTGTCCAGACGAATCGTAATAGGTAATGTTTCCAAGCTTGTCATTTAAACCATAGATCGTTACCATTGCTCTAGCTTGACGCGTTACTTTTTCTAAATCACTTAATGCACCTGTTGAGATTTTATTAAAAATTACTTTCTCTGCTGCACGACCTCCCATGGTTGCACACATTTCGTCTAACATTTGTTCTGGTCTAACAATTAAACGCTCTTCTGGTAAATACCAAGCAGCACCTAAACTTTGTCCACGCGGAACAATTGTTACTTTAACTAATGGCGCAGCGTGTTCTAACATCCAACTTACCGTTGCGTGACCTGCTTCATGTATAGCAATGGCACGTTTTTCTTCTGGCGTTACAATTTTATTTTTCTTTTCTAAACCTCCTACAATTCTATCAACAGCATCAAGGAAATCTTGTTTGTCAACAGCTTTTTTATCTTTACGAGCAGCAATTAAAGCAGCTTCGTTACAAACATTGGCAATATCAGCACCTGAAAATCCTGGTGTTTGTTTCGCTAAAAATTCAGTATCTAATTCCTCTGATTTTTTCAAAGGTTTTAAATGCACTTCAAATATTTCTTTACGTTCTCTAATGTCTGGTAAATCAACATAAATCTGTCTGTCAAAACGACCAGCACGTAATAAAGCTTTATCTAAAACATCGGCACGGTTGGTGGCTGCTAAAACAATTACATTTGAATTAGTACCAAAACCATCCATTTCTGTTAGTAATTGGTTTAATGTGTTTTCTCTTTCATCGTTAGCACCTGTCATGTTGTTTTTTCCACGAGCTCTACCTACGGCGTCAATTTCATCTATAAAAATGATGGAAGGCGATTTTTCTTTTGCTTGTTTGAATAAATCTCTTACACGAGAGGCACCAACTCCAACAAACATTTCCACAAAATCAGAACCTGATAAAGAGAAGAAAGGTACTTTAGCTTCACCTGCAACTGCTTTTGCTAATAATGTTTTTCCAGTTCCTGGAGGTCCTACTAGCAAAGCTCCTTTTGGGATTTTACCTCCAATTGAAGTATACTTTTCTGGATTTTTTAAGAACTCAACAATTTCTTGAATTTCTTCTTTGGCACCTTCTAATCCGGCAACGTTTTCAAAAGTAACTCTAGTATCGTTTTTTTCATCAAATAATTTAGCTTTCGATTTTCCAATGCTAAATATTTGACCTCCGCCACCACCAGAACCACCTGACATTCTTCGCATCATAAAAATCCAAATCCCTATAAATAAGATGATAGGTAAAAGCATAGATAATACTTCACCCCACATGCTTTCAGGCTCTTTTTCATAAGAGTTGATTTTTTTTGCAGCATCTGCTTTTGCTAATGATTCTTGAAAAGTTCTTAAATCACCAATTTCAAAGTAATAATGAGGTCCTTTAACATTTAGTTTCTTAGTGATATCATTTTTTACTTTTTCGTGTCTTTTATCTTGTAAAGCTTCTTTTTTTAAGTAAACAGTAGCTTTTGTATTGGTAAAAGTTACCTTATCTACTTGGCCTGCTTCTAAAAATTCATTAAACTTAGAAAGACTAGTTTTTCCAGGATTGCTTAAATCAATTCCATCAGTAAAAAGTTGAATGGTAAAAAAAATAGTCAAGACAAGTACAATACTCATCCACGGACTAAACTTAAAGCCAGAATTATTATTTTGTGCCATAAAATTTTTAGTAATTAGTGTCTATGGTAGTTATTTTAGCATCTCCCCACAAACTTTCAATGTTGTAGTATTCTCTAATATGTTTTTGAAATACGTGTACTACGATACTTACATAGTCCATTAGTACCCATTCGCCATTTTGTTCTCCTTCTACATGCCATGGTTTTTCTTTTAATTCTTTAGAAACCACTTTTTGAACTGAGCCCACAATAGCATTAACTTGTGTATTTGAATTACCGTTACAGATTACGAAATAATCACAAACAGTGTTTTCTATTTCCCTTAAATCAAGGATGTTAATATCATTTCCCTTTACGTCTTCAATTCCTTTGATGATAAGTGCTAATAAATCATCATTATTCGTATTTTTTTTCGTCATGTAATATTTATCATTTTATGCAAAGGTATCATTTTTTGTCATTATTTTTGAACCTTAACATAAGATTAAATTTTGTTGTTTATTTATGAGAATAATCAAACTCAATGCCATAGGTTCAACTAATCATTTTTTGAAAGAACTTTCTTCTCAAGAAAGTTGTGAAAATTTTACCGTTGTTAGTACAGAATTTCAAACTGATGGTAAAGGTCAAAGAGGTTCGGGTTGGTTGTCTGAGGTTGGTAATAACTTGACTTTTAGTGTTTTGTATAATCAAAAACTTAAAGAATTTTCTAGTTTATTTACACTAAATATTATTGTAGGACTTAGTATTGTTGAGGCATTACAATTAGTAAGTGATTTGAATTTTTTCATTAAATGGCCAAACGACATTTTGGCAGAAAATAAAAAAATTGGTGGCATATTAATAGAAAATACTTTTAAAAATTCTAATGATGTACAATCCATTATCGGAATTGGGTTGAATATAAATCAATCCCAATTTGAAAATTTACCTCAAGCTTCCTCATTATTTTTGTTAGAGAATAAATTTTTTTACAGAGAAGCAATTCTGGTGTCAATAATTAATAAATTAGAACATAATTTAAATCAGTTACCAATTTTAGGGGAAACATATTTTTGGGATCTCTATCATTCGTTTTTGTTTAAGAAAGAGGTGGTTTCAACTTTTGAATCTGTTGATGGAAACCGATTTGTGGGTAAAATTAAAGAAGTTACTCGCGATGGTAAATTAGCGGTTTTACAAGAAGATGATTCAATTCATTTTTATGATATAAAGGAAATTAAAATGTTGTATTAAACGTTAAACAGGTTGTAAATCCTCAAACCTTTGTTAAATTATCAAATTATTTTTTGATTTTAAGTACATTTGTACCAATAAAAATCTGAATTCCAAAATTATCTCATGGAGAAAAAAATACTATCCCTGTTATCTTCCACACGTTTAATGGCTGTTTTGTTTATTCTATTTGCTTTAGCCATGGCTGCAGGAACTTTTATAGAAGATGCTTATAATACAGATACTGCTCGACTAATTGTTTATAATGCGGTTTGGTTTGAAGTTATAATGGTATTTTTTGTAATTAACTTTTTAGGTAATATCAAACGCTATCAATTACACAAAAAAGAAAATTGGGCTACTTTAATTTTACACCTTTCTTTTATTTTAATAATCGTTGGAGCTTTTGTTACACGTTATATTAGCTACGAAGGAATGATGTTAATAAAGGAGGGAGAATCGAGTACAGTAATTTATTCTGATAAACCTTATTTAACTGTTTTAGTGGATGGAAAACATGAAGGTCAAATGCGTCGTAAAACTTTTGAAAAAGGGTTGTATTTAGCACCAGAAGTTCAAGATGATTCCTTTTTGAACATGTTTGCAAGTAATCATTTTTCGATTGATGGGGAATTTAGTGGTATTCCATTTGAAGTGGAACATCAAGAATTTATTATGAATGCTTCTGAAACAGTTGTACCATCTGAAACGGGACAATTGATGATTAAAATGGTGGAGTCGAGTGGAGGAACGCGTCACGAACATTACTTAAAAGAAGGCGAAGTTCAAAATTTACATAACGTACTTTTTGCTTTTAATAAATACACAGAAGGAGCAATTAACATTACAAAAATTGCAGAAGCTTACACTATTCAAACTCCTTTTGAAGGGGATTTTATGCGAATGGCAGATAAATTACAAGGTAAAGTTGTAAAAGATTCGGTACAACCATTAATGTTACGTTCCTTATATAATATAGGAGGAGCTCAGTTTGTATTCCCAGAACCTGCGATTAACGGAGAATTAACTTTCAAATCAAATAACGATTTCAAAGATAAGCAAACAGATGATGCGCTAAAAGTAAAAATCAAAACACAAGGAAAAGAAGAAACAGTAACACTAATTGGTTCAAGAGGAAAACAAGGTGTACCACAAAGTGTTAAAATTGGGGATTTAGAATTTACGATCTTCTTTGGAAGTAAAATTTACAATACACCATTTACGGTAAAATTAGATGACTTTATTGCAGATAAATATCCAGGAACAGAGAAAAGTTATTCGGCATTTAAAAGTAAAATTGAAGTAATTGATGCAGAGCAAGGAAAAACTTTTAAAGACAGTGTTTACATGAATCATATTCTAGATTATAGAGGTTTTAGATTCTTTCAGGCAGGATTTGATCCAGATGAAAGTGGTACCCATTTATCTGTTAGTCATGATTTTTGGGGAACTTGGATGACTTATATTGGGTATTTCTTGCTGTATTTTGGTTTAATGGCTATTTTATTTACTAAAAACAGTCGATTTTCGAGTTTAAAGGAAAAATTAGATAAAGTGAAAGCTAAAAAAGCAAGTTTGTTAAGTGTATTTTTAATTTTATTTTCAACAGTAACATTTGCGCAAGAGCACAATCACCAACCTAAAAAGGAAGAGATTCTAGAATTATTAAAGAAATACGAAGTTTCTGAAGAGCACGCAAGTGAGTTTGGTAAAGTTGTTATTCAAGATAACGGACGTATGAAACCTATCAATACGTTTTCTTCCGAATTATTACGTAAGGTGTCAAAAAGCGATACATATGAAGGAATGAACTCTGACCAAGCTTTTTTATCGATGACCCAGTTTCCTCAATATTGGTATAATTTACCGATCATCTACTTAAAAAGAGGAAATGATAGTATTCGAAAAATAATTGGGATAGAAAAAGATGTTAAATATGCACCTTTAATTTCCTTTTTTGATGAAGCAGGAAGTTATAAGTTATCAAAATATTTAGAATCTGCTTACAGTGAAGCTGTTCCTAATCAATTTCAAAAAGATTTTATTGAAGCAGATAAAAAAGTAAACCTATTATATTCGGCTTTAAGTGGTCAAATTTTGAAAGTTTTTCCTGTGCCAGGTGATAAATCAAATAAATGGGTTTCTTATTTAGAACTAAATCAACCTACAGGTACCGCTTTGGATTCAATAAAAAATGTCATGCCGTTTTACTTGAATGCTTTAGAAAAAGCATCTCAAAATGAAGATTATAAATTACCAAGTAGTTTGTTGAAAGGGCTTACAGAATATCAAAAAAAATACGGAAGTGCAGTAATGCTTCCAGAAAGTAAAATCAATTCTGAAATCACATACAATAAATATGATATTTTCAAGAGATTATATTACTTGTATATGATAGCAGGTGTATTAATGTTGGCTTTCTGTATTGTTCAATTATTTGATAATTCAAAATTTATAAAAACTACCATTTCTATTTTTCATATTTTAATTGGTGTATTTTTTACACTTCATTTAGCTGGACTGGCAATTAGATGGTACATTTCAGGTCACGCGCCTTGGAGTGATGCATATGAAAGTATGATTTATGTAGCTTGGGCAACAATGTTCTTTGGTTTGGCATTTGGTAGAAAATCAAAGCTTACGGTTGCATCTACAGCATTTGTAACTTCGATGATTTTAATGATTGCACATTGGAATTGGATGGATCCTTCGATTGGAAACTTACAACCGGTTTTAAATTCGTATTGGTTAATGATTCACGTTGCTGTAATCGTGGCAAGTTATGGACCATTTACTTTAGCGATGGTTTTAGGTTTAGTTGCTTTATTCTTGATGATTTTCACTAATGAAAAGAATAAAGAAAGAATGAAATTAAGCATCGATGAGATAACTTTCATCAACGAAATGGCGTTAACGGTTGGTTTGGTTATGTTAACGATTGGAAACTTCCTTGGAGGACAATGGGCAAATGAAAGTTGGGGACGCTATTGGGGTTGGGACCCAAAAGAAACTTGGGCGTTAATCAGTATTATGGTGTACGCTTTTGTAATTCACGCTCGTTTTGTGCCTGCTTTAAGAGGAAGATGGATTTATAACGTTATGAGCGTTTTAGCTTTTGCTTCAATTTTAATGACGTATTTTGGAGTTAACTTCCACTTAAGCGGATTACACAGTTATGCTTCAGGAGAAAAACAAAATGTTACCTACTACATTTATATTTTATTAGGAGTATTGATAATAGCAGCATTGGCTTATTTTCCATATAAAAAGTATTATAAAAAATAAGAATTTGGTCGCTAATTAGCGACCATTTTTTTTTAAGAAATGTTTATCAAAAATTGCGTTTTAAAATCCTAAATTTGAAATAAAAAAAGAGATGAAGAAATTAGTAACCTTGTTTTCAGTAGTAGCATTGCTTTTTAGTTGTCAAAATCAGGCACAAAAGAAACAAACGACTACTCCAACAGCAATCACAACTTCTATGGCAAAGGAAACCATTTATCAGTTCAAAGTAGAAGATTTGAGTGGAGATTCATTCGATTTTTCAACACTAAAAGGAAAGAAAATATTGGTAGTTAACACCGCATCTGAATGTGGCTTAACACCGCAATACGAACAATTGCAAGAAATTTACGAAAAATACAAAGACAAAAACTTCGTAATCGTAGGTTTTCCAGCAAACAACTTTGGAGCACAAGAACCCGGTACTAATAAGCAAATTGCTACTTTTTGTCAAAAAAATTATGGGGTAACATTTCCTATGATGGCAAAAATTTCGGTTAAAGGAAGTGATATGCATCCTGTATATCAATTCTTAACTCAAAAAGCTAAAAATGGATTAGAAGACAGCGAAGTGCAATGGAACTTTCAGAAATACTTAATCAATGAAAATGGCGAATTAGTAAAAGTAGTTTCACCAAGAACATTACCTACTGATGCAGAAATCGTAAATTGGATTGAAGGAAAATAGTTTAGTTGTCAGTTTTCAGTCGCAGTTTTCAGTTTTTATTGACTACGACTGAGAACTGCAATTAATTTTAAAGCATTTTCTGAACAATAACCGAGTGCAACCATTTATTAAACTTAAAGCCTGATTCTTTAATAAACCCAACTTCCTCAAAACCAAATTTCTTGTGAAAATCAATGCTGTTTGTGTTTTCAGAATCGATTACGCCAACCATCGTGTGAAGGTTTTGTTGTTTAGCTTTTTCGATTAATTCGGTTAATAATAATTTTCCGATGCCTTTACCAATAACATTCTTATTCGCATAAACCGAATGTTCTACTGTGAATTTATAAGCTTCTCTGAAACGAAATTCGCTATAATAACCAAAACCTACAACTTCATTATTCATTTCGGCAACAATTATAGGGAAACCTTTCTGAAGTTTTTCTTCAAAAATAGTTTCTTGAGTTGTTAAAGTTCGCACATTGTAATCGTATAATGCAGTTGAATTCAAAATAGCATCGTTGATGATATCTAAAATAGCAGGGCAATCGTTTTTTTGGTAGTCTCTAATTTTTATCTCCATTTCGCAAAGAAATTACAAGGTAAAAGTACTAAAAACCTTTTCAACTTCGTAACTTTGTAGTTCAGTTATTTTTTAAAATGATGTATCCAAAAATTCCTTTAGCGCAAAGCATAATTGAAATTTGCCAACAAAAAGGAGTCCAACATATCGTAATTTCACCAGGTTCGCGCAATGCCCCTTTGACGATCGGATTTACTAATAATCCGTTTTTCAAATGTTATAGTATTGCTGACGAACGTTGTGCTGCTTTTTTTGCTTTGGGAATCGCCCAACAAATTCAAAAACCTGTTGCTATTGTTTGTACTTCCGGTTCTGCAGTTTTGAATTATTATCCTGCGGTGGCAGAAGCTTTTTACAGCCAAATTCCTCTAGTAGTCATTTCTGCCGATAGACCTCAAAGTAAGATTGATATTGGTGACGGACAAACCATTCGTCAAGAAAATGTTTTTGCCAATCACAGTTTATACAATGCTAATTTGCAAGAAAACGCATCAACTGAAAATGACAATCACATTCAAAAGGCGTTTCATGTTGCGGTTGCCCAAAAAGGGCCAGTTCATATCAATGCACCTTTTGAAGAACCTTTGTATGAAACGGTTACAGCATTACAAGTTCAACCTGAAATCATCGATTTTACTACCAAAGAAAAGCATTTCTCATTAGGAGCTAGTTCAAAAGAGACTTGGAACAAAGCGACGAAGAAATTGGTTTTAGTAGGAGAGTTGTTTCCCAATTCAGTAGAGCAAAAGCATTTGGATATTTTAGCGAATGATCCAAGTGTGGTAGTTTTAACAGAAAAAACATCAAATTTACATCATCCAACTTTCATTGACCAAATTGATACTTTGATTACGCCATTTACAGAGGATGATTTCAAAGTGTTTCAACCTGAAATTTTGTTGACTTTCGGTGGAATGGTAGTTTCGAAACGTATCAAAGCCTTCTTGCGAAAATACAAACCAGTACATCATTGGCATGTGGACGATTTAAGAGCGTATGACACTTTTGGAGCGCTTACGAATCATTTTGAAACTAAAATCAATACGTTTTTGAGTCAGTTGTTGACTGAAAACACCATTGAAAGCACCTATAAATCAAGTATTGCAACTATTTGGAAAGATAGAGAAGCGAAACATAAAGAATACACCGCAAACATTCCGTTTTCTGATTTTAAAGTGTTTGATTTTATTTGCCAAAACTTACCTAATAGCATCCAATTACAAGTTAGTAATAGTTCGGCTATACGTTACCTACAGTTATTTGATTTAGAAAAAAGTATACAAGTATTTTGTAATCGAGGTACTAGTGGAATAGATGGAAGTACTTCGACAGCCATTGGAGCTGCATCTGTGACAAATTTACCAACGATTTTGATTACAGGTGACATTAGCTTTTTATACGATAGTAATGCTTTGTGGAACAATTATATTTCAAAAAACTTCAAAATCATTTTATTAAACAATAACGGTGGTGGTATTTTTAGAATTTTACCTGGACATCAAGAAACGGAAACGTTTAACACTTATTTTGAAACTTCTCACCAATTAAACGCTTCACATTTAGCTAAAATGTATGGATTGGATTACTTTTCAGCGAATGATGAAACGACATTACAGCTACAATATTCTGCATTCCTAAACCAAAATGAAAAACCAAGCATTTTAGAAATTTTCACTCCAGAAAAAGAGAATAATGGCGTTTTATTAGAATTCTTTAAAAGGTTGAAGTAATCTTCGAATGAATTGATTAAATAAAAAGAGTCGTTATTTTTTAATTATTTTTTTAAAATAAAATTGGTTTTCTAGTTTTATTTGAGCAAAATAAACGCCTGCAACAAGGTTTTCTAATGAGATCGAATTTACATTTTTATTTTGAAATATGATTTTTCCAAAATTGTCATAAATAGTTACTTCATCAATTATTACAGAGCTATTTATGGCTGTTTCACATGGATTAGGATAAAGTACAAAATGGTTATTTGCGATATCCTCCAAACTCAAAAAAGTATCGGCATTTAATTCAATAAACCATAATTTAGCAGGAAATGTTATTGAGATTGGCCCTGAAGTAAAAGTGTATTTTTCATTTGAAATGTACAAGCGATGTTTTGTAGGCGTGATTTCGAATAATGAAATAGCTTCAACTTGATTTCCAAGCGGTACAATATTGGTGATTTTTGGAGAAACATTTCCAGAGAAAATATCCAAATTTGATGCAGAAATATTGTGTATAGTATACATAAAGGGAGCTTGAGAACTGCTATAGCCTGTAAGGTAAATGACATCTTCATTAAATGAAATATCGGCACCAGTAATTAATCCATTTGTGTTGTAAGTACTCACAAATTGGGCACTGTAACTTCCACTTATTTTAGGAATTGAATACACATTTACCATGTTGTTTACCCAATTTTTTGTAAAGATTAGCAACTTGTCGCCAAAAGAAATAAGTCCTTCTGCATCCCAATTGTTGTTATTTGGTAACGAGTTAAAAGTAGTTTGATTCGCATAAGAATAAGAAATTGTTTCCGCAGTAGCAATATTATCGGCATCGTCAAAATCACTTTTCGATATTTTATAAATCTTTAAATCGGTTCTATTACCGTTATTATTCCCTATGTCACCAATGTAGATATGAGTTGCATCTTGAGTAATGTCTTCCCAATCAACATTTGTAGCATTATTGATAGTAATAGTTCTTACTATAGATCCATTAGAGCTGTTTATTTCATATATTTCGGCTTGACCTCCACTATCATTAAATGTGAATAGCTTGTTGTTATAAAACAATAAACCTGAAGTTTCATCTAAATTAGGAGTTTGTATATTCGTAATAGAAGTTGCAGTTTGTGATTGACCCAAAAAGAAACTTAAGACAACAATAAGTGAAATTTTGTATTTCATTTTCAAGGTAATTTGTTTGGTTTAAAATCAGAAATGAAATTTAAAATTGTTATTGTAGGAGTAAATAGTAAGTTATTAATTGACTAAATTAATACTACTAATTTACGAATAAATGATGAGATTATTCAGGTTTAAACAAAAAAAAGTCCTCAATTATTTGAGGACCTTATATTATAAAAAAAGTGAATTACTTTCTTTTCATTACTTTTTCTGCTTTTTCAATAATGGCTGCGCTGTTTAAACCATATTTTTCCATTAATTGGTCTGGTGTGCCACTTTCTCCAAAGCTGTCGTTAACCGCCACAAATTCTTGTGGAACTAAATGGTTTTGAACTAAACATCTAGAAACACTTTCTCCTAAACCACCTATAATATTATGTTCTTCAGCCGTAACCACACAACCTGTTTTCTTTACCGATTTTAAAATCGCTTCTTCGTCTAATGGTTTAATCGTGTGAATGTTGATTACTTCTGCTGAAATTCCTTTTGCTTCTAAAGCTTCTGCTGCTACTAACGCTTCCCAAACTAAATGTCCAGTAGCAATAATCGTAACATCAGTTCCTTCGTCTAGCATAATCGCTTTTCCAATTACGAAAGGCTCGTCTGCTGGCATAAAGTTAGGTACTACAGGACGACCAAAACGCAAATAAGCAGGACCATGATGGTCAGCTAAAGCTAATGTAGCTGCTTTGGTTTGGTTATAATCGCAAGTGTTGATAACGGTCATCCCAGGTAACATTTTCATCAAACCGATGTCTTCTAAGATTTGGTGCGTTGCTCCGTCTTCTCCAAGTGTTAATCCAGCATGAGAAGCACAAATTTTTACATTTTTATCAGAATAAGCTACAGATTGACGAATTTGGTCATACACTCTTCCTGTAGAAAAGTTAGCGAAAGTTCCTGTGAAAGGAATTTTTCCACCAATCGTTAATCCAGCTGCAATTCCAATCATATTCGCTTCGGCAATTCCGATTTGGAAGAAACGCTCTGGGTGGTTTTTCTTGAAATCATCAAATTTTAATGATCCAATTAAATCCGCACAAAGTGCTACTACGTTTTCGTTTTTTTGACCTAATTCAGTCATTCCAGCTCCAAATCCTGAACGGGTATCTTTGCTGCCTTGGTTGATATATTTTTTCATTTGTTTTAAATTTAATGGTATTCTACTGAATACTTGTAACTGAACACTGATTACTGATTAATAGTCTCCTAAAGTTTCAACATTCTGTGCTAAACCTTTTGCTAATTGCTCATCATTTGGCGCTTTTCCGTGCCAAGCGTGTGTGTGCATCATAAAATCAACACCGTTACCCATTTCGGTATGCAATAAAATACAAACCGGTTTTCCGTTACCTGATTTTGATTTTGCATCAGCTAAACAAGCTTTGATAGCGTCAATGTTGTTTCCCTCTTTGATTTCTAATACAATCCAATCAAATGCTTCAAACTTCGCTTTTACGCTTCCCATCGCTAAAACTTCGTCTGTAGTTCCGTCGATTTGTTTTCCGTTCAAGTCGATTGTTGCAATTAAGTTGTCTACTTTTTTTGCAGAAGCATACATGATAGCTTCCCAGTTTTGTCCCTCTTGTAATTCTCCATCACCTAAAAGGGCATATACTAAATGATTGTCGTTATTCAATTTTTTAGCCTGTGCAGCACCAACCGCTACTGACAAACCTTGTCCTAACGAACCAGATGCCATACGAACTCCTGGTAAACCTTCATGAGTCGTTGGGTGACCTTGTAATCTTGAATTTAATTTTCTGAATGTTGCTAATTCTGCTACTGGGAAGTAACCGCTTCTAGCTAAAACACTGTAAAAAACAGGTGAAATATGTCCGTTTGATAAGAAGAAAATATCTTCATTCATTCCGTTCATATCAAAACCTTCGTTACGTTTCATAACGTCTTGGTATAAGGTAACCAAAAATTCAGCACATCCCAAAGAACCTCCTGGGTGACCCGAATTTACGGCATGTACCATACGAAGAATATCTCTTCGAACTTGTGTTGTAAAATCTTGTAGTTGTTGCGTGTTAGACATTATCAAAGATGTATAAGTTAATTGGTTGCAAAAGTAATTCTATTTTTTTGCTGGTACAAATCATTTTATTAGAAGTTATTAAGAATTGTTTTTTGGAGGGTGATGGGAGATGGGAGTTAGGAGTTGGGAGTTGGGAGTTGGGAGTTGGGAGTTGGGAGTGAAATGAAATGCAGAGATGCAGAGATTGCAGCATTTTTTTGCTCACAAAGTCGGAAAGACACAAAGGTTTTATTGAAATTATAAAATAAAAATACCCTCATTGCATTAGTGAATCTGTTTTATACGCTTGCCTGTATGAATTTTTAAGATTTCTTTCATTACTTCAATCGGTATTTCAGAAATCTTAGCAGTTACTAGTTGAAAGTTATAATTGTTTTATTTTAATTTGATTTTTGAAATTGAACTTGAACTTGAACTTGAATTTGAACTTGTACTTGAACTTGTACTTGAACTTGATTTTTCTAATTTTATCCTAAATTCTAAAACTACAATTGAAATTAATTTATCTTTGCCGTTCGTAAAAGCACAATATGAAGTTTGATTTAATTACAAAAGACCCAAAAAGTAAAGCTAGAGCAGGAAAAATAACTACAGATCATGGTGTTATTGAAACCCCAATTTTTATGCCTGTAGGAACTGTTGCCTCTGTAAAAGGAGTACACCAACGCGAACTAAAACAAGATATAAACCCAGATATTATTTTAGGGAATACCTATCATTTATATTTAAGACCTCAAACCAAAATTTTAGAAGCAGCTGGAGGTTTGCATAAATTCATGAATTGGGATAGAAACATCCTTACCGATTCAGGTGGTTATCAAGTGTATTCGTTATCCGGGAGAAGAAAAATTAAAGAAGAAGGAGTAAAATTCAAATCGCATATTGATGGTTCGTATCATTTCTTTTCGCCAGAAAATGTAATGGAAATTCAAAGAAGTATTGGGGCTGATATCATAATGGCATTTGACGAATGTACACCTTATCCATGCGATTATCGTTATGCAAAACGTTCAATGCACATGACACATCGTTGGTTAGATCGTTGTATTACCCATTTGGATAAATTGCCTTTCAAATACGGATACGAACAAACGTTTTTTCCAATTGTCCAAGGAAGTACATTTAAAGATTTACGTCAACAATCGGCAGAATATATTGCAAATGTAGGGGCTGAAGGAAATGCTATTGGAGGACTTTCAGTAGGAGAGCCAGCAGAGGAAATGTACGCAATGACAGAAGTAGTAACGGCTATTCTTCCTGAAGACAAACCAAGATATTTAATGGGAGTAGGAACACCAATCAATATTTTAGAAAATATCGCGTTAGGTATTGATATGTTTGATTGTGTTATGCCAACACGTAACGCCAGAAACGGAATGTTATTCACAGCTCATGGTTCTATAAACATTAAAAATAAAAAGTGGGAAGCTGATTTTTCTCCAATTGATGAAATGGGTCACACTTGGGTAGATACCGAATATTCAAAAGCGTATTTAAGACACCTTTTTGCAGCAAATGAATTCTTAGGAAAACAAATCGCTACGATTCACAATTTAGGTTTTTACATGTGGTTAGTGCGTGAAGCAAGAAGACAAATTGTAGCAGGAACATTCAGAGAGTGGAAAGACAAAATGGTGATTCAAATGAATCAACGTTTATAATTTGAGAATATAGAATAAAGAATATAGAACAAAGAATATAGAATGAGATATAGATTAAGTAAAAAAGTCTATTCTCTTTTTTCTAATCTCTTTTCTCTTGAAATATGAAAATAATAGATACTTACATTTTAAAACGATATTTAGTTACTTTTTCGGTAATGCTACTTATGTTTATTCCTATTGGGATAACCATTGACGTATCGGAAAAGGTAAATAAAATGATTGAGAAGAAAATTCCATTAAAGGATATCTTAATCTATTATGGCGATTTTACTATTTATTTTGCCAATCTATTATTCCCTATATTTTTATTTTTATCTATTATTTGGTTTACCTCCAAACTAGCAAATAACACTGAAATTATTGCTATTTTAAGTTCGGGAATTTCATTTGGTAGGTTTTTACGTCCTTTTATTTATGGTGCTGTAATTGTATCCATTTTTGCTTTGTTAATGGGTTTTTTCTTAGTGCCAAAAGCCAGTAAAGGATTTAATGATTTTAGATATCAAAACTTAAAAGGAAATTCGCAAACTCGAGAGACTTCCGATATTTTCAGACAAATTAAAAAAGATGGAAAATTAGAAGAAAATATATATGTGAGTAATTACAACTATATTTCTCAAACCGGATTTAATTTTACTTATGAGAAAATAATTGATAATAAATTAATTGAAAAAGTTACTGCTAGTAGAATTAAATACAATGAAAAAACCAAAGAATACACTTTGTATACCTATAACAAAAGAATAGTAGGAACAGATAACGATAATATTGAAAGCAAGGAAAAGTTAAATTTAAAATACAACTTTAAACCTGATGATTTAACGCCAGTTATTTATGTTGCAGAAACTATGACAATTGGGCAATTAAATTCATTTATCAATAATGAAAGAGAACGTGGAAATAGCAATTTGAATACCTATTTAGTTGTTTTTTACAAGAAGTTTAGTTTGCCAATTTCTGCCTTTATATTAACGATTATAGCGGTAGCAGTTTCTTCCATGAAACGAAGAGGAGGAATGGGAATCAATTTAGCAATAGGAATAGTTATTGCATTTACCTTTATTTTCTTTGATAAAGTTTTTGGAACACTAGCGGAAAAATCAAGTATTCCACCTTTTATTGCTGTTTGGTTTCCAAATGTAGTTTTTGGAATATTAGCAGCTTATTTACTTCGCAATGCAAAACGATAATTTAAAAAGCTATTTACATCTTCATCTCATTGTTTTTATTTGGGGATTTACCGCAATTCTAGGAAAACTAATTTCTTTAGAAGCTTTAGATTTAGTTTGGTATCGCATGCTTTTTGCTTCAACAATAATGACAATAGTGGTGGTTTTAAGCAAAGAAAAAGTAAAAGTTCCACTTAATGTATTCATTGGTTTTGTTGTTTCTGGGATTATTATTGCAACTCATTGGCTTACTTTTTACCAAGCTATTAAAGTTTCTAATGTGTCTATAACATTAGCTTGTTTGTCTACAGGTGCTTTTTTCGCTTCAATTTTAGAACCCATTTTTTATAAGAGAAAAATTATTTGGTATGAATTGGTTTTCGGTCTTATAGTAATAGCAGGTTTAAGTATCATTTTTAATGTAGAAACAAAATATAAATCTGGGATTTATTTGGCTGTTACCTCTGCTTTTTTATCCGCGTTATTTTCGGTTATTAATGGAAAATACGCTAAAGAATATAGTCCCAATATTATTTCCTTATACGAATTATCAAGTGGTGTTTTCTTTTTAAGTATTTATTTATTTTTTGCAGGAAGTTTTTCTCCCGCATTTTTTGCCATTTCAATTAATGATCTAATATGGTTGTTTTTGTTGTCTTCTATTTGTACCGCCTATGCTTTTTCGGCTTCGGTAAAAGTGATGAAATATTTAAGTCCTTTTACAGTGATGTTAACCATAAATTTAGAACCCATTTATGGAATCATTTTAGCATTGATGATTTTCAAAGATGGAGAAGAAATGACCCCTTTATTTTACGTGGGGGCATTACTTATTTTAATAACTGTAATTGCTAATGGAATAGTAAAAAGCAAGAAAAAGAAACAACTTATTACGGATTAAATTATTAAAGTTAATTGAAAATTTTATCTTTGTAAAATCAAACACAAACCAAATAAACCGATTATGGAATATTTAGATTTTGAATTACCAATTAAAGAGCTTGAAGACCAATTAGATAAATGTCAAATCATTGGGCAAGAATCAGATGTTGATGTTTCGAATACATGCAAACAAATTGAAAAAAAGTTAGAAGAAACTAAAAAGAAAATATACAAAAATCTTACTGCTTGGCAACGTGTACAGTTATCACGTCATCCAAACCGTCCTTATACTTTAGAATACATTGAAAATCTTACAAAAGGTACTTTTTTAGAGCTTTTTGGAGATAGAAATTTTAAAGACGACAAAGCCATGGTAGGTGGATTAGGTCAAATTAACGGACAATCTTTCATGATTATTGGTCAGCAAAAAGGAGTGAATACTAAAATGCGCCAATATAGAAATTTTGGTATGGCCAATCCAGAAGGATACCGTAAAGCCTTACGTCTAATGAAAATGGCGGAAAAATTCAATATTCCAGTGTTAACATTAATTGACACTCCAGGTGCTTATCCAGGTTTAGAAGCTGAAGAAAGAGGACAAGGTGAAGCTATTGCAAGAAATATTTTTGAGATGGCACGTTTACAAACACCTATTATTTCAATCATTATTGGAGAAGGTGCTTCTGGAGGCGCATTAGGAATTGGTGTTGGAAATAAAGTGTACATGCTAGAAAATACTTGGTATTCTGTAATTTCTCCTGAATCTTGTTCGTCTATTTTATGGAGAAGTTGGGAATATAAAGAACAAGCTGCTGAAGCTTTAAAATTAACGTCAATTGACATGAAAAAGCAAAAGTTAATTGATGATATTATCCCTGAGCCTCTTGGTGGTGCTCATTATGATAAAGAAACTACATTTAAAACGGTAGCTGAATATGTATCCAAAGCTTATAATGAATTAAAAGATTTATCAACAAAAGAATTGGTAGCTCAGCGAATGGATAAGTATAGTAAAATGGGTGAATTCAAAGAGTAGTCGCTTATTTTTAAATAATACAAAAAATCCGGAGCTAAAAGTTTCGGATTTTTTTTGGTTTATCAACAAAAAAATGAAGTTATTAACAGTGTGATATTAAGAACTCGATTTAAAATTTTATAAAAAAAGAGTACCTTAGCAATATGGAAAATGTCAGAAATATAAACCCGATAAAAGTAGATAAAACTACAATTATCAATTTAGAAAAAGGAAAGTTACCTCCTCAAGCTTTAGACCTTGAAGAAGCAGTACTTGGTGCCATGATGATTGATAAAAAAGGGGTTGATGAAGTAATTGATATTTTACAACCAGATGCCTTTTATAAAGACGCACATAAGTACATTTTTGAAGCAATTGTGCAATTGTTTAATGAAACCCAACCAATTGACTTATTAACCGTTTCGGCTCAATTAAAGAAAAACGGAAAATTAGAACTATCTGGAGGCGATTTTTACTTAATTCAGTTGACACAAAAGATATCATCTTCTGCTCATATTGAATTTCACTCACGTATTATTCTTCAAAAGTACATTCAAAGAAGTTTAATTAAAATTTCAAGTGAAATTATTGAAGAATCGTATGATGAGTCAACGGATGTATTTGATTTATTAGACAAAGCGGAATCTAAATTATACGAAGTTACACAAGGTAACATCAAACGAAGTTCAGAAACGGCACAAAGTTTAGTAATTCAAGCAAAAAAACGAATTGAGGAAATTGCTGGTAAAGAAGGTTTAAGTGGAATCCCAACAGGTTTTCACGATTTGGATAAATTGACTTCAGGTTGGCAACCTTCTGATTTAATTATTGTGGCCGCTCGTCCTGGTATGGGTAAAACTGCGTTTACGCTTTCAATGGCAAGAAATATGGCAATTGATTATGGTGCGCCTGTTGCTTTTTTCTCATTAGAGATGTCGTCAGTTCAGTTAATAACACGTTTGATTTCTTCTGAAACCGGATTATCATCTGAGAAATTAAGAACAGGTAAATTAGAAAAACACGAGTGGGAGCAATTGTCTATCAAAGTGAAAGACTTGGAAAAAGCGCCATTATACATTGATGATACTCCTTCATTGTCAATCTTTGATTTACGTGCAAAAGCAAGACGACTTTCTTCTCAATACGGAATCAAAATGATTGTTATTGATTACCTTCAGTTAATGACAGCTGGTGGAAATGGAAAAGGAGGCGGAAATCGTGAACAAGAAATCTCAACCATTTCTCGAAATTTAAAAGCTTTGGCAAAAGAGTTAAATGTTCCAGTTATTGCTCTTTCTCAGTTATCGCGTGCTGTTGAAACTCGTGGTTCTAGTAAACGCCCATTACTTTCCGATTTAAGGGAATCAGGAGCTATTGAGCAAGATGCCGATATCGTATCGTTTATTTATCGCCCAGAATATTATAAAATTGACGAATGGGATGACGAAGAGCGCTCTCCAACGCAAGGTCAAGCTGAATTTATCGTGGCAAAACACCGTAATGGTGGATTAGATAATATTCGATTAAAATTTGTGGGAAGTTTAGGTAAGTTTGACAACTTGGATGATTTTAGTACTCCTTTTGATTCGTTACCTTCAAAAATGAATTTAGATGAAACGAATCCATTTATAACACCAAATTTACCAACACCAAACGAAGCATTTGGAAGCACAATGAATTCGTATGATGATGATTCAGATGTTCCTTTTTAAAGGTTTTATTTGGGAATTGTTTGAAATAGATTACATAAAATTATCTTAAATAGTTATTTATTATAAATTTTTTACTACATTTATGTTTAAATTTTAAAACTATAAATTATGTCAAAGTATTCAATTTCCCTAAGTGATGCTAAAAATTGGGTAAAATCTTGGAGAACAAATCCTCCTACAGAATTAGCAAAAGGTCATTTAATTCCTGGTGAAGCATTATCAGAATTATTAGCAACAGAAGGTGTTGTAGATGTAAGAGCTTATATGGGTGTAGATGAATCAGGAACTCAAAAATTAATTTTTGTTGGTGTTGATGAAGATGGAAAAGATTTAATTGATGATACGCATTTAATATATGATAGAACCTGTCCATGTCCAACTTTTTGTGACCCAACAAGTCCTATTTTTAATCCATAATTTTGTTTGAACCAAAATATTTATTTTTAACTTCAGCACTGTTATGTTTGCTATATTTTATAGGCTTTTTCAAAAATGAAAAAGCCTATAAAGTTTTTACGTTTTATATTTTTGGAGTACTATTTATAGATTATATCTCTTCAAATTTGTGGAATTGGTTTAAAATTTATAATGTTTTTACAGCACATTTTTATGACTTATTCCAATTCATTGTTTTAAGTTACTTTTATTCTTATTTGCTTAAAACGAAAGCCCAACTCTATTCTGTTTATATAACATTAATTGTACTTCCTATTTTCTTAATCACTCGTTATATTTTTAATCCTAATTTGTTTTTTGAATACAGTCTTCTTGAAACATATTTAACTACAATTCCTATTATCATATACTCAACCATGCATTTATATAATGGAATAGGAGGTAAGTCAAAATACTATTTTATCAATTTAGGTTTGTTATTTTATTTATTTACGAGTACATTTATTTTTCTGCTCTTTAAATTAATTGATGTTTTAAAAATCAATGAGTTTAATTCGGCCATGTATAACATCAATATTATATTGCAGTATATTAAATTTGGTTTTTTCTTTTATCAATGGAAATTAATTTATTTTAATAAAAATGAATAATATTAGCTTAGAAAATAAAGAAATAATTCAAGTAGTGTTTTTTATTCTACTTGCTTTTATTACAATGTTTTTGGTATTGATACTGTTTTTTTATTTTTCTAGAAAAAAGGTAGTTCTGATTGAAATTGAAAAGAAAAATTTAGAATTAAAACATCAAAAAGAACTATTACATTCGGTTTTAATTACACAAGAAGAAGAACGTAAACGTATTGCCCAAGATTTACATGATGATATTAGCTCAAAGCTTAATGTAGTTTCATTAAATAGTCATTTACTACAAACCCCAAATTTAAATGAAGATGAGCAAAATAATATCACTAACAATATTATAGAGTTAACTCAAAAAGCGTTAGAAGAATCTAGACGAATTGCTCATGATTTATTGCCTCCGGTTTTAGAAAAATTTGGACTTCATGCCGGAATTGAAGAATTAGTAGCAGAATATAACAGTACACGTTCTGTAAAAGTTTCTTATGAAAATCATATCGATTTTGAAAACTATCCTGTTGAAAGACATTTGCATATATTTAGAATACTTCAAGAATTGTTAAATAATTCAATTCGTCATGGAAAAGCTACTGAAATCTCAATTCATTTTACTACCTTCGGACAACGAAAAAACTTTACTTACATTGATAACGGACTAGGGTTTGATAGTTCTAACAATGAAAATAGTAAAGGTTTGGGAATGAAGAATATTGAAAGTAGAATAAACTTTTTAGGAGGCGATTTCAACTTTTATTCAAGACCCAATGAAGGAGTAAAAATGGAATTTAATTTCGACTAATGAGCAACAAAATCAAAATTATTATTGCAG
Organism: Flavobacterium cyclinae; assembly: GCF_021172145.1. Taxonomy (NCBI): domain Bacteria; kingdom Pseudomonadati; phylum Bacteroidota; class Flavobacteriia; order Flavobacteriales; family Flavobacteriaceae; genus Flavobacterium; species Flavobacterium cyclinae. The sequence goes on from NZ_CP089095.1 coordinate 967,438, forward strand.
ACGATGAAGAATTATTTAGAAAAGGAATCTATTTTCTACTTCAACGCGAGCCTAATTTTGAAGTTATTTTCGAAGCTTCAAACGGAGCTGAATTAGTAGAACATTTAAAAACAACTTCAGAACTTCCTCAAATTATTATGATGGATTTGAAAATGCCATTGATAAATGGTGTGGAAGCAACTAAAATAATTCATAAAGACTTTCCTAATATTAGAATTATTGCCTTAACCAGTTATAATACCAAATCATTTATTGCCAACATGATAAAAGTGGGTGCAGCTTCATATTTAGTTAAAAATGCATCTCCAAAAGACATGATAAAAACTGTAAATGAAGTTGCTCAAAAAGGATTTTATTATAATGAATTGGTTATGGAAGTAATTCATCAAAACATGATATCTACGGTATCATCAAAAACAGTATTAGATGAAGATTTCTTAACAGAAAGAGAAAAGGAAGTATTGGAATTAATATGTAAGCAACACAATTCAACTGAAATAGCTGAAATGATGAACTTAAGCGTTAGAACAGTTGATGGTCACAGAAATAATCTTTTAACAAAAACCAATTCTAAAAATGTAGCAGGATTGGTCATATTTGCTATTCAAAATAAAATCATTACTCTGGATAACTAATGATGTTTATAAAAGAATATTTTAGTAACTTCTATAGAAATAAAATACTAAAATGAAATAGACTAGAATAGTAATTCCTAGTACAATATATCCGATTTTTTTTAATATTTTCATTTCTTTAGTGTTTATTAGCGAAATTGGCAAATTGTTTGAATTCATTTAGATCAATTATTTAATACATGTCAAAACTATACTAAAAAAACTTTCTGTGTAAGAGTAAAAATACCTGATTTTTAAACCAGGTATTTTTACGGGGGTAACCAGGTATTTTTACGGGGGTGCGACTTTAACATTTATATAAATGTATATCTCCAAAAATGTTATAAATTAGTAAATTATATTTTGTATTTCATGAAATTTAAAGGTCTCAACTTAATTATAGTATTCTTTTTTCTTTGCTCTTTTTCGAGTAGAGCTTCTTTCGTTTTATTACCCATGGAAGCCGAAGGACAACAAAATCACTTAAAGGCATACGGCATTACCTATTGGGCTTTAGATAAAAGTTACAAAGTAAGTTGGTTGTTAAACTACAGAGGCGGATCGTTTTTATTACCTGATGCCCCAGAAATAAGAAAAGAATGTCAAATTCGAGGTGTTACTTTTGAAGTTTTATCAGATGCCACTGCGAATTCTATTTTAGAAGATATTAGTTCGCCATCACAAAATATGGAAACGGTTGTATTAGAAAAAGCACCTAAAATTGCCGTTTATACGCCAAAAGGCAAACAACCTTGGGATGATGCCGTAACGATGGTGTTAACCTATGCCGAAATTCCCTATACCGAAATTTACGATGAGGAAGTATTGTCAGACCAACTATTATTATATGATTGGTTGCATTTACATCACGAAGATTTTACAGGTCAGTACGGAAAGTTTTTTGGGAATTATCGCAATATGCCGTGGTACATCCAACAAAAAGCAGAGGCTGAAGCTTTAGCAAAGAAATTGGGTTATAACAAAGTATCTGAAGAAAAATTAGCAGTAGCAAAGAAAATTAGAGATTTCGTAATCGGTGGCGGATTCATGTTTGCCATGTGTTCAGCAACCGATAGTTTTGATATTGCACTTTCAGCAGAAGGAGTTGATATTTGCGAACCCATGTTTGACGGCGATGATTCCGATGCCAATTATCAAGCTAAAATTGATTATTCCAATACCTTTGCGTTTAAAGATTATACTTTAGTTCGTAATCCAATGGTTTATGAATTTTCTGATATTGATACTACCGAAGAACATGGAAAAGGCGCTTTTTCAATGGATAAAGACTATTTTACTTTAATGGAATATTCGGCAAAATGGGATCCAATTCCAACGATGTTGTGTCAAAATCACACCCAATTGGTAAAAGGATTCATGGGGCAAACAACAGCTTTTGATGCTGAAAAAATAAAATCGAATGTCTTAGTAATGGGCGAATGTAAAATCAACGGTGAAGCTCGCTACATTCACGGAACCAAAGGAAAAGGAATGTTCACTTTTTACGGTGGTCACGACCCAGAAGATTACCAACATAGAGTAGGAGATGCACCAACGGTTTTAGATTTACATCCAAATTCTCCTGGATATCGTTTAATTCTAAATAATGTTTTGTTTCCAGCGGCTAGAAAGAAAAAGCTGAAAACGTAAGTTATTTCAAAATATCCTTCACAATCATTACATGATGTTTGGTGTGCAATACTAAAAAAATCTCTGTTTCCTTCTTATTTAAAACCCCAAAAAAAGGATGTGGAAAATGAGCATTTTTGTCCAATTTATCCCAATCATTTAGATTTTTTCTCACTTTTACAAAATCTAAACTCAAAGTTTCTGGAGAAATGTCACCTTCAGGTCTAACGATTTTTGGTGCTTTTGCTTTTCCTCTCGGAATTTTTTTCATGATTGACATAATCAAAAGACGTTTAAAATTAAATCGCCATTGATATTCCGTTGGGTTCGAATGTTTGCAAGCCGAAACAATTTGGTCAATCGTTTTTAAGCTATGCGCCATATGCCAACCCACACTTCCCGAAGAAACCGCTAAATTCACTTTATCAAAAGACGCAATATCCGATTCTAATTGATCTAAAAGCTTGTGTAATTCCTGCATAATGTTAGTTGTTACTGTATTATTCTTATGTGATTTCGAGTGTTTTGTGTTTGTAAATCCTTAGATTTTTAAGAACAAAATGTATTGAGAACTATCAGAAACGCTTTAATACCTTTTACTTATTCTCATTTGCCTTTTTATTTAACCATTAAAAACGCAATTCCACTATCGTCATTTCGAGTGTTTTTCTTTTATAAATCCCTAGATTTATAAAAGAAAAATGTATCGAGAACTATAGAAACGTTTAACCTATTACTCTTTAAAAGTCCAAAACAAAATTCTACTCACTTTATTTCCATGTTTCATTTCTGTAATTTGATATGTAGCTTTTACTTTTTTAAGATGCGATAGCAACGGTTTCAAATTATCTTTTTTAGAAACTAACGACGAAAACCATTTGACTTGTGCTTTAAAATGCACACTTTCATAAATCATATTACTGATGAACGTCAATTCGCCACCTTCGCACCAAAGTTCGGAATTCACGCCACCAAAGTTTAGCGTTGGTTTCTTCGAATCTTCAATACCTAAGTTTTTATTTTTACGAATGGTGCCTTTATTCGCTTCTTCTTTTGAACTGTGAAAAGGCGGATTGCAAATCGTCATGTCAAATTTATCTTCTGGAAGAATGATGTTCTTGAAAATGTTTCGTTTGGATGTTTGTAATCGCAACGTAACGTTTTCTTTCAATTTCTGATTCGAATTGATGTTTTCCTGAGCCGCTTCAAAAGCTTGTTTGTCGACTTCGCTACCCACAAAACGCCAATCGTATTCTGAAACACCAATAATCGGATAAATACAATTCGCTCCAATTCCGACATCTAAAATGCGAATTTTATGATTCGTTTGAAGCGTGCCATACGTATCTTCTAAAATATCGGCAACTTGATGAATATACTCTGCTCGTCCTGGAATAGGCGGACAAAGAAAACCTTTTGGGATATCCCAATTCTTCAAACCATAATACTGCAACAACAACGCTTTGTTCAACATTTTCACCGCATCAGGATTCGCAAAATCAATCGTTTCGGTGCCAAATTCATTTACCGCAACAAATGGTGCTAAATCAGGATTAGCCGCAATTAAAGTTTTGAAATCGTATTTGCCGTGGTGCTTGTTTTTCGGATGAAATCCAGTGATGGTTTTGGTAGTATTCAAAGTAATGTTTTTAAAGTGTAAAGGTATTGAATTCTGGGGAATAATGAATGATTGTGTTTTAGGAAGGTTTTTAGTGTTTTGAATTAAATTTCTTATATTTGAAGTGGTACAATAATATAGGTTGTATATTTATATGATAAGTTTTAGCCAATTAAATATCAAATTTTGAAAATAAAAATCCCACCTTATCCAAATCTTCAAATCACAAATAAGGCATTTTCTGATGTCGAAAAAAAATCTGTAAAAAAGTCTGATTCAAGCGAATTAACTAATCAATTAATAATGGTTGTTAAATTCAAAAACGGAGAAGAAAGAGTTATTCGTTCAAGACCAGTTAGATATTTGGATAATCTTTATGTTGCGCCTTTTCCAAATCCTGTTCACTTATTTTTGAGTGTAGCTATTGAACATTTTAATAAATCTGAAATAATTAAAGAAACTAATTTTCCAAAATGTGGGAAAAAACTTGGAGATGACATATTTATATTGGATATTGAAGAAAATGGAACTCACGAATGTTATAATCATTATATAAAATATCGATCAAGTAGCATCGTAATGCTTGTCTCATCTCTTGAGGCATTCTTAAATCATATAATTCCTAATGATTATAAATATAAAACGATTAGAAAGGAAAACGGTAAAGAAAGAGAATTTAATTTCTCTAAAAAGAAGATTGAAAGTGGCTCAGTTTCATTTAGAGAAAAATTAGAAAAAATCATTCCTGAAATAAAAAACAATCAAACATTTTGGGAGGAACTAACAAATGAAAAAGAGAGCCTACTAAATTTATATAACAATAGAAAAAACATAATTCATCTAAAAACAAATGCTGAAGACGATTTAAAAGTATATTTTGACACGATAGATAAAATGTTAGATTTAAATATTGAAGAATCAATAAATTCTATAATAGCTTTTATGAATAATGTGACAACTGAATTTATAAAATATGAAGAGTAAAACAAAACTCGATAACCGATAATGCTGAATTGCATTCCGTGCCACAATCAAAACAAAATCATGCAAAAAAGAATTTTATTTTTATTAGTTGTAGTTACATTGTTTTCTTGTTCTATAAAAAAAATCAATTTCTTACAATTTGAAATATCCGAACTTGAACAAAATGGCTTTTCGATTTATTTGGATAATAATCTAATTGATTTGACAAATACATATTTAAACAGTGATAATATCTTGAATGTGTATAAAAACAAATCGAGTAAAAAGGTTGAAATAATAAGAAAAGATAAAAACACAATTTTCATTTCTTTAAATGATTTATTAAATCAGAAAAAATATAATACTACGATAGACCGTATTGTTATAAATAATATTCAAATAGATAGTTCAAAAATTTCAAAAGTTAAGTTTGAATTGGGTGCAATAAAAGAAATTCGATTACTTACCCAAAATGATTATCAAGGAAAAGAATATGATGATTTACAACAAGTAAAAGATATAATTGGTAACGGAATGCTTGTTATTAATGCTTTTTCATTGGTAGAATAGCAAGCAATTAGTGGCTTTACATCGCAGAATTCCATACCCGATAGCGCGGAATTGCATTCCGTACCCACAATCCAAACACACTACAAATAAAAAACCCCGATTTTCATCGGGGTTTGATATATAAGTAAGATAAACTGAGTTAGACGTAATTATTTAATTTTATTAACGATAGCTGCGAAAGCTGCTGGGTGATTCATAGCTAAATCAGCAAGAACTTTACGGTTCAATTCGATATTGTTAGCTTTTAATTTCCCCATAAACTGAGAATAACTCATTCCGTGTAAACGAGCACCAGCGTTAATACGCATAATCCATAATGCACGGAAGTTTCTTTTGTTTTGTTTTCTATCACGGTAAGCATAAGCCATTGCTTTTTCTACCGCGTTTTTAGCTACAGTCCAAACGTTTTTACGTCTTCCAAAGAAACCTTTGGCTTGTTTTAATACTCTTTTTTTTCTAGCTTTTGATGCTACAGCATTTACTGATCTTGGCATAATTTTAAATGTTTTTTTGTAGTAAGGCGGTTTTTCAACACTTTTAAACGTAGAACATCATACTTTATACTTTGTACTTTTAACTTTGTTCTTCATTCAGCCCACTCCAGGGTTATTAATTGATTTTAACCAACAACAAATTAAATAATATTCAATTGTTGTTTAATACTTCTCTCATCTGTTGGGTGAACCAAAGTTGAGTGAGTTAAAGCTAATTTACGCTTTTTAGATTTTTTAGTCAAAATGTGACTTTTAAAAGCGTGCTTTCTTTTGATTTTTCCAGAGCCAGTAACTTTGAAACGTTTCTTAGCACTAGATTTAGTTTTCATTTTAGGCATTTTCTTCCTGTATTTATAATCTATCTTACTTATTATTTTTTAGTTATCAGTCTCGGTTTTCAGTTTACAGAGTAATTACTGAATACTGCGACTGCTAACTGCTTACTTTTTCTTTTTCGGAGCAATGTACATAATCATACGTTTTCCTTCTAAAACTGGCATCGCTTCAACTTTTCCAAACTCTTCCAATTCTTGAGCTAAACGTAATAATAAAATTTGTCCTTGCTCTTTATAGATAATCGAACGTCCTTTAAAGAATACAAAGGCTTTTAATTTAGCACCGTCTTGTAAAAATTTGATGGCATTCTTTTTCTTAAACTCATAATCATGCTCATCTGTTTGAGGTCCAAAACGGATCTCCTTAATTACAATCTGAGTAGATTTTGCTTTAAGCTCTTTTTCTCTCTTCTTTTGTTGGTACAAAAACTTACCATAATCCATCAATTTACAAACCGGCGGTTCAGCATTTGGAGAAATCTCTACCAAATCAACTTCTTGCTCTTCAGCTAAGCGAAGGGCTTCTGCTATTTTGTAAACTCCAGGCTCAATATTTTCGCCTACTAAACGTACTTCAGGTACACGAATCAAATTGTTGATACGGTGCGCTGCTTTTTTCTCTTCGCGAGGTTGAAAACCTCTGTTGTTTCTAATTGCTATGGCTTTAAGATTTTAGTTAAACTTAAAATTGTTTTAATGTTTTATTGATTTCTTCGTTTATCATTGCAGCAAATTGCTCAATAGTAACCGATACATTTCCTTTTCCTTCTTGTCCGCGTTGTCTCACAGAAATGGTTCCGTTTTTCTCTTCTTCCTCGCCAACAATCAGCATAAACGGATATTTGTTCATCTCCGCTTCTCTAATTTTCTTACCGATTGTTTCATTTCGGTTGTCAATTAGGGCGCGAATTTCGTGATTTTCTAGCAAATCTAAAACTTTTTTCGCATAATTTTCATATTTCTCACTCAAAGACAAGATAATAGCCTGCTCTGGCATCAACCAAATTGGGAAATTTCCTGCTGTGTGTTCCAATAAAATAGCTATAAAACGTTCCATCGAACCAAAAGGCGCTCGGTGAATCATAACAGGGCGATGTAACTTGTCATCCGCACCTTTATAAGACAATTCAAAACGCTCAGGTAAGTTGTAATCTACCTGAATGGTTCCTAATTGCCAACTTCTGCCTAAAGCATCTTTCACCATGAAATCCAATTTCGGACCATAGAAAGCCGCTTCACCAGCTTCAATCACATAATTTAATCCTTTATCTTTCGCAGCACTGATAATTGCATTTTCAGCTTTTTCCCAGTTTTCAACGCTACCTATATATTTATCTGGATTGTTTAAATCACGAACCGATACCTGAGCCGTAAAGTTTTCAAATCCTAAAGATCCAAATACATATAATACTAAGTCAATAACATTTTTGAACTCCGCATCCAATTGATCAGGCGTACAGAAAATGTGCGCATCATCCTGAGTAAATCCTCTAACGCGAGTCAATCCATGCAATTCACCCGATTGCTCATAACGATACACCGTTCCAAATTCAGCATAACGCTTTGGTAAATCTTTGTATGACCAAGGTCTTGCATTGTAAATCTCACAGTGGTGTGGACAGTTCATGGGTTTTAACAAGAACTCTTCGCCTTCCGCAGGAGTATTGATTGGTTGGAAGCTATCCGCTCCATATTTAGCATAGTGGCCAGAAGTCACATACAAGTCTTTCATTCCAATATGAGGCGTAACTACTTGTTCGTAACCTGCTTTTTTCTGTGCTTTTTTCAAGAATTGCTCTAATCTATCGCGTAAAGCAGCACCTTTAGGCAACCATAATGGTAACCCTTGACCTACTTTTTGTGAAAAATGGAATAATTCTAATTCTTTTCCTAATTTTCTATGATCACGGCGTTTTGCTTCTTCTAATAATTCAAGGTAATCCGTTAAATCTTTTTGTTTTGGGAACGAAATTCCATAAACACGAGTTAACTGCTTATTCTTTTCATCACCTCTCCAGTAAGCACCTGCTACCGATAAAATTTTCATCGCTTTGATAATACCCGTATTCGGAATATGACCACCACGACACAAATCAAAGAAGTTCGAATGATCGCAGAACGTAATCGTTCCGTCTTCTAAATTCGAAATCAATTCTGTTTTGTACTCATTATCTTTATAAACCTCCAATGCTTCTGCTTTAGAAACCGAACGCATTTTAAATTCATGCTTCTCTCTCGAAATTTCTAACACACGGTCTTCAATCTTTTTGAAATCGGCATCCGTAATTTTTTTATCACCAAAATCTACGTCGTAATAAAAACCATTATCAATCGCAGGTCCAAGTGTTAATTTAATACCAGGGAAAATTTCTTCCAAAGCTTGCGCCATCACGTGAGAAGTCGAATGCCAAAAAGCTTTTTTTCCCTCTTTGTCATTCCATGTATATAATATAAGTGTACCGTCCGTCGTTAAGGTCGTCGTCGTTTCAATAGTGGTACCATTATAAGAAGCCGAAATCACGTTTCTAGCCAAACCTTCACTAATGCTTTTCGCAACATCCATCGGAGTAACTCCTTGAGCCATCTCCTTAACCGACCCGTCGGGTAAAGTAACTTTTATCATTGTTTAAAATTTATAAGGTGCAAATATAAACGAATAATAAAATCCATACAATATATATAAGGTATAATGTTAAAAAAGATTAGAAGCAGCCATTCTGCATTCCATAAAGACTAATAATCCCGCTGTCCGCTATATCTTTTACAAACCTGTCAGGTTTGTAAAAGGATGCCACTCCCATCGGGGCTAGAGAAGACGTATTGTATTCCAGAAGACTATTTCATTTTTAAAACCATTATGTCATTTCGAGTTCACGAGAAATCTCCTACTCAAGTAGGCTAACATTTGAGCGAAGTGAAAATAATTGTCCTTGCCATAGAACTTGTTCTTGTTCTTGCCCTTGTTCTGTCATTCCGACGAAGTAGGAATCTCCTGCGCAGCAGGCTTTTGCTTAACACAGTTAAGCCCACACCTGAAACTTGAAACCTGAAACCATACATATATATAGTATAAGACAAAATAAACGAATCCTTCTTAGAAAGCATTCCCCCTTTGAAGGGGGCAAGGGGGATGTAAAAAAAATTCCTATATTAAATCCTTATTATCAGAACGTTAAGAAAAACATGAAAAAAAAGAACAAAAAAAGAATAAAAAAGCCTTGTGGGAACAAAAAAGATTTCTACTTTTGCACCCGCATTAGAGCAGAAGTTCACACACAAACTGGGGTATTAAACAAATCAAAAAAACTTTTAAAAAAAGTTAAAAAAAGATTTGGATAATAAAAAGTAAAGGTAGTATCTTTGCCGACCCGAAACGAAAGAATCGGGATGTACAAGTTCTTAAAAATAATGAGTGAGTGGTCAGGAAAAAATAATCAAAAAATTTTTTCAAAAAAGCTTGCCAGATTAAAAAAGAGTTGTACTTTTGCACCCGCTAACTGAAACAGTGGCGAGATTAAAAAAAGAATGACACGTTCATAGACATATTGAATTGACAGCACAAAATTACAGTGATGTAATTTTGAAAATAAGAGAGAGTAAGATTTTTCGAGTAAATTGAAAACAACCTAGCGACTTGAATCGAATAAAACAAGATAGTTAATACTATCAAAACAATATACGATGAAGAGTTTGATCCTGGCTCAGGATGAACGCTAGCGGCAGGCCTAACACATGCAAGTCGAGGGGTAGAAGGAGCTTGCTCCTTTGAGACCGGCGCACGGGTGCGTAACGCGTATGCAATCTACCTTGTACAGGGGAATAGCCCAGAGAAATTTGGATTAATGCCCCATAGTATATAACCTTCGCATGTTGGTTATATTAAAGTTCCAACGGTACAAGATGAGCATGCGTCCCATTAGTTAGTTGGTAAGGTAACGGCTTACCAAGACGATGATGGGTAGGGGTCCTGAGAGGGAGATCCCCCACACTGGTACTGAGACACGGACCAGACTCCTACGGGAGGCAGCAGTGAGGAATATTGGTCAATGGTCGCAAGACTGAACCAGCCATGCCGCGTGCAGGAAGACGGTCCTATGGATTGTAAACTGCTTTTATACAGGAAGAAACCCTCCCACGTGTGGGAGCTTGACGGTACTGTAGGAATAAGGATCGGCTAACTCCGTGCCAGCAGCCGCGGTAATACGGAGGATCCAAGCGTTATCCGGAATCATTGGGTTTAAAGGGTCCGTAGGCGGCCTTATAAGTCAGTGGTGAAAGCCCATCGCTCAACGATGGAACTGCCATTGATACTGTAAGGCTTGAATTATTGTGAAGTAACTAGAATATGTAGTGTAGCGGTGAAATGCTTAGATATTACATGGAATACCAATTGCGAAGGCAGGTTACTAACAATGGATTGACGCTGATGGACGAAAGCGTGGGGAGCGAACAGGATTAGATACCCTGGTAGTCCACGCCGTAAACGATGGATACTAGCTGTTCGGCGCAAGTTGAGTGGCTAAGCGAAAGTGATAAGTATCCCACCTGGGGAGTACGCACGCAAGTGTGAAACTCAAAGGAATTGACGGGGGCCCGCACAAGCGGTGGAGCATGTGGTTTAATTCGATGATACGCGAGGAACCTTACCAGGGCTTAAATGTAGATTGACAGGACTGGAAACAGTTTTTTCTTCGGACAATTTACAAGGTGCTGCATGGTTGTCGTCAGCTCGTGCCGTGAGGTGTCAGGTTAAGTCCTATAACGAGCGCAACCCCTGTCGTTAGTTGCCAGCGAGTCATGTCGGGAACTCTAACGAGACTGCCAGTGTAAACTGTGAGGAAGGTGGGGATGACGTCAAATCATCACGGCCCTTACGTCCTGGGCCACACACGTGCTACAATGGTAGGTACAGAGAGCAGCCACTGCGCGAGCAGGAGCGAATCTACAAAACCTATCTCAGTTCGGATCGGAGTCTGCAACTCGACTCCGTGAAGCTGGAATCGCTAGTAATCGGATATCAGCCATGATCCGGTGAATACGTTCCCGGGCCTTGTACACACCGCCCGTCAAGCCATGGAAGCTGGGGGTGCCTGAAGTCGGTGACCGCAAGGAGCTGCCTAGGGTAAAACTAGTAACTAGGGCTAAGTCGTAACAAGGTAGCCGTACCGGAAGGTGCGGCTGGAACACCTCCTTTCTAGAGAAGATTTGAGCCGCAAGGTTTTGGTTGAAAGGGAAATATTACTCTCGCTGTTAATTTAAAAAATAAGAATAAGCAAAGAAAACAGAGTCTCGTAGCTCAGCTGGTTAGAGTACTACACTGATAATGTAGGGGTCGGCAGTTCGAGTCTGCCCGGGACTACTTTTTTAAGTTTGTTTAAAGGAAATTTTAGAGGTTGAGTAGCCGTTTGAAGTACTGTTAACTGATAACTGTTAACTGAACACTAAAAAAACGGGGGATTAGCTCAGCTGGCTAGAGCGCCTGCCTTGCACGCAGGAGGTCATCGGTTCGACTCCGATATTCTCCACGATTCCGAAAGGAAAAAAGTTCATTGACATATTGAGATACAATACATTTAAAAAGTAGAAAGTACAGTAGATGCGTGATTTATCACGTATTTATAAAGAAAGTCCTATTTTTATGCAAATAGAAATAGGCGGCACATAAGCAAAATAAGGGCGTATGGGGGATGCCTAGGCTCTCAGAGGCGAAGAAGGACGTGATAAGCTGCGAAAAGCTACGGGGATTGGCACACACGAATTGATCCGTAGATATCCGAATGGGGCAACCCACTATGTTGAAGACATAGTACACCGATAGGTGAGCAAACCCGCTGAACTGAAACATCTAAGTAGGCGGAGGAGAAGAAAACAAAAGTGATTCCGTAAGTAGTGGCGAGCGAACGCGGATTAGCCCAAACCAGTGTTGTTATGGCAATGCTGGGGTTGTAGGACCACGAGATTTCTTGCGGATTGAATCGGAATAACCTGGAAAGGTTAACCAGAGAGGGTGATAGTCCCGTATGAGTAAGAGAAGATAAGAATAGTGGTATCCTGAGTAGCGCGGGGCACGTGAAACCCTGTGTGAATTTGGCGGGACCATCCGCTAAGGCTAAATACTCCTGAGAGACCGATAGTGAACCAGTACCGTGAGGGAAAGGTGAAAAGAACCGTGAATAACGGAGTGAAATAGATCCTGAAACCATACGCTTACAAGCGGTCGGAGCCCTTTCGTGGGGTGACGGCGTGCCTTTTGCATAATGAGCCTACGAGTTACCGTTGCTGGCAAGGATAAGTACTTCAGGTATGGATCCGTAGCGAAAGCGAGTCTGAATAGGGCGCTTTAGTCAGTAATGGTAGACGCGAAACCGTGTGATCTACCCATGGGCAGGATGAAGCTGTGGTAACACATAGTGGAGGTCCGAACCGGTTGACGTTGAAAAGTCTTCGGATGACCTGTGGGTAGGGGTGAAAGGCCAATCAAACTCGGAAATAGCTCGTACTCCCCGAAATGCATTTAGGTGCAGCGCTGGGTATAAGTTATATAGAGGTAGAGCTACTGATTGGATGCGGGGGCTTCACCGCCTACCAATTCCTGACAAACTCCGAATGCTATATAATGTTTACCAGCAGTGAGGGCATGGGTGCTAAGGTCCATGTCCGAGAGGGAAAGAACCCAGACCATCAGCTAAGGTCCCCAAATGTATGCTAAGTTGAAAAAACGAGGTTTGTCTGCCCAGACAGCTAGGATGTTGGCTTGGAAGCAGCCATTCATTTAAAGAGTGCGTAACAGCTCACTAGTCGAGCGGACGAGCATGGATAATAATCGGGCATAAGCATACTACCGAAGCTATGGATTTGTAGTAATACAAGTGGTAGGGGAGCATTCTAAACTGGGTCGAAGGTGTGATGTGAGTCATGCTGGACTGTTTAGAAAAGAAAATGTAGGCATAAGTAACGATAATGCGGGCGAGAAACCCGCACACCGAAAAACTAAGGTTTCCGCAGCTATGCTAATCAGCTGCGGGTTAGTCGGGTCCTAAGGCGCACCCGAAAGGGGAAGTCGATGGCCAACGGGTTAATATTCCCGTACTACTTATAATTGTGATGGAGAGACGCAGTGGTGAAAGTACCGCGAACTGACGGAATAGTTCGTTAAAGCACTTAGCTATAGGCCCGGTAGGCAAATCCGCTGGGACTGGTGAAATGCGATAGTACTCAGAGTCTTCGGACAACGAGATAGTGTACCTAAAGGCTGCCAAGAAAATCTTCTAAACTTCAGATTATAAGTACCCGTACCGTAAACCGACACAGGTAGTTGAGGAGAGAATCCTAAGGTGCTCGAGAGATTCATGGCTAAGGAATTAGGCAAAATAGACCTGTAACTTCGGGAGAAAGGTCGCCAGCAGCAATGCTGGCCGCAGTGAAGAGGTCCAGGCGACTGTTTATCAAAAACACAGGGCTCTGCAAAATCGTAAGATGAAGTATAGGGCCTGACACCTGCCCGGTGCTTGAAGGTTAAGTGGAGATGTTATCTTCGGAGAAGCATTGAAATGAAGCCCAAGTAAACGGCGGCCGTAACTATAACGGTCCTAAGGTAGCGAAATTCCTTGTCGGGTAAGTTCCGACCTGCACGAATGGTGTAACGATCTGGACACTGTCTCAGCCATGAGCTCGGTGAAATTGTAGTAGCGGTGAAGATGCCGCTTACCCGCAGTGGGACGAAAAGACCCTGTGCACCTTTACTATAGCTTAGTATTGACCTTGGACACGTGATGTGTAGGATAGGTGGGAGACTGTGAAGTGGCGTCGCTAGGCGTTGTGGAGTCATTGTTGAAATACCACCCTTTGCTTGTCTGAGGCCTAACCCCGAAACCGGGGGACATTGCTTGGTGGGTAGTTTGACTGGGGTGGTCGCCTCCAAAAGAGTAACGGAGGCTTCTAAAGGTTCCCTCAGCACGCTTGGTAACCGTGCGTAGAGTGCAATGGCATAAGGGAGCTTGACTGAGAGACATACAGGTCGATCAGGTACGAAAGTAGAGCATAGTGATCCGGTGGTTCCGCATGGAAGGGCCATCGCTCAAAGGATAAAAGGTACGCCGGGGATAACAGGCTGATCTCCCCCAAGAGCTCATATCGACGGGGGGGTTTGGCACCTCGATGTCGGCTCGTCACATCCTGGGGCTGGAGAAGGTCCCAAGGGTTGGGCTGTTCGCCCATTAAAGTGGCACGCGAGCTGGGTTCAGAACGTCGTGAGACAGTTCGGTCTCTATCTACTGTGGGCGTTAGAAATTTGAGTGGATCTGATTCTAGTACGAGAGGACCGAATTGGACTGACCGCTGGTGTATCTGTTGTTCCGCCAGGAGCACTGCAGAGTAGCTACGTCGGGAAGGGATAAGCGCTGAAAGCATATAAGCGCGAAACCCACCACAAGATGAGATTTCTTTTAAGGGTCGTGGAAGATGACCACGTTGATAGGCTATAGATGTAAAGGCAGTAATGTCATAGTCGAGTAGTACTAATAACCCGTAAGCTTATGTACAAGCCTCCCCGCTAAGGCGGGGAGCGAAACTTTCTTTAAATTATTTTTATCTCAGTATGTTAAGATATTTGCCCGCCTATGGCGTGGCAGTTAGGAGTTAAAAGTTATGAGTTTGGAGTTTTCTCCCTACTGTAAACTAGAAACTACTAACTAAAAACTTAAGGTGGTTATTGCGTCGGGGCTCACCTCTTCCCATTCCGAACAGAGAAGTTAAGCCCGACAGCGCAGATGGTACTGCAGTTATGTGGGAGAGTATGTCGCCGCCTTTCTTTTGAAAAGCCTGTCTATCTAGACAGGCTTTTTTGTTATATTGTCTTGTCCTGAAAAAAGTTGACTAAAAATCACATAATATGTCAACAAAAAAGAAAATTTCAAAAATTCCAACTGTCCCACAAATTTACAGCGAAGCATTTAAACGTCAAGTTGTAAGTGAATTTGAGAGGGGTTTATTTACAAAAGCAGAGCTTCGAAGACGTTACAATATTTTAGGTAGTAGTTGTATACCAAGATGGTTAAAAAAATATGGTAAATTTACCTATGAAGATAAATTAACTATTGGTCGTCCTATGAAAGATCCTCAACAACAGCGTATAAAAGAGCTAGAAGCTCAATTAGCGAAAAAAGAAGAAGAATTAAAAGTATTTAAACGATTTATTGAAATAGCTGAACGTGAACTTAAAATTGATATTGTAAAAAAGTCTGGTTCCAAGCAGTCGAAGAAATAAATATAAATAGTTCATTGACTATTTATGAGTTATGCGAACTGTTTGGATACACAAAACAAGCATTTTACAAGCGAAAGTCAAAGGTAAAAACACCTAAATACAACTCAGAATTATTACGAAGTTTGGTAGTTACTATTCGTAAGCAATTACCCCGAACAGGTGGTAAAAAACTTCATGTAATGTTACAAGATGAATTTATAAAACACCATATATCAATTGGTCGGGATAATTTTTTAGATTTTTTAAAAGCAGAATATTTACAAGTTCCTAAAGCTCGAAGATATTACAAAACAACAAATTCAAGACATTGGATGAAACGATATCCAAATTTAATTAGCAATTTAGTACTTAACAGACCTGAGCAGGTTTGGGTTGCTGATATAACATATTTACGAACAAAAGAGAAAACATATTATTTGCATTTACTCACTGATGCGTGTTCCAAGAAAATTGTAGGATATCAATTGTCAGATAATTTAATGAGCTCAACTACTGTAAAAGCTTTAGAAATGGCTTTGATTAAGAGGAAAACAAAAAATCAACTCATTCACCATTCTGATAGAGGTTTACAATACTGTAGTAAAGAGTATACCGAATTGTTAAAGAAAAACAATATTTTAATTAGTATGACGCAAGAATACGACCCATATGAAAATGCAGTGGCAGAAAGAGTAAATGGAATTTTAAAAGAAGAATTTGGTTTACATGAAATATTTGAAAACTATCAAAATTTAAACAAACAAGTTACACAGGCCATAACTTTATACAACAATTTTAGAATACATATGTCAATTAATATGATAACTCCAAACCAAGCACATCAACAAAAAATAATACATTTAAAACAATGGAAAAAAATAAATCGTAACAGAATTAATTCTGTTACGATTTAACTATATTTGAATTATTAACGAGTCAACCTTTTTTAGGACAACTCATATGTAATTTAAAAAAAAATAATTAAAGATATCGAACAGAGAAGTTAATCCCGAAACTTAGGGACGACAGCGCAGATGGTACTGCAGTCATTTGGGAGAGTATGTCGCCGCCTTTAGCTTCGCTCAGTCGGACATAGTCCTCGAGTCTTTTGAAAAGCCTTCATCGAATGATGAAGGGTTTTTTGTTACCAATAGATCGTCCCGATGGGACTCTAAATATATAAAACCACCTAATTAAGGTGGTTTTTTTGTTTATATACTTAATGAGAAGCTAGCGTTAGCAGCAGACTTGGAAAAGTATAATTTTTAAATATAAACAAGTTATGCGTTAGGAATTACTTCGTCAGTTCGCAAGCTCGTGTGGAGTAATTGTTTGTGCTCTTACTTAAAATTCTTTAAAATTTTAAGTAAAGCGAGTACGGATAGCTCGACTCGATTAAGCGGTGTAACGCAAAAAAAATCCGACTCTTTCGATGTCGGATTTCATAATTTATCTACAAATTATTTTATTTCAATGTACTCGGACAAACATAAGCTGTTAATGGAACATCAGTAGTTCTGATGCCGGCCATTCCTTTTTCTACGTTAATCATGTTATGGTAGCCTCTAGCTTTTAATATTGACGACATAATTACTGAACGATAGCCACCTGCACAATGAATGAAGAATTTCTCATCTTTTGGTACTTCGGCTAATTGTTCGTTTACGTAGTCTAATGGAATATTTTTAGCATTTACAACGTGTTGCGCTGTATATTCTCCTGGTTTTCTTGAGTCGATAACTGGTGCAGTTTCATATTGTGTTGCGAAAACTTCAGGCGAAATAGATTCAATACTGTCCGTTTCGTAACCTGCGGCTTTCCATCCTTCGATTCCTCCTAATAAAAAACCTAACGTATTATCAAATCCTACACGAGATAATCTTGTAATGGTTTCTACTTCTTTTCCTTCTGGCGTAATTAATAAAATAGGTTGTTTGGTATCTCTGATTAATGCTCCAACCCAAGGAGCAAATTGCCCATGTAATCCAATGAAAATAGATCCTGGTATATGTTCTTTTACGAAGTCATTCTCGTTTCGTACATCTAAAATTAAAGCATCTGTTTGATTCGCAACCGCTTCAAATTCTTTTGGATGTAAAGGCGTTTCTGCTTTTGACATTACGGCATCCAAACTTTCATAACCTTGAATATTCATCAATACATTTTGTGGAAAATAAGCAGGAGGAGGCGTTAATCCATCTAATAATTCTTTGATGAATTCTTCTTTAGTCATATCGGCTCTTAAAGCATAGTTGACTTTCTTTTGATTCCCTAAAGTATCAGTAGTTTCTTTACTCATGTTTTTTCCACACGCACTACCGGCACCGTGATTTGGATAAATAATTAAATCATCGTTTAACGGCATAATTTTATTACGTAATGAATCATATAGATGACTTGCTAAAACTTCTTGTGTTAGATCTTCTACTAATTCTTGTGCTAAATCAGGACGACCTACATCACCGATGAATAATGTGTCTCCCGTGATGATTCCGTGTTGTTTTCCAGTTTCATCAGTAACTAAATAGCAAGTACTTTCTAATGTATGGCCTGGAGTGTGAATTGCTTTGATTGTAACAGTACCAACTTTAAATTCTTGTCCATCTGTTGCAACAATACATTCAAAATTTGGCTTTGCAGTTGGACCATAAACAATAGAAGCTCCAGTTTTCTTTGCTAAATCTAAATGTCCTGAAACGAAATCTGCATGAAAATGCGTTTCAAAAATGTATTTGATTTTAGCGTTGTCTTTATTCGCTTTTTCGATATAAGGTTGAACTTCTCTCAATGGATCCACAATTGCAGCTTCTCCATTACTTTCAATGTAATACGCAGCGTGAGCAATGCATCCAGTATATATTTGTTCGATTTTCATAATATCTTATTTTTTACAAATTTACGTTCTAAAATTTACTTTTTCTGTACTCAAAGTTACATTTACATTTCTTTTAACAAGATAATTGCCGCCATGAGTAATACAAAGTAAGCAAAAATCTTCTTTAATTGGCTTTCATTCGTGTATTTTGTGAGGTACATTCCCACAAATATTCCAACAACTGAAATAGCTGAAAATGTTAATAAAAACAACCAATCGATTTCTAAATTTTGTACATCACCCATAAATCCAACTAAAGAGTTCATGGCGATAATGAATAGGGAAGTCCCAACGGCTTTTCGCATTGGTAATTTGGCAAATAAAATCAATGACGGAATTATTAAAAATCCGCCACCAGCTCCAACCAATCCTATGATGATTCCAATAGTGAAGGTTTGAATTCCTATTAGAATTAGATTTCTTTTTTCTTCGTTATTGGTGTCTTGACTTTTCTTTTTTAATACTGAAAGTGCTCCGAAAATCATAATCACTGCAAAAAACAACATTAGAAACGTGTTTTTCGTGATGAGAATTGGTGATTCTATTATGACTTTAGGGATTTCGGGTACAATATATTTACGTGTTAAATAAACTGCTATAAAAGACGGAATGGCAAAAATGAATCCGTTTTTAATATCGATTAAGTTTTTTCTATAGTTTTGAATCGCACCAAAAGTAGATGTTGTTCCAACAATAAATAAGGAGTAAGCAGTTGCTGTAACAGGACTTACACTCATTAAGTACACCAAAATCGGAACGGTTAAAATTGACCCACCTCCGCCTGTTAGTCCTAAAACTAATCCAATAAATAATGCGCCAACATAGCCTAAAATCTCCATTAGAATTGAAGGATTTCGATTTTATTTCGGTGTAATTTGATTTTGCCTTGCAATTCTAAGGCTTTTAATAATCGGGAAATTACAACTCTTGAAGTATGCATTTCGTAAGCAATTTCTTGATGTGTATTTTTAATTTCGGTATCGCCAATTACTTTTGCCTTATCGGTTAAATATTTGTATAAGCGTTCGTCTAAATTCATGAAAGCCAAGGTGTCAATCGCTTCTAACATTTCGTTTAATCGGACATTGTAACTATCAAATACGAAGTTTCTCCATGTTTTGTATTTGGTCAACCATTCTTCCATTTTTTCAACAGGAATCATCAACATCGCTCCATCGGTTTCTGCTATAGCACGAATGCGACTTTTAGATTGTCCCATACAACAAGTCAGCGTCATGGCACACGTATCACCACGTTCTAAAAAATATAATAAAAGTTCATCGCCATTTTCATCTTCTCTCAATATTTTAATAGCACCCGTTAATAAAAGTGGCATGGATTTTATATAATCACCAATTTCGATTAAAAATTCATCGGCCTTAAATTCTTTGTATACAGCTACTTTTGCAATTTCATCTATTAAAGCTTCTTCAAAAATATACCCGTAGGATTGCGTTAGTATGTCTTTCATTAGTAATCTTTTTTGTAAATATACAACGAATCTTTAAAAATCATATGTTACTTTTGTTACAAAGAAATCGATTTTGCGATATATGACTTTAAAAAAATATAATAAAACCAATTTTCATAAACATACTTTTTGTGAGTTTACAGAGGTTGATGCAACGTTGATTCCAAATATCGATAGGCATTTTAAAAGTAAATCGGGAAGTGGTTATTGTTTTACTGATAAAGGAGTGTATCGTATTTCCAACCACTGGGGAAGAGCTGCTAATTGCAGATGGCGTTTAATTTCAAAGACAAATTCGGACTCAAGTTCAAAAGTTAATAATGGTCAAAGTCGAATAGGTTATGCTAATTGGACAAATTTTTATCCGAATAACGAAATCGAAAATCTTTTTTATATTGAAGTAAATTTCGAAATCAATAATGTAACGTTTCAACATAAATTCAATCCCAACTATGATGGAAAAGCAGTTTTAAGAAATGCTTCCGAAACGGCAAAAGTCATCCGACAAATAAAAGAAATTTTGGAATCGGATACTTGGGCGAAATATTTGGATTTTGATGATTTAGAGCAACTTCGTAAAGAAATTATTTTACAATTAATTACAACCAATAAATCATTACAAATTTTAAAAAAAGAGTTGCTTAAATAAAATGAAAGACCAATTTTACACAATTAAAAAAGACATTCAATTTATCATTGATAATATTGCTATTAAGAATTATACTCAAGCTAGTATTAAATTAATTGAAGTAAGTGATACTTTAGACGAGATGATGGATGTTACAATTGATGAAGCTGTTTTGAGAGAAATTAGTAAATATCAAGTCTTGCTAGATCATTTGCAAATTAAGATGAGTGGAGTGGAGTGAAAGTTCTAAATATATTACTTCCCGATACAAAAATTCGCAAAAATATTTCCTAAAAGCTCGTCGTTAGTAACTTCTCCAGTAATCTCTCCAAAATAGTGTAGAGCAGAACGAATATCAATCGCCATTAAGTCAGAAGAAAGCCCTGAATCCAATCCCCATTTTACTTTTTGAATTTCCTCTAATGCTTTTAATAATGAATCATAGTGACGTGTATTGGTAACAATCGTTTCATTATTTCTTAATGCACCAGTGTTTACGAATGAAAGTAAAGTGTTTTTTAATTCATCTATTCCTTCTTTATGTTTAGCACTTAAAAAATGTATATTGTCGATTGTAGCTTGTATAGTGTTTTTTTGTTCCAATGAAAGTAAATCAGCCTTATTAGCAATAACTACAACCGTTTTTAAAGGATATTTGTTTATAATCTGTTCAGTTTCATTTTTTAGCAAAGCTAAACTGTCAACAGACAACTTAGAACTGTCAACCAAGAAAAGAACTACTTGCGCTTGCTCAATCTTCTCAAATGTCTTCTGAATTCCAATACTTTCCACCACATCCTTTGTTTCACGAATTCCTGCCGTATCAATAAATCGGAAACCAATTCCGTCGATTACTAATTCATCTTCAATCGTATCACGAGTTGTTCCTGCAATGTCAGAAACAATGGCGCGTTCTTCATTCAATAAAGCATTCAATAAAGTCGATTTTCCAACATTTGGTTCGCCTACAATAGCTACTGGAATTCCGTTTTTAATTACGTTACCAACAGCAAACGAATCAATCAAACGTT
Source organism: Flavobacterium cyclinae (assembly GCF_021172145.1). Lineage (NCBI taxonomy): Bacteria > Pseudomonadati > Bacteroidota > Flavobacteriia > Flavobacteriales > Flavobacteriaceae > Flavobacterium > Flavobacterium cyclinae. Next base: position 988,910 of record NZ_CP089095.1, read on the forward strand.
TTAAAACGAATTCAATTCTTTCCAATAAATCATGAAATTGTGTTCTATCGGCAAATTCCACATCTTCTTCTGCAAAGTCTAATTCTAATTCGATTAGAGAAGCAAAATTCAGTAATTCTTCACGCAATTTAGCAATCTCGTTACTGAAACCGCCACGCATTTGTTGCATCGCAATTTGGTGACTCGCTTCATTGTCCGAAGCAATCAAATCAGCCACCGCTTCTGCTTGTGATAAGTCTAATTTCCCGTTTAAAAATGCTCGTAAAGTAAATTCACCTGCTTGCGCCATTTTAGCGCCTTTACGAAGCAATAATTGGATGATTTGTTGTTGAATAAAAGTAGAACCATGACACGAAATTTCAATCACGTTTTCCCCTGTGTACGAATTCGGACCTTTGAAAATCGAAAGTAACACTTGGTCGTACACTTTGCCAGCCTGTCCTGAGCTTGTCGAAGGGTCTACAATATGCCCTAAGTGAATCGTATGCGTCTTCTGTTTCGTGATATCTTTTCCTGAAACCGATTGAAATACTTCAGCAGCTATCGTAATAGCATCTTTACCAGATAATCGAATAATAGCAATCGCACCCGCTCCAGACGGTGTAGCTAATGCAACTATGGTTTCTTGTGGAATCATGTTCTAAATTTAGATTGCAAAGATAAATCAAAGTCAGAAGTTAGAAGTTAGAAGTTAGAAGTTTTTTTAGTTACACAAAGTCTTACAAAGTTTAGCGCTAAGTTACACAGAGTTTTCTTTTGCTTCCTTTGCGAGAAAACTTTGCCTCTTTGCGTTTAAATTTAATTCTTGAGCTTAATAAAATTAAAAAACCACTAAAGCCAAAGCCAAGTGGTTTTTAAGTTAGTTAAGGTTGGTAATAAGATTCTCAGTTAAAACTGTAAAATCAAATATTTTAAATTAGTTGCTCAACATTACTGGCATTACAAGCATCGTAACTGTTTCGCCTTCGTCTAAGCCATCTACTGGAGTTAAAATTCCAGCTCTGTTTGGCATTGACATTTCTAATTGGATTTCATCACTTGATAAATTATTCAACATTTCCGTTAAGAAACGTGAGTTGAACCCGATTTGCATATCGTCTCCTTGGTAATCACAAGTCAAACGCTCGTCTGCTTTGTTAGAGTAATCGATATCTTCTGCTGATATATTCAATTCGGTTCCTGCTATTTTTAAACGGATTTGGTGCGTTGTTTTGTTAGCAAAGATAGCCACACGACGAACCGAGTTTAAAAACTGAACTCTGTTGATTAATAATTTGTTTGGATTTTCTTTTGGAATTACCGCCTCGTAGTTTGGATATTTTCCATCGATCAAACGACAAGTTAATACATAATTCTCGAAAGAAAAAGTTGCATTAGAATCGTTATATTCGATAGCTACTTCAGCATCTGATGCTGCTAAAATTCCTTTTAAAATGTTTAAAGGTTTTTTTGGCATAATAAAATCCGCTACTTGAGATGCTTTTACATCGGTGCGAGCATATTTTACTAATTTGTGTGCGTCTGTAGCAACGAAGATTAATCCTTCTGGTGAAAATTGGAAGAAAACACCACTCATTACAGGGCGTAAATCATCGTTTCCAGCAGCGAAGATGGTTTTACTTATTGCAGTTGCTAATACTTCAGCAGGAACTAATGTTTTTGAAGGATCATCTAAAACTACCGCTTTAGGAAATTCTTCTCCTGGTGCATAAGCAATGGCATATTTACCCGAGTTTGAGCTAATTTCTACGGTCGAATTGTCTTCAACGGTAAACGTTAACGGTTGCTCTGGGAAGGTTTTTAAGATATCTAATAAAAGTTTTGCTGGAATAGCAACACTTCCTTGACTTGTAGAATCAATTTCTAACGTAGCCGTCATGGTTGTTTCTAAATCAGAAGCAGAAACTTTTAATTGGTTGTTGTCTAATTCAAATAGGAAATTATCAAGGATAGGTAAGGTGTTACTACTGTTGATAACACTTCCTAAAACTTGTAATTGTTTTAATAAATACGAACTCGATACTATAAACTTCATCATCTTGTATTTTAAAATCGTGATTTGATTTTATATTTCACAAATATATTCTAATTCTGTTCAACCGCAAAAACAATTTTATTAACAACTAGCGGCTGTATTTTCTTTTTCGCAAGAAAGTAAATAAAAACCCAAAGATAGCTAAAATAACTATTGGTAATCCGACAGTTATCATTTGTGCCATACTGTAATTTTTATATACTTCTTCTTTGTTTAAAAGTGGTAAATCGACATCTTTACTTCGGATGTTAATAAGTCCGTTATCGTCTAAAAGATAATTTACGCAGTTCATTAAGAACTCTTTGTTACCATATAATTGATTGGTCCATTTGTCGAAACCTAATTCTAATGGCACGCCTTTGTCTATTTGATTTTTAATTATATCGCCATCAGAAACCACAATCATTTTGTTTTCTTTTCCTAATGATTGAAACGATTTGTCTTGGAAAGGTAAAATTCTGTTTTGATATGCAGATTTGAATTTTCCTTCCATTAAAACCGCAACAGGAATCAATCCTTTGCCTTCGTATTCTTCAGGAGTGGTTTCTTCCGTAACCATATCTAATGATATTGGGGTTAACATTCCCACAGTTTTGGAATATTCTGATGAAGCTAATAAAATAGTTTTACGAACATCATTTTTTAATATTTCAATAGGAGAAGCGAATTCAAACTTAATTCCTTCCATGTTTTTAACTAAAGGATGTGTTGAAACCGGATAAATAAACGGTGAAAAACGCCAAGTATATTGTTGGTATTGCGTTTCGCTTCCTTGATTTCCGGTTGCTAGTTTAATAGGTGTTCCGTATTCATCTTTAATTATTGACGGTGTAATTCGGATACCATATTTAAAAAACATATCCGTTAAATTCAAATCTCGTGTTGCAGGTAAAATAGTACCCGATTCGTTATACAAACTATCCATATCGGCTGAAACAGCATCAATTAACCAAAGCGTTTTTCCACCATTCATTATAAACTGGTCTAACACTTGTTTTTCTGCTTCAGAGAAAGCTTCTGTTGGTTTTGCAATAACTGCTAAATCATATTTTTTAAGCGCTTCTAAAGTCTGAGTAGGTTGTTTTGCTACTGAATCTAAAGTAAAAGGTCCAATGTAATAACTTTCTTTAACGGTCTTAAGGAAGTCGGCCATATAAGGCTCAATAAGTTCTCCATTTCCTTTGATAATAGCAATTTTCTTTTGTTTTTCTTTCGAAATTTTATTGATAGCTTCCGCAAAACCAAATTCCAAATGCTGTACCGAACTAATTACTTTTTGTTCCGTAGAAGCTCCCATTAAGTTTTTCAATAAAGCCACTTTCGTGAATTTATCGCCATACGTTGCTTGTGCCCAAGGAAAAACTACTTCTTGCGATTGTTTTCCTTTGTCTTCCACGGTAATACTCAAAGGTTGCAAGCCTTTAAGTTGAAATTGTTTCATTACTTCAACTATTGTTTCCTTTTTCTCAATCGGATTTTTGAAGTTGAAAATAATGTTTGAATTATAAGCTGAGAATTCTTCTAAAAGTTGTTTGGTTTCGATTTGTAAACGCTTGAATTCTGGTGGAAAATTTCCTTCCAAATACACTTCAATGTATAACGGACTATCCACACTTTTAATAATGTTTAAAGTCGTTTCCGATAACGTATAGCGTTTGTCTTGTGTTAAGTCGAAACGTTTGAAAAAGAAGTTGCTGATTAAATTGATAACGATGATTGCTAAAAATACAATTCCTAATTGCTTTAATGCTTTTGATTTGTTCTCCTTCATTACCATTTCAAAGATTTAAGTTGATAAACCGTTGCCGATAAAAATAAAAACGTCACACTCACAAAGTACACAATATCTCGTGTATCTAACACACCGCGACTCATACTTTTAAAGTGATAATCCATTCCTAAAGCAGCAAACATCGAACTATAATTTCCAAGGAAAGAAGCAATGCCATCAAACCCAAAATAGAAAAAGAAACAACAAAAAACCGCAATTATAAATGCCACAATTTGGTTATCTGATAAAGTAGAAGCAAAAATTCCAATCGCCGTATAAGCCGCAATTAAGAACAATAATCCGAAATACGAACCAAGTGTACTTCCCATATCAATATTGCCTTGCGGATTTCCAAAATGCGAAATCGTCAACACATAAATGATCGTTGGAACAATCGCTAAAATGATTAACACCAAAGCACCTAAGAATTTTCCGTTTACGATGTCCCAATTCGAAAGCGGTTTGGTAAACAACAATTCAATCGTACCTTGTTTTTTCTCATCTGAAAAACTGCGCATGGTTACAGCAGGAATTAAGAAAATTAAAATCCATGGCGCCAATTTGAAAAACGGACTCATATCGGCAAAACCCGAGTTTAATATGTTGAATTCGCCTTCAAAAACCCAAAGAAATAATCCGTTGAGTAAAAGAAAAATCCCGATGACTAAATATCCAATCGGCGAACCAAAAAAGGATTTTATTTCTCGTAATAATAATGCTTTCATTTATTTTTTTATTTTTTGTTTCAGGTTTCAGGTTTCAGGTTTTTCTCCCAACTTCCATCTTCCAACTCCTAACTTAAAGTTACCAATCTATCCACACTCCAAGCTTCTGGCTTATCGCTAAACAACGTTTTAGTATAACTCCAAACGCCTTCAAACAAATCCGATTTTCTGTAATTTTCTAATGCTTCCTCGTTTTCCCAATAACTGTACGTGAAGAAAATACGTTTATCGTTTTTGTCTTGATACAATTCTAAGAAACGGTTTCCTTCGAAGTTTCGTATGTGGTGTTTCACTTCTTCAAAATTATTTAAAAAAGCTTCGATTTTATCTTCGTGAAAACGCATTTTTACAATTCTTATGAACATATTTTTATTTGAATTTAATGGATACCGTATCTCTAAAATGTAATCCTAATAAGGTGGCTGCCGAACCTACCGTTTTTGGATTACTCTTATATATTGCAATTTCTAAATAGCCGTTTTCATTAAATAAGGCCAAAAATTCACCTTCTAAATCCTTTAATTGTTTCACATCGGAAACCGGAAAATCGGAGTAGTTTTTGTGCAAACGACTGAACTTTTTATTTTTAATTACAATTTCGAATTTTCTACCTCTAATGGTTTCGTTAAATTGTTTGTACGAAATATTAGTAACGCAATTTCCAAACGAATCGATATACACAATCTGACCTTTTATTTCATTTAAATCAGCCGAAATCGAAGAGGTCAACACACTCACAGGTTTCAAAGCGGGAATTTCCTTACCAATCACATTCAACAAACCACCTCTTGCAATATGACACGCCACCGCTACGAAAACATCCATATCACTTGCATCAATATTCAATCGGTCGTGGATGGTAATGGCTACGATTTTCTGTGGAATTTTCTTCTGGATTAACGTATTCAAAATTCCGTTATCGGCACAAATGAAATAATGATCGTCCCATTGCATCGCAATATGTTGGGTATCGCCCACACGTTCACTATCCACACCAATAATATGAATCGTGCCTTTTGGAAAGTTGTGATAAGCGGCTTCAATACAGTAACTCGCTTCTAATGTGTTGAATAAGTCAATCTCGTGCGAAATGTCTACAATAACTGCTTCTTTGTGTTCCGACAAAATTTTTCCTTTCAAAGCACCTACGAAGTAGTCTTTGTGTCCAAAGTCGGTAGTTAAAGTAATTATTGACATTTTTTTGTTTATAACTTATTTGAAATCCAACAGTAGTTTTTACTAAATTTGATTGCAAAGCTACTATAATTTTAGCGTTTCAAAAATAATTAAAAAAAGAAAGCCTTTGAACGAAAGAATCATTGAATTAGTCGACATTGCTCCAAAAGAATTTTGGGGTGCGCAAGATGCTCATCTTGAAACTATTAAGAAGTATTATCCAAAACTTAAAATCGTAGCACGAGGAACTACTCTTAAAGCATTTGGTGAGCCAGAAATCTTGGATGAGTTTGAAAATCGCTTCAAAAGATTGATGCATCATTTTACGCGTTACAACAGTATTGATGATAATGTTATTTTGAGGGTTTTAGAAACGAGTCATCAACATGATGCCGAACACATGCACGATCGCGATAAGATTTTAGTGCATGGTGTAGGAGGAAAGTTAATCAAAGCCATGACGCCTAACCAACAAAAATTGGTGGATTATGTACACAAAAACGATATGGTTTTCGCTATCGGTCCAGCCGGAACAGGAAAAACGTATACCGGTGTTGCCATGGCTGTAAAAGCATTGAAAGAAAAACAAGTCAAGCGAATCATATTAACACGTCCAGCTGTGGAAGCAGGAGAGAACTTAGGTTTTCTTCCTGGTGATATGAAGGAAAAGTTAGATCCATACATGCAACCTTTATACGATGCGTTGCGCGATATGTTGCCACCACAAACTTTAGAAGATTACATTTTAAAAGGCATTATTCAAATTGCTCCTTTAGCGTTTATGCGTGGACGAACTTTAGATAATGCATTCGTAATCTTAGATGAAGCACAAAATACCACGCATTCCCAAATGAAAATGTTCCTAACACGTATGGGAAAAAACGCCAAATTCATCATTACGGGCGACCCAGGTCAGGTGGATTTACCACGAAGAACGATTTCAGGATTGAAAGAAGCTATTTTGGTTTTGAAAGATGTTGAAGGCATCGGAATCATTTACTTAGACGACAAAGATATCGTGCGCCACCGATTGGTTAAGAAAATTATTGATGCATATAAGAGTATTGAGAATAATGATTAGATGAAAAGGCTTTATGAAAATCATATCTAAATCAATTTTGTTTGTTTTGACCTTATTTTGCTTTTCATTTACAGACAAAGATAATTTTGAATCAGAGTTTGAGCAACTTCAAAAGTTTGAATCATTGGCTCTTAAAAATGCGAATATAGGAAAGGAATATACTTACGATTTAACAAATAAGGAAGGTTGTAATAAGACTAAAATTAAGTATTTAGGTGTTATAAAAACTAACAATGGCAAGCAATACAAAGTTTTAAGTTCTTTTTTTGTTTTCTCAGCAGCAAGTACTTGTCATGGAACAAGTAATATTAAAATTTACAATTTGGATAATAAATATCTAGGAAAATACAATGTTGGAATGCCAGAAGATTTACCAAATGAAATTAAAAATAATAAATCGATTTACTGGACTAAAATTAAAGATTGTGATTTAAGAGCTAATTTTTTAATAAACTTTGAAAAAGGTTTACCAGAAAGATTTTTTCTTCCATGCTCACAAAAAGGAGGTGATGAGATAATTTTTACTAATGAATAAGTAAAAGGAATAATTTTAAAGGGGTCGAATTCGACCACTTTTCATATGAAATCTTTTTTGAAAGAAAATAAATAGTTTACTTTTGCACCACACAAACAACAACACAACATAATGAATACAATTACGACTACCAATTTCAATTTTCCAGGTCAAAAATCGGTGTACCGTGGAAAAGTTAGAGAAGTTTACAATATCAATGATGACTTATTAGTAATGGTCGCTACCGATCGTCTTTCGGCATTTGATGTGGTTTTGCCAAAAGGAATTCCTTACAAAGGACAAATCCTTAATCAAATCGCTACGAAGTTCATGGAATTAACGTCTGATATTGTACCGAATTGGTTAGTAGCAACTCCAGATCCAAACGTGGCGGTAGGACATTTATGTGAGCCTTTCAAAGTGGAAATGGTAATTCGTGGGTATTTATCAGGACATGCAGCGCGTGAATATGCAGCAGGAAGAAGAATCCTATGTGGTGTGGAAATGCCAGAAGGTTTAAAAGAAAACGATAAATTCCCAACACCAATCATCACGCCAACTACGAAAGCCGATAACGGTTCTCACGACGAAGATATTTCTCGTGAAGCTATTTTAGCTAACGGAATTGTAACCGAAGAAGATTATTTAACCTTAGAAAAATACACCAGAGCCTTATACCAAAGAGGAACTGAAATTGCAGCGTCTCGCGGTTTAATCTTAGTAGATACAAAATACGAATTCGGGAAAACAAAAGACGGACAAATCGTATTAATCGACGAAATCCATACACCAGATTCTTCTCGTTATTTCTACGCAGAAGGATATGCTGAAAGACAAGCAAATGGCGAAGAACAAAAACAATTGTCAAAAGAGTTCGTACGTCGTTGGTTAATTGAAAACGGTTTCCAAGGAAAAGAAGGCCAACAAATTCCGTTTATGTCAGACGAATACATCGAAACGGTTTCAGAACGTTACATTGAGTTATTCGAAAACATCATTGGAGAAAAATTCGTAAAAGCGGATATTTCCAATATCAATGAAAGAATTGAGAAAAACGTTTTGAATTATTTACAAAATAGATAAAAGAAAATTTTATATAGAAAGGATCCCGAGTTAGCTCGGGATTTTTTTGCGGTTTGTTAAAGTTATGTTAGATTTTTAAAATGCTGTAACGAAACAGTTTAGAGTTCGTCCTATTCATATCAATCATTAAAAATCAATCATCATGAAAAAAACGAACAGATTTTGGGTAATCCTACCCGCAGTAACCTTATTGTTTACATCAGCTTTACAAGCGAGTGAAAGTACAACAACAATCGCAACACCAGTTGCCGTTGTAAAAATTACACCATCACAGTTAAATGTAGCCATTAGTAAAGGCGATTTAGCCAAAGTGCAACAATTAGTTGGAATAGGAGTAGACGTCAACAAAAAAGACGAACGTAGTATAACGCCTTTAATGTATGCCATCTTATTCAAGCAAACTCAAATTGTAGATTACTTAATAAGAAACGGTGCCGATTACAACGCTGAAGATGCCAATGGTTTAACCATCTTAGATTACGCCAAGAAATCAAAATCAGAAGAAATTTTAAAACTGATCAACGACGCTCGTAAAAGACGATAAGAGAAAATCCCGCAAAAGCGGGATTTTTTGTGGTTAGTTTTATGAGTAAATATAGTATTCTAAATTAGACTAGATTGTGAATTCTATTAAATTCGATTTCAAGAAATTCTATTCCTGTTTTGAATGGTTCGTTCTGTTTTTTTAAAAATTCAAAATTAGTTTTGTATTGTTCAGGAAAATCTCGAAATTCTTTTACCATTCTTGCCAATCCTGCAGGACATAAATAAGCAGGTGTGTTTTGTCCTTTATACCCTAAAGAAGGAATACTTTCATCAAATAAAAATTCTTTAACTTCAATTCCGAATAGTTTTTTTACAGCATTATTTGATAATTGAATAAAATATGGGATTCTCACTACTTTATATCCTAAATCTTCGTAAACTTTTGTCAGTCTAATATCTTTTTCAATAATATCTGGTTTGGTATAATGTTGTAATCCATCAAATTCAATTATCAACTTCAGAGTTTCACTTCTATAATCAGGGCGGCTTTTGTAAGTTATATCATTTATTTTGCCAAGAGTTTTGTCGTGAATCCAATCTTCAACATTAGGAAAAATTACTTTTAAATATTCATCTAATCCTGTTCGATGTAATCCAGTATCTTTATCAATTCCTGCTTTTTTTGCCAATTCAGTTGTTTCTCTTAAAAATCCCCACTTACTTTTCATTACAGCTTATTTATAAAATTTTCAGTTTTCATAGATGATTAATTAATAAATATCTTAAGAATATTATTGTTTTTTATTCTCCTGCAATATAACAAAATTCTCACAAATAATTTGCTGTAGTTTTTCTGCATATTTTCAAAAACTTTAAAAAAAGCACAAAAAAAATCCTCAAACAAATGAGGACTTTAGGTTTTGTAAAAATTCAATTCTCGACTTCGCTCGAACTGACATTTTTATTATTTAAAATAACTAAACGTTTCGTTATTTTCAATTTTCAATAGCGTTTCGTAAATCAATTTAATAACATTTTCTACGTCGTCGCGGTGTACCATTTCTACAGTAGTGTGCATATAACGCAACGGTAACGAAATCAAAGCCGAGGCAACACCGCCATTGCTATACGCAAAAGCATCAGTATCGGTTCCGGTAACGCGAGAAGTAGCATGGCGTTGGAAAGGTATTTTGTTTTCTACTGCTGTGTCCACAATCATTTCACGTAAAACGTTTTGTGTCGCCGGAGCGTAAGCAATAACAGGTCCGCGTCCCATTTTTAAATCGCCTTCAATTTTTTTGTCAATCATTGGCGTAGTCGTGTCGTGGCAAACATCGGTTACGATGGCAACGTTCGGTTTAATGCGTTGGGTAATCATTTCGGCACCACGCAAACCAATTTCTTCTTGCACCGAGTTCACGATGTACAATCCAAAAGGCAATTTCTTTTTGTTCTCCTTTAATAAACGCGCTACTTCGGCAATCATAAAACCACCCATGCGGTTATCAATGGCTCTACACACAAATTTATCGTGGTTTAAAATTTCAAAAGTATCTGGATACGTAATCACACAACCCACATGAACGCCTAAAGCTTCTACTTCGGCTTTCGTAGAGCAACCACAGTCAATAAATATGTTTTCAATTTTTGCTGATTCTTCTGCTTTTCCGGCTCTTCCTCTTGTATGAATCGCTGGCCAACCAAAAACGCCACGAACAATTCCTTTCTTTGTATGAATGTTCACACGCTTCGATGGCGCAATCTGATGATCCGAACCTCCGTTTCTAATCACATAGATTAATCCGTCATCAGTAATATAATTCACATACCACGAAATTTCATCAGCATGACCTTCAATCACCACTTTATATGGCGCATCTGGATTAATCACTCCCACCGCACTCCCATACGTGTCAGTAATAAAAGTATCTACATACGGTTTTAGGTAGTCCATCCAAATTTTTTGTCCTTCCGCTTCATGTCCCGTTGGCGAGGCATTATTCAAATAATTTTCCAAAAAAGTCATCGACGACTTCTTTAATATCGATTTTGTGCTCATAGTATCTATAATTTTTTGCTAAAATAGAAATAAGTAAGTAGAGTTTCACAATATTTCAATAATTTTGGTTTACTTTTTGCAGTGAGTTAAAAAGTTAAAATCAATCATCATGTACAAATTATTATTAAGTAGTTTTTTCTTGTTCATCGCTACTTTCTCTTTTGCCCAAACCGAAACCGATACGTTACAAATGACGGCTCAAGATTCGTCTATTATATATTCCATTGAATTAAAAGAAATTATTTTCACGCCAAATAACGTCTATGCCAGTGATGAAGACAAAAAAGCCAAGTTAATATTAAAGAGAAGAATCTTTAAAGTATACCCGTATGCCAAATTAACGGCAGATAAGCTAACGCAATTAAACGCTACCATGGCAAAACTGAAGACCAGTCGCGAAAAAAAGAAATACTTTAAAATCGTAGAAAAGTATTTAGAAGAAGAATTCGAACCACGTTTAAAAAAGCTATCCCGTAAAGACGGTCAAATCCTAGTCAAACTCATTTACCGCCAAACCGGAAGCACTACTTTCGATCTAATCAAAGAATACAAAAGCGGATGGAAAGCCTTTTGGGCGAATTCCACAGCCTATTTATTCGACATCAACCTCAAAACCGAGTACAATCCATTTGAAGTAAAAGAAGACTATCATATAGAAGGTATCTTAAACGCCGCCTTCAATCAAGGCCAACTCACCAAGCAAGATCCCAAGAAGCCCATAGACTTCGATAAATTAAACGAACACTGGATTAATAAAATCAAACTACAAAAACCAGTTTCAAAAGATTAATTTTTTTTTAGAAGCACCCATTCAGCATTCCATAAAACTATTCGTCCCGCTGTCCGCTATATCTTTTACAAACCTGACAGGTTTTCAAAAACCTGTCAGGTTTATAAAAGGATGCCACTCCCATCGGGGCTAGAGAAGACGTATAGTATTCCAGAAGACTATTTCATTTTTAAAACCATTATGTCATTTCGAGTTCACGAGAAATCTCCTACTCAAGTAGGCTAACATTTGAGCGAAGCGAAAATAATTATCCTTGCCATAGAACTTGTTCTTGTTCTTGCCCTTGTTCTGTCATTTCGCCGAAGTAGGAATCTCCTACGAAGTAGGCTATTGCTTAACACAGTTAAGCCCACACCTGAAACTTGAAACCTGAAACCATACATATATATAGTGTAAAACAAAATAAACGAATCCTTCTTAGAAAGCATTCCCCCTTCGAAGGGGGGTAGGGGGATGTAAAAAACTTTCCTATATTAAATCCTTGTTATCAGCGTGTTAAGAAAAACAATAAAAAAAAGAACAAAAAAAGAAGCTAAAAGCCTTGTGGGAACAAAAAAGATTTCTACTTTTGCACCCGCATTAGAGCAGAAGTTCACATACAAACTGAAGATTAAACAAATCAAAAAAACTTTTAAAAAAAGTTAAAAAAAGATTTGGATAATAAAAAGTAAAGGTAGTATCTTTGCCGACCCGAAACGAAAGAATCGGGGCGTACAAGTTCTTAAAAATAATGAGTAAGTGGTCGGGAAAAAATAATCAAAAAATTTTTTCAAAAAAGCTTGCCAGATTAAAAAAGAGTTGTACTTTTGCACCCGCTAACTGAAACAGTGGCGATGTAAAGACAAGTTACTAACTTGTCTCGAAAACAAAGAATGACACGTTCATAGACATATTGAATTGACAGCACAAAATTACAGTGATGTAATTTTGAAAATAAGAGAGAGTAAGATTTTTCGAGTAAATTGAAAACAACCTAGCGACTTGAATCGAATAAAACAATGTTAGTTTAACTAACGAACAATATACGATGAAGAGTTTGATCCTGGCTCAGGATGAACGCTAGCGGCAGGCCTAACACATGCAAGTCGAGGGGTAGAAGGAGCTTGCTCCTTTGAGACCGGCGCACGGGTGCGTAACGCGTATGCAATCTACCTTGTACAGGGGAATAGCCCAGAGAAATTTGGATTAATGCCCCATAGTATATAACCTTCGCATGTTGGTTATATTAAAGTTCCAACGGTACAAGATGAGCATGCGTCCCATTAGTTAGTTGGTAAGGTAACGGCTTACCAAGACGATGATGGGTAGGGGTCCTGAGAGGGAGATCCCCCACACTGGTACTGAGACACGGACCAGACTCCTACGGGAGGCAGCAGTGAGGAATATTGGTCAATGGTCGCAAGACTGAACCAGCCATGCCGCGTGCAGGAAGACGGTCCTATGGATTGTAAACTGCTTTTATACAGGAAGAAACCCTCCCACGTGTGGGAGCTTGACGGTACTGTAGGAATAAGGATCGGCTAACTCCGTGCCAGCAGCCGCGGTAATACGGAGGATCCAAGCGTTATCCGGAATCATTGGGTTTAAAGGGTCCGTAGGCGGCCTTATAAGTCAGTGGTGAAAGCCCATCGCTCAACGATGGAACTGCCATTGATACTGTAAGGCTTGAATTATTGTGAAGTAACTAGAATATGTAGTGTAGCGGTGAAATGCTTAGATATTACATGGAATACCAATTGCGAAGGCAGGTTACTAACAATGGATTGACGCTGATGGACGAAAGCGTGGGGAGCGAACAGGATTAGATACCCTGGTAGTCCACGCCGTAAACGATGGATACTAGCTGTTCGGCGCAAGTTGAGTGGCTAAGCGAAAGTGATAAGTATCCCACCTGGGGAGTACGCACGCAAGTGTGAAACTCAAAGGAATTGACGGGGGCCCGCACAAGCGGTGGAGCATGTGGTTTAATTCGATGATACGCGAGGAACCTTACCAGGGCTTAAATGTAGATTGACAGGACTGGAAACAGTTTTTTCTTCGGACAATTTACAAGGTGCTGCATGGTTGTCGTCAGCTCGTGCCGTGAGGTGTCAGGTTAAGTCCTATAACGAGCGCAACCCCTGTCGTTAGTTGCCAGCGAGTCATGTCGGGAACTCTAACGAGACTGCCAGTGTAAACTGTGAGGAAGGTGGGGATGACGTCAAATCATCACGGCCCTTACGTCCTGGGCCACACACGTGCTACAATGGTAGGTACAGAGAGCAGCCACTGCGCGAGCAGGAGCGAATCTACAAAACCTATCTCAGTTCGGATCGGAGTCTGCAACTCGACTCCGTGAAGCTGGAATCGCTAGTAATCGGATATCAGCCATGATCCGGTGAATACGTTCCCGGGCCTTGTACACACCGCCCGTCAAGCCATGGAAGCTGGGGGTGCCTGAAGTCGGTGACCGCAAGGAGCTGCCTAGGGTAAAACTAGTAACTAGGGCTAAGTCGTAACAAGGTAGCCGTACCGGAAGGTGCGGCTGGAACACCTCCTTTCTAGAGAAGATTTGAGCCGCAAGGTTTTGGTTGAAAGGGAAATATTACTCTCGCTGTTAATTTAAAAAATAAGAATAAGCAAAGAAAACAGAGTCTCGTAGCTCAGCTGGTTAGAGTACTACACTGATAATGTAGGGGTCGGCAGTTCGAGTCTGCCCGGGACTACTTTTTTAAGTTTGTTTAAAGGAAATTTTAGAGGTTGAGTAGCCGTTTGAAGTACTGTTAACTGATAACTGTTAACTGAACACTAAAAAAACGGGGGATTAGCTCAGCTGGCTAGAGCGCCTGCCTTGCACGCAGGAGGTCATCGGTTCGACTCCGATATTCTCCACGATTCCGAAAGGAAAAAAGTTCATTGACATATTGAGATACAATACATTTAAAAAGTAGAAAGTACAGTAGATGCGTGATTTATCACGTATTTATAAAGAAAGTCCTATTTTTATGCAAATAGAAATAGGCGGCACATAAGCAAAATAAGGGCGTATGGGGGATGCCTAGGCTCTCAGAGGCGAAGAAGGACGTGATAAGCTGCGAAAAGCTACGGGGATTGGCACACACGAATTGATCCGTAGATATCCGAATGGGGCAACCCACTATGTTGAAGACATAGTACACCGATAGGTGAGCAAACCCGCTGAACTGAAACATCTAAGTAGGCGGAGGAGAAGAAAACAAAAGTGATTCCGTAAGTAGTGGCGAGCGAACGCGGATTAGCCCAAACCAGTGTTGTTATGGCAATGCTGGGGTTGTAGGACCACGAGATTTCTTGCGGATTGAATCGGAATAACCTGGAAAGGTTAACCAGAGAGGGTGATAGTCCCGTATGAGTAAGAGAAGATAAGAATAGTGGTATCCTGAGTAGCGCGGGGCACGTGAAACCCTGTGTGAATTTGGCGGGACCATCCGCTAAGGCTAAATACTCCTGAGAGACCGATAGTGAACCAGTACCGTGAGGGAAAGGTGAAAAGAACCGTGAATAACGGAGTGAAATAGATCCTGAAACCATACGCTTACAAGCGGTCGGAGCCCTTTCGTGGGGTGACGGCGTGCCTTTTGCATAATGAGCCTACGAGTTACCGTTGCTGGCAAGGATAAGTACTTCAGGTATGGATCCGTAGCGAAAGCGAGTCTGAATAGGGCGCTTTAGTCAGTAATGGTAGACGCGAAACCGTGTGATCTACCCATGGGCAGGATGAAGCTGTGGTAACACATAGTGGAGGTCCGAACCGGTTGACGTTGAAAAGTCTTCGGATGACCTGTGGGTAGGGGTGAAAGGCCAATCAAACTCGGAAATAGCTCGTACTCCCCGAAATGCATTTAGGTGCAGCGCTGGGTATAAGTTATATAGAGGTAGAGCTACTGATTGGATGCGGGGGCTTCACCGCCTACCAATTCCTGACAAACTCCGAATGCTATATAATGTTTACCAGCAGTGAGGGCATGGGTGCTAAGGTCCATGTCCGAGAGGGAAAGAACCCAGACCATCAGCTAAGGTCCCCAAATGTATGCTAAGTTGAAAAAACGAGGTTTGTCTGCCCAGACAGCTAGGATGTTGGCTTGGAAGCAGCCATTCATTTAAAGAGTGCGTAACAGCTCACTAGTCGAGCGGACGAGCATGGATAATAATCGGGCATAAGCATACTACCGAAGCTATGGATTTGTAGTAATACAAGTGGTAGGGGAGCATTCTAAACTGGGTCGAAGGTGTGATGTGAGTCATGCTGGACTGTTTAGAAAAGAAAATGTAGGCATAAGTAACGATAATGCGGGCGAGAAACCCGCACACCGAAAAACTAAGGTTTCCGCAGCTATGCTAATCAGCTGCGGGTTAGTCGGGTCCTAAGGCGCACCCGAAAGGGGAAGTCGATGGCCAACGGGTTAATATTCCCGTACTACTTATAATTGTGATGGAGAGACGCAGTGGTGAAAGTACCGCGAACTGACGGAATAGTTCGTTAAAGCACTTAGCTATAGGCCCGGTAGGCAAATCCGCTGGGACTGGTGAAATGCGATAGTACTCAGAGTCTTCGGACAACGAGATAGTGTACCTAAAGGCTGCCAAGAAAATCTTCTAAACTTCAGATTATAAGTACCCGTACCGTAAACCGACACAGGTAGTTGAGGAGAGAATCCTAAGGTGCTCGAGAGATTCATGGCTAAGGAATTAGGCAAAATAGACCTGTAACTTCGGGAGAAAGGTCGCCAGCAGCAATGCTGGCCGCAGTGAAGAGGTCCAGGCGACTGTTTATCAAAAACACAGGGCTCTGCAAAATCGTAAGATGAAGTATAGGGCCTGACACCTGCCCGGTGCTTGAAGGTTAAGTGGAGATGTTATCTTCGGAGAAGCATTGAAATGAAGCCCAAGTAAACGGCGGCCGTAACTATAACGGTCCTAAGGTAGCGAAATTCCTTGTCGGGTAAGTTCCGACCTGCACGAATGGTGTAACGATCTGGACACTGTCTCAGCCATGAGCTCGGTGAAATTGTAGTAGCGGTGAAGATGCCGCTTACCCGCAGTGGGACGAAAAGACCCTGTGCACCTTTACTATAGCTTAGTATTGACCTTGGACACGTGATGTGTAGGATAGGTGGGAGACTGTGAAGTGGCGTCGCTAGGCGTTGTGGAGTCATTGTTGAAATACCACCCTTTGCTTGTCTGAGGCCTAACCCCGAAACCGGGGGACATTGCTTGGTGGGTAGTTTGACTGGGGTGGTCGCCTCCAAAAGAGTAACGGAGGCTTCTAAAGGTTCCCTCAGCACGCTTGGTAACCGTGCGTAGAGTGCAATGGCATAAGGGAGCTTGACTGAGAGACATACAGGTCGATCAGGTACGAAAGTAGAGCATAGTGATCCGGTGGTTCCGCATGGAAGGGCCATCGCTCAAAGGATAAAAGGTACGCCGGGGATAACAGGCTGATCTCCCCCAAGAGCTCATATCGACGGGGGGGTTTGGCACCTCGATGTCGGCTCGTCACATCCTGGGGCTGGAGAAGGTCCCAAGGGTTGGGCTGTTCGCCCATTAAAGTGGCACGCGAGCTGGGTTCAGAACGTCGTGAGACAGTTCGGTCTCTATCTACTGTGGGCGTTAGAAATTTGAGTGGATCTGATTCTAGTACGAGAGGACCGAATTGGACTGACCGCTGGTGTATCTGTTGTTCCGCCAGGAGCACTGCAGAGTAGCTACGTCGGGAAGGGATAAGCGCTGAAAGCATATAAGCGCGAAACCCACCACAAGATGAGATTTCTTTTAAGGGTCGTGGAAGATGACCACGTTGATAGGCTATAGATGTAAAGGCAGTAATGTCATAGTCGAGTAGTACTAATAACCCGTAAGCTTATGTACAAGCCTCCCCGCTAAGGCGGGGAGCGAAACTTTCTTTAAATTATTTTTATCTCAGTATGTTAAGATATTTGCCCGCCTATGGCGTGGCAGTTAGGAGTTAAAAGTTATGAGTTTGGAGTTTTCTCCCTACTGTAAACTAGAAACTACTAACTAAAAACTTAAGGTGGTTATTGCGTCGGGGCTCACCTCTTCCCATTCCGAACAGAGAAGTTAAGCCCGACAGCGCAGATGGTACTGCAGTCATGTGGGAGAGTATGTCGCCGCCTTTCTTTTGAAAACCCTTCATCATTCGATGAGGGGTTTTTTGTTGTATGTAATTTAAAAAAAAAATAATTAAAGATATCGAACAGAGAAGTTAATCCCGAAACTTCGAGACGACAGTGCAGATGGTACTGCAGTCATGTAGGAGAGTATGTCGCCGCCTTTAGCTTCGCTCAGTCGGACATAGTCCTCGAGTCTTTTGAAAACCCTTCATCATTCGATGAGGGGTTTTTTGTTACCAATAGATCGTCCCGATGGGACTCTAAATATATAAAACCATCTAATTAAGGTGGTTTTGTGGTTTATATACTTGAATCGCTAACGTTATAGTTTGCTAACAAATGTACTTGGCTAGTTAGGCTAAAGCCTTCTAGCTTTTTTAAAATCTTTATGAGGTTTTTGTTACCAGTATATAGTCCCTACAGGACTGGAGAAATAATTCAAAAGTGGTTTTCTACTTCATGAATCAATAAGGAGAGCAACACGCTTGTGAATCTGCGAGCACGATCAAGTTTTTTGAATATTTTAAAGAGTGATTTTTACCAATTTATGGTGACTAATGGACTGAGAAAAGTATAATTGTTCTAATGAAAACCAATTCTGCGTTAGGAATTATTTCGTCAGTTCGCAAGCTCGGGTGGAGTAATTGTTTGTGCTCTTACTTAAAATTCTTTAAAATTTTAAGTAAAGCGAGTACGGATAGCTCGACTCGATTAAGCGGAGTAACGCCATAAAAAAATCCGACTCTTATGAAGCCGGATTTTGAGAGTTTATTAGATTTTCTATTGATTTAGTACAATAACAATTTTATTAAAGTCGGCAGCTGCGTTGATGACTGCTTTGTATGAATCGAAGTGTTCTAAAGGATAATTAATTATATTATAGTATTCTGTATTTTCAATCATAATTTCATCGCCTTGGGTCTTGTAATCACTTACAAAGGCTGCTTCTGTTTTACCATTGATGTCAGTTTTGTAATTCATTGTAAACTTTTCTAAGTTTTTAACCGTAGCTCCTTTTGGTAATTTGATTTTAATTTTACGTAAGTAAGAATGTGGATAATCAATTTCTACGGGCATCATACGTTTATTTTCTTGATATAACTCCATTTGAGAACCTATCGTTTTTCCAACAGAGAAAAGATAGTTATCGCCTGCTTTTTGAACTAAATCTTTACCTTCAAAAGTAACTTTTAAAACAAAAGGTTTTTTTCCAATAAAGTCGGTTCCATCATTTTCAGTTGTTAAAGAAGTGTATTCTTCTTGTAGTGTATAATTTTCTGCAATGCTTTTTAAAATTTCTTTGTATTGTTCAGCTGGCGCAAAGTCTTTTATAGGTTGGAAATTTAATGCGGCATAACCTCCAAATGACATTTCGTTTGTAATAATAGGATTTTCAATGTCTTTTGTAAAATCGATTGTAATGTTCATTACATCATGTGTAATTTCTACTCCAGGAATTGGAATAAAGTTAACTTCTCCAATACCCATTTTTACTCCTGCAAATTCTTTTCCTTTGATGAAAAGTCCGTTGTTATTTGCTAATATATTTGGTATTAAAGGTATTCTATATTCAATTTCTGTTGGTGTCATGAATTTATTGATAGAAGGGAAGAAGAACAAAAGTTCGTCTAAGTTTTCATAACTTTCAAATTCAGGATCAAAAGGAATATCATATCTATTTGAAGCAAATACAATTTGATTTTCTATTTTGAAATGTTTAAAAATTGCCAGATATAGTGATAAAATTTCGGTTTGATTAGCTTGTTTCGTTTTGATAACTTCTGCAAGGTTTTCTTTTTTATCAAAGTAGCGGTTGTATGGAATTGTTTTTTTTACTTTGTTTTCAATGTTCCAAATTTGCTCTTGTAAATTATTTGATTTAGGAATTGATTTACAAAAATCTTCAACTGATTTTTGACTTTTTTTGTCTAACTCAGCATTAAATCTTTCAAATACATTTGCAGCAAACTCTTTATAATTATATAAATTCTTTGAACCATTGTATAGATTTTCGTCTAATTTATAACGGAAGTGTTTGATGTTTGCTTTCCAATTCGAATATTTTTCATCGTCTTCTAATTTTGGAACATTGGTTTCTTTTACGCTAATAGAGATTTTATTTTCATAGCGTTTGTCATCAATATTAGCTTCAGCTAAATTGTTGTAACCTTTAGTTTTAAATACTAAGTGATTTGGATGTATTAGTTCGAAGTCGATATTTAATATTGGTAAGTCATCCTGCATTCTAAATGTTTTACCATTTAACTCTGGCGCTTCTTCTAAAAGGAATATTTTTTCAATCAATGCTCCTTTTTCTAATCCGTTAATTGCAAAATAATTGTATTTTATTCCACGTTCTTCATCTACTTCCTCTTTTATATCTTTTTTATCCAATGATATTATTTTGCCACTTTTTAATATTACTCGAGCTTCGTTTTTAACTACATTTTCATTAGAACTAAATGGCAAGTAAATTTTATTGTTTTTTTCAATAGCATCATCAGAATTGATAAAAATTTTATCGTGTAATAAATAGTATTGTTTAGGACCGTTCTTGTCGTTTACAACTTCAATTTTAATGGTTCTACTAACAATGATTTCATTTTCGTTTTTATAAGCTTCTGGGGCAGTAAAAGGTTCTGGTTTTTGCTCCCACTTATAATTTTTAAATGTATATTCTTGTGCGATTAAAGAATTAACCTGACACAACAATAAAACAAGAATACATTTTGAAAGGATTTTTCTCATTTGATGGTTTTATTTTTCGATTAAAATTAAAGTTTCGCTATAATTGCTTTTCATTTTTTTGATACTATCATCCCACAATTGGAAATCATTTGGTTCAATAACTAGTTTTTTTACTTCAAATGTATATTTAACCGTTATTTTATTATCTCCTTTTGTGTAAGTTGTTCCTACTTTTAATAGTTCGTTTTCTAAAGTAAAGTCTTTAGGAATGTATTTTAAACTATAATTAGAAGGGATTTCATATTCGTATTCGGAATTAAAAAATGAAATAATTTCAAAATCATAGCCTGTTATTCTGTCTTTTTGAATTGGGTTTTTTTCAAAAATTTTGTGTAAAAACGGATTAAGATACACTTCTTTATCTACTTTGATTAAATAATTATCCAATTCAAAATCATAATTAACGAAATAAGGCAAATCACGATTCCCAATATTTTCTTCTGTATAGGAATTTAAATTGAACTTATTATTTCCTTTTAATACTAGACTTTTAATCATTTCAAAGCGTGATTTTCCAGAAGCATCACCAATTTGCATTAGAGTCATACTTCTGTTGAAGCCATTAAATTCCATTCGACCGTTACCAATCAATTTGTCATTTTGAATTTTGATTTTTACGATATCATCTACTTTGTTGTTTATTGCAGATACAACAGGAACTTTTACAATATTATAAGTTGTACCATTATTTACTAATGCTTCTTTGCCTTGAATGAAGGAGCTAGGTAAACCAAAACGCGTTTCTCTATCTGTTGCATCTAAAAAGATATATTCATCTCCTTTTTTATAGGAAGCAATCATATGATTATCCACTGCTGGTGTAGCTAATTCTGTGTAAGAATAAGGTATTTCTCTAGTGCCTATCCAACTAAGATTTACATTCTTAACATTTGCATAAGCTGCCATTGATACAATAATGTTAGCCATGTCTTTACAATCTCCAAATTTTCTTTCGAAAACCAATGAAGCTTCTCTAGGGATAAATCCTTCGTATCCATTTTCAAAAGCTACATATTTAATATTGTCTTTAACCCAATAAAAAATGCTTTTGATTTTTTCTTCTTCAGTCGTTTTATCTTTAGTGATTTCTTCTGTTATTTTTTTTAAATCAATACATTCTTTTTTATTGATATTTGTAACGAAACCTTGGTAATATTTATGTAATAAATCTATATCATCTAATACTTCAGTTTTTGTATTGTTGATGGTATAGTCTTTTATATAAATATCAATGTGAGGGGCAGAATGTAATATTCCAGGGCTATTGGATTCAAATTTATAAGCCTTAACATCTTTTAATGTCCAGGTGTAAACAAATTTCCCTTTTACTTCTTTCTTTTCGAATTCGATAGTGTTATTAGGGTCGTTAAAAATCTTGTATCCAATATTTATATTTTTATCTGTTTTTACTTCAAAAGTGGCATTTTTGATAGGGAATCCACCAATGAACATGTATTTATGAAGTAAAAAAGGATCTACAAATTCGCGTTTATAGTGATACACTTTTTTTGAACCGGTTTCTAAATTTGGAAAAATTAGTTGTCGTTCTTTAATGTCATCAAAGAAAACCGAGCTACTGCTTGAGTTTTTTTCAGCAGTTTGAGATACTTTTATTTTTTTCTCTTTTCCTTTGATATTTACCACTGAGTAAGCATCATAATCAATAAGTTTTACTAATTCAGAATAAGTAAAAGATTCTTTATTGTTATGAATTCCATTTTCAGATAAAATCATGGATTCAAATGAAGTGTTTTGTATGATTTTTATTTTTTTATTTTCAATAAATATATCATACCCTTGATAATCAAGTAAAACTACTTCATTAAAATCTGGGAATTGTTTTTTGTAATCTTCAAGACCATTTTGTGCAGTACTTGAAAAACCAAATCCAATTAGTAATAATAAAATACGACTATTATTTAACAATTTCGACCAATTCATCTGAATCAAATTTTTTAGTTAGTGATAACACTCCATTTGTATAAATTAGGAAGTCGCCATGAAGTTCGTCATTTTTATAATTAGCAGTAATCCATGGTTTACCGTCTTCTTTAAAATACGTATGCACTCCTTCAAAATCACCGTTTAGTAAATGTTCTTTTTTATAAATTTTACCGTTTGCGTAATATTCTATACGTTCTCCTTCAAAGACACCTGCATTATAATTAGCTTCATATTCTACTTTTCCATCTTGGTTATAGATAGTGTGTTTACCATGAGGAACACCTTTTACTATATTTATTGTAATTGCAGTTTTTCCATTTGGATAATTAGAAACGATATCAGCACTTTCATTAGGTGTATTGATTTTTTCAGAGAAACCTCCAGTTTTACTTAAAATAGCATAGCCTACAACTGCATTACTTTCATAAAATATTTTTAAGATAGGTTCTCCTTTTTGATTATAAAAAATGTAGTCGCCATCTGTTAATCCATCCATTTCTGAATATTCAAACATTTTGGCTTTATTATGATAATAGCGTATTGTTTTACCATTTTCATTTCCAAAAGAATATTCACTTGTTATTCTTAAGTTACCAACTAAATCATATTGTGTGTCGGTTCCATTAATTAAACCGCAATAGTAGTTTCTGTCAAACATTAAACTTCCAACAGGGCTATAATATTTATAGTTGTTGTGGATTCGTCCATTAACATACTGAAATTCTGAGATTTTATTTCCAAGTTTATCTTTAGCTATAAATTTCCCGTTATAATAACCATTTTTTAATTCAAATTCTTGTGTTGTAGTGCCATTACTTAAACTTAAATTTACTTTTCCGGTATTATTTTTATAATTGATTTCAAATTCTTTTTTTCCAGATTTGTCATAACTTTCTGTATGTACAACTTCACCTTCAATAAATTTAGAAATTTGAGAAACTTCACCAGATTGTTTATATGTTGTTTTTGTGAAATCAATATCATTATCAACAATAAAACCTTCGGTTTTTAAAGCTCCATCTGCATAAAATGTTTTAAAAGGTCCGTTTTGGCTACCGTTTGAATAATATGAAATTTCATTTAAAATGCCATTGTCATAGATTTCGTAAGTTCCATTTAAATTGTCATCTGTGTAGTGAGAAATAGTGGATAATTTTCCTCTAATATTATAGGTATAACTTATTCCTGATTGTTTTCCATCAACAAAATTTTCTTTGATTTTTAAGTTTCCATTAGTAAAATAGTAATTCCATTCTCCTGTTTTTTTCCCTTTTTCAAAAAAGCCAGAGATTTGTTTTTTATTATCCATACTAGATATGGTAAATGCTTTTTTAGTAAGATTTACTTCAACAGGTTTAGGATTGTTATATGAATATTGTAAACCATATTTTAATTCGCCACCTTTATATTTTTCTTCAAAATATTTTTCCCCTTTTGGATTGTAGTAGCTGTAACTATCTAATTCTTCTTTGTCATTAAATACAAGTTCAGATGAAATTTTACCATTAAAGAAATAGTTTGTTGTTTTGATTATTTTTCCATTAGCATAAATGCTTTCAAATTCAATTGTATTGTTAGAATAATATTTTTTATAACTATCTACTACTTTGCCATTTACATAATTAGCTTCTGCCTTGATAGTTTTACCATCAAAATATTCTGTATATTTTCCGTCTAGTTCTCCATCTTTATAATTTGCTGCGACTGTAATATCTCCTAATTCATTATACAGCATGTAAGGACCATTAAGTTTGTCATTAGCATAAGTTACTACACTACTTTTTGTTCCGTTTGAATAATAGCAAGTTAAAGCACCATCTCTTTCTCCATTAGTAAAATTAAGTTCGCAATTTTTTCCACCATTAACATGATATGTGCTGCTTAAACCATGTAAAACATCATCTTTATAAATTTCTATAGTACTTAGATTTCCATTAGAATAATATTCTTTTTTCTCTCCATTTAACTTGCCGTTAGCGTACATTTTTTCGATTTCGATATTGCCTTTATCATCGTAATAGGTTTGTAAACCATCTAACTCATCATTTTTAATGTTTAGATCTCCTTCAATATTTCCATTATCTCCTAAAAGTTTGAATTTACCTTCTTTTTTACCATTAATTACAGGGCCATATATGAAAGGTTTTCCATCATTTAAATAAATAACAACATCTTGATTTTTTCCATAATGTTCTATATTTCTTTTTGCAAATTGGTTCCAAAAATCAACTAAATAATATTTTTCATAAAAATTGGTTATCTCTTTTTTATGTTTTGTGATTTCTTTTCCAAGTTGCTCTTCTAGTCCTAAAAGCATATAATAACTAAATCCTTCAAATTGATTTTTCGATACAACATCTTTTATCCAAGGCAAGTATGTGGTTTCAAAAAATCCATTACCCATTTTATGGTCTACACTATATTCCATTACCGCTTGCATTTGACGCATCACAACATCATCAATATCAGTTTTAAGTTTATATGCTTTTCTTAATGGAAGTTGGTTTCTAAGAATTAATTCTAATTCATCAAAATTATCACCTGTTTTAGAAAAGACAAGTTTTCCTTTTGTTAAAAAATTTTCTCCAAATTTTGTATTTAATTTAGATAATGCTTCATGAGCAAATTTTCCGTTAGGAGCAATAGCTAAATAACTAAGCATTGCTAAACTTCCTTCTACAATGTTGCCATTTTCAAAGGCTAGCAATCCTAAGAAATAATGTCCGGATGCAAGATTTGGATTTAAGGTGATTACTTTTTTTAATAAATCGACACTTTTTTGATTGTCTTCTTTTCTAATGTAAAGTATAGCTTGGTTATATAAAAAATTTGAAGAATTGCTCAAATACTGAGCGCCTTCATTGAATATTTTTTCTGATTTTTCAAATTCTTTTTCATCACTAAAATAAGTTCCATAAAGTGTATAAAAAGCGGGGTATTCCTTCATTTTACCACTAGTATAAAGAGATTCTAAAAATTTTGCCAATTCTTCTTTTTTACCATCAGTAAATAAAGTTAAGGCAATTTCATATTGTGCAGCTAGATATTTAGGATCTGTAGTTGCAATTTTTTTATACTCGTTTATAGCATTATCAAATTTTTCGTTTTGATAATATTCTAAAGCAGCATTAAAAATGGAATCTGTTGAATAATATTGCGAATAATCTTTGGTTGTTTTTTGAGCATTTCCATTAAAAGCTCCAATAATAAGTAGTGATAAGAATAGTTTTTTCATTGAGAAATAAATTTTCTCAAATATAAATTTTATTTCTTTTTTTTGTCTATATTTTCTTAAAAAATATCTGATTTTAACATTTAAATAATCTTAAAATTCTAAAATAGAATTATAGTGTTTATGATGATTTTTAAATTCATTAACACCTTCTTTAAAAGTTAAATACTTGGCGCCATTTTTATGATTGTTTTTACTAATTAAATACATGTAGTGAAAATGACGCATTAATTCTTTCCATCCAAACCATAAACTGTGTTTAGGGTCGTACATATGAGTAGGTTCGCTAATAGCTCCGTTGATTTCAACAATTTGAAAGTTTTTTCCTTTCGCTAAATCTTCAAAAGATTGAAACATAATGTCCATACGTCCAAAGTGAAATCCTTTAATTTGAGCACAAATATGATTAAAACTTTCGATCATTTCTTGCGTAATTTCATTACTAGCATCAACAAATTTTGTGCCTCGACAATGATTGCCATAAGGAACTAAATTTATCGTTTCTCCATCTTTTAAAATCGTATTTAATTTTTCTTTATATTCTTTTTCTAAAGTATTTAATTGAAATAAGTATCTTTTATCGTTATGAAGTAGTTCACGGATGGTATTTTTTCCATTTCCTTTAATTATCATAAATTCTTTAGACACAATTCCTGTAATTGTTCCTGGTTGGTTAGGTAGTTTTACATAAAAAAGTCCGATTTCATTTTTAAAAGGTATTAAATCCTGAAGTAAAACATCAAATTTTGCTTTATTGAGATACTCTTTTAATTCTTCTGGATGATGAATTTTTTTTACTGCAGTTCCTCTTAAACCAATGTCAGGTTTGGCTATAAGTGGAAAATCAATTGCGCTTGTTTTGATTTTTTCCAAAATACACTCTATAGTTTCTGAAGGATGAATTAAAAGTGTTTTTGGGTAATATTGAGGCGGAATTAAATCATAAATTTCTTTTTTAGACTCCATGAAAAATCCTCCATTTTTAATAGTAGGATTTGATGCATTGAAATAGAAAAAAGATTGTGTTCTTATTGCATAATACAAATATTGAAAATACACCGGAAAATAAACGACTTGATAAGGCCAATATTCCCAATGAGTAAGCTTATGAAAAAATAGACTTAGTTTTTTCATTTTAATAAATCCAAATATTGCATTTTGATAACGTTGTTTTCAACCACACATTGAGTAATACTAATCGTTTTTAAAGTGTTATTGCGATTAATTTGAAGACCAAATTCTTTATTTTCAGATTCGGTAAATTGATGAAAGTCTAAAATTTCAGTTGCTGTAGGATTAGGTTTGTTTTTTGAAAAATCAGTAAACCACATTTTTCTTTGTTCCCGTATATCATTTGAATATAGGGTAGAAGACGACCAAATATGATTTTCATTTTCATTAAATTGCTCACTACTTTTTATGACTTCATTCCATTGTAATTGAAATAAAGATTTGTTTTCATAAACAACAATTGTAAAAGGTTCAATATTAGTTAAATCAATTGATTCCCAAAAGCTTAAAGTATGTTTTGAGGACATTAATTCTAATACAATTAAACCTCTACTTTTACGATATTTTTCTTTTTTTATGTGCTTTTCTTTAGCTCCATTGAGCAAAATAATAATTTTATTCTCATTGTGAGCTATCCAAGTACCACCAGCTTTTGAGTCTTTAGGAAATATAATTTTACTTCCATTTACTATATATTCTTGGGGTGGAATTGCTTTTTCGCGATTGATTTTTTCATCGCGATTAGATGTTATAATACAGCCGTTATGTGTTGGAATAAAGGTTACAGTGCACATTGCAATCGGTATTCTAGAGTAGAAGGAGCTACTCCAAAAGAATCTGGAACTTTAATGTGAGGCAAACGGTGTAAAGCTACTTTAATTAGGGCTTGATGATGGATACTGTGTTCTAAATTATATAATAATTCTCTAAAATAATTGGTTTGAATTATTTTTGTAGAACTTGAACAGTGGTGTTCTAAATATAAAGTTTTATTAGGTTTATCTAATTGAAATTGAAACCTTTCTAATACTTTAATAGCCTCTTTTTTATTTGTTTGAATATTTATATCTCGTGCTCTTTTATCATAACTAATTATGCCATTGTCATAATTTTTTACAACAGCACCTAATAGCTCAATAATATGGCGCATATGTTCACCTATTGATGCATTTCCTATAATTTCATTATGAAAAAGATATTCATCATGAGAAAGTTGTCGAAGTAACTCGATGTTTTCTTTAATGTTGTTTTGTACAGAAATTATAAGCATAGCTTCAAAATTTTAAAGTTATTTTGATATTCCGAAAAGAGGTTGCTAATATTAATGCTAATTTAAATAAAAAATAGTTTACGATGGCTAATGTTTAACTTTTATATTAACAATTAGCAGACATTTTGTTTACAATTTGTATTCAATTTAATTAAACTAACTGAAAAATATAGTTTTTGTTGACTATTTTAAAATTGATTCTTTTGAGTTTTTAATTTACTTTTTTTCAGGAATAAATTTTATCGAAACCGAATTCATACAATATCGTTGTCCGGTTGTTTCTTTAGGTCCGTCGTCAAAAATATGACCTAAATGACCATCACATTTTGAACACAATACTTCAGTTCTAACCATTCCGTAGCTTAAATCTTGTTTAAAAACAACCGAACCTTTTATTGCTTTATCAAATGAAGGCCAACCACAATGCGAATCAAATTTGGTGTCTGATGTAAATAGATCATTTCCACAACCTGCACATACGTATTTCCCTTTTTCAAAATGGTCCCAATATTCACCTGTAAAAGCTCTTTCGGTTCCTTTGTTTCTTAAAATTTCATATTGCTCAGGCGTAAGTTCTGCTTTCCATTCGGCATCCGTTTTTTTAGAATTTGAGTTCATAGGTTTGTTTTCTTTAGTTTGTGATTGACAAGATTGAAAAACAATTACAATAAATAATAAAATTAAGTTTTTCATAATTATATTTTTTAGTGCCCAATAAATTATTATTTAATTGACAAATGGTTAGCAAACATTTTTTGTCAAAATTAAAGTTTAGCTTTCTAATAAAATGTTAACTAAATAACAAAAAAGTAGATTAAGTGTTAATC
This sequence comes from Flavobacterium cyclinae, assembly GCF_021172145.1. Classification (NCBI taxonomy): domain Bacteria; kingdom Pseudomonadati; phylum Bacteroidota; class Flavobacteriia; order Flavobacteriales; family Flavobacteriaceae; genus Flavobacterium; species Flavobacterium cyclinae. The sequence goes on from NZ_CP089095.1 coordinate 1,017,811, forward strand.
TCTAAATCTTTAATGTAATCTTCGTTTTCATAGAAAAAGCGTTCAAAAGCATCCATTTTTTCATAAAAAAACTCAAAAATATCAGGCCATGTATTTTTGTTGTTAATGCTTATTCCTGTTTTTTCAACCCAAATTCGGCTAATAACTTTTCCGGTTTCTAAATAATAGTTTCTTTCAAAAATGGCATCATCCATGTAGTCTTCAAAGAGAATAGTTTTCAAAGATTCTACCTTTTCAAAATATATTTTACGCTTTTCATCATCTTTAGGTTCAATATCTAACGATACTTGTGCTTTTTTATTGTCTACATTAAATTTAAATGTTACATCTTTTATTTTGGTATTATACAACATCCATTTTCTAGGATATTCATTTGCAAAGGCAATCCAAAAATCCTTTTTTATTTGTAAGGCTTCTTCTTTACTAAACATAGATTTGTTTTGAAATTATAGTTTGTTTGAAAAAAAAAGCTACCTTTAAAGTTGCAAAAATTCAAACAGTATGTTATTTAATGATTTTGTAAAATATATTCCAAAGATAGAAAAAGAAACACTTCTTTCTACTGATGCACATGCAAAAATGGCACCTTTAGAGCGTATTTCCTTTTTAAAAGAAGAGAATTATTTAGATAAAAATCCTAGGAGAGCTGCTGTATTGATGTTGTTTTATCCAAAAAATAAAATAACACATTTGGCTTTAATAGTTCGAAATTCTTATCCAGGTGTTCACTCATCTCAAATTGGGTTTCCAGGTGGAAAAGTGGAAGAAGAGGATGCTAACTTAGAAGAAACTGCGCTCAGAGAAACGCATGAAGAAATAGGAATACATCCCAATAAAATTCAAATTATTAAGCCATTTAGCGAGATTTATATTCCTCCGAGTAATTTTTTAGTAGCTCCTTTTATGGGAATTTCTAAAGAAGAATTGTCTTTTGTTCCCGATTTAGATGAAGTTAAGCGTGTTTTAGAATTTTCAATTGCCGATTTTTTAGATGAAAATACAATAACTAAAGTTACAATGTCAACTTCGTATGCGACTGATATTGAGGTCCCTGCCTTTATGGTTGATAAATATGTAGTTTGGGGTGCAACTGCAATGATGATGAGTGAATTAAAAGAAACAATTAAAGCGGTTTTAAATAAATAAGTCTTGTATTAGTTTAAAAATGAAATTCATAATTTCAATTTTGCGATTTTTTTCTTTAAAAAGCCACCTATTTTACTACTTTTGCTTTCTTGTTTTGTAAAAAAAGATGATAATTATGGGTTTGTTTAAAAGAAATCCTTTCGGACATATATTATTTTTAAAAAAATGGTTGATTAGAATTGCTGGATCGTTGACACACAAACGTTACAGAGGTTTTAATCGATTGCATATTGAAGGTTCTGAAATTATCAGAAATTTACCCGACTCCAATGTCTTATTTATATCGAATCATCAAACCTATTTTGCTGATGTGGTAGCTATGTTTCATGTATTTAATGCAGCACTTAAAGGAAGAGAAAATAACATTAAAAATGTAGGATATTTGTGGAATCCTAAGCTTAATATGTATTATGTGGCTGCTAAAGAAACCATGCACGAAGGATTATTACCAAGAATTTTAGCTTATGCAGGAGCAATTACTGTAGAACGAACATGGCGTGCTAAAGGAAAAGATGTTACAGAAAAAAAAGAAGTAAATCCAAACGATACTGAAAACATTAAAATTGCTTTAGAAGATGGTTGGGTTATTACTTTTCCTCAAGGTACTACTCGTTCATTTAAACCAGTTAGAAAAGGTACTGCTCACATTATTTTGCAACATAAACCTATAGTTGTTCCAATTGTTATTGATGGTTTTAGACGTTCTTTTGATCGAAAAGGGCTGTTTATAAAAAAGAAAGGCATTTTACAAAGTATGGAAATTAAACCACCATTAGAAATTGATTATGAAAACGAAACAGTGGAAGGCTTAGTAGAAAAAATAGAATTTGCAATTGAACAGCATCCTTCTTTATTAAAGGTAATTCCTGCTGAAGTTCTTGAAGAACAAGCAAAATTAGATATAGAAAGAAAATGGAGATATTAAAAAAAGGTTCTGAAAATCAGAACCTTTTTTGATTATTTTACGGCCTCTACCGTATATCCTTTTTTTCTCAGCAGTTTAATTACTCCATTTTCACCGGCTAAATGACCTGCGCCTACACCAAAGAATGTTGGTTTTTCACTCATAATTTTCGCCATTAAAGGAATCCAATTTCTATTTCGATTATTCAAAAGTGCCTCTTGATTTTCAGAAGTAATTTTGTTGTCAGAATCATCCATCATTTTAAGCATGCCTTCAATGTCTTTGTTTTGATAAATGGTCATCATTTTAGCCATTTCTTCTTTGTCTTTGGTTAAATCACCTTTGGCCATTTTAAGCAATTCGTCTGCTTGAACTTGGTACGGAATATTATCAAATACTTTCATTTGATCTTCAACACTTTCTAAACCAAAAATTTCTTCGTTTTGTACCTTAGTTACTTTCATTAATTCGCTTTCCACTGATTGAAAAGGACAATCAATCATTTTTGGATACAACATAGTCGTAATCACAAAGGGTTTAAAGCTATCAAACATTTTAGCCGACATATTCATGTTCTTTTTCAAGAATTCGTCTACAATTTTGAAATCTTCAGCGTTTAAAAGTGTTGATAATTTAACACCATCTTTCATCATCATAAATTTCATCATTTGCATTTGCATGGATTTGTCGTCCATATCAAGCTCTAAATACAATTGTTCTGTTTGATTAAGTGCATTTAAGGTATTTTCATCTAAAGTAGGATCGCATGTAATGTGAATGGTACCAAATAAATACGAATCTTGCTTTAATCCATTTCCTGAAATTTTCCACAACAAACTTTTTTCTAATTCTTGTGAAAAGGATAATCCTGTAATTAATGTTAATAGGGAAATAAAAATTTTTTTCATTAGTAATCTATTTTTTTAAGTTCATCATAATTCTTTTGAAGGCGTTTCATTAAAATTCCATACAAAACCTTATAGAACAGCCAAAATAGCCCAACAAATAAAGCAATGATAATTGCATATATTACAAACATGATACAATAAAAAATATTTGGGTCCATGTTTTGAGATATTTTTTCAATCATTTTTGTTATGTTCGGGTCATATAAAAATTGAAAAACAAAAACAATTATGAATGATAAAGCAGTCATCGCTAAGTTATACCATACATAATGTTTTACAGTTTTACGGGTTTTTAAAATGCTTTTCATTAATTGTTTAACTGTGTCAGTAGCATTAATAGTTTTATAGTTTTTATAAAATAAATATATAAAATATAAAATCACTCCATAATTTATAACAGCTATCACAGGTATGGCAGTGTCAAGATGATATATTTTTAATAATTTAAAATAATCTTCATCTGCAGTAAACAATGAAATGGAAGACCATAAAATAAGTTCTAGAATACTAATCACAACAATCCACTTCACAATAGAAGACGAACCTTTGTGTAGCATACCATAAATTTCCTTTTCACCTATTTGTTGGAAAGAACCTTCTTGTTTTTTCCAATCTTTCTTTAATAATTCTAATTCATCCATAAATTACGGATTTAATATTTTTTTTAATTTTCCTTTTACACGATTCATTTTTACTCGTGCATTCACCTCGCTAATTCCTAATGTTTCCGAAATTTCTGTGTAATCTTTATCCTCTAAATACAAGAAAACGAGTGCTTTTTCAATGTCATTAAGTTCACTAATTGCACTGTATAAAAGTTTTAATTTTTCCTCTTCTTCAAAATTGTATTCGTCTTGCGTTACTTTATGAAAAGTACTGTCAAACTCAATAGTATCAATACTTTTTTTCTTTTTTCTATATAAAGTAATAGCAGTGTTTAAACCTACGCGATAGGCCCAAGTAGTAAATTTAGAATCTCCTCTGAAATTAGGAAATGCTTTCCAAAGCTGAATTGTAATTTCCTGAAACAAATCGTTATGCGCATCCTCATCAGTAGTATATAATCTACAAATTTTGTGGATTATATTCTGATTCTCTTTGAGTTGTTTTACGAAAAGTGCTTCCGATTCTGATTTCATGTTTTATAAGTAGTGATTTGCACTAATTTGTTACAAGTTTACCGAAAATCAAATACAAGTACAAGGACAAATTCAAAAATCAAGTGCAAAGACAAGTTTAAAAATCAAGTGCAATTAAAAAAATTAAAATTAAGTTAAATATGTGTTGACTTTTGTTCTTGAGATTGAACTTGAACTTGAAATTTCTTACCTTTGAAACACTAGATATATAACAATGAACATCCCTCGTAGTAGTTTTCCAAGAATTGTCATCATAGGTGGTGGTTTTGCAGGAATATCATTAGCAAAAAAGCTTCGCAATAAAAATGTACAAGTTGTTTTATTAGATAAACACAATTATCATAATTTCCAACCTTTAATGTATCAAGTGGCAACGGGCGGTTTAGAACCCGACTCAATTGCGTATCCAATTCGGAAAATTGTTCAGGAATATAAAGATTTTTATTTCCGATTGGCAGAAGTTCGTGATATTGATGCAGAAAACAATACCATTTACTCCGATATTGGCGAATTGAAATTTGACTATTTAGTCATTGCTACAGGTTCGAAAACCAATTATTTTGGAAATAAAGAAATCGAGCGAAATAGTATGGCGATGAAAACTATTCCACAATCGTTGAATATTCGAAGTTTAATTTTAGAGAATTTTGAACAAGCTTTACTTACCAATGATATCGACGAACGTCATAGTTTGATGAATTTTGTTTTAGTAGGTGGCGGTCCAACAGGAGTAGAGCTAGCAGGAGCTTTAGCCGAAATGAAAAAAGCAATTCTCCCAAAAGATTATCCCGATTTAGATGTTCGAAAAATGGAAATCAATCTCATTCAAGGAAGCAATCGTATTTTAGATTCAATGAGCGAAAATGCTTCTGAAAAAGCGGAAAAATTCTTGTTGGATTTAGGAGTTAGCGTATGGAAAAACGTTCGTGTAACAGGTTACGATGGAAAAACCGTTACCACTAGTTCTGATTTATCTTTTGATTCTGCAACGGTGATTTGGACAGCTGGTGTACAAGGCGCTTTGCCTCATGGATTAAAAGCTGATAGTTTTATCAAAAATGCAAACCGTATCAAGGTAAACCAATATAATCAAGTAGAAGGTTATGACAATCTCTTTGCAATTGGCGATATTGCCGTAATGTCTTCAGAAGAATATCCACAAGGACATCCCATGATGGCACAACCTGCCATGCAACAAGGAAGGTTATTAGCCGAAAATCTAATTAAAATCATCAATAAAAAAGAACCAAAACCATTTGAATATAAAGACAAAGGTTCAATGGCAACCATAGGAAGAAACAAAGCCGTTGTCGATTTACCAAAATTCAAATTTAGTGGCGTTTTTGCATGGTTTGTTTGGATGTTTGTGCATTTGTTTTCGTTAATCGGATTCAAAAATAAAGCGGTCGTATTCTTGAATTGGGTTTACAATTACATCCGCTTCGATAGAGAAGCACGATTGATTATGCGTCCGTATAAAAAGAGAAATCAAGTTAGTTTTACGAGTGATGAAGTGTAAATAAATTATGAAAGCAAAACCAACTTTATATATATCAATTTTATTAGTTTTTTTATTTGAATCAATTGTTGCTTTCTTAGTTTATAACAAAATTGGAAGCGATAGAATTGCTCTAAGTACAATTAGGTTTCTTATTCAAATTTTATTCTTATTTGTTTTATTAAAATCAAATATTAAAGCTATTCTTTATTTATTTACGTTCTATCATATAATAGTTTGCCTTCAATATTTAATGATGGATAATTCTATTATAAACATTTTATTTGGAATCTATCACATAATTATTGCACTGTTAGTTTATTTCAACGAAAACATTGATAATATAATTTTAAGAGTAAAATCCAAGAACTAAATTTCCCCATACCCAATCGCCAATCCCACAAATTTATTATACCCTTCCATGCCGTCTTTTTGTTGGTTGGCTTTTAGGAAATTGTCGTAGAAATATTCGAAAAACGTATTGATTGGTGTTTGGTATTCTTTCCAAAAGATTTCGTTTTCTTCAAAGTTTTTCAAAACGCCTTTGTTGATTTTTTTCAAATACGGTTCAGAACTTCCTTCTTGTATCATGTCCAAATTGTGCAACGCATAGCGCAACGCAAAACTGTAAGCCGAATATTGGAAATACAAATCCTTATTATTAGAAGCAGTTACAAATCCGATAAAATTGCATTCACTTTCGCTGCCAATTCCCGTTTGATGCGCCATTTCGTGGCAAGTGGTTAAAGGTGAAGTGTATTTTGGCTTTAAATAATTGACTTGCGCTTCATTGGTAAACGGATTCAAATAACCACCAAATCCCATATAACTTAATGGATAACTAAATAACGATGATTTAATGCTTTTTACTTCGTAACGGAACTCTTGTAAATCGTTTGGGATATTTTCATAACCTTTCAAAGCAAAATCATAAATTTCATCATGGGAATACGGAATCACAACGGCTACCGAATCATTTTTAGTGATTTGCAATTGTAGTGCATTGGTTTTTACCAACATTTTTTCAATAAAAGCTACCAATTGTTGTTTCGAATATTCTTTTTCAATCTGCAATTTTTCATGTAATGGAATTCGGTAATAGTTCATTCCCCAAAGAAAATGAAAGAAAAAATAAAACACCGAAACCCAACACAATATCGCCAATCCGTTATTTTTCCATTCTTTGAAAAAGCCAATTCGATGTTTCCAAATCCATCGGAATAAAAGCAAAATCAGTATGAAATAGATGATATCACCAAACGAAAACGGTAACCAACCTAATGCTTTTCTCGATACAAAAGCTAATTTCGGATAAAAACCTTTGCTGTACCAATTTTCAACAAAATCAGGAAATAAACCAATCGTTTTCACCACGATGATTTGGATAAGTAAGAATATAGGAAGGATGAATTTTCTTTTCACGCATTTATATTTGCTATAAAATTAACTAATAATATAGAATCGCACATTTCTTTTTTTGTAAATTTGTTATTTAAATGAGGAATAATGACAAAAATAACTTTAAATATTCCAGATAACGAATTGACTTTCTTTATGAAATTGATTGAAAAATTTAATTACGAAACTGTAATTAATGACGTCAATGTTTCTGAAGAAATGAAAGTAGTTTTAGATGAAAGAAGAGCGACCTCAAGAAAGGAAAATTTTGTTCCTTGGGAAGAGGCGAAAAAGCAAATTCGTTTGAAAACTAAGAAATGAGTTATAAAATTGTAATTGAACCTCGAGCAATTGCTGATATTCAAGAAGCGGTTGAATATTATGAATCAAAGAGAGAAGATTTAGGAGCTTATTTCTTTCAGATTGTTGAAGAATATATTGAATTAATTGCAAAGAATCCGTTTTTTCAAATTCGATATAAAGATTATCACGGATTACCCGTTAAAATTTTTCCTTACATTATTCTTTATTTCATTGATGAAAAAGAGAAACAATTTATGTTTTATCTGTTTTCAACACTTCGCAGAATACAACTAAATATCCCAAATAATTTTAAAACTCTGACTATATTTGTACTGTGTAATATTTAACACAAACTTGAAACTTTAAACCTGAAACAAAACAATGAGCCAAGAAATAAGAAATTTAGAGCCAAAAGCACTTTGGAACAAATTTGCCGATTTGAATGCCGTACCACGTCCGTCTAAGAAAGAAGAGCGTGTTATTGCGTTCATGATGGAATTCGGACAAAAATTAGGATTACCTACAGTAAAAGATCATGTTGGGAATGTAATTATCAAAAAACCTGCGACTCCAGGTATGGAAAACCGCAAAACCATTGTAATGCAATCGCATTTGGATATGGTTCACCAAAAAAACAATGACACGAATTTCGATTTCGATACACAAGGAATTGAAATGTATGTCGATGGTGACTGGGTTCGTGCAAAAGGAACTACGCTTGGAGCTGATAACGGGTTAGGAGTGGCAACCATTATGGCGATTTTAGAAAGTACTGATATTCCACATCCAGCAATTGAAGCTTTGTTTACGATTGATGAAGAAACGGGGATGACAGGAGCAATGGGCTTGCAAGGTGGCATGTTAGACGGAGAAATTTTATTGAATTTAGATACCGAAGAAGACGATGAAATTGATATAGGATGTGCTGGTGGAGTAGATGTAACAGCTACTAGAACTTACAACGAGGAGGAAACTCCTGAAGGTTCGGTGGGTTATACTATTACAGTGAAAGGCTTAAAAGGCGGTCACTCGGGAATGGATATTCATAAAGGATTAGGAAATGCGAACAAAATCATGAACCGTTTGTTATTTGACGGATTTGAGAATTTTGGTTTACAGATTTCTGAAATTTCTGGAGGAAGTTTGCGTAATGCGATTCCAAGAGAAAGTGTTGCTAAAGTAATTATCGCAGCGATTTATGACGAAGCTTTTGTTTTTGATATGCAAGAAATCATCAACGAAATCAAAGCCGAGTTCAAAACAATGGAGCCGAATTTAACGATTGAAATTGTTAAAAGCGATTCCACTCCAGCAAAAGTTATGGATTTAGGCGTGCAAGAAGGTTTGCTACGAGCAATTTATGCTGCACACAACGGCGTTTACAGAATGTCGGCTGATATGGCTGATTTAGTAGAAACATCGAATAATATTGCCAGAGTAATTGTAAAAGACGGCGAAATTTCAATTCAGAATTTAACGCGTTCGTCTGTGGAGAGTTCTAAATTTGATTTAGCGAATGCGTTGCGTTCGGCTTACGAATTGTTTGGTTGCGAAGTTGAATTAGGAGGAAGTTACCCAGGCTGGACACCAAATGTAAAATCAGAAATTTTAGATGTATTAACGTCTATTTACGAAAAACAAAACGGTGCTAAACCAAATGTAGTAGCTTGTCACGCTGGATTAGAATGTGGAATTTTAGGAACGAATTATCCAAACATGGATATGATTTCTTTTGGACCAACAATTCACGGCGCACACAGCCCAGATGAAAGAGCATCCATTAAATCGTCTCAGAAATTTTGGAAGTTTGTTTTGGAAATTTTAGAGAATATTCCAGAGAAGAAATAAGAGAATAGAAAATAGAATAAAGAGAAAATCCCGAGCTAGCTCGGGATTTTTTTGTGCTGACGCGAGCCTCTTGCTCGTGACCATTATTTATTAGTCTTACTTTATGTTCATGAGCGAGACGCTCGCGCTATAAGCTTTGGTATGTTAGCTTATTACATATACCTATATAGAAGTTTTTAATATATATAAACATCTTTTTTACCCCAGTTAGTATTAAAAAATTCTGTAGGAATATAAAATTGATTAAGGTCTTTGAAATTATTTAATATTTCTATTTTACTTTCAAAGTAAGCAGGATAGCTAAATAGATTTTCAATAAGTTCAGATGTACCATTAGGATCTTGATATATTATTTTTTTTACCTTATTTGGATGTAAATGTGAAAATAAAAATTGATCAATTTGCCTGTTAAAAGCTGGAAATGAATAGCCAATGATTATTAACACTTCTGTTCTTTTCATTACTTCGGCAACATTTTGAAGAAATTTGTCTTCAAATTTGTGCTCCCAAGCATATTTTATATGATTATTAAAATTTATATTTCCTCTATTCGTGTCAGAATACAAAAAGTCAATACTTTGCCAGTATGTTTCAAAATCATTACTGTTTTTAATTTCAATATCTATATTTGTTTTATGACTATAAAATCCTCTATAACCATTTAAATGGAAAATATTGTTAATTTCATTGGTTGATTTGAATTTTAAAATTTTGTTAATCGATTCAAAATTTTTATCATATTTATTACCAAGAAATAATTTAAAAGTTTCTTCAAGTTGTAAATCATAATTCCAACTGATGAAATTGAAATTTGAGTTAAGTTCAATATTATTTTCTTTTTTTTCTAATAAAACTGAAAATAATGATTTGTATCTTTTGTCAATTTTTTTATAGTAAAAAGGATTAGTTTTATTATCTCTGTGAATTACAAAATCATTTTCTTCGTCTAAACTTATATATCTTTCTTCATAAAAATTTTCCCATAAATCAAAAAATACACTAACACTCATTTTTAATAAATTAAGTTCATTAAATTCATTATTAAGGAAAAGTTTACGTGCATATGTGTCAATAGTATTATATTCAAGAGCTTTATTTCCAAAATAACCAATATGCCATAAAATTTCATATCTGTTATCATCAATTAAGTGTTGTGATTTTTCTGATTGTATAAAATCTATATTAAAATTAAAAATGTCACTATATGCATAGCTATGTAATTCATATTTGGCAAGTTTAATCATCATCTCTGCTTGTTTTTCCAAAATTGGACAAGCAAAAAAACTTGCTCCAGCACCTAAATAATATGTGATTTTTGACATAATAACTCAATTTTTTCAAAAATACCAAAAACCTTAGTCAAACTCAATTTAAGTTATCAACAAAAAAGGCTCACTTTTGTGAACCTAAATTTTTCAATTCCAAAATATTCCGTTTTTCAAATCGTTATAACTTAACATTTCGTTTGTGTTTTCGAAGTTGAGGAGTACGAGTAATTCATACAATTCTAATCGATTAATAAGAATAATGAAATTGCTTTGTAATGTAGGAATAGGGATTTTCTTTTTATAAATGGAGTGTTCGTATTCCTTTTCCCAATAGTCGATATCAATGCGTTTTAGGTAATTTGCAAACCCAATTAATTCATCTTCGGTAAGGCTAAAGTTGAGGTTGTTGAAGGTTAATTGGTAATTGCCACAACCTTTCAAGAAAATCAGCATGCCATTTTGGGTTTGTTTTAAAATGGAATAATTGCAACACATAGTTTTATTTTTTATTTCGTTTTCCCCACCAAATAAAGAATCCTGTAACCGGTAATGAAGCACAAACTAGACTAATTATCAACGCTATAATCTTGCTCCAAATACCGAAAATAGCACCAATGTGAATATCGTAATTTGCAGCGACTGCTTTTTCGCCCAAGTTTTTGTCTTGATGCGAATGTTGGTGTAACAATTCTCCTGAATTTTCATCAAAAATCAAACTGTGATTCACATGATACGAGTAGGAGAGTTGTTTCACAAACACATCATAATTCGGATGTTCGTGGTCGTCTAAATGTTCGTATCCATAATCCAAACTGTATTGAAATGCATCAGGATATAATTCTTCGACTTTTTTACCAATTTTATCTAACGTATGCACGTTTCGCATTTCGATAGGTGCTTTGGTTTGAATGTGCGAAAAATCAGGATACGTAGTGCTTCCACCAGAAAATACGAAGTATAAAATCGCTTGAATGAAGAAAAACGCATAAAACAATCCCGTAAAGGCAACCACAAAAGCTAAAGACGAAACATAAAATCCTAAAATGTTATGCAAATCGTAGTTTTTGCGTTTCCAACTTTTTACGTTTTTCCAATTAAAAGCAAAGCGTTGTTTTTTGGCGTTTTTGTTTTTTGGCCACCACAAAATTATCCCTGAAATCAGCATGAAAACAAAAATCAATGTCGGAATTCCGCAAACATACGTTCCCCAATCGGTTTTCAGCATAAAACTAAAGTGAATCGATTTGATGATGTTGAAAAAATCAGCCGTTTCATCATAAACACCACGAATTTCACCCGTAAACGGATTCACATAAACCGATTTATAAACCACATATTCTTCGTAAAAATTCCAGCCTTCTGGATTTCTTTCGTAGTAATAGAAAATGTAGCTTCGGCTTTTATCGATTGGAACCGTTACCCAGTGTATTGGATATTTTTCATTGGTAAATGCATCTACTTTTTGCTCTAAAACTTTAAGTGAAAGCGGTTGTTTGCTGGAAATATTTGCTTCGTGATGATAAATGGCATCTTTTCGAAGATAATTGGTGATTTCTTCCTGAAATACATAAATCGCACCCGTAATCGAAATTATAAAAACGATTAAACCCGTGGATAAACCTAACCAAAGATGTAATTTTCGAATGCCTTTTTTGAAACTTGATTTTTGCATGTGATTACGATAAAAACTCCCCACCGAAATGAGGAGTTTACTTTAAACTAAACAGAAAATAAACTAAAATTTATAAGTAACACCAGCGGTAATGCTGCGTAAACGTTGTGGAGTAACCGTTGACCAACCCGAATAATATTTTTCGTTCAACATATTATTCAATTTTAATGATACGTTAAACTTGTCGTTGTCATACGATAAAGCTGAATTTAAAACCGTGTAATCAGGTAAGGCGAAAGTTCCTGTGTTGGCTCTGTTCAAAGTTTTGTATTCGCTAGCGTAGTTGCCACCAAAACCAATTCCGAAACCTTTTAATTGTCCTTCTGTTACCGTATAATTTGCCCAAAAATTCACTAACGTTTCTGGACCAGCTTCTTCTGGGCGTAAGCCTAAATATCCGTCGCCAGGAGATTCTTTTGTAACTTCTGCATCATTATGACTGAAGCCTGCAATAACGTTTAATCCTTTAATTGGATTGGCAACGATGCTTACTTCAACACCTTTGCTTTCTACTTCACCACCTTGAATGGAGTTGTTGATGTTGTTTGGATCAGTAATTACGCGGTCTTTCACACGAATGTCATAATAACTCACCGAGGCTGAAATAATATCTTTATACAAACTTGTTTTTAGACCTACTTCTAGCTGATTTGCTTGCTCTGGATCAAATTCTTTGGTTCTTGGATTGCTTCCGTCGATATCAGCAACTGTTGTTGGAGCTACATTTTGGAAACCATTCATATAATTACCAAAAAGTGAAACCTTGTTTTCAACAATTTGATATACCGCACCAAACTTCGGAGAAATCGCTACTTGACCTTTGGTTTCTTCAGCGTCCCATTGCGAAGCTTTTCCATCAAAATAATCCAAACGTAAACTTGCCATTACCGATAATTTATTGGTAATATTCAATACATCTGAAACATAAGCACTCATAATTTCTTGTGTTGCTTCAGTATTTCCTGCAAAAATTCCAGTTAACAGAGCGTCTGTTCCTGCTTGCGTTAAAATTCCGGTATCCGTGCCATTTACTAAAGAAACAGTTCCATTAGCAACCCAACCTGAACCACCATTAATCAATCTCGAATTGTAATAATCCAATCCTGCAACCAAACGATTTCTCATGTTTCCGATTTTGAAGTCTCCAATGAAATTTTGTTGGATGTCTGTTGTGTAAAACGTTCCATCAGCTTTAGAAATGAATCTTGTGAATTCGTCGCCATTAGCAGAATCCCATAAATACTGATAGTAACCGTTTGTTTTAGTCGAACTTTTAGATAAAACGGTTTGCGAAGTCCAATTGTTCGAAAGTTTATACAAGGCTTGCATTTGCATGTTGAACGAATTGTTGTTCATAGTCAAATCATTCGAAGTAAAAGATCTCTTGTAGTTTCTATCAAATAATTCCATTGAATCAAATGAAAGAGGGGAGAAACGACTCAAGAAAATCATACTCGCTTTTGCTGAGGTATTTTTGTAAAATTCGGTGTTTACTAAGAAAGTTAATTTATCATTAACCTCATATTTTAAAGACGGCGCTAAAAAGAAAGCATTCGAAAATCCTGCATCTTGGAATGATTCTTCAGTTGTGTATGCTGAATTAATTCGAACCGCAGCTTTTTCATTCAGAGGAAGATTTACATCGGCTGTAACACGATTGCTTCCATAGGTTCCGTTGTTGTAGCTAATTTCTCCACCAAATTGTTGATGTGGTTTTTTAGTTACGACGTTGATTAATCCACCATACGAAATCACGCTACTTCCAAATAAGGTTCCTGATGGACCTTTGATGACTTCGATGTTGTCGATGTTAATTGGGTCGATTGTTGTATTGGTTAAGGATGGTAAACCATTAGTCATCGTTGGCTGAACTGAAAAACCTCGCATGGAGTAATACTCTGCTCCATCACCATTACGACCAGTAGATTCCCAAAGTCTAGTTACACCAGTTGCGTTTTTAAGTGCATCGTTAAAATTCGTAACCACTTGTTCCTTCAAAAGATTGGCTGGAATGGTATTGTACACTTGTGGATTTTCAATATCCTTCAAAGGCATTTTAGAAACTGTGGTACTACTTTCTTTTTTGTACTTGTTTTCTCTTGTGCCTTCAACGGTAACTTCTTTTAAAACTTTTGTTGAATCCGCTTTTTCTTGACTAAATCCTAGTAGCGATGACAACAAAAGCGTTGATAATACTATTTTATTCATTTTATTTAGATTTAATTAAAATAACGATGCAAATCTAAAAAGTTGAAATGGTAATACAAAATTTATTTAGACTTATTTTAAATAAAATTTTTAAGTCATTGGTTTTCAGGTTAAAAACTTTTAAACGTTTAAAATTTTAAACTTTCAACTAAAGTTGTAACTTTGCACTCCAAAATAAATAACAGCCATGTTAGAGAGATTACAATATGTAAAACAACGTTTTGACGAAGTATCCGATTTGATTATTCAGCCGGACGTTATTGCAGATCAAAAGCGTTATGTACAATTAAATAAAGAATACAAAGACTTAAAAGAGCTAGTTGATAAGCGTGATGAGTACATTAACATCGTTGGAAATATCAACGAAGCAAAGGAAATTATAGCCGATGGTTCAGATGCTGAAATGGTAGAAATGGCTAAAATGCAATTGGATGAAGCAAATGAGCGTTTACCTCAATTAGAAGAGGAAATTAAGTTCATGTTGATTCCTAAAGATCCAGAAGACGCGAAAAACGTTATGGTGGAAATCCGTGCGGGTACTGGTGGTGATGAGGCTTCTATCTTTGCAGGTGATTTGTATCGTATGTACACAAAATATTGCGAATCGAAAGGATGGAGAACTTCTTTAGTAGATATGAACGAAGGAACTTCAGGAGGATTTAAAGAAGTAATTTTTGAAGTTACTGGTGAAGATGTTTACGGAACTTTGAAATATGAAGCAGGAGTACACCGCGTACAACGTGTGCCACAAACAGAAACTCAAGGACGTGTTCATACTTCGGCTGCAACCGTAATGGTGTTGCCAGAAGCAGAAGAGTTTGACGTACAAATCGACATGAATGATGTTCGTATCGACTTATTTTGTTCGTCTGGTCCTGGAGGGCAATCCGTAAATACAACGAAATCTGCTGTTCGTATGACGCACATTCCAACAGGTTTGGTAGCGCAATGTCAGGACGAGAAATCGCAACATAAAAATAAAGATAAAGCGTTATCGGTTTTACGTTCGCGTTTGTACGAAATGGAATTGGCCAAAAAGCAAGAGGAAGATGCGAAAAAACGTAATTCTCAGGTAAGTTCGGGTGACCGTTCCGCTAAGATTAGAACGTACAATTATCCGCAAGGACGTGTAACGGATCACCGAATTGGAATGGATATCTTTGACATGGACGGTGTAATGAGTGGAAAAATCCAAAAATTCATCGATGAGTTACAATTAGTAGCCAATACCGAAAAATTAAAAGAAAGCGAAGTTTTCTAAATGAAAGAAAACAGAACAAAGAACATAGAGAAAAGATGCTGAACAATAATTTGTTTGGCATTTTTTTTTGGAGCGATTGGTTGGTTAGCTTTTGTTATCCATGTTCCCGCTTTCCCTACAAGTTGCTCCTTAGGTCGCAAGCTTTTCGTGCAATCGG
The DNA here is from genome assembly GCF_021172145.1 of Flavobacterium cyclinae. Classification (NCBI taxonomy): domain Bacteria; kingdom Pseudomonadati; phylum Bacteroidota; class Flavobacteriia; order Flavobacteriales; family Flavobacteriaceae; genus Flavobacterium; species Flavobacterium cyclinae. The sequence goes on from NZ_CP089095.1 coordinate 1,033,521, forward strand.
GGCTATTAAGGCAACTTTAGGAACAAAAATTAGTAGTTCAATTAAAATTTAGTGAACTTAGTGCCTTCTTCGTGTCTTTGTGGTTAAAAAAACTTTGTAACTTTGCGTTTAAATAACACAACAACACAATGACTACTGAACAACTCATTTCCCAAATCCAAACTAAAAAATCATTTCTTTGCATTGGTTTGGATGTCGATTTAAATAAAATTCCTCAACATTTACTGCAAACCGAAGATCCCATTTTCGAATTCAATAAAGCCATTATCGATGCGACTCACGATTTATGTGTTTCTTATAAACCAAACACTGCTTTTTACGAAGCTTATGGCATCAAAGGTTGGCATTCGTTAGAAAAAACCATCAATTATATCAACGAGAAACATCCAGAAATTTTTACCATTGCCGATGCAAAACGTGGCGATATAGGGAATACTTCTTCCATGTATGCAAGAGCGTTTTTTAATGATTTGAATTTTGATTCGGTAACGGTGGCACCTTATATGGGAAAAGATTCGGTGGAACCTTTCTTAGCTTTTGAGGATAAGCACACGATTATGTTGGCGTTAACTTCAAACGAAGGTGCTTTTGATTTCCAAACGCAGAATGTGGAAGGAAAAGAATTATACAAAGTGGTTTTAGAAACCTCAAAATCTTGGAAAAATGCTCGTAATTTAATGTATGTAGTAGGCGCAACCAAAGCGGAGTATTTCACTGAAATTAGAAAAATCGTTCCTGATAGTTTTTTATTAGTTCCTGGAGTTGGTGCTCAAGGCGGAAGTTTATCAGAAGTTTGCAAATACGGAATGAACCAAAACGTTGGATTGTTAATCAATTCTTCAAGAGGTATTATTTACGCTTCAAGCGGAACAGATTTCGCTGAAAAGGCTAGGGAAGAAGCATTGAAATTGCAACAAGAAATGGAGGGGATTTTGGTTTCAAGTTCCAAGTTTCAAGTTTAATTTGGAAACTAAAATAACTTGAAACGTGAAACAAATATTAATTGACCAATTAGGAACCCAATACACTTTTGAAACCACTCCGTTACGAATTGTTTCGTTAGTGCCTTCGCAAACCGAATTGTTATATGATTTGGGCTTGGAAGATAACATTGTTGGAATTACTAAATTCTGTGTGCATCCGTTTCATTTTAAAGCAACGAAGACGATTGTTGGTGGAACAAAAAACATCAAATTCGATAAAATAAAATCGCTACAGCCCGATATTATCATTTGCAATAAAGAGGAAAACACTAAGGAAATCGTAGAAGAATTATCACAAATTTGTCCCGTTTGGGTTACTGATATTCTCACAATTGAAGATAATTTACAAATGATTCACGATTTCGGTCAACTTTTCAATAAACGTACAGAAGCTCGAAAATGGATCGATAAAATCAATTTTGCCTACCAAGATTTTCAGCATTTTATCAAAGATAAACCCGTAAAGAAAGCGGCTTATTTTATTTGGGCCAATCCACATATGGTAGCGGGAAATCATACTTTTATTAATGAACTATTGAAATTAAATCATTTCGAGAATATTTATACTAGTAAAGAAGGGCGTTATCCTGAAATCGAGTTGAAGAAAATCCGTTTAGAAGGCGATCCTGATTATGTTTTTTTGTCTTCTGAACCATTTCCGTTTAAAGACGAACATGCGTTTGAAATTGGACGATTCACGCATCATGCTAAAACCGTTTTTGTGGATGGCGAAATGTTTTCTTGGTACGGCAGCCGTTTATTAAAAGCCTTTGATTACTTTAAATTACTGCATGCTAAAATTTAAAATTTGTTCAACAGCGTAGTTGTTTAAAAAACAGTACATTTGATAAAATTTTAAACGATTGATTTCCTATACGATTTATAAAAACGAAACCAGCACCGAATGGGTGACTTTTGTTCATGGAGCAGGAGGAAGTTCCTCTATTTGGTTCAAGCAAATTCGTGATTTTCAGAAGCATTTTAATGTACTTTTGTTGGATTTGCGCGGTCATGGGAATTCAAAAGACCAATTAAAATCGGCACTCAAACAAAAATATACATTCAAAGCCATTGCCGAAGATATTGTTGAGGTAATCAATTTTTTAAAAATTGAAAGTTCTCATTTTGTTGGGATTTCTTTAGGTTCTATCGTCATTCGTCAATTAGCAGAAATGCATCCCGAAGGTGTGAAAAGCATGATTTTAGGTGGTGCGATTTTAAAAATGAATTTTCGTTCGCAAGTCTTAATGCGATTGGGAAATATGTTTAAATATGTGTTGCCGTATTTGGTGTTGTATAAGTTTTTTGCTTTTGTGATTATGCCCAAAAAGAACCACAAACAATCACGCTTACTTTTCATCAACGAAGCCAAGAAATTATACCAAAAAGAATTCATCAAATGGTTCAAACTTACAGCCGAAATTAACCCAGTTTTACGCTGGTTTCGACAAAAAGAACTGAATATCCCAACGCTTTACGTTATGGGCGAAGAAGATTATATGTTTTTGCCTTCGGTAAAGCAAGTAGTTGCTAATCATGTAAAAACCGCCGAACTTTTCATCATTCAAAACTGCGGTCACGTAGTAAATGTAGAGCAACCCTTAATTTTTAACGAAACGGTGATTGGGTATTTGAAGAGGAGGTAGGGTTTATTTTACTCTATATATGGGGAAGTTTCAAAACCACATGTTATAAGGCGTTTTTATTGTTTTTTCTTACCATTAATTAAACTTCCAATTGCTACACCAAATGCCATTCCGCTACCTATTCCAATAGATAACCAAAGAGCAATGTCTTTTTCCATTATTCCTATAATCACCCCAAATATTGCACCTATTGCAAGACCTATCGACAAACCAATTGTTAATTTTTTATTTATCTTGTTATCCATTTTTTTTATCGTTATTAATATTGTTGAAAATGAAAAGCTCTTCAATTGTTGTAGAAAATACTTGTGCTAAGTCGTAAGCGAGTTTAAGTGATGGATTATATTTATTTTTCTCCAAAAATACTATTGTCTCTCTCCGAACATTAACTTTTTTTGCAAGTTCGTCTTGAGTTAAATTATAACGAGCTCGAAATTCTTTAATTCTATTAGTCATTTTTTATTCCATTGAAATTAAGTATGAGCCAAGCAATTACAAATGTCACTGCCATTGCTAAAATACCAGTTCCAAGCAATTCTTCGGTTTCAAATTCAACTCTGTCTTTGAGGAATATTAGAAATACCCAGATGTATAGAGAAATGTAATACGATATTGCAGCTGTTTTTTGAAGAATTTTTTTTGACAATTCATCTTCTATTGGCTCACCAAGTTTCTCGCTTCTTAACCTTTTAAGTCCAACAAAGACTGCAAAACCAACAATTAATGTAATTAGACCGATGTGCAATAAATCCATTTTGTTGAAATTTTCAAAAGATATGAAAAACCAAAGACCTGTTGTCATTAAAACAAGTCCAGTAACAATAAAAACGATTAATGATCTTTTCATAAGAAAATTTAGTTAAATAATTCTAACACAAAGTTAGAAATAAATAACATATTAGCAAATATTTTTCAACAATTTTTAATTCAGGTGCATATATTTTACGTTGACTGTCGTTTAAAATGCCACATAACTTGTATATAATCTAAAATATATTCAACTTTAATTAATTTTACTAATGAATTACTATTTCAAACTCAACAAAAAAAATCCTCAATTTCTTGAGGATTTCAATTACTTTTTATTCTTACCTGAGTTAAATTTAAAACGTTCAACTGGGCTTTCAGGGTTTTGTTTTTTGGTAGAAGGTTTCCCTTGTCCAAATGGCTTTTTATTCGCTGCTGTTTTGGGTTGGAACGGCTTTTTGGTTTCGGGTTTTTTGGTTTCTCTAGGTGTAGTTGTTTTGTTTTTAGCAATTTGGTCTAAAACTTCTCTTGGATTTTTTGGATCTTCTTTAGTACCACGCAAGTAAATCACCAATCCGTTAAGGAAATTGCGCAATAATTGGTCGCCACATTCCATATAATTGGGATGGTCTTCACTTCTAAATATATTGCCTAGTTCGCCTTTAGATACTCTAAAATTCACTAAATTTAAAATTTCTATAATTTGGTCATCACGTAGTTGAAGTGCTACGCGTAACTTCTTAAATACATCGTTGTTATTCATATATCATTTATTTATTTGGAACACAGATTAGAGAAATTTTAAAAATCTTTTCTTCAACCAGAAACTCGTAACTCGAATACCTTTTAAAAAAGCCAAAGGTACGCTTTTCCAAATGCATTACTCCATAATTTTTCATTATGTTTTCCGCCGGCTACAATAACCTTTTTGGTTAATTGCATGCACGAACATCTTTTATCGTTGACCAAATTCACCATTTTGTTCATTTCTTCCACCATGGTTTCACTTTCACTATCGCCACAGAGGAAATACAATTTGGTTTTTAGTTTTTTAGTGTTTTCTGTTAAAGTGTATATATCATTGGTAAACCAAAATGATGGCGAAAAAATGGCAGCTTTTCCAAATACATTCGGATATTTCAAAACCGCATAATAAGAAACCAAGCCACCAAGCGAACTTCCCGCAATAGCAGTATTCATTTTGCCTGTTTTAGTTCTGTATTTCGTATCAATATAAGGTTTAAGCGTGTTGACAATAAAATCCAAATAGGTGTCTGCTTTTCCACCTCCGTATTTTTCATTTGGAAAAGGAGTTAATTCGTCAAGTCGTTTTTCATTTCCGTGTTCAATTCCTACTATAATCACTTCCGCTTTTAAACTATCTAAAGTTTCATCAATATGCCATTCGCCAGCATAAGCCGTTTTATCGTCAAATAAATTTTGGGCATCGTGCATGTAAATTACTGGATATTTCTTTTTTGAAGCTTCATAATCCTGTGGTAAATACAACCAAATCTTCTTAGAAGTCTGCAATTGGGGTGCTTCTATTGTAAAAGAGGTGACTGTCCCTTGAGACAATCCATAAAAGTATGTTAATAAAAAAAGAGGCAAAAATTGGAAAAACTGCTTTTTCATTTTATATTTGGTATATCAATGTTATAAAAATACACTTTAGATGGACAGTTACCAAGAAAAAATTAATTTATTACAAGAAATGATTGCTTTTGCTTTAATCGATGGAGAATTGCACGATCGTGAGTATGATTTCTTGGAAATGGTAGCTATGGAATTAGAAATTGAAAAATCAGTTTTTCATAAATTATTTCAAACTAGAGGAGAAGTAGCCGTGATTAAAGATGAATTCAATCGTGTTTGTCAATTTTATCGTTTGGCTTTATTAATGCATTGTGATGGTGTTTTGCACGAAGCGGAACAAATTAAAATAAACGAAATCGGCATTAACATGGGATTGAATCCGTATGCCATGAAACGTGTATTAAATATAATGAAAAACTCCCCAAACCGAATGATCGAGGGAGATGTTTTGTTAGCTGTTTTTACGGAACAGCATAATTAAATAAAGATTATTTTAATCCCTTTTTTTAATTGTGTGTAATGCTAAAATTACCTTGTGAAATTGTCATTGTTTGAGAATTTCCTGTTGCAGTAAAATTAAAAGTTCCAACAATTGTATTTCCTATATGTGAGGTTATGTTTATTGTTCCACCGTTTGTGGTATAGTCAATATTGGAATTATTGTTAAATCCAGCATCATAATTATTTCCGTCAATAGTATGTGATCCTACAGTTGCATTTTTAGGAATCATTATTGAATAAACTCCAAAATCTGCCCCCAAGTTTGTATTATTACCATAAATTACAATTTTATTAGCTTCATTAACTTGCTGAATCATCAAAAATAAATTATCACTACTATCAGCATCCATGTTGAAAACATTACCATTATTTAGTTTTAATGAAATATTTCCATTACTAAATAATTGTTGGCTTACAATTGAAATATTATTAAAGGAGCCATTAGTTAGAGTCATTTGGGTTGGTGTATCAAATCCTATTAATGTTCCGCTAAAAGTTCCAGAAATTGTTCCGTTACTACTATTATAAGAACTTATCGTAATTGTGAATGTTCCACCTGTTTCATCTGAACTATAAGAATCATCCATTGTATTGTAACTTAAATTTCCTTCGGCGTCAAATCCACTAAAGGTATAAGTACCTGTTGCTAAATTTTGTAATGGAATGTTAATGGCTAATGTGCTTGAATTTGAGGCTGTTCCTAAAATTTGAAGTACACTTCCATTAAGTCCATTAAAATTTACTGTTTGAACTGCAGCAATTGCAATATTTGAGCGCCAATTTTGACCATCAATTGTTGCTGTTATTGAACCTGAAGTTGCAGAGCTGTCATCTGAAGAGTCATCTGAACATGAAGTTAATATTGCAAGACATGCAATAAGAGAAATAATTTTTTTCATTTTTTTATTTGTGATTTTTTATCGTATAAAAGTAAAATATTAAGATTTATCTTGCAAATTTAGTTTTTTAAGCTCCAAACTCAGTTTCATTAGCTTTAATGTAATCTACAATTAAACTAACGATATCTTCACCTTCTTCACTAAAGAATTGTTCGTCTAAGTCTTCCCAAGCACCAATTAAAGTTTCGTCTGCTTTTTTGATGAAGTTTCTTCTGATTTCCACATCAGTTGAATAGGTTTTTGCAGGAAACAAGCTCCAGGCTTTTGATATTAATTCCGCAGTAGTAAAAGCTTTGATTTCTTTATACGCTATAATTATGTCTTCTACAAAATCTCCAGCTTCTGAAGTGAAGAAAAACGAAAATCCGCCTTCCCCCATAGCCCCTTCAAAAATATCTACATAAACGAATACTTTTTCACCATCGGTTAATGCTGAAAAATCATCGGTTTCTTCTTTCTTTTCCCAAATCATCTCACCAATTGCTTCGATGATTTTGATTTCGTCTTCTAATTTTAGAATGTTTTTGATTTTAGTCATTCGTTTTGTTTAAATTAATTTATACAATATCTATTTTTTGATTCAAAATTTACTTTAATAAGAGACGCTTGACAGCGTGACAAACTGATAAGATAATATCTCCCAACTTTCAACTTCCATCTTCCAACTTACAACTTCTCTTGTAATGCTTGAATTTCATCTCTGAATTTGGCTGCTTGCATGAAATCTAATTCTTTTGCCGCTTTTTCCATCATTTTTCGTAAGTCGCGAATTTTCTTTTCGATTTCAGGTTTGCTCAGATATTGGCTTTCGGGTTCGGCAGCTTTTAAAATTTTCTCTTCGTAATAGTGTGTCGAAACCGAATTGCCACTTAAAGCGTTATTCAGACTCTTATTTAACGCCTTTGGTTGTAAATTATTTTCGGTATTGTAGCGTATTTGTTTTTCTCTTCTATAATTAGTTTCATCAATCGTTTTTTGCATCGAAGCCGTAATTTTATCCGCATACATAATGGCTTTTCCATTTACGTTTCGAGCAGCACGACCCACTGTTTGTGTTAGTGAACGATGACTTCTTAAGAAACCTTCTTTATCGGCATCTAAAATGGCTACTAATGAAACTTCTGGTAAGTCTAATCCTTCACGAAGTAAGTTCACACCAATCAACACATCAAACAATCCTTTTCGCAAATCTTGCATGATTTCCACCCGTTCCAATGTATCAACATCGGAATGAATATAGCGACAACGAATGGCAACTTTGGTTAGATATTTCGTTAATTCTTCCGCCATTCTTTTGGTAAGTGTGGTAACCAGAACACGTTCGTCTGCTTCACATCTTACTTGAATTTCCTCAATTAAATCATCAATTTGGTTGGCACTTGGTCGAATTTCGATAATAGGATCCAACAAACCGGTTGGGCGAATCACTTGCTCTACATAAATTCCTTCCGATTTTTGTAATTCGTAATCTGCAGGAGTTGCCGAAACATAAACGACCTGATTTTGAAGCGCTTCAAATTCTTCAAATTTCAACGGACGATTGTCCATAGCTGCTGGTAATCGGAAACCGTATTCTACTAAATTTTCTTTACGACTTCTATCGCCACCATACATGGCATGTACTTGGGAAATCGTAACGTGACTTTCATCGACCACCATCAAATAGTCATCAGGAAAATAATCAAGTAAACAGAAAGGACGAGTTCCAGGTTCCCGACCATCTAAATAACGCGAATAATTTTCGATTCCTGAGCAATAGCCAAGTTCTCGAATCATCTCTAAGTCAAAATTGGTGCGTTCTTCTAATCGTTTAGCTTCTAAATGTTTCCCAATTTCTTTGAAATAATCCACTTGTTTTACTAAATCTTGTTGGATAGCCCAAATCGCATTTTGTAATACATCAGGCGAAGTCACGAACATATTGGCTGGATATATCGTTAGTTTTTCATAACGTTCTATCACTTGAGCTGTTTTAGCATCAAAAGCTTCAATTTCTTCAATTTCATCTCCAAAAAAGTGAATTCGGAACGGTTCATCTCCATAACTTGGGAAAATTTCTACGATATCGCCTTTGATTCTAAAATTTCCAGGTGCAAAATCCGCTTCTGTTCTCGAATATAAACTTTGTACGAGTTGATGTAATAATTTGGTACGCGAAATCTGTTGATTAACTTCTAGATTAATCACATTTTTCTGAAACTCAACGGGATTTCCAATACCATACAAACAGGAAACAGAAGAAATTACAATTATATCTCTTCGACCCGAAAGTAGTGCAGAAGTAGTACTTAAACGCAGTTTTTCTAGCTCGTCATTAATAGACAAATCTTTCTCAATATAAGTTCCTGTAACGGGAATAAAAGCTTCGGGTTGGTAGTAGTCGTAATACGAAACAAAGTACTGTACCGAGTTATTAGGGAAAAACTGCTTGAATTCCGAATATAATTGAGCAGCCAAGGTTTTGTTATGCGCTAAAACTAATGTAGGTTTTTGTACTTCTTGTACTACATTAGCGATCGTAAAAGTCTTTCCAGAACCCGTAACTCCTAACAAGGTTTGGTATTTTTCACCATTAAAAATGCCTTTTGAAAGTTTTTCAATAGCTTGAGGTTGGTCACCCGTAGGTTTATAATCGGAAACAACTTGAAATTTCATTAAAGCAAGAAAAATTTATGACTTTTTTAATGATGCAAAGTTAAGCTAAGATTTGTTCATAAAAGAATAAATTATATATTTGTTATAAGTGTTTCCCAAAGCGCTCCAAAAAACTAACCTACATGAAAGCTAAACATCTATTACTTTTATTAGTATTTGTTACTAATTTATCTGTTTCTCAAACCTATGTTCCACAATATGGAAATATTGTCAATCAGGTATCTCAAACTAATATTACTACTTCTTTAACAGAGTTCGAAGCTTTAGGAGTCAAAAGGCGAGGAACTGTTGCTCTTGAAAACACCTATAATTGGTTACGTAATAAATATTTAAGTTTTGGATATTTACCAGGTCAACTGCAAGAAGATACCTTTACAAATGCAGGTTATACTTGTAAGAATTTAATTATAACAAAAGTAGGTACTGTTTACCCTAATACATATGTTATTGTTTGTGGACATTACGATTCTATAACGGGAACGGGAACAAATGACAACGGAAGTGGAGTAGCCACTATATTAGAAGTTGCTCGTTTATTACAAAATATTCCAACAGAATATTCTATTAAATTTATCAATTTTAGTGGTGAAGAAGATGGTTTATTGGGAAGCCAACATTATGTAAATACAATTGTAAATGGTACAACACCCAAAATGGATATTAAATTAGTTTTTAATATTGATGAAGTGGGTGGTGTAGCAGGAATGACAAACAATTCCATTACGTGTGAGCGCGACACAGGTAATCCAAGTACGAATAATGCAGCTTCAACTACGATTACCAATCAATTAATTGCATGTGTTGGTTTGTATTCGCCATTAACAGGTGTTTTATCTTATGCGTATGCCTCTGATTATATGCCGTTTGAAGATAATAATGAAGTTATTACTGGTTTTTTCGAGACAAATGAATCTACTCATCCACATTCTACTTCAGATTTGTTAGTAAATATGGATCCAATTTATAATTTCAATGTAGCAAAAGCGGCAACAGGAGCGGTACTTCATTTTGCTGTGGCATCTACAACGCTTGGGGCTAATTCGTTTGATAATGATTTAGAGATGAGTTTCTTCCCAAATCCAACAAAAGAAATTTTGCATATTAACTTTGGAAAATTAACGAATCAAAAAAGTGATGTTAAGATTGTGGATATAAATGGAAAGTTAGTTTATACGGCTACAATTGAAAATCCTTCAGTTATTGAAAAATTTAATCTTCCTAAATTATCAAAAGGGATGTATTTGGTAAAGGTTACTTCTGGAAATAATCAGGTGAGTAAGAAAATAATAATCGAATAAATTTAATCCCAACATTCCATAAGGAGTAAATCGCCTTCAACATGTTCGATGGAAACAATTCCATCTTGTGTAACATGATTGCTGCTTCCTGTTCGATATCCTATAGTTAATTCTTCATTATTTAGAGGATAAAACAGATTTTTAGTGGTAATTCCAGTTACTTTTCCAATAGGAATTAGAGAAAGCGTAGTGTTAGCCGGATACCATTTTTCATACTTATTTTGAAGTAAAAAAACTTTTGAATGATCGTCTAGAATTACAATTTTTAATTGGTTTCTGTAGGCTACTATATTGGTGATATTGGTAATGGTATGATCGGCACGTTTTCCGGTTGCCCAAATTACGTTTACTGCTTTATGACCTTTTTCAATCAAATAATCAAAGGCTTTTTCTAAATCAGTTTTATCTTGATTTGGTGTATGAACAATTTCAAGAGGATACTGTTTTTGTAGGTAATATTCCGGATTGAAATCTCTATCAAAATCGCCTAAAAGCACATCAACTTTAATTCCTAATTTTAAAACACGCTCTATAGCCGAATCTAAAACAATCACTAAAGGCGACCATTCTAATAATTGTCCAATAAGTTCTTCACTACAAGAAGCGCCATTAGCAATAATTAAAGCAGGCTCTTGGTCATCGCGAACAATATGATGTGAAGACATTTTGATTAGAATTAAGGATTACGAATGTATTAAAATTATTCAACAATATAACTCACAGTATCAATTTCTGAAAGTCTAAAAAATCCTAATGCGAAATTATTAAAATTAGTTTGATTTACAATATTACCTCTAACTGTAGCAGGTGGTGTTTGAAAAGGACTTCCGCCATTAGTACCAGCAATTCCAAGTAAAATATTCATGTAATTGTAATAGGTTTGAGAAATACCATTTAATTGAAGTTGTATAGAATCTCCAGCATTAAGGTCATTTGCTAAATATGCAAACATTTGATTTCCCTGAAAAAACTCATCATCAATTACGTCAATTATGGGTAAAAGAGCATTTGAAGCGTTGAAATTAATTAAATAATAATTGTCAATCAAACCATTATCTTGATAAAAGAATTTTACTTCTATTTGATTGCCAGTAATACCTCCATTTTCGTTTTGTTCAATAGAATCAATTGTTGGAACTTCAATTAATGATTCTGTAGCAGTATAGACTTGGCTATCATGAATTACAGTTAGCGTGTAAGTTTGACGTATTTCAGGATTAAAATTAGTACAAACGTAATTTCCAGTTCCAGGGGTTTCTATAAAATCGTATTGAATTCCATTTCCGTCAATAATAAAAACAGTTGCGCCACTAACTGTTGGAATAGTGGAAGAATAGAAATCAGTTGTAGTAGTTAATTTTATGGTTTGTTCGTTCCCAGCAGTTCCCTTTTGCCATTTAATTGAAGCGTCAATTACTAATCTTGGTGGAGCAGTATCTAAGTCTATTTCAACAACATCTTCACAACTTAAAAAAGAAAATGAAGTTGTAAAAAGTAGTACAATTAACGAAAGTATTTTAACTGTTTTTGCCATAATTAAAACTTAAAATTATAGGTTACGCTTGGTACAATACCAAAAATTGATAAACGAACGGCTTCATTATTTCCTGAATCTTGATTTTGTCTAAAGCTAATTGAAGCGGCATTTTTTCGGCTATAAACATTATAAATTCCAAAAACCCATTCTCCATACCAATTTCGGTTTTTGTTTTTTTCTGGAATTAAGGTAGCTGAAATATCCAAACGATGGTAGGTTGGTAATCGATTTTCATTTCTTATTCCGTATGTTGGAACAGTTATGCCTTGATATTGGTATTGTCCGTTAGGATAAGTAACGGGTTGCCCGCTTTGTAAAGAGAAAATGCTACTAAAACTCAATTTTTCATTTAGTTTGTACATTCCAGTTACTGAAATATTGTGTAATTTATCCCAACCCGTTTTGTACCATTCTCCATTGTTAATACCTGTTTCTGTTGCATTTCTTCCTGGAGTTCTTTGTTCTGAGCGCGATAAAGTATAAGACAACCAACCATTTAATCTACCATTATTTTTTCTGGCAAGAATTTCTAAACCATAAGCTCTGGCTTCACCATTTAAAACCACTTGTTCAATATCATCATTTGCAATTAAATCGGCCCCATCAATATAATCCAATCTGTTTTTTAGTTTTTTATAAAAGGTTTCTACCTCAAGTGAATACGCATCGTCTTTAAAATTTTTAAAATAACCAAAAGCAACTTGATCAAGAATTTGAGGTTTTAAGAAATCATCACTAGGCGCCCAAACATCAAGAGGAGTTGGTGATTGTGTATTCGAAATTAAATGCAAATATTGTGTCATACGATTGTAACTTGCTTTTACAGAGCTATTTTCGTTAATGCTATACGCTAGTGAAAATCGAGGTTCTAAATTTCCAAATTGGCTAATCATTTCATTTTTACCATAATATTTGGATCCAATAGGAGTAGCTTTTTCGTAAATATTAAAATCTGCGTTGTAAACAACAGCTTGATTGTTAGCGTATTCATTAATTTCTTCATTTCCAAGACGATAAAAATGACTATAACGAAGTCCGTAATTGATACTTAGCTTTTCAGAAATTTGTTGTTCTACATCAAAATAAACCGAAGGTTCAAAAGCGTATTTTTTGGCTAATTGATCAGGATTAATACCAGAAGAAGCATCAGTAGGTTCAATTTTACCTGGATTAAAGTCGTGATAAATTGCATTGACGCCATAAAATAATTTGGTTTTATCCGAAAGATAATGTTTGAAATCGTATTTTAAATTGTAATTTTTTATTCCACTATCCCAGTTGAAACCAATAAAATCAAGTGTTAATCCATAATAGTAATCACTGTAAATTAAAGAAAGATTGGAAAAAAGTTTATTGGAAAACAAATGGTTCCATCTTAAATTAAAAACAGAATTTCCATATGTATTTACAAAACTTTCATTTAAACTAAAAACATCTCTACCAAAGTATCCTGATACAAATAAATTATTGTTGTCATTAAGTTTATAACTTAATTTCGTATTCAAGTCATAAAAATAAGCAGAGTTTTTATTGTCCGTAAGCTTTAAAAATAAATGCGCATAAGAACTTCTTCCAGCAAATAAGAATGAACCTCTATTTTTGATGATTGGTCCTTCGGCAAGTAATCTACTAGAAATGATTCCTATTCCTCCGTTCATATGAAAATCTGAACTGTTTCCATCTTTTTGGTAAATCTCTAAAACAGAAGCTACGCGACCTCCAAATCGAGAAGGAATTCCACCTTTAAATAATTTAATATCTTTAATCGCATCGGTGTTAAATACCGAAAAGAAACCAAATAAGTGAGACGTATTATAAATTGTTGCCTCATCAAGTAACACTAAATTTTGATCCGCAGCACCACCTCGAACATTGAAACCTGATTGTCCTTCACCAGCATTAGTAACGCCAGGTAAGGTTAAAATAGATTTGATTAAATCGGTTTCACCCAAGATTGCAGGCATTTGCTTAATCGTGTTAATGGAGAGTTTGTTAACACTCATTTCGGGTTTTTTTACATTATTTCTGTAAATATTTTTAGTAATTACTACTTCTTTGAGTTCCTGTTTGCTTTCTGATAAACTAAAGTTTCGTTTTGTATTTTCAGTCAATGTTATTTTTTCTAAAATGGTTTCAAAACCAATATAACTTATTTGGATTTCATAGCTGCCTTTTGGTAATGTTAAAGAGTAAAACCCGTATTCATTTGTATAAGCCCCGATATTTAATTCTTTGATATAAACAGAAACACCAATTAAAGTTTCATTGTTATTACTATCTGAAATGGTACCACTCAAGGTTACTTTTTCTTGACTAAAAACAAAAGTTGTAAAAAACAGTAGTATCCAATATTTTTTTAATTCAAGCATTTTTCGGTATAAATTTTGTAATACAAATTTCACGAAAAAAAAGGGCAATAATTTAAAACAAATGTTAATTTGTAATCAAAAATCAATTATTGTTTTAATTTTACATTTTTACAAGTGCCAGTCAATGAAATTCAAACTATTTATACTTTTTTTTCTATGTCAATTTGCGTCAGTTTTGGCTCAAAAGGAAAATCCTTTTAAAAAATCTATTAAATTGAAGATAGATTGGGATGAGCCTGCAAAAGACGATACACAATCTAATACACTGACTTTGCCGTTTAAAAGTATTTTTGATAAAAACGATGATTATTTAAAACGATTTTCAATTTTAAATAAACCAAAATCTAAAGTAAGTGTTCTGGTAGTTAAATCAGATTTTAAAAATCCAGGTGATGCCATAAAAGATAGATTGAATAAAGAAACACAACAGGGAAGTTGGGACGATGTGTTTTTTGGAAAATTCAAAGTAACTACTCCAGTAATTAAAATTATGACAAGGGATCATATGGATCCTGATGGTGATAAGGTGAAGATTCTATTAAACAATATAGTAGTTTATACGGTTATTTTATTAGAAACAGAATTTAAAACCAGTTATATTGAATTAAGAGAAGGAGAGAATACTATTGATATTGTAGCTTTGAATCAGGGATTAGCAGGACCTAACACTGCAACTTTTGCGCTTTATGATGGTGAAGGAAATTTGATTACATCCAACGATTGGAATTTGAATACAGGTGTGGCTGCAAAATTTACAATAGAATATATTAAACCTATAGAAAAGAAATAAAAACGGCGACCATTGGTCGCCGTTTTTATTTTAGAATATAATGTTTAGCTTAATTGAGCTAAGATTGTATTTAAAGTTGCACTTGGACGCATTGCATTCTCCGTTAATTCAAAACTTGGATGATAGTAACCACCAATTTTTTGTTCTTTACCTTGAGCTGCGATTAATTCTGCATCGATTTTTGCTTCATTTGCAGTCATTGCTTCTGCTATAGGAGCGAAAGTTGCTTTTAATTCCTCATCTTTAGTTTGGTTTGCCAAAGCTTGTGCCCAATAATATGCTAAATAAAAATGCGATCCTCTGTTGTCAATTCCACCTACTTTTCTTGCTGGAGATTTATCTTCTGCTAAGAATTTTGCATTCGCTTCGTCTAAAGTATCTGCTAAAACTTGTGCTTTTGCATTGTTTTGCGTTTGTGCTAAATGCTCTAAAGAAGCTTGTAATGCTAAGAATTCTCCTAAAGAATCCCAACGTAAATAGCCTTCTTCAATAAATTGTTCCACGTGTTTAGGAGCAGAACCACCGGCACCTGTTTCAAACAATCCGCCGCCATTCATTAAAGGAACGATTGATAACATTTTTGCCGAAGTTCCTAATTCTAAAATTGGGAATAAGTCGGTTAAGTAATCACGTAATACATTTCCAGAAACTGAAATTACGTCTTTTCCTTGACGGATGATTCGTAATGTTTCTTTCATAGCATCTTTAACATCCATAATACGAATGTCTAATCCTGTTGTATCGTAATCTTTTAAGTATTTTTCAACTTTTTTGATGATTTCTCTATCGTGAGCTCTGTCTTTATCTAACCAGAAAATAGCTGGAGTATCTGATAATCTTGCTCTATTAACGGCTAATTTAACCCAATCTTGAATAGGAGCATCTTTCGTTTGACACATTCTGAAAATGTCACCTGCTTCTACTTTTTGCGATAATAAAACAGTTCCATTTTCATCTTCCACGTTTACAACGCCATTTTCTTTTACTTGGAATGTTTTGTCATGCGAACCATATTCTTCTGCTTTTTGAGCCATTAACCCAACGTTTGGGACTGAACCTATTGTTTTTGGATCTAAAGCACCATTTTGTTTCATTTCTTCAACGCAAGCAGCATAGAAACCGGCGTAAGAACGATCTGGAATAATAGCAATAGTGTCTTCTTCTTTTCCTTCTGCATTCCACATTTTACCTCCACTACGTGCCAAAGCAGCCATAGAAGCATCTACGATAATATCAGATGAAACGTGGAAGTTAGTAATTCCTTTGTCGGAATTTACCATAGCTACTCTTGGTCCATTAGCTAACGCATCAGTAATGGCTTGTTTGATTTCTGCTTCTTGAGAGATTCCAGCAATTTTATTGTATAAATCTTGTAAGCCGTTATTTGGATTGATATCTAATGATTTAAATAAATCAGCATATTTTGTGTAAACATCAGCAAAGAACGTTTCAACGATAGCTCCAAAAATAATTGGATCCGAAACTTTCATCATGGTTGCTTTTAAATGTGCTGAAAGCATTACGTTTTTCGCTTTAGCATCAGCAATAGTAGCTTTAGCGAATTCTTTTAATGCATTTAAGTTCATTACAGAACTATCAATTACTTCACCTGCTTTTAAATTAGCGAAATCTTTTAAAACTGTAGTTGCTCCATTATCAGAATTGAAAACGATTCTGAATTTTCCATCTTTTTCAACGGTAGTAGAGTTTTCAGTTCCGTAGAAATCACCTGAATTCATGTGTGCTACTTCGGTTTTGCTATCTGGAGCCCATGTTCCCATTCTGTGAGGATTTGCCTTAGCGTAGTTTTTAACTGCTTTTGGAGCTCTTCTGTCAGAGTTTCCTTCACGTAAAACTGGATTTACAGCCGAACCCAAAACTTTAGCATATTTAGTTTTAATTTCTTTTTCAGTATCGTTTTGTGGTTCTTCTGGATAGTTAGGAATGTTAAATCCTTGCGATTGTAATTCAGCAATTGCTTCTTTTAACTGAATTACTGAAGCAGAAATATTAGGTAATTTAATAATGTTTGCTTCTGGAGTATTAGCTAATTGTCCTAATTCAGAAAGGGCATCACCAATTTTTTGGTCTTCTTTTAAAAATTCTGGAAAGTTAGCTAAAATTCTTCCTGCTAATGAAATATCTCTTGTTTCGATAGCAATATTTGCAGGTTTTGTAAAAGCTTTTACAATAGGTAAAAACGAATGCGTTGCCAACATTGGCGCTTCATCCGTAATGGTATACATTATTTTAGACTGGTTAGACATGAATGTTATGTGTTTGTTTTGAATATAATTTGTAAAATCTGCCAAATATAGGAAATTTGAGAGAAATAATGGAGTGATTTTGCTTAAATCTTGAATAAAATTCAATAAAAAAAGCCGCAACAATGTTGCGGCTCTTATGCTTGAGAAAGTACAAATTAGTTTTTGTATCTTCTTTCTTTAATTTTAGCTTTTTTACCAGTAAGATCTCTAAAGTAGAAGATACGAGCTCTACGTACTTTACCTCTTTGGTTAACTTCAATTTTTTGTAATGCTGGTAAGTTAATTGGGAAGATACGCTCTACACCAACTGAACCTGACATTTTTCTGATTGTGAAAGTTTCAGTAGATCCAGCACCTCTTCTTTGGATTACAACTCCTTTGAAGAACTGAGTTCTAGTTTTTTCACCCTCTTTAATTTCGTAGTAAACAGTGATTGTGTCTCCAGCTCCAAACTCTGGAAAATCTTTTTTTGTAACAAATTCGTTATTAACGAAATCAACTAAATTTGACATAGTTATAATTATAAAAGTTTGATTCAAAGCAACATACACGTCTATCGCCAGAGGTTGGTTCAAAGTGGGTGCAAATTTACAAAATTATTTTATTAATACAACTTTTTTCTCAGTTTTTAGATTCGGTTTTCGGCATTATTTTTTAAATTAAATAGTGATTGCCAATTGAGACTGAAAACTGCGACTAATTCTCCAGCAAATCAGGGCGTCTGTTTTTGGTATGTTCATATGCCATTTCTTCGCGCCATTTTTCAATTTTTCCGAAATTTCCGCTTAGCAATACTTCAGGAACTTTTAATCCTTTGTATTCGGCAGGTCTTGTGTAGATAGGAGGCGATAACAAATTGTCTTGAAAACTATCGGTTAAAGCCGAAGTTTCATCACTTAAAACACCTGGAATTAATCGGATAATTGCATCACAAAAAACAATTGCACCTATTTCACCACCACTCAAAACGTAGTCTCCTATTGATATTTCTCGTGTAATGTGCATATCACGAACACGTTGGTCAACACCTTTATAATGTCCGCACAAAATCATGATGTTTTCGTACATCGAAATGGAATTTGCCATTTTTTGATTTAGGGTTTCCCCATCTGGTGTCATGTAGATGATCTCGTCGTAGGTTCTTTCGCTTTTTAGTTTCGAAATACAATCATCGATAGGTTGCACCATCATTACCATACCAGCACCACCACCAAACTGATAATCGTCTACACTTCTTTGTTTATTTGTAGTGTAATCTCTTAAGTTGTGAAAATGGACTTCGACCAAACCTTTTTGAATGGCACGTTTCATGATGGAAGCCTCAAACGGACTTCGCATTAATTCGGGTAAAACGGTAATAATATCAATTCGCATGCTGCAAAGATAATAGATTATTTTTTAGTTGCCGAAAGCGAATACACCATGGGGATTTTATTTCCCAAATGCTTGATTCGGAATTTTTTTTCCGAACCTTCGGAATCAAATTCTTCAGTTTGATTGAAGCAATTGTAAGGCGAATAATCGAATTCGTTAAAACAATTAATCTCTAATCCGTTTGAAATCAATGCATTTAAAACTTCTGAAATCGGATGATTCCATGTGATAGTAGTAGTTTGAAGTGCAGCTTCTTTATCCGCATAAGTTCCAGCTTCTTCTTCTAAAATGGGTTCAACATTGAAATAGTTATAATAAACTTCTTTAAAATCATTATCGAACATCCAAACTACTGGGTGAAATTCGGCAAAGACAAATTTTCCATTTGGTTTTAAGAAATGTGAAACAATTTTTGCCCATTTATCCAAATCAGGAAACCAACCAATTGTCCCATAACTAGTAAAGACAATATCAAATTTTTCGTCTAAATGATTCGGTAAATCATAAATATCACAACAAATAAAAGTTGCATCTAAACCTATCTCCTCATTGATTTCTCTCGCTTTTTCAATGGCTTTGTCGGATAAATCGATTCCAGTAGCTTTCGCACCCATTCTGGCTAATGTCATGGTATCTTGACCAAAATGACATTGTAAATGCAAAACTTTTTTACCTGAAACATCGCAAAGTAAATCCAATTCAATCGAATTTAAAGACGATTTTCCTTTTAGAAAACCTTCCATGTCATAGAAATCCGAGTTTACGTGAAATTCTACTTTATTATTCCAAGTTTGTTTGTTTATATTTAGGTAATCATTTGCTTTCATTCGAATTGGTGTTTGTTTATCAAAACTACCGATAATTTTTGTAATTTTGCACTTTCAAATTTAAAAACAAAAGCATGAAAAACGGAATATACGCTAAATTCAATACTTCAAGAGGTACTATTTTAGTAAAATTAACACACGATTTAACACCAGGAACGGTTGGAAATTTCGTAGGATTAGCCGAAGGTCAATTAGAAAATTCAGCTCGTCCAATGGGAAAACCTTATTACGACGGATTAAAATTTCACCGTGTAATTCCTGATTTTATGATACAAGGTGGATGTCCACAAGGGCAAGGAACGGGTGGTCCTGGTTACAACTTTGATGATGAGTTTCACCCAACGTTACGTCACGATGGACCTGGAGTTTTATCGATGGCTAATGCTGGACCTGGAACTAATGGTTCTCAATTCTTCATCACTCATGTTGAAACAGCTTGGTTAGACGGAAAACACACTGTTTTTGGTCACGTTGTAGAAGGTCAAAATGTGGTAGATGCTATTGCGCAAGGCGATACCATTGATTCGTTAGAAATTGTAAGAGTAGGAGAAGAAGCACAAAAATGGAATGCTATTGAAGCGTTCAGAACATTTGAAGGTTCAAGAGAAAAAAGAATGGCTGAGCAAAAAAGATTAGCAGAGGAAGCTTTAGAAAAATTAGCTGCTGGTTTCCAAAAAACGGAAAGCGGTTTACGTTACCAAATTATCCAAAAAGGAAGCGGTAAACAAGCTGAAAAAGGGAAGCAAGTATCTGTTCACTATCAAGGAGCATTAGAAAACGGACAAGTTTTTGATTCTTCATACAAAAGAAAACAACCTATTGACTTCACTTTAGGCATTGGTCAAGTAATCGAAGGTTGGGATGAAGGTATTGCTCTTTTAAAAGTAGGAGATAAAGCTCGTTTTGTGATTCCTTCTTATTTAGGATACGGTTCTAGAGGTGCTGGAGGAGTTATTCCACCAGATGCAACTTTGGTTTTTGACGTGGAATTAATGGATGTAAAATAAGAAGCAATACTTCTCAATAAATTAAGAAAATAGAATCCTGAAGCTAATGTTTCAGGATTTTTTTTATTTTTACCAAAAACCAATAAACATGAAAATAAAATCATTGGCATTTGCTTTTATACTTATATTGACTTTAGCTTGTTCTCCAAAAATAATTCAGCCAGAAGTTATTAAAAGTACTGAAGTTCCTTTCACCCCTATAGTAAATGAAGGTAAATTGATTTATGAAAAGAATTGTGCAAACTGCCATGGTTTTTATAACCCAACCGATTTTAATGCAGAACAATGGAAACCTATTTTGTTAAGCATGCAGAAAAATGCCAATATTTCTGACGAAGAAAGAGAAAAGATTTTTGACTATTTGACAAAATAATTTTGAAACGGATGTTGGATTAATTTCTTTGGTATTGTTTTTGTAATTTTACCAACAAATTCATGTTATGAAAACCAAATTATCTTTTTTCTTTCTTCTTTTCTCAATGTTTTCTTTTGCTCAAGTACCACATTGTGGTTTTGATTTTACGTCGTATTTGGTTGTAAAAGCCCATGAAGAAGGAAAATCAGATAATATTCCCGATTTAAAGATTTTTATTGTAAACGAAAAAGGAGAAGAAATTATTAATGAAAATAATAAATACAGTTGGAAATATGGGAATCAACCTTTGGAGTTTACTAGAAATTATTTGATTAGTAAACCAAACGAACCTGAGAAATGGTTTTTTCCTTATGCTGGAGATACCTACTTACTTTCAGTAACCAATACCTTTCCTGCAGAAGAATTTTACATTAAAATTAAAGATGCTAAAGGAAGATACAAAGAGCAATTAGTCCAATTACAAGCGTTTAATATGTACATTTTATGTTCGAGTGAAAACGAACGCCAAGCCAGATCTTTCGGACCGAGAACTAACAATCCTATTGAGGTGGTTTTAGAAAAGAAGTAATAGATTATGGCAAATTCAGCAGAAGTAAAATTTCAAAACCATTTCAAGCTCAATGTTTTATTCAAAGATTACATCCTTTTTGAAAATTTGTTACTTGAGAATAATATAGACTTCTATCATAATAGTAATGAAAACTCAGATATTAGTGATGGAACTTTATTCTTTTTGTTAGATAAAGACAGAGTTATTATTGATAAACTTCTTATTGATAATGAAATTATAGCAAGTACTGAAACCATTTTAATGTCAGATTATCGAGAAGAAAGAAAAGTTCAAAAACTTCATTTATCAGTTTACTTAATAATAATCTTAATTTTAGTTATTATTATCTTATCTGGAGATTTAGTTTAACAATTATTGTTTCTTTACTTTAAAAAATTTAATTTTTTATTTGATGAATAAATATCTCAAATTTTTCTTTAGTTTCTGCATTATAAATAGTTACCAAAAGATTTCGGTCAATGAAAATATTGAAAATATTTTCTTCTACATGTAGCGTTGGTTCAAATTTATTTTCACTTTGATAAAAATTTCGACTTTTGAATTTTGTAAATTCAATTGTTGAATCATTTTTGAAAGCTAATGATTTTATATTTTTTATTTTTATTCCAAATAATGAATGAAAAGCGGTTATGGCTTTATTTTCTATAATTATTGATTTTTTTAGAAGTAAAAAGAATAGAAAAATTAGATTTATAAAAGTTAAAATTATGAATAATTTTAGATTGAATTTCTCAAAAAAAGTGAATCCAAAATTTATACCTATTGAAACCATAAAAAGAATTATAAGATTTAATTTTCTATAATAATCCCAAGAACTTTCTAGATTTATTTTCATAAAAAGAAGTTACATAATTAGAATAACTGAAAACTGACCACTGACCACTGGGTACTTTATCACTTCCATTTAATATTACACCCAATACTTGGCTTTTGTTCTGGATTAATTAAACGATTCATAAGCACACCATCAATTGCACTTCGTAAATCGGAACCACTTAACGGGATGCCATTGGCTGGTCGGCTATCGTCTAATTGTCCTCTGTAAACCAATTTATTTTGATTGTCGAAGAGATAAAAATCAGGAGTACAAGCAGCATCATAGGCTTTGGCTATTTCTTGTGTTTCATCATATAAATATGGAAATTCGAAATTGTTTTTAAAAGCAAATTCAGTCATTAATTCTGGGGCATCTTGCGGATATTTCACAATATCGTTACTCGAAATAGCAGCAAAACCAATCCCTTGCACACGATAATCATTAGCAATACGAGTAATTTCTTCCATGACATGATGCACAAACGGACAATGATTGCAAATAAACATTACAACCGTTCCTTTTTCGCCTTTGCAATCAGCAAACGTTTTAAAATCGGTAGCATTAGTATCTCTCAAATTAAAATCAGGAGCAAATGTGCCTAATGGTAACATGTTAGAAGGAGTTTGAGCCATTTTAAAATTAGAATTTAGAGGTTAGAATTTAGAAGTTTTAATCTATTTACTTTCGACTTTTTACTTTTAACTTTCATTGATTATACGCACCAAATCTTTTATTGTTACAAAATGCGTCAATACTTTTTTTTGGAAAGGCATTTTCTTACTTTTGCATAACAACACAACACACTATGTATAAAATCTTCATTCGTCCGTTACTTTTCTGTTTCGATCCAGAAAAAGTGCATTATTTTACTTTTTCATTCATTCGTTTTCTGAATAAAATTCCAGGTTTTTCTAGTTTATTTCAATCGCTTTACGAAGTAAAAGATGCTCGTTTAGAGCGAGAAGTTTTCGGAATTAAATTCAAGAATCCAGTTGGATTAGCGGCAGGATTTGATAAAGATGCGAAGTTATATCAAGAGTTATCGAATTTTGGTTTCGGATTTATTGAAATTGGAACGTTGACTCCGGTTGGACAAGAAGGAAATCCAAAAAAACGTTTGTTTCGCTTAAAAGAAGACAATGCGATTATCAATCGAATGGGTTTCAATAATGGAGGTGTAAAAGAAGCCGTTGAACGTTTGAAAAAGAATAAAGGCGTTTTAATAGGAGGAAACATTGGGAAAAATAAAGTTACGCCAAACGAAGAAGCGGTAAAAGATTACGAAATCTGTTTTGAAGCTTTGTTTCCGTATGTTGATTATTTTGTGGTGAATGTGAGTTCGCCAAACACACCCAATCTACGTGAATTACAAGATAAAAAACCTTTGACCGACTTGCTGCAAACCCTTCAAGATAAAAACAACGCAAAACCAAAACAAAAACCAATTTTACTAAAAATCGCTCCCGATTTAACCGATGAACAACTTTTAGATATTATTGATATCGTCAACGAAACCAAAATCGCAGGTGTAATTGCTACGAATACTACGATTTCTCGCGAAGGTTTACAATCTGAAAATAAATCAGAAATGGGTGGTTTGTCTGGAAAACCATTAACCAAACGTTCAACAGAAGTGATTCGTTTTCTTTCGGAAAAAAGCAATAAGTCGTTTCCAATCATTGGAGTAGGAGGTATTCACACAGCAGAAGATGCGATTGAAAAGCTAAATGCTGGAGCAAGTTTGGTGCAACTTTATACGGGATTTATTTACGAAGGTCCGGCTTTAGTAAAAGCAATCAATAAAAAGATTTTGGAAAACAGTTAAAATTTCTATCTTTGAAGCTATGAACGAAATCAAAATTATCGAGTGTCCGCGCGATGCCATGCAAGGCATTAAACCGTTTATTCCTATCGAAAAAAAGGTAAAATACATTCAATCGTTATTGCGTGTAGGCTTTGATACTATTGATTTTGGAAGTTTTGTTTCGCCAAAAGCGATTCCGCAAATGCAAGATACGGTTGAGGTATTAGCACAATTAGATTTGTCAGCAACGAACAGCAAATTGTTAGCGATTATTGCCAATACACAAGGCGCTCAAAATGCTTCGGTTCACAAAGAAATTCAATATTTAGGATTTCCATTTTCGATTTCGGAAAACTTTCAAATGCGAAATACGCACAAAACAATTGCGGAAAGTTTGGTTACGCTACAAGAGATTTTAGAAATCGCTGATAAATCAAATAAGGAAGTGGTTACCTATATTTCAATGGGGTTTGGAAATCCGTATGGAGATCCATGGAATGTTGAAATTGTTGGCGAATGGACCGAAAAATTAGCGAATATGGGTGTGAAAATCCTATCGCTTTCGGATACCGTTGGAAGTTCCACTCCTGAAGTTATTGATTATTTGTTTTCCAATTTGATTCCGAAATATCCAAACATTGAATTTGGTGCGCATCTTCACACTACGCCAGGCAAATGGTTTGAAAAAATTGATGCGGCTTACAATGCAGGTTGTCGTCGTTATGATGGCGCGATTCAAGGTTTTGGTGGTTGTCCTATGGCAAAAGATGATTTAACAGGAAACATGCCTACGGAGAAATTGTTGTCGTATTTCACTACCAAAAGAGAAAATACGAATACGAGTCCAATGAGTTTTGAAAGTGCTTATAACGAAGCGACAAAATTATTTGGCGAGTTTCATTAATCTGTTTTTCTTCGTTTAAACGCTTTGTAAATTTCGACCCAAAGTACCGAAATACTTCCCACTACAACACATAATCCTATTTGGGAACTACTTACCATTTCAAACAAGAAGAAGTTCGAAAATGCAGGAATAAACAGTATTAATCCAGTTAATAATATAGTGATTCCTATAATCAATCCTACCAAATTATTTTTGTACTGAATCGTTTTGAAAATCGAATAATAAAACGAACGATTTGCCAATGTTAATACAATGTTTGATGTGATTAACGTTAAGAAAATTAAGGTTCTAGTGCCGTTTTCGGACATGTTTTCTCCTATAGCATATTGATAAATAAATAGCAATCCTAACGTTATGACTAATCCTTGAATAATGCTTATCAATACTTCTTTGAAATTAAAGAAAGTGGTTGTTAGTGGTCTTGGTTTTTGTAACATGAGATTGTCTTCCATAGGTTCGTTTTCGTAGATTATGGAGCAAGTTGGACCCATAATGATTTCTAAAAAAATAATATGAACTGGCGTGAAAATATTCGGATACATCCAACCCAAAGACAACGGAATAAATACAATTAAGATAATTGGAATATGAATCGAAATAATGTATTGAATCGCTTTTTTAAGGTTGAGGTATATTTTTCTTCCCATAGCAATGGCATCCGTCATTCGTTCGAAATTGTCGTCTACAAGAATTAAATTCGCAGCTTGTTTCGCAATTTCGGTTCCCTTTTTACCCATTGCAATTCCAATATGAGCTGACTTCAATGCGGGTCCGTCGTTTACACCATCACCCGTCATGGCTACGATTTGGTTATTTGCTTTTAAAGCTTTGATGATTCTTAGTTTTGCTTCTGGAAACATTCTGGTGAAAATAGCCGTTTCCATTACTTTCTCTTTTAAAGTAGCTTCATCCATTGCCATTAATTCGTCGCCATTCAATACTTTATCAGCGTTTTTAAACCCGACTTGTTTTGCGATGGTAGAAGTTGTTTCAGCATTATCACCTGTTACAATTTTTACTTGAATTCCCGCTTTGTAAAACGTTTCAAAAACGGCTTGAATATTGTGTTTTGGTGGATCATAAAAAGCAACCAAACCTTTAAATTTGAATTTTAATGCTTGTTGGCTTTCAGGATAATCCGTTCCTGAAAAGTCAGAAACTCCAACGCCTAAAACGCGAAAACCTTTTTGCGTCATGGCTTTCATCGCCTCAAAAATCTGATTTTTTTCAGCTTCACTTAAGCGACTAA
The DNA here is from genome assembly GCF_021172145.1 of Flavobacterium cyclinae. Taxonomy (NCBI): domain Bacteria; kingdom Pseudomonadati; phylum Bacteroidota; class Flavobacteriia; order Flavobacteriales; family Flavobacteriaceae; genus Flavobacterium; species Flavobacterium cyclinae. The sequence goes on from NZ_CP089095.1 coordinate 1,059,738, forward strand.
CCGCTATTAATGCTTCTGGTGCGCCTTTAGCTGCAATAATGCGTTGTCCTGTATTATTTTCAAAAACATGCGTCATCATAGGCGGTTTTCCACTTAACGGATATTCGTGAACCATTTTAAAATGAGGTCGTTTGTCTTCACTTTCAAAATTAGAATAGGCTTCATGAATCGCAATTTCCATGGCATCAAACGGAATGGGTTCACTCGACCACATGGCGTAATTTATGATTTCTTCGGCTTCAGGATTTAGTTTTTGTGTAGTTGCTACTATCGAATTGGATTTAAAAAGATACAATTCGGCTAAACTCATTCGGTTTTCGGTAATCGTTCCGGTTTTATCGGTGCAAATTACGGTTGCGCTTCCAAGGGTTTCTACTGTTTTGGTTTGTTTGGTAATGATTCCCATTTTCATCAATCGCCAAGCACCTAAAGCCATAAATGTAGTAAATGCAACCGGAATTTCCTCTGGAATAACGCTCATTGCAAGTGTTAATGCTTTCAATAAACTATCTAATACCATTCTCGAGTTGTAGTAATTAATTGCCCAAACAATTGCAAAAATGACCAAACCTATAATCGACATTTTGGTGACGAAATTCCCGATTTGAATTTGTAAAGGCGTTTTCTCTTCTTCAATATCATTCAAACTCGAACCAATTTTTCCTAGTTGTGTTTTATTTCCGATAGCAGTTACTTCACAAATCGCCAAACCAGAAGCTACAATTGTACCTTGAAAAACTTGTTTGTTTTCGGATTCATTAGATTTAAATACGGCTAAAGATTCACCCGTTAAAATAGATTCGTTAACCGAAAAATCGTTGGAGGAAAGAATAATTCCGTCAGCAGGAATGAAAGCGCCTTCTTCTAATTGAACACAATCACTTATAACAATTTCCTCTGTTGGAATTTCAATTAATTGACTGTTTCTAATGACTTTGCATTTCGGTTGAGTTAGTTTTTTTAAAGCTTCAATCGCATTACGACTTCTAGATTCTTGAAAAACGGATATGGCAACAACTGATATTATGGCAAATGTCATGAAGATTCCATCAGCGTAATCTCCAGTTATGAAATAAATACTGGTCGCTGTTAGCAATAAAAGAAACATAGGTTCTTTTACAATGTCTAAGATTGAATTCAGAAAATGGTTTTTATCCTGATGGTTAATAGTATTGGTTCCGAATTTTTTTGAGGATTCTAAAACTTCCAAATCAGATAGTCCTGTACTGTATTTTGTAGAATCGTTCATTGCTATTGGAAATTTATTAGCCAATTTACATAATTTATTCTTAAAAAATCTAGATTATTCGTCAATTTTTTACTATATTTGCACGCAATTTAACAACAACTACAAATTGCACCATGAAAGCACACACAACTAAAATCGTTGGCGAAGGTCTTACTTACGACGATGTTTTGCTTATTCCAAATTATTCAGAAATTTTACCACGCGAAGTTAGTATTCAATCGAAGTTTTCGAGAAATATTACGTTGAATGTTCCTATCGTTTCTGCAGCTATGGATACGGTTACCGAAAGCTCTATGGCAATTGCTATGGCACAAGAAGGAGGAATCGGTGTTTTGCATAAAAACATGACGATTGAGCAACAAGCAGCTAAAGTGAAGAAAGTAAAACGTGCGGAAAGCGGTATGATTATCGATCCAGTAACGTTGCCTTTAACAGCTACGGTTGGTGATGCTAAAATGGCAATGAAAGAATTTAGTATTGGCGGAATTCCAGTAGTAGATGAAAACGGAACGTTAAAAGGAATTGTTACCAATAGAGATTTACGTTTCGAAAAAGTAAATTCACGTTCTATTTTAGAAGTAATGACTTCTGAAAATTTAGTAACGGCTGCTCAAGGAACTACTTTGCAAGAAGCAGAGGGAATTTTACAAGAAAATAAAATTGAGAAATTACCTGTTGTTGATAACAATAATAAATTAGTTGGATTAATTACATTTAGAGATATTACTAAGCTTACTCAGAAGCCAATTGCTAATAAAGATAAATTTGGTCGTTTACGTGTAGCTGCGGCTTTAGGAGTTACAGCTGATGCAGTAGATAGAGCAACAGCATTAGTAAACGCTGGAGTTGATGCAGTTATCATCGATACCGCTCACGGACATACGAAAGGTGTGGTTGATGTATTAAAAGCTGTAAAAGCGAAATTCCCAGAATTAGATGTAGTAGTAGGTAATATTGCTACTCCAGAAGCAGCATTATATTTAGCTCAAAACGGAGCTGATGCAGTTAAAGTTGGAATTGGACCAGGTTCTATTTGTACAACGAGAGTTGTAGCTGGAGTTGGATTTCCTCAATTTTCAGCGGTTTTAGAAGTCGCTGCGGCATTAAGAGGTTCTGGAGTTCCGGTTATTGCTGATGGTGGAATTCGTTATACAGGAGATATTCCTAAAGCGATTGCGGCAGGAGCTGATTGTGTGATGTTAGGTTCACTTTTAGCAGGAACAAAAGAATCGCCAGGAGAAACGATAATTTTTGAAGGAAGAAAATTCAAATCGTACCGTGGAATGGGTTCTGTTGAGGCAATGCAAGAAGGTTCTAAAGACCGTTATTTCCAAGATGTAGAAGACGATGTGAAGAAATTAGTTCCAGAAGGAATTGTAGGTCGTGTACCTTACAAAGGAGAATTAAACGAAAGTATGCAACAATTCATCGGAGGTTTAAGAGCTGGAATGGGTTATTGTGGTGCAAAAGATATTCCAACCTTACAAGAAAACGGTCGTTTTATAAGAATTACAGCAAGTGGAATTGGCGAAAGTCACCCACACAATGTAACAATTACAAAAGAAGCTCCGAATTATTCGAGATAGTTTTGGTGTTTATAAAATATAAACCTGACAGGTTTCAAAAACCTGTCAGGTTTTTTTGTGCATCAAATAGAACACGAATTTCACGAATTAGCACTAATTGATTGGTATAAATTCGTGAAATTTGTGTTTGATTACTTAGCTCCAAACAATTGCACGGCATAAATTTTCTTGTTTTCCCAATCGATGCTAAAACCGATTTCGGTGTAGAAATATTTATGTTCTATCATGTTTTTGTAATGATTGGGTGATTTCTTCCACAGATTGAACATTTTTAAAGCTAAAGCGTCTAAATCAGTTTCTGAATAAATTTGGTCTTTAATACCGGTGAATAATAAGTTTTCACCCACCAAAACAAACGAATTTCCGCCATAAAAATACACGCGCTCTTTTGGACTTTGCTTTTTGGAATCAGTTTGTTCGTGAGATAAAGTTTGAGCTTTTGCGATGTATTTGGCATGATCATCCGCAGCTTTTTTGAGAAAACTATCTAAGCCTAGTACTTTTCTATCATTGCCTGCTCGTTCTTCATTTATTAATTTGTGTACTTTAATTTTTAGTTTCTCTACATCAATTTTGTTTTGATTTTGACTGAAACCCAATGAAGTAACAAGAATTAATACTAATGTAATATAGGTTTTCATGTTAGTTGGATATTTTTTAATAACTCGTTTATTTACATATTATTACATTTTTTGCAAAAATCAGATTTAATTTGTTCGTTTCTTAAAAGATTAAAATTTTCTTTTTGCCATTCACACCATTCTTTTTTGTTTAATTGATAAACCTTATTTAAAACTTGTTGATTTGTTTTTGCATTATTTTCTTCAAAGAATAAAGCAGCTGTTTGTGCTAATAATAAAGCTTCTTCTTTTGAAAATGAGGGTTTATTCATTTCGCTTTTGAGCAAGGCAATACTATAGCTATAAACACTCCAATGATTAACAAATAAAGCTAAATTCATTCTATCTTCTTTCGTTTTTATATTCGATTTAAAACTCAAATAAACTCTATCGAAATATTCATTTATGTTTTTGTAATCATTGATATGATTGCTGTAATAAAGTAAAATATAATCGAAATTTGATTGAAGTTTTTTATTTTCTTTAAACGTTATGAATTTATTTTCTACTGAAACAGGTTTAATAACATTAGTTAGTTTAGAAAAATTTATATCCCATTTTTCAAGCAATTCACTATTGATTCTAGAATAAAGGATTAATAAATTTAATTGGGCATTTTTTGGTAAAGAGTCAAATTTTTCCAGCCAAATTTTCAAAAATTGAGTTGTTTTAAAATAATCTTGGTTAAAATTTTTGCAAATTACTGCCGTTGCATTTTGAACTAATTTAGGATTTGTTTTTATTTCATTAAAAACCATTTCATCAAAAATACATGAACTAAACTCTAAAGAATATATTTTCGAAAGTGCCAAATTAGCCTTTTTATAGTCCTTATCAAAAATTGCTGTTTTAAGATTTAAGTCATAAAATAATTCTGAATTTTGTGCTTTTAACAATGAATCTTTATCGATTTCTCCATAATAATTGACAACTAATTTAGACACTCTTTGTTCATTTAGATATGTTTCAAAATCTTTGTTTTTTAGATTAATGTATTTTCTAATTTCATTTTTTGGTTTACTTGCTAAATATTCCATATTTTCCATTGCTAATTGGATATAGCATTTTTCCCAATTTTCTTCTGCTACAATTATCGAAGGTTTTATTTTGATTCCCAATGAATCTTTGGCAAATTTTTGTATTGCAGCCGCTCTATCATTATGTAGTTTTTTATTTGATATTTCATTTCCTTCAACCGAACTATAACTATATATTTGAGTAGAATGTACTTTATGGTGTAATTTATAGTAACTTTCATTATTTGATTTCACTTTGTTTTTGTCAAATTCAAATAAAATTTCTTCAGTATATATGATTCCTTTGTTACTCAAACTTGCATCATTTGTTAGTTCAATGATTGGATCTAATGGAAATAAATCAATGGTTTTTGATTTTATTTGTAAAGGCACAACATATTCGCAAGCACAATTATCAAAAATCAAAATTACATTTGCTACAATTTCTTTTCCGATAAGATGACTTGGAACTTTTCCAACGTTAGTGATTAACTTGTATTTGTTTTGAGCTGTGTTGTTTTTTAATAATTCTTCTCTATAAATGGGTTCTGACATAACGCCATCATAAATTGGAGAAATGTCAAAAGTGTTTGGTTTGTTGCAGCTCATTTGTTCTTTTTCAACAAAATCAATTGCGATTCCATCTTTTGGATTAGAAAATATTGTTTCAAATTCTTGTTTGTCATGATAATATAAAATGACATTTTCTCCTTCTATTTGTATACTATTTCCAATGTGTAATTTAGTGCCAAAATCAATAGTTTTACATTTTTGATTTTTAACCTTTAAACCAAAAGCATTTTCAGATAGTTGGTTTGGAATTTCTATTCCTTTACGACCAAAAACGTGAGTAGCGTAAATCCTATTTCTTTTTATATCAATAAAAAAACCTAAATCGGCTGCATCAAAATCTTTGTTAATTATGTTTTTGTAATGAGGTGGCGAATTTTTCCACTGATTGAAAATCGTTTGAGCTAATTTATCTAATTCTTTATCGCTATATTTTTCTTGTTTAATAGAAGTAAATAAAATGTTTTCACCAAATCCACTAAACTTTTTTCCACCATAAAAATTAACTCGATCACTTGGATTCTTCTTTTTTACATCTTTTTGTTCATGCGATAAAAAACCTAATTTCTTTAAATATAAACTATGATCTTCAGCAGCTTTAAGAAGAAAAGTATCTTTATCAAATTCTTTTAATTTTAGTGATTTTCTGTGATTGTTTATTAAAATACTCACTTTTGAATTTAACTTTTTAAAGTCGATTTCAACTTCTTTTTGAGAGAAAATTGAAATTGAAAATAGAAAAGATACAAATAGAAAAAATTTACTCATAGATTTTGGTTTGATGTCTAATTAATGCCAATTTTCATGCCAAAAAATCCAAGAGATTCCTTCGGAATGACAAAATTGTTGATAACAAAATACTGCTACTGCTAGCTGAACACTAGAGAATTATCCTTTCAAAAACTCATTAATCTTTTTCTTATCACCCGCTATCCAAATGATGTCATCTGATTCTAAAATCCAATTGGATTCGGGGTTTAATATTCGGATTCCGTTGCGTTCAATCCCAACAATAATTCCATGCGTTTTTTCTCTTATTTGGGAATCACGGATGCTTTTTCCGATGCAAACACGGTTTTTAAGTTCTAATTGTTGTAAGATGATATCTTCTTTTTCGATATCTTCTGGAGCATCAATTTCGTGTTTGTCTAGGTAGTTTTTGAATAGTTTTACTTGTTCGTCTGTACCAATCACGTTGATTTCGTCACCGGGGAACAAACGTTCGGTTCTCATCGGAATATTAATTGTGATATCGCCTCGCTTAATGGCTGCAATATTGATACCGAATTGTTCTCTAATTTTTAATTCTTCCAAGGTTTTTCCAGCTAAATTGGATGCTGAAGCAATTTCAAAATCGGCCATGTGACCATCCCAAGGAGAAAGCACATTCTGACGTTTGTTAGCCAGCTTTGTGTTTTCTCTATCGTTGAAGTTTTTTATGAAATGACCTTCAATTTTATTGTAAAAAGCATGCAGTCGTTTTGGAAATGAAATGTACAGAATAATCCCTATAATTAATGCGAAAAATACAATTACTGGAGAGAAAAATTCATTCAATACAAATCCCATATAAAATAGAGAAAGAGCAATTCTAATAAAAATAAGTACAATAATAGGACCTTGATATTTTCTCACTTGCATTAATTCTTGCACTTGTTTTACCGCTACTCTTCTTAAAGATAAAGCCCATAAAAAGGGAGATAAAATTATAACCGTTATTAAGGCGGCAATGGCATTTCCAAAGCGAGAATCTTCAACCAAAGGCAAAATATATTTAGAAGAAAGTAAAATAATCGCCACTATAATTATAGAATGAATAATTACCTGAGTTAAGTAAGCTTTTAAAACAATTTGCCAAGTACTAACCGATTTAATTGCTTCTGTATTAGCACTATATCGTTCTATTTTTTTTACCCAACGGCGCGGTAGTTTTTTCTCTAAATACAATGAAAATGGTGTTGATAATTTTACCATAAAAGGAGTTGTAAAGGTGGTAACTGCAGAAACAGTAACAACAATAGGATATAAGAAATCGCTTGTTACATTTAATGTCATTCCTAAAGTGGCGATGATGAACGAAAACTCGCCAATTTGCGATAAACTCATTCCAGTTTGAATGGATTGTTTTAGCGGTTGCCCTGAAAGCAAAGCTCCTATTGTTGAAGAAAGTGATTGTCCAAGAATTACTACTAAAGTTATAATTCCAACCGGAAATGCATATTTCAATAACATTTCTGGATCTATCAACATTCCAACTGATACAAAGAATACCGCACCAAATAAATCTTTTACAGGTTTTACTAAATGTTCAATGTGTTCCGCTTGCGTAGTTTCGGCAATAATCGAACCCATGATAAAAGCACCAAGAGCAGGAGAGAAGCCCACATTAGCAGCAAATAAAACCATCAATAAACACAAAGCCAATGAAACAATTAGCAACATTTCATCGGTTAATAAGTGCTTAGCTTTTTTAAGGAATGTTGGGATAAAGAAAATTCCTGCTACAAACCAAATGGTTAAAAAGAACACCAATTTCAAAACCGATTGTAACAATTCAGTTCCAGAGAATTGCTGACTTACGGCAACAGTAGACAATAAAACCATCATTAAAATGGCTAAAATATCTTGTACGATTAACGCTCCAATTACATTTCCAGCGAATTTTTGTGTTTTTACGCCTAATTCATCAAAAGTTTTTAATATGATGGTTGTGGAAGAAATGGATAAAATAACCCCTAAAAACAAGCTGTTCATTTTGCCCCAATCCATCAGTTGTCCTACAAAATAGCCTAAAGCAACCATTAAGATGATTTGCGTCAAAGCGGTTATAGATGCTGTTCCACCAACTTTCATTAGTTTTTTGAAACTAAATTCAAGTCCTAAACTAAATAAAAGAAATATAACGCCAATTTCTGCCCAAACTTTTACACTGTTCATGTCTTTAACTGTTGGGAAGAAATCGAATTCGCTTCCAGCTAAAAATCCTGCTACTAAATATCCTAAAACTAGAGGTTGTTTTAATAGTCTAAAGATAAGTACAGCCATTGCAGCAGTAACTAAAATTAGTCCTAAATCACTAATTAAATCTGGAATATGTAAGGTAGAAGTTGATAAGAAAATGGGCATATACAATGTTTTTCACTAAGGTATTAAAATTGAATTTCTTATCAAAATATCTTTTCCAAGGAACCCTATTTTTATTGTTTTTTTAACGAATTGAGTTCTTGTAGTGTGTAAAATTTCATTTGGTTTGAAACCACAAATTGACAAATCATTTCTAATGTTTTCAGATCTACTTCATACTCATTTGTGGCTTTATTGACAGGTTTATGACCGTAGAAAACGACTATTTTATTGTGTTTTTTTGCGTAATTTAAAACTTTAGTTAAGTAGTTTAAACTAAAATGCTCGTAGTTACTATCAATTCCAATTCCGTATGCTAATCGAGTTCCGTTATAGAAATTGGCGTTATCGGCTACCTTTTTGCCACCATTTGCAGTTCCTCTTACAATTTCGAAGTGTTTTTTAAGTTCGTAATCTAATGTTTGTGTTTTAGCTCCAAAAGGATAAGCGAAGGATTTTATTTCAATGCCTTCTTTTTTAAAAGCCTCGATTAATGTAAAAATTTCAACTATTAAGTATTGTTGTTTGTTGTTTTTCTTAGTGAATTCTTTTGCATTGAGATGACGAAATCCGTGACCTGCAATTTCATGTCCTCTATTTTGAAGTTCTTTTAGGTTTGAGATATCAGTATCAGTAAGTTTTTCAAAATTACTCACGCAAAAAGTCGCTTTCCAATTGTATTTTGCGAGTTGAACATCCGCTTCTTTCCATTCGTTTACGAAGTAATCGTCAAAGGTAATGACTACTCCTGCTTTTGAATTTGTAGTTGGAGTTTTGGAAGACGAACAAGAATAAAAGAACAAACCTATCAGTAAACTAATGAAAATTAATTTTATACTGATAGGTTTTGGCATATTTTAAAATAGGAATTAAATCCCTAAATAATTACTCGGTGTAATTTGCATTAATTCTGCTCTTACTTCCTCAGATACGTTTAATGTTCCAATGAAATTATGAATTGCTTCTTTGTTAATTACAGTATTGGTTCTGGTTAAGTCTTTTAAAGCTTCATACGGATTTGGATAGCCTTCTCTTCTTAAGATTGTTTGAATTGCTTCTGCAACTACTGCCCAGTTTTTCTCTAAATCTTCTGCGAATTTGTCTTCGTTTAATAACAATTTGTTTAATCCTTTTAAAGTAGCTTCAAAAGCGATTAAGGTGTGTCCCATTGGTACGCCAATATTACGTAAAACCGTACTATCAGTTAAATCACGTTGCAATCTTGAAACGGGTAATTTTGCTGCAAGATGTTCGAAAATAGCATTAGCAATTCCTAAATTTCCTTCTGAATTTTCAAAATCGATTGGATTTACTTTATGTGGCATTGCCGAAGACCCAATTTCGCCTGCTTTGATTTTTTGTTTGAAATAATCCATTGAAACATAAGTCCAAATATCTCTGTCTAAATCGATTAAAATCGTGTTGATGCGTTTTAATGCATCGAAAAATGCCGCAAAATGGTCGTAATGTTCAATTTGCGTCGTTGGAAAAGAAAGGTGTAAACCTAAACTATTTTCAACAAAATCAGTTCCAAATTTTTTCCAATCAGTATTTGGATACGCTACTTTGTGTGCGTTGTAATTTCCGGTAGCACCACCAAATTTAGCTGCAAACGGAACATTGAATAACAAACGCATTTGCTCTTCTAAACGTTCTACGAAAACTAAAATTTCTTTTCCTAAACGAGTAGGAGAGGCTGGTTGACCGTGTGTTCGGGCTAACATTGGAACGTCTTGCCATTCCATTGCTAATTCTTTCAATTTTGCAATTACGCTAACTAAACTTGGTAAATATACATTTTCAAATGCTTCTTTAGTTGAAAGCGGAATCGCAGTATTGTTGATATCTTGAGAAGTCAATCCGAAATGGATAAATTCTTTATATTCTTGTAATCCTAAACCATCGAATTTTGATTTGATGAAATATTCTACCGCTTTAACATCGTGATTCGTTGTTTTTTCGGTTTCTTTAATCCAAAGTGCATCTTCAGTAGAAAAGTTGTTGTAAATCGCTCTTAATGAATCATAAATCGATTTGTCAATTTTAGCAAGTTGAGGTACATCAGCTTCGCGCAAAGCAATGAAATACTCGATTTCTACTAATACTCGGTATTTTATTAAAGCTTCCTCTGAAAAATAAGGAGATAATGAAACGGTTTTGCTTCTATAACGACCGTCTATTGGCGAAATAGCGTTTAATTCTGTTAATTGCATTTTGTTGTGTGTTGTTTAAAGAAGTGCAAATTTAGTAATTAGTGATTAGTTATCAGTAATTAGTTTCGAGTTTTTTACTTTAAATTTAAAAGTTCCTCTTTCACAACTTTCATTCCTTCGACGGCGGTTAAAGGCAAGACTTTCAATTCATTTGGTAGATCATAAATCGTGGCTGGATTCGGATCGATATAATACACCGGAACATTTATGTCGACATAATTCATCAATCCAGCAGCCGGATATACTTGTAACGAAGTTCCAATAATAATTAGAATATCTGCAGTTTCTACAATATCAATAGCGTGTTCAATCATTGGGACATCTTCACCAAACCAAACAATGTGTGGTCGCAATTGATTACCTTCTAAATCATAATCTCCTAGTATTAAATCGTGTTTCCAATCGATTACAAAATTTTCATTTGTAATACTTCGCACTTTTAATAATTCACCATGTAAATGGGTTACTTTGTTACTTCCTGCTCTTTCGTGTAAATCGTCAACGTTTTGAGTAATAATGTGAATGTCAAAATGTTCTTCTAATTCAGATAAGATTTCATGAGCTTTGTTGGGTTTGACAGTTAAAAGTTGGGCTCTTCGTTTGTTGTAAAAGTCTAGGACTAATTCAGGATTTTTCTTCCAGCCTATTGGGGAAGCCACTTCCATGATGTCATGACCTTCCCACAATCCATCTGCATCACGAAACGTTTTTATGCCACTTTCGGCACTAATTCCGGCGCCTGTTAATACTACAATTTTTTTCATCGTCAATTTTTCTTTTTCTTTGTAGTAAATTTAAGCAAAAAGATGAGTTTTAACAAATTTGAACTTTTAAATTATTTAGAAGATTTTCTTACAGATAATAGAAAAGAAGGATTTTTAAGGGTATTAAAAAACAGGACCAAACATTTTACCATAGCAATGGAAGATGTATATCAATTACACAACACAAGTGCAGTAATGCGTAGTTGTGAGGTTTTTGGTGTGCAAGAATTGAATGTAATTGAACAAAAATTTGGAAAACGAATTGATTCTGAAATTGCAATGGGGGCTCAAAAATGGGTAGATGTTAATCGATTTAATACCATTCAAAGTTGTATCGACGCTAAAAGGGCAGAAGGGTATCAAATTATTGCTACAACTCCTCATAATGATTCTTGTTTGTTGCATGAATTTGATATTTCAAAGCGATCAGCAATATTTTTTGGTACAGAAAAAAACGGACTTTCAGAAGAAGTAATGAATCAAGCAGATGGATTTATTAAAATTCCTATGGTGGGGTATACTGAAAGTTTGAATATTTCGGTTTCTGCAGCTATCATTATTCAAGACATCACAAATCGATTACGACAGTCAAATATCAATTGGCAATTAACGGAGGATGAAATTTTAGAAAAGAGGTTAGATTGGACACGTAAATCAATAAAAGATATTGATTTTATCGAAAGAAAATTTTACGAAACAATTTAATCTTCAATACTAGTTGCCGCATTTTTTTTGGCATTTAGTTGATCTTCTTCTTGCTTTTTACTATTGAACATTAATCCAAACATCATAACTAATGCCATTATGATTATTACTTGTATGATTAGTGATTTATTTGCCAAAGCTTCTTTTTGACTTAATGGAATAGTTAAAAACAATAAAATAGTAATCAATCCTCTTGGTGCAATAAAAACCAATGGATTTACCGGAATTTTAAATATTTTTAAAAATATAAATCGAATTACAAAAATAGAAGCGACTATTAATAAAGCCCAAATGATTGTCTTAGAATTTAGTAATTCGCTAGTTTCTAGTAAATAACCAAATAATAAAAAAAATAAAGATCGAATTAGGAATACAATTTCATAAGTTAATTCTTTGAATCTTCTTACTTCTTTATTTAAAATTGCAGGTTGTAAACGTTCAATAAATTTATAGCGTTTTAATTCATCTAAATTTCCTAAAAAGAGTCCAAATAATAAAATGAAAATTAAGGCAGGTAAGTGATAAACTTTAGATATTTCATAAATTAAAACCACCATCAAAATAATTGGAGCAAATTTAATATGATGTTTAATTTTGCTCAATAAAAAAGCCAATCCGATTGTGGCAATAAACGTGATAACCAATATGATTAGAATTTGAAAAAATAAATTCACAAATCGTTCGGTATTAATTACTGCATTTAAGGTTACAAAATTAAAAAAGATAACTCCAAAAATATCTGACATACTACTTTCGTAAGTGACAAATTCTCTACTTTTAGAGGTTAAATTATGAACACTAGGTATAGCAATTGCGCTACTAATTATTGCAAATGGAATGGCGTTAGACAATGCCATTTTGTATGTTGTAGAAGGAGCTCCATAGTAGTAAAATGCATAAGCAAGTCCAAAGCTGAAAATCAGTATAGGTAAAAAAGCAATTAATGAAGTTTTACCAACAAATGCTAGTTTACTTTTATTAAGTTCTAACTCTAAGGAACCTTCCAATACGATTAAAATTAATCCAATTGTTCCTAATACCGGAAGCACAGGAGTAAGGTCGGGAAGTGTTATGTGAAAAATATTTAGTAATTGCTTTACAGAAAAACCAAGAATTAACAATAAAATTACAGAAGGAATCTTTGTCTTTGATGAACTAAAATCAAAGGCATAAGCTAAAAGTAATAAAACGCAAAGTGTAATTATCAAAATAATTTGGCGTTAGAATAGTTAGTAAATTTTTAAGCTAACAATCGATGTCAAATATAGAACAAATTTAGATTAATTATTTCCTGTTTTTTTTCAAAATTTTATATTCTTCATAGCACGAACTTATAGCGTCCATAATTTGTAAATCATTTGCCGTTTGAATAAAATATTCTGAATAATTGCAATTCTGAAGAATTAACGGAATATCATCTTTGTTAATCTCTAATAAGGCTGCTAGCGTTTCTCTGTCAAATTTGGTAGCCAAAAGATTCCTTACTGTATCATCTTTTTTCATTTCTTTTAGCTTTTTCATTTCATTAGGCCTTTTACCAAAGATATTATATAAAAAGTCTGCCGGATTAGAAATAGACCCAAGAAGTTTAGAAATAGCACCGGGTTTATAGGTGCCACTTTCATAACCTGCTGGAAGCCCAGAAATACTATATCTGTAAGAATCATCCGCAACCGGAATTAATCTAGTATCTACTTCAACATAACCGGTTAAATTGTATTTAGCAACAACAACTTCGTCTAAAACATACGCTTTTTCAGTAAGATAAATTTTAGTAGGATTTTGTTTCACCCAGTCATTGGTTACTTTTACTTTAACCGTTTCATAGCTTAAGTATGAAAAAAGGATTGTATCATTTACTTTTCCTTCAATTTCAAATGTTCCACTTGGACTAGTAACTGTACCTTTAACACGTGTGGTATTAATTACGTGTACGTTACTCAAAGGAAGTTTGGTGTCATTCTGAATCACCGTACCTTTTAATATAGTTACTAGTGAGTCAGTTTGAGACCAACCCAAATTTGAAATAATTAGAAAAAGAAAAACTACAAAAGATCTCATCCTTTAAAATATTGATTCAAAAATACAAATCAAAAGGGGATATTTTGTAGTTTTCTATAAATTTATAAGAAAATTAACTAAAAAAATTAACTTCTTCTTGGTCTTCTTGGTCTTGATGAATCTCCAGCACTTTCAGCACGTCTTGGAGCGCCTTCTCTTCTTGATGAAGATCCGCTTCTTTCGCCTCTAAAACCACCTTCTTTTCTCGATGAATTTCTATCACTTCTGAAACCGCCATCTCTTCCGCCATCTCTTCTTGGTGCAGAACCACTTCTTTCGCCTCTAAATCCACCATCACGTCTTCCTCCACCTGAATTTCTTCCATTATGGTCGCGTCTTGAATTACTACCGCCATCGTTTTTAGAAATCTCAACGTTAATTCTTCTACCGTTTAAATCATACCCGTTTAAAGTTTCCATTACTTTTTCAGTATGTTCGCCATCGGTATTAAAGAAAGAGAAACCTTCTTTTACGTCTACTTTAAATACATCATCACGACCTAATTCTAAAGTTTCTTTTAAGAAGTCTTTCAATTGCATCCAATCGAAATCATCTCTTGCACCAATATTGATGAAATAACGAACTGGATCACCCGCTCTAATTTCTCTTGGTTCAGAACTTCTTTCACTTTTTTCAGAAGCAATATCGCGTTTCTTTTTGTAGTAGTTTAAGAATCTATTGAATTCTACAGAAACCATTCTTTTAATCAATTCTTCTTTAGATAAATCTTGGAAAACTTCATAAATAGCCGGTAAGTAGTTGTCAATTTCGTGATCAACTTCTGTATCGTGAATTTTGTTTGCTAAGTGTAATAACTGAATTTCGCAGATTTCAATTCCTGAAGGAATCGTTTTTTCTTCAAATTTTTGTTTGATGATACGTTCAATAGAGTGAATTTTTCTCAATTCACTTTTCGTAACGATTACAATTGAAGTTCCTAATTTTCCAGCTCTTCCTGTTCTTCCTGAACGGTGGTTGTACGTTTCAATTTCATCTGGTAATTGATAATTTACTACGTGAGTAACATTATCAACGTCAATTCCACGAGCCGCAACGTCTGTTGCAACTAGCATTTGAATTTGACGACCTCTAAATGATTTCATTACGCCATCACGTTGTGCTTGCGATAAATCACCATGTAAAGCTGCAGCATTATAACCATCTTCGATTAATTTTTCAGCAACTGCTTGTGTATCACGTTTTGTTCTACAGAAAACCACAGAAAAAATGTCTGGATTAGCATCTGCTAAACGTTTTAAAGCTTCGTAACGGTCTCTTGCGTTTACCACGTAATATTCGTGAGAAACAGTAGCCGAACCTGAATTTTTATGTCCAACTGTAATTTCTTCAGGATTAGACATAAATTGTTTAGCAATACGCGCAACTTCTTGTGGCATAGTTGCAGAGAATAACCAAGTGTTTTTCTCGTCTGGTGTGTCCGATAAAATGGAACAAATATCTTCGTAGAATCCCATATTTAACATCTCATCTGCCTCATCTAAGATACAAAAATCGATATTTTTAATGTTTACAAGACCTCTGTTAATCATGTCTTGCATTCTACCTGGTGTAGCTACAATAATTTGAGCTCCACGTTTTACTTCTCTAGCTTGTTCTGTAATGCTTGCACCACCATAAACAGCTACGGTATGTAAACCTTTAATGTACTTAGAGTACAATTTAATTTCGTTGGTGATTTGTAAGCATAACTCACGCGTTGGCGATAAAATTAATGCCTGTGTATTTCTGTTTTCAGCATCAATTTTTTGAATTAGAGGAAAACCAAAAGCTGCGGTTTTTCCTGTTCCTGTTTGCGCTAAGGCTACTAAGTCTGTGTTTTGTTCCAATAGTACTGGAATCGCTTTTTCTTGCACTTCTGACGGATTTTCAAATCCTAGATCTTTAATCGCCAGCAGTAGCGACTCATTCAATCCTAATTGTTCAAATTTATTCATAAAATATTTTAAATTGGGTGCAAAGGTACGCTTTATAAATCAGATAAACTAATTTGTTATTAATTGATTTTCAATTAATTACATTTTTGATATTTTTCACATAATTTATAAAAAATGTTTTATTGGTTAAATCGAATAAAAAAAATGTTCAAAATGAAGTAAATTTGTAAGAAAAGATACAAGATGTTTGAACTTTTAGATGTTACGGGAACTCTAGTATTTGCTATTTCGGGTGCTTTGACTGCTATGTACAAAAAGTTAGACTTATTTGGGGTATATTGTATTGCTTTTGTAACTGCTTTAGGAGGCGGAACAGTTCGGGATGTCATGATAGGAAGAACGCCGGTTGGTTGGATGTTAGATATTGATTATGTTTTCATAATTACTTTAGGTTTTCTACTTTCTATAATATTCAATCGGTATTTAGAGCGTTTGCGAATCTCCATGTTGTTGTTTGACACCATTGGATTAGGGGTTTTTACTTTAATTGGTTTAGAAAAAGGAATTGAATTTGGATTAAGTCCAGTAATTTGTGTAATTTTAGGAACATTAACAGCTACTTTTGGTGGAGTAATTCGCGATATTTTGTGTAATGAAATTCCGGTTTTGTTCCGAAAGGAAATTTATGCTACGCTTTGTATTGCAGGTGGAATTTTATTCTTCTTATTACAACAGTTGAAAATATCAGATGACTTAATATCGCTGATAGTTGCAATTTTTATTATCACCTTTCGATTAATAGCTTTTAAATACAATTGGAGTTTGCCTATTGGTTCTGTTTTTGTAAAAAAAGAATAAGTTCTTTTACGGCAATTCCTCTGTGGCTAATGGTTGATTTTTCTTGCATTGTTAATTCAGCAAAGGTTTTATCAAATCCGTCAGCAACGAAAATAGGATCGTAGCCAAAACCATTGGTTCCGATTTTTTCCTCTATAATTTTTCCGTCAATAATACCCGTAAATAAATTTTGTTTACCATTAAGATTTAGAGCAATCACTGTTTTAAAATTGGCTTTTCGATTTGATTTTCCTTTTAATTCATCTAAAAGTTTATCCATATTATCGTTGGCATCTTTTTGTTCGCCTGCATATCGAGCCGAATAAACTCCAGGAGCGCCATTCAAAGCATCTACTTCTAAACCTGTATCATCAGCAAAACAATCAAAACCATATTTCTCGGTAACGTAATTAGCTTTTAATATTGCATTTCCTTCAATAGTTTCAGCAGTTTCTGGGATATCTTCGGTGCATCCAATTTCTTCTAAACTAAGTATTTGAATAGAATTTGGAACTAAAGCTTGAATTTCTTGAATTTTATTTTTGTTGTTGGATGCAAATACAAGTTTCATATAACAGAATTAAATAACAAAGATAGGAAATGTATAAAAAGTAAAAAAGTCGAGGTGGAGCCCCCGACTTTTTAAGTGAACGTGTAACCACATTGCTGTGCGTTCAGGTGCAAAGGTAATCGCATTTATCGATTTACCAAGCTTTTTTGAAATTTTATTTTGGTTGGTAATTTTTTTAGCCTTAAAATTTATAATAAAAACTTTTTTCTTTATACTTTTGTCGCGTTTTAAACACCTATTATATATCATGGTAAAAGATTTATTCGAAAGAATTCAAAACAATAAAGGTCCGTTAGGAAAATGGGCTTCACAAGCAGAAGGATATTATGTTTTTCCTAAATTAGAGGGAGAGTTAGGTCCAAGAATGATGTTTCATGGAAAAAAGATTTTGAACTGGAGTATCAATGATTATTTAGGATTAGCAAATCATCCTGAAGTAAGAAAAGCAGACGAAGAAGCTGCAAAACAATATGGAGCTGCTTATCCAATGGGAGCTCGTATGATGAGTGGTCATACAAATTATCACGAACAATTAGAGAAAGAATTAGCAGCTTTTGTAATGAAAGAATCTGCTTATTTATTAAACTTTGGTTACCAAGGAATGGTGTCTATTATTGATGCTTTGGTTTCAAAAAATGATATTATTGTTTATGATGTTGATTCACATGCATGTATCATTGATGGTGTTCGTTTACACATGGGAAAACGTTTTACATACAAACACAATGATTTAGAAAGTATGGAGAAAAACCTTCAGAGAGCTACTAAAATGGCAGAAGAAACTGGAGGAGGGATTTTATTCATTACGGAAGGTGTATTTGGAATGCGTGGTCAACAAGGTAAATTGAAAGAAATTGTTGCCTTAAAAGAAAAATATAATTTCCGATTATTAGTTGACGATGCTCATGGTTTTGGTACATTAGGTAAAACAGGAGCAGGAGCAGGAGAAGAGCAAGGTTGTCAAGACGGAATTGATGTGTATTTCTCAACTTTTGCTAAATCGATGGCAAATATTGGAGCATTCGTAGCAGCTGATAAAGATGTAATTGATTATTTAAAATACAACTTACGTTCGCAAATGTTTGCAAAAGCGTTACCAATGATTCAAACTATTGGGTCATTAAAACGTTTAGAGCTTTTACGTAATTCTTCTGAAATTAAAGATAAATTATGGGAGAATGTAAATGCGTTACAAAATGGATTGAAAGAAAGAGGTTTCAACATTGGTGATACCAATACTTGTATTACTCCTGTTTACTTAGAAGGTTCAATTCCAGAAGCTATGGTAATGGTGAACGATTTAAGAGAAAACTACGGTATTTTCTTGTCTATCGTTGTATATCCGGTAATTCCAAAAGGTATTATTTTATTAAGAATGATTCCAACAGCTTCTCACACAATGCAAGATATTAGCGAAACATTAGCTGCTTTTGAAGCTATTCGTGAAAAATTAGTAAATGGAACTTACAAACAAATTGCTGAAGCAAATGTTCAAAATGTAGAATAATACATAAAAAATAATTAAACAAAAAAGGGATTCAATTTGAATCCCTTTTTTTATGTAAGATCCTTTTTATAGGTTCTTCTTCTTTTGTTAATTTTTGAATTAAAATGCTTCCATAAATTATGTATAGCATGGTTTTCTTCTAATTCAGGTGTTCTAATGCAAGTTTCAATACCTTTGGCTTCGCAAACTTTATAATATTCATCAAAAATAAGAGCTGTTACTCCCTTACTTTGGTAATCAGGATGAACTCCAATTAGATAAAAAACAATTTCTTTTGAATGTTTGCGCGCTTGTAATAAATGATAAAATCCAAAAGGGAAAAGTTTACCATTTGCTTTTTTTAGAGCATTTGCAAATCCTGGCATTACAATAGCAAAAGCAATCATAGTATCATTTTTATCAACAATGAATTTAATAAATTCGGGATTAATGAAACCAATATATTTCTTTTTAAAATAGGCTTTTTGAATGTCGTTTATAGGAACAAAAGATTGTAGTTTTGAATAGGTCTCATTAAACAAATCAAACATTTTGTCCACATAAGGCATAATGTCTTTTGTTTTTGTAAAGTTCAAACATCGTAACTCATAACGTTTTTTTATAAGTTGGCTTGCTTTTTGAAAAGGTTCTGGATTGATTCCTTTAAATGAAAAATCACTTTCAATATATTCTTTCTCTTTTATGTAGCCAAGTTGCTCTAAATGGGTAATGTAATAAGGTTGACTGTACCAAGTAATCATATTGCCTAATTGGTCAAACCCTTCACTTAATATTCCAACTTTATCAAGATTTGAGAATCCCATTGGACCTTCAATATGATCCATATTGTGTTTACGTCCTAATTCTTCTACTTTGTTTAATAGTGCTTTGGTAACTTCGATGTCATCAATAACATCAAACCAACCAAAACGAGTTTTTCTTTTGTGTAAGATATTAACTTCTTCCCAATTGATAATAGCAGCTACTTTACCAACAATTTTACCGTCTTTATATGCTAGATAAAAATGTGCTTCGGCTGTTTGAAGTGCAGGGTTTTTTGTTTTGTCAAAAGTTTCTAATTCTTCCGCTATAATTGGCGGAATCCAGTTTGGATTGTTTTTGTATAATTCGAAAGAAAACATAACGTAATCTTTCATTTCTTTTTTGGTAAGTGCTTCTTTAATTGTTATCATTTTATTCAACTGCATCTTTTCTTTTCTTCGCTTCTTTTTCTGCTTTCTTTTTTACTTTTTTATCCATTTTGGTTTCAGTTCCTGGTTTTGCAATTTTTACTTCTTCATATTGATCAGCAAATCGCCAAGAAAATCCAATTCCTGCATTAAATAAGCCAGGTGTGTCTTTTAAATTTTTTCCAATGGATGCATCTACTTGCATGTGTTTGTCAAACAAAAAAGCGGCTCCAATTCTCATAACACCGTCACTATAATAATCACCCATATAACCTTGATTTTCAATAAATCCCGACCATTGTGCGTTAAATCCTCTAGTTAAAGTTAAAATGTAATTGATGGTAGCAAAATCAGTTCCTATTTTATCATAAGTTAAGTTGGTAACTAAAACCCATCTTCCGCCAAAGTGATTTTGAGCGATCGCTGTTACTTTTGGACTAAATGATGGCTCAATTATATCTGAAGGAGCATAACTAAATGGATTATCTCCAACTTTAAAATTAGCCCCAGCATACATAGCAAAAGCCGGAATAAATTGTCTCCATTTGAAGCTATGATTGGCTTTCCAACTGTACAAATTAGGCTTGTCTTCAAAGTTTTTAAAAGGATCGTAGATTAAATATTTAGCTCCTAAAGTAAGCTGTTTAAACCCATTTCGGCTTTCTTCATAGCTTCCTGAAGTAAGTTTGTCATTTTGATATTGAATTTCGCCAATGATTTCTAATTCTTCTTTCCAAACACCATATCGAATTGCTAATTCACCCATAAAACCTTTAGCTTGATAATCTAATAAATTGTGGTCTTCTGAAACATAGGTTACTCCAGTTTCAGTTTGAATAATTGTTTTACCAACAGCAAATGCCATCATCGATTTTCCAGGACGATTGGAATTGATTTCATCGGTAAATTGTCCAAATGAAATTTGAGAACTAATTCCAAAAAGTAAAACTAAAAGTGCTTGAATTGATTTCATAAAAATAGATTTATCTCCAAAAATAGTTATTTTATCATAATTTTATGAAACAATTTTGAAGTTTTACCAACCAATATCTGTATTTTTGAATTTTAAAATGTTTACCAATGGAAATGGCTTCTCTTACAGGTTTTGTAAAAATGCTTTTTTACATCATACTGTTTTACTATTTGTTTAAGTTTTTAATGCGAATTTTTGCTCCTATTTTAATGCAAAAGGCAGTAAATAAGATGCAAGAAAAAATGCAAGAACAATACAGACAACAACAAGAACAATATAACAATGCTTCTCAATCGACTAAATCAACCCCAAAACCTAAAAAGGAAGTAGGAGAATACATCGATTATGAAGAAGTAAAATAATTCTTAGTTTCGCAACATTACCTTAAAGGATATTATTACAATATCCTTTTTTTAGTTACTTTAGCACCTTTATTTATAGCATTAGTATGAAAAACATAAAAGCTTTTTATCCGCATTTATTAGTCGTTGTAGGATTTGTTTTGGTTTCACTATTTTATTTTTATCCTGTTTTAAAAGGAGAAAAAATTTTCCAATCTGATATCGTGCAATACACGGGTATGGCAAAAGAACAAATCGATTTTAGAAAAGAAACAGGTGAGGAGCCATATTGGACTAACAGTGCTTTTGGTGGAATGCCAACCTATCAATTAGGGGCAAAATATCCAAATGACGTTATCGGAATGTTAGACGATGCTTTACGTTTTTTACCTCGCCCAGCAGATTATCTGTTCCTATATTTTTTAGGTTTTTATGTGTTATTGATGGTGTTAAAAGTAGATCCATTAAAAGCCTTTTTTGGAGCATTAGCTTTTGGATTATCTACTTATTTAATCATAATTTTAGGTGTTGGGCACAATGCTAAAGCACACGCTATTGCTTATATGCCAATGGTCGTTGCTGGAGTTTTATTAGTTTTTCAGCGAAAATATATTCTTGGAGGTTTGCTTACTATGATAGCTGCTGCATTGGAAATCAATGCGAATCACTTCCAAATGACCTATTATTTATTGTTATTATTAGCTATTATTAGCGTTTACTATGTTGTAATAGCTATTAAAAACAAAGAGTTTAAGGAATTAGGAAAAATAGTAGGTGTTTTTACCATTGCAGGAATTTTAGCCATTGGAGCCAATGCAACAAACTTAATGGCAACGTCAGAATATGCTAAGTTTTCTACCCGAAATAATAGCGAATTAACATTCAATCCAGATGGTTCTCCTAAAACCGACAATAATGCAATGTCTTATGATTATATTACGGAATATAGCTATGGACTAGCAGAAAGTTTAAACTTGATTGCTCCAGGACTTTTTGGAGGTTCTAATAATGAAAACCTAGGTGTAAAATCAGAAACGTACGAAAATTTTGTGGCACAAGGATATCCAGCTGATCAAGTACAAGCTTTTGTAGAACATGCGCCTGCCTATTGGGGTGACCAACCCATTGTTGCTGCACCAGCTTATATTGGAGTTGTTGTGTTTTTCTTGTTTGTTATGGCATTCTTTGTTGAAAAACGCAACATAAAATATTTATTCCTAGCTGGAGCTACTTTTTCATTAGTACTTTCTTGGGGAAAAAACTTCAGTATATTAACCGATTTCTTCATCAATTATGTTCCATTATATAATAAGTTTAGAGCGGTTTCTTCAATTCAAGTGATTCTAGAATTGTGTGTGCCAGCACTAGCTGTTGTTGGATTATACCAATTTTTCAAACAAGATGATGATAAAGTAAAATGGAATGCCCTTTGGAAATCAGGTGCTATTACTTTCGGACTTTTAGTGATTTTATTCTTAATCAAAGGAACATTTAATTTCTCAGGAGCTAATGATGCAGCTTATGCTCAAATGTATGGAGATGAATTCATCAGAACTCTAAAATTAGACCGAGAAGCTTTATATACTTCAGATGTATTACGTTCGATGCTGTTTGTTGGACTAACATTTTTGGTTTTGTTTCTTTTCGTAAAAAATATAATGAAAGAAACCACTGCTATTATTATAGTAGGTCTTTTAATGGTATTTGACTTGTTTATGGTAGACAAACGTTATGTAAACAACAATCCAGATCAATTTAGAAGCGCTCGTGAAGTGGATATGCCATTTAATGCTACCGAAGCCGATCAAAGAATTTTAGCCGATACCACACATTTCCGTGTGTTTGAAGTTGAAGGAGGAATGAGTAGTGCTAGAACGTCGTTTTTTCATAAATCTATTGGTGGATATCATGCGGCAAAGCCAAGAAGAATGCAACAGTTATTCGATTACCAAATCGCTAAAAATAACGTTCGTGTATTAAACATGTTAAATGTAAAATATGTTATTCAATCGGATGAAAACGGACAAAAATTAGCGTTACAAAATCCAGCAGCTAATGGAAATGCATGGTTTGTGGAAAAAGTTAAGTTTGTAAGTTCTGCTAATGAAGAAATGAAAGCATTGGATAGTTTGGATAATAAGAATAAAGTGGTAATGAATGAAAGAAATTATGTTGATTATTTTAAAGGAACTAAATTTAATGGTGAATTTAAGAAAGATTCATTAGCTTCAATTCAATTGGTTGCCTACAAACCTAATCATTTAAAATACGTTTCAAATAACAGTAATGAAGGTTTTGCTGTTTTCTCAGAAATGTATTATCAAAATGGTTGGAAAGCTACAATAGATGGGAAAGAAACAGAAATTTTAAATGTTAACTATGTATTAAGAGGCTTGAAAATTCCAGCAGGAAAACACACTATCGAATTCAAATTTGAACCAGAAGTGGTAAAAACAGGAAGCACGATTGCATTAATCAGTTCAATCGGGATGATTTTATTGATTGGTGCTGGAGTTTATTTTGAGAACAAGAAAAAAGTATAGAATCTTGTCATGCTGAATTCATTTCAGCATCACACAATAATTTAGAAGCTGAAACGAGTTCAGCTTGACAGAATATCATTTAAGAACTTGACATTGAAACCAACTAAAAAAATACTCATTATATCGTATTACTGGCCACCAGCAGGAGGTCCAGGCGTACAGCGTTGGTTGAAATTTGTCAAATATTTACCTGATTTTAATATCGAACCTCATGTTTATATTCCTGAAAATCCAACTTATCCATTAGTAGATGAGAAATTAGTAAAGGAAGTTTCGCATAAAGCAGTTATTATTAAACAACCCATTTTTGAACCTTACGGATTAGCTTCTATTTTTTCGAAAAATAAGACGAAAAAAATCAGTTCGGGTATTATTCCGAATCAAAAAAAGCAATCGTTTGTAGAAAAAGCAATGATTTGGATTCGTGGAAACCTTTTTATTCCCGATGCGCGAGTATTTTGGGTGAAACCTTCGGTTAAGTTTTTGAAACAATATCTTCAAAAACATCAAATTGACACTATCATTACAACGGGTCCACCGCATAGTTTGCATTTGATTGGTTTGCAATTGAAAAAAGAATTGAATATTACTTGGATGGCCGATTTTCGTGATCCTTGGACTACAATTGGCTATCACAAACAACTAAAATTAAGTTCTTGGGCAGCCAAAAAACACAAAGATTTGGAAAAAGAAGTCATGAATTCTTGTGACCAGCTTTTAGTAACTTCCCCAACCACAAAAACCGAATTTGAAGCGATTACTTCTAAACCAATTGAAGTCATTACCAATGGATATGATGTAGAGAAAGTGATTAAAAAGCCTTTGGATGAAAAATTTACTTTGGCACACATTGGTTCGTTTTTATCAGCTCGAAATCCAAGAATTTTGTGGAAAGCTTTGAAAGAACTAACTAAGGAAAATCCCGAGTTTAAAAAACAGTTCCAATTAAAATTGATAGGAGCGGTGAGTGCTGAGGTGTTTCAAGCCATAAAGGAATTTAAGTTGGAGAAATATGTGAATCATTTGGGCTATTTACCACATGATGAAGCCATAATCGAGCAAAGAAGTTCGCAGATTTTGTTGCTTATCGAAATTGACTCTGAAGAAACCAAGTGCATAATTCCAGGGAAATTATTTGAATATATTGTTTCTGAGCGACCAATTATCGCTATCGGACCAGAAAATGCAGATTTTGCTAAAATTATTAAAGAAACCAATACCGGAACGTTCTTTAAATATGACGAATTAGAAGCATTGAAAGCACAAATTTTAAACTCTTTCGAACAATTTCAGCAAAATAATTTAAAAGTACATCCTGTAGGATTACAACAATACAGCAGAAAATCGTTAACTGAAAAGTTATCGAAACTGCTAATCACTAATCACTAATTACTATTCACTAAGAATATGGGAATTGTCATTAAACAATCAATTAAAAACACCATCATAACCTTTATAGGTTTCGGAATTGGTGCAATTAATACATTGTTTATGTATGCTCAATTTCTTGGTGATACCTTTTATGGTTTAGTTGGGTTTATTTTATCAGCCGCTAATATTATGATGCCATTATTGGCGTTTGGAGTTCATAATACGTTGGTGAAGTTTTATAACGAATACGAAACTGAAGAAAAAAAATCGCAATTTCTAACGTTTGTATTGGTTTTACCTTTACTGATAATTCTTCCGATAAGTTTAATTGGATTTTTTGGTTATCACCAAATAGCGAGTTTATTGTCTCAAAAAAATCAAATTGTATATGATTATGTGTGGCAAATTCCTGTAATAGGGCTTTGTATGGGATATTTTGAGATTTTCTATGCTTGGGTAAAAGTACATATGCAATCGGTTTATGGTAGTTTTGTAAAAGAAGTGCTGTTGCGTGTTTTAATTTCGATTTTCCTATTCGCAGTTTATTTCGATTATATTTCGCCAAAACAATTTGTTTTCGCATTAATGGGGATTTACTTTGCAACACTAGTTGTGATGTTTATTTATGCAATGCGAGTAAAAAGACCGAGTTTTAATTTGGTTTTTCCAGATAATATCAAGGCAATTTTAACCTATTGTTTTTTTATTATTTTATCAGGAAGTGTAGCTACATTATTATTAGATGTAGATAAATTTATGCTTAACTTTTATATTGATATCGATAATATTGCTTTTTATTCTGTTGCTATCTTTATTGCTACTGTGATTGCAGTTCCAAGTCGTGCTATGCATCAAATTACGTATCCAATTACGGCAAAATTGATGAGTGAAAAGAAACACGATGAACTTAATGAATTGTATAAAAAATCGTCAATTACGCTTCAGGTAATAGGAGGTTTGATTTTGATAGGAATTTTGGTTAATATTAACCAATTGTATACTGTAATGCCAGCAGGTTATAGTGAAGGAGTTGCGGTTGTTTTTTTTATTGGACTTTCAAAATATTTCGATTTGATTTTAGGAAATAATAATTCCATAATTTTTAATTCAAAGTACTACAGAGCTGTTTTATTTTTAGGGTTGTTCTTAGTTTTTTTAACTGTTTCGTTAAATATGGTATTTATTCCACTTTACGGTTTAAATGGAGCGGCAATTGCGACATTAATTTCAATTACACTATATAGTTTAGCTAAATTACTGTTTGTGGTCCTTAAAATGGATTTATTTCCGTTTACAAAGAATACAATTAAAGCTTTGGGTGTAACATTACTTAGTTTTATTTTGTTTTACTACTGGGATTTTAGTTTTCATCCTTTCGTAAATATTGTCTTGAAGTCGATTTTAGTAACTATTTTCTACTTGGGATGGAGTTTTTATTTGAAAATCTCATCCGATATCAATTTTGTGATGAACTCTATTTTTAAAAGAATTTTGAAGAAGTAATAAATATTTTTTTAATTTTTATATTTATTCAATCTGTGTTCCAAATTTGAAAATTGATTTTTGTATTTGTTCTTGTTCTTGAACATAAAAAATCCTGCTTCATCTTCCCAGAATCCACAGGATTTAAAAACAAACTAACCAACCAATTTTTATTTATCTCTTTTTACTTCTAAAGTTTCTCTTTTGATTTCCTTTACGTCATCATCAGTCATTTTAGCTTTAGATCCGTCTTTTCTATAGTAGTAATAGTCATCGTCGTTTCCATAATCATCATCATAATCGTTATCACCGTAACCATAACCTCCATTTCCTCCAGAATAATGAGTTCCTCTAGGATTGTAAGTATAACCACTATTGGTATAGTTGATAAATCCATATACGCTTACAATTCGTCCTCTTCTGTCGTACACAATTCGCATGTTTCCTACTTTAGTTACAGCAAAACTGTTATAGCTCATATAAACAGTACCAATTCTTTTAACTCTACCAAAAGCATCGTAGTTGATGTAAACATTCCCAACTCTTCTTACTCTACCGAAGTTATCGTGTTCTACACGTGTTCCTCTTTCAGAAGGACCATAATAACTTCTGGTTCCAGGAGCTCCATTTGTTCCATTTATCATATATCTTGGTCCTGAAGGTCTTGTGTTGAAGTCAAATTCACCATTTGGAAACAACATAAACTCAATTCCTCTTTCTCTAAAGATGATAGGTTCCGCATCTCTATAATCGATGTAATAACCTCTTCTATCAGTGTTGTCAGAAAAAACAGGGTTTTCTGACGCATAAGCCATACTTCCTACCAGTATGAAGCTGGCTACTACTAAAAGTGTAATTTTTTTCATAATACAACAATTTAAAAGTTGGGCAACTTCATTTTAAAACTCGTTTCTAAAACGGTTGCTTGATTAGGTATTTCCAATTGCTGTGCCAAACTCAAAAAAAGTGTTGTAAACGATTTGTTAATGAGTTGTTATTAATTTCAATTCATTTTTTTGATCGATATAAATGTCACTTCCTTTAAAAAACAGATTTGATTTTTTTAATTGATTTTTAAAAGACTACTTTTGAACTTATAAATATTAAAAATTAGAATTAAAAATATGAAGCAGTTTTTATACATTTTATTATTTGCAGCAGTCGGAATTTTAGGTATGATTGAACAATCAAAACCAGCTCCAAATCGAATTATTATGATAGGGGCAATGGCTGTTTTTATGTTTGGATTATTTCAGTTAATGAAAAAAATTCCATCTAAAAATGATGGAGAAAATGAAGAAGAAAATGATACAGAAATTTGAAGTAGGCGATAAGGTAGCGGTTTTAGATGACGATATTTCAGGAGTGGTAATAAAGGTTAAAAATAATGAAATTTCAGTGGAAACAACCGATAATTTTGTGATGACATTTTTTGTCAACGAATTAGTTAAAATAAACAATTCCAATGAGTTAAGCGGTTTTTTCTCTACTCAAAGTTTAGGTTCTGTTTTAAAAGACAAAGAAGAGCCAAAAAAGCGAAATTTTGTCAAAGAAAAGCGTTCTAAAAAAGAAGAATTTGTATTAGAAGTTGATTTGCATATCGAAAAATTAGTGCCCTCAAAACGTGGAATGAGCAACTATGATATTCTTACTTTGCAAATGGAAACGGCGAAACGTCAACTCGATTTTGCTATCAAAAATCGGATGCCAAAAGTGGTGTTTATTCATGGTGTTGGTGAAGGAGTTTTGAAAGCCGAATTAGACTTTATGTTGGGACGTTATGATAACATTTCGTTCCAAGATGCCAACTATCAAAAATATGGTTTGGGAGCAACTGAAGTTTATATCAAACAAAATGTGAAGTAAATTATTTCTTCAATATTTCACTTCTAGGAATAAAAAAAGGACTACTCAAAATTGAATAGTCCTTTACTTTTATAAAATATTTTTTTACAAATCGGTCTCGTGGTTTCCAAAAATATATTCTGTAAAACTGAATGAGTTGGAACTTCCAGAAAAGTTTACATTTACAAATTTTATATTGTGTGTGTATCTTAAAATGGTAATTCCATCAGTATCATATATTGGATCTGTAATAATTTCTATTGTCCCCCCTGTGGCTGTCCATTCCTCTTGAACAATTGGTGATGCAGGCGGAATTAAATTACAAACACTATTATCGGTTACATTTCCTGAGTAAATTCTATAAATAATTTGGTTTGTTGAATTAACGGTTACAGTTCTTGGGCTTCCATCGGGAGTTTCAATATTTACAAAACTCGATGCAGGAATATTAAGTAATAACATTTCATCGTCATTAATTTTAAAAATCAGATTATTATCGGTACATTCTTGAATGTTAACAGTATCAAAATTGAAAGATTCTAACGTAATATCGCCATCATCACAAGCTTGTAGCATAAAAATTGAGGATACTAAAACTATAAGTTTTTTCATTTTATCATTGAATTTATGGAACAAAAATAAAGGTTTTAATTTATTATTTTGCTAAAGTTTGTTAATTTCAATACGATTTCAATTTAAGACTTCTAAAATAAAATGATTTGTATCTTTGCTGTATGAGAAAAGTGTATTTAGATAACGCAGCAACAACGCAAATTCATCCAGAGGTAATTACTGCGATGATGAACGTGCTTCAAAACGATTTTGGAAACCCATCTTCGACGCATAGTTTTGGTAGAAGTGCCAAGACATTGTTAGAATCATCTCGAAAATCCATTGCGAAATTACTAAATGCACAAGCTTCAGAAATTATTTTCACGTCAAGCGCAACAGAAGCTACGAATTGGATTCTTACTAGTGTGGTAAAAGATTTGGGAATTAAACGCATTATTACAACTAAAATCGAGCATCACGCTACTTTACACACAGTTGAGCATTTGGCTAAAGAGTTCGGAATTCAAATAGAATTTATAACGATTTTACCAAATGGAAACATAGATTATCAAGATTTAGCGGCTAAATTGCATTCAGATATTCCAACATTAGTGTCATTAATACACGTTAATAACGAAATAGGAACGATTTTAGACGTTAAACGCGTTTCGGACTTGTGCATGTATGCGAAAGCCCTTTTTCATTGCGATACGGTGCAATCTATCGGAAAAACAATTTTAGATGTACAAGACTTGGGAATTGATTTTTTAGTAGCAAGTGCGCATAAATTTCATGGTCCAAAAGGAATTGGGTTTGCGTACATAAAAAAGAATTCCATGCTACAACCGATGATTTTCGGAGGCGAGCAAGAAAAAGGAATGCGTGCCGGAACTGAAGCTGTTCATCAGGTTGTTGGTATGGCAAAAGCATTGGAATTAGCTTGTGAGAATATAGAAAACGACACCAATTACATTTCCGATTTAAAAAATTACTGCTTTTCAGAATTAAAAAAAGTATTTCCAGAAGTTAAAATCAACGGAGAAAATACGTTTTATAACCTTTTAAACGTCCAATTGCCTTTATCGGAAGAAAAGACTTCCATGTTGTTATTTACATTGGATATGAAAGGAATTGCCGTTTCACGCGGAAGTGCTTGCCAAAGCGGAAGCATCAAACCTTCGCACGTTTTAGCCGAATTTTTATCATCAGAAGAAGCTAAAAAACCAAGTTTACGCATCTCATTTAGTCATTTCAATACTAAAGAAGATATTGATTTGCTGGTTGAGGCTTTGAAAACAGTATAAATTAATAAAATAATTATGATTAAAAATGTCCTTATTATTCTTGTATTTATTTTATCAGCATGCAATAATTCCGTTCAAGAAGTTGAAATAAAAGAGGTTGAAAAGAAGCAAATTATTAATGAAAACTTATTGTTTTTTGATTTTGAATTAATTAAAGATATTGACGTTAATGATGAAAAAGAATCAGAGTTATATGAATTAGATAATCTTCAAGTTAATTATTTTGAAGATGTTATTTATATTTCGGGGTTAATCAATACAAATGCTTGTGATAGTTTTACAGGTGATTTTAAGATTAAAGATGATGAATTGTTACTGCTTTTTAAAAATAATTCTGAAGAACCTTGTATGTCAAGCTCAATATTTAAGATTAGAGTTTTAATCAAAAATCCTTCAAAGAAAAAATATAACGTTGTTTATAAGGTAGAAAATTAATTTATTTATAAATAAAACAATAATAACTACTGCCGTCACTTCGAGTGATTTTTAAAAGGAAAAATGCTATTTTTTGCTTTTAAAAATTGTATCGAGAACTATAGCAACGATTTTTCCTTCTACAGTTCTCGATACATTTTGTATTTGAAAATCTTTGGCTTTCCAAATTCAAAACACTCGAAATGACGCCTGTGGAATTTCGATTTAAAAAAAACACGAATTACATAAAGCATGCAATTCGTGTTTTTTTTAGTTATTTAAGAAACTACAATTTCCCCATATTTTGAGCCAATGTCTCAATGAATTTAGTGATTGGTCCTTTGATCATCATGGCCATCATTGGATTAAAATCACCTTCAAAAGCTAATTGAACTTCTGTATTATCAGCATCAATTGCGTTTAAGTTTCCAGTTAAGGTAAAAGGCAATTTACTTGAAGCAGCTCCTAAAACGATTTGCGAATTTGGAGTTCCTCCTTTTTTAACCAATTTAATTTCTGGCATACCTTTTAAACCAAATTCAAAGCAATTTTCGTCGATTACTTCAAATTTTGCGATATTTTCAGGCATTAATTTCTCGAAATTCTTTACGTCGTTCAAAGCGTTGAATAAGTATTCAGCCGATTTTGCTACGTTTACTTTTGGACTTTCTAAGTTCATATTTTTTTGTTTAAAAGTTTATAAGGTTAAGAGTTTAAAAGGTTACAATAACAAGTTTAAAAGTTAGTTTTTACTTCCAACTTCCAACTTCCATCTCCCAACTAAACTTCCACGTTCCACTCAGAAGGATTCGCATTCCAAGCGCTCAATGTTTCCAATTCATTTTCTGAAACATATTGTTTGTCAACCGCTTTTTGCAATAAGTTTTCGTAATTACTTAACGTGAAAACATCCAAATTGGCTGCTTCAAAGCGTTCTTTTGAAACTGGAAAACCATAGGTAAAAATGGCTGCCATTCCTTTTACATTAGCGCCTTCGTTGCGTAAAGCTTCAACGGCTAATAAACTGCTTCCGCCAGTCGAAATTAAATCTTCAACAACTACTACGTTTTGTCCTTTTTGCAAGAAACCTTCTACTTGGTTTTGTCTTCCGTGTTTTTTTGGTTCTGGACGAACGTAAACGAAAGGTAATCCCATCGCTTCGGCTACTAAAATTCCGATTCCAATTGCGCCTGTTGCAACACCTGCAATGACATCGGGTTTGCCAAATTTATCCTCAATATGCTTCGCAAATTCATCACGAACATAATTTCTAACCGCTGGAAATGAAAGGATTATGCGGTTATCACAATAAATTGGAGACTTCCAGCCTGAAGCCCACGTAAAAGGATTTTTAGAATTTAATTTAATTGCGTTTATTTGTAAAAGCAATTCGGCTGTTTGTTGGGCGGTATTGTTATTAAAAATCATATTGCAAATGTATAAAGTTTTTGTGAACGATAAGCCACTTTTTTTGACAAATCAAGTTCAAAAGGAGACTGATTTCAAACTTTTTTTATTAGAGAGTGTTGATATCAAGAAGTTAATTGTTAAAATTTTTCAGAATAAAATTCAGAAGGCCTTTTTGTATCATCCTGATGAAAAATTAATAATGAAAACACTTCGTGCCAAATTACCTGTTGAAAAAGCAGGGGGTGGATTGGTTTATAACAAAGACGGCAATGTGCTTTTTATTTTCAGAAATGGTAAATGGGATTTACCAAAAGGCGGCACCGAAAAAAATGAAACCATTGAAGAAACCGCCATGCGCGAAGTAGAAGAAGAAACAGGCGTAACTGGATTAGCTATCACCGAAAAACTGCAAAGAACCTATCATATTTTCAAAAGAAACGGTCGTTACAAATTAAAAATTACGCAATGGTTTGAAATGCGTACCAAATTTGAAGGCAATCCACAAGGACAAGCTGATGAAGGAATCGAACGAGTAGAATGGGTGAATCCTAAAGATATTAAGTTTTTATTAGAGAACTCGTACGAGAATATTAAGTTGTTGTTTGAGGAAGAATTAGTAGGAAACCACTAATGTAATTTATGGTTAATATTAAGATAGTTTTGTTTGGATTTTTTTTCATAACGTCTAATTTATTTTCACAAGAAATACAATTAGATGAAAATCTTGTTGGATTTTCATGTGGAGGAAATGGGAAACCAACAAAACTTGTACAGGAAATAACAGAATTAATAAATTCGAAAAAATATGAAGAAATAGAATCTTATTTAAATTCTAAAAATGCAAGTAAAATGTATCTTTCAATTATAGTTCTTGAAAGACTTTCTGAGCTTGAAATGTACGAGTTAAGCGAAAATACTCAAAAAGTAATAAAAAAAATTAAAGATTCTCCTTTCGTTGTTATGAATTGTTACGGTTGTTTGATTGAATATACTACAATGAAAACAATGTTTTCGACAGATAATTTTATCGGGTC
Organism: Flavobacterium cyclinae; assembly: GCF_021172145.1. NCBI lineage: Bacteria > Pseudomonadati > Bacteroidota > Flavobacteriia > Flavobacteriales > Flavobacteriaceae > Flavobacterium > Flavobacterium cyclinae. Next base: position 1,092,893 of record NZ_CP089095.1, read on the forward strand.
TAAAAAATGGATAGAAAAAAATATAATTATTGATAAATAATAAATTAACTTTTAAAAATTTCTTTATTTCGTTTGAAATATGACTCCACTTCATCAATATTTTTCAAGGCAACAATTTTTTCAGTTACAGGATAATTATCAACAAGAAGTAAATCGTATTTCAATCCAATTTTATTAAGAATATTTATAATTTCTGTGTTTAATTTTGAAGTTCTATTGTATGAAACAAACCAAATGTTTTCAACAATATCGTCTTTATGCTCTATGAAAATAGTATCACCTAAACATCCAAAAGCAATTGTATTTTGGTTTTTAATTTCTTCAGGATAAGCGCAAGCTCCAGAGTAAAATATTTTTTTATATTTATTAATTCCAATTTTTTCTAAAAACGCTGTAATTTCATTAATCTCAATTTTTAAAATTTCTGTTTTAATTTTTGCGTAACTCGACAATGCCTTACTCTTATCAATATTTTTGTCAATTAAATACTCATAATTTGTTGCTGGAATAATTTCAATCATTAAATATTCTTCTTCCCATAACCAAGTTTTATCTTCATCATAAGTTTCATCTTCTATAATTTTGATGATTGTTGGTTTAAAATCATTCTTGACTTTGTTTTCTAATTTAATTTCCTTTTTGGAATCATAAATAATATAAACAAAAGCAAAAACAATGACTATAAATAAAACTATGTTTGGTAGCATGGATATTTAATTTTCTAAAATTGGTTTAATTGGCACATTGACTAATTGACAAATTATCTAATTCAATCTATAAACCGGATACTGCAAATGCGCTTTTTCATAATAAGGCGATTGTTTGTAAACCCAATCCAATTGTGCTGGGCCGTTTTCAGCGAAAGCTTTGTCGTTTTGTTTCTTTTGTTCTAATTCGGCTTTGATTTTTGGGTTTTTATCTAAAAATTCTTTGGCTAAATCTTCAAAAACATAACTCGAAAAGTATTCTTTTTGTTGTAAAATAGGATCAAAGAAGTTCCAATTGAAATAACTGTCTACTGCTTCTGGTTCTAAAGTTTCCATTAAGTATTTTACGCCTGGTTGATTCGTGTAAAACACATAATCACCATAATAAAATTTTACTTTTTGAGTTGATTTTATAACTTTCGTATTGTAATGTCCGTAATGTCCTTCGTATGGCGATTTTGAGGTTTGATAACTTTCAATTTTATACGACTCTACTTCAATAATCGTGTCATTTTGAATTCTATGCGCATTGATGTTGTTCAATTTCAAAATATCCAACACTTGCCATTGCGATTGCGGAATGATATATGCTTTCGGTATGCTTACAAATTTCGAAGGTTTATAATTACCATAAAACGGAATTTTCTTGGTAAACGGTTTACTTTTATCATAATACAAACGATCTTTTCCTGAAATATCACTTGGTTTGTATCCGCCTTGATAGCCTTTGAAATCAATATAAGATACTTTTGTTGAATCAATTGCCCAATCGATTGGATATGGCATTCCTGCTTGATATTCGTTCAAAGCATCTTTACGTAATTGCTTGATTTTTTGCCAATTCGCATCGGCGAAATTAATCGTGCTGACCATAAATTCATAAGTCACTTTTACGCGTTCTTTGTATGCTTTCAACATGTGTGTTTCTGGTACAAATCCTAAAGTGTGAAATAAAGTGGTATATCCTGTTGCATATCGTGGTGTATCAGTAAATTGTTCAAAACCTTTATCCGGCGTAGTACTATGTACATTTACATACGGAACCACATCGATTTTCTTTTTATTCATGTCTTGTACTACCGATGGATATAATTCATTGATGAAATAATTGCCTAATGTATTTCCTAAACGTTCGTGTTGGGTCGCAATACAAGTAAATGTATATTGGTAATCAGCACCATTAGAAACGTGATTATCTAAGAAAATATCCGGATTTAACTCGGTAAACAACTTTTGAAAACTTCTAGAATTTTTTGTGTCCGATTTAATAAAATCACGATTCAAATCATAATTGCGTCCATTTCCTCTGAAACCATATTCTTCTGGACCGTTTTGATTGGCTCTCGAATGCGAATTTCGATTTAACATCCCACCAACACTATACACCGGAATAGCTGCAATTAGAGTGTTTTTAGCCGTTTTGATTTTTCCCATGGCTAAATCGCGCATCAACATCATAGTAGCGTCTATTCCGTCAGGTTCACCCGCGTGAATTCCGTTGTTGATTAATATTACTGCTTTGTTTTTAGTGAAATATTCGTCAAAATCAAATTTGCCTTCGCTTGAAAAAAGTACTACATGTAAAGGTTTTCCGCTATCGGTTGTACCTTTGTGAATCATTTGAATGTTGGCAAAACGTTCATCTAATTTTTCATAAAACGCAATACATTCCTCATAAGTAGTAGATTGATTGCCATTGCCATTTTCGAAAGGTGTTCTTAAGTTTTGTGAAAAAATTGAAATTGAGAACAATAGAAAAATATATTTCATACTAATTTTGTTTAACGTTTTTTCCTCTCGAAATGATTAATATAGCATCTTTATTTTGTTGTTCTTCCGTTAGTCTAATATTGTCAATTTCGATTGTACTTTCGAATTTAATTAATTTTCCATTTTCATCCCATTCTCTTAAAATAAAATGATCAAAATCAGGTAAGGATTGTCTAATAGATTTTATTTTTCCATTCTCATGATATACAATTCTTTCGCTATATGAATTTTTCTTTATCCATATAGAACTAATTTTTCCAGATTCATAGTATGTTCTTTTAAAATAATGACCATTATCATCATAAATCATTAACGTATCGTTATTTTTAATTATGTATTCAGCGGGTAAATAATAATTATCGGAAAGTTTTAATTCTTTAATCCCGCGAGTGTTATTGATTTTAAAAATAGGGTTTTTAATTTTAGGTTTCTTAATTTTTATATTATTTGTAAAAACACAATCACAATCTGCAATTTCTTTAGATGAGAAATCAAAATTGAATTGAATGGTGTCTTTTTTAATAGAATAGTTTAAGATGTCACCATTATTGCAGTTTTCTGTGTATTGAATTTTAATCGATAAAGTATCTCTATCAATGTTTGAAGAAATTATACGTTGATTTACTCTATTTGTAGCAGTTGAATGACATTCAAGCTTTGAATCAATTAATTCATATGTTTTTGTTTGAGAAAAAATTGAAATTGAGATAAAAAGTAGGCTTATTTGTAAAAAACGCATAGTTGTTGTTTATTTGATTTTCAAAAATAGAAAATCTTTTTGAGGTATAATTTTTTTTATCCACAGATTAAAGGATTAAAAGGATTTTAAATTATTATGTATAAATAATATGTGTTAATCTATGTAATCCGTGGCATTTTTTTAGTTTAGACAATTAGAGTTTATATTTGCTTTATGAATTTAGAAAATTGTCCTTTATGTAAAGGTGAAGCGGAAATCTTCTGTGAAAAACCAAAACATTTGTTTTATAAATGTAACGAGTGTGAAGGTGTTTTTCGCCCTACAAATACATATTTAACTCCAGATGCTGAAAAAGCACATTATGAATTGCATAATAATGATGTAAACGATGTGCGTTATCAAAACTTTGTTTCACCAATTGTAAATGCTGTTTTACAAGATTTTACTTCAAATGATAAAGGATTGGACTTTGGCTCAGGAACTGGACCAGTAGTTTCTAAAATGCTTCGAGATAAAGGATTTCAAATAGAAAATTACGACTTGTATTTTGAAAATAATCCAGAACTGCTAACAAGAAAGTATGATTATATTTCATGTTGTGAAGTAATGGAACATTTTAAACAACCTTTGCAAGAGTTTCAATTGTTGCATTCGATGTTGTTACCAAACGGCAAATTGTATTGTAAAACCGAAGTTTTTAAAAACCAAAAACCTTTTGAAGATTGGTATTACAAAGATGATTTTACGCACGTTTTCATTTACCAACCCAAAACTTTAGAATGGATAAAAGAAGAATTCCACTTTTCGAATTTAATTATTCAAGAAAAGTTGATTGTGTTTGAGAAATAAAACACGAATTAGCACGAATGAATTAGTGTAAATTATTGAAATTGGTGTTATGATTTAGTTTACACTTTCTCAACAGCGACTTTATACAACGGATCTTCCATAATATTGACATCAATTATGGCTTCGGCATTTTTTAAAAGTTCTACGCAATCGGCACTCAAGTGTCTTAAATGTACTTTTTTGTTTAATGCGGCATAACGTTCAGTAATTTTGTTAACTGCATCAATAGCGCTCATATCGGATATTCTGCTTTCGGCAAAGTCAATTATAATTTCGTTTGGGTCGTTGTTTACATCAAATTTTTCTGCAAAAGCAGTTGTAGAGCCAAAAAATAAAGGTCCATATAATTCATAGTGCTTAACTCCATTTTCATCAATATATTTTCGAGCGCGAATACGTTTTGCACTTTCCCAAGCAAAAACTAAAGCAGAAATAATTACTCCAATTAAAACCGCTAAAGCTAAATTGTGCATAAAAATGGTGATTAACGTCACGACTACCATTACAAAAATATCCGATTTAGGCATTTTGGTAAACGCTTTAAAACTTGCCCATTCAAAAGTTCCAATGGCTACCATAATCATAACACCTGTTAATGCTGCTAGTGGAACCAATTCGATAATAGGTGCGCCAACTAAAATGATGGTTAATATGGTTATTGCTGCTACAATTCCAGATAATCGAGCACGCGAACCAGCAGATAAATTGACTAAAGTTTGTGCAATCATGGGACAACCGCCCATTCCAAAGAAAAAACCATTGGCAATATTAGCTGTTCCTTGTGCTAAACATTCACGGTTGCTGTTTCCTTTACTAGCTGTAATTTCATCAACTAAGTTCAGTGTTAGTAAACCTTCTGTCAATCCTACAGCGGCCATAATGGCTCCGTAGGGTAAAATAATTAAGAAAGTTTCCCAAGTAATTGGAATTTCAGGAATATGAAATGGAGGTAAAGAACCACTAATAGAAGCAATATCTGCCACTTGTTTTGTTTCGATATTAAAACCAATTACTAAAGCAAAAACAACAAGAATAGCAACTAATGAAGCCGGAATAGCCTTTGTGATTTTAGGAAAAATTAAAATAATTGCAATTGTTAAAGCGACTAAAGCCGCCATAGTGAACAAAGGTGTTCCTGAAAGCCATTCAGAAGTTCCGTTGGTAACTTGTTTGAATTGTTCAAATTGCGACATGAAAATAACAACCGCTAATCCGTTTACAAAACCATACATTACAGGATTGGGAACCAAACGAATGAATTTACCCAATTTAAAAAGCCCAACTAAGATTTGAATGACTCCAGCTAAAGCAATGGCTCCAAAAACATATTCCAAACCATGCGATTTCATTAAGGCAATAAGAACAATTACTGTTGCACCAGCACCACCAGAAATCAAACCAGGTCGACCTCCAAAAATTGCGGTAATCAATCCCATTATAAAAGCACCATACAAGCCAACAAGAGGAGGGAAGCCTGCTAAAATGGCAAAAGATAACGATTCAGGAATCATGGTCATGGCAACCGTTAATCCTGCTAATATTTCAATTTTGTAGTCTACTTTTTGTTTAAAATCGAAGAGATTGAGTACTTTTTGCATGTAAATTTTGGCTTTTATAGAAATTATGATGCAAAAGTACGGATTTCAAAATAAAGTATTTTTACTTCTTATTCAAGACAGAATCGGGAACTAATTTAGAGATATCACCACCATTTCGTAATACATCTCTAACAATGCTAGATGATATATAAGAAGTTTTAGCAGCAGTTAATAAGAAAACGGTTTCAATTTTAGATAACTTTCTATTGGTATGCGCAATGGCCTTTTCAAACTCAAAGTCGGCCGGATTTCGTAATCCACGTAAGATAAATTCCGCATTTTCTTTTTTACATAAATCGATTGTTAAGCCAGAGTAAGTAATAACTTTAACCTTTGGTTCGTCTTTAAATGCTTCTTCAATAAAACGTTTTCTATCTTCTAAAGAAAACATATATTTTTTTTCGGCATTAACACCAATGGCAACAATTACTTCATCAAATAAAGAAATACCTCTTTTTATAATATCGTAATGTCCTTTGGTGATAGGATCAAACGAACCTGGGAATATTGCTTTTCTCATAGTTATTCTCTATTAACTTCGTATATATTTTGTTCTTTATACAAATCTTCTATTTCTTTTCTGGAAAATCCATAAACTTCTTTAAAGTGTTTTTTTAAGTTTATTTCTTTTACTCCAGACATTAGGTTTGTTTCCATTTCATTTACAAGTAGTAAAATACTATCTTTTGAAATTTTGTGTACTTTCATTATGGAATAATTTCCAGATTCAGTTTTATAGTGATATAAGTCACCAATTTTCGGTTCCTTAATATATATTTCTTCATCTTCTTTATTTTTCATGTTCATGAAAAACGTAAATAATAATACTCCAGCTAATATAGAAGCGCCACTATACATCCATATTGGATATTTTGAATTGCCTCTTTCAAAATCTTGATTTAATTTATTAACTATATTTTGTGGTAATTCACCTGATTCAAAAGTTCTTTTGCAAGAATCACATTCAGTAATGCTGACTTTTTTATAAGGAATAAATGGAATCCAATATATATGAGCATATTTTCCGAAAACAGAATATGTCATTGAAGTATTCTGTTCGCAATTTGGACATTGAACATTAATTATTTTTCCATTTTTAATACTTTTAGCATTTGTACCGTAAAAAATCATATAATTATATTTGAGAATATTATTTATTTAAAGCCAATTCAATAGCGTTTTCAAACAATTCAGGCAACGAAATTCCAGCTTCGCGTGCTTGTTGTGGTAAAATACTTTCAGTAGTTAAACCTGGAATGGTGTTCATTTCTAACATGTGAGGTTCGTTGTTAACGATAATAAATTCACTTCTCGAAAAACCTTTCATTTTCAAGACTTCATAGGCTCTTTTAGCAACTGTTTCTATTTTTACTTTTAGTTCTTCCGAAATTCGAGCTGGCGTAATTTCTTTAGATTTTCCCAAATATTTTGCTTCGTAATCAAAAAAGTCGTTTTCTGATACAATTTCGGTAATAGGTAAAACCGTAACATTTCCCTTATAATTGATTACTCCAACAGAAACTTCAGTTCCGTCAAGGAAACTTTCTATAATGATTTCGTCATCTTCTTTATAAGCGTTTTCAATAGCTGGTAGAAATTCTTCTTTCGTTTTTACTTTCGAAATTCCGAAACTAGAACCTGATTTATTTGGTTTTACAAAACAGGGTAATCCTACTTTCGCTAGAATTTTGTCAACATTAATTTCGTCGCCCAAATTCAAATAATACGATTCAGCAGTTTTTATTCCGTAAGGTTTTAAAACCGAAAGCATATCGCGTTTGTTGAATGTTAACGCGGCTTGGTAATAATCACATGACGTTTGAGGAATATTCAATAATTCAAAATAAGCTTGCATTAACCCATCTTCACCAGGTGTTCCGTGAATGGCATTAAAAACAACATCAAAATTAATTTTGTTACCATTTATAGTTACCGAAAAATCGTTTTTATCAACTTGAAATTCAGCGTCATTTTCATCCACATAAACCCATTTTTCTTTAAAAATATGAATTCGATACGGATTAAATTTAGCACGATTAATATTGTTATACACAACATTTCCGCTGGTTAACGAAATTTTGTACTCGCTAGAGTAACCTCCCATGATAATGGCAACGTTTTTCATTTTGAATTCTAAAAGTAATACACAAAATTACATTATTTATTCATATGTTGTGATGAATTAAACTATTCTTCAAGAAATATTTTTTTAATTGTAACGTTTTAAAGAAGTATGAAATGATATAGAATTGCAATGCAAATTCTTTATGATTTTTATATCTTTGTCAAAATATCATAGGGTATGAGCTTATTTAAATATGTAACCAGTAAAACTTTTTTCACTCAATTGGCTATTGCAATAGCAATTGTGGTGGTTTTTACATTTATTGTTATTCAGTTATTAGCATTTAGAACAAATCATGGTCAGGAAATTAAAGTGCCTGATTTATCTAAAATGAAATTAGAAGTTGCTGAAGAAAAGTTGAACGATTTAAATTTGAATATATTTCTATTAGATACAGTGGAATATAATGCAGATTATCCACCTTTCTCTATTTTAGAGCAAGATCCTAAAGCTGGAAGTTTTGTAAAAGATGGTAGAAAAGTTTATGTAAAGCTAAATGCGGGTGAGTTTACCGAAATTACAATTCCAGAATTTAAGGATAAAACATTCCGACAAATTTCAGCTACAATTAAATCTTTAACTTTGAAAGAAGGTAAGATTACCTATAAACCTCACATTGCTAAAGATGTAGTGTTGCAAATTTACCAGAACGGAAGACGATTAAGAGCAGGTGATAAGGTAAAGAAAAATTCTACTTTGGATTTTGTTTTAGGGGATGGAAAAGAAGTGTTTAATGAAGATACGTTTAGTTCAGAAGAACCAGCAGATACATTAGCACCAGTAGAAGAAACACAACCAGAAGAATTTAAACAAGGAGATGACGGATTATAATGTAGGAACCGAACTCGAAGATGAGTTATACGAACATCATCGTTTTGAAGCAAGTAAAGGACAATCTTCCTTACGTGTGGATAAATTTTTGATGAACATGATTGAAAATACCACTAGGAATAAAATTCAACAAGCGGCTGAAAAAGGCTCAATTTTAGTGAATGATGTTCCTGTAAAATCAAATTATAAAGTTAAAGCAGGTGATGTGGTGCGTTTGGTGTTAGCTCATCCAACTTACGAGCAGTTATTAACGCCAGAAAATATTCCATTAGACATTGTTTATGAAGATGATCAATTGTTGGTAATTAATAAACCCGCAGGAATGGTCGTACATCCTGGTCACGGCAATTATTCAGGAACTTTGGTTAATGCATTAGCCTATCATTTTGAAAATTTACCCATGAACAGTTCAGAACGACCAGGTTTGGTTCATCGAATTGATAAAGACACTTCCGGTTTATTAGTTGTTGCAAAAACAGATGTTGCAATGGCTTATTTAACCAAACAATTTGCTGAAAAAACTTCGGAAAGAGAATATATCGCATTAGTTTGGGGAAATATGGAAGAAGATGAAGGTACTGTGGAAGGAAATATCGGTCGACATGATACGAATCGCATGCAAATGGCAGTTCATCTCGATGAAGATAAAGGTAAACCTGCAGTTACCCATTACAAAGTTTTAGAGCGTTTTGGTTACGTTACTTTAGTTTCGTGCCAATTAGAAACAGGGAGAACCCATCAGATTCGCGTTCACATGAAGCACATTGGTCACACTCTTTTTAACGACGAACGTTACGGGGGCGATGCTATTTTAAAAGGAACCACTTTTACCAAATACAAACAGTTTGTTGATAATTGTTTTAAAGTGTTACCAAGACAAGCACTTCATGCTAAAACATTAGGTTTTGAACATCCTATTACAAAAGAATTTTTACGTTTTGATTCTCCAATTCCACAAGAATTTCAAGAATGTATCGATAAATGGCGCGTGTACTCAAAAGCGCAAACCTTTATTGAAGAATAATATTTAGAACCAATTTTTTATTGGCATACATCTTGAACTACTTGAGTAGAATTACATGTTGATTTATTATTTTAACTACTGATTTTCAATTTGTTAAATTTTAAATCAATAAATTTGAACCGATTTAAAAGAATCATAAACTGACAAAAAGACCTTATTTATAAATATGCCACAGCAAAAAATACTAGCACTTGACAATTTGTCACTTCAAGAAATGGATCCAGATGCGGAATTGATTCCGTTGATGACGCCTGAAGATGAAGAAGAAATGAACAACGAGGCATTGCCCGAAGATATTGCTATTTTACCTTTACGAAATACTGTTTTATTTCCTGGTGTTGTTATTCCTATTACAGCCGGAAGAGATAAATCAATTAAATTGATTAATGATGCTAATGCCAAAGGTAAAATCATTGGTGTAGTAGCACAAATTGATGAAAATGTAGAAGAACCTACTCCTAATGATGTTCATCACATAGGAACTGTAGCTCGTATCATGCGCGTTTTAAAAATGCCTGATGGAAATACAACTGTTATTCTTCAAGGAAAAAAACGTTTTGAAATTGATTCCTTTACTCAAGAGGAACCATATTTAAAAGCTACTATCAAAGAAGTTCCTGAAGAACGTCCTGATAATAATGATGTTGAATTTAAAGCGATTGTAGAATCAATTAAAGATTTGGCTATCCAAATTATCAAGGAGAGTCCGAATATTCCAACAGAAGCTACTTTTGCAATTAAAAATATCGAAAGTAATCCGTTTTTAATCAATTTTGTTTCTTCTAACATGAATCTTTCAGTAGAAGAAAAACAAGAATTACTATCAATTCCAAATTTAAAAGACAGAGCACTTGAAACGTTACGTTTCATGAACTTAGAGCTTCAAAAATTAGAAGTTCGCAACGATATTCAGTCAAAAGTGCGTTTTGATTTAGACCAACAACAACGCGAATATTTCTTACAGCAACAAATGAAAACCATTCAAGAAGAATTGGGTGGCGTTTCGTATGAAGCCGAAATTGAAGAAATGCGTGCCAAAGGGAAAAAGAAAAAATGGGACGATAAAACAGCGCAACATTTTGAAAAAGAATTGTCTAAGTTGCAACGTACCAATCCAAATTCTCCAGATTTTGGTATTCAACGTAATTATATTGAGTTGTTTTTAGAATTGCCTTGGAATGAATTTACCAAAGATAATTTCGACTTAAAACGCGCTCAAAAAATTCTAGATAGAGACCATTACGGTTTAGAGGAAGTAAAAAAACGTATTATTGAGCATTTGGCAGTTTTAAAATTGCGAAATGACATGAAATCTCCAATTTTATGTTTGTACGGACCTCCAGGGGTTGGTAAAACATCAATTGGGAAATCCATCGCTGAAGCTTTAGGAAGAGAATACATCAGAATGTCGTTAGGTGGTTTACGTGATGAAGCGGAAATTCGCGGTCACAGAAAAACCTATATCGGAGCTATGCCAGGACGAATTCTACAAAATATTAAGAAAGCAAAAACATCAAATCCGGTATTTGTTTTAGATGAGATTGATAAATTATCTTCAAGTCATAACGGAGATCCATCATCGGCTTTGTTGGAAGTTTTAGATCCAGAACAAAACAAAGAATTCCACGATAATTTCTTGGAATTAGGGTACGATTTATCAAAAGTGATGTTCATTGCGACTTCAAATAGTTTATCCACTATACAGCCAGCACTTCGCGACCGTATGGAAATTATCGAAATGACGGGTTATACCATTGAAGAGAAAATCGAGATTGCGAAAACGCACTTATTACCAAAACAATTAAAAGAACACGGATTAACGGCTAAAGATTTACAAATTGGTAAAAAACAATTGGAAAAAATCGTAGTGGGTTATACGCGTGAATCAGGTGTTCGTGGTTTAGAAAAGAAAATCGCTCAAATAGTGCGTCATGCTGCAAAATCGATTGCTATGGAAGAACCTTACAACGTGAAAGTTTCCGATACTGATATTTTAGAAGTATTGAAATCGCCACGTATGGAGCGCGATAAATACGAAAATAACGATGTAGCAGGAGTTGTAACAGGTTTAGCTTGGACATCTGTTGGAGGTGATATTTTGTTTATTGAATCCTTAATTTCAAAAGGAAAAGGAGCGATGACGATGACAGGGAATTTAGGAACCGTCATGAAAGAATCGGTTACGATTGCTTTAGAATACATTCGTGCTAATGCAGAAGATTTAGGAATTAATCCAGAAGTTTTAAATAATTTCAATATTCATATTCACGTTCCAGAAGGAGCAACGCCTAAAGATGGCCCAAGTGCCGGAATTGCGATGTTGACTTCTATGGTGTCTTCATTTACTCAAAAAAGAGTTAAGAAAAGTATTGCTATGACTGGAGAAATTACCCTTCGTGGAAAAGTCTTACCTGTTGGCGGAATCAAAGAAAAGATTTTAGCAGCAAAAAGAGCAAACATCAAGGAAATCATTTTGTGCAAAGAAAACAAACGTGATATTGAAGAAATCAAACCGGATTATATAGAAGGTTTAACCTTTCATTATGTAGACAGAATGAGCGAAGTTTTAGAGATCGCCATTACGAATCAAAAGGTCAAAAATGCTAAAGTTTTAGAAGTTAAAAAGTAATTATAAAACAAATACAGTAGGAACTCTCAATAATTCATTTATTGGGAGTTCTTTTTTTGTTTCCTAACTGATATAATTTTATCTTCGCAGTTGCGTTATAAGTAAGAATAACAACAAAAAATGCTAAGAAAACTCGTATTCCTTTTTACTTTTCTTCTATCGGCTTCCGTTTTTAGCCAAATAGGAGGTCAGGCAGTATATCAGTTTTTGAATTTAGCACAATCGCCTCGACAAGCCGCTTTAGGTGGAAAAACAGTTACAGTTGTAGATTATGACGTGAATCAAGCGTTTTATAACCCAGCGACTATCAATGCCGATATGCACAATCGATTGTCGGTGAATTATGGAAGTTATTTTGGAGAAGTTTCTTATGGAACTGCAGCTTATGCCTATACGTACGATCGTCATTTGCAAACTTTTCATGCCGGAATTAGTTACATCAATTACGGAAGTTTTGAAGGAAGAGACGAATTGGGTAATTTAACTTCAGATTTTACCGGAAGTGAAGCAGCATTATCTTTAGGGTATGCTTATAATTTGCCTTGGACGGATATGTATATAGGTGCTAATGCAAAATTAATATCTTCTACTTTAGAAAGTTATAATTCTTGGGGTGCTGCCGTTGATTTAGGGTTTTTATATGTGGATTATGATAACGATATTAATTACGGATTATCAGTTCGAAATCTTGGATTTCAATTGAAACCCTATGAAAATACGAATGAAAAATTGCCACTTGCTATAGACGCTGGAATTTCGCAATTGATGGAAAATGTTCCCATTCGTTGGCATGTAACTTTTGAAAATTTACAACAATGGAATATTGCTTTTTCAAATCCGAATAGAGCTCAAAGTAATTTAGACGGAACTGCGACAGAAGAAAAAGTCTCGTTTTTTAATAATGCATTACGTCATATAATTTTAGGTGCCGAATTATTTCCTCAAAAAGGGTTCAACATTCGATTGGGTTATAATTTTAGAAGAAGTGAAGAATTACGCATCTTAGAACAACGTCATTTTTCAGGAATTTCTGTTGGTGTTGGAATTCGTTTTGGGAAAATTAAATTTGATTATTCGTATTCGAGATATACAGTGGCAGCCAATACCAGTTTGTTTGGTTTGATGATTGATTTGGAGTAGCATTTGAGTGATTAGTCAAGAGGAATTAGTGATTAGTGATTAGCTTAAATTTGTTTTATTCATTTGATAATTGTGATTTAGTTAAATTTAAAAAGTATTTTAATGAAACATTTTATATTACTAATCTTATCATTTTTAATTTTTTCTTGTGATGATTTAAAGAAAGATTATTCATTTAAGGGGAAAGATATTAATATGGCAGAAGATGGTTCTCCTTTGCATCATCCAAATTATGATTCTGTTGAGAAGTATCGATCATCCATAAGAAATTTGGAAAAACAAGTTTTAAATGATTCAACTGTAATTAAGTTTAATATTTATTCAGATTGTTGTCGAAATCCAAAGGATAATGTGAAATATTCTAATGATACAATTTTCATTTTTTCAGAATTTGAAAAAGGTTATTTGTGTGATTCTTATTGTGAATACTTATTTGAATATCATTTTCCAAATAAAACGATTAAGGATAAAAAAATAATTGTAAGATAAAGTTATGTAGAATAAATATTCTACTTTTAATAAACATGAAAAAAATTACCATAGCAATAGACGGTTTTTCGTCAACAGGGAAAAGTACATTGGCCAAGCAATTGGCTGCAGCATTAGGTTACGTGTATGTAGATACGGGGGCGATGTATCGTGCAGTAGCGTATTTTGCGATGCAACATAACTTGGTTTCAGAAACGCATTTAGATACTGCTGGTTTGGTTGCGCAATTACCAAATATCAATTTGCGTTTTCAATTCAATCCAACTTTAGGATTTGCCGAAATGTATTTGAACAACGAAAACATCGAAACACAAATTAGAACCATCGAAGTTTCACGTATGGTGAGTAAAGTGGCCGAAATTTCAGAAGTGCGTGCAAAATTAGTCGAGCAACAACAAGCCATGGGTAAAGACAAAGGCATAGTAATGGATGGAAGAGACATCGGAACCGTAGTTTTTCCTGATGCCGAGTTGAAATTATTCATGACCGCAAGTTCGAAAACCAGAGCGCAAAGACGTTTTGATGAGTTAGTAGAAAAAGGACAGCACATTACGTTTGAAGAAGTGCTTCAAAATGTAGAAGAACGCGATTATATTGACACACACAGAGAAGATTCGCCACTTGTAAAAGCTGATGATGCTATCGAAGTAGACAACTCAAGCCTTACCAAAAAAGAACAATTTGAATTGGTTTTGAATTTGGTGAAAGAGAAGTTGTAGAACCTTTTTTGTCATTTCGACGTAGGAGAAATCACATAAAGTATAAAATGACTAAATCAGATTTCCAAAAATATCTAGTTAAATCAAGCATGTATGCTTTTGAATTCGCAAAGAAATATGTGAATAATGAGCTATTAAACAATTTTAAATATGATTTAATTTTAAATGCTTCCATGGATGAAAATTGCAATGCTAAATTCGATCTTTATCCTGAAGATAATGGTGTGGTAAAATTAAATTTAACTGAAAATGAGGTTGTTGATTTTTTGTGTAGAAAAGAGAAAGTTCCTGTTTGGATTGATATTAATGTTTTGAAATCTGAAGAAAACACTACAATTTTTAGTCTATTATGTTCAGGAAGATATACTGATATTGATGAAGAATTGTATTATTACAAAAGAGGAACTGGTCCATTTGGAATAAAAAGTCCAATTTTACCTAACAAATACATAGAAGGTCAAAAGTTTTATCTGTAATCTTAACTATTTCCCCTGTTTCGCTTTCTCTTTCGCTTGTTTCTTAAAATACCCTCTAAACAAGAAATTGTGTTTCAACGCTTCTAAATCTTCGTTTAGCTTGATACTCGCTTTATTCAAATTGGTCATCGTTGAATCGATTTGTTGTACTAATTTTGGATCATTTGAAAGGTAATTTAATGCGCCTTTTCCATCTTTTACATTGGTAATAGTGGCATTTAAATTGGTCACTACTTTATCAATTTCATTACTTGATTTTTCTAAATTAATGACGATTTTTTTCATTCGATTGGCTACAACGGTATCGTTCAAAGTACCGATAACATTGTCTTTTCGGTTTAATTCGGTGATTAATTTATTCAAATTCGCTACGGATTCTGATGTTCCTTTAGTTGTAAGGTGTAAATACTTCATCGTCTCTTGAAGATTTTTTGACATTGTGGTATCTTGAATCAACATTCCAACCGTTCCTTTTCCTTGTGTGATTTCTTGTGTAATTTTTAATAAATCAGCCGTTAACATGGCGGCATTTTCATTGGTTACATTTAATGTCTCAAGCATCGCATCGGTTCCAATTCGACTATAGGATTGAATGGTGTCGCCATTTTCAACTTTTTTCGCCACACCTTTTCCAGGAATAATATTGATAATCATGTTGCCCACCAAACCATCCGAACTAATCGTAGCAATAGCGTTTTTCTTGATGTGCTCCATGATTTTGTTTTCAATTATCATGTGTACATTTATGGTAGTATCGTTAATCATTTCAATGGTTTTTACCGTGCCAATATCAATTCCAGCATAACGAACGTTGTTTCCGGGTTGCAATCCATTTACATTAACAAAAACCGCTTTTAATTGCGAAGTATTGCCAAATATATTTTGCTTATTACCAATAAAATATATGGCAGCTAAAAATACAAGCGTACTGATAATTACAAAGATTCCGAGTTGTATTTTTTGTGAATTTGTCTTTTCCATCTTATTTTTATTTAAAAAAAGCTTGCACTTTTGGATCGGTTGAATTGGCTAATTCGCCAAACGTTCCTTCTTTATAATTTACACCATCAATCAATAAAATCATACGATTGGCAATTACTTTCGCACAATCTACATCATGCGTAATGATAATTGATGAGGTGTTGTATTGTTTTTGTATCGAATTCATCAAAAGTACAATTTCTTTTGATGTAATTGGGTCTAAACCGGTTGTAGGTTCGTCGTATAAGATAATTTTCGGTTTTAAAATCAAGGTTCTAGCTAAAGCAATTCTTCGCTTCATACCGCCTGAAAGTTCATTCGGCATTAAATCAATCGCATGGGCTAAACCAACACTTTCCAACGCTTCCATCACCAAAGGAGTTGTATCTTCAATAACGCCAAATTTTTTCGTATGACGACGCAGTGGAAACTCTAAATTTTCTCGAACCGACATCGAATCGTACAACGCGCTTCCTTGAAATAAAAATCCGATTTCGGTGCGTAATTCGTCTAAATCTTCTTGTTCGAGTTTGTTGATTTCCTGATTCATCACTAAAATCGAACCGCTATCAGGCTGTTCTAAACCAATCACACATTTAACCATCACCGATTTTCCCGAACCTGATTTTCCCATTACAACCAAATTCTCTCCTTCAAAAAGATTCAAATTAAAACCATTCAAAACCACATTGCTACCAAATTGCTTGTGCAAATCTTTGATGGTGATAATCGCATTTTTAGTTGGAGTTGTCATGATTAATCGTAAAAAATGTTGGTTACAAATACCGCTACAAAGTCAATAATAAATAACAGCATAGACGTATAAACTACTGCAGAATTTGCCGCTTTTCCTACGCCAGCCGTACCTTTTTTACAGTTGTAGCCTTTGAAGCAACCCACTAATCCAATTGCAAACCCAAAAAAGAAGGTTTTGATGGTAGCCGGTACAATATCGCTGTATTCTAAAATAGTAAAAACCTGATTGAAATATAAGGTAAACGACACATTTCCTTTGATGTTTTCTACTAAATACGAACCGTAAATGGCAATGAAATCACCTACGATTACTAATAACGGCAACATCAAAGTAGTTGCTAGGATTCGGGTAATGACTAAAAATTTAAAAGGGTTGGTTCCCGAAACTTCCATGGCATCAATTTGTTCGGTTACTTTCATAGAACCTAATTCGGCACCAATTCCTGAACCAATTCTTCCCGCGCAAATTAAAGCGGTGATGATGGGGCCAATTTCACGAATAATAGAAACACTCACCATAGACGCCATCCATGAAACAGCACCAAATTCCTGCAAAGTAGGACGTGATTGTAGTGTAAATACCAAACCAATGATAAAACCCGTAACGCTAACTAACAACAAAGACCGATTTCCAATATAAAAACACTGACGCAAGAGTTCTTTGAATTCGTAAGGCGGTTTCCAAAATTCTTTGAAAAAACGCCCTGCAAAGTAGGAGAGTTCGCCCACTTCGATGAGGAAGTTTTGTAAAGCTTCAGTAAGATTATCGAAATATTTTTTCATGAAGCATCTTAATTACAATCAAATATAGTGATTTTTAATCAGATAGAACATGATATTTGTAAGAGTTGTAGTAAAAAATTGGAGTTGTGGTGGAGTTGGATTTTTAGCTTTATGACAAGGATTAGAAATCTGAGCTATCAGTTTTTTTAATCTTATCTTGTTCTTTATTCTGATTGTATTTTTCAATATCGCGTTTTGCTTTATTTCCGTATTTACGGGCATAATAGGCTCCAATTAAAACCACCATAAGAAATAAAATTTGTTGTGTCATTGTAGTGATTTTTGTAATTGATTTTCAAATTATGGTAACAAAAAAAATCTCCAACCGCTCCAATATTCATTGTAATTCTCTTCAAAGCTTTTCAATTCATGAGATTTTGGAAGTTTTTTACTTTCAGCAAATTTATTGTAATCGGTTTCAGTTTGAAATTCTTCTAACTTTTCTGAATCAATATCATAAACAAAGTAATCGTTTTGATAACTAAAAAAATCACTATCTAAATTACCACATAAAGTGTTGTTTACTATTTTAAATCGTGTCAAATAAATATCATTGTCTTCGATACTTTTTATGTTGTCTAATTGAGCATATTTTGTCCAATTTATATTACTGATTTCTTTTGTAAAGCTGATTGGAATTCTAGCACTATCGCCTAAACCATGGTAACCGTAAGGTGTAAACATATAAAATAAGAGAAATAATGAAATAGATAACCAAAGTCTTTTTTTGTTTTTTAGCCAACTTTTAATCCACTCAGGTTTTTTATTTTCTGGAATTAATTTATAGATATAATATAAAATTGTAGCGTAGATAAAACCTAAAATAGTAATTTTTATAAGTTCAAATAGAAAGTGACCTAATGATTCCATTAATTAATTCTTGAAAAATGTATTGCTCAAATATAATCAATTTTTCCTACAAACCCTTTCCAAGTTATCAACAAAAAATCCGATCTGCTTTCACAAATCGGATTCTATATGTAGATATAAAGGTATGGTTTATGTATTTTAATTCGAATTTATGAGCCAATTAAAAACATTGAGATGAATTATACCACTTCTGTTCTGAGTAAAATTATCAGTTGTAAGGAGAAATTTTGGATAGTTATCCTTAATTTTTTCTAATGAACTAAATTCTCGTTCTATTGTTTTATCACTATTCATTTGCCATGCTACTTGATAATATTCAATTTCTCCTGTTTTTGTTTTACATACAAAATCAACTTCATTGTTTCTGGTTGTACCTGTCCAAATTTTATTTCCTCTTCTAAGTAGTTCTAAATATACTATGTTTTCTAAAATGTGTCCTCTTTCTGTTGTCCGTTCTTTACCAACTAATACATTGAGGAATCCCATATCTACTAAATAATATTTTTCTTGTGTAGCAAGTTGTTTTCTCCCTTTTAAGTCAAATCTATTTACTTTATAAAATACAAAACTTCCTACCAAATAGTCTATGTATTTTTCCACTGTTGCATGATGGATACTTTGTCCGTCTTGCTTTAAAATATTTGATATATTGTTAGGTGATAATGCGTTACCAATATTTGATGCTACAAATTTTAAAATATTTTCAAATGCTCTTTTATCGTTAATTTTATGGCGCTGGGTTATGTCTTTTTCAATAATAGTTTTATAAATTGCTTCTAAATATTCATAAATTTTGTCAAATCCAGCATCACGAAGGTCTATTCCTTTTGGTAGTGATGTTTCATTAATATAATCAAAAAATAAAGTCTCATAATTCAAATACTTATTTTTTGTATCAATATTTCTTGCCGTTAAATATTCATTAAAAGAAAATGGTAATATAGAGATTTCTATATAACGACCACTTAATAAAGTTGCTAATTCGCTACTTAACAAATAGGCGTTAGAACCTGTAATATAAACATCAACATTTTGTGATGCAAAAAGCCCATCCACTAATTTTTCAAATAATGGGATATTCTGAACTTCGTCTAAGAAAATATAATTTGGTTTGTTTTCTACAAGTTTCGTTTTAATTTCAAAGTAAATAGTGTCCCAACTTTTATTGACATAATTTTCAGGTAATTCAAAATTGTAAAATTGGATTTGTTTTTGTTCAATTCCATTTTTAAGTAGTAGTTCCCTGTATATTTCCAATAAAGTAGATTTTCCAGATCTTCTCAAGCCACTGACAACTTTAATAAGATCTTTATCTTTGTATGAAAATAATTTATCTATGTATTCTTTTCGATTTGTATAATTTTCCATATTTCAAAGATAATAATAATTATCGAAACTTGTAAAAAAAGAAAATTTCGATAATTAATTATTTTAGAGATTTGATTTTTAAAGATTAAAAAATCCGACCTGCTTACACAAATCGGATTTCGTTTTAAGATTTTATTTTGGTTTCTTTAAAGGCAATTAGAATTTCATTTTCATTGGAATATACATAATTTTCAGGTTCTGAATTTTCTCCTAAATCAAAATTGACACTTGATACTTGAAGTATTTCGCCATTTTCAAATTTTAAAATTATTTCGATGGGTTTCTTTATTTTTTGAGTTTGCATAGTGTAATCAATAATTTCATGAAACTCTTTACACTTGATTTTTACATCGATGATTTTTTTATTAATTAAATTGAAAATTTCAGGAACTTCATTTGGGGTTAATTCATATTCATTTTCATGCGTATAATTTTTTTGAAAAGGTTCTGAATTTAATATGTACTGATCAAAATAAGAAGAAAATCCAAAGCATAAATATCCTTTTGGTAAATGAAATTCAATACCTCCATCAATCATATATTCACGCTTATTTTTTATGTCATAAAAAGTGTTATTTATTTGAAAAACCTTGATAGAAAGAATCTGTTCATTAAGAAATAGTGCTTTATAGCGTTCAATTTCTTCATCAGTTATCGAGTAATAGGGAGTTTCATCCACATCTTCCATAAGTCTTTTTCTCATTTCAAGTCTTTCGATTTTATCTTCTTTGAAAGCTTTAATGAGATAAAAGAATAAGACAGCAAATAAAATTATAAAGAAAAGTTCGAACATGATTTTTAGAAAGTTTATTTGGGATATTTTTTGTTTTTTCTGATAAGTTTCATTAATCTCTCCATATCTCGAGCTTTTTTGAAATTATCAATTGGGTTTGTAGTAATTCTTGCTGATTTTCCATAAAAAGCAACAATACCCATAAGAAAAACAAGAAAGCCAATAACTTTTAAACTAAACCCATCAATATGATTTTCACTAACAGCATGTATTCTATGACTGAATCTATGGCTTGTAGATGAAAAATGATAATAGTCCATTACAAATCCCAGAAGGAAAAGTAGTAAGCCACTAGCATATAATAATTTAGCGATGTAATTTTTCATTTTATAAAAATAATAAATCCGACCTGCTTACACAAATCGGATTTAATCTATTTTTATAAAATCTATTTTTTTTCTATATACTATAAGTGAATTACTTCACCGTAAGCATCAGCAACCGCTTCCATAACCGCTTCACTCATGGTTGGGTGAGGGTGAACTGCTTTTAAGATTTCGTGTCCTGTTGTTTCTAATTTACGCGCTACAACTGCTTCTGCAATCATATCGGTAACACCGGCACCAATCATGTGGCAACCTAACCATTCACCGTATTTCGCATCGAAAATTACTTTTACAAATCCGTCTGGAGTTCCAGCAGCTTTTGCTTTTCCAGAAGCTGAGAATGGGAATTTACCCACTTTGATTTCGTATCCTTTTTCTTTTGCTGCTTTTTCTGTTAAACCTACAGAAGCAATCTCTGGAGTAGCATACGTACAACCTGGAATGTTTCCATAATCTAATGGTTCAACATGCATTCCTGCAATTTTTTCCACACATAAAATACCTTCCGCCGAAGCCACGTGTGCTAAAGCTTGTCCTGGAGTTACGTCACCAATAGCGTAGTAACCTGGAACATTTGTTTGGTAATACGCGTTAACTAAGATTTTATCTCTATCGGTAGCAATACCTGTTTCTTCTAATCCGATGTTTTCGATGTTGGTTTTAATTCCAACCGCCGATAATAAGATATCTGCTTCTAAAACTTCTTCTCCTTTTGCAGTTTTAACGAATGCTTTTACTCCATTTCCAGAAGTATCAATTCGTTCCACAGAAGAATTCGTCATTACGTTGATTCCTGCTTTTTTCAACGAACGCTCAAATTGTTTTGAGATGTCTTCGTCTTCCACTGGAACAATGTTAGGCATGAATTCTACAATAGTAACTTCAGTTCCCATTGCGTTATAGAAATGAGCAAACTCAACTCCAATCGCACCAGAACCAACAACTATCATTTTCTTTGGTTGCTCAGGTAATGTCATTGCTTGGCGGTATCCGATTACTTTTTTACCATCTTGAGGTAAGTTTGGTAATTCGCGAGAACGCGCTCCTGTTGCAATGATGATATGATCTGCTGAATATTCAGTAACTTTTCCGTCAGCAGCAGTAACGTCAACTTTTTTTCCTGGTTTTACTTTTCCAAAACCATCAATAACGTCGATTTTATTTTTCTTCATTAAGAATTGAACTCCTTTGCTCATTCCTTCTGCAACCGAACGCGAACGTGCAATTACAGCATTGAAGTCTTTATCAAATTCTTTAACGGTTAATCCGTAATCTGAAGCATGTTTTAGGTAATCAAAAACTTGAGCTGATTTTAATAATGCTTTCGTTGGAATACAACCCCAATTCAAACAAATTCCACCCAAATTTTCTTTTTCGATAACGGCTACTTTGAAGCCTAATTGTGATGCTCTAATAGTAGTTACATAACCACCAGGACCACTTCCTAAAACTATGATATCGTATTTCATTTTTTATAAAGTATTTCAGTTTTATTTATAAGTTGCGAATTTAAGGAATTATTTTAAAAGTTTAAACGCAAATCCCGAAATTTCGGGACGCAAAGTTTTACGCAAAGAAACGCATAGGAAATCTGTGATTTATATTCAAGTTCAAGGTCAAATTCAATTTCAAGTATAAAAGTGTAACGTCCGAAGCTTCGGACTCTGTGTAGCTCTCAACACAAATCAAATTAAAAAAACTCTATGAATCTCTGTGTAAAAAAGATTAACCGCAAAGTTTGCAAAGTTTTACGCTAAGAAACGCAAAGTAAAACAGCGATTATCTTTTTAATCTGTGTTATCCGCGTTCTAAAAACTTATCACTTGTTCAAAAGATGCTTAGCAACATGACAAACTGTGACTGAGACTGAAGACTGCGACTTACGGAACTACTCAACCTCCACAGCAAACTGCGAATCGTACAATTTCTTATAATAACCATTTGGCTTATTCACCAATTCGCTATGTGTTCCGAATTCTACGATTTGCCCTTTATCCATTACAATGATTTTACTCGCGTTGATTACAGTCGCTAATCGGTGAGCAATTACGATAGAAGTTCTATCTTTAGTAATGGTTTCCGTAGCTTTTTGAATTAGTTCTTCAGAATGTGTGTCGATTGACGAAGTCGCTTCATCCAAAATTAAAATACTTGGATTACTCACGTATGCTCTTAAAAAGGCAATCAATTGGCGTTGGCCAGAAGAAAGCATTACACCACGCTCCTTAACGTTATAATCGTAGCCTTCAGGTAAGCTCATGATAAAATCGTGCACCCCAATTTTCTTTGCTGCAATGATTACATCTTCTCTAGTAATCGCTTCGTTATGTAGTGTAATATTGTTGTAAATGGTATCCGCAAATAAGAAAACATCTTGCAATACAATCGCAATTTGCTTACGAAGACTTTCTAAAGTGTATTCGTTAATATTACGATTATCAATAGTAATTTCGCCCGAATCAATTTCGTAAAAACGATTCAATAAATTGATGATAGTCGATTTTCCAGCACCGGTACTTCCTACAATAGCAATAGTTTCGCCAGGTTGTACTTCTAAATTAATGCCTTTTAAAACTTCTTCATCTTTAATATAGCTAAAACGAACGTCTTTCAATTGAATGAATCCTTTAAAATGTGAGGCTTCAACTGTTCCTTTGTCTTGAACGTTTTCGTCTTTTTCTAAAATTTCAAAAACTCTATCTGCAGCAATAATTCCCATTTGCATTACGTTGAATTTATCAGCAATTTGGCGTAATGGGTTGAATAACATGTTGATTAACATTGTATAAGCGAATAAATCTCCAACAGTGGTTAATGTGTCACCATTTATAATGGAAATTCCAGCGTAATAGACAATCGCACCAAGAGTTAACGATGAAACAATATCAGCAATAGGGAAGAAGATGGAGTTATACAAAATATTTTTCAACCAAGCTTTGTTGTGCTTTTGATTGATTTCTTTAAATTTTTCAAGTTCAATCGCCTCTCTATTAAACAATTGTACAATTTTCATTCCGGTTAATCGCTCTTGTACAAAAGTATTTAGGTTGGCTACTTCGTTTCGAACTTCGTTAAAAGCCACTTTCATTTTCTTTTGAAAAATATCAGTAGCGTAAATTAAGACTGGCATGGCCAAGAGTACGATTAATGATAATTTCCAGTTCATGAAGAACATGATTCCTAAAATCACAATCATTTTAAGCACATCACTTACAATCATAAACAAACCTTGACTGAAAATACTAGCAATCGATTCAATATCCGAAACCGAGCGCGTTACCAATTTCCCAACAGGTTCATTATCAAAATACTTCATCTTAAACGAAGTGATATGATGGAATAATTTATCGCGAATGTCTTTAATAATGTCTTGTCCAAGCCAATTTGCCCAATAGGTAAAGTAAAATTGTGCTAAAACCTCTAACAAAAGTACAACTGCCATTAAAACTACATAGAGAAGTAATCCGTGTTTATCTTCAGGTTTGATGTATTCGTCTACCGTTTGTTTCAATAAATACGGACGCGCTGCAGCGAAAATAGAAAGTAAGATAGCCCAAACGATTACCCAATTGAACCTTTTTTGGTAAGGCTTCGCATAGAGCAATACTTTTTTTAATGAATTGGATTTAATGAGCTTCATTTATCTATTTCTTTATTCTTTGTTCTGTTTTCTAAAATCTATTTTCTATAATCAATATATGGATATTTTACTTTCACCAAATACAATCCGTGTGCTGGAACTGAAAATCCGGCTTTTCCTCTGTTTTTACTTTCGATGATGGTGCGTAAATCAGCGACTTCTATTTTGCCTAAACCAATGTTTACCATAGTTCCCACAATAGCTCTCACCATATTGCGTAAAAATCGATCAGCAGTGATGGTAAAGATAAGCTGATTTCCTGATTGTTTCCAATGTGCTTCCGAAATTTTACAATTAAAGGTATTCACATCGGTATGTACTTTCGAAAAACACTCAAAATCAATGTATTCGAATAAAATTTTACAGGCTTCATTCATTTTATCCAAATCCAAATGATGGGAATGATACCAACTTCCATGAGTAATAAACGCATCTTTAAATGTGTGGATGTAATATTCGTAAGTTCTCGAAGTCGCATCAAAACGCGCATGAGCATCATCAGCTACTTTGAAAAGACGATACACTACAATCGACGGCGGTAAAAACGAATTCAATTTGTGTGTCCAATAGTCGGAATCCAATTCCAAATTACTTTCAAAATGCGCATACATTTGCTTGGCATGTACTCCTGAATCAGTTCTTCCGGCACCTACGATGGCGATAGTTTCTCTGAAAAGGGTAGAAAGCGCCTTTTCCAAAGTTTCCTGTACCGAAGCGGCGTCAGGCTGACTCTGAAATCCGTGAAAGTTTTTTCCGTTATAGGCAAATTCTATGAAATATCTCAAAATTGGCTTTTTCGTTTTCTTAAATAGCTTGCAAATTTACAAAATTCAAAAGTAAAGTTCGTTTCAAATTGTGATAATAAAAACTTAATTTTGCTTTATGAAGAAAATTCTTTTGTTATCCGATACGCACAGTCACCTTGATGATGCCATTTTAAAATACGTCAATCAAGCTGATGAAGTTTGGCACGCAGGTGATATTGGAAATTTAGAAATCACCGATACGATTAAAGAATTAAAACCACTTCGTGCCGTTTATGGCAACATCGACGATGAAAAAGCGCGTTTAGAATTCCCGTTAAACAATCGTTTTTTCTGTGAAGGAGTTGATGTTTGGATTACTCATATTGGGGGTTATCCCGACAAATACAATCAGGCAATTCGTGCCGAAATCACAAAAAATCCTCCGAAATTATTTATTTGTGGCCACTCGCATATTCTAAAAGTCCAATTCGACAAGAAGTTGAATTTATTGCATATGAATCCGGGTGCTTGTGGAAAATATGGTTTTCACCATGTTCGTACGATGTTGCGTTTTGAAATTGATGGCGATAAAATTCAGAGTTTGGAAGTAATTGAACTAGGAAAGAAATAGTCTTAAGTATTCAGTTGCAGTTTTCAGTCACAGTGTTTAGTTTAAATAAAAAAAATCCGAAACTTTCGAATCGGATTTTTCACGCACTAATAAACTAAGATGATAGGTTTATCGTAATCGATCAACAGATTTTACGAGATCTTCGTCCTTTTTTATTGCCTTGTTGGCCAAGACTAATAAAACGATAGAAATTGCAGGAAGAAACATCCCAATACCCTTCTCAGAAACTTCCGTTTCTCCGGATAAGTTTAGCGAGCGATACACAAAAAATCCTAGTAAAATAAAGTTAAATATCATGTTCAATCTGTTCAATACAAATTGATGTTGTCTCTTTTTAAAATTTAAAATACTAAAAATCGCTAATAATGCTGAAACGACAAATAAAACAATATACAATAAAGATGAAGTAAAAAACACTTCTTTTTTATCGGTTGTTGTCCATAAAGAAAACACAAAAGGCAAAGCGCCCATCGCAATAGCGCTGATAGCCATATAAACCGTTTGAATTCTTTGTATCATTTCAAATTATTTTGTTGAGCAAAAATAGTATTTCTTTTCAATTAAAACTATTGTTATATTCAAATTTATTCGTATTATTGCAATGTATTAGTCGTAAGTACTTCATTCTACGACACCTTACATCTCAAAAAAAATCCATCATTTTTTGTTTTTAACTCAATCAACAATTTTATTCAACTTATATCCATGTTTGATATTGAAGTATTAAAGGAGATGAAACTCTCTGATTTGCAAGAGATTGCAAAAGTTGCGAAAATCAATAAATACCGTTCGCTAAAAAAAGACGATTTGGTATATATGATTTTAGATTTGCAAGCGGCACAACCTGAAGTTATTAAATCAGAAAAAACTCCTGAACCAACGGCTGAAAAGCCTAAAGAAAAAAGAGCAAGAATTGCTCCCAAAAAGGATAATGCTAAACCAACTGTAGAAAAGAAAGATTTGTTTTCTGAACCTGTAAAAGTGGAAGAGAAACAACCAGAGAAGAAAGAAACAGAAGTTTTAGAAGCGGCTCCAAAAACAAGTACAAAATCACCTCGTAAAGATTTTAAAAATAAGAAGCCTTTACCTACTGAAAACAAAGAAGAAGTTACTGCTTCTGAAGAAAAAGCTACAACTGAAACCATAGTAGCCGAAAACACCTCAAAAGAAAAGATTCAGCCTAAAAATCCAAATCATAAAGCGAATCAAAATAATCCCAACCATCCTGATTACAAAAAGAATATTGCTACTGAAGGAACAAATGGTACAAATGGGAATACTAATAAAAATCAGAACCCACATCAGAATAAAAAACCAAATTTCAGAGAACCTGATTATGAGTTCGACGGAATTATCGAAAGTGAAGGTGTTTTAGAAATGATGCCGGATGGTTACGGTTTTTTACGTTCGTCTGATTACAACTATTTAGCATCTCCAGATGATATTTATTTGTCAACTTCTCAAATTCGTTTGTTCGGATTAAAAACGGGTGATACAGTAAAAGGAGTAGTGCGTCCTCCAAAAGAAGGAGAAAAATATTTCCCATTGGTAAAAGTATTGAAAATCAACGGTCATGACCCACAAGTCGTGCGTGATAGAATTGCTTTTGATCATTTAACGCCAATTTTCCCAAAAGAAAAATTCAATTTAGCAGAACGTAGTAGTACTATTTCAACTCGTATTATTGATTTGTTTTCGCCAATTGGAAAAGGACAACGTGGTATGATTGTAGCCCAACCAAAAACGGGTAAAACGATGTTGTTAAAAGATGTTGCGAATGCTATTGCTGCGAATCATCCTGAAGTTTATTTAATTGTATTATTGATTGATGAACGTCCAGAAGAGGTAACAGATATGCAACGTAGCGTACGTGGTGAAGTAATTGCTTCTACTTTCGATAGAGAACCACAAGAGCACGTTAAGATTGCCAATATTGTTTTAGAAAAAGCAAAACGTTTAGTAGAATGTGGTCACGATGTAGTGATATTATTAGACTCGATTACTCGTTTAGCAAGAGCTTACAATACGGTACAACCAGCATCTGGAAAAGTATTGAGTGGTGGTGTTGATGCAAATGCGTTACAAAAACCAAAACGTTTCTTTGGAGCGGCTCGTAATGTAGAAAATGGAGGTTCGTTAAGTATCATTGCAACCGCATTAACAGAAACCGGTTCTAAAATGGACGAAGTTATCTTCGAAGAATTCAAAGGAACAGGTAACATGGAATTACAGTTGGACAGAAGAATTGCCAACAAACGTATTTTCCCTGCAATCGACTTGGTTTCTTCAAGTACGCGTCGTGATGACTTATTATTAGATGAAAATACCATTCAAAGAATGTGGATTATGCGCAAATATTTAGCCGATATGAACCCAGTAGAAGCTATGGATTTCATCCACGACCGTTTCAAGAAAACCAGAAACAACGAAGAATTCTTAATTTCGATGAATGAATAAAAATAGAAACTCCGATGAAAATCGGAGTTTTTTTATTTTAGTCTTTCCAAAATGCCTTTTCGTTTTACAATATTCTTGTAATCCCACTGAATTTCTTGTGCTTTTTGTAGCCAAGTTTTTAAATCGGTAATATCTATTTCGTTAACCGAATTATAAAAAATAGAAGCATCTTGAAATTTTGTTCCTAAAACATTGAGTTTAGTTTCTTCAAATGACTTTCCGCTCCAAAATAGCAATCGGATGCCTTTCTTTTGTTTGCTGTAACCTACAATCGGATTTTCTTCTAAAAACCAGACAGGATGTGCATGCCAAATTTTATTTTCTGCTTCGGGTAATTGTAAGTTGATTTGTTCTGCTAATATATAACAGATTAATTTGTCTTCTGCAGATTGCGAGTTATTATATGCCTGAATATCTAGATTCATAAAACTATTGTTTCAACCAAATGTAATAAAAAACTCCGAGAAGTCTCGGAGTTTAATAATAGTTTTATTTTGAAATAACACATTTAAAAGATCGGTGAAAATCCGTTAAATCTATGTTATCTGTGTTCCAAACAAATTAAAACCCATTTACAATAGCTAAAAAGTCATCTGCTTTTAAAGCAGCACCACCAATTAAACCACCATCCACATCAGGTTTTGAAAAGATTTCTTTGGCGTTATCTGGTTTAACACTTCCACCGTATAAAATAGTCAAGTTGTCTGCAATATCGAAACCGTACACTTTTTCTACTAACGTTCTAATGAATTTATGCATTTCTTGTGCTTGTTCCGGAGAAGCGGTTTCACCTGTTCCAATAGCCCAAACTGGTTCGTATGCTAAAACAATATTCGCCCAATCTTTTTTTTCTAAATGGAATAATCCATCTCGTAATTGATTCTCAACAATATTAAAATGGTTATTAATTTGTCTGTCTTTTAATTCTTCTCCAAAACAGAAAATAATTCGCATTTCATGTTTTAAAGCGGTATCCACTTTACTTGCCAATAAAGCATCGGTTTCATGAAAATACGCTCGTCTTTCACTGTGACCTAAGATGACAGTGTTAACTCCAATATCAGTCAACATAGAAGCTGCAATTTCGCCTGTAAAAGCGCCACCTTCTGCTTGATGCATGTTTTGTGCAGCTACTGTAATTCCTTTCCCATTGGTTATTTCAACAGCTTTTGATAAGTTAACAAACGTTGGTGCTACAATAATTTCAGTAGTTGTATTAGGTTTTTTTGCGATAATTTCTTCTAGTAATGCAACAGTTTCTTTTTGTGTTTTGTGCATTTTCCAATTTCCGGCAACGATATTTTTTCTCATTAGATTATGATTTTTAATGAATTCAAAAGTACTAATTTGAATACTTTTTTGCTAGTTGATTGCAATAAAATTACGCAAAGGTTTGCGAAGATTCGACATTTATTTAACCTTGTTTAATACTTCTTTTATTTTGTCAAAATCTTTTTCAATAGCTCGATATAAAACAATTTTACCCGTTTTGTCCACTATTAAATATCTTGGAATCCAATCAACGTCTAATGATTTTCCGAATGTTCCTTTCATATTGTCACCAATGAAATAATTTTCACCTTCCACTTCATATTTTTCAATTCCTTGAATCCATTTTTCAACTGTTTTGTCAAAGGATAAGTTTACAAAAACAACGTCTTTACCATAAGTTTGGTTTAATTTTTTTACTTCAGGCATGGCTTTTACGCAATCGGAACACCATGAAGCCCAAATTTCTATAAATATTGTCTTTCCTTCATGTTTTTTTAAGATTTCCTGAAAAGAAATTGGTTGGTCTTCAGTTGTTTTTAAAACATAATTCAAACTTTCATTTTTAAAGCTTGTTTCTTCTTTTTGTGCACATCCTAAAACGCTGATTAGCATGGTTGCTAAAACGAATATTTTTTTCATATTTTACTTTTTTAGGTTAAAAACACATAGGTACATAGTTTTTAGTTTAATTACTATGTATAAAAGTTTTACAGAATAAAATCTTTGGATTTTATCACATTAGATATCGCTTTTAACTTTTCTATGTTGCTATGTGTTTAATAATTATTTTTTTAATTCCGAATACGGTTTTTTAATTAATTTTTTGAATTCAGCTCCGTTGAATTTATTTTCATTAATGCCGTCGTAGTATTTGAATTCGTTACCATTCCAAAGATATTTTACTCCAGGTGTGTCTCTGCCATCTCCTAATTCCGTCCAAAACGGAATTACATCAATCATTTTGTATGGGAATTTAGTACCTGCAAATTCAAAGAATGTTGGAACTTTTTCAGGCTCTTCATTCATGAAAATCACATAAATAGGAGGGAAATTCTTGTCTTTTTTACGCATTTCGTTCAATTCTTTTGCGGTATCCATACAATGGTCGCAACCTGGTACAAAGTAGCACAGAATTTTCTTATCGGTATCAATTCCTGGAAAATATTTCTCGTAACCCGATTTTACTTTTGTAGGAGTTTCTTCAGCTTTTTTTACATCAACTTCAGGATTTTCAACTGTTGGAACATTTGTTGTTGGCACTTCAGTTTCTGGAATTTCAACTGTTAATAAAGATGTAGAATCTGCAACAACGCCTAAATTTTCTTGAATTTCAGAAGTTGGTTCTTCCGTAACTTTTTCAACAGGGCGAATTGGAGCCAGCATAAAAAGGGCTAAAACACAACCCAAACCAACCGATTTCAACAACCAAAAATTTGATTTTCCGTCAGCAGGTAGTAATTTGATTAACCAAATTAACAATCCAATCGCAATGATGTTTTTAATGATGGCTTCTACTGGAGTCATTGGTAGTAATTCTCCAAAACAACCACAGTTTCCTGAATTTCCACTAATGAAAGTCGTGTAACTTAAGTGAATTACAAATACCGATAACAATAATATTGTAGCCGGAATCGTAATTTTTTTCAAGTAATCTTTTAATAAAATTGCAATTCCAAGGGCAAATTCAATTCCGATTAAAATTCTTGAAAAATAAGGAGCAAAACCTTCTGAAAATCCTAATGGATATAATTGTTTTACTTCAAACGTAGAAATTGCAAAATACGGCGATGGATATAATTTGGCTACAGCCGAAACAATAAATAAGGCAGAAATAATAAGGCGTAAAATCCAACTTAAGTTTTCTTTTTTCATGCTTTTTTTGATTTTTGATAAAAATACAATTTACAAAAAAGGTAATGTGTTAACGACTTGTTATTTATTTTCCATTAATATTAAAGCGAAAACTGAATAGTTAATCATGTCCTGGTAATTCGCGTCAATTCCTTCTGAAACTAAAGTTTTTCCTTTATTGTCTTCGATTTGCTTTACGCGAAGTAACTTTTGAATGATTAAATCGGTTAACGAACTAACTCGCATATCGCGCCAAGCCTCGCCATAATCGTGATTTTTATTTTCCATCAAGGCTTTCGTTTCCGCGATTTTTTCATCGTATAATTGTACCGCTTCATCAGCCGACATATCAGGTTGATTGGCAACTCCTTTTTCCATTTGAATCAAAGCCATCGCACAATAATTGATAATTCCTATGAATTCAGAAGTTTCATCTTCGTCCACTTTACGTACTTCATTTTCTTGTAAGCTTCTAATTCTTTGCGCTTTAATAAAAATTTGGTCAGTTAAGGAAGGCAAACGTAAAACGCGCCAAGCGGTGCCGTAATCATGTGCTTTTTTTGAAAATAAATCGCGACAAACCGCTATAACTTTATCATATTGTTGAGAAGTATTCGACATTATTTGCTGTATATTTGTGTGAGAATTTTCAAAAGTAAGGAATTAACTCAAAATGGAAAAGAAATTAAGATGAATATCAACTGCAATGGAAATTTAATCGATTTAACCACTCCAAAAGTGATGGGGATTTTGAATGTGACGCCCAATTCGTTTTACGATGGTGGAAAGCATAAAGAAATCAATTCGATAATACATCAAGTGGATAAAATGCTATCGGAAGGAGCTGATTTCATTGATATTGGAGCATATTCGAGTAAGCCAAGTGCCGAGTTTGTTTCGGAAGATGAAGAAATTAATCGTTTGGTTCCTATTGTAAAATCATTAGTTGAAACCTTTCCTAATATTGTTTTATCAGTTGATACATTTCGAGCTCATGTTGCAAAAGCAGCAGTAGAAAATGGAGTAGCTTTAGTAAATGACATTGCCGCAGGTTTGTTGGATGATAAAATGTTGGAAACTGTTGCCGAATTGAAAGTGCCCTACATCATGATGCACATGCGAGGCAATCCTCAAACGATGCAAAGTTTGACAGATTATAACGATATTGTTAAAGAAATGATTTTCTACTTTTCAGAGCGAATTCAAAAGGCGAGAAGCTTTGGAATTTCGGATATTGTGATTGATCCTGGATTTGGTTTTGCCAAAACATTGGAACAGAATTACGAAGTAATGCATAAAATGGAGTTGTTCGAAATCTTAGAGTTGCCAATATTAGTAGGAGTTTCCAGAAAATCCATGATTTATAAAGTATTGGAAAGTTCGCCACAAGAAGCTTTGAATGGAACTTCTGTTTTAAATACGATTGCATTACAAAAAGGGGCAAAAATTCTGCGAGTTCACGATGTAAAAGAAGCGGTGGAATGTATAAAATTAGTCAGTAAATTAAAATAAAGAATGAAGAAATTAGTTGCTATTGTTGCTTTAATAGGTTTGTTTTCTTGTAATAAAGAAGAAGTATTGTTACCACAAGAAAATGTTTCGGTTTTAAAAGAAATGACCGATCATTCACCCATCTATATGTTTTTTAAAATAAAAGAAAATCCCGATTTTAAAGAGAAAATGGATACCATTGTAGAAGTAAATCGCAAGAATTCAATCTCTTCAACCAATTGGGTTTTTAATATCGACAAACGTTTGCCGTTGAAATTAGTCATTCCAGAAGTGATGCATTTACAAGACAAAAAGAAACGCAGTTCGCATTCAAAAGAAGGTACTTTAAACGTTTTTACTTATTCCGATAGCGTGGCGAAGAATTTGGCTTTTTTCCCATTTACAGATGTGGAATTCAAGTATAGAAATCATTTTTCAAAATTCTTTATAAAACAACATGCCGAACATTACAGAAATTACCACAATTTCACTGTAAACTTCAATAAAGACAATAGAATTACAGTTGATGGAGTGGAAGTTTCAAGAGAAGAATTTGCCAATTACATCAAAGAATTTGCCGATTTTACTAGTGATGGAAAAATCACGATGCTACATTTGAATTTCGATAACCGTCTAACGTATGACCAATACATTCAAAATAAAATATTGGCTTGGAAAGCAACGAATAATGAAATTCAATTGTCTTCTTTCGAGTTTGTGTACGATGAGAAGAAATTGCCAGAATGTGGGTGTAAGTTATAGTTGGGAGTTTGAAGTTGGGAGTTGGGAGAATTCAACTAAATAAATTTGATTATTATGAAGATTAAATATTTAATAATAATTCTTGTACTTTTTCTAGGTTTTTTCGTCAATGGTCAAAATAGAAGTGTTTATGGTAAAGTGATCTCTGAAGATTTAGAACCGCTAGCTGGGGTGCAAATAAAAAATTCTGATAATGAACTCCTTGGAGAAACGGATTTTGATGGTCGATTTAAAATTATCATTTCACAAAAAAATGATAGTTTATTGTTTCGCTTCACAGGTATGGAGTTTGCTGACATTAAGTTGAATGAAGATTGTGAAAATGTTGAAGTTATTATGATGCATTATGTTATATATGATTTTATTTCGTCAAAAAAAATAGACAGATTACGAAAGAAAAGATTTAAAAAGTTGAATGAAAAACATTTACTTGCAACGGACAAGGGAATTTTTCAGAATAAACAAAGCTGTTATGTTAGAAATTTTAAACCAATTCAACCAGATTTAGACAGAAAAGGGAAGTAGTTTAAAAATAAGATAGTATATAATAAATCAGTTTATCGCTAAGTATTACTATACATTCTCTTTCAGAAGAACATTTTTCTCTTTAAAACTAATAACTAATAACTCCCAACTCTCAACTCTCAACTCCCAACTCCCAACTCCTAACTCCCAACTCCATCTTACTGATGATGATAAGGTTCATTTCTCAAAATCGTAAACCCTCTATAAATTTGTTCGATTACAAACAATCGTACCATTTGATGCGAAAACGTCATTTCGGATAAGGAAACTTTGCCTTGTGCTTTTTTATAAACGGTTTCACTAAACCCGTATGGACCTCCGATGACGAATACTAAGGTTTTAATTCCGGCATTCATTTTCTTTTGCAAAAAGTCGGAGAAACCAACGCTGCTAAATGTTTTGCCGTTTTCATCTAATAAAATTAATTGATCGGTTGGGGTGATTTTTGATAAAATCAATTCGCCTTCTTTTTCTTTTTGTTGGGCTTCGGATAAATTCTTTACGTTTTTGATATCGGGAATGATTTCCAAATCAAATTTCACGTAAAAAGACAAACGCTTGGTATAGTCATCAATTAAAGATTGAAGCGCTTTATTGTCTGTTTTTCCGATAGCGATAAGACGAATATTCATAGGATTTATTTTTGCAAAAATAGTTGCGTAAAACGAAAAATCACTCTTTTTGGAGTGATTTTCAATATTAGTTAATTTTTTCAGCTTCTTTTTCAGGAGTATCAATTTCACAAGAATAAGAGAACAGTTTTTCTTCTTTAATTATGGAAGCTGTTCCTTCAGGAAGCATTTCTTCCCAACCCGATTCTCCGTTACAAATCATTTTTAATACATGTCTTGAAAAAATATCTAAATTCTTTTCTTCAAAATCTTTTATATCAATTACTTTTCCATTGAACTTAAAGAATTTATACAATTCTTTCATTCTAGGATGTACTTTTAAGTTTTCAGATGTAATAATGTTGCCATTTTCATCCTTCATTGGGTACAAGTACACTTTTAAATCGCGGTAGAATAATTTTCCAAAAGCTTCTAAAATTCCACCTGATAAATGGCGGTAGTATTTTTCATCAAAGATTTCAACTAAGTTATTTACACCCATAGCTAATCCCATACGAGCTTTAGAATAATTAGAGAAATATTCAACTACTTTGAAATACTCTTGGAAGTTAGAAATCATTACGGTTTGACCTAGTTTACAAAGTAACTCAGCTCTATCTAAGAAATCACGTTCGTCAATTTCACCTTCAGCTTTTAAATTGGAAAGTGTAATTTCAAAAACCACAAAAGTATTGTCTTTATCTACTTTATTTTCTTGTATAAACATTTCATAGGAACGTTCATACATATCCATATTAACTTTAGTAACCGGTCTAAAACTTCCTCTTAAAGCCAAGATGTTTTTCTTATATAGTACAGCAGCAGGTAATATATTTTTACCATCAGGGCCAAACATTACGGCATCCGTCATTCCGTTTTTAACCAATTGTAAACTCATCAAACGATTGTCAACATCAGCAAAACGAGGACCAGAAAAGTTAATAGTGTCTATTTCTAATTGGTCTTTATCCAAATGGTCATACAAATAGCGAAGTAATTTTTTTGGATCGTTGTATTTGTAAAACGCACCATAAATTAAATTTACCCCTAAAATACCAAGTGTTTCTTGTTGTAATTTAGCATCGTTTTCTTTAAAACGGATGTGAAGAATAATTTCGTTATATGCTTCATCAGGCTCTACTTGATATACAATTCCTACCCATCCATGCCCTTTGTATTGTTTAGCAAAATCAATAGTAGCAACAGTATTGGCATAACTAAAAAACAATTTGTTCGGATGTTTATCTCTACTTAAACGTTGCTCTACCAGATTGATTTCATGAGTAAGCATTTTTCTTAGTCGACTTTCCGTTACATAACGGCCGTCTTTTTCCTCACCATAAATAGCATCACTAAAATCCTTATCGTATGCCGACATAGCTTTTGCAATGGTTCCAGAAGAGGCTCCAGCTCTAAAGAAATTACGAACGGTTTCTTGTCCGGCTCCAATCTCAGCAAAAGTTCCATAGATACTTTCGTTAAGATTAATTCGTAAGGCTTTGTCTTTGATGGATGGAATTTGCTCTATCGCTTTATCTCCTCGAACTTTGATGTCTGTTACTATACTTTTCATGAAATCACCTTTGGGGCTTTGTATATCAAATTAAAACTCTATTGGCAAAGTTAATCATTTTGTAAATAACACCATAATTATTATTATTTTTGTGCAAAACTTTATGATTTGAAGGTATATTTTTTAGGAACAGGTACGTCTCAGGGAATTCCGGTTATTGGAAGTCAGCATTCTGTTTGTTTGAGTTCAGACGAAAAAGACAAACGACTGCGAGTTTCCGTTTGGGTTGAAACTGAAAAAGCCTCATTAGTTGTTGATTGTGGACCTGATTTTAGACAACAAATGCTAAATTCAAAATGCCAACATATTGATGCTTTATTGTTTACACACGAACATGCCGATCATACGGCAGGTTTAGATGATATTCGTCCTTTTTTCTTTAAACAAGGTGCAATTCCAATTTATGCACACCAACGCGTGTTAAAAAATTTAGAAAGAAGATTTGATTATATTTTTCAAACCGAAAATAAATATCCTGGAGCACCTTCTGTCGTTGAAAATGAAGTAAAAGAAGACCAATCCTTTTCTGTAAATAACGAGAAAATAGTTCCAATTAATGCCATGCATGGTACTTTACAGGTTTTTGGCTATCGTATTCAAGATTTTGTGTATTTAACGGATGTAAAAACAATAGAAACTTCAGAAATAAATAAGATTAAAAATTGTAAGGTGTTGGTTGTAAATTGTTTAAGAGAAGAACCACATGCTACTCATTTTAATTTAGAAGAAGTATTACATTTTATATCTTTGGTGCAGCCAAAAACGACCTATTTAACGCATATCAGCCATTTATTTGGCTTTCATGAAGAAATTCAAAATAAGTTGCCAGAACATGTTTTTTTGGCCTATGATAATTTAGTAATTAATATGTAAGATTTATGAAGAATGTTATTTTGTACGCTTTGATTTTCTCATTATTATTTAATGTATTCCAATATGTGAATTCGACTAAAATTTTAGATGCAAAGCAAAAAGAAATGGATCATGTAAAGACCAATTTGCTTACTTCAAGAGATTCTGTAGCTGCTTTAGCAAATGCTAATTACTTTGCTTTGGAAAGTGATGAAGATGCGCAAGAATATTTTTATTCGAATAATTTAGACTATAAAAAAGTAGGAATTAAAGTAAAGGAAGACTTAATTTCATTAAACGAAAATAAAAACGGAAATCCTTTAGTTCCTTATGATCCAATTGATGGAAAACCATTTTTAATTAACACTTCAAAAACCTTAAATCACCGTTGGATTATTGCCGAATTTTCAAATGGAGATTTATGGGGACAAGTATTATTAAAATATTTTGTAGAAGAAGGAAAAGTTACCCAATTTGAAACCGTTGAAACGGTGTTATACTAATCATTACTAACCTACATAGTTTTTACAATGGCTACAACACAAACTAAAACCAAATTAGAATATTATTTTGATGCATTTCGAAAAGACATTATCGGAATCAATCAAAACTTTATTTCTCCTTTTGGGGAAAAGAAAATCATTTACACCGATTGGACGGCAAGTGGAAGATTGTATCGACCTATTGAAGAACGATTGATGAATGATTTTGGACCTTTTGTAGCCAATACACATACTGAAACATCTATTACAGGTACCGCAATGACCATGGCGTATCATGAAGCGCGACATATTATCAAAAATCATGTTAATGCCAATGAAAATGATATTTTAATTACCGATGGAACTGGAATGACAGGAGTTGTAAATAAATTCCAACGTATTTTAGGACTTCGCATTCCAGAAAATTTAAAAGAGTTTACTACTATTCCAAAAGCGATTAAACCGGTAGTTTTTATTTCTCACATGGAACATCATTCGAATCAAACGTCTTGGTTAGAAACCATTGCCGATGTTGAAATTATTCCTGCAGATGAAAACGGCTTGTTTAGTATAGAAAATTTAAAAATTTTATTAGAAAAATATAAAGATAGAAGTTTTAAAATTGCATCCATTACTTCATGCTCCAATGTAACCGGAATTAAAACCCCATATCATGAAGTAGCAAAGTTGATGCATCAAAACAACGGCGTTTGTTTTGCTGATTTCGCTTGCTCGGGTCCGTATGTAAGTATTAACATGCATCCAGAAGATCCAGAAAGTTATTTGGATGCTATTTTCTTTTCGCCACATAAATTTTTAGGAGGGCCTGCCACATCTGGAGTGTTAATTTTTAATAAAAACTTATATAAAAATAATGTTCCCGATTGTCCTGGTGGAGGAACCGTTAGCTGGACCAATCCTTGGGGAGAGCACAAATACATCGATAATATTGAAGATAGAGAAGATGGAGGAACTCCTGGGTTTTTGCAAGTAATTAAAACGGCATTAGCTATCCAATTGAAAGACAAAATGGGCGTTCAAAATATTTTGGAGAGAGAACATGAATTGGTAGATTATATTTTTGAAGCTTTAGGGAATATTGAGAATCTTCATATTTTAGCTAATCAGCATCAAGATCGATTAGGAGTTATTTCCTTTTATATTGATGATTTGCACTACAATTTAGGTGTTAAATTATTAAATGATAAATTCGGAATTCAAACGCGAGGAGGTTGTAGTTGTGCGGGTACTTACGGACATTATTTGTTGCACGTTGACCAAGAAACTTCACATGATTTGGTTTGTAAAATTACTTCGGGTGATTTAATTCAAAAACCTGGATGGATTAGAATGTCAATACATCCAACAACAACAACCGAAGAAATTGAATTTGTTTGTAATAAAATAAA
This sequence comes from Flavobacterium cyclinae, assembly GCF_021172145.1. Taxonomy (NCBI): domain Bacteria; kingdom Pseudomonadati; phylum Bacteroidota; class Flavobacteriia; order Flavobacteriales; family Flavobacteriaceae; genus Flavobacterium; species Flavobacterium cyclinae. The sequence continues at coordinate 1,132,129 of NZ_CP089095.1, forward strand.
AGAATTAGCGGCCAATCATAAAGAATGGAGTGCCGATTACGAATACAATCCTCGAACTAATGAATTTATTCATAAAAATTTCAAAAGCGAAATCAAAGAAAAAGTAAACAGCTGGTTTCAATTATAAAAAGGAGTATCTTAAAAGTCTTAATTATAGACTTATTTCAGTAACACAATATAAGACTTTTAGGATATTTTACTTTCTGGTTCTATAATGGTTTTCCAACGCTTATGTGTCCATAAATAATATTCAGGAGCTTCGTAGATTTGTTGTTCTACAAGAGCTAAAAAGCGATCTGTAATCTCGTAATTAGGTACAGATGTAGCATCATCAGTTAACAATTCAAAACTAGCTTCATAATACCCTCTTTTTACTTTTTTTACTTTTAAAAAGATGATATTCATATCAAATCTTTTGGCCAACATTTCGGCACCCGTATGAACTGGAACCACGTGTCCCATAAATGAAGTAAAATGATAAGCTGCATTTGGTCTTGGCGATTGGTCGCTTGCAAATCCGTATAAGCTTAATACTTTTTCTTTGTAGTTGTTGTTAATTACCGCAATAGTTTCCCTTGTCGGAATTAGTTCGGCTTTGAACTTAGAGCGAATTCGTTTCACTAAAGCATCAAAATGAGGATTGGCTAATTTTTTATAAATACCGTATCCTTTAAAATTAGTGTAATAATTCATTGAAATCACCCATTCATAACTAGCATAATGAGCACACATTAAGGCAATACTTTTGTTTTTCTTTTCCAAATCATAATACACATCCATATTGGTAAAAACAAAACGTTTTTCCATTTCTTTTTGCGAAATACTCATGGTTTTTATCATTTCCAGAAACATATCGCACATATGGCTGTAAAATTTCTTTTCAACAGATAATCGTTCCTTCTTTGATAAATGGGGTAGTGCTAATTTTATGTTATGACGAACTACCTTTTTGCGATATCCAATTATTCTATAGACTAAAAAACAGACTGCATCAGAAAAAAGATAAAAAATAGGGAAAGGGAGTATAGAAATTACCCATAAAAAAGGGTATATAATGAGATAAATTACTAATTGCATTTCAAAATTTTTTACAAATATACTTTTTTACAAATAAGTTTATTCTGAAAACTATTCTTAATTTTACAAAAAAATCACCATGAACATTGTATTGTTATTAATTCTAGTGGCTAACGGACTTATAAGTTTTAAAGGATTTAATGATACTTATTTTTTTAGAAAATACGAATTTCATATTGGGAGTATACGATCTGGTGAACAATACCGAATGTTTTCTTCAGCATTTTTGCATGTAGATAGTATGCATTTAGCATTTAACATGATAACGCTTTACATGTTTACGCCTTTTGTAATTAATCATCTTGGTTCCTTGTATTTTGCTTATTTGTATTTAGGAAGTTTAGTTGCAGGAAATTTACTTACCTTATTTTTTCATAAAGACGATTATTATTACAGAGCAGTTGGGGCTTCAGGAGCTGTTACGGGAATCATTTACAGTGCTATTCTTTTAGAACCCAATTTATATGTTTATGTAATTATTCCAGGATATGTTTTTGGATTTTTATACTTACTATTTTCCATTTATGGCATGAAAGCTAAGAATGACAACATAGGTCATGTGGCACATTTTGGAGGTGCAATTGGTGGTTTTGGACTTACGTTAGCAAAAAATCCCCATTTTATTACTGAAAAACCGATAACCGTTATAGCTTTGATAATTCCTATTGTTATTTTATTTGTTTTAGCTAAAATGAAGAAAATTTAAGAATAGTAAAAAATTATTTGGGTTAATTTTCAATTTTTAAATCAGGATTAATCAAATAGAATACGATTTTTTTAAAAACAGTTAAGTAAGCTGACCAGTTTAATTTTCTTATACATTAAAATTTGATATCTGCTATTTTTTCGTCTTTGTAATATAATTCAAAATCTGAATTTATATGATCAACCAATAGTGCAAAAAATAATTCAGCGGTAAAATTTTTATACGACGTTTCTCCAAAGTATAAAATACTTTTTTTTGGATTTTTTTCTGTCCCAAAGTTAATAGGTAATTCTAAGTTCATATAACCATTAACATCATAGTCATAAAAATAATCTTTTTCAGACGGATCGTAAGGAGGTGCATCTAGCAAAGGATATCCATTTTTGTTAAGCAATTCTGTTTTTAGAAAAGGAATTAATTCAGGATATCCAATAAAACCTGTGTAACCTTTATAATCGGCTAGGCGATATCGTATTTTGTTTTTAGTATCTAAAAGTGAAAATGCACTTAATTTAGTTCTATTATCAGCTGTAGAATTAATTTTAGACTTAATCATTATTTTTTGTAATTTGTCACTAGTTACTTTAAGTTGGCGTATACCCACTACACTAACATTATCAACAATTTTTACTTTTTTAATCTCAATATTAATTCCATCTTTTGTAGAAGTTTGTGAATAGCAAATAGACGAAATTAGGAGTAAAATTAACTGGATTTTTTTCATTTTTATTATTCTTTTACAGCATCTTTTTGATTTGATTTGGAACGTTTTTTTATTAAGTATTTCTTTAATGCTATTAACTTGCTTATAAGTATTTCCAAAAGAAATTGTTAATTAATTATTGACTCTAAATTAACGGTTAGATTTAAGTAGGCTCCAAAATTTTTAGATTTATTATTTTCTGAATCAATAGTGTTAGTTAAATTAACTTCTGGAAGTAATTCAATTCCAAAATGTTTTGCGAAATTAACCCCAAAACCAAATATTCCTCCGAAATTGATTTTTTTATAAAAATTATCATTTTCTTGACCATCAAATTTGGCATTTAAAATATTAGTCATTCTAAAACCACCAATTAAGTAAAACCCCTTATTATATTCTTTATTTACATCGAATTTCAAAAGTGTATGCAATTGTAAAGATTTTATTTCAGATTCTTTAAATAAATATCCTACTACTTGATTCCCATTTATTAGATAATAATTATCTTCTTTTACGCTATTATATATCAAGTTTCCTCTAATACCAAAACTATTACTTAAACTATAATCAATAAAACCTCCAAAATTTACATTACTATATCCAGCCCCTGCATTTATTGGACCGTTTATTTCAACATCATATGCATTAAATCCTAGAATAGTTCCATAACTAAAATTTTGAGCATTTGAAAAGTTAAAAAAGAAAGAAAAGATAATAATAAGAGTAATTTTTTTCATTTTAAGGATTTAGTTTTTATAATTACATTTGGATTTTAAGTTAGATAATCATGAAGTTATCTTCAAAGTAAACTATTCTTGAATATAGTTTTTATAATCTTAAACCAATACCAAATTTTACTAAATTAACATTTGTATTAAAGGTAGTATTTGGAATTCCATTTTCTTCTTGAAGTTTAGTAAAGTCAAATTGTCCATTCACAAAAAGTTTACTTGTAATGTCATAAGATAAACCAAAATTTAAGTTAATCCCAGCTTGAGTGTCATTTAAGTCTGAAATATCAAATCCATTATTGGTTCCAGTTGCCTTGAATATTATAAAACTATAGCCAAGTGAAGTATATGGATGGAGCCTCTTAATATTTTTGATGTTGAACTCACAAAATATTTTAGGTTGAATTGGATAAGCATAAATTTTATAATTCTGTGATGAATTAATTTTCGAATTATTATATTTTAAAAGGCCTGCATTTAAAGCAATTCCAAAATCTAAAATATTTTTATCAATAATTTTATATTTCCCTCCAATATCAACTATACCTGTGTAATTTTTTCCAATAAAATTATTGTCGGCAGGGATAGGATAATTTAGTTCAATACTAAGTTTGGATTCTTGAGAAAATAAAGCAAAATTTAGATTCAATAATAAAATAAAAAGTGTTTTTTTCATGATGTTTTTTAAAAATTACTTGTGATTGTATTTTTATAAATTAGCTTAAGGCATAAAGTTAATGTTTTTTCGATTTAGTAAATACACAAATTAATTATTCAGTGAATTTGAACCAAGTCAAATCATAATAAATAAGTGTATTTATACATTGTTGGTAAAAGTATTTATTTACATTTTTTTACATAAGGAATTATTTTTGAAATTTATGATTTTCTATTGATAGATTATATTCTACTTCAATTATTATCACTATATTTTGGATATTTTTTATAAATTTAATTGTTTTCGTTTCATTTATTTTTTTCATCTCAAAATGGTTTCCATCGGTTTGAGATTCAGTTATATTATTTAATCAGAATTTACATTTAACTTATTAGAAAGTCAGATTAATTTGTGAATAGTTGATTAACAATATAAATTAAGAGACTTTAGAAATAGTTTGTTTCATGTTTATAAGGTTTTTTTAAATTATTTTCAAGGGTTTGCCATTTAAAGTAGTCAATTAAATTTAAGGCAAAAAAATCCAAATGTAATATTACTTATGGAATTTTCGAAATAAATTCCGAATGGGTATTATTCATTGCAATTACAATAATTAGCTGTAAAAAGCTATTGTAATTACCTTTCAAAAAATATTGACTTATTCTCTGCTTGATTATAAATCACCATTTTATGTTTTGTCAGAATTTTGATTTTAAACTCATTACTAAATGATTTCAAAATCAAGTCATCTCCAAGATACTTAATTGTCAATTTGTCTCTTGATACTTTCCAAGTAAATTGATCAATAATTTCACTTTGAGAATTTTTTGAAGTTCCGGTATAGTCATTTTTAAAGTTAATCTTGAGTTCGCCAACAACTCCTGAGTTTTTTTGTCGGTAAAGATTTTCTCCTATTTTTTCAGTCAATTGAGTTTTTTGATATCTCCATTCTCCTAAGATTTTTTTCTCATTTGAATTAGTAATGCTAAATAAATTTATGACAAAGAAAAGTGTGATTATTATCTGTTTCATTTGATGATTTTAAAACAATATTAGACAAATTTTAAAGCTAGAATTAATGACTTAAAGCAACACCAAACCCTTACAAATATAATAAAACATTCTATTGAATAGTAAGTTTTATGTAAGAAAATACGGAAGAGGCTTTTGAAGCAATACCTTTCTTAATGAAAACTCTTCATTGTTGGTTATTGTACAAATTTTACAAATGTTTTTCCATTAAATTTCCATGTTCCATTTTGGTGTGTTCCAAGCCAAAGGTCACCATTGTTGTCTTTGTAAATGCTGAATAAAGTAATGTCTTTTGAATTCTCTTGAACTACGTAATGAGTGATTTTCGTTCCATCATATTTCCAAACGCCATCTAGATAGGTTACAAACCACAAATTATTATTGTTGTCTCTTACTGTTGAAAGATATTCATCCAAATTGCTAGCAGTTTTCCCATCTAAACCACCTATGCTTTTATGTCGGGTATAAAATTTATTGCTTTTTAATGTGGTGCTATCGTACACACTATAACGATATTCCGTATTGAACCAAAAGTCACCATTTTTGTCTTCTGTAATTGAACGCACACCGTTTGCACCTTCATCGCGAAATTCTGTCACATCTTCTTCTGTTATCCATTCAAACGATTTTCCATCATATCTACATACTCCAACAGGGTTAGAGCCAAACCAAATATTTCCTTTACGGTCTCTATAAATGCTGTAGATTTCAAATGGATTTGGAAGATTAGGTGGTTTAGGTAATTGCAATTCATATAAAGTAGTTCCGTCATAACGATATACTTTTTCATTTCCATAAGAATGTTTGAACCACATATCTGTGGAATTGAGTTTCCAATCATTATTTGGTATTGCCTCCAATGTTGTAAATGTATTTCCGTCAAATTTACTTATTGTAGAATTTGGATGACTACTTGTGAAATATAAATTGCCTGATTTATCTTCTTTTATTTCATCAATTCTATTGTTTGGCAAACCATGTTTTGTTGTATAATTAATCAATTTTTTTCCATCGTATTTATATACTCCTGTTTCCCAACTACCAAACCAATAAATGTTTTTACTGTCTTGATAGACCACCATTATGCTTTTTCCAAGTTCTTTTACGATGTCGCCTTTTATACCTTGGTTGGTGTTTTTGTTCTGATTTGTGGTATGTCCATTGCATGATGTCAATAGAGTAAAGGTGCTAAGAAATAAAAGTAGGTATAATCTCATAGTTGTCTTTTTGAAGATTGAAAATGTTGTCATAGAATTTCCACTGACTAGTAGTAGGTAACATATAAAAGCACCAAACCACTACAAATATAACGAAACATTCTATAGAGTATGGGATTATGCAAAGGAATCTTGAGAAGTAGTCATTGAAGCAAACCGCTGTTATGGGCTGGTTTTATTAAAAGCTTTCAATGAATTTATAATTTTTCCAACTTTTTCAATTTCGGTTTCTTTTAACTTTGTATTATTTTCGGGGTTCAATAAAAATGAACAAACAAACAATTTATTTTTATAAAATAATTGCCAATAATACATTAAACCGTCCTGAGATTTTTCTATATACTTAAATCCAATATAACCATTTTGAGTAATAATTTTTTCGGCGTTTTTAAGACTCTTGTATTCCTTTTCAATATAATGGTCATCAATGTTTCTATCTAATTCAATTACAGTAATTCTTAAATTACCAGTCCAATTTTCTGTGTCAAAGAATGCATTTACATTTTTTTCGTCTTCGTATTCAGCCCATTTTTCAGGAAGTATTATTGAGTATCCAAATTCGGAAATAAAAAGATTGTTCTTTGGTTGCGAATTACAACTCATAAACAAAAACGATATTAAAAGAATTGTGTATTTCATTTCTGTATTAAACTTGCCCATAACGTTATGTGGCTTGCTTTCAGTGGCTTTGAACCAACACCAAGCCATTACAAATATAACAAAACATTCCATTCAGCAGCGGATTTTCCGTAGGAAAATCCGAAAGTAGCCATTAAAGCAAACCGCGGTTAGTGGCTGTTTTTTATATTCAGATATTTTTCCCTAAGATCTTTACCAGCTTCTATATATTCAACGTTTGGATTTTCTAACACATTCTCTTTTTGAGAAACAATAAAAATTGAATCAATGAAATTCTCTCCATATTTTCTGCTAATTTCATTATTCATTTCGTCTTCATAACAATAAGGTTTGAATCCTGGCATTCCTATATCTCTTCTCAAATATTCTTTTGTTTGAATCCCATATCTTTTAAGCTTTTCTGTCATTTTTTTAAATTCTCTAGGATGATAACCAAAATAAACGAGTTTTCCATTTTGAATGTCTTCTTTGGCTCTTGATTTTTGGTTTGTGCAAAAAGTGTCTATAACAGTTACGTTCAAGTTATTGTTTTTTATCCACATTTTAAAATAAACTTCTTCGCTGTATACTATAAGCTTTCCATTTTCATCATACTTTTTTAAATCGTCTTTCTTTTCAATTTTTTTCTGATTACAAGAAATTAGAGCGAATGTAATAAGAAAAAATATTCGAACTTTATGCATGTTTCTTATTTTTAGGTTTTCGGTAAAATTGCCACTAACGGTCTCGTATAACCGTCAGTTACGGGTTAATATGCGTTAATTTTCGGTTTAGCACAGACGTTAGCAATTCCGAGTGGATTCGGACGTAGTCGAATCCGCCGTAATTGCGTTATACATTGTTGGCAATAGTATTTATTTCCATTTTTTTATATCTGGAATTAATTCCGAAATTATTTCAGTGTCTGAAATAAAAATAACTTTATTCAGTTCGGATTTTTTACTTGTTTTATATACTTTAATATTCAAAAGTTTATTTTTTGAGTCGTAATAAAAATTCATCGTATCAGTTTCTCCAAATGATGTCAATTTAAATTTTGGATTAAGTTCTTTTGCAAGTTTATGAAATCGATGATTATCTATTGATTGTTTACTTTCAATTTCTATCATTGTCACAATATTTTCAGTATTGTAATTGAATTTAATTGTTTCCAATTCATTTTGTTTTTTAACCTCAAAATGGTTTTCAGCTGTTTGAGATTCTGATATGTTTTCGATTCCGAATTTCTGTTGAACTTCTTCGTAAGTCAAATTAATTTGTGAAAAGCTAATTAATGATATAAATAAAGATATTATTGTAATGATTTGTTTCATATTCATTAGGTTTCGATATTATTGCCAACGTCCTGCGGCTTGCTCTCAGTGGCGTTGAGCCAACACCAAGCCATTACAAATATAACAAAACATTCCATTCAGCAGCGGATTTTCCGTAGGAAAATCCGGAAGTAGCCATATTTTTAAACCGCTGTTAAATGCAGTTTTATATTTTCGGAACTTAAAAGACAACGCAACGTTTATCCACAAAGTTTGGTTTTCGGCTTTCCATTGTCACGCAAACTTGATCTGTCGCGCAAAGTTTGGTTTTCCGGAATGTATTTACAACACAAAGTTTTTCGACAAAGTTCGGTTCAGATTTCACTTGTCACGCAAAAATTTTCGGCAAGTTATCTTTAAAAATATCAAACGGAAAAATAGGAGCGAAGCCTTCTGCGAAAGTTCGGAAAATATATTGCATTTAACGGTCCTTGACTAGCTGCTGTTGTGGTGTTTAGTTACTAGCCAAACCAAATATACGAACACTTTCGGATTTTCGGAGAAAATTCGGAAGTAGGCGAGAAGCCACAATAACAGCTAACCAATGTTAATAACAGATTTTTTTATTCAACAGTTTTCCAATTCGGATTTTTTTCTGTAACCCAAGTATAGAATTGAAAATCTAAATCGTTTCTATCACGTTTCCAATTGTCATTTTCAGAATTTGGATTATCATAAATATAATAAAAAGAGTTGCTTTTAAAATTATAAGCAATAATTAAATCATATAAAAATCCTCCAATATTTTCATTTCCTTGATAATATGGAAGTGTTATATAATCTTCACCGTTTATTTGAGTTGTTCCAAAATTTTGCATTTTAGCAAATTGTCTATTAAATTTTGCATTTAATTTTTTTTCTAATTTAGATTTTGCAGTAAAAAATATACCTTCTAAAAATTTGTCACCGTCAATAAAATTTGGGTTAACTGTATCAAAATTATGTACTAATAGAAATTGATTGTGATAACCTGCACCACTTCCACAAACTTTTGCGTTTAAAGCATAAGTTTCTTCAGTTAATTTAAGTAATTCAAATTCCGCAATTCCTTCTTCTGCGGTTTCATTGAAAAAAGAATTTGGACTATTAAAGTTTTTCTCAATTTCCTTTAAGATTTCATTTTTTGTTTTAGATTTTTTTATAAAGTTTAAAACTTTTTTAACATCTAATTCACTACATGAAAAAATATCTTTATCAATTATATTTAGAACCGCTAGTTTTAAATCTTCACTTTGTGAAATTTTTTCTACAAGTGATAATGCATAAAATTGTCTCAAAAAATCAACAGAATTTTCTTCAGTTACCAAATTTTTGGTTTTAAAAAGTTCGTCCGTCGAAATTAATTCAGTTAATTCAAATTCAGAGTTTTGACAAATTACATTTTCTGATAAAAGTAGAGAAAGCGTAATCACTAAAGTTTTTAGAATAGAAATTTTCATATAAAATTAATTAATTAAAACCTACTTTCAGATTTTTTGGTCGCTGTTTCGGTATTTCCGACCTAGTTGTCAAAATTTGTTGTTAACGTTTCGCGGCTTAAAAATGTGGCGTAAATGCAACACCAAGCCATTACAAATATAACCAAAACTTTAAATTAAACAACTGCGCCATTTCAAAAATTCCCGAAACTAGCCATATTTTTAAACCGCTGTTGTATACAGTATAATATTTTCGGAACTTAAAAACTCAACGCAACGTTTATCCGCAAAGTTCGGATTGTCACGCAAAGCATATTTTCACGCAACGTTTAGTTTCAGGTTTTAGTTTAACAGCGAATTTTCCCGAAAACTTAATTTCAACACAAAGTTTATCGACAAAGTTCGGTTCGGATTTCACTTGTCACGCAAAAATTTTCGGCAAGTTATTTTTAAAAATATCAAACGGAAAAATAGGAGCGAAGCCTTCTGCGTAAGTTCGGAAAATATATTGCATTTAACGTTTTACGGCTTTGCAAGGTTGCGGACTAAACAAACTCAAAATTTTGGTTTAACATTGAACTCAAAGATATAAAACTAACTTTAAATTAAGCCCAAAACCCGCAATCTTGCAAAACCTGTGTTAGCAGATGGTTTTATTATTTAAGTTATCTATAATATTTTATACTTTCACCATTATAGTATCCAATTCCATCATTTTTGGTTAGAAATAGAATTTCTTTTTCACTTATAAATTCAAACTTAATCACATTTAAATGTAAACAATAGTCTTTCTCATATTGTGAATTACAAGTTAGTTTTGGACTAAAAAATAGTTTTTTTGAAAAAGAACAATCTAAATTATTTAAAGTATAAAAACCTTTAGAGCTAAAGAAGTAAAGTTTATTATCGAATTTATTAAATGTAATTGGTCCTAATTTATTAATTTCATTCTCGGTCAATATTTTTTCTCTCAATTCTCTGTCATCATTTTTAAATCCCATAAAGTTTCTCGCAAAAGCAAACTTATATTTTTCATCTTCAAGAATTTCCTTATCAAAACATGATTTATAATAATCTTTTTCTTTTTTTGAAATTTTCACGATTGTTCCATCAACATAATAATGAAAGTCTTTTTCGGTAGCATAAATCATTGTATGACCACCTCCACTTGAAGTTATGAATAAGTCGTCGGTATTATTATAAGCAACTCCTTTAGCTACACTTGAAATACTTAAATTATATGGATATTTATAAATTGTATCTCTTTCTGTTACTTTAATTATTTCTGGATATTTTTTCTTTAATTTTGTGAAATAGTCATTTCTGTCTTTATATTTAACCTCTTCATCAAGTCTTAACCAATGATCGTAAATGAATTCTTTTTTATTTAAATCAAAAAAGCAAACATTTCCTCCCCATTCTCCTTCATCATAGGCAAACCAAATAAAATTCATTTTATCTAAATAAATGTAATCAGGTTCAATTAATATTGTTCCAGTGTATTTTGCTCTAACTTTTCCATAAAAATTGGTTTCCCTTTTAGGTATATAATTTTTTTTGTTGTAGTAAATAGATTTGTTGGAATATATTATATATTCATCTTTTGTATTTATTAATACAGAAAATATTTCTGCATCGATTTTCTCAATCTGTTTAATTTTATGTTTGTTATTTAGTATAAATATTTTTCCATCTTTACTTCCAAAGACTAATTCGTCATTTGATTTTTTCGCAATTGCAGTAATGTTATTTTTAATTAATTTGAAATTATCTTTTTTTAAATCAATTTCAATTAAATCATTATTTTGAGATATAGCATATAACTTATTTTTTACTGACACAAAATCTTTATATTCGGAATACATTAATTTTATTTGAGTTATTGAACCGCTATCATTTTGAAAATTACTTTGTGCAATTCCCAAAAAGCTGAAGAGGCAAAAAAGATATTTAATATAGAATTTCATTTAGGATATTTTTTACGCTTTTTTGGGGAAACTATCTGCTAACTTTTCGCGGCTTAAAAATGTGGCGTAAATGCAACACCAAGCCATTACAAAAATAACAAAACATTCCATTCAACAGCGGATTTTCCGCAGGAAAATCCGGAAGTAGCCATTGAAGCAAACCGCTGTTATCTCTATAATAATTCTGCAAGTACCCTTTTGCACTTAAAGTACTGTATTTATTGACTTTATAAAAAATACTAAAGCAAATTTAAGCATAAAAAAGCATAAAAATACTTGATTTGTTGTACCAATTGTTGTACCTTAGTACTCCGTTGCACTAGAATGAAACACTAGTAAAATCAATACTTTCACTCGTTTGCACCGCTTTACAAATATAGTACAACATTTCTAATATTCTATTTTTATGGCATCTATTAAATTAATACTACGCACCAACCAGAAAGATCAAACAGGTAAAAGCCCTTTGTACATTAGAATTATAAAAGATAGAAAAACGAAATTTATCACTGCCGGACTCAAGCTTAAAGAAAGTGATTGGGATGAAGCAAAGCAGAGAGTTAAGAAAAGCTATCCTAATAGCGCGCGAATGAATGCTGCACTTGCTCAAAAAATTGCCGATGCTGAAGGACAAGTTGCCGACATGGAACGAAAAGTAAAAACCGTTTCCATTAAAAAACTAAAAGAAGCCATAAAAGGAAAAGAAGTGCCTAACTTCTTCGACTACTCACGTAAACATTGTGAACGAATCAAAAACAACGTATCTATTTCAACTTATAAAAATTACCATGCCTATTTAGATAAGTTCGAAAAATGGGTAGGAACGAAGGAGGTTTATTTTGATGACATTACAGTTTCATTATTAATGGACTATATGAGTTATCTAAGCAACGAACTAAAAAACGGAAATACAACACAACGTTATTCGATTATGATTTTGGCAATTATGTTCAAAGAGGCTATCAAAGAAGATTTAATTCCGGAATACATGTATCCGTTTAGTAAGTTGAAATTAAAGAAAGACCCAAGCAGAAGACAGTTTTTAAAGAAAGAGCAATTCGAAGCGATTATCAATTATAAACTAGATGAAAAATCAAAAGCGAGTGTATATCGCGATATGTTTATCTTTTCAATTTTCGCAGGAGGATTACGATTCAGTGATGTATTAGAATTTCAAGTAAAACACTTCAATGAAGAAGAAAGAAGAATACATAAAGTAATTCGCAAAACAGGAAGAATGCATCAGTTTAAAATAGGTCAGTTAGCATTGAACATCATCAACAAGTACAAAAAGGAAGATGCAGAACAAGACGACTTTATATTCCCTGTAATCACAAATAAAGAGCTGTATTTAAAGAATGATGAATACCGTTATACTTTTATAGAAAGTGCCAATAAAGCGGCTAATTTTCAATTACAGCGCATTGCAAAGAAATTAGAAATTCCAGTAAAAGTAACATTTCACATAAGCCGCCACACTTTTGCAACAAATGCTTTAAATAACGGAATGAGAATTGAGCACGTTTCAAAACTAATGGACCACCGCGATATCAGCACAACCCAGGTATATGCCAAAATCATTTCAGAAGAATTAGACAAAGCGGTTGACAACTACATCTACTAAAACAGAACGAGAGTAATTACTTCAAAAAATTACTCTCGTTTTCTTTTTCGAAGGTAAATTTTGCTCTTTTATACTCTCGAAATCCAAAACCCTAGCAAATACAAGCCTTCGCAATTTTGTTAAAAACTTGTACGAAAAACAACGCAAACTGGTACTTTATTTGTTCTAATTTTAGGCATCCAAAAAAATCTTATTTACACAAAATCAAGCCTTAATTTACTTGAAGTATAGTCGAACTTTGAGCTAAAAGCTGATGTGAATAAACTGGTTTTTACATGGACTAACCAAATAATTACGAATGAACAAATTTAACACCGGCAAAAAACGTGAACTTAAAAGGGCAAAACATCAAAAAATCATTGTTCTCAGAATGGAGAACCATCGACACAGCACAAAGTGCAGCTTCTATTTTTGACATTACTCACGACCAGGAACCCACACTGGAAAACTATTGTATTGCTTTACTCGAAAAAGTATTTACAATCCCACAATCCCAACTACCCGAATTCATAAACTACCAACTCCAACTTGCCCAAGACGGAAACACCTGGTTAAACAAGTTTGAAAAATTATTAGCCAACAATGAAGAACTATTCTTTAGCCAAAAAGCATTGAGTAGATTCAACAAATTGTACAATATCATCGAGAAAAAACGAACAGAGCTGCAATCTTCGAGCGTAAAAGAAACTAAGCAAGCAACTCCAAAAAGGTTAATCAATGCCGAATCGGAAGATCGTTATTTTTCATTTTTTGAAATCAAACAACAGGTTGAAAAAATGGAATCGTTCAATGAACAAATCTTGTTTTTAAACGAAGAAATTTTCGAATACCGACAAGCTGACATAATTTCAATAAACAGTAAACTACATTCTTATGACCAACAATGTGTTCAGCTGATTGAAAAATTACAAACGCTTCGCAAAATGCGTTCGGAAATTGAGAAGGAAAAAGAACTAGAACTGGAGAAAAAACTAACCACTAAAAAACTGAAATTCAACGGAAATCTAAACCAATTAGTAGATATTTTCTACCAACTAAGTCGTGAACTATTTGTTGATGGAAAATCATTTATTGATGCTTCCAATGGCGAAATAGTAAATATGATCGTCAATAACTTTATCGACAAAGACAACAACGAAATAAGTCCCCAAACGGTCGAAACCATCCTCAAACCATCTCGAGGCGATAAACGACCAAAGACCCACAAACGAATAGACCTCGACAATTTCCTCTAATAAATAATAGTCCCTTGGGACCCGTTTGGGACTAAGGGACTTGTTTTTACTTCACAATTTTGCTCCATAAACTTTTAAAAACTACGAAAATGGAAGCAATTATTTTAACAAAAGACCAGTACAACGACTTAATGGCAAAATTAGACGCAATTCAAAGCCAACTAAACACCAAGCCAGACCCAAAGAAAGAAACCTTCTTAGACAATCAAGAGTTCATCATGCTCATGAAAATCTCCAAACGCACAGCACAAACCTGGAGAGATGAAGGTAAAATCTCATTCAGTCAAGTAGGTAGCAAAATTTACTACAAACTTTCTGATGTTGAAAAACTACTACAAGAACACTACAACAAATCATTCAAAGGGAAATAGTATGAAACAGTGCAACGGAACCTGTGAAGTTTGTGACTGTAAAACAGGAACAACCACTAAGACTTTTCACTAATCACTTTTCACTAATCACTCAAACATGATAACAATCTTCAAAAACTTCAACGAAGTAATAGAACACAAAACAATTCCCGAAATCCTGCACGAAATCAAAACAGGTAAGTACAGACCAGGGATAACCTATTTGCGTAAATCATTAGCAGAAAACAAACTAGAAGCCTATGAAAAAGCCAAAAAATCATTACCTGCATTCACTCCTTCAGGAAAATTTGTTGGTGGAAGAAAAATGGAATTTCTAGAAGCATACTCCAATTTCATTATCCTAGACATCGATAAATTAAGTCAAAACGATTTACAAAACGCAAAGCACAAAGCCAATCAATCCGAATACACCTATGCAAGTTTCATAAGTCCATCAGGTAATGGATTAAAAATTTTAGTAAAAGTAAACACAACAAAAGAAGACCACAAAGAAACCTTTTTGGCCATTCAAAAATACTATGAAACCCTATTAAACCATGAAATAGACAAATCCGGAAAAGACATAACCCGACTATGTTTCTACTCATTCGATGATAACCTTTATCAAAACGAAGCTGCTATCGTCTTTGCGAGTGAAACGAAGCAATCCAGTCACACTGAGCCTGTCGAAGTGACACAACTGCCAACCGCGACTGTGACTGCGACTAACAGCGAAGCTGTTTATAATCACTGCGTCCGCTTCACCGAAAAAAAAGTGCAATACGCGACAGGTAGCCGAAACGTATTTGTACACCAACTCGCGTGCAACCTAAACCGAAAAGGCATTTCATTAAACGAAGCACTAAGCTTCATACTAACAGACTTTGGCTATGACGAAAAAGAAGTAACACAAACCGTTCACAGCGCCTACGGAAACATTCACGAATTTGGTAAAGATGAAAACTTTGAAAAGAACAGAAACACTAAAAACAACACAAAAAAATCAGACAATCAAAACTTGTCACCTCGAGCGGAGTCGAGAGGCGACTTCTATGAGGACGACGACGAAGACAAACCAAAACCAACACAAATCGACCGATTAGAACTATTCCTATCAACAAGATATGTATTTCGGCATAACATGGTTTCTGGTAAGTTAGAGTTTCAGTATTTCGGTAAAAAGAAATGGCATGTAATGAACGATTTCATTGAAAACTCAATGCTTCGTGAATGTTTAAAAGGAAGAATCAAAACAAACCTTTCTTCTTTGCGAAACCTATTGTATTCCGATTTCTGTGAATTATACAATCCGTTCGAAGATTACTTTTACAATCTACCATCGTATGATGAAAAAACAGATTATATTTTAGAATTGGCAAACACGATAACCACTACAAAACAAGAACTTTGGCAAGAGTGTTTTAAAAAATGGATTGTAGCAATGGTAGGTTGTGTATTGGATGACAAAGTAATCAATCACACGGTAATTGTATTCAGTGGAAAACAAGGATTAGGAAAAACCACTTGGGTAGAAAAACTAGTACCTAGAAAGTTAAAAGAGTATCTATTCTCTGGAACCATAAACCCAAACAACAAAGACACTTTAGTGCAGCTTTCAGAATGTATGTTAATCAACCTGGACGAATTAGAAAACCTAAACCGTTCCGAAATTGGAAGCTTAAAAGAAATCATCACAAAGACACAAATCAGAATGAGAAAAGCCTACGGACACAACAACGAAACCATGCCAAGACGCGCATCATTTGCCGGAAGTGTCAACACAGCGCAATTCTTAAACGACAGTACAGGAAGCAGAAGATTTCTTTGTTTTGAGGTAGAAAACATCCAATACCAACACGAAATCAATATTGACAATGTATTATCACAAGCCTTGTATTTATTTAAAACAGGATTCAGACATTGGTTCGACCAAGAAGAAATCAAAAACATCACCGAAAACAACGAACAATACCAACTACGAAGCCCAGAAGAAGAATTGCTTTTAACTTGGTTTGAACCTTGCGATAGAGAAAATGCTACACATTATTTAAACGCCTCACAAATAGCAGCTAAACTAGCCGAAAGAGCAAAAATCACTATTAACGACGGAACAATAAACAAAATCGGAAAAGCTTTAAAAAAACACAATTTCACAAGACTAATGCGAAAAGGAAGTCCAGTCTACGCAGTAAAAGAATTCACCTACGAAGAAGTAGATCAAACCAACCGACAATCCGAAATATGAACACAAAAAAATCAAAAGTGGTAAACGCAAGTTGCCACTTTTCTTTCTGCAAACTGACCACCGAAAACTGAATACTAAAAAGAGGGTGTAAGGGGTGTAACCAAATTTCCACACAAACATTTTGAGTTTTTTTACTTTTCAAATTTTCTAGCAACATCGGCACAATCAAAAGCAAATCAATAAACTTCAAAGTGTAGTTTGCACCAAATTCCTCAAATAAATCCGTTTTTTTTATTTCCTAAAAAATAAAAATCTTTTACTCGGTTTTTCCCTACACCCTACACCCTGCGGTATTTTGCAGTATTTTTCATCAATTTTAACGTAAATACGGTTTTCCACATTTTTCTTTCAATACTTTTTTTGTAAGTTTACGAATTAATATTCTATACATTTCTATTCTATTCTTCAAGATGATTATTAATCAATATCAAGCCAAATATTATGCCTATGAATTAACGAAACGTTGTCCTAGTGATAGTGTTGAAAAACTTAGTGCAACATTAATGGACGCTAAAGTTGATTTAAATCCGCATCAAATTGAAGCAGCTTTATTTGCATTTAATTCTCCTCTTTCCAAGGGTGCTATTTTAGCAGATGAAGTTGGTTTAGGAAAAACAATTGAAGCTGGTATTTTATTGTCTCAGCATTGGGCTGTTGGAAAAAGAAAGTTGTTAATCATTTGTCCTTCAAGTTTAAGAAAACAATGGAATCAGGAATTGATGGATAAATTCTATTTACCGTCAATGATTTTAGAAACAAAATCATTTAATCAGTTCAAAAAAAATGATGTTTTCAATCCATTTGAACAAACTCAAATAGTCATTACATCATACAATTTTGCAAGCAATAAATCTGATTTTTTAAGTTTGGTTAACTGGGATTTAGTAATTATTGATGAAGCTCACAAATTAAGAAATGTATATCGTCCAAATAATAAAATTGGCAACAACATCAAAAATGCTTTAGAATTAAGAAAGAAAGTATTATTAACTGCTACACCTTTACAAAATTCCCTTTTAGAGTTGTTTGGTTTGGTAAGCATTATAGATGAATTTACATTTGGTGATATAAAAAGTTTTAAATCTCAATTTTCTCGACTTAACAACGAAGAAGATTTTGATGATTTAAAAGAAAGATTAAAACCAATTTGTAAAAGAAACTTAAGAAGACAAGTTCAGGAGTATATTAACTATACAAACAGAATACCCTTAACAATTAACTTTACACCCAGTAAAGATGAACAGTTGTTATACGATATGGTGTCTGAGTATCTACAAAGAGAGAGTTTATACGCTTTACCAAATAGTCAAAGACATCTAATAACGCTAATTTTAAGAAAGTTGCTTGCTTCTTCTACTCACGCTATTGCAAAAACAATTGGGTCTTTAGCAGTTAAATTAGACAACAAATTAAAGAAAATCAAAGTCAATCAATCTTTTGATGATATATTTGAAGACTACGATACTTATGAAGAGTTAGAGGAGGAATATTACGAAAACGAAGTTGTTGAAGAAGAGGAATTCTATACTGATGAAGAAATAAAAGCAATAGAAAACGAAGTTGAAGAACTATACACATTCAGAGATTTAGCTGAAAATATTGTACATAATGCTAAAGGTGAAAAGTTGAAAACAGCCTTAGAACAAGGTTTTGATAAGTTAAGAGAATTTAAAGCTAATGAAAAAGCTATAATTTTTACTGAATCACAACGAACTCAGTACTATTTAAAAGAGTTATTAGAACAATCAGAAGATTACAAAGGAAAAGTAGTTTTATTCAATGGTCAAAATAATACACCAGAAATTAACGAAATTTATCAATCTTGGATAGCGAAACATAAAGGCACGGATGTAATTAGTGGTGCTAAAAGTGCTGATACTAGAGCTGCTATTGTTGAACATTTTAGAAACGAAGCTAAAATTATGATTGCTACAGAAGCTGCTGCTGAAGGTATCAATTTACAATTTTGTTCACTTTTAATCAATTACGACTTACCTTGGAATCCTCAAAGAATTGAACAAAGAATTGGTCGTTGTCATAGATATGGCCAAAAATTTGACGTCGTTGTGGTAAACTTTGTAAATACTAACAATGCAGCTGATCAAAGAGTTTTTGAAATTCTTAATGAAAAGTTTAAATTATTTGATGGAGTATTTGGGGCAAGTGATGAAGTATTGGGTTCCATAGAAAGTGGAATTGATTTTGAAAAGAAAATTGCTGAGATATACCAATATTGTAGAACTAATGAAGAAATCAATCTAGCATTTGATAAATTAAAAGAAGAATTCAAAGAAGACATTGATGTAGAATATAAAAAAACAAGACAAAAATTACTTGAAAATTTTGATGAAGAAGTAATTGAAAAACTAAAGGTTACACTTAACGACAGTGAAATTTATTTGAACAAATACCAGCAGTGGTTATGGAAAATAACAAAATTGGCTCTAAAAGAAGTAGCTAATTTTGATGATAATAAATTTTTATTTCAATTGAATAAAAATCCCTACAATGTTCCTAGCATTAACACTGGAAGATATCAATTAAATAAAGAAGCAGAAAGTGCCTATTTTTATCGTTTAGGTCATCCTTTGGCTCAATCAATAATAAATTATTTTAAAGAAATTAATCTTGAAAATAGTACTTTAACTTTTGATTATACAGGTACAAAAACAAACATAGCCTTATTAGAAAAGTACATTGGCAAAAAAGGTAGTTTACAAATAAATCAAGTAACAGTTTCTGCTCTTGAAGAGGAAGATTACATTGTACTTTCGGGTATTTCAGAAGACACACGTTTAACAAAAGAAGAATGTGAAAGATTATTAAGCCTCCCAGTTAAAGAACAATTAACTACTTATGAAATCTATAAAGAATCAATTTTAGAAAACACTTTTGATAAAAATAAAGCAACTATCTTAAGACAAATTGAAAATAGAAATGCAACATTTTTTGATGAAGAATTAGAGAAATTAGATAAATGGTCAGATGATAAAAGAAATTCTCTGAAAGTAACTTTAAAAGAATTAGAGGAAGAAATCAAAGATCTAAAACGTATTAGTAGATTATCTCAAAGTTTACCTGAGAAATTAAGCATGCGAAAAAAACTCAAGGATAAAGAACAAAAACGCGATGAAGCTTGGCGACAATATGAAATTGAAGGGAGAAAAATCGAAGAAGAAAAAGATAAAATCATAGATATTGTTGAGGCTAAATTGCAACAAAAGATAGAGTTAAAATTACTTTTTAAAATAAACTGGGAATTAATTTAATAAAATATATTGGAATACATGAATACACAATCAAACTCAAATATAGAAAACGATGAATGGAGTGATGATGATTTATTAGATTTACAAAATGAATTTGATACAAATGAAGAATTAGAATTATCAGAAGAAGATAATAGAAAAATTATTTGGCAAGCAAAAGATTTTTCCATTCGCGAATTCCATTCAATGCATCAAGATGGTGATATTGATTTACAACCAGATTACCAACGTAAATATGTAGCAACTCCAGCTATAGCAAGTAAATTAATAGAATCTGTTTTAATGGATGTACCTATTCCAGTTGTTTATTTAGCCGAAGAACAAAATGAAACGTATAGTGTAATTGATGGTCAACAAAGACTTACAACTTTTATCTCATTTTTGAGTGGGAAATATCCCGATAGAACTGATTTTAAATTAACTGGTTTAAATGTGTTAAAGGAATTAAACAAAAAAACATTTGCTCAGTTAGACAAAGAACAACAAAACAAAATAAAGAAGACAACACTTCATACAATTATAATTAAGAAAGAATCAAACGAAGACATAAAATTTGAAATATTTGAACGTTTAAATACAGGTTCAATTAAATTAAATGAAGATGAAATCCGTAATACAGTATATCGTGGAAACTATGTAAAACTTTTAGGCGAATTAGAACAGGACCCAACATTTCATTTCCTTGTGAGTAAAGACAACTACAAGAAAAGAATGATATACAGAGGTATGATTTTAAGATTCTTTGCTTTAAGTGAAAAAACATATTTGAATTATAAACCAAGTATGAAACAATTCTGTAATAAAGAGTTAAGAGATAATAGAAACTTTTCAGCAGCTAAAGAAAAAGAATACAGAGAAAGATTTTTACATGTTATTGACTTAGTTAAAGTAGTTTTTGGTGAGACAGCTTTCAGAAGATATGTTCCAATCGATGAAAATACTGATAAAGGAGGTTGGATAAAAACACGATTAAACATGGCATTGTTTGATATCCAAATGTGTGGTTTTGTAAATTATTCAAAAAATGAAGTATTACAGCATGCAGATTACATAAGAGAAGCAATGTTAGATTTAATGTCAAATAATCAAGAATTTATTGAGTCAATATTAATTCAAACTTCTGATAAAAACGTATTAAAAAAACGCTTCAAAATTTGGTATGAAAAATTAGATGAAATCATTGGTGATAAATCGTATCAACAAAGAACTTTTCCTTATGCAATTAAAAAGAGATTATTTGAAGAAAATCCAGTATGTGCATTGAGTGGTCAACAAATTCTAGCAATCGAAGATTCAGAAGTAGATCATATTGTTCCTTTCTCAAAAGGGGGAAAAACAGAGTATGCTAATGCACAGTTAGTGTTAAGATATTTTAATAGAGCAAAGAAGAATAATACAGAATACAATGTCGGAAACAACTAAAAAATTAGACTTAAAATCAATGAATATTTCAGAAGACAAAAAGAACAAGTTAAAAGAACTTTTTCCAGAAGTGTTTTCAGAAGACAAAATTGATTTCGAAAAACTAAAACTAACTTTAGGTGAAGATATATCGGATTCTGAAGAACGATTTGGTTTGCAATGGCCAGGCAAAAAAGATTGTTTCAAAGTAATTCAAGAACCAAGTATTGGAACATTAAAACCATGTAAAGAGGAAAGTGTAAATTGGGATACTACCGAAAATATTTTTATAGAAGGTGATAACTTAGAAGTATTAAAACTACTTCAAAAATCATACTATGGTAAAATCAAAATGATTTATATAGACCCTCCGTACAACACAGGAGGTGAATTCATTTACCCTGATAGATTTCAAGAAAATTTAGATACATATTTAGCTTACACAGGTCAAGTTAATGATGAAGGCAAAAAGTTCTCCACTAATACGGAAACTTCGGGTCGTTTTCATACTAATTGGCTGAATATGATGTATCCTCGTTTATTCTTAGCTAGAAATTTATTAAAAAATGATGGTGTCATTTTTATATCAATTGATGATAATGAATATGATAATCTTAAGAAAGTTTGTGATGAAATTTATGGTGAAGAAAATTTTATTGCTGATATAATTTGGCAAAAAAAATTTTCGAGAGCTAATGATGCAGCATATTTTTCTACAATGCATGATCATATTTTGTGTTATTCCAAAATATCTAAATTTATTGATGTAGATAATTGTTGGAATATTAATTTACTTTCAAGAGGTAATGAAATACCTTCAGGTTACTCAAATCCAGATAATGATCCTAGAGGTGTTTGGACTTCAGTAGTTTTATCTGCTAAGTCTGGTTCAGAGAATTTAAAATATACAATTATTAACCCTAAAGGCAAGGAATGCATTCCTCCTGATGGAAGATTTTGGAGTGTTAATAAAAATAAATTCGATGAACTAGTTAAAGATAACAGAATTTGGTTTGGTAAAAATGGCGATGGTACACCAAGATTAAAAACTTTTTTATCTGAAGTTCAAGATGGTTTAAGGCCTAATACAATTTGGTTTCACAATGAAGTCGGACATAATCAAGAAGGTCGTCAATTATTAAAATCATTATTTGATGACAAAGCTTATTTTGATAGTCCAAAACCAATTAGATTGATAAAACATATTTTATCAATAACTTCAGATAAAAGTGATTTTATTACTCTAGACTTTTTTTCAGGTTCATGTTCAACTGCACATGGAGTTCTTGATTTAAATAAACAAGATTCAGGTAAAAGAAAATTCATTATGGTACAACTCCCAGAACCTTGTGATGAAAAAAGTGAAGCTTTCAAAGCGGGGTACAAAACTATTGCTGATATAGGAAAAGAGAGAATCAGAAGAGTTATTAATAAAATAGAAAAGGAAATAATTGATGAAGAAACAAATAATCAAGGAAAATTAGAACTAGAAGAAAGTAAACCAAAAAATAAACTAGACCTAGGTTTTAAAGTATTCAAATTAGACCGTTCAAACTTCAAAACGTGGCAAGGCGATACCGAAAATAACCAAATAGAAAACCAGTTAGAAAAAGCTTTGTTTCATATCGACAGCAATAGCTCAAAAGAAGACATCTTAACAGAAATAATTCTTAAATCTGGTTTTGAATTAACAGTAAAAATAGATTCAAAAGTTTTAGTAAACAAAGAAGTTTTTTCAATAGAAAATGATAGTCTAATAATTTGTTTAGATGATAATTTAAATGATGAAGTAATCAAAGAAATTGCTAAACTAGAACCAGCAAGAGTAGTTTGCTTAGATTCTGGTTTTAATCAAAAAGACGAATTAAAAGCAAATGCTGCTCAAATATTAAAATCATATGGTGTTGAAGACTTTAGAACAGTTTAAGTAAAAGAATAATGGAACAAATAGAAAAAGTAAACTTAAAATCACTTGAAATAACTGAGGATTTAAAAAAGCAATTAAAAGCTATCATGCCTCAAGTATTTTCAGAAGATAAAATAGATTTCGAAAAACTAAAACTAACTTTAGGTGAAGATGTATCAGATTCTGAAGAACGTTTTGGTTTACAATGGCCTGGTAAAAAAGATTGCTTTAAAGTAATACAGGAACCAAGCATTGGAACCTTAAAACCATGCAAAGAAGAAAGTGTTAATTGGGAAACAACTGAAAATATTTTCATAGAAGGTGATAATTTAGAAGTATTGAAACTACTTCAAAAATCATATTATGGTAAAATAAAAATGATTTATATAGACCCACCTTATAACACAGGGGGTGAATTCATTTATCCAGATAGATTTCAAGAAAATTTAAACACATATTTAGCATATACTGGTCAAGTGAATGAAGAAGGTATAAAATTTTCAACCAATTCAGAAACAACTGGTAGGTATCACTCAAATTGGGCTAATATGATGTATTCTAGATTATTTTTAGCAAGAAATTTATTAAAGAAAGACGGAATAATTTGTATTTCAATTGATGATAATGAAATTCATAATTTACGATCAATTTGTAATGAAATCTTTGGTGAAGAAAATTATTTGCAAGAGATAATTTGGAAAAGGCATGGTGGTGGTGGCAATGATTCTAAATATTTTGCAATAGATCACGAGTACATATTATGCTATGCTAAGAACCTAAACTATATTGATAAGTTAAGATTACCTTTAGATGATGATGATTTAAAAAAATATAAGTATAGAGATGAACATTTTAATGAATTAGGAGCTTATCAAACTAAATCATTCTTAAGGATGCGTCCCGATGATCCTAGACCAGGTTTACAATATGAAATTGATTGTCCTGATGGTACCAAGTTATTTGATGAATGGAAGTGGGAACAAAATTCTTTTTTAAAAGCTTTATCTGAAAATAAAGTATTAATTGAAAAAGATACTAAAGGAAATTGGAAAGTTGAATATAAAATATATGCTAAAGATAAAGATGGTGATGAAAAAATGAAAGTACCTAGATCAATGATAATTAATGAAGCAACTAATAGTAAAGGTAAGGCTTTATTAACAAATACACTTGGAACAGCAAATTTATTTAATAATCCAAAGCCAATAGAACTCTTAAAACATTTAATGTCTTTTGCAACTTCTGATAATGATAATGATATTATTTTAGATTTTTTTGGTGGTTCATGTTCTACTGCTCATGCTGTATTAGATTTAAATCATATTACAAATGGTAATAGAAAATTTATTATGATTCAACTACCAGAATTATGTAATGAAAAATCTGAAGCTTTTAAAAAAGGTTATAAAACAATCGCTGATATTGGTAGAGATAGAATTAAAAAAGCTTTGAATTATTATAGAAACACAATTGAATCTAAAAAACAAGAAGAAATTAATAAAATAAAATTTGAAGTTGAGTCGAACGATACAAACTTAGATTTAGGTTTTAAATCATTCAAACTAGATAAGTCAAATTTCAAAATTTGGGATGGAAATACTGAAAACATGAAATTAGAGAATGAATTAGAAAATGGTCTTTTTCACATTGATTTAAATAGTTCAAAAGAAGATATATTAACTGAATTAATTCTTAAATCTGGTTTTAAATTGTCAGTAAAAATTGATTTGTTAAAACTTGCAAATAAAGACGTGTATTCAATAGAAAACAATTCATTATTAATATGTTTAGATGATAGTTTAAATGTTGAAGTGATTAAAGAAATTGCAAAATTGGACCCAGCTAGAGTAATTGTATTAGATTCTGGTTTTAATCAAAAAGATGATTTAAAAACTAATGCTGTTCAAATTTTAAAGTCACATAATATAGAAGATTTTAGAACAGTTTAAAGAATAATGAATATGAAATTGTCAAGAAACACAATTAAATGTCAAGTACCTGTAAATAATAGTTATTTAGACATAGAATTTAATGTAGTAGATGTTGAATTAATTAAAGGGTCTGAAGAATACATTAACATATTAAATGTAGCAAAAAAATTAGCTGGATTAGTGAACTCTGGAGCTGCAAGTGATTCAGCAATAACAAGAGATGATGAATTAAAATTAAAAGATTCATTTGGAGGATTGTTGTCAGAAAAAGCTTGGCTACAATACATTAATGAAGAATTAGGAAATATAGCCTCTTTAACAGTATGTAATGATGCAAAAAATCAAATTGATATTGTTCTAAAAAAAGGAGAAACAATAGAGGTTAGATCATCTTTTATAAGAAATGGAGTAAAGTTTGGTATTTGTTCAAAATTTAATAATTTTAAAAATATTGGACCCTATAGTAATTCTATCAAACCAGGTGAAATTCAGAAAAATTTTTATTGTGGTGTTTTATTTGAAACACAAAAAAAAGATATTTTGACAAGTGAAATTATAAAATTTAGTCTTGTTGGTTCTTCAACTTGGGAAATGATTCTAAATGATGGTTTTAATACTCATTTAAATGCATGGGATGGTTTTGCAATAGAGCCAGGTAATTATCGAGTACTTGAATATATGAATACTTTGGATACCAACAAGTTTATTGAATATTTAAAATCAATTGGGTATTAAGATGAAACTAAAATTTGACCATAAACAATCATATCAGCTAGAAGCTATTAAAGCAGTAGTTGACACTTTTAAAGGGCAACCTTTGAACAAAGGAGATTTTGAAATCCAATTAGGAACCCAAGGCAAAGGTTTTTTTGCAAACCAAGTACAAAACGAATTAGGTATTGGTAATCAAATTATTATTGATGATAATTCAATTATCGATAATATCAACGAAATTCAGAAATACAATAATATTTTTCAAAAACATACACCGCAATCAAAAGGAAAAAACTTTTCGATTGAAATGGAAACAGGTACAGGTAAAACCTATGTTTACCTGCGTACAGTTTTTGAATTACAAGCAAAATATGGTTTCAAGAAATTCATTATTGTAGTACCTTCTATTGCTATTCGTGAGGGAGTATTACAATCTATTAAAACCTTAAAAGAAGATTTTCTTAATCTTTATAATCGTGTTCCTTTCAATCATTTTGTATATGATAGTAAGAGAGTAAATGAATTAAGAAACTTTGCTATTGGAAATGAACTACAATTAATGATTATTAATATCGATTCATTCAACAAAGCAACAAACAATGTAATTCACATTCCTAATGATAGAATGTCCGGTAGAGCTCCTATTGAATTTATCCAGGCAACAAATCCAATTGTTATTTTGGATGAACCTCAAAATATGGAGAGTGTTAAAGCAAAAGAGGCAATCAATAGTTTAAATCCTTTATGCACACTACGTTATTCAGCTACTCACAAAGACAAGTATAACTTATTATATAGTTTAGACCCTGTTCAAGCTTTCCAAAAAGGTTTAGTAAAGAAAATATCTGTTGCTTCGGTTTTAGGAGAAAACGACGCAAATAATGCCTTTGTAAAAGTAAATAGCATTACAAACAATAAAGGCAAAATAACTTGTAATGTATCATTTCATAAACAAACAAAAGAGGGTCCAGTTGAAGTAAAAAAAACATTAACTCAGGATAAGGATTTATTCATAGAATCAGAAGAAAGAGAAATATATCGTAATGGTTTCCAAATTACTGAAATCAATTCAAGACCAGGAATGGAATTTGTAAAATTCTCAAATGGTTTACGTTTAGGAATTGGTCAAGAAAATGGGGGTGTTAAAAAAGACATCATTAAAGAACAAATTCGAGCAACAATCAAAAATCATTTCGAAAAAGAACTTCAAGTTAAAGACCTTGGGATTAAAGTTTTATCGTTATTCTTTTTAGATAAAGTAGAAAATTATCGTATTCATACGGATACAGGTTTTGAGTTAGGTCAGTACGGTATTTGGTTTGAAGAAATTTATGCAGAAGAAGCAAAAGAATTTTATGGATTATTAGACATTCTTCCAGTAAATAAAGTTCATAATGGATACTTCTCAAAGGATAAAAAAGGGAATGAAAAAAATACAAGTGGTTCTCAAGCAGATGATGAAGACACGTATTCATTAATCATGCGCGATAAGGAGAAATTATTATCACTAGAGGAACCATTAAAATTCATTTTTTCTCACTCCGCTTTAAGAGAAGGTTGGGATAATCCAAATGTATTCCAAATTTGTACTTTAAACGATACTAAATCGGGTCTTAAAAAACGTCAAGAGATTGGACGTGGTTTACGTTTACCAGTTAATCAAAAAGGGGAAAGAATTTTTGATAAAAACATAAATAATTTAGTAGTAATAGCAAATGAAAGTTATGAAGATTTCGCAGCTTCATTACAAAAAGAATTTGAAGAAGATTGTGGTTTTGTATTTGGTAGATTGCCAATAGAGGCATTCATAGGTATTAAATATACAAAAGAGGATAAATCTCTTAAAGTTGCTGAAAAAGAATCTGAAATAATTTGGGACCATCTTAAAGATAATAAATGGATAGCTGAAGATGGTTTTATTAATAAAGAATTTAATGAAGCTGTAGAAAATTACACCATTAATTTACCTGAAGAACTTAAAGAAGTTCCATTAAAAGAGGTAATTAAAGCAGTTGAAAAATACCAATTAAATCAAATCATTGAAAACAAAAACAATCGCATAAAAGTAAAATTCAATGAAAAAGTATTATTAGACCCAGAGTTTGAAAAATTCTGGAATGCAATTAATACAAAAACAATCTATTCAGTCAAATTTAGTACCGAATATTTAATCGAAGAGGCAGTCAAGGCTATCAAGTTAATGGAGAAAATAAAAGCTCCACAAATTAGAACACAACTAGCAGATTTAGATATTCACTCAAAAGGGGTTTCAACACAATTAGTACAATTAGGTCAAGTTAAATATGCTGAACCAGCTAAAGTAGTTCCAGATATTCTTACATACATTCAAGGTAAAACAGAGTTAACCAGAAATACTATTTATCAAATTCTAATTCAATCAAAAAGATTAGACGAATTTAAAATCAATCCGCAGCAGTTTATGGATGCTGTTGTAAAAGAAATTCGTTATGTGATGAATCGTGTAATTATTGACGGTATCAAATATGAAAGATTAGAAGGAGTTCAATATGAAATGTCACAAATTAGAAGAGATTTTGACAGATTAGTAGAATATCCAAAAGACAAAGTAATTGAAGTTACCAAGGAACAATCACATAAAATATATCAAGATATGATTATGTGTGATTCAAGTATTGAGAAAAAGTTTGCTAAAGACCTAATGGAAAATAAAGATGTTAAATACTTCATCAAGTTACCAGGTTGGTTTAAAATAGATACACCAGTGGGAGGTTATAATCCCGATTGGGCAATAATGAAACAAAACGGTGATGTGGTCTACATGGTTAGAGAAACAAAATCAACAAAAGACCAATTACTTTTAAGAACAACAGAAAACGATAAAATCAAGTGTGGTCGCAAACACTTTGAAGAAATAGGTGTAGATTACGATGTAGCAACAGATATTACTAACTCTGGTATATAATTTTTAATGAATAAACATCTGAATATTTTTAGTTCCTATTCCAAAGAAGATAAAGGATACAAATTAGAAAACGATTTAACAAGAGCATTAGCAATTTGTCTTCAAGAAGATAAATTGCTTTTTCATGAAGTTTTAAAAAAAATATTTGACCAGACAAGTTTTTACAACACATTATTTGACGAATATTCAAAAGACAACAAAATAAATATTGAGATACAAAAAGAAGTAAGTTCACTAGAAAATTTTGAGCATATTTTTGCTGTTTCACTTACGAGTTCAAAAATGAATGTCGATAATTTTTTCAATAGTCAACATCATGCTAATTATGACCCAATTTGTGACCTAGTAATTACAATAAATAACATAGTAATTATAGTTGAAGTAAAAAGAGATGCAACAGACTGTTCGCATCAATTATACAATCAGATATTTAATGCGTTTAAAAGTTCAGGAATAACTAACCTAACAAAAGAACAACCAGTTACACCAGTAGATTTAAATTGGTACAAACTAATGGAAATTGTAGTTAACGTAAATAACTTTCATAAAAACACAAGCACAAGTAATAGATTTTTAAAAGATTTTATTCAATATATTCGTCAGCATAATTACAATTGGTTACCTGAAGCATCAATTTCTTCACTTAATTCTGATAACAAAAATGCAATTTACCGACGAATAAGAACAGCTGTAGAAAATGCAACTATTTATAAATTAGATAGTGATAGAATAGGCTTCAAGTTCAATAAACCTTATGCCGATGAATTAATTTTTAGGGTACATGATAATGGTGATTTAGTTGTTGCATTATATCCTGCAAACACAAAAGCACAGGGATATCACGTATTTAATAAAGGTGACAGACCAATATTCAAACAGTCTGTTATTATCGAAGGTGTAAAATATGATATTAATAAAACATACCATATAAAATTTAGTAGTTTTCAAAAATACTTTGCAGGCTTATGGTTTACTGATTCTAATTTGAATAAAGATCTTTATACAAACACAAACTTTCACAAATATACAGGGAGAAAGAAAAAAGGTAAAGATTGGGAGGAACTAGAAAACCTTTTCGATTCATCATTCAAACAAGATTACGATTGGAAAAAATACACTAATTGGGATTCTAAAGTAATTGGTTCAGGTAAAACACAATTCGACGTTTCATTTGGGTATGAACTAGTAACAATTATCCCATTTCAAGTCCTAAAACAAACTGATACTAAAAAAGAAGATATTTCTAGTTTAAGTAATTTGTTGATGGCCATTTATAATGAATATTTAAATGTTATTTAAAGATTTTAAATTATGAATACTAATTTCGATTATAATATTCTTAGAGAAGAAGTTCAAGGACTAGATGAATTTGAGGTACCAACACATGAAAAAATTAAGTGTTCAATCATTAATTTATTAAAAAAAGAAACAGAAGGTATAAATATTGGTCTATCGGGTACATGGGGTTCTGGTAAATCAACTATTATAAATCTTTTAAAAAATGATGAACAAAATAGAGATAAGTTTACATTTTTTTATTTTGATGCCTGGGCACATGAAGGTGATCCACTAAGAAGAATATTTTTAGAAAGTTTTATTAATACTTTAAAAGAAAGTACGAAAGACGAATTAATTATACAAGCTCTTGAAAAAAAGAGAAAAATAATATCAAGAGAAGAAGTCATTAAAACCATTAAAGTTGATAAAACTACAACAAAATTAGGTGTTTTTTTAAGTATAGCTACATTGGTTTTTACAATAGGTGCAGCAATTTTATCATCAATAAATTATGAAAACTTAACACTAGGCATAAAAGAATCAATTAATTATCCTTTTTTAATTGCCTCATTACTCACATTAGCTCCATTTATAGTATTAATATCTAATTACTTTATTCTTAAGAAACAAAATTTAGACCCAAAAGATTTAAAAAATTGGGCTTTTATTCATAATTCAGGTACTGAAACAATTACAGAAGAGGTTTCAGTAGAAGATGAAAGAACATCTATTGAATTTGAAAAGTTTTTTAGAGAAATTATTGAAATATTTGACAAAGAAGCTAATAAAAAAATTGTATTAATTCTTGATAATCTAGACAGAGTTGAAGCAGCTGTTTCGTTAAATTTATGGTCAACTTTACAAACATTTATTCAACATAAAAATCCAGCTACAAAAGATTATAATTCATTTAAAAATGTATACTCTATTATACCATATGACGAAGAAAGTTTAAAGCGTATATGGAATAATCATGATACAAACGAAGATAAACAGTCTAAAAAAACTTCTAATAATTCAAATTCTTTTTTTGATAAAAGCTTTCAAATAAGAATAGATGTTCCAAAACCAATTTTATCTAATTGGACTAACTATTTAGATAAAATGATTGCTAAATGTATGCCAAATTGGTCTGATAATGATAAAAGAGAAATAGTACAAGTTTTACAATTAACAAGAGAAAATGTTTTAGATAATCCTAAGCCACGAGAAATTAAAATTTATTTAAATCAAATAGCTTTTTTTAGGAACCATTTTGAAAAAGAAATTAGCACAAAAACTATATCTTTTTTTGTATATAAAAGATTTTTAAAAGGTTTATCAAATGATGAAATTACTAATTATTTAATTGACAAAGCCAAAATTCAACCAAATGAATTTAATATAATTAATGATGAATTAATAAATGAATTATCAGCAATAGTTTATGGTGTAAATAAAGAAGAAGGTAAACAAACCTTAATTGGTCAACAGATAGCTAAAGCCTTTGAGTCAGAAGATGGCAAATTATTGAAAGACATTTCAGATAATTTTAAAAATGTTTTTTGGCATGTTTTCGATAACTTAATGAATAAAATCACAACTTTAAATGATTATTTAAAATACTCAATAGTTTTAAATGTTGCTTTTAAAGAAAAAAACGAAAACCTAAAAAATATCTTTATTTTAAACTTTAGTAGATCCTTAATTTCAGATAAAAATTACAGTGATAATCT
Source organism: Flavobacterium cyclinae (assembly GCF_021172145.1). Taxonomy (NCBI): domain Bacteria; kingdom Pseudomonadati; phylum Bacteroidota; class Flavobacteriia; order Flavobacteriales; family Flavobacteriaceae; genus Flavobacterium; species Flavobacterium cyclinae. The sequence continues at coordinate 1,164,202 of NZ_CP089095.1, forward strand.
AAATAGCTTATTAAAATTAAAATATACAAATGCTGTTGATTTATTACTAAGATACAATAAGATAAAAGAAATAAATAGCCTTTGGTTAAAGTTCATTAAAATATTTCAAGAATCTGATAAGAATAATGAAATTGATATTGAAAAAGAAAATATTTTTATAGATACAGCCTATTATTTTATTCAGAATACTAAAATGGAATTCCCTCAAAAAGAATTAAATCTGAGGTTAGAAACATGGAAAAAAATTAGTACAAATCCAAAATATAATTTGATATCTAAGTGTTTTTATCCTACTGTGAAAAATTTCAATGATGTTTGTAATGAAATTAGTGCTGGTGCTATAGTAAATCAAAATACATTAGTTTCTTTAGAAAATTCGGTGAATTACAACAAATTAAATTTAGATCATTTATTAACTAAATTACAACAACATTTCTTTTGGAATAATGGTAATCAAAATGTAAACACAGTTAATTTTCAAGTTATAGAATTATTTGAAAAAGTTTTTTATAATTACAAAGATTACGAATATGCTAATTTTTTTGGCAATCCATCTTTTTATGCATATTTACACACAACTTTAAATCAAGATAATAATGTAGTAAAGAGAATTGCAGTATTTAATGCTTGTTATTTTAATTCAGGGTTAATGAATATTAGACAGTCTATAATTCAAAACAATCAAAGAGGGAATCAAACAATAAATCAAATTTTATCATTCTGGTCGAATTCAAATGTAGATAATGCTCTATTTGCATATAATATATTAAAGGAAAATAATAAACTTCAAATAATTTGGAGTTTAACGAATGACACTAACTTTAATTTGGTTTACGATGTTATCAATTTAATATTACATAATAATGAATATCAGGTTTTTAATGTCAATAATTCTTTACAAATATTAAAGCAATTAGATAAAAAGGAAAGCAGTGTTTTTGACGTTGCTTCAGTTATAAATCCATTTATTGAGAATTCAAGTTTAATTCAAGATTTAATTGATATTGAAAAATTAGATTTCAAAAATGATGATTATATATTATATCATATTTTAAAGAATAATAATTCCATTGAATTAATTAATAAAGTTAAAAATGAACTTTTAGTTACAGACAAAGAAATTTTTTTAGATTCATTAAATGTTAATGATTATCTATTTGATATTTTATTACAAATAAAGAAGAATGATAAAAAATTTACATTAAACTTTTTAAATGATGTTTTATATGAATTTATTTATGGTTCGTTATTAATAAATAATCCAGTTTATCAATTTGATGATTGGCATAAAAAGAATTGGATTGATATTATAAATTTATTTGATGAAAATAATGTTTCAAACTTTTCAGATAGAATAACTATTTTAATAAACAACGAAAAAGGGAATTTAAAAGAAGTATTTTTTGAAATAAACAAACAGTTTATTAATACTGATTTATTAATAAAAAATATTAATACTGATATAGAAATTTTTCAACTATATATTCAAGAAGCTGTTAGTGATTTTAGTAATAAATTGAACGAATTAAAATTTATAGATAACGTTCTTAAAATTGACTCTGATAAAAAGATTAAGTTTAAAAGAGGGTATAAATCAGTTATTGAAACATATATTTTGAACATTGATGCAAATACTGTTTCTAATGAAATATTGAAAATAATTGAAAATATAAAATTTCGTTTAAAAATTAAATAAGTTTAATATTATTAATACTTCATATTGAATCAACAACAAAAAAATATAATCAATATTACCCAAGGCAAACACATTGTTTTGGCACCTCCAGGTACAGGAAAAACAGAAATCCTTACAAGGCGTTTAATCAATGCTTTAGAAAAAGGTGTTGATGAAGATAATATACTCAACCTAACATTCACTAATCGAGCAGCACGAGAAATGAATAATCGTGTTAAAGAAAAAGGTCTAAATACAAAGGCTTTTATCGGAAACATTCATTCTTTTGCATTAAATTATTTAAAAGAAATTGGTATAATAAATAATGCTACATTTCTTTTAGATGAAACGGAGCAAAATACCCTAGTTTCAGAAGCATTACATAAAGCAGAATTAAGTTACATTTTAAGTAATATAGGTAACTTAGAAGGTACTGTTTTTGATATGTTAGTTGAAGAATATAAATCTAAATCTTATGAAAAGTTTACAGATTTTTATAAATATAAATACATTTTTGAAGTTGAATTAGATGATTTAAAAAATTCTTCGCACTTTAAAAAGCTAATTGAAGAAATAAGTAAAGACATAAATTTTCTATTAGAAAAAATATTAAAAGACGATTTAATTACTAATAGTATTAATTATTTATCTCCTTCTAAAATTGATAACAACCTCAGATATTTTAAATATAAAAATTTATACAACTACAATACTAGCAATTATAAGAATCCTTTACCACTTAAAGAACAATTTGAAATTTTACCGGAGTCATTTTATTACTCAATTTATGAATATTACCAAGAAGAGTTAAACACTTTAGAGGCATTAGATTTCGATGATTTATTAGGTTTAGCATATGCAAATCTTAAAAAAAATAATGATGAAGTAAAATACAATTGGCTTCAAATAGACGAAGTTCAAGATCTAAATCCATTACAGTGGGAAATAATTAATAGCATAATTACAAAAGAAACAACGGTAGTTTTATTTGGCGATTATGAACAATCAATATATTCATTCTTAGGAGCAGATATTTCATTTTTAAAATCAATTATTGAAAATTATAGTGTTCATAATTTTGATATAAATTATCGTTCACCATCTTATCTTTTGGAGATTTATAAAGAGTTTTCTAAAACTTTTTTTAAAGATGAATGGTCAGTTCCTACTACTGCTAACGAAACTATTGTTCCAGAAAAAGATGCTCTAGTATATCGTAATATTGATGATTTTGATAAAAAAGAAGAAGAATACATTATAAATAAAATACTTCCTTATTATTTAGACAAAGGCACTACAGCTATTTTAGTTCGCTTTAATAATAAAGTAAACGATTTTAGTTATATGTTAGAGAGTAAAGGAATTTCACATTTTAAAGTTTCAACCTCAGATATATTTAAATCAACTTTATTAAAAAGTACTTTACCATTTTTGTCATCATTAATCAACCCTTATTCTAGAACAAATTGGTTCTATAATATACAACATTTTCTAAAATTTCCAAATGCCAAAACAGCTACACAGTTTACAATAAACTTATTTAATTCAGGTTTTATTCCATCTGATTTTTTCTTTAATAATGAAAATGTCTTAATTGATTTTAAATATAAAATTCAGAATGAACGCATAGTTGTATTTGATACTGAAACAACGGGTTTAGATACTAATAATGATGATATTATTCAAATTGCAGGCATCGAATTAATAAATGGTAAAATTGGCCAAACGTTTGAAGTCTTCTTGAAAACGGATAAAGATTTAACTGAAAGTCAAAAAATTCATAAAATAACTAGAGAATATCTAGATGAACATGCAATTGATAGAAAGATAGCATTAAAACAATTTCTTGATTTTGTGGGGGAAAGCTCATTGGTAGCACATAACTTAAAATATGATAAATCAATTATAGAAAGTAATTTAAAAAGAGAAAATATTGAAAATTCATTGAATACAATTCAATTTGATACCCTTGATATTGCCAAAAGATTATTTCCACGTTTGCATAAATACAAACTAGAATATCTTATTGAATATTTAAATATTGAAGGTGTAAATTCCCATAATGCATTAGATGATGTAATAGCAACAGCAAATCTTATTACTGCATTAGAAACTCATTTAGAAGCAAAAATTATTGATCAAAAACATTTTCTTTTAGTTAATGAAAATGCAATAAAGAAACTAAAGGAAAATTTCAAAGAAACCTACTGTAAACATTACAATTTCTTGAATAGGAGTGTTGATTTTAGTAAATATTTTGATTTTCTTTCAAAGGAATTAAGCATTCAATTAAACTTTAATAAGCCATCAAATTATGATAAGTTATTAAGATATTTTGAATTGAAAATCAAAGAAGATACATTAGAAAATACATTATTGGAATGGTTAGATATTCTAAATACTTTCAAAGAGACTGATTTAATTATTGGTGATGAAAACCTTATAATTTCAACTATACACCGTTCAAAAGGCTTACAATTTGACAATGTATTCATTCCAAATTGTAATGATGGTATTTATCCATTTATTTACGCAGATGAAGAAGAAGACGCTAGATTATTTTATGTAGCACTCACAAGAGCAAAAAAAAGATTAATATTAACATCACATACAAAAAACAACAAAACAAGTTTCGAATTTAAAGATAATGTTAAAGAGTATTTCCCATACACAAATGTTGAGTGCTCAAAATTTATATTACCAATTAAAAATTATTTTAATACAAGAGATATAAATACATCAAACTAAAAAAAAATTAAATTATCTACTTGAAAGACCTTAGATTAATTACAATAAATTACCTCATTCAGCTGCACAAAAATCGCTTCTAGTCCAAGTATTCCTAGCATCAATTCTTTGTTTGCTTCATTTCGTTAATTTTACTAAAACTAAAAACTTTTGATTATGGAAAATCCTTTTGAGTTAATTATGGAAAGATTAGATAGAATTGAAAGAGCTATCGAAAATCTAAAAACAGAAAATGCAATTGTAGTTGAATCAAAAGCAATGAATGTAAGTGAGGTCGCTAAATATTTAAACACAAACATTCCCTCAATTTATGGATTAACTTCAAGAGCAGAAATCCCTCACTATAAAATAGCCAAAAAGCTTTATTTTAAAAAAGAAGAAATAGATGAATGGATAAATTCTAAAAAAATTAAAACAAATCAAGATATTGAAAAAGAGGTAGATGAATATCTCCGAAAAAGAAAAGGTCATTTTAGATAGTTTCTAAAAAACACTTACTTTTAAAAAAAAATTAATGTTAATGATAGAATGTATTAAAAATGAAAATTCAATACTGCTCAGATTTACACCTTGAATTCCCAGAAAACAAAAAGTATATATTGGACAACCCTATTATTCCAGTAGGGGATATACTTATTTTAGCAGGTGATATTGTACCATTTGCGCTAATGGATTTGCATGAAGACTTCTTCGATTATGTATCAAAGAATTTTAAGTTTACTTTTTGGATTCCTGGAAACCATGAATACTATTACTATGAACGTACTGATACATTTGGAACAGTAGATGTCAAAATTCGTGACAATGTTTTTTTAGTCAATAACATTGTAAAAGAAATAGATGACGTAAGAATAATAGGTACAACCTTATGGTCAGTAATACCAGCTGACAAAACAAGTTTGATTCAAAACTCAATGTCAGATTTTAAAGTAATCAAGCCAAATAAATCAGAGTTTTTAGTTGAAGATTACAATTATTTACACAACGAAAGCATAAGCTTTTTAAATAAGGTTCTTAGAGAAAGTACTGATAAAAGTAATATCGTTATATCACACCACGTACCTACATTTTTGAACTATCCTCAAAAATATATTGATAGCAAAATTAATGTGGCATTCGCTTCAGAACAGTCAGAAATGATAAAAAGTCACAAAATTGATCATTGGATTTTTGGTCATCATCATTCTAATATGCCTGATTTTTCAATTGGGAAAACAATTATGCATACAAATCAGTTGGGTTACGTTAAATACGACGAAAATTTAGGTTATGTTAATGCTAAATGCATAATCATATAAAAAAAGTTAATTAATTGATATTTAAAACGATAAACTTGATTTTGCATAATAAAGTAATTTAGTTTATTGTGCAAAATCAAGTTTATTATTACAGTTTAAAATAATTAAGCAGCGAAAGGCTCAGGCATTCTTGGTTTCCATATTCCCGCTGTACGTTAAACATGGTATCACTACCATCGGGGCTAAAAAGCAAGCAAATGGCTTTCTTGGTTTCTTTTTTGAAATAGGAACGCTTCGCTGAAGTAGTTTCACCCACCCAGTCCAACGCTCCCCACCGCACTAGTGATATTTTGTGTGTTTTTAGCACTTGTTTTACCCAAAGTAAGTCAATAAAAAAAGGCTCCCTGTTTTTCCAACCCCTCGCGCACAGTCCGCCTTTTTTTATCCACTTACACCCAATCCAAAAAACAAACGCTAAAAACACACAAAAACCACTCCCAAGCTATTATTACATAATAAACCTTATAATTCATTCCCAACACCCCACGCAGTCCCCCTGAAAGTTATAAGGGTTATTATGTAAAATATCCGCTCCCAGCCGCACCCACCCGAAGAATAATAGGAACGCTACCGCTAACGTAATTTTCATTGTTTTTTGAAGATGCTTCCCATTTCCAGTTCACGCACACCACTGAACACTAAAAACTGAATACTGAACACTTTCAAAGCATCCTCAAAAATCAAACCACCACAAGAGTGTATTTTTATTTGCAACCACAACCGATACACCACGTAAGCAAATAAAAAAACACCCTTGTTTACCAGTCCCGATTGAACACCCCTAAAACCCCATTTCATAAGAACATTTGGGGTAAACATTTTTACAAAAAAAAGGATAAAAAAGAAGCCAAAGGTTTGTTCCGGGTATTCAAAAAAGCAAGTTCAAGCCTTCGGTTCCGGATAAAATCTCCACCCATACATTTTCAATACCACCACATCCTCTTAGCGTCTCCACAGACGCATATGGGTAGTATTTTACCCGTAAAACTTGCTTTTTTGAAACCCTCCACAAGGCAAGACGGCTTTCTTTTTTTTCCTTTTTTCTTTTGCAAAAATGTGTGTGGGGCATCTCGGTTTCCATTCACATTTCGGGCAATCACGAAGGAAAGACGAAGGAAGTTAACCTGTTAAATCCTTGTATTATGGACACAATTTTTATTAAAACCCACCAACCTGGGGCGCACTATGCCAAACCGCACTTTTTCGTATTATCAAAAGGACTGAATAGCGGAAAACCAAGCAATGAACCTTTTACAAACAGCTTTGTACTTGTATTTCAAACCGAAGCTCAAAAAGAGGACATTTTTTGGATAGCCATGAGCCTATGGAAATCCAAATTCTGGATGCCTTTTCTTCGCGGTTCGGTTATTCCGTTCTTATCTCTCTATGAATTCAAAAAAGAATTCAATCCAAAAGCAACCCGATTAATGCGTGAACACGAGCTGCACCACAAAAACATCCAAGCACTCAAGTTGTTGCAAGAACAAGAAGCACACCACGCAAAAAACATTCACTTAATCAACGAAATCCGTAACGCCATCTTACTCCGTTACAGAAACAAATAACACAAACCTGGCCCCGATGGGCTAGGTTTTTCCATTTCAACAAATTTCCAAAAACAATCCCTATCCCGAAGCAAAACAATACATAACCGCAATATAAACGCACCAATTAAATAAAATTGGAAAAAGCGAAGCAATTGGGTATAAAACCAAAAAAAGCCCCTGAAATAGGAGCTTTTGATTGCAATTTTTAAGCAAATTTAGTTTTATTGAACCCTGTCTTCCTGTGGAATTTTCGGTTCTTCTTCAACTTGTACAGCGGTTTGCGATACAGCTGACAATACACCACCGCCCAAAACCAAATAACCTGCTGCAGCAACTAATCCAGCCGGCAATGCAATTGGTGAAGCGATGATAGTTCCTCCAACAGTTGCCAATGCTAAACCAATTGTTCTCAATACTTTGAAAAACTTTGGTGTTGGAGCTTTCACTCTTTGAACGATATTCATTTCATTACTTTTCATGTTCGTGATTTTTAAAGATGGATAATTCTAATTTTTGTACTCGGTGTTCTAAATAATCTACTTTTTGGTTCAGTAAATCACTGCTGCTTTTAAACTCGGTTTTGATTAATAATGCCATGGTTTTTACTTCAACAAGGTCTTTTTCCATTCTTTTGAAATCTGTGTGCAATTGTTTGATAAAATAGGCTACAACCGATAATAATAAGCTTATTAAACTTCCAAAAAGTACCATTAATTGTGGAGCTTGTTCCATGGCATTACAAGTTTAAAATTGGAAATTGTTTTCGATACTAATCTTGTTTGCTTTGTTCTTTGCTAATGCAACTAGCTTAGGATAAATCATTTGGTAAGCCATAACACTTTGCGTAACTCGGTAATCGCCCTGGATGAGTTGGAACCCAAATCCACAAAGCGGACATCCTGCGGTATCTTCAATCGTATTTCCTGTATGGATATACACATAACTGAAATTTGGTAAACCTGTAATCTCAATCATACCTTGGTGAACTTTTCCAAATGCTTTTTTGTAGTTGACATTTTTTGCACCCCAAGTATTAAGCTGCAATGAATAGGTTCCAGTAGGTATGGCAGTATGTTCCTTGATTTTTTCTGTTCGTATTTTATCCTCAAGTAAATAGCATTGAAATACTCCGTTGATATATAATTGGCTTAATGTACTTTGTTTGCCCTGTGCTACGCGAATGATTTTTGTTTCCATGGGAATTGAATTAGTAAGTTAAAACAAAAAATCCCCCAGAGGTTCTGAGGGATTTGTAAGTAGGATTCTTAAAATGCGTCCTCAATTTTCAAGCAGTTTCCACTTGCAAATAAGTAATAGTTTGAACCTACTTGTTGGTAGAACTCAATTCCAATACCTTGAAGAACGGTAACATCTGTTGATGGCGTGATACCATTTGGCAAAGTTGCTGTAATGGTAGTTGCAGTTGCAGGAGCATACAAGTCTAAGAAACCACTAAATTGAACATCACTCACTTCATTTTGAGCTGTGTCAATAGGATCATAACTGTTCGTTACAGCATTGTAAGCAAAGTCACTCACTACAGAAAGCGTGTGAATCAATCTAAAGTGAGTAGCACCTGCAGGAGCATTAATCAAATTCGCTGGATTAAACGCAGGAATTACAAAATCAGCAGTGTTTCTTGCGGGGTCATGCGTAACACTGTAAGGAGCATTGAAAATACCATTTAAGGAAGTGTTTTTGTCAAACTCAAAACCTACCAAGTAATTTCTTTGAGTGGTAATCTCAATTTTGCGATACCCTCTGGCTTCGGTTTGGTCTTCCAAATTGATTTTTTTCATGATAGCCGTTAAACGCCCTGCTACTTGCGTATCAGACATTTGCTTCACGATTTGTGATAAACCAGTTCTAACCGATTTTCCTGCTTTAGCACAAGCACCAAACTCGTTCATGTTCTCACGAGTTCTTTCAAATTCTGGAGCTGATAAAACTTGCTCCCCTGAAGGTCCACCTACCATTCCGGCAAAGTACCCTTCTTGTCCTTTAATTTTAAAGTGGCGAACATCTCCAAGAGTTCCCACATACTTTAAAACGCCTTTCTGTCTAGCCATTTTGTAAAGATTTTAGAAGTTAATATTTAAGTGAAATTTTATACTCAAATATCATTCATTATCTTTGATTTATAATAACTTAAAATACTGAAAATCAATGCAATACAACGCAAAAGCACCCTATTTAGTGGAAACCCATTGTCAAATAGATGAAGTCAAAGATGGAGATAGCTTAATCATTAGCAATCTTTTCACTCGTTTGCGAAAAGAGATACGACTATATGGTTTAGATGCACCAGAAGTAAAGTACAATAGAAAGATGAAAGAGGACGAACAGAAAACACGTTTAGCAGCCCAATTTTTAATTCAATTAGGATTGGAAGCCTTGCATTATGTTTTGGAAGTAGCACCGCCTAAAACGGTTGTAACGATAATTACAGAACAGGATAACTTTTACGATTATTGGAATCGACAATTAGGATATGTAATCTTGCCAGGAGGGGAGTGTTTGAATGATTTGCTTTTGATCAATGGATTTGCAAAAGCAACAGACGAATATTATTGTGGACGATTAGCAGAATTTCAAAAAATGAATCGCAAAGCACAACTTAAAAAACGAGGTATTTACAAGCATGTAAAAAAGTTCTGATTTGTTGTACTTATGTTGTACTAATGGATGTTTTAAAACTAAAAATATCAATAAATATAGTACTTTACAGGCGTAATGGAGCTAAACCGCTGTTATAAGTTGTTTTTTAAAATATATCCCACCATTTTTTCCTTTTTGTCAATTGTTTGATTGTTATTATCTTTTTTGGTTTTGGTTTGGATATTTCTGATTTAAATTGATTATCAACATCAGATTTCATATTCCAGCCAGCTGTTGATGATGGTTTGAACAAGTAACCTTCACCACTGTAATTATTAATATCATAATTTTTTTCAATAGATATATTACATGCATATTCATAAAGTTCAGAATAATTTTTTTTAAAAAGGTCTGGTGCATACCAAACTATTTTTGGATTATCATTCCAATTTCCATAATTACAAATTAATACTTCCGAATTTATGAAATCTTCTTTTGTTGGTTTAGTTTTTAAGTTTAGTCTTGTAGTTGCTATTAAATTATAAGCTGTTTTGGGATTATTATCTTCAGCAAGTACAATTGAACCGCCATAATTGCCATTTTCTAAAAGAAAAATGAAGCAATCACCTTTTTTAAAAACAGGAGTTTTAAGTTTTTCTTTTTTCCTTGGTTTAGGTTTTTCTCTATCACTTTTTAATTTTACAAGAAATTTATCGAGTGCTATTTTTCTTTTAGTCAAACTTTGTTTATCCGCACCAAGTTCAGCCCAAAGTTTAATGTCATCACCAGAATTAATTATATTTTCTACTTTTTTTAATATATTTTCATCGAGTGTTTTTGTTTCCCATTGCGCAAGAGCAATGGCAAACCAAAAATCATTTTTCTCAGAATCAATTTCAAGTATTTCGAAATTTTCAGTTAAAATTTTTTCAGTAATTTCTTTAGGATTTTCTCCATTGTTATAAAGTTCAAAAAAATCTCCATAAACATCAGAAAATGCATCACTATCTTTTATTGCTGTACTCCAATTACCCATAGTTTTTTAAAATAACTTATAACGTTTTGCGGCTTTGCGTTCGGGCGGGTTTTTCGCACAAAACTTCCTTACGAAGCCGTAAACTTCAAAGTTACGAAAAACTGTCATACGAAGCCGTTTCCCCCGCCTGACGCAAAACCGCTGTTAGCAGTAGTGGTTTCTTCCGTTGTCTTGTTAGTCGTCATTTTGATAGCTGTAAAATTCTGTAAGCTCCTCTCGCTACAATGACAAATACAATTGCTCCAATAATTAAGTCGGGATAACCTGAATTGAGCCAATTAACCAAAAGTCCTGCTGTAATTACTCCCGAATTTATGATTATGTCATTTGAAGTAAAAATCATACTTGCTTGCATATGAGCTTCTTTGCTTTTTCTCTTTTGCAATAAATACAGACAAATAACATTAGCTATTAACGCTACAATCGAAACGAAAATCATTGTTTGAAAGTCAGGCATTTTCTCGACTCCAATAAATCGTCTGACTACTTCTATAAAACCAATTACAGCAAGAAGGACTTGAAAGTATCCTGCAAATTTTGCGATATTCTTTTTTCTGACTACTGTTCCGCCAACAGCAATTAATGCAAGTCCATAAACAATACTGTCAGCCAGCATATCTAAACTGTCGGCAACCAAGCCCATTGAGTTTGATATAAGTCCTGTTACAATTTCAATGGCGAAAAACAAAAAATTTATTATTAAAACAGTCCATAAGGTTTTTCTTTCGTCATTTTGATTGTCAGTTGCTGTAAAATTGTCAACCGAAACAGTCGAGAGAATTGAAGTGTCAAATTTTAATGTGTCAAGTCGCTGAAAAATTTGTTCATTATTGTCTATATGAAAAACGTGTAAAAGTCGGTTGGGTATGTCAAATTCTAACGATTGAATATTTGTCAAATCGTCAAGTTTCATCCGAATCATTTGTTCTTCGGATGGACAGTCCATTTTTGTTATCTTAAATGTCGTTTTTTGCATATCACTTCATTGTCTGTTGGGTCGTCCTACCATTACTGCTAACGTTCTCCAGCTTGTTGCAGTGGCGAAATTATTAACTAAACATTACAAAAATTATGAATGAATTTAAACAAAAACTTGAAGAAACATTGAATCGTTTATACAAAGAAAATAAACTTTCAATAGATGCTTATTCTGAATTAATGGAGTTTGCTGACCCTAACCAAAACTTGCAATTGCAACAAACTGGTGTTATAGTGCGAAGCGAACAGTTAAAAACCTGTGAACATAATTTTGCAGATATTTACGACCATACAGGAACTCAAATTGTTGGCAAAAAATGCCTAAATAATTGCGGTTTTTAATTGACTATAACTAGTATATATCACCAAATATATACAACTTTTTTTAACTTTAAAAACTATTCTTCAAGTTTTTTCTTACCTTTTATGTCAACCATTCGATCTAACGGACTCTGTATTTTATCAACAGCTGTTTTCGTTAAATGCGTATAAACAGTCGTGGTTTTTATACTCGAATGCCCTAAAAATTGCTGAATGTAGCGGATATCCGTGCCGTTCTCTAATAAATGTGTCGCAAAACTATGACGCAACGTATGCACCGTAGCCTTCTTCTCTAAACCCGATAACTTTATAGCATTGCGCATCACCTGTTGCACACTTCCTGTACTGTAAGGCTCGCCCGCAAACTGACCCTCAAAAACATAATGCTTACCCTTATAAAGTTCTCTGTAAAGCTGCAAAGAAGTAACTATAGAGTAGGGCAACATCACCATTCTGTCTTTTTTACCCTTAGCATTCTTAACATGAATCTTGTGTTCCTCAAATAAAATATCACTCCATTTCAAACTCACAATCTCACTCACACGCAACCCAGCTCCATAACCTATCAACAACAAAAGCTTGTGTTTCGGATTATCCACAACTTTAAAAATCTGCAAACATTCCTCCATAGTCAATACCACAGGTAACTTTTTCTCCTTCTTTGGTCGTGGAAGCACAAAACTATAGTCAACCTTCCCTAAAACTTGCTGATAATAAAATTGAACCCCATTCACCATACTATGCCCACTCGTAGCAGACAAACCACGCTCCATCAAAGAGCCTAAAAAACGAATAATTTCCTCCCTAGTAACTTCCTCAGGATTTCGAAACTCAAAAAAGCGTAAAAATTGAATAAAAGCACCACAATACGTTCGCAAGGTCGAACTACTATAATTCAAAGCCAATAAAGTGTCAATCATCTTACTTAAATAACTTTGGGCTTGCTCTGGAACCAAATCCAGTAAGCTTTTCTTCGTTTTAGATAAGTCCAATTGTTTTTTATTAGGCAAATTTCGTTTGTCCAAATAATTCTTTGGAAGCAAAGAAGTAATAGTAATGCTAGAAGATTCAAACTGTAAATGCAAAGAATCCATCACAACAGGCGCCGCCGGAAGCAAATAACACCCCTTAGTCTTACTGTAGCGAGCCATCGAAAAACGCTTTAATTTCTCATGAACTGCAACCATTTTAGGAACATGAATTTCCATCCAAGCCACTTCTTCTAAATGAGGCAAAACCTTAATATTCCCTTTACCAACAAACGAATCTTTAACAAAATAATCCGTACCAAAAAAGTCAGAAACGCCTAAAACCTTTTCCACCTCATGCTTTACTACTTCATTTCTAAAAACCATATAGCTTTTATAATTTCCGTTCCAATAAACCCCTTTAGTCTTCAAAAGTTGTTTACTAATTTCATGATGAAAATGCATCTTAAAAACCCAATATTTACCAATACTTGGCAACAATTGTAACTTCAATTTATCCAAAGTTGTCACAGTTGGTTTATGTTCAGGATTACTCACAGAAGAGCCTAACTGAAGAGCGCTTGAAGAAGCTATGGGTGAAAGGTCACGGTTATCAACACCGGTCACCATATTAGGAATAGAAGATTCAGTAACCACCACTAAATCCGGAAAATGAGAACGTAATAAATGATAAGAAGCCTTAGAATAATCCAAATACCAACACCTACGAGAACCACTATAAGTAGCACCCAAACGTTTTAAAACAGCAATAATTTCAAAATCCTTATCAAAAAACACCCCAATGCGATAAGCACCATGGTGAAAAATCTTCTCAATACGTATATTCTTCATGGCAAATACAAAATTTAATTGGCTTATAATAACACAAATATACAAAATAAATATAATTCCTAAACCAAAATAACACTTTCGTCACTTCGAGTGTTTTGCAGGTGTAAAGCCCAAGATTTACATCTGCAAAATGTATCGAGAACTACTGAAAACAATTTTCCACACCATCACACCCTGTCAAGTCGAGCGAAGTCGAGAACTATAGAAATAATTTAACTCATTCGTCACTTCGAGTGTTTTTAAGTTGTAAAGCCTAAGATTTACAACTTAAAAATGTATCGAGAACTGTAGAAGCTATAATTCCACATCCGTCACTTCAGATATTTTGTAACAGTAAAGCCCAAGATTTACTATTACAAAATGTATCGAGAACTATAGAAATAATTTAACTCATTCGTCACTTCGAGTGTTTTTAAGTTATAAAGCCCAAGATTTACATCTGCAAAATGTATCGAGAACTGTAGAAGCTATAATTCCACATCCGTCACTTCAGATATTTTGTAACAGTAAAGCCCAAGATTTACTATTACAAAATGTATCGAGAACTATAGAAATAATTTAACTCATTCGTCACTTCGAGTGTTTTTAAGTTATAAAGCCCAAGATTTACATCTGCAAAATGTATCGAGAACTGTAGATCCCAAACAACATCACCCTCTGTCAAGTCGAGCGAAGTCGAGAACTCCATAACCCAAACACCTTCACACTCTGTCAATTCGAGCGAAGTCGAGAACTATAGAAACGATAAACAAAATCTTCACATAAAGTAATTTTATAAACTAAAAAACTATTTTTGTTACATGCAAATTTCATACCTATACATATTAAAATGCTCTGATGATTCATACTATACAGGAGTTACAAGTAATTTAACACAACGAATGTATCAACATGAATCAGCTTTTTATCCAGATTGTTACACAGCATCAAGAAGGCCATTAGAATTAGTTTTCTATGCCGAATTTACAAATATTGGTTTTGCCATAGATAAAGAAAAGCAAATAAAAAAATGGTCAAGAGCTAAAAAAGAAGCTTTGATTAATGGTAATTATGATGCACTTCCAAATCTTGCAAAAAAGAAATTCAAATAATAATCAAATAGAAGCTAATTAAATTATCGTCACTTCTAGTGATTTTACATTTAAAAAATGCTAATTTTTGAAATATAAAATTGTATCAAGAACTCTTAAAAGTATTTAACTCATTCGTCACTTCGAGTGTTTTTAAGTTATAAAGCCCAAGATTTACATCTGCAAAATGTATCGAGAACTACTGAAAACAATCTTCCACACCATCACACCCTGTCAAGTCGAGCGAAGTCGAGACTCCTTAGATACTAGGAAGATATAGCACTGATAAAGCATAGATACAGTATAGATACTGTATGGATACTGTATGGATACTGTATGCCAAAAGTACATTCTAATAGATAAAAACCAAAAGAAACAAAAAAAGCACCTCGTTAGAAGTGCTTTTGTGGGGAGAGCAGGATTCGAACCTGCGAAGGTGTAACCAGCGGATTTACAGTCCGCCCTCGTTGGCCGCTTGAGTATCTCCCCAAACCAATGTGCTTATTTGACTAAGCGGTTGCAAATATAGAATTGTTTTTTATTCCTACAAAGGATTTTGATACTATTTTGCAGACAATTTTGTAACATTCTGTAAATGAAAAACATAAAAAAATCTCCCATAGGAGATTTTTTTATGTATGAAATAAATTGTAATTATTTAGCATTTAAAAGCTCTTGTACTTTAGCGCGTAAAGCATCACCTCTAAGATCTTTAGCAACAATAATACCTTTAGCATCTAAAATATAAGTTGCAGGTATCGACTGAATATTGTATTGTTTAGCAATAGGATCATCCCAATATTTTAAATTAGAAACATGTTGCCAAACTAATCCGTCTTTAGCAATAGCATCTTTCCATTTTGCAGCATCTTTATCTAAAGAAACCCCAATAATATTTAAACCTTTAGGATGAAATTCATTGTATAAAGCCACTACATTTGGGTTTTCTGCTCTACAAGGTCCGCACCAAGAAGCCCAAAAATCAATAATAGTAACCTTACCTAAAGATGCTTTTAAAGATACCGTTGCACCATCAGGAGTAGGACCAGAAAAATCAGGTGCAGGTTTTCCAATTACAATAGAAGTCATTGCATCTAAAGTTGATTTTATTTTCTTGCCACTTTTTGTTTCGTGTAATTTTTTATCTAATGCTTTAAAATATGTTTTTACTTCATCAGCAGTTAAATACTGACGCATTAAAAAATTCTCTAACAATAAAACTGATAAATAAGCATCAGGATTTTCTTTAATAAAATTTTTAGAATATTCATTCATTTCATTTTGAAATTTATTATATTCATTTAAAATTTTACTTATTGCAACAGTGTCATTACTAAATTGAGCTTTTTGTAATGCTTCACTATTTTCTTTCTCAAATTTTACAACTTTTTCAGATATAGCTTTTGTGTCTTGATTGTATTTATGAAATTTTTCATTGTTTGGGGTTCCACCTAAAGTTGATTTATGTAATGAATCTTTAACAATGTTGATTTCTATTTTTCCTTCTTCAAGGATAACAGGTAAATTTACATTTTCTTTTTCTATTCTAATAAATCCTATGTCTATACCTTCAATAGAACCCTTTAATTCAAATTTTCCATCTTTAACAATAGTAGTGTCTTTGGCTAAAGAACCTGTTTCTGTTTGAATTTCTATAAATACTTTTTTCCCGTTTTCTACGCCTTTAGCAGTTCCAGAAATAAGAAATTCATTCTCTTTCAGGTTGTTGCACCCTATAATTAAAAGAGTGGTTGTAATAATTAATGCAATTTTCTTCATCTTAAGTAAATTAATTTTTCGCAAATGTATTTAAAATATATCAGTAATAAAACATAAATAAATGTTATAAAATAAACAATCAATGTTTTGTAAATCAAAAATATAGTTGTAATTTTGCGCACCTTTTGACGAAGAAGCGTTTCCATTAGGTATCAATTATTTATGTAAAACACTGTTGATGTTTTCTATTCGAATAAAGAAACGCAAGAAACCCAACATACAAATTTTTAATCAGCATGTCTGAAATTAACAAAACACAAGAAGAGTTTTTAGCGAATTTTAACTGGCACAACTATGCAGAAGGTATCGATGCAGTTGACGAAAAAAACTTACAAGAATTTGAAGCTTTAGTAGAAAAAACTTTCGTATCTACAGGAGACGAAGAAGTTGTTGAAGGAGTTGTTGTAAGAATCACAGATAGAGATGCTATCGTTGATATCAACGCTAAATCGGAAGGTGTTATCTCTTTAAACGAATTCCGTTACAATCCTAACTTAAAAGTTGGTGATAAAGTAGAAGTATTAATCGACGTTCGTGAAGACAAAACAGGTCAGTTAGTATTATCACACAGAAAAGCTAGAACTATCAAAGCATGGGATAGAGTTATCGCAGCTAATGAGTCTGGTGAAATCGTTAACGGTTTCGTAAAATGTAGAACTAAAGGAGGTATGATCGTTGACGTATTCGGAATCGAAGCGTTCTTACCAGGTTCTCAAATTGATGTAAAACCAATTCGTGATTACGATCAATACGTGAACAAAACTATGGAATTCAAAGTAGTTAAAATTAACCACGAATTCAAAAACGTAGTAGTATCGCACAAAGCGCTTATCGAAGCTGATATCGAAGTTCAGAAAAAAGAAATTATCGGTCAGTTAGAAAAAGGTCAAGTATTAGAAGGTGTTGTTAAAAACATTACTTCTTACGGTGTATTCATCGACTTAGGAGGTGTAGACGGATTAATCCACATCACTGACTTATCTTGGTCAAGAATTAACCACCCATCTGAAGTATTAGAATTAGACCAAAAATTAAACGTTGTAATCCTTGATTTCGATGATGAGAAAACAAGAATTCAATTAGGTTTAAAACAATTAAACGCTCACCCATGGGATGCTTTAGCTGCTGACTTAAAAGTAGGAGATAAAGTAAAAGGTAAAGTAGTAGTTTTAGCTGATTACGGTGCATTCATCGAAGTAGCTGAAGGTGTTGAAGGTTTAATCCACGTTTCTGAAATGTCTTGGTCTACTCACTTAAGAAGTGCTCAAGATTTCATGAAAATTGGTGACGAAGTAGAAGCAGTTGTTTTAACTTTAGACAGAGAAGAAAGAAAAATGTCTTTAGGTATCAAACAAATGACACAAGATCCTTGGACAGATATCACAGCTAAATACCCAGTAGGTTCTAAACACACTGGAATCGTTAGAAACTTCACAAACTTCGGAATTTTCGTAGAGTTAGAAGAAGGTATCGATGGTTTAGTATACATCTCTGATTTATCTTGGACTAAGAAAATCAAACACCCATCTGAATTCGTAAACGTAGGGGATAAATTAGACGTAGTAGTATTAGAATTAGACGTTGAAGGTCGTAAATTATCTTTAGGTCACAAACAAACTACAGCTAATCCTTGGGATAAATACGAAGATGCTTTCGCTGTAGGAACTAACCACAACGGAACAATTTCTGAAATCGTTGACAAAGGGGCTACTGTAGAATTCGGTGACGATATCGTTGCTTTCATCCCTACACGTCACTTAGAAAAAGAAGACGGTAAAAAATTGAAAAAAGGAGATACTGCTGATTTCAAAGTAATTGAGTTCAACAAAGAATTCAAAAGAGTAGTAGCCTCTCATACAGCTATCTTCAGAGAAGAAGAAGAGAAAAACGTTAAAGCAGCAGTTGAAACAACTTCAGCTCCAGCTCAAACATCTACTTTAGGTGATAATAACGATATTCTTGCTGAATTAAAAGCTAAAATGGAAAAAGGAGGTAAATAATCTCACTTTTTTGTCATGCTGAACTCGTTTCAGCATCTATAAAATCAATCCCGAAAGAAATTTCGGGATTTTTTATTGTGTATTATATTTGTTTATCGTAATATTGCAATATAATAATTTGTAATAATCATTGTAACGTCAATTCGAGTGATTTTATATAGAAAAAATGATAATTTTTGCTGTATAAAATAGTATCGAGAATAGTTTACAATTAGATGAAATAAGTAAATCAAAACATTATGGGAGCATCAAAATCCGAATCCTTTTCAATTGAACATAACGAAATGGCTAATATGTTTAAAGCGCTGTCGCATCCTGCAAGAGTGGCAATTGTTGAATATTTATTGTCAGTTGATAGCTGCATTTGTGGTGATATTGTAGAAGTGTTGCCGTTAGCCCAACCCACCGTTTCTCAACACTTAAAAGAGCTAAAAAATGCCAACATCATCAAAGGAAATATTGACGGAACCGCCATTTGTTACTGCATCAATCCAGATACTATCGAAATTATTGAAAAGTATTTCGGTTCCATAAACAAACAACTTAAAAACAAATGTTGTTAATATTAATGAGCGTCACTTCGAGTGATTTTTAAAAGAAAAAATGCTAATTTTTACTTTTAAAAATTGTATCGAGAACTTTTGAAAACAATTTAAATAACACAACTATGAAACTATCCGAAATCAAATCTGAATTAAAAAAGCTAACTACAATAGCTTTTCAATTACCAAATGGCGAATTAGTACCTAGTCATTTCCACGTTACCGAAGTAGGAAAAGTAACCAAACACTTCATCGATTGTGGTGGCACCGTTCGTACAGAAGAAGTAATCAATTTCCAACTTTGGGAAGCCAACGATTATGACCACAGATTACATCCAGAGAAATTAGTTCACATCATAGAACTTTCAGAAAAAACCTTAGGTTTACCTGATTTAGAAATCGAAGTTGAATACCAAATGAAAGAAACCATTGGGAAATTCAATTTGGATTTTGATGGAACCAATTTCTTACTAACATCAAAACTAACCGATTGTTTAGCAAAAGACAAATGCGGCATCCCACCCGAAAAACTAAAAGTAAAAATAGGCGAGTGGAAACCAAAACAAACCTCTTGTTGCACACCTGATTCAGGTTGTTGTTAATTCAATAAAGTACTATTTCATTGTGCCTTCTTAGTGCACCTTGTGGTTAAAAAATCAAAATATGCTAGAAAATTTATTAAAAACCATCGTATCTATTTCAAAAATAGAAGTTTCTGCCGAACGTAAAGCAGTTTTACAACCGCTAGTGGATTACATTCAAAATAAAGTCAATTCGAACAAAGAAATCCGATTGAACTTCATTTGTACTCACAATTCCAGAAGAAGTCATTTATCGCAAATTTGGGCACAAACCATGGCATTTCAATTCGGAATCAAAAATATATTTTGTTATTCTGGAGGAACGGAAGCTACAGCGATGTTTCCTAAAGTAGCCGAAACCTTGGTTAATCAAGGATTTCAAATTCAGAAGTTAAGTCAAGAACAAAATCCAGTTTACGCGGTTAAGTTTGATGATAATCAACATCC
This sequence comes from Flavobacterium cyclinae, assembly GCF_021172145.1. NCBI lineage: Bacteria > Pseudomonadati > Bacteroidota > Flavobacteriia > Flavobacteriales > Flavobacteriaceae > Flavobacterium > Flavobacterium cyclinae. The sequence goes on from NZ_CP089095.1 coordinate 1,184,642, forward strand.
TATCATCTGTTTTTCAAAAGCCTATTTTGATGATTTTAATCCAAAAACTAACTTTGGAGCCATCATGACTTGCAACAATGCCGACGAAGGTTGTCCAATGGTTTTTGGTGCAGAAGCAAGATTCCCAATCAAATACGACGATCCAAAAGCCTTTGATGGAACCGATGTAATGGATGCCAAATATGCAGAACGTAGTTTACAAATTGCGAGCGAAATGTATTTTGTGTTTTCTCAAATAAAATAAATAGAAATGAAAAAAAGATTAGGATTTTTAGACCGTTATTTAACACTTTGGATTTTCTTAGCGATGCTAATTGGAGTAGGAATAGGCTATTTTATTCCCAATTCAGCTAATTTTATCAATTCCTTTTCATCAGGTACAACAAATATCCCATTAGCAATTGGTTTGATACTAATGATGTATCCACCGCTTACTAAAATCGATTTTTCAAAAGTACCTCAAATGTTCAAAAAGCCAAAGTTATTATTGGCATCACTATTTATTACGTGGATTGTTGGACCGTTTTTAATGTTTTTATTAGCAACTTTCTTCTTGAAAGAGTATCCTGAATATATGACAGGATTAATTATCATTGGGATTGCGCCTTGTATCGCCATGGTAATCGTTTGGAACGAATTAGCCGAAGGAAACCGTGAACTAACTGCTGGTTTAATTGGAATTAACAGTTTGCTACAAGTATTTTTCTTTAGTTTGTATGCGTATTTTTATTTAAAGATAATGTTGCCATTGTTTGGTATTCAAGGATTAGAATTAAATATTACCATTGCTGAAATTGCGCAAACCGTTGGGATTTATTTAGGAATTCCCTTTGCATTAGCAGTCATAAGCCGATTTGCAATAAAAAAGTACATTGGAGATAAGTTTTTCAATCAAAAATTCATTCCTTTTGTATCGCCAATAACTTTAATAGCATTGCTGTTTACGATTGTAGTGATGTTCAGTTTAAAAGGCGAAATGATTGTCGATTTACCAATGGATGTAGTTCGGGTTGCTATTCCATTAGTGATTTTCTTTGCAATAATGTTTTTCTTGATGTTTTTTGTAGCCAAGAAAATTGGTGCCGATTATAGAGATGCTACAGCATTATCTTTTACTGCTTCAGGTAATAATTTTGAACTAGCCATTGCAGTTTCCATCGGCGTATTCGGAATCAATAGCGGACAAGCCTTTGCTGGTGTTATTGGACCATTAGTAGAAGTTCCTGCTTTGATACTACTAGTAAATGTGGCTTTTTGGTTAAGAAAGAAATATTTTAAATAAAAAAAGTTGTCTAATAATCTCATTTTTGTCAAGCCGTTTCAGCTTCTAATGTGTTTTAGACAACTTTTCCTTTTATTCTTTAATTACTTTAATCGTTTTTTGTTGGGAATCATTTTCAAGTACAACCAAATAAATACCACTTTCTAAATTTGAAAAATCCAATGTATTGGTACTAGATTTTTCAAAAGATTTTGTATCGATTAATTGACCTAAAACGCTATAAACACTTGCTTTTGTTAATTGAATATGGTTCAAATATAAAATATCTTTAACTGGATTTGGATAATAAACAAATGTCTCAAAACTAGTATCATCAGCACTTAAAGTAGTGGTAATATTAAATTGATAAGGTGTTTGATAATTAGTATTTGTAGGACTAGTACTTGTAAGTTTTAAAAAGTAGTCTCCAGGTGTTAGGGTTCTTGTAAAACTTAATGTATTGCCACTATTATTTTGATTGGCACCTATAGCTGTTCCGGTAGCGTCTAAAATACTTCCGTTCATGGTAGAGGTTACAATGCTACTTACATCAACCGTAGCTTCAACTACATCAGAAACAGTAAATTTAAAATAATCATTATCAGCCCCTGTGGGATTTTGAACCGTAGTATAACCGATATAGTTTTTATTAGTCTCAATTACGTATGCTAATTCTTTGTAATTAGGTTCGTCTAACCCTTGCATCATTTGATACGGATATCCTGGTAATTCGGTATGATTTTCAATAATGTCATAACCAGAATTAAAATAGAATAACTTAGCTGGATAAGTTAATCCGGTTAAATAAGTATTCATGTTGGAAGATGGTTCAGGAACCACACCATCAGTAGTAATATTACTTCCAAAAGCATTCGTAATTCTACCGATTACACATGAAAAGTCGATGAAATGATCAATTGATTTTTGGTTCAATCCTTGAATGTTTTCTCCTACAATACCATTACAATTGATATCAGAATTGTAAAAGTCAGGTGTATACGAGTTGTCATTCATACTTGAACTATTTTGTACTTCTAAACCTCCAAATAAGTAATGCCCAGGTTCACCGCTATAATAATAAGTGGTTTTTAAGTCTCTAATGGCTTCAGAACTTACATCGGTACCTGTCATAAAAGCTAATACGTTATCACTTGCATTACTACCACCATGAGGCGTACCTAATGTCAATAATTTCGCTACATGATGTTGGTTATCTGCTTGCCAATTCTCGCTGTTTTGAATGTATTCTCTTGATGCTAATCCGCCCATGCTGTGTCCCACTAATATAACTTTATCTTTTCCAGTTACTTCCATAACTCTTTGAACCGCAACTTTAACAGCAGCACCTTGTTTGGCAATTGCAGATTGATTACTTAATACCGTTGTACCAACAGCTCCATTTGGATTTACATTGAAATTCACATAAAAATAATCACCATCTTGAACTAGTGATTCAAAAGCAGCAATATCAGCCCCAGCAGTTGGGTAGAAATTTTTATTTGTAGTAGTATTATTATTGTCAGCATTTAGACAAAAATCGAATCGGCCACCAAACGTAAATCCGTATTGTGTATCATAATAATCGGTGGAAGTGTTCCAAGTTTCAGAACTAGAATTCAAACCATGAATAAAAATAATAGGGTAGGGAAGTTTGCTTACAAACGTTCTATTCGTAGTATTTTGAACAGGAGTTTTTAATGGAAAAATACTATCGTTACGAAATTCAAAATATTCGAAATCTGTTGGTCTAGGTTTAAATTGAATTTGGGAAAAACCTAAGGTAGAAATGAATAATATCGAAATGGATATAAAAGAAGTAATTTTATTCATGCACATAATTTTATAGGGATTAATTGTGCAATATATAAAATATGTGTTAAATTTTCTAAAATTATTTAATTCTAGTGAAAAAAAGTGGTTAAAAATAATAAAGCTCTTAAATAGAGCTTTATTAATTATTTGTCAATCGAACCTAAAACGCGCTTCATAAAATCATTTAAAGCGGTTTTTTTGTCCTTTCCGTCTTTAATCATTTGATTTACTTCTAAAGCTCCGTACATATTGGAAATAAGTTCGGCAATAACATCTAATTCTTCATCCTTTAAAGAAGAAACTTCACAAAGATTTTCTAAAACTTCAATAGTTTCTACTAAATAATCTTGGTCGTTGTCTTCAATAAATTGGGTTAACTGTTTTATAATAGGTAATTTCATAGTATTAGATTTTAGATTTTCAGATATTAAATTTTCAGACATCCGAATATCTAATATCCGAAAATCAAATTATCTTTACAGTACTTCATTAACCAATTCAGCTAAAACTTCAGCTTTGTTAGTTTGGGTTTGATTTACCAAAACACCATTTTTAAAAGTAGCAAATGTAGGTAAATTGTCAACTTTTGCTAATTTTCTAGATTCTGGAAACTTTTCTGCATCCACCATCACGAAAGGAATTGCTTCATATTGAGAGGCAATCATTTTGAATTTTGGTTTCATAATACGGCAATTTCCACACCATGATGCCGAATATTGTACTACAACTGTTTCGTTTGAATTTACAATTTCAGCTAAATTATCTTGTTCTATTTCTGTAAACATTTTTTTTTATTTTCAATTAGACAATATGTCAATGTGCCAATTATTGTCTAATCGACACATTGATAATTGACATATTATTTTAGTGTGAAGCTAAATAAGCAGCAGTAGAGTTTCTATCTGCACTCATAGCGTCTTTTCCTTCTTCCCAGTTAGCTGGACAAACTTCACCTTTAGTTTGAACGTGTGTATAAGCATCAATTAATCTTAAGTACTCGTTTACGTTTCTTCCTAATGGCATATCATTAACGCTTTCGTGGAATACTTTTCCATCTTCGTCAATTAAATAAGTAGCTCTGAAAGTTACATTTGATCCTTCTAAGATTTCATCATTTAAATCTTCGTTGTAAACCCATTCAGCATCTAAAATATCTAAAGCAGCAGCTAAATTTCTTGTAGTATCAGCTAATAAAGGATAAGTTACACCTTCAATTCCACCATTGTTTTTTGCTGTGTTTAGCCAAGCAAAGTGAACTTCGTTTGTATCACAAGATGCACCAATTACCATAGTGTTTCTTTTTTCAAACTCACCTAAAGCTGCTTGAAAAGCATGTAATTCTGTAGGACATACAAAAGTGAAATCTTTTGGGTACCAAAATAAAACTACTTTTTTCTTGTTGTTTACCGCTTCTTCTAAAACGTTGATTCTTAAATTATCTCCCATAAAAGAGATAGCGTCTACTGTAATGTTTGGGAATTTTTTTCCTACTAATGCCATTTTATTTCTATTTAAATTATTAATTAAATTTCTAGTGCAAAAATACAAATAAAAAAACCACAACTATAGTTAAGTCATGGTTAAATTTTATTTTAATATAGATTTTGATTATAGTGTTTTATTCTTTTATATGTGAAACTAATTGTCTTATTTTAATATTAAATGCAGCAAAGATTAATGTCATTATGGGACTGATGATATTAAAAAATGCATAAGGTAAATAATCTAATGTATCAACGTTTAGAGTCCCAGATTGATAAGCTCCACAAGTATTCCAAGGAATTAAAACCGAAGTAACAGTTCCTGAATCTTCTAATGTTCTACTCAAATTTTCAGGTGCTAACCCTTTATCTTTATAGGCCTTTGCAAACATTTTTCCAGGAACTACAATTGCTAAATATTGATCTGAAGCCGTAATATTTAATGCCAAACAACTACCTACAGTTGAAGCAAATAATCCAAAAGTTGAATGTGCTAACTTTAATAAAGCTTTACTTATTCTTGATAAAGCCCCAATGGCATCCATTACCCCGCCAAAAACCATAGCACAAAGAATTAACCAAATGGTTCCAAGCATACCACTCATTCCTTTAGCCTTAAATAATTTTACTAAATTTTCATTTTCAGTTGGAATAATAGTTTCTGTAGTAATAGCGTTCATAATTCCCTTATAGGCCGACTTAAATGTTAAGGTGTCAACATGCATAAGTTCTTTTATCAATTGGGGTTGAAAAATCAAAGCAAATAATCCGCCTAATAATACTCCAATAAATAAAGCTATTAATGGTTCTGTTTTTTTGAATATTAACCCAATTACAATTACAGGAACTAGGAATAGCCAACCTGTAATGTGAAAGGATTTTTCGATATCAATCAACATTTGAGACGTGTCTGCATTTCCATGAATATCAATTGTTAAACCTAAAAAAATGAATAATAGCAATGAAATGGTAAAGGTTGGAATAGTGGTTAAGGTCATGTATCTTATGTGAGTAAACAAATCAGTTCCAGCCATAGCAGGTGCTAAATTTGTTGTGTCAGACATAGGTGATAATTTATCTCCAAAATACGCTCCAGAAATAACAGCTCCAGCTACCATCCCAACAGGGAAGCCAATTGCACCTCCAATACCTACTAAAGCAATACCAACAGTTGCTGATGTAGTCCAAGAGCTACCTGTTGCAATAGAAATTATGGAACAAATTACCATAGTAGCAGGTAAAAATATCGCCGGACTTAATATTTGTAAGCCATAGTAAATCATGGAAGGAATAATACCGCTTAATAACCAGGTTCCAGCTAAAGCACCTACCATTAATAGTATTAGAATAGCACCCGCAGTAGATTTAATATTGCTAGCAACTTCATCAATCATAGTTTGAAAGGAAACTTTATTAAAAAGTCCTACAATCACAGCAACACCAGCTCCTAACAATAATACAAATTGATTACTACCAGCCAGAGGATCGTCATCTTCTCCATTATAAGCTATCAATACATTATAAGCGAGCATTCCAATAAGAGCAATTACAGGGATTAATGCTTCCCAAATATTTAATTCCTTATTCTTAATGATTTTTGTATCCATTTTATTTGTTTGAGCATGCAATATAGAAAAATGCTTTTTATTTTGAAAACTTCATTATAAAAAGAAATCCGTTGAAAACTCAACGGATTTATAATGAAAGATTTAAACTCTTTTTATTTTAAATGAATATTGAAGTAATCTGCAATTTTTGCATACATGTGAATTCGATCTCTTCCACCTACGTTATGTTCGTGATTTGGATACAAGAAGTAATCTACTTGTTTTCCTGCTTTTATACAAGCTTCAACAAAGTTCATACTATGTTGTTGCACCACTACGGGGTCTTGTGCTCCGTGAATAATTAATAAACGACCTTTTAAATCTTTAGCTTTGTTTAATAAAGATGTTTTTTCATACCCTTCTGGATTTTCTTGTGGTGTATCCATATAACGTTCTCCGTACATGATTTCGTAGTATTTCCAATCGATAACTGGTCCGCCAGCAACACCCACTTTAAATACATCAGAATGATTTGTCATTAATGAAGTGGTCATGAAACCTCCAAAACTCCAACCAAAAACTCCAATTTTATCAACATCAACAAATGATTTAGATTTTAAGAATTCGATACCTTTCATTTGATCGGCCATTTCGTTTACCCCTAAATTTCTATGATTTACATCGCAAAATTTCTTTCCACGAGAATCACTTCCTCTGTTGTCTAATGTAAATACCACATATCCTTGTTGTGCCATGTAAATATCGAAAAATCCAGCACCACCTAACCAACGATTATTTACAAGTTGGGCATGAGAACCTCCGTAAACATAAACCATAACAGGATATTTCTTTGTAGCATCAAAGTTCCCTGGATAAATTAATCTACCGTTTAATGGAGTGGTTCCATCAGCAGAAGTTAAGGTTACAAATTCAATTTTAGGTAAATCAATTTTTCCTGTGAAAGGATTTTCGGCTTTTACCAAAGAAGTATTCGCCCTTTTATTTTTGATGTTTAAAATCGAAATTTCGTTTGGAGTGCTTAAGTTGCTGTATTGGTCTAAAACCATCGTTCCGTCTGAAGAAACAGAAGCATTGTGCGTTCCAGAAACAGTTGTTAATTGAACTGTTTTCCCCGATTTTAAATCTACTTGAAACAATTGACGATCTAAGCCATTATTACAAGTTCCGATGTAGTTTATTTTGGTATTAGTTGCATCAAATCCCAATATTTCTTTAACCACTACATCTTTATATCCTAATTTTTTCAATAATTTCCCATCGGTATTGTACAAATACATTTGGTTGAAACCATAGAAATCCGTTTGATAAATAAATTGTGATGGATTATTAGGTACAAAAGTTAATGCGTGTTGCGGTTCTACCCAAGTACTTGCTTTTTCTTCAAATAATGTTTTTACAAAAGCGCCAGTTGCCACATCATATTTATTGAATTTTAAATGATTTTGTTCGCGATTTAAAATGCCAATAAAAATGTGTTTTCCTGATGGTTCCCAAGACACCATAGTTAAATATTGGTCTTTTGGTTCCCCTGTTTGAATCGTTACTTTTTTACCCGAAGCTACATCGTAAATTACCAAAGTAACATTCTCGCTTGTCATTCCAGCCATTGGATATTTGATGTCTTTGTTGGTTGCTTCACGTTCGTTCCAATTGGTAATCGGATAATTAGCAACCATAGTTTCATCTTTACGATAGTAAGCCAATTGCGTTCCTTTTTCGTTCCACCACATGCCGCTGTTGATGCCAAATTCTTGACGGTGCACGTTTTCTGAACCATTAACGATTGCTTTGTTTTCGTCATTGGTAACTTCAATAACTTGTCCCGTTGGAGTTGTAATTCGGATATTGTTTTCTTGTAACCAAGCGACATTATTGTTAGAAGCAAATTTTGCTTGAGCACCTTCAATATTATAACTAATCACAGATACAATTTGTTTTGAAACTACATCATAAGTTAATTTGTAATTGTTTTTCTTGCCTGTAACTTCAGTTTCAAACGTATTTGCAGTTTTCCAAGTGATGGCAAATGGAAACATTCTAAGAGAAAATTCATCATTAGAAATTTTCGATTTTAAAGCAGCTTCAAATTCCGCTTTTGTGGCTAAAGTGGAAGCTGTCCAACCGTTTGCAGCGCTTTTTTCAACTAATGAAGAAAAGTCAGTACTTAAATAGGTGATGGATTTCGAATCTTTACGCCATTGTTGGGCAGTTTGTGTTGTTGGAGCATATTTTCTTGGTCCTAAAACAGTTTCTTCAATGGTTAAATTTTGCGCAACGGCAAAGCTTCCAACCAACAGAAAACTTAAAATATATTTTTTCATTACTAGTAAATTAATTGAGTATTAGAGTTCAAAGTTACGTTTTTGTTACAAAAAAATCCGATTCATTGCTAAATCGGATTCTAATGAAATTATTTTGATGGAATTATAAAACACCTAATTCAACCATACATTGTCTCATCATTTGATAGGTTCTTTCTATATCGTTATCCAAACCAATTGAAAAACGAATTAACCCATCGGTTAAGCCCATTTCTGCTTGTTCTTCTAATGGAATTTCAGATGAAGTTGAAGTCCCAGGTGCACTGAATAACGTTTTGTAGAATCCTAAACTTACCGCTAAGTAGCCTAAGTTTCTTTCTTGCATTAATTCCATCAACGCATTGGCTTTATCTAAACTTCCAACATCAATCGTCATCATTCCACCAAAACCGTACTCTTGATTAATCATGGTTTTGTAAATTTCATGACTTGGGTGACTTGCTAAACCTGGGTAAACCGTTTTAATTCCGTCAGCTTCAAATTTATTAGCCAAATACATTGCGTTGTGGCTGTGTTGTTTCATTCTGATGTGTAATGTTCTTAAGTTTTTCATTACAGAAGCCGAACGCAAACTGTCCATTGTTGGACCTAAAAGCATACTTGCTCCGTCGTTTACATTTTTCAAGCTGTTAATGAATTCTTGAGAAGCACAAACCACACCACCAACTGTATCGCTACTTCCATTGATGTATTTTGTTAACGAGTGAATCACGATATCAGCTCCTAATTTCGCTGGAGCAACAGATAAAGGTGAAAACGTATTATCCACTACTAATTTGATATTGTGTTTTTTTGCGATTTTTGCTAATGAAGCAATATCAGCAACTTCTAATAAAGGATTACTAACAGTTTCGCAATAAATAACTTTTGTATTTGGAGTAATAGCTGCTTCAACTACGTCTAATTTGGTGATGTCAACAAAAGTAGTTTTGATACCCATTCTTGGAACGAAATTTTTCAAGAAAGCATACGTTCCTCCGTAAATAGTTCTACTTGAAACGATATGATCTCCGTTTCCACACAATTGTAAAAGAGTAGGAGTGATAGCGCCCATTCCAGAAGCAGCTACGTTTGCCGATTCTGTACCTTCCATTGCTGCCAAAGCTTTGTCAAGGTATAAATTACTTGGTGATGAATGACGAGAGTATAAGTAACAACCTTCAGCATTCCCTTCAAAGGTGTCAAACATGGTTTTTGCTGAAAGAAAGGTATACGTTGAACTGTCTGATATCGATGGGTTTACTCCACCAAATTCTCCAAAATATTGTAAGTCTTGGATGCGATCCGCAGGATTGAATTTTTCCATAAATTTTTAGTTTGGTTGTTTATTTGAAATCAAAATTAGGAATATGTAATATTTTTTTCAATACTAGTAAATAAAAATAGAAATTTATTCTATTTTATATTAAAGTTGTAGTTTTTATTTCTGTTATTTGTGTGAAATAGTTACATTTGCCGACAACAAAAAACTAACAACACAACAACTAATGGACGCAATCGACAAAAAACTTTTAGGTTTTCTACAAGAAGACACTAAAAAGACAACTAAGGAACTTTCCTTATTACTCAATCTCTCCGTTACTGCAGTTTACGAACGAATAAAAAAATTAGAAAGAGAAGGAGTGATTACCAAATATGTAGCACTTTTAGACCGAGTTAAATTAGACAAATCTTTTGTGGTTTTTTGCCACATTAAGTTAAACCAACACACTAAAGACTATATTACGACATTTGAAAACGAAGTGGTAAAATTAACCGAAGTTTCGGAATGTTATCACGTAAGTGGCGATTATGACTATATCTTAAAAGTAAATGTTAGAGATATGGAAGAATATCGTGAGTTTATGGTTACAAAGCTTACAGGGTTACAGCATATTGGAAGCACGCATAGTTCTTTTATGATTGGAGAGGTAAAATTTACCACTGCTTTTACTTTAAATTAAGCTATAATAATTTACCAAAAAAGTAACAAAGAATTAATTCAAAAAGCGTTACTTTTGTATCCGAATTTAAGTCAAACAACAAACTTTATATACAATCATGAGTCAATTTGATGTAACCGTTATTGGTTCTGGCCCTGGAGGATATGTTGCGGCTATCCGTTGTGCCCAATTAGGTTTTAAAACAGCTATTATTGAAAAATATTCAACTCTTGGAGGAACGTGTTTAAATGTAGGATGTATTCCATCGAAAGCATTATTAGCATCTTCTCATCATTATGAAGAGTTACAACACTTTGCAGACCACGGAATTGAAGTTTCAGGTGATGTTAAAGTGAATTTAGAAAAAATGATTGCTCGTAAACAAGCAGTTGTAGATCAAACTTCGGGTGGTGTAAAATTCTTAATGGATAAAAACAATATTACCGTTTTTAATGGAGTTGGTTCGTTTGAAAGCGCTACTTCTGTAAAAGTAACGAAAGCTGATGGTTCTTCAGAAATTATCGAATCTAAAAATATTATTATTGCTACAGGTTCTAAACCATCAAGTTTACCATTTATCAAATTAGATAAAGAAAGAATCATCACTTCTACTGAAGCTTTGAAACTGAAAGAAGTTCCAAAACACTTAGTAATTATTGGTGGTGGTGTTATCGGTATCGAATTAGGTCAAGTATATTTACGTTTAGGAGCGCAAGTTTCTGTAGTTGAATTCATGGACAGAATCATCCCAGGAATGGATGGGGCGCTGTCAAAAGAATTGACTAAAGTATTGAAAAAACAAGGAATGAAATTCTACACGTCTCACAAAGTGCAATCAGTAGAAAGAGCTGGAGATGTTGTAACGGTAAAAGCAGAAAATGCTAAAGGCGAAATCATCACATTAGAAGGTGATTATTCATTAGTTTCTGTAGGTCGTCGTCCTTATACAGATGGATTAAACGCAGAAAAAGCAGGCGTAAAAGTTACCGAAAGAGGTCAAATCGAAGTAAACGATCATTTACAAACCTCGGCTGCTAACATTTATGCAATTGGTGACGTAGTTCGTGGAGCGATGTTAGCGCACAAAGCGGAAGAAGAAGGAGTTATGGTAGCTGAAATTTTAGCAGGACAAAAACCACATATCGATTATAATTTGATTCCAGGTGTAGTGTACACTTGGCCAGAAGTTGCCGCTGTTGGTAAAACAGAAGAGCAATTAAAAGCAGAAGGTGTAGCTTATAAAGCAGGAAGTTTCCCATTCAAAGCATTAGGAAGAGCTAGAGCAGGAGGAGACACTGACGGTTTTGTAAAAATCTTAGCTGATGCTAAAACAGACGAAGTTTTAGGAGTTCATATGATTGGAGCAAGATGTGCTGATTTAATTGCAGAAGCAGTAACAGCTATGGAATTTAGAGCAAGCGCAGAAGATATTTCAAGAATGTCTCACGCACACCCAACATTTGCAGAAGCTATCAAAGAAGCAGCATTAGCAGCAACAGATAACAGAGCATTACACGTGTAAATAGAAAAGTTATTATATCAATAATCCCAAATTCAATTGAGTTTGGGATTTTTTTGTTTTTATATTAAGGATGGAAAGGAGTTAAAATTAGCTTTTTTTAGTTGGTTTTTAACATTTTGCGGCGCTTGGCGAGGTTGCGACTTCGGAACCGATTATTTTCTGTTAAAGATTAAATTTCTTGCGAAATACAAACGTGAATTTACCACAAAATTCGCAATCTTGCCAAACGCCTGTTGGCAGTAGTACTTTTTTATTCTATACGTTTTTTTATTTCTTCGTTACCATAATAATCATGAAGAAATACAGGAAATGCACTTAAAACCCCTACGGTTTTATCTAAATTAATATATTTGGTTAATTGATTATCAAAAATGATTATTTGTTCAATAATATCATTTGGAAAGATATATGAATTGTGTACAATTTTATTCATTTTTTTAAGATGAGCTTTGATTAATTCTGACCAATTATCTATATCATAGTTGATAATATGTTTTAAGCTTTCTAAACCTTTCTGTCTAACGATTCTTTTATAATCAATATTTTCTTTACAAGGAACTTTTAATTCTTCAAATGCATCAAAGTCTTCAATATGTTTAAATGCTTCGACCATTGGGTAACTAATATAAAGTTTACCTTTTTCAGTTTCTTCATTAAAGAATTCTAATAATTTTTTTATTTTTTCATCACTGGCATTTGTTGCGTGACCATCATAATCGAAAAACATATAAATTTGTGCAAAATCAGACCTTTTAAAATCCTTTAGTTTTTCTTTATTGATTTCTATTTCCTTAAGTAAGTTAAATGTATCTAAATCTTCATCTTCTGAGATTTCAGAATAAATTTTATAAATAGTCGTACAATATACACAAGTAATTACAGTGTTTTCATTTACAAAGAATTGAGTTAAATTGTCTGTAATTAATTTCTCTAGTTTAGGGCCTTCAAAAATAAATAATACTTTACTCGACATCGAATGAACCTGATTTATACATTTTTTCGATATTATGTGCTTCTCTCAACTCTTTTTGTGTACTTTTTGACAAAGAGCGTATTTGTTTTTTTGTCATTTCAAAGTAACAATCTGGCCTTAAAAGATCATTAGTCATTATTGAAGTATTGTGGGTTGTAAGAATAAATTGTACACCTGTTTCTTTTAATTTTTCAACTATCAAAGCAGATAAAGAATGATGATAAAATGCATCAAATTCGTCTATAAAAACAAATGAAACCGTTCCGTTTTCTTTTATACTTTGATACCAAAAGTAAAATAAAGCAAGTGCAATCGTTCCTGTTGATGCCGCTTCGGCGAAAGGAAGTTGTTTTCCATTGAAATTAAAAACAATTGAATTTTTGCCTAATTCTTCAATAATAGATAATTGACATTTAATTCCAGCAGAATTTAAAAATAATTCAAAATCTTCAACATTTTTCTTTTTAATGATGTCTTCAAAAATATATTTTCCTCCAATATCGAAACCAAGAAACATTCTGTCATTCAATGAACGGAAATACAACATCTGCTCAATAAAATAAAAAAATGTAGTAAACGTATTATTTATATCATTGTGCTCAAGGTCAGTATTGTTTTTAATATACTTAAGAATTGATAACTCAGAATTCTCTAATTCTGTTTTTAAAGTTTCAGCGCCTTTTAATTTTATTAAAGCACTTGATTTATTCATTCTGTCAAATAAGACAAGTTCTTCATCATCTATAGTGAAACGTTCAAAAGATATAGTTTTGTAGTCAGTTTTCTTATATTCGTATTTAACAATTTTTGAATTTATTAAAAATTCATAATAGAAAGTTGCTACATTAGATTTACAATAAGCGTTTAAATAATTTTTATAAACAGACTCATTTCTTTGTTTGTCAGTTAAATGCTCAATGATATCAAAAATTGCAAGAGCTAAATTTGATTTACCAGCACCGTTATGACCGTAAATAATGGCATTGTTGACTATTCCATTTTTGATAGAACTTTTATTAAATTCATAACCATTAACATTTGTCAAATCTATTTCAAAATCTTTTTCAAAACTTTTAAAGTTTGAAACTTTAAATTTTCTAAGCATTTCTATAACATTTTTGCCAAAGATAATGAAAAAAGTAATGCCGTAAAAAAATTACGGTAGTTTTTTAGTATTACTGCCAACTTGCTTATACGTATGACAAAATTTACTTAGCAACCCAATTTTGGGTATATATGTTAGATAAAATTCAGTTAAATAATTTTAAATGTTACGGCTTTACAATTTCTTTAAAACCATCCCAATTAGCATAAATTAAAAACACATTAGCAAATAAGATGGCTGCTGCCATTGGAATATCACTACCTGTTACCACTACATGAATTAGAAAAATATTGATGCTTATGGGTAACAAAATGATAGTTCCTAGTCGTACAAATTTACCGCTTACTAACATTAATCCTGCTACTAATTCAATAGCTTTTGCTACAGGAAAAATGTATTTTGAAGCCATAAATCCAGCCATTAAAGTAGCCAAATCTCCAGTTGGTTCAGGTTGTTCTCCCATAAGGTTGAAAAAATAAGAAATAGAAGCAAAAAGCATCATAGCTCCTAAAAGTACACGAACAATAATAGTTGCAATTTTCATAATTGAAGTAGTTTTTTGGTTAGTTATTTCAAAGATAGTAAATTATGTATATAAAAAACCACCAGTTTCCCGATGGTTTATTTCTTACTTTTTCAAAAACTTCTTATATCCCAAAAATCCTAAAAGCCCAATCAAAGCAAATGGCCAAAGCACTACAACAAATGCTATAATGTGTTCTAACATAAACCAACCCGTTTTTACACTGTCCCAAATTTGTAAGCCAATATTTGGTCGGTAAGCGTTGATGCTTTTTTCATTAGCTACCATTTCTTGTTTGATGCTTTCGTCTTGGTAAATGTTTAAAGTCAATGTACTAAAATTCACTTGATCTTGAAGTGATAAATTCTGCATTTTTGAAGCGTCATTTTGTTCTTTTTTAGCATCTAACGTTTCTTCTGCTTTTACCACTTGATTGAGTTTCTTTCCCTTCGAATCAATAGCATTTTCCAATCGTTTTTCTGAAGAATTACTTCTTTTTTGCGCTAATTCATTAGATAACATTTGTAACGAAACATCATCCGCTTTAATGATGCGATAATCCAAAAAATGAATTTGTTTCGCAATGGTTTTAATCACCGTATCCATTTTGGTATTCGGAACACGAATCGTAATGTTGTTATCTACTTTGTATTTTGTAGTCACTAAAGTACTATCCTGACTCACTTTGGTTTTATCTACACTGTAAATGTTACTTTCTAATTTTGTAAAAGTTACAAATCCACCAAATTTCGTAGTTGCATCTTCAATCGCATAAGTCGATTTGACGACATTCTTGACTTTGAATTTTACATCGGCTGTTCGAACAAATTTCCGATTGCTGTTTTTGTTTTCAACGGCGGCAGAAGAAGAC